>NZ_JARDVI010000006.1:0-322498 GCF_034008295.1 Enterobacter chinensis
GGGCGAACGACTCGGACATCGCCTCGCGGCCGGAGAGTTTCCAGAAGAGCAGCCCCTCGACCGGGAGCTGAACGGTAATTCGGTTGAGCATAATCTGTATTCCGTAATGGTTTATGCTGAAAACGTGTTTGAACGTAAAGCTAATTTTGACTAAGTGGTTTTGGATATGCGCTTATGCGTCAGAAACGTTAAAGAAAGTTATCCTCAGGTGCACTGTGAAATAGCTCCCCTGCCATGCTGACGAGACGTTCGTGTTGGACCAGTTTATCTTTCCACTCCTGCGGAATACCGGAATAGCCATATAACGCACCGGCCAGTTGACCTGCCGTTGCCGCAACGCTGTCGGCATCATCCGCCAGATTGGCGGCAAGAAGGATCGCATCACGGAAATTATCCGTATGCCATACCGCCCACATTGCGGCCTCAAGCGTATCGATAACATAACCGCTGGAGCGAATCTGGTGACGGGCCTTATGCTTGTACTCACCAGCGTTGACGATCATAACCCTTGCACACAAAGGAAACCGATGAGGCTCGAACGACGCCTCTTTTGGATAACCGCTCATTAAATAATGGAGAATAAGCCCCAGAAACTGGCATGCATTAATGGATTCAACCGCGCCGTGAGTTGCCCGGCTCTGCGCCTGAGATTCAAAATAGATTGCGCGGAGCGATTTTCTGCGAAAGATCGAGACGGGCGCCTGACGAACAATAGCGGCATTCCCAGCGGTATGCTTCTCGGTGTTACCGTACCAGGATGGGCCGATACGCCTGTACTGTTCCAGCGCAAAACGGGTGGTATTACCAATGTCAAAACAACGGCCGTTGCTGCTGTTTGAACCTGTGAGATACCACTTCAGAAGCCATTGCCGCATAACATCGGTATGCATTCTTTTTTCTGAAAGGTAGGTCTGTGCCACACAGATTGCCATTGAAGTATCATCAGTCCATTCCCCAGGTTTTAACTGGAAAGGCCCGCCGCCGAGCATATCATTTATGTGTTCGCTATCTCGGCGCTTAAATTCCAGCGTCGCCCCGACGGCATCACCAACCGCCAGCCCTACGAATGCCCCCAGTGCTTTATCAAGCGAAACACCCTCCGTTGTGACGAGGGGTAATGTTTTATCCCATATCTCAGACGCTGTCGCTTCAGCCGTATCCATCTGCTGTATGGTCTTGCGGATATTTGCCGGCATCAGATTACGGTAGCGATCGGCATAATGGTTAACCACAGCATCGTCACTGTGAAGATCGAGCATTACGCGTCCTTCCGTATTGATGTCTCCACAGAGAGTAGATCTTAAGAAACTCTGAAAATATAAACAAAACACTATACAGCCAGACGTTCGAGGCGCCCGCGATATTCAACAACAACGGGAAAAGGGTCACCGAGTACCGGAAGGAGATCAGACGAAAAACTTCCTGGCAGAGCGCCAGTCTGCTCGCGAAAGGCTTCCCGGTCAGAAAGCACCATGCCGAGGCAAAGAGCGACAACAGCAACAGGAAATCGAGAATAAAGAAAAGCAGCAGAACGCCGGATCCACCACCAGAAAGCCAGTTTCCTGTCGCACTGAAAGAGGATATATCGGATACAAAGGGGACTCTGTCATGGCGCACGGACTGCGCACAGTAGACCGCAACAGCCAGCGCATCCATCGTTCCCCAGAAAATGAATACCTGCTTTTTAACACTCATCATTGCTCAAGGAAGTGCACTGTTTAACAACATCACTGACTCACCGGTGCAGGAGGCCATTTACCGCCATGCCGAATAAGCGCGTCTTTGATTTCAGTCAGCTTTTGATATTCGTCACTACCCTCTTTCGCCCGGTTCAGATAACGCTGCAGCTGGTTGGCCATTGTCCAGCCATTATCCGCCTTGATCTCAGCGTTTGCGCCACGCTCCAGCAAAAGCAGGACATGGTCGTAAGAGTGAAAGTCCAGCGCGGCGATCAGCAACGTATTACCCAGTGAGTTGGTAATATTGATGTCCGCTCCACCGTCAAGCATCGCCTGCAGCGTATCGGTGTTTTTTGCTTCGAGGGTCTCGAAGATAATCGGTTCCCCAAACGTTTTATCCTTCGCATCCGGCGATAATCCGCCCTCCAGCATCGCCTTTATCCAGACCCCACTGTCCGCTTTCAGCACATATTCAGCCGGACTGCTCTCTCCTTTAGGCCTTGGCTGGAGCGGGTCTGCCCCCGATTTAACCAGCGCGGTAATAATTTTTAGCTGTTCCGGTGTTTTTTTATCGTTAATTGAGTTCATCACCGCCCAAAACAACAGCGTCATGTCTTCTTTGCCGGGCTTATTAAGGTCTGTTTGCGAAGCTAATTTAATAACCTCATTCATCTCACCGGCTTCAATTGCACGCGCGACTGTGAGCTGCTGACCACTGAAGTAATTGTCTGGTTTTAAATCCATATTTTGCTTGCACCCCTGAACCATAAACATTAAACAAAGCGCTATCCAGCCAGTAATCAATGATTTCACGCGCGACTCCCGATAATTGCGATGTCTTCATCTTTCTGTTGCTCAATACAGTTAATCGCCTGATCGATGCCATGGCGATCGAGAGCGCCTCCCGTTCCCCCCGGAAGGTCGTGTGCAATTCCGGCAGCGTTAGGCATGACGGCAGAAAGCTCTTCTTTGGCTATCAGCGCCGGCACGTGTCCTTTAACCGTTTTGAAATCTTCCCAAAGGTTAACTTCCTGAATTTTTGTCAGCAGTTCACCTTCAACCCGGTAAGCCTGAATATTTTCCGTACTGCCCAACAAACTTCCGCCGTACTTCTCTACGGTACCTGAATTTAGACCGGCCGCATTGAAGGTCCATCCCGGCATACCGCTGGCCATCGCGGTAGCAGACGCTAATCCGCCCCCTAAAGAGTGGCCAGCAATGTCCACTTGTTGACCGGATTTAGAGAGTTGTTCACCAAGACCCACTGCTCTTTTATAATAATCTGACGCCATTCCGAGCCCTTGCGCACCGTTATTTTTCCAGTCAGCCATGTTCTTCATGGGGAAAAATTCGGGTTGCCGTGACCCTCTGAAAACCAACGTTGGGTTCATATCACGACCAAACACCTCTGGGTCGGGTTGATATACGCGGGCCAGAAAATCAGGAGAGGCTGTATTGTCGAAAAGTGATTTGCTGTTCAGCCCAAGCTTCTTCAGCGCCGCTGCGTCATTACTGATATCCGTCCACCCCTCCGGCACGCCCGGCGTTGTTTCCAGCGGGTTTACGGTCTTATAAACATTTTCCGCAAGCTTCGCTTTCTCCACGGCAATATTATTCGCCGCTAACCGTTTAGCCGCGATCTGCGCATCCGGGTAGAGACTGTTGCTGCCCTTCGCAATCAGGTCCTTTCGGGCCTGCCAGCGTTCGGCTTTGGTCATATTCTGCAACTGAGAGGCATAGGTTTTACCGTCTTTGCCCGGCGTCGGCTGGTCAGGCACCTGCGCCGCTTTGGATTTCACCACCTGCGTCGGCAGCTCCGTTGGCGCAGGGCGGGAACCATAGGTGCGCACCATCGTTTCATAACGATCGACAATAGTGCTTACCGGGTACCAGCCCAGCCCGGTGAGCGAGGCGGCCTGCAGCCGCCCCTGTGCATTGATATAAAAGATTTCCGTTACCGACGACCAGCTGCGAAAACTCTCGTCAATCGCAACGATTCTGCCCATATCGAGATCCTGCACAATCAGCTTGCGCGTATCGCGCCCGGACTGATAGGGATTCGCACCGGTAATGGTTCGCAGCAAATCGTAGCGCGTGAACAGCGAGCGCAGCGAATTGTCGGGCACCGACATAATCCACTGCCCGGCAACGGACGGGCGGATAATTTTCGCAAAAAGCGCTGGCGAGACGTTCTCGCTGAAAAGATAGACAAACTTAATGTTATACATTCGCTCCGTCCTGTTCCCTGTCCCTGCCTGACTTACGGATTCACCAGCCAGGTGCCCGGCTTGGTGATATCCAGCGTCTGGCTACGCATTCTCCCGTTGCCCTGCAGTTCAATCTTCACTTCGCCGGCTGGCAGCTTGAGCGACGCGTAGCCGTTATTCGCCGGACGCAGCGCTTTTGGTTCGCCGTTCACTTTCAGCGTTTCGCCGTCGAGAATACGGATGTAGACCAACGCCACCGGGCTGGCCTCGACAGGCGGTGGCGTCGGCTGCGCCGTTGCTGGCGCAGTGGCCTGCTCGTTCACCGTCGCCGTTTCTGGCTTCACGTCTGGCGCGTTCGCGGCTGTTTCCGTCGCACGCGTCTCTGCCGGTGCCTGCGCAGCCTGCTCAGGTGCGTCATGACTACCACCGCTGAACAGCATCGCGCCGGCAACGACGCCCACCAGCACGCCCGCGGCAACCATGCCCGGGATCTTGTAGCGACGCCAGTCGAGTGCCGAAGCCGGTTTTTCATCTTCTACCGGGACCAGCATCGTGCCGGGTTTTTTCGCCGTCAGCACGTCGTTAATGCCAGCAACCGGCATCTCAATCAGCGCGGCGAACTCGTCAATAGACTGAGGACGGTCCTCCATGTGCAGCGCCAGCGCGCGGTCGATAGCCTGCAGCAGCGGAATGGAATAGCCCTGCGGCATCAGCTCGACCAGCGGTTTACAGGTGTCCTGAATGGAACGCACCACGCTGACCGGCGGCGGCGATCCCACAATCAGGGTACGCAGCACGGCACCGAGGGCGTATATGTCCGTCCACGGGCCCTGCTCGCTTTCATTATCGTCGGTGTACTGCTCAATCGGCGCAAAGCCCGGACGCAGCATGGTTTCCGTTTCGTCGGAGAGGTTACCAATCGTGCGGCGCGCGGAGCCGAAATCGAGCAGCACCGGCAGGCCGTTATCCTGGATCTGGATGTTATCCAGAGAGATATCGCGGTGCAGATAGCCTTCGTCGTGGATGGTCTTGATCGCGCCAAACAGCATCGGCAGCGTGCGGCGGATCCAGGCTTCGTTAATCAGCTCCGGCTTTTGTTCACGCAGGCGCGAAAGCGTGGTACCGCTGTAAAACAGCGTCCCCATGTAGGCCGTGTCGTTTTGCACCCAGAAACGCAGGACGTGCAGCAGGTTCGGGTGGTTAAAGCGCGCCAGCAGACGCGCCTCCTGAATAAAGCTGTTCAGGCCGGCGGAAAAGGCTTTGCCAAAGCGCTCGCTGCGCAGCACCAGGGTCATGTCGTCGCCGCGCACGGCGAGCGAGGAAGGCATAAATTCTTTGATAGCGATAGTGCGTTCGAGCTGGTGATCCCACGCGCGATAAACGATGCCAAAACCGCCGCCGCCGATCACCTCTTTGATTTCAAACTCGTTGAAGCGGTACCCGACCGGGAGCGCGTTTGGGACAGTCCGATTGTTATCATTATCCGTCATCTTTTACAGTTCTCTTGATGATTATTACGCGGCAAACTGACAGTGAAACTCGCCCTGCTCGCAGGTAACGTGCAGACGTCGGTACTGCTCGTCGCTGCGGCTGGCGGTAAGTAATATCTGGCTCATCTGAGGCAGCAAGGTGTTGGTCAGAATAGCGTCCACCATGCGGCCGCCGGACTCCACCTCGGTGCAGCGCTGAACAATTTGTTCCACCACGCTGTCGTCAAACTCAGAAATAATGTTGTGATTCTCTTCCAGACGGCGCTGGATGCGCTTGAGCTGCAGGCGAACAATCTGCCCCAGCATCTCGTCGCTGAGCGGGTAGTACGGCACCACCAGCAAACGGCCCAGCAGCGCGGGCGGGAACACCTCCAGCAGCGGCTGGCGCAGCGCGCCGCTCAGGGCATCCGGCTCCGGCATCAGCTCCGGATCGGCGCACATGGCGCTAATCAGGTCGGTGCCCACGTTCGACGTCAGAATAATAATGGTGTTGCGGAAATCAATATGGCGCCCCTCGCCGTCCTCCATCCAGCCTTTATCAAAGACCTGGAAGAAGATCTCGTGGACGTCCGGGTGCGCTTTTTCAATTTCGTCCAGCAGCACTACGCTGTACGGGCGGCGGCGAACGGCCTCGGTTAATACCCCGCCTTCACCATACCCTACGTACCCCGGAGGTGCACCTTTTAAGGTGGAAACGGTATGTGCTTCCTGGAACTCACTCATATTGATGGTGATAACGTTCTGCTCGCCGCCGTACAGCGATTCCGCGAGCGCCAGCGCGGTTTCCGTTTTACCAACGCCGGACGGGCCGCACAGCATAAAGACGCCCACCGGTTTGTTCGGATCGTCCAGCTTCGCCCGCGAGGTTTTGACGCGGCGGGCAATCAGGTCCAGACCGTGACGCTGGCCAATGACCCGCTGGTTCAGCGTGTCGGCAAGGTTCAGCACCGCGTCGATCTCGTTTTTCACCATCCGCCCCAGCGGGATGCCGGTCCAGTCAGAGACCACCGCAGCGACAACGTTTTCATCCACCGCGGCAAACAGCAGCGGTTCATCGCCCTGTAAGGCGTTCAGCGCCTGCTGCTGCTCCGCCAGCTGGCTGCGCAGCTCGGCAGTATCGTCATCACCCGCCGCAAACAGCGCGGCACGCAGGCGGATGATCTCCTGTACCAGGCTGCGTTCTTCTTCCCAGCGCTGAGCAAGGGTTTCGCGTTTTGTTTCATACGCGTCGCGTTCTGCGCGTAATGCCGTTACGCGCCCGGCGTCACCGGCCCCCACGCGCGCTTCGCGTTCGGCTATCTCGATTTCCACGTCCAGCGCGGCGAGATGGCGCAGGCAGTCTTCCAGCTGCGCCGGCGGTGCGCTCTGGCTGACCGCGACGCGGGCACAGGCGGTGTCGAGCAGGGCCACGGCTTTATCCGGCAGCTGACGCGCCGGAATATAGCGATGCGACAGCTTCACCGCCGCGCTGACCGCTTCGTCGAGCAGCAGAACCTGGTGGTGCGTCTCCAGCGGGGATACGGTGCTGCGCAGCATCAGAACGGCTTTCGCTTCGTCCGGCTCGTGAACCTGTACGGTCTGGAAACGACGGGTCAGCGCCGGATCTTTCTCAATGTATTTTTTGTATTCCGCCCAGGTGGTAGCTCCAATGGTGCGCAGCTGTCCGCGCGCCAGGGCAGGCTTCAGCAGGTTGGCGGCATCGCCGGTGCCCTGCTGGCCGCCTGCGCCAATCAGGGTGTGGATCTCATCGATAAACAGAATAATCGGCGTGGCGCTGGACTGTACTTCATTGATCAACGCCTGCAGTCGGGCCTCGAACTCGCCTTTCATGCCTGCGCCTGCCTGCAGCATGCCGATATCCAGCAGCCACAGCTGAATATTTTGCAGCGGCTCCGGTACGTCGCCCTCGGCGATACGCAGCGCCAGCCCTTCCACCACCGCCGTTTTCCCGACCCCGGCTTCCCCGGTCAGCAGCGGGTTGTTCTGGCGGCGACGCATCAGAATATCGACCATCTGGCGGATCTCTTCATCGCGCCCGACAACCGGGTCAATCTTGCCGTCACGTGCGCGAGCGGTCAGATCCTGGCCGTACTGGGCCAGCGTCCCCTGCGCAGCCGGGACCGCACCCGCCGGGGCGTCAACCGCGGCAGCGGCCTGCTGCGTCTCTTTGCTGTTGGCACAAATGGCATCGAACTGCTCGATCAGCACCTCGACGTTAAGACGGGTGAACTGCGCCGAGATGCTTTTCAGCACGTTAGCCAGGTTCCAGGTTTTGAACAGGCCGATCAGCAGGTGGCCGCCGCGAATACGGCTAACGCCAAACTTCAGCGAGCCATAAACCCAGGCGCGCTCCACGGCGCTGTCGATATGTTCGGAGAGATCGGAAACGGAACTCGCCCCGCGCGGCAGGGCGTCCAGCGCGGCTACGATATCGCGCGTCAGCTGCTGTTCGTCGAGGGCAAAGTGGCGGATGACCTGCTGCAGATCGCCATCCTGCTGCTGCATCAGCTGATGCAGCCAGTGCACCAGCTCCACGTAAGGGTTGCCGCGCAGCTTGCAAAACGCAGTCGCACTTTCCAGAGAGGTAAATAACAGCGCATCCAGTTTGCCGAAAAGCACGGCACGGCTAATTTCTGACATGTTAGTTTCCATTAACAATGATTCGGTATACGGAAGGATTACCGCTCTGCGCGATACACCAGATCGCCACGCGGGACAGGCTGGGGTTGGTGGCCCAGCCAGGTGCTATAGCCTAATCGCCCGTCGCCGCCGAGCGTGGAGCCCTGCACCGCGTCTTCGCGCAGGATCACCCGTGTTTCCCACTCAAATTCCACCCCGGCATACTGGCGCACCCAGTCGCGCAGTTCGGTGACCCACGCTTCGCCCGGCAGGAAGCGGTTGTACTCCTCCGCGCTGAGCGGGCCAATCTCGATGCGAAACTTATGCTGCACGTCGCGCACCGCAACGCCCAGAAAGGCGGATTCACCCATGCGCGGCATGCGGCGTCCTGCTCCCAGCTGCGCCTGCTCACGCGCGGAGAGCGGCATCCACTGCGGCACGTTGCTTACCAGTCTGACCGGGGCCTTAAAATAGTCGCGAAGGATCTTTTCCAGCCCCTCCGGATCCCGCCCGTTACGCGTCAGGTGTCCGGCGTGGGTAAAGCGGGCATGGGCGCTCAGGCTGCCTTTGCTCATCTGACCCGGCTGCCCCATCCCAATCAGCGACGCCAGATATCCCTCAAAGCGCCTGTTGTCGGCGCGGTCAAGGGAGACGGCGGGCTGCGCATCCGCCCAGGCGCGGTAGAACAGCAGCGTCAGGCGATGGTGGAACAGGTCGGCAAACGCGCTCAGGCTGGTGTCCTGATGATGATGAATACGCTCGCGGGCGTATTCGGTCATATGGACCGGCAGCGGGCCGTTAGGGCCAAACAGGCCGAAGCTGAGGATAGACACCTCGTGCAGCCCGCTCTCTTCCCGCTGTCGTACCTGTGCCAGCGTGGAAGGCGCAAAGCTCATCGACGGCTGCTGGCCGATGCGTAACGGCTCAAATTTCGGCAGCGGCGCGCGTCCCAGCGGATAGCGCTCTCCGCCCTGGGCATCAATGCGCCTTAACAGCTGGAACAGGTCATAGCGCCACGGCGTTTCGCGCACGCCGCGCCAGAAACTGTCCGGCAGCGGCGTGAGGCGGTGAACGCGCAGCGGTGCGGCAGCAACGTCACTCATAGCAGCGCCCTTTTACCCATTCGCGGTGCCCAGTAGCCGATTTCACCGCGCTGCTGACTTTTCAGGGTGAATTCCGTGAAGCTGTTAATCGAGACCAGCCGGGCAAACAGGCGCTCCAGCACGCTGCCGAAAAGCCAGGGACTGGCACCGGAAAACGCTCGCTCATCTACCGTCAGGGTAATGCCAATCCCGCGGGCGAAAACGACCGGGCCGGGTTCAGGCACGCGGCGGTGAACCGGCTCCAGCACGCAGTGGCGAACGCCTTCCACCTGGCGCGCAACCGGTGTTTCTGCCAGGTTAGCGTACAGCCCTAACAGCTGACGCAGCGCGGCCGCGCCGTCTTCATTTTCGCTGTCCATCAGGCTGAGGTAGTTCATCTGCAGTTGGCTGATAAGCCGCCAGGTGCTGAACCCTTCGGCCAGCGCCGGACGTGGCGGCGTCGGGCCTTTACGCAGCGTCAGAGATTTCACCGGCATGGAGTCAGCCATAATGAACTGTCCGAGCTCCTGCTGCAGCATCAGCGGCAGGTCACGGCTGGTGCAGAGTACCTCGGCAGAGATATAGCGCAGGTTTTCCTGCCACGGCGCATGCTGTTCATCCACCAGCGAGACAAACACCTCCGAACCGATATAGCCGGTACGGGTGCCGTAACGCAGGGCATGCTCAGAGAGCACGCGCTGTTCCCGGCGCAGCGAAAAATAGGCCCCGTAGTTGCCCGCGTCGCCGCTCCAGGTGCTCCAGAAAGGACGAAACGTCTGGTCGTCACGCTGCCCGTCGGCGCTGCCGAAGATTTTATTCACGGCGTAAATTTCATAATCCAGCGGCCGGATGTTATCGACCACCAGATGGTATTCATGCTGGCCTTCGTTCAGCTTCTGCCGGGCCGCCACCTTCGGGAAGAGGTTGATCACCGGGGTGCAGTGCAGCGCCAGATGGCTGGCGTCGACCACGCGCTCCAGCTGTTCATCCGATTTATCCAGCAGGATGAAAATATCAAAGGCTTTTTCGTTTTCACAACGCTGAATCAGCTTGCTCAGACCGCTCAGGCTGATAAAGCGGAAACGAGCCGGGAAAGCAAAGTACTCCTGCAGCAGACGGTAGCCGTCAAAGTTGCGCAGATCGTCCGGGAGCAGCGCCTGGTCCGGCTCAAAGCCCTCCTGGCGCAGCGCGTCCGACGCCAATAGCTGCCGCTGCGGATGTTTGCTGACCGTCTGACAGACGATCCCGGCATGGTGCTCCATCACCAGCTCCAGCAGCTTCAGCGCTTCGATATCCGGGCCGCTAAGGAAAAACTCGAGCCGGTCAAAATCCAGGTGTCCGAGGTTTTGCGGACCGTCGCAGGCGATGCGGATCCGTAAGGCGCTGTTGATACCCCGCTGGCTCAGGCCCAGCTGCGCCAGCGGCAGGTCTGCGGGGACACCGCCCAGCTCAACCTTGTCGATTTTCACCGGCAGCAGATTGACCTCCTGCGCCGTCGTATAGCTGCAGGTAACACCCGTTTTTTTCAGCGCCAGGCTGTCCATCATGGTGCCGCGCGGCACGATAAAGCCTTTGCTCAGGTCGCCCCGGCTGCTGTCGGGCTCAATTTGGGCAATCGCCATCGAGGGCGTGGGCGCGAGGTAGTTCGGCGCAATCATCTCCAGCAGACGCTGGGAGAAGCGCGGAAACTCCGCATCCATTTTCATCTGCACGCGGGAGGTCAGGAAGGCGAAGCCCTCCATCAGGCGTTCAGTGTACGGGTCCGCCACTTCGATGCCGCGCATGCCCAGCCGCCCGGCGACTTTAGGATAGCGCTCGGCAAACTCGGCCCCCATTTCACGCAGGTAGGCCAGCTCACGGTTGTAATATTCGAGCAGTTTACTTTCCATGATTACCCCGCATCTTTCAGTTCAAAATGGCCGTTTTCCAGATCGACATCGGTGCGAAACAGGAACTCCAGCGGGTACGGCACACACCATAAACGCCCTTTTATCTCGATGGACAGCACGTTGTGCAGATCCAGCGAGGAGGTATCCGACACGCAGCGAACCTGCAGCCCCTGCGGCAAAATGCGCGGTTCAAAATTGATGATGGCCTCGGTGAGCTTGCGCTGAATATCGTGCCATTCGATATCCGACATTCGCTTCCCGGCCAGCGGCGCGACGCCGAAGTTAACCACCGAGCGGTTCACGTGCGGCAAGGCGCTTAAATCACTTGAGGCATCATGGTTGATGGTATTAAACAGCCACTGCAAATCCCGCAGGACATTGCGGCGCAGCGCGGCGTGGGTGATCAGATTGCTGTTGGCCGACTCGCGTTTTTTTTCCGGGTCGTTATCGGTGAGACGATCCAGCAGCGAGGGCTGCATTTTATCGCGCGCCCCCACCTTCTCCTGCTTGCTGCGGGCTTGCCAGCCGCTGCGCAGCAGATCGCCTTCGCCAGCGGGATTACTCATCGGCTCCGTCCGTCGCAAACGTCACAAGGCTTAGCGACAGCAGCGGGCTTTCGCTTTGTTCGCTCAGCCAGGCTTTCTGGCCCATCCCTTCATAAAGGGTGCCGTCCTCGTCGAGCGGACGCCACTCGGTGGTGCGTGCCAGTTTGACCGCATCGGAGGCATCGGCCGCAAAAGGATAGCGCGCCGGGATCTGGCACACCTGTTCCGTACCGTCGGTGAGACGCACCAGCGCATGACGCCAGACCAGGTCGGTGACGCTGGCCGGTGCCTGGAAACGGATCTCCGCAATAGCGCTAAACGGCAGCCAGAAATAACGACCGTTAACTATGGTTTCGCACACCGGGCCGAGACGGGCATCGCCGTCCATCAGCCAGTCAAAGGCCTGGGTCTCTTCGTTTTCAAGCACGATGTGGCCTGGGTTTGCCTGAGCCTGTTCAAGTGCTTCAAGACGCAGCGCCTGCGCACGCTCGCCCTCCTCGCTCAGCGCCGTGGCAAGGGTGGTCAGCCACGGCCACTGGGTTTCAGGCATGGCAGGACGCTGCGCACCGGCCATCACCTGCGCGCGCTGCAGCTCGCCCTGAATGGACTGCTCCAGTAGCGTCACGGTGGGCTTCGCCTGAGGCTTCAGCGCCAGCCAGCTTTTCAGCTGGGTCAGGGCCCGCGTCCAGTTGCCGCTGAGGGTTAAAAACTGCACGAACGCGGCGCGAAGATCGGCATCTGCCGGACGGGCTTTGATTTCGGCTTCAAGACGCGCCAGCGCGTCGCTGAGCGACTCACCCGCCAGGTGTTGATAGAGCGTATTCATAGCCATTCCTTAATTCGCCGCGCGCCATGCGCCCACTGCCGGATCGCGCAGCTGAGGACGCAGGGTGTCAATCAGAACGATATTCAGCGGGGTGCCGGGTGCAACCCAGGCGCTCCACGTCTTTTTCACCGCGGCGATACGCGCCTGCAGTTTGGCATCGTCGCTGGCGGTTTCACGCGAAATTTCCACCGCCACCGTGCCGTTGCTCTTCCAGCTGTTCAGAGAGTTATCGTAAGGCAGGATCATCCAGCTCTGGTCGCTGTTTGGGGTGCTGAATACCATGCGCTCTTTGTTGACGGAGGTGATCAGCGCATTTTCCGGGTCGGCGCTTTGGTTCAGTCCCATCACCGGGAAGCCATGAATGTAGGTCACTGCCATCTCTTTCTGCCCGCCGTTGCGGGACTGAGAAATAACGGTGTGTCCGCTCAGCCAGCTGCCGTTACCGCAGCGGGTGGTGTCAGAATCCGGAATGAAGAGCGCCGGTGCGGAAGCGCCGCCTTCCCAGAAGGTGCGCAGGTGGCAGCCGTCCTGAAGGGTAAACTCCTGCCACGGCGTGCGGTCGGCAGCGACGGTATTGGCTGCCACGTTCTGGTCTGGCGGCAGTAACGCGCCGCTGGCTGTGGTCGCGGTCGGGGTTGCGGCTGGCTCAGCCTGCGCCTGTTTCACCACCAGCGCCCAGTCCTGCGCTTTGCCTGCTGTGCCCTGCGCCAGCGTCGTACCCGCCGGATCGTTGAGCGTCCAGCTAAGTTTATTCACTTTGCTGCACTGGTGTTCCAGCAGTGAGCCAAGACGCGGCACAAAGTTTTCCAGCACAGAGACGTCTTTCTTGCCGTTCGCCACAATACGCAGCGCCACCTCTGGCTTACACCAGCTTTGTGGGGTGTTGTCTTTGATGTTGTCGATCCAGATATCCAGCTTCTGCGCAGGAGACTGCACGATGCGGAAATTTTCAGCCTGCGCGGTGGAGGTTACCGCCAGTATTGCCAAACCCGATAGCCAAAGTTTCATATCGTTCCTTGTGTGTCTAATCAGTTCCGCAGGGAAGAAATTGTGCTGCATCAGAGAGGGTATGCAGCAAAGTGGTATCCTGAGGGTTGCCCATCCATACCGCCAGGGCAGTATAGTTATCCTGAGCATTCCCCTCCTGTTCGCCATTCTTTTGAATGATTTGGTTCATTAAGGTCAGCCACTCCTGCGGCGTATTGACCATATGCAGCGACTGCTTCATTTGCTCTTCGCTGACGCCGTGCCAGAAGCCGTCGGTGCACAGTAAGAACGCATCGCCGTCTTCGACCTGCACCACGTCGCTGTAGCTGGCTTCTGGTCCACCGTTTTCAATCCCCAGCGCCAGATACAGCAGGTTGCTGTTCAGGTTGTCGGTCTGATGCCCGGCGTCCTTCATCTGCTGCACCAGGCTGTGGTCGGTGGTCACGTGCCACAGCCACCCCCGGCGGAACAGGTACAGGCGGCTGTCACCCGCGTGCGCCCAGTAGGCCAGGCCGTAATCCCGGTCAATGAACAGGCTGACCAGCGTCGTGCCCATCCGGCGATAGTCCTGAACGGCCTGCTGTTCACTCAGAATGGTGCGATTCGCGGTCTGCACGTAGTCGCGAATATGCTGCGCATTAAGATGTTTGTCGCCATCGAAGCGGGAGATAATGCTGTTGCGGGCCAGTTCAGCGGCGACCTCACCGCCCGGCAGGCCGGCAATGCCGTCGCAGACGACAAAGCAGGCTGAACGTTCCCCGATGGTTTCTCCCGTCTGATCCTGGTTGCTGGCGCGCGTCCCCTGTCGGGAGAGAGAAGCCGTTGCGATATTCATTTGTCTTCCGATCCGCTCTGTGAGTCTTTGTACTGATTCACCTCCATGTCATACGCATGAAGGAAGGCTTCGCCAAACAGGGTGTGGAAGTCATCTTCAATCTCGCCGGCCGTCTCACCGTAGCTGCGAACAAAATAGTCCCACAGGGCGGCTTTTCGGCTTCCCGGCAGCGCCAGACGAGAGGTCATCCCGTTCTGCTTCGCCTGCTCTTCGAGCTGTTCCGGGTTAAAGGACTGCAGCATCGCGGCAATAATGGCGCGGATACCGGAAATCATACCCAGCTGGTGCGCCTGCAGATCGATCAGCGCGTCGCGCACGGATTTTGTTGGCGGCATAAAGCCCGGCATTGGCGTACCGAACATCTGGATCAGAACAGTTTTCCCGGTCGGCAACAGCTTGAACGGGTTGTTGGCATCGTCCAGCACCATGGTCATGTCGGCTTTTACGCCGCGTTTGAGGATGGAGCGCGAGGAGAGCAGCGCCACGGTCCCCTGGGAGAACATGCCCAGGATCTGACCCAGTTGACGCATATTTTCGCGGTCAAACTGCGGCACCGGCTGCATTTCGCTCAGGCCCATGCCTTCCAGCAGCGCCTCCAGCAGTTCGCCCTGCAGCACTTCGCCCTTCTCACCGCTGTTCGCCGTGGCGGCTGGGGAGGCGGCGTTATTGACCGGGTCAATACGCAAACGGCCCTTAGGCGTCTGCGCGCTACTGCGCGCAACGGCCTGCGGCGTAGGCATGGTAAAGCCTGCGTAATCCGGCCGCGCGGGCTCTTCCTCAGCACGCGGGGTTTCCTGCGGCTCAGGGGCGAACAGCGGGGAAGCGGCAAGCACGTCCTCCTCCTGCACTGGCGCTGGCTCCGTTTTTGGCTCCGGCTTTTCGTCGGCAATGTCATCCGGATGGGTTAACGGCGCGCCGCCCATCAGCCCGAGCGGGTCGTCATTACGCGCAGCGGGCGCGCTGGCCTTTCCACCAAACAGGGCCAGCGGATCGAGCTCATCCGTCGCCTCTTCTTCTGGCTGCACGGGAGGCGTCTCGCTCGGCGGTACCAGCGTTGACGGGGTGACGTCGTCAAAAATACTCTCTTTTTTGAACAACGCCTCATCGCTGAACAGCGTGTCCGGATCGACATTCTTCCGCTCAAGCTTCAGATCGCTGTCGTTGAACATCGCCAGAGGATCTTCGGCGTTACGCTCCGGCGCCGCTGGCTGGGTGAAGGGGTCGTGCGATGCAGCGGGCTGAGGCCTCGTGCGGTTGCTGGAGATGCTGTCGGAGATAGAGAACTCCTGCATCAGGCTATCCCAGATTTCCGTTGGCACGGCTGTCGGCTCGGTTTTCCCGCGCGGGGCGGCGCTCGCCGGTTTCGGCTGCGGAGCGGGCGCTGGCGCTGCTGGACGAACCTGCTGCTGCATGGTGGCCGCCATACGGCTCACCGGCTGCGTGTCGTGGATAAGCTCGGTCACTTCGATGCGGTAGTCATCAATACCGAGAATGTCGCCATCCTGCAGCTCAACCTGACGCCCCCGCTCCAGCGGAATGTCATTTAATACCACGCGGGTGACGCTGCCACGGTTGGTGACGCGGCATTCCCCCTGGGCGTCAACGTGAACAATGGCCTGCAGACGCGAGATGGTGCGGTCATTGTCCGGCAATACCAGATTGTTATCCGTACCGCGCCCAATAGTGCCGCCCGGGGCGTAAAAATCACAGCTGCTCTGCGGCGGCTGATGACCGGGTTTTGTAGAAATAATCGTGAATCGCATGGCGTATTCCTGCTGGTATGATTAGCGCTCAAACGCTGCCGCTCTCGGGGATGAAAACGGCGGCGTTTGGGGGTTAAGCCTACAAAATCAATCATAAAGACAATGAAAAATTATATCTCATTAATACTCGCCAAAATTAAAAGCAGTATAAAAATAGCCATAGTGAATTTAATTTTTTTGTCATATGAATAAACCCAGGAGAGTTCAAAGCCGGACAAAACATCATGACATGCATGAGATTGAAGCCTTCGAGAGTCGGTTAGCTTAACGCTTTTCCCCCGTAATAACCTTAATAAAATTGTGATACGGAAACCGAAACCCCAGAACCCCAAGCCTTCCCAAACTTGATAATCTTCCTTCCTTAATAATCTAGCTTGCGTTAATGCATCATATATTTCAGAAACTTCACTTGAGTGCTTTCGATAATCAATATAAAAAGTAACCGTCAGGATTAAGAATAGAGCAAAAAGAAAAATTACAAAAATGGAGAAAGTATTATTAATAATCACATTACTCTTCATTGAATAATATTAGCACTCAAACGCTACCACACTCGAGGAGAGAACGACGTCTGGGAACTAAAGGTCGATAAAAGCTATTTTATGGCATACTGAAAAATAGTACCGACAACAAGCCACAGCGTAAAAAGCATTGCCTGAATAATATAACGTCGGTGCAGTTTTAATATCCAGCCAATTCGCTCTTCCGGTAAAGACTGAACAAATTTATAGGCTTCACTCTTAACATTTCTGTCTTTGATAAATTTTATCTTCACGCCTTTGCGAAGACGAACAAACCAGATTATTTTTTGATAATTCGCCAACGAGCCAAAAAACGATGCATAATTTGTCACCAGGTCGAGATCGTACCCTTTCAGGCGATACTCAGAGAGTAATTCCTTATAATCTGACTCGTGTTTTTTAAAATACCGAGAACTGTAAAAATCCATGATTACAACGTTGACAAATAAAACCACAAGAACCAATAAAGTTATATTTACCAAGCAGAAGGATGACATGGTTTTAATGCCCCGTAGCAACCAATAAGAACAGTAGAAGCATTAAAAAGACAACAAAAAGAGTCATCCTGTAAAACATTTTGATCCATGAGAAATCGTATGTCGATGATATTAATACTTCTGCCTCCGGGGGAAGATTTTTTTTGCTATTTTGTTTCGTGGCTTTTCCAGCCAAAATCTTTTTCATTAGGAACACACGATGCGCAAATCCGGGAAGACCAAGCTGTTCATAAAAAAGATAATCGTTCACATCTAAATATTGTTTATCACTCAAAAGATGAAATGATTTTGATAGCTCTTGGGAATATTTACGATAAAAATAAAAATAAAAACATAACGAAGCAAACAATCCTAAAAAAACAAATAAAAGCAATATTAAACGCAAATATCCATACATTTACTCGTCCCCGGAAAAAATCAAGTTGCTAATCTCTTCACCCAATTCAGCCCCTCCTTTTGTACCCATCCAGGCTCCCGCAGAAGTAGCGCCTAGTCCTACAACAATTCCACATACAAGGGCACCGGTGCCCATCGTAGGTATTCCCATTGCACCGCAAAGAGCGCCAGTTCCTAAAGACGCAGCCCAGGCTCCTCCCGCAGCACCAAGCGTACCTCCACCAAACTTACTGTATTCAGTAACAGCAACTTTTCCACATTCATCTTCACGATCGACAGTACAGGCTTTATAAACATCATTAGAAGTATTCAAAAAAGAGAAACCTAATGAGATCCACCCCCCTGCTTTCATAATACTAGCCGCGCGTGAAGAGCGTACAATATAATCTGAATATCCAGGAATCGCGCCAACACCTACCGTACTCCATTCATGGACAATAGAGCGACTTGATAAGTTCAGTGCTTTTTTAATGTTTTCGTAGGTTTGAATCTTAAGTGTTAGTTTGCTTACGTTATTTAGTAAAGGTTTTAGCTGAGAGAATAGCGCTCTTCTTTCTATATAAAACTGCTGACCAATTAAAGAACCTTGTGATATAAACTGATTCTGATAAGTCCTCTCAATTTTAATGAGTATACTTTCAATTTGCCTGAAATATTTCTCACCTAAATCACCAGCATTTCCAGCTAGTTTATCACCTAAGGAAGTCAATGCAGAAATATTGTCATAATTAGCGTGAAGATACTCTGCAACAGATGTGTTTAATGATGCCAACGCATGGTTAATTTTCTTTTTTGCTCTGGCAAGAATACTCAGTTGCGATGACTGATTCGTGTTGTTTGGGTCAGCCACGATGAGTAATTGCCCCGGTTTTAACCAAGGAGTATCATTGTTTATTTGCATAAAGTATCTGGCGGCTTCGCTATTGATATTATTAAACAATAATCTCGCTTGATAATCTAAAGTTCCAGGGTGTTGGACCACACAGTAGCCCGGACTAACGGTTGAACGATGTGTCATATTTAATCCCTTTAATCAACACACTTAGTGTCCAGAGTTTGCAGTGGTGAATTGTTTAATCATTTCGTAATTAAACAAATATTCAAACGCTGATGCACTCTTGAAAATACCGACGTTTGAAAAGTATATCATTCACTTGTCGTTAAAAGTAACTCGCTACTCATACCTTTCTTTAATATAAACCGTGCAGCATACCGAACAGCAGTTTTTTCATTGACAACCTTCAATACAACATCATACTCACCCTCGCGCCAGTCAACCTCATCCAGACGAATACATTCCTCTGAATTTAAGATACGCATTGATGGAAGTTGATCATGGAAATTAATAGTTTTCCATTGATTACCAACGTGTTTCATTACAGTTGGTGCGTAAACTGATACAGGCCCATTAAAATTTGAATCCTGCCTGATACCAAAACAAGGGATATTATTTTCTAACGTAACAGAAAGTTTCACATACTGCGCAGGAGGTGAGATACAAGCACTACACGCTAATGCAATCGATATTACGTTCAACTCTCTAATCATCATTAACCTGCAGCAAATGCGGAATCAATCATCATGACCGGGGCAAAACCCCGGTCAAGGATGAACAATTACGCTTCTTTGTTCTCTTTGATGTTCCAGCCAGCGCTGCTTTCAGCACCTTTACCACCGGCAGTGGTCTGCTCCCAGTACTGCTGTTTCACTTTCGCAGCCTGGAATGCATAGGTCACACCAACGGTATCGCCGTTGTCTGCACCGGTGTACTGAACAGAAGTGACCAGCACATCTTCCAGCGTGATGCGGGTATATTCCACTTGCTGGCCACCGGCTTTACAGACGGACAGCTCAACTTTGGTCAGGTGTTTACCGCTGGCGCAGTGCTTCAGGATTGCTGTAGTGGATTTGTCGATCAGGGCGTTAACGTGCAGATCGTTAAAGTTAACTTTACCGGCACCGCCGCCACCGCCAACGCTCATATTACCAGGCTGGGAAGCGCCCCAGGAGAAGGAGGTAATATCAGTCCAGCCGGTGTGGTTAGAATCTTTAGATTCGCCAGTAACACCCTCGACCTTCAGAAACATATCAATAGCCATAATATCTACTCTTCGTGGATGAACAATATTGCTTTCGAAAAAGCACTTATATGGCAAACAGGAAAGCATGGGGCTGAATAAAACCGTCCATATTTTACCTCTGCCTCATATCAAATGACCCGTGTCATTTGACAGTCTTACATTCCCCCTGAATGAACGGAAAGAATGTGAAGTCTTTTACTACTCCGGGTTATCCTGAATCCAGGTACGTTCAGGATCGCCAATGATGACCTGCGGAACCAGTTTATTCAGTTCGTCGCTATGATAAAGACGTAAACAGTTTAAGGTTACGCCTTTGACATCGGGTTTTCGCTCTGAATGAAAACCGTTAATTTGATTTTTATATTTCGCAATGAGGGCATTCACTTTATCAGTGCCATTTTCGGCATCAAAAGGTATCCACTCAATGAATGCACTCGCACTACCGGCCGCATCAGCAGAAAATTGGCTGTCTTTATCTGCCACCTGCGCAAGACAGCGCGCCAGAACTAAATCTTTTAAAACCTGCCGATATGTTTGCTGATGATAAAAATCAGGATAGCTATTTCCGGCACACACGTAAAAAGTCATAAATGCGAGGAAAAAACAGAAACGTTTCACCTTATATCCTTTGCCATATGCTCAGTAGCGCATCTGCCAGCGTGAGGCACTATTTTTTCTCTTTCCATTTCTCTGTGACAACGTATATCCCTATCGCTAATGCATTAAGCCCAGCACATAAGAACCCATGCATTGCGATCCGGGGTATATCTTTCGGCCAGTCAAAGATAAACAGATAGTAGCCGGATACCGTCACACACAGCATGAATGAAATAATTAACAACGTATAAATCGTTAAATAGCTGATGAATTTTCTTGTTATCGCTTTCACAGGTAAATTCATTAGCTATCTCGTATTCACAGTAAGGCCGCCGGCCCCAATGGGCCGGCCACCTTCATTACGCGTCTTTCGTCTTCAGCGACGGCAGTTTAGAAACCAGACGCAGGGAAACGGTCAGGCCTTCCAGCTGGTAGTGTGGACGCAGGAAGAACTTCGCGGCGTAATAGCCCGGGTTGTCTTCAATCTCCTGCACCTGCACTTCCGCAGCCGCCAGCGGTTTGCGGGACTTCGTTTCCTGAGAGGAGTTAGCCGGATCGCCGTCCACGTAGTTCATGACCCAGTCGTTCAGCCAGCGCTCCATCTCTTCGCGCTCGCGGAAGGAGCCGATTTTGTCGCGCACGATGCACTTCAGGTAGTGCGCAAAACGGCAGCAGGCGAACAGGTACGGCAGACGAGACGCCAGGCGCGCGTTAGCTGTCGCATCCGGGTCGTGGTACTCCGCCGGTTTTTGCAGAGACTGCGCGCCGATGAAGGCGGCAAAGTCGGAGTTTTTGCGGTGAACCAGCGGCATAAAGCCGTTTTTCGCCAGCTCGGCTTCACGACGGTCGCTGATGGCGATCTCGGTCGGGCATTTCATGTCCACGCCGCCGTCATCGCTCGGGAAGGTGTGGCACGGCAGGTTTTCTACCGCCCCGCCAGACTCCACGCCGCGAATCGAGGTGCACCAGCCATACTCTTTGAAGGAGCGGTTGATGTTGGCCGCCATCGCATAGGCGGCGTTCGCCCACGAGTAGCTGTTGTGGTTTGCGCCGTCGGTCTGCTCTTCAAAGTCAAAGCTGTCGACCGGGTTGGTGCGAATGCCGTACGGCAGACGCGACAGGAAGCGCGGCATCACCAGGCCCAGATAGCGGGCATCTTCAGATTCACGCAGTGAACGCCAGGCCGCGTATTCGGTGTTCTGGAAGATCTTGGTCAGGTCGCGCGGATTAGCCAGCTCCTGCCAGGACTCCATCTGCATCACGCCCGGTGCGGTACCGGTGATAAACGGACAGTGCGCCGCAGAACCAATGCGCGCCATTTCACCCAGCAGCTCAACGTCCTGCGGGCTGTGGTCGAAGTAGTAGTCGCCGACGATGCAGCCAAACGGCTCGCCACCAAACTGACCGTACTCCTGCTCGTAGATTTTCTTGAAGATCGGGCTCTGGTCCCAGCCCACGCCCTTGTAGCGTTTCAGGGTACGGCCCAGCTCCTGCTTGGAGATGCTCATAAAGCGGATCTTCAGCATCTCGTCGGTTTCAGTGTTGTTCACCAGGTAGCTCAGACCGCGCCAGGCGCTCTCCAGCTTTTGAAACTCGTCGTGGTGAATAATCTGGTTTACCTGCTGCGACAGCTGCTCATCGATACCCGCAATCAGGTTCTGAATGGTACGGTAGGTATCGTTTGAGAAGGTGACGGTATTTTCCAGCGCCTGCTGCGCCAGAGTTTTAACCGCGCTTTCTACGGCGGAACGCGCCTGGTCAGTTTTCGGGCGGAACTCTTTGTTCAGCAGCGCGCTGAATTCATCCTGGCTGAACGCCTGACCCGCCTGCTGCTCATGTTGTTGAGTCTGGTTGCTCATCGATTATTCCTCGCTACCTTTCGCGCTTTCGTCATTTTTCGGCAACTGGCTCAGGGATTTGAGCAGCGTCGGATCCTGCAGAATTTTAGCGATCAGCTCTTCCGCACCGTTTTTGCCGTCCATGTAGGTCAGCAGGTTGGAGAGTTGAGTACGCGCTTCCAGCAGCTTGTTCAGCGGCTCAACCTTGCGGGCCACCGCATCCGGCAGGAAGTCGTCCATGCTGTCGAAGGTCAGATCGACGTTGAGCTTGCCTTCGCCGGTCAGGGTGTTATCCACCTGGAACGCCACGCGCGGCTTCAGCGCCTTCATGCGTTCGTCAAAGTTGTCGATGTCGATTTCGAGGAATTTACGCTCGTCGACGGCCGGCAGATTTTCCACCGGTTTGCCGACCAGATCGGCCATGACGCCCATCACGAACGGCAGCTGAATTTTACGTTCTGCACCGTAGATCTCTACGTCGTACTCGATCTGCACGCGGGGGGCACGGTTACGTGCGATGAATTTCTGCCCACTGTTACTCATTGCCATGATGTTCTCCATCAAAGATGCGCGGTGAAGGTGAAACGGCAGGCTCCATGCCTGTCGTCATAATGCCTGGACGCGTTATTCGCGGCGTCCAAAGATGTTTTCCAGTTGGTTAACGCCGTCTGGCGCCAGGTCGCGAATAATGTCCATGAAGTTAAGTTCTGACAGCCGCTGCACCCGTTCAATCATCAGCGGTGCGGGGTGGCTCGGTTCGTACTGTGCAAAATACTGCTTCGCTTTTTCCAGCATCAGCTGCGCATCGGCGCGGCTGGTGACCTGCACGCTGCGCCAGTCGGTCACCTGCTGGACAGGCTGCGCGGCCACCGGCTGTGGCCCGGCAGGCTGTTCAGCCTGTGCGTCACGGTTCGGTAGCAGCTTGCTGATGTCGGTCACCTGACAGGCGTCGGCAACCAGCCCTACGGTTTTCAGTAGCTGCTCCATCTCCGGCACCCCGCTTTCACCGAGATAGCCGGTGAGCAAACCGCGAATCGCCAGCAGCCGTTCGTTAATGACGATAACCGCTGCGGTTCCCGGCTGGTCGCCGCGGGCCAGTTCGTCAATCAGCCGTGGACGGCCGCCGGGATAGTCCGGGCATTCCGTCTTACTGCCGTCCAGCAGCGCCTGGGCATCCCGGAGCGAAATTTCATCGCCGTTTGAACGCAGAAGCGAGGCGTTACGCACGGCGACGGTGAGATCAGACTTATCGCTCAGCCCGGCCAAGGCGTTGATGCGGTAGAACGGATCGGTCTCGCCAAACTCTTCCAGCAGCGGATAGAGCGGCTCCCAGTAGCGTGCGATCGCCTCCTGCACCAGCAGTAATCCATCCGCGTAGCCCGCCAGCCCGCGACGGCGCGTCCAGGCATGGGTTAACGCCAGCAGCACGCGAAGATCTTTGGTGCGGGTCAGCAGGCTGGTGGCGTATTTTTCAACCGTGTTCCAGTCAGCCGGCTCTGCCGGGATTATGGTGTCGCCAAACTGCTGTTCCGCTTTTCCCTGGCCTGCCTGATTCATGATCTGGAAGTCAGCGTCGTACTCCAGGTTTTCGCCGCAGGGTTTGTCGGGGCTGATTGGCGCGAGAAATTCTTCGATATTCATAAGATCCCTGCTTATTCAAACATAGGCGGATAAAGACCGTGACGGCCCGGGCGGGCCCCCCCTGCCGGATCGAACAGCAGGGTAAAAAGCTGCCCGGTAAAGTTACCGCTGTGAACGTGGGTGTACAGCGGGTAGCCGTCGCAGCGGTTGGTCCACCAGTAGCTGGTCTGACGAAGCGGATCAAAACATTCAGCCGCCTGAGGCCAGCCCAGCGTGCTTTGGCCGTCCTCGTCATAACCAATCACATCAAGGATATCGGAACGCTTTTGCGGCTCGACAGGCTGCGGTGCCGGAATGGTCATCAGCATCTCGTCCAGCTGCGAGGCGGAAAAGCTGTTGCGCACCGCATGCAGCCCCAGGCGTCCAATCTGCTGATACCAGCTTTCGGCCTGGCTGAGCAGGTTAGTCGACCACTCTGACGGGGCGAAGCTCAGCTGCAGGCAAACCGGATATTGTCGGCCAACGCTATCGCGACCGGGCAGCAGACAGCCCATCTGGATCATCTGGCTGCCCAGCATAGGCGGTACCACATAGTTCCAGACTGGCGCTTTATGGAACTGGCGCTCGCCGCTGCGCAGCTCTTCCTGCTGCCAGGCCAACAGACCGACCTGGAACCAGTGGGACCACTGGCGTTGTAAGGTGTCAGGAAAGCGGCGCTGCAAAAAATCTCCGGCGCTGGGTAATTTGCCATACCAGCTGTAGCGGTTCATCGCAGGGGTATTCGTCATACGGCTGTCCTTGCGGTTATGGGCATGAGAAACGAGGAAGCTGGAACGGGTTGCGAATGCTGTTTGGCGCAAACTCCAGCGTGACCTGATGTCCGTCAACGTTGAAGGTGGCCTGACGGCTCAGGCTACCCGCGCCCGGGCTGGTGCTCACTTTATCGAAAAAGCGGTTTAGTGCCCAGGCACCGTTCGTTACCAGCGTCGCCGTACTGCCGTTCGCCAGCCCCAGCTGCATACGGACCTGATTGGTACCGCCCGGCCCCGGCCAGTTCATGATCTGCACGGCCTGCGGGCCATGGCTGTAGCGCAGCAGCTGGCCGTCAACGTCCAGCGTCAGGTTCAGAATGGTGTTATCCATTCGCACGGTGCGTACCGTCACCTTGAAAGACGGCGTGGTTGCGCCGTTAGCAAAGAAGGCGTCGCGAATGGACTGGGCCTGCTGGAACGGTCTCAGCAGCCCTTCGCTTCCCGGCAGCGTTTTACCGTCAATGCCCGGCATAAAGCGCCAGTTTGCCTGCGTGGTATCCACTTTATTGGTCAGGTTGTCGCGGAAGAAGGCGTCCATCAGACCGGTGCCAGGGGCAAACATGCGCGCGAGATCGTCAGGGGTGACCTCGGTGCTGGCGCTGCGCACCAGCGGGTAGCGACCGGCAATCGCCTGGCGACAGAACCCGCCCACTTCAACGTTGATCCGCTTACGCACGTTTTCCAGGTCACGGCGCTGGGTATCGCTGCTGGCACCCACCGCCATATTGCTGAACATGGTTTGCAGCCCGCCCGGCAGACGACCGGCGCTGGCCTGCAGGCGGCTTATTGCCTCGCCGCCCGGCGCCGGCATGCCGCTGTTGGCGGCGTCCTGTACGGCGGTCAGGTAGCGATAAAGCTCGTCCACCTGCTTGAGAAAATCGTCAAATACGATGGTCTTCCCGCCCTTCTCCAGCGGCTGCGCCAGCTCAATCATCGGCGCATAGTGGTCGGTCACCAGCTGCTCCGGTGCCTGCGTAACCACGGCAGCCTGCGTCGGGGCTACGTCATTGTTACTGAACAGCGCTTCCAGCGTACGCGTGGCACGGTTGCTCTGATCCTGCGCTTTACCCGCATCCTCTGGTACTGGGGCATTGCGCGATAGATTCAGCACCTGGCTCAGGTTCTGCACCAGACGGCGCAGCGGCGAGTTTGCCCCTGAGAGCAGGCGCGCGGTGTTGATGCGCTGGGAAAGATCGGCGCTGTTGTTCAGCTGAATGTCGGCGAGAAAGCGATCCCAGTTAGCGATAAAGTCGCGCATGTAGAGCTGGCGCACGGCGTTATCAATTTGCTGTTTATCTTCCTGCGCCGTGGCGGCTCCCAGCACCCAGGCGTCGTCCTCGTGCAGCGCAGTGGTAACGCTGTCAATCTGGCCGTTAAAACTTTTCCAGTAGCCGTCCGGCGTATAGAGGCCCGGTACGCCTTCGCTCACCGGCTTGCCGCTTTTACGTGAAAAGACCAGCTCGCTCTGCGGTCCGCCGAGGTCGGAAAGGGAGACCGGCTTCAGGTTTTCATCATGCTCCAGCAGGCGCTTTAGACGACCGTACACGCGCGTGGAGAGCGGCTGCTGGTTGATCATCGCCCTTTCGCGCGCAACCAGAGATTCATCCTGAGCGTACGGGGAGGCCTGAATTTTCGGCTCAAGCAGCTGAGTCAGGTGCCATTCAAGCTGTTGCAGCTGCGCCTTCGTAACGTTCTGCGGCAGGTTACGCTGCAGGTTCAGCATCACCCATGAGTGCAGGAATTTGCCGTCATAGTGCTTCGGCTGATACAGCATCTGATAGGCTTTCAGCGCTTCGTAGCTGTATTCCACATCGCTGCCGTTGTCGTTGCGAAGCCAGGTGGTAATGTGCATGGCGACGGCGGGCAACAGCATCTGATCCAGCGCTTTCTGGTACAGAGACTGGGATGCATCGCTGACGTCATCGCCACGATAAAGCCCCATACGGCGGGAAACGGGCGGGTCGTTCACGTCAAACGCGTCGCTTTTCGGCAGGTCAACCAGACCGTTCAGCAGCGGCAGCAGATCGAACAGGTCGCGCTGGGTCTGGCCCTGCAGCGCTTTACTCTGCTGGTCCAGCAGAGGCACCTTCGCATCCACCTCTTCCAGATAAGCCTTGTTTTTGGCATAGCTGGTCAGCCACAGCCCGCCCAGGATCACCAGCAGGGCCAGCAGCGCCGCGTAGCCGGACCAGATCACGGCCCGGTTGCGCAGTTCCCACCAGCGGTTTTCTCCGGCGATCCCGGCTTCCTGGAAAATAACGTTTTGCAGCAGGTTCTTAATGAAGAAGCTCTGGCCTTTCGCCCCCGGGATAGGGGCCTCTTTGCTGACCGAATCCCAGCGATCCGCCTCCGCCCCTTCCGGCAGCGACAGCGCACGGTTCAGTTCGCCCATCACGCGGTCGAACGGCATGCCTTCCTGAGTGCCGCTGGCGAAGTAGATCCCACGCGGGGAGAATTCGGTTTCGAAGTTGGAGCGGGCGAAGACCGTGCTCAGGTAATCCGCCAGCAGCGGACGCAGCGCGGCGAACTCCTGAGGGAAGAGATACGCTTCGGCACGGGTTTTCGCGTCATGCTCTTTCAGCATGGTTTCCGGCAGCCCGGCATCGAGACGCTGCTGTAAAAGCGAAAACTCCTGCTGGAAGTTGCCCATCAGGTCGTAGTCGGCGTGTTTGGTTTGCTCCCACGGCAGCGTAAAGCCCCAGATCTGGTCGCGCTGCGCTTTGTCGTAGTCGGCAAACCAGGCGCGGAAGCCTTTAAGCAGGTCGGCCTTGGTCACCATCACGTACACCGGGAAGCGGATACCCAGCTGTTCATGCAGCTCAGACAGACGCTGACGCAGATTCACCGCCTGCTGGCGGGACGCCTCGGCAGACTGGGTAAGCAGGTCAGAAATGCTGATGGTGATGATGACGCCGTTGATCGGCTGGCGGCGGCGATACTTACGCAGTAGTCCCATGAACTCCAGCCATTCGCCGGCGTCCTGTATCTGCTCGCTCTCCTGCGTGGTGTATCGACCCGCCGTGTCCAGCAGCACCGCCTCGTTGGTGAACCACCAGTCGCAGTTGCGCGTGCCGCCGATGCCCCGCAGCGCGGTCTTACCGAAACGATCCGCCAGCGGGAACTGCAGCCCGGAGTTGACCAGCGCCGTGGTTTTACCCGATCCCGGCGCGCCGATAATCACGTACCACGGCAGTTGATAGAGATATTGCGTGCTGAAGCGCTGGGTCCACTGGGCACCCTGTCCCGCTTTGCTGAAGTGCGCTTTTTTCAGCATTTGCGCGGCCTCATCAAAACGGCTGGCGAGGATCTGCTCCTCGCTGTTCAGTCGCTTCTGCGGATCCGCCGCTTCCGGGCTGGTGGTGTTCTCATTGAGCTTGTCCATCAGCTTGCGGTTCAGCCAGGCATTATACAGCCGCGGCAGAATGTGGCCCTGCGCCCAGAGCAGATAGACCACGGCGATGCTGATAATGCGGTTCTGTTCGGATTCAAGCGGCCTGGTGTCCACGATGGACAACAGGGGACCAATCATCCAGATCACCGCCGCCAGCGCCGTTACGCCGAGGAAGCTCCACAGAATGCGGTTGGTCAAAATGGAAAGAAGTGTAGTCAGCATCCTTAGTTTCCTTGCGGCAATCCGTTCAGCTCGGCCTGCGTATTTTCAGGCGACACCAGCAGAGTAATTTCCACACGGCGGTTACGGGCGCGGTTTTCTGGCGTCGTGTTTGGCGCCACCGGGTTAATCTCGCCCCGCCCTTCCGCTTTCACGCGGCCAGGCTGAGAGAGGCTTCCCTGCAGCATTTTCTGTACAGAGCGGGCACGTTCCAGAGAGAGTTCGTAGTTAGAGGCAAAGCGCGCGCTGCGGATCGGCACGTTGTCGCTGTAGCCCACCACCAGAATTTTGCCGCTGACGTTATTCATCGCCTGCGCAATGCGGTTGATCACCGGTTCATAGCGGTCGCGCACGACGGTAGAGGCAGACGCAAACAGCCCGTCGCCTTTCAGGATAACGACGCTGCGATCCGCTTCGTCTTTCACCGCGACGAGGCCAGCCTCGATTTCCGGTTTCAGGAAGCCCCGCAGGTTCAGCACCGCCGGTAGCTGACGAGCCGGCTGCTGAATAGTGGTTTCCGGCAGCTGAGACTGGTAAATCTTCGCCAGCACCGGGTTAGTGTTATCGCCGAGACGCCAGTTAAGCACGATATAGAAGAGACAGGCGATAAACCCGGCCAGCGCCACGCAGGCCCACAGGGGAACCATCGGGCGCCAGAGCTTGCGCAGCACCGGACGATCTTCCGGATGGGGTGAGAGCGGCGGCGGATAGCTGCCGCGCACGCCGCGGATCATCTGCCACAGCCGCTGCTTGATGGTTTCAAGCTGGGTGCGGCCATTGTCCAGCACCCGATAGCGCCCTTCGAAACCGAGCAGCAGACAGTAGTTGATCATCTCCAGCAGGAGGATATGTTCGCGCGGGTTCTGCGACAGGCGCGCCAGCAGCTGGAAAAACTTCTCGCCGCCCCAGGTTTCGTTATGGAACGTGACCAGCAGGCCATTGCTTGACCAGACGCCACTGCTGCCCCAGGGGGTGAGCGCGGCGGCTTCATCAAGCGCCGTACACAGACAGTAACGCGCCCCGACGATCACTTCGTAAGGCAGCCCTGCCTGCTGGCAGCGGACTTCAAAACGGCGAATCTCATCGATCAGACGCTGGCGTAACGCCACCTGGTCGTCATGCGATACCGAATGACGAATCTGCGGGATCGCATTGAGCAGCGGATTGGCGGCCGCCACCAGCTGATTGTTGCTACTGGCTCCGGTAAACGCGGCATCACTGCCGGTATCCTGTCGTTCCTGCATATTAAGCGCTCGCTTTATTATTCAGTCGGGCTACGGATGGCCCAAAACTCCATATCCAGCCCCGGGAACTCCCCTGCAAGATGCAGGGCGAATGCGCCGGACTTATCCATCTCGTGCCACAGCTCGCTGCCCTTCTCGAGCTCAAAGTAGCTGTAGCCGGCATGCCACGGGATCTGCGGCGGTGCGACCGGCATGGCGCGCAGCATAATGCCCGGCAGCTGAAGCTGAACCAGATCGCGGATTTTCGAGACCGGCGCAACCTTCATCTGCGCCGGGAAATGCGTTTGCAGGTGTTCGCCTGGCACATTGGCTTTTACCGCCAGCACGAAACCAAACTCACGCACCATGCTCGTTTCAGGCACCGTGGCGATATTCAGGCCGTGAGAGCGCTCGTTAAGCGGCAGCTGAATCGCGTGGTCTTCCATCACCAGCGACAGTCCCTGGCGCAGCATCAGCATCAGTTTGCTGAAGCAGTTTGCCAGATCGTCATGATCGTAAATCGGCAACACGCTTTCGGTGGTACGTTGCGACGTCCAGGTGGAGAGCTCGGTGGCGAACGGCAGCCAGCTGCGCCAGAGCGTTTCCGGATGCAGCAGCGGGAGGGTTTTTAAATGAGACACCTCGCCCAGATGACGTTTAACCAGCGACAGCAGCGTAAACTCAATCATTTCCGAGGTGTTAAAGCGGCCAGGCTGGCGCAGACGGCCGCCAATCTGCTGGCTGCGCTGCACCAGTAAGCCGTGCAGGTCGTTAATCATGCTGTAGATCTGCGGGCTGTTATTGGCGTTCAGCATCGGCGGGATGTAGCTGTTATCGAGCCGCACGTGGTTGTCGTTACGTTTCTCAGCCACAAACGCCACGCCGATGGCGGTCCATTCGGCTGTGAGGTCTTTTTCGAGCATCAGAGTCAGACGCAGACGGCCAAACTGGACGGTGGCATCCCCCACCGACATGGCGTTATCGTCTTCCACCTCTTGCTCGAACGCGATAAAGCGCGCTAGCGACGCTGGCTCTTCGCTGAAAATCACCTCTTCTCTCTCGCCACGACGAACCGGCAGTGCGAGCACCACCTTTTCATTGGTGAGGTTGTCAGGAATTTTCAGCGGCACAGGACCGTTGCGCCCGTTACGGACCTGGAAAAAGGTGCCGTCGGGCAGCAACCCGCTGCAGTAGCTCAGGGCAATGCATCCCTGACGAAGCATCGCTTCATCCAGTTCAACGTCAAGAAAGCCCCAGAGATAGGAACGCTGCAGCGCACCCCATTCACGAACATGGTTGAGCAGATAACTTTCAGTCCGCTGAAAATGGTGTGGACGCAGGAACATGCCTTCGGTCCAGACGACCTTTTCTGCTTTGGTCATGATGATGTGTTTCCTGTTATGAAGCGCGTTACTGGCTGATGACCCGAATGCCGTTCACGTCGAGAAAGACGTTGGCCTGAAGTTCATCTGCGGACCATTTCCAGAACTGATAGATATGATTTTCGCCAGGCACAGGCAGAGGGAGTGAAACGCGCCATTTTTTGCCATCCAGCATCTGATATTCCGCCATCACGCCGATGTAGCGAGCCTCCGGAGAGCTTTGTCCGGTGAGGGTTTTCGACAGCTGTCCCGGCATCAGGAAGAACACATCGCTGTTCAGCAGATTCGCGCCAAGCGTGGCTGACGCGTTGTTCTGCAGGGAGTAGAAGTCGCTGGACATAAAATCCGCATCGGATTTCAGCAACAGCACCCGAACCTTAAGCGGCGCAGATTCATTGATTTGTGGATGAGCCTGAAACTGCAGATTGTAGCGGGAAGGGTCGCTGTGTGAAGACGACGTACAACCACTAACAAGGGCGAAAACCACCGCGTAAAAGAATAACCACAGCTTATGAAAATTTTTATTATTCATAAAAATGCGCTCATGAAAGCCGTTTAGTTCAGGATCCAGGTACCGTTAGCGCTGTCTTTGCAGGCTTTGCTGTTGCCATCGACATCCACACAGGTCGCTTTTTTACGCGCCTTAGGACGAATGGCCTGTTTACGCACGGCGGCATCGTACTGATCGGCCTTAATAACGGCGCGCATCGGGACGTAACCAATCAGCTGATCGTTACCTTCATCGGCGAGCGCCATCCAGTAGTGTTCAACCTGTCCCAGCACCACGTATGTTTTTCCGGTCTCCAGGTTGCGGATAACTTTACCGCCAAAGTCAGGACGGCTCATCAGGGAGGCTGGGTACATGGCACGATACGGCTCGTTGACCGGCGTGAACTCCGTCGGCGGCGTAACGGCGTGACGGTGGGTTAAGGTTACGCCGTTGACCTGGCTGGTCTCGATCGTATCGTCGTTGATCACAGGTTTCTGCGGCGCTTTACAGCCCGCCACCGCCATTACAAACAGAAGTGAAAACAGTACGCGCATTTTCATATGCTTTTCCGTAGCGATATTTCGATGATGGAGATAAGGGGATGAAGTTTGACTTAAGTGCTATCGTTAAAATAGCCAGGATATTTTCGGGGCGTTACTATTTTAAAGGCATAGCTACCGCACGAGCCCTTCAGAATAAGGCCCAGTGTCTTCCTGACATATTTTGACAAACGGTAAACAAGTTTACATGAGCTTCGTATCAATTCAATATTTACCGCTACGTAACTGATGGTAAATGAAGCAGTCGGAAAATTATAGGATTAATCTGAGAAAAAAATACGACACAGCCTGCACCCTTTTATTACCCCACCTCAACACCACATAACATCATGTTTTATAAATTAAAAACACAAAAGAGAACCACTTTCATTAACGCAATACTGCTATTATCGCCACTACCATAATTAGTAGAATTCGCGTATTGGTGATGCCACAAGAATATACCGACGATGAATTATTTGTTGCACTAACAGGGTATCTTTAATATTCATCGTAATTCACCGTCAAAATGGGAATATTTCACTTATGCCGCACGGCGTTAATTTCACGCCTCAAAATAACTTTATATTTCACGTTGTGATAATTACCCACTAAGACATAAATTATATCCATTAATCATTAAGCCTGAGTAAACATTCCCGTCACTCTCGCGTTGCCCAATGCGCCAGATCGCCTGCCAGGTGCGAATATTGTCTTTTTCACCAATCGTAAGCTTCATTCGAAGTTTAACTGGTACTACATCCTCCTGCGTTCGCCGCCATCTATCCCACCTACCGGGTGATAGATAAGATTTATTATTCAAATGATAAAATTTCGTTATAATTTCTTTAAATATTTATGCGACTTAGCTGATAAATAACTGTAATAAAAAGAATTTAAGATAAGGCGTTTTGCCGTGCCGTATGCGCACAGACACCCGGCCGTCATTGCTTTCGCTTATTGTCTTCTTCAGTGATTTATTGGCTTAGTCGCCGTAAGACCGAACGAATCAGGAGTTGGTATGAACAATAAAAGACGCTCAGTGCCCGGTATCAGACACTATGATGGTCCAGCCGGAGGCTGGGGCGCGTTAAAAGCCACGGCCATTGCGGTACGTACCCAGATGGATACCTTTGATGCCCCCGCGACGCTGTTGCGCACCAATCAACCTGACGGTTTTGACTGTCCGGGCTGCGCGTGGCCCGATAAAGAACATAAATCGACGTTTCAGTTCTGCGAGAACGGCGCCAAAGCGGTGACCTGGGAAGCAACCAGCAAACGTGTAACCCCCGCGTTTCTGGCGGAAAACAGCGTCTCCTCGCTGCTGGCAAAATCGGACTTTGAACTGGAAGGCTATGGTCGGCTGACGCATCCCCTGCGCTATGACCGGGACAGCGATACCTTCAGGCCCGTCGAATGGGACGAGGCGTTTCAACGCATCGGCGAGGTGTTGCGCGGGCTCGAACCGGACCAGGTTGAGTTCTATACCTCCGGGCGAGCCTCTAACGAAGCGGCGTATCTGTTCCAGCTGTTCGCCCGCGAATACGGCACCAATAATTTCCCGGACTGCTCGAATATGTGCCACGAGGCCACCAGCGTCGGCTTGCCGCGATCTATCGGGATCGGGAAAGGTACCGTCTCACTGGACGACTTCGACAAGACCGAGCTGGTGATCTCCATCGGCCACAACCCCGGCACTAACCATCCGCGCATGATGGGTACTCTTCATGAGCTGGCGCGTCGCAACGTGCCGATTATCGTCTTTAACCCGCTGCGCGAGCGCGCCCTGGAACGCTTCGCTGACCCGCAAAGCGTGATTGAAATGGCGACCTACGGCTCCACGGATATCGCCTCAACCTATTTCCAGGTGAAGGCCGGGGGCGATGCCGCCGCGCTGAAAGGCCTTGCCAAACACCTCCTGGAGATGGAGGCCGAACGCGGTGACGTGCTTGACCACGCGTTTATTGCAGAGCATACCCAGGGCTTTGAGGATTTTGCCGCCGATATCGCGCAAACCTGCTGGGACGATATCGAGCGCGAGTCGGGCCTGAGCCAGGCGGCGCTCGGGAAAGTGGCTGAGGCCTATGCAAAATCGAATGCCACCATCATTACCTACGGGATGGGGATTACCCAGCACAATAAAGGCACGGCAAACGTGCGGCTGATCGCTGACGTGCTGCTGCTGCGCGGCAATATCGGCAAGCCCGGCGCGGGAATCTGCCCGCTGCGCGGTCATTCTAACGTGCAGGGGAACCGCACCGTCGGGATTAGCGAGAAACCCACGCCGGCCTTCCTGAACCGTCTGAAGGACGTGTTCGGCTTTGAGCCGCCGTCTCACCACGGGCATGACGCGGTGCAGGCCACGCAGGCGATGATCGACGGCCGGGCGAAAGCGCTTATCTGCCTCGGCGGCAATTTTGCCGTGGCAATGCCCGATCATGAACGCGGTTTTCCGGCGATGGGTAACCTGGATTTGAGCGTCCACGTTGGTACCAAGCTGAACCGCACCCATCTGCTGGTAGGCAAAGAGACCTTTATATTTCCGTGTCTCGGCCGTACCGAACTGGATATCCAGGCAACCGGCCGTCAGTCCATCACCGTCGAAGACTCTATGTCGATGGTGCATGCCTCCTCCGGCAAGCTGAAACCTGCCTCACCGTTGCTCCGTTCAGAACCCGCTATCGTCGCCGGCATGGCAAAAACCACCCTGCCAGCCACTCGCGTGGACTGGATGACGCTGGTTGAGGATTACGACCGCATCCGCGATCTGATTGAGCAGACCATTCCGGGCTTTGAGAACTACAATGCGCGGATCCGCGTTCCCGGCGGCTTCCGGATGCCGCTGCCGCCAACGCAACGTATCTGGCCAACGGCGACGGGAAAAGCGATGTTCTCGGTATTCGACGGTGTTCACGAGAACGCCAGCGGCGAAGGTGAACACGTTCTGCGCCTGATCACGCTGCGCAGCCACGACCAGTACAACACCACCATTTACGCCCTCGACGACCGCTACCGTGGCGTGTTTGGCCGCCGCGACGTGCTGTTTATGAACGAAGACGATATGGCGCAGTCAGGACTGGAACACGGCGACCGCGTGGATATCGAAACCGCCCTGCCCGGCAGCGTTCAGCGTCTGGAAGACATCACCGTGGTGGCGTACAGCATCGCCCCGGGCTCTGTCGGCGCCTACTACCCGGAGGCCAACGTGCTGGTACCGCTCGACTATCTGGATAAGGACAGCGGAACGCCGTCTTATAAATCTGTTCCGGTTCGCATTACCCTGCGCTCAAAAGAGATCCGCATGCTGTAAGGCTGTTCGCGCAAAGAAAACGATGGATATTAAACAGTTAAAATACTTAATCGCACTCGACCAGACCCGGCACTTTGGTAAAGCGGCCTCGCAGTGCAATGTCACCCAGCCGACCCTCTCCATGCGCATCCGCAACCTGGAAGAGGAGCTGGGGCTGGTGCTGATCGTGCGCGGACAGCGCTTTGAAGGGTTTACGCCGGAGGGAGAGCGCATCCTTGCGTGGGCTCGCTCCCTGCTGGCCGCGCACGACGGCTTACAGGCGGAAGCCGCGCTGTGCAAAGGCCAGGTGGTGGGTGAATTACGGCTGGGGATGGTGCCGCTGGCGAGTGTGGATCCGATGATCTTTATTCGTCTGCTGACGCAAAAATACCCGGAGCTGACCTACAGCCTCTATTCTATGTCCTCCGCACAGATTGCCGATGGCGTCAGCCGCAACCAGCTTGAACTGGGGATTTGCTACCTGAATAGCATCGACACCAGCCTGTTCGACATTATTCAGTTGCCCAAAACGAAGATGGGTCTGCTGCACGACACCCGCCACTTCCAGCTACGCCAGGAGAGACTGACCTGGCGCGACCTGATGGATTTTCCGCTGGGGTTCCTGACCAAAGGGATGCATTACCGGGCGCATATGGAGGCCAGCTTTAACGCGGCGGGCATCGAACCGACGTCGGTTTTTGAGAGCGACTCCACGTTCCAGATCATTCAGGCGGTTCAGAGCGGCGTGTGCTGCGCCGTGATGCCGCTGAACAACGGTCTGGAGGATCTGAACAGTAATTTCAGGATAGTCCCCATCACCGACGCAAATATTGAGGCTCCCGTCGGACTGATTATGCGCAGGCAGAAACCCGTATCTTCACTGGCGCTGCGCTGTTTTACCGATGCGCAGGAAATTTTTCATGCGGACAATGAGGCGTAAGCCTGGCGCGCCACTACGCTAAAACCGCCGATGAGCACCGCGTCGCAAACGGCCCGGTGTTCCGGCGAGCTCACCAGCGCGCATAGCGCATCGCGGATGGCGTTCAGCGTTTCAGGCGAAGTGTTATGCGAGGTGATGAGCGGCAGCCCAGGCGTCAGGGGGGTGCGGTCAATAACTGCCAGCCCCGCAAGCCGCTCCGGCTCGTGACGCTGCAGCAGCGCCCAGGTGACACAGTCGATAGCCGCGATATCCCCAGCCCCGCGTTTGATATCAATCAGCGACTGCCGATGGCTACCGCTAAAGGACGTTTGCGCGAAAAACGGACCGTCAGTTGCCAGAGGAGCCACTTTTTTTCGCAGCGCACGGTAGCCGGACTGCGAGTCCGGGGAATTACAGACCGCCCGGCGTCCGCGAAAATCAGCCAGCGTGAGATGCCGATCCTCCTCGCGCACCGCCAGAACGCTACGGTAGTGGATCCCTTCGCAGCCCGGTGCCGTGTAGTGAAAACAGCCGACCACCTGCACATCCGGAAGCTGCGTGACCAGCGGATAGCCGCAGGCCTGGCTGAGGATAAGCCCAGGCTGTTGCCAGTGGGTCAGCAGGTCAGCCTCCGGCCAGCCGGGGTCACGATCGACGGGCACACCGCGCGCAACCAGTAAACCCTTTACCGCCAGCCAGAGCGCGCGGGTGTCGTCGCGATCCACGGCGTACATGGGAAACGCCAGCAGGTTACTCATACTCATCCTCTTGTTGTCTCCCGGGATGAACGGTGACGTCGACGGGTCTGGCCCAGAACTGTCGCAGCCATTCGCCGTAGCCCCTGACGAGAAAACCGTGGTTTCGCTCCCGGTACGCCTCACGGTTTTGCAGGTAGATCGCCTTCAGTCCGTACCAGGGAACGCCCGGTAAATCATGATGTACTGAATGGTAGTTGAGATTTAAAAACAGTACCCGCCAGAACAGCCCTGCCTCGTTAATGACGGAGCGCGCGAGCGGGTCGTCCGCCGCGCGATGTTCGAAAAACGATCGGACTTTAGTGAGCGCCAGCGCCGGATAGCTTACCGCCAGCACAAACCAGACGGGTGAAAAACCGACGTGCATCATCCAGGCGAAGAGTGCCGCCAGCAGCATAATGTGCACCAGCCACATCGTCATCGCCCGCAGGCGAAGATGACGAAACGCCGCCGCGGCGCTGCACAGGGTCTGAAGAATATCGAGCAGCGGCGCAAGCATCAGCCGACCGGCGAAGGTGTTTCGGGCGCGGATCGCACGCTTCTGCCACGGGGTAAAGCGCGCCCAGCTCTCGTCGGTAAAATAGTACGACTCCGGGTCATCCACCGGATGGGTCAGGCTATCGTACCGATGATGGGCCAGATGAGAATCCCGGTACAGGCCATACGGATACCAGACCGCCAGCGGGAGTGTGCCAAACAGCTGGTTAAGCCAGGCAAAACGCGTGGGGTGCCCATGGATCAGCTCATGCTGCAGGGACATGTACCAGGCGGTAAACCCGATCAGCAGCAGCGTGGCGGGAAGCAGGCCGAGCGTTTGCCAGAACGCCAGCGTGGCAAACCAGCCAGCATAAATAGTAATAATTAACAGCCAGGTGGGCAGTTCGCTTCGCCACAGGAATCCCGATGCGAGATGGTGGATTTGATTGCGTTGTTGCGGATGCAAATAGAGGGAGCTTCGTTTACCCATTCCTTCAGACGCCGTTTCGCCAGAGACAGTCTCCTGACAATCCGGGATTACATCTGAAATAACAAACAACTTAAATCGCTTTGCTTTGCCAGAAACATGGGGCTTGCCCGCTGCTTGACTTATTCTGTAATAAAGGTACTTTTCAGGACATGAAAAAGATCCTGATTATCGTTCCTGACGGCGGCATGCTGTTTGAAGCCGCCGGTATCGCCGACATTCTGATGCAGGCCAACCGGCTGCACCCGGAAGGGCTTGCCCAACCCCGCTACCGGATTATCATCGCTACGACCCAGCCTCACCAGGTGATCCACGGTCAGTCCGGCCTGAATCTGCTGGCGGATTACCGCCTGCCGGAGCTGGATCCGCGTGAACCGCTGGACACCATTATCATCACCGGACGCGGCATGAACGAGCAGGAGAGCACGGCGGTCGTCGACTGGCTGCACCTTGCGGCGCCGCACGCCCGGCGGGTCGCTTCAATATGTGGCGGCGCGATGCTGCTGGCCCAGAGCGGTTTGCTTGACGGTCGTCGCGCGACCACCCACTGGCGGCTGCTGGAGACAATGCAGGCTCAGTACCCGTCAATCAGGGTCGAGGGCGGCCCGCTGTATATTCAGGACGGTCCCATCTGGACCTCCGGGGGCGTGAGTTCCGGGTTTGACCTGACCCTGGCGCTGGTGGAGGACGACTACGGATTTACCCTCGCCCGCGATGTGGCGCAGGATATGGTGATGTATCTGCGCCGTCCTGGGGGACAGCTGCAGTTCAGTCGCTACAGCCTGCAGCAGCCTGGCGCATCGGGCCCGATAAGCGAGCTGCAGGCCTGGATTCTGCAAAACCTCACCGCCGACCTGTGCGTGGAAAATCTGGCCGAAAAAGCGGCGATGAGCCCGCGCAATTTCACCCGCGTGTTTACCCGTGAGACCGGCGTCTCTCCTGCCCGCTACGTGACCGAAGCGCGTCTGGCCGCCGCCCGCCAGCTGCTTGAGCAGACCAGCGATTCCCTTGAGCGCATTGCCGGGCAAAGCGGGTTTGGCACCAGCATTAATTTGCGACGCGTGTTCGAGAAACAGCTCCACCTCACCCCGGGCGAATACCGCCAGCGCTTTCACCGCCGGAAAATGGCGTAATCTGATCCTTTTTTGTCGTTTACGCCATTGCGCCTGACGCCTACAGTGACTCCAGACAACGAAAGATAAGGAGTGCACCATGGTTAAGGTCGGTATTAACGGTTTCGGCCGTATCGGACGTAATTTCCTGCGCGCGGCGCTGGGTAACCCGGATCTGCAGATTGTGGCCATTAACGATCTGACGGACAGCAAAACCCTCGCCCATCTGCTGAAACACGATTCCCTGCTGGGTAAACTACCCGCGCCCGTTGAAGCGGCAGACGGCGCGCTGCAGGTAGACGGGCAGCGGATCGCCGTATTTAGCGAACGCGATCCGGCGAATATTCCGTGGCGCGATGTCGGCGTTGACGTGGTGATTGAAGCTACCGGGTTCTTTACTGAACGGGAAAAAGCGGCAGTGCATATCACCCACGGCGGCGCGAAGCGCGTCATCATTTCCGCTCCCGGGAAGAACGACGACCTGACGATTGTGATGGGCGTCAATCATGAGCAGTACGATCCCGCCCGCCACGCTGTGGTGAGTAACGGGAGTTGCACCACGAACGGTCTGGCACCGGCTGCTCAGGTGCTGCATCAGCAGTTCGGGATTGAGCATGGTCTGATGAACACGACCCACGCCTACACCAACAGCCAGGCGCTGCACGACCAGCCGGAGAAAGATCTGCGCGGCGCACGCGCGGCGGCGCTGTCGATTGTGCCTTACTCCAGCGGCGCGGCGAAAGCGCTGGGGAAAGTGATCCCCTCTCTGGACGGTAAACTGACCGGGTACTCCCTGCGCGTGCCGGTTCCGGTGGTGTCGGTTGTGGATTTAACGGTGACGCTGAGCCGCAACGTGACCGTCGAAGAGGTGAACAACGCGTTCCGTCACGCTGCCGCCAGCGGGCCACTGAAAGGCATTCTGGGATACAGCGATGAACCGCTGGTCTCCAGCGATTACCAGGGCGACCCGCGCTCCTCGATTATTGACGGGCTTTCCACGCTGGTGATTGGCGGGAATATGGTGAAGATCCTGGCGTGGTATGACAACGAGTGGGGATTCTCAAACCGCCTGGTAGATTTGGCGGTATTTATGGATAAGAAAGGGCTGTAGTCTTACCTTGATGCCGGGTGGCGCTTGCGCTTACCCGGCAAGTGCATTACTCCGCTTTTACTTTCACGCCCATAAACACAATCACCATCGCCGTTACCAGCAGAAGGCCGCTGCCGGCAAATACGCCGCTGGCCCCGTTGAGGTCAAATACCGCCCCGCCCCCGGCCGCACCGGCGCTTATCGCCAGCTGGATTGAGGCTACCAGCAGTCCCCCTGCACTTTCGGCTTCATCCGGAACGGTGGTGGCAAGCCAGGTTGACCAGCCCACCGGAACCAGACCAAATGCAAAGCCCCACAGCGCAACCAGGAATCCGTCCAGCATAGCCAGGTGACCAAATGCCACCATGGTGAGCGCGAGAACGCCCATGGCGAACGGTACCAGCGCCAGCGTCAGGCGCAGATTACGCGCCAGAAGATGCCCGGCAACGGAGGTGCCCACAAAGTTGGCCAGTCCAAAGCCCAGCAGGATCAGTGAAATGGTCTCTACGCTCGCCTGCCCTACCGTTTCCAGGAACGGACGCAGGTAGGTAAAGAACGCAAAATGGCCGCTGAAGATCAGGATGGTCGCCAGCATGCCGCCGATCATTCCCGGGCGACGCAGCACGCGAAACAGCGTGCTCAGGCTGCCGCTGCTCTCCGGCTTCATGGACGGCAGGACCCAGAGCTGCCACAGCAGCGCCAGCATGCTCGGCAGAATGCAGAGGATAAACACGTTACGCCAGCCGATCAGGCTGCCAAGATAGCTGCCCAGCGGCGCCGCAACCACCGTGGCAATGGATACGCTGGAGAAGATCACCGCCAGCGCTTTCGGCACTTTGTCCGCCGGCACCAGACGCATCGTCGTGGCCGTCGACATCGCCCAGAATCCCCCGATGGCAACCCCCAGCAGCAAACGCCCCATCAGCAGAACGTGCAGGTTGGGCGCAAAAGCCACCAGCAGGCTGGAGATAATTTGCAGCACCGAGAAAAACATCAGCACCCAGCGGCGGTCGATGCTTTTGGTTGCCGGGGTAATCAGCAGCCCGGTCACCAGCGCCACGAGTGCGGTGGCGGTCACGGCCTGTCCGGCCATTCCCTCACTCACGCCGAGGCTCGCGGCCATTGGCGTTAACAAACTGGCGGGCAGAAATTCTGCCGTAATCAAGCCAAACACCCCCAGCCCCAGTGAATAGACGGCCCGCCAGGCGGGTTTTGCAGGCGTTACCGCCTCGCTCGCCGCGACACATGAATTCATCTGTTTTTCTCCCGTTATAGAAATGTGACAACTGTCGCAAAAGCATAGAAGGTTCACCCTGGACGATCTATGACATATAATCTCCACTTATTGATTATTCGTCCGGAGTTGCGTCATGACCGTACAGTCACCCGATTTGATCAGCGAACTTTTACGCGGCATGCGCCTGTCGGGGGTGAAATACCGTCGAATTGAAGCCAGCTCGCCGTTTGGCGTCGCGTTCCATCACGCGCCCGGTAGAGCACAGTTTCATTTCGTGAGCCAAGGCAGCGCCCTGCTGCGAATGGAGAGCGGTGCGACGTTCGAACTGAGCAGCGGCGATGCCCTGTTTATTCCCGGCGGTAATTCTCATGCACTACTCTCTGACGAGCAGGCCACCATAACCCCGGTCAACGACTTTCCCAGCGAACCTATCTGCAGCTCGGTCTGCGCTATTACCTGTGAGCCCTGCCCGGAGGGCGAGAACACCATCATCTTTAGCGGGTGCATGGATTTTGAGCTGGGCGGGATGCAGCCGCTGATCAAGGCGATGCCGGAAGTGATGATGGTTAGCCGGCTGATGTCCACCTGGCCGGAAATTCATCCGCTGCTCGCGGCAATGGAGCGCGAGTCAATGACGCGACAGGTCGGGTTCGCCGGGATCCTTGCCCGGCTGGCCGACGTGGTGGCGGCGCTGATCGTCCGCGGCTGGGTCGAGGCGGGTTGTGGAAAAGCGACGGGCTGGGTGCAGGTCTTACGTGACCCTCGCCTGAGCCGGGCCATCTACGCTATGCACCAGCAGCCCGGCCTGAACTGGAGCGTGGCGGACCTTGCAAAAGAAGCGGGCACCTCCCGTTCCGTGTTTGCAGAACGGTTTCTGTCCGCGACGGGAACCACCCCGGCCAAATATCTCAGCGAGCTGAGAATGCGGCTGGCCATTCAGTACATTCGCCATGAAAATCAGCCCATTGAAACGGTCGCGCTGCGGCTGGGATATGGTTCGCTGGCGGCGTTTAGCCGGGCGTTTAAGCGGATTATCGGGCATGCACCCGGCACGCTGCGGGAAGCCAGCCAGACCCCGGAAGAGGTGTGACTGGCGTACGACATCAGAAGTAGTATTTAAAGCGCACGCGTCCGCCGTAGCGATCGTCATTTCGGTCATCGCCGTCTTTCGGATGGGCTTCCACCCAGGACGCATACGCGCCAAGATAAATATTGAAATTCTTCATCTTCATCACGTTCGGGATCAGGTATGAAGCATGAATGGTGTGAATATCATAATCCCCGGGATCGGTTACCCAGCAGTCCCCGTCGCAGTCAGCGTCGAAGTTAGCGGTGTTGAAATTATCGATCTGGTTGTGCGCGTAGATATAGCCCAGCTCAACGTTACGCCATAAGGCATTCACGCCCGCGGTGAAATCCTTCTCATCTGTTGCATCCATATAAGCGGTATTCAGGTTCGCCACGATACCGCCATCCGGATCGGTTTTTTGCCCGTTCCACGTCATGGTGAAGCCGTAGCCGGTGCGATCAGACTGGTCTACCCATTTCCCCGATGCATCGCGGTAGCCATAGGCGTTGTTGATGAGGTTGCTCTCCATCGCGATGGCCGTCGAGAAGTTGCCTTCCTGCCAGGCAATGACTGGACGGACGTAGGCGACGTTTTTTTCGTTATCCAGGTCCACACCGTGGTACTGCTGGTCAACAAACAGCGAACTGCCATCCTCCAGCAGGGTGTTGACCTCGAAATACCAGTTTCCCAGGGTTTTACTCAGCTGGAAATTACCGCCGCTGTCGCTACGCCCACGCCCCTCTTTCATCATGTAGATGTAGCCGTAACCATCGCTGTAGAGGTCGTTAGCCGTGTTGCCGGAATATTCAACGAAGGTGTCCTGATTCAGCGGGAACATGTCATAGGCTTCGAAGCGCCCAACTTTCACCTTCCAGTCGTTTTCCGTACCAAAGAAGAAAACGGCATCATCAAGGTTCATTTTGCCCGTTAAGTCAGCCAGCGGCTGCACGGAGAAACCGGCAAAATTGCCGTTCTCCATCCGTTTATATCCGTCAAAACCCAGCAGCAGACGGCCGTTAATATCCCAGCGCTCGTGGCTGCCGGGTGCCCAGTCTTTATTGGCCGTCGTTTTCATGGAGGTTAAGCTGCCGGTCTTGCTGGCCGCGTCCATATTAAATTCAACGTCACCATAAAACTTAATATCGCCGTAGCCGGATAACGTCAGCTTCGGTACCGCTTGCGCTGTCGCAGGCTCCGCGGATTGAACGTCAACCGGATTCGCGGCCACCACGGTCTGCTGCTGTTTTGCCAGAACCTGAATTTGTGCTTCCGCCTTTTCAGCCCGGGTTTCGGCTTTTTCAAGGCGTGCTTCCAGCTGTGCCAGCTTATCTTCCAGACGCTGGGTATCTTTTGCTGCCATTGCTCCGGTAGTACAAAACGCACTGACAATGAGTGCAAGGGTTTTCACTTTCATCGACTCCATCCTCGTGAGTTAATCATTATTTCCTGACGGACACAGAGAACCTCGCCGATAATTCATATGAATTATCGGCTTACTACATCAACCATTAAGAATTAGCGAATTCGCCTTTATTTAAATCATTCACTACGCCATTCATGACGTTTTCGTTTAATTTATAAAACTTAATCGAGAACGCGGTGAGTAAATAAAACAGTGAAGGGATCAACGTAAACAGCAGAATGACACCCTGAACGGCGGATTGCGATTGTACGGTACTGTTTGACTCGTAATTAAACCCGGCGAGAACCCACCCCAGAATGGCACCGCCGACGGCGACACCTAATTTAATCACAAATATATTGGCAGCAACATTCATGCCTGTAATACGGCGCTGGGTTTTCCATTCACCGTAATTATTTGCATCGGTGATCATAGACCACTGCAGCGCACCGTTGCCGCCCTGGACAATCTGAATAAGCACGTGGGCGATCAGGGGAATAACCCAGAACTCCAGCGGCAGCCAGAAGCAGGCCACGCCTAATGCGGCATTCAGGATATTAATCCAGAACGAGAGTTTGACCTTGCAAAAACGGGTGCCGAACGGCTGAGCCAGCACGGAGCCAAACATCGAGGCCAGCATCCCGCCCAGCATAAAGAACGAGATGATGTCCGCCCCTTTGTTCAGCACGGTGTTGACGTAATAGACCACCGCGCCGCCGCGAATCACCACCGCCACCAGCATCATAAAGTTGTAAATGGAGAGAATGCGCCACTGATCGTTACGGAAGAGAATTTTAACGTCACGGGCGATGTTCAGATTCTCTTCTTTGATGGGCTGCACGCGCTCTTTTGTGGTCGCAAAACAGACGATAAACATCAGACAACCGATCACGCCAAAGAGCGCCATCGCTACCTGAATGCCGGTTGCTCTGTCACCAGGGTAGAGATAATCCGCCAGAGGCAGAATGAGGGCTGTACCAAGCGCACCGCCAATAGGGGTGATAGCAAAACGCCAGGACTGCAAAGAGAGGTTTTCACGCGGGTCGGACGTTAGCGCCGCCCCCAGGGAGCAATACGGGATATTAATGGCGGTATACATCAGAGTCATAAATATATATGCCCCGACGGCATAATAAATCTTTCCGGTTTCGGTAAAATTCGGAATGGAATAAACCAGTACGCAGCTCACCGCAAAAGGCACGCATATCGCCAGCAGCCATGGACGAAAACGCCCCCAGCGTGTTGACGTTGCATCGGCAATTGCCCCCATTACAGGATCGGTAATAGCATCTAATAAACGCACCAGAAGAAACATCGTTCCCATTACGGCCGGCGGTAATCCATATATATCCGTATAGTAATACGCCAGAATGGCCACCGATGAATCAAATACAATGTGACTCGCTGCATCTCCCAGGCTATAGCCTATTTTTTCTTTGACCGGAATTTTTTCTGCAACTGACATAGCGTGACTCCTCATTTATGAAACCGGTTTCTTTTGTTGCGACAATTTCGCCTGAGAGTGACGCCACGATCCATTATGTTTTTTCACCAGGAACTTATGTTTTTTGCTTTATGTGATCGTGATAATTAAAAGAAACAATTCACCGGGCACATTATGTGCAACGGATCGCAATTTATTTCCCATGCTGTTAGATATTCACAATATCAATATTTCACCCCATCACGCGCGGCATTAAGCGCAACGGTAAATAGTCTGGATTTGTGCAAAATGCGATGTTCGACACGCGAAGCGCGGCATATTCGACTAAGGTTTTCTGGTGATTGTTGACAGCGTAACTGCTGCTCAGTGAATAAGGAGAAGCACCAATGATAACCCCTCAAAAGCTGCGCCCTCGCCTCTTACCTCTGGTTCTGGGCAGTGCGCTGCTCGCGGTTGCCGCTTCTGGCGCCGCGGAAGAGATGAACGCTGGCCAGACGAATTCACCGGATATTTTGCTCGGGCCCCTCTTCAACGATGTTCAGAGTGCCAAACTCTTCCCCGATCAAAAAACCTTTGCCGACGCGGTACCTAACAGCGATCCTCTGACGATCCTTGCCGATTACCGCATGCAGCGCCGTCAGTCCGGGTTTGATTTACGCCATTTTGTTGAGGTGAACTTTACGCTACCGGGGGAAGGTGAAAAATATGTTCCGCCTGCCGGGCAAAGCTTACGTGAACACATTGACGATCTCTGGCCCGTACTGACGCGCACCACCGATAAAGCCAGCAACAAATGGGATTCCCTCCTGCCGTTACCGAAACCTTACGTTGTGCCCGGCGGTCGTTTCCGGGAGGTCTACTACTGGGACAGCTATTTCACCATGTTGGGTCTGGCGGAAAGCGGTCACTGGGACAAAATCAGCGATATGGTGGATAACTTTGCCTATGAAATCGACACCTTCGGGCATATCCCCAACGGCAACCGCAGCTATTACCTGAGCCGTTCCCAGCCGCCGTTTTTCTCACTGATGGTTGAACTGCTGGCGACCCACGACAGCGATGCGCTGAAGAAATATCGTCCGCAGATGGAGAAAGAGTATGCCTACTGGATGGACGGCGTTGACGCCCTTCAACCGGGGCAGGCCAACAAACGCGTGGTGAAGCTGGATGACGGCGCAATCCTCAATCGCTACTGGGACGATCGCGATACCCCGCGCCCGGAATCCTGGCTTGATGATGTGAATACCGCTAAAAGTAACCCTAACCGACCCGCGACAGAGATCTACCGTGATTTACGTTCCGCTGCGGCCTCGGGCTGGGACTTTAGCTCCCGCTGGATGGATAATCCGCAAAAACTCGGCACCATCCGGACCACCAGCATCGTGCCGGTAGACCTGAACGCCCTGATGTTCAAGATGGAAAAACTGCTGGCGCGGGCAAGCCAGGAGAGCGGTGATGCCGCCAGCGCAAGCAAATATGAGGCGCTGGCTACTGCGCGCCAGAAAGCCATCGAGAGCCACCTGTGGAATGATAAAGAGGGCTGGTACGCCGATTACGATCTCAAGAGCAAGAAGGTCCGCAATCAGCTCACGGCGGCGGCCCTGTTCCCGCTTTACGTGAAGGCAGCGGCACAGGATCGCGCCGATAAAGTCGCCGCGGCAGCCTCATCTCGCCTGTTGCAGCCGGGCGGGATAGCGACCACCACCGTAAACAGCGGCCAGCAGTGGGATGCGCCAAACGGCTGGGCTCCGCTGCAGTGGGTAGCAACGGAAGGGTTGCAGAATTACGGGCAAGATAAGGTCGCGATGGACGTGACCTGGCGCTTCCTGAAGAACGTTCAGCATACTTACGATCGCGAAAAGAAACTGGTCGAGAAGTATGACGTGTCGACAACCGGTACGGGCGGCGGCGGTGGAGAATATCCGCTACAGGATGGGTTTGGCTGGAGCAACGGCGTGACGCTGAAGATGCTGGACCTGGTCTGCCCGAAAGAAAAACCGTGCGACAGCGTGCCGGAGAATCGGCCTGCGGCGAATGACGAGGCTGCGCCGACGAAAGCTGCGGCGCAGTAAGTGTATTGCCGGGTGGCGGCTACGCCTTACCCGGCCTACATTTTGAACTCACAGGGCTTTGCTCAGAAGCTGTAACTCGCCCCTAGCTGATACGTTCTGTCACGCCCAATCCAGCAGTTTGTCGCGTCGTAACAGGTCAGCGTCTCTTTGTTGGTGATGTTCTGCGCGCTGGCTTTAAGCGTTAGCCCTGCCAGCGAAGGCAGTATTTCGCCCATCCGGTAGGATGCCGACAGATCGTACTGCGTAGTGCCGCCCAGCTTACCCGCATCGTTAGCCGGAGAGATTTCCATTGGCCCGGTGTAGCGTGCGCCTGCGCCCAGCATCAGCCCTTTCAGCGGCGTGTTCTCGAAGGTGTAATCCCCCCAGAGGTTGAAGGCGTTCTCCGGCACCTGCGTCGGACGTTTTCCTTTGTACTTGTCATCTTCCGTATTGATCGCGTGGGTGTAAGCATAGTTGGCAATCAGCGTCAGGTTGTCCGTCGGACGGCTGATGGCAGACAGTTCTGCCCCTTTAGATTCCACTTCCCCGGTCTGACGATAGTTCAGGAAGCCCGGATCGGAGGTGACGACATTCTTCTGACGGATGTTAAACACCGAGGCGGTAAAGGTGGTGGCGTAATCCACCAGCAGATATTTTACCCCGCCTTCCACCTGCTTGCTGGTGGTGGGTTTGACGTCTTTTGCCACGAGCGTTCCCTGCGGCGACACCGGCGCAAAACCTTCGGAATAGCTGATAAACGGTGAAATCCCGTTCTCGAAGGCGTACAGCGCGCCCAGACGTTTGGTGACGCGGTCCTGTGATACCCAGGCCTTATCACCGTTTTGCAGATAATTGGTGGTGACGGAGCGGTAATCATCGTAGCGCAGGCTACCCAGCAGATTTAAGCCGCCAAATTCAACCTGATCCTGCAGGTAATAGCCGTTCTGCTGATAGCTCAGACGGTTTTTCTGGGCGGTATAAAGCCCCAGAGCGCCTTCATTGATCTGCGAATAGTCAGGATTGCGCATATCAATGCCCGGCGTGGCCTTCGCGTAACGGTAGTGGAAGTGGGAGTTCAGCTTCTGGTAGTCAAACCCGGCCAGCAGATGGTGTTTCCACTCGCCCAGCGCAATGGTTTTAGTCACCTGGTTGTCAATGTTGAAGCTCTTCAGATCTTCATCGGTGGTGTAGGCAAAGCGGTTAAGCTGATAGACCTCGCTCCCCGCGCCGGTTGCGTAGACGCTGCGCTGATGGGTATCGACATCGAAATAGCGCGCCTTCTGGTTAAAGCCCCAGCCGCTGTCAAACTCGTGTTCAAAGCTGTAGCCCAGCATCCACTGTCGCTGCTTAAATCCGTTCCACTCATCTCCGGCGTAATCGCGCTTACCCGCGTATTTCGAGCGCAGGTAGGCGAGCGGCAGCGGGTTCGACGGCGTCAGGCTTGGGGTATTTTGCGCCAGCGCATCCAGGGTGAGGCGAGTTTTGCTGTCGGGTTGCCAGGTGACAGACGGGGCAACCAGGTAGTTTTCATACCGGGTGGTGTGCGGCTGATCGTCATTTTCCGTGGCTTTGCCCAGCAGACGGTAGTTCCAGTCGCTGTCGGCAATCTGCCCGGTTGAGTCGAGATAGCCCTCTTTCAGGTTTCGGGTCCCGGTATTTACGCCGATCTCGGTTCGGGCTTCCCGCTGCGGCTTTTTACTCTGAATATTTACCAGCCCGCCCGGCGAGCCGCCGCCGTAAAGAACCGATGAAGGGCCTTTCAGGATATCCACGCTGTCAATCAACAGCGGGTCGATGCGGGCTTTGGTATTGCCGGTAACGTTATAGGGCAGCTGCAGCCCGTTGTAGAACTCCTGGTCGACGGTAAAGCCACGAATTTTATATTCGCTCATGTAGGAGGTATTTCCCCGCACCTCCGTAGAGACGCCCGGGGCATAGCGCAGGATTTCATTCACGGAACTTGCATGACGTTTTTCAATTTCCGGCGCAGAGACGGTCGTGATGATCTGCGGCGTTTTACTTTCGGCCACGGCGGATTTCGTGGCGCTGTTTGTCCAGGCCGGCAGCGCGCTGCCCTGCTCTGAGCCCGTGACGACGATGGTTGATTCTTCGGCGAAGGCCTGGACCTGCAATGCCAGCGTAATGGCGCCTGCCAGGGCGCATAGCGTAAAACGGGAGGTATTCATAATGTCGTCTTGTTGTTGGATGCAATACGGAACGACAATTATTATCATTTCGATTAACAAATCAATATTCAGGCAAAAAAAACGGCCCTCCGCAGAGAGCCGTTTATGTCATTTTATGCTCGTCGCAGTAACCTGAATATGCCCAACACAACAATGGCACCCACGACAGCGACCAGGAAACTGTGCAGGTCAAAACCACTTATGTTGCCTCCAAAGCCAAACATCGTCGCCAGCCAGCCGCCTACAACCGCACCAACGACCCCGAGTACACAGGTCAAAATAAAGCCGCCGCCATCGTTTCCCGGCATGATCAATTTAGCGACAGCGCCAGCAATAAGACCAAAGATAATCCAGGCGATGATACCCATAGCGATGCCCTCTTGCAGGTTTAACGCATGTGCAGAAAACCTTCTGCGCAGCTAACTTAAGTATAGGTCATCGCCGGAAAATCATTTTCTTCTCACCGACTTATCTTTGCGTAAACAGGCAAAAAAAACTCACCGGTTTGTATTAAGTTTCATTGCAGATTGCCGATAACGCTAAGACAGTCTGTCATCTATCAAGGAGCCATCCGGCGTGAGTCATTACAGTGAGCAGTTCCTCAAGCAAAATCCGCTGGCTGTATTAGGGGTATTACGCGACCTGCAAAAAGGTGAAGTGCCGCTGCGCATCAGCTGGTCGAATAATCAGTTCATCAGCAAGATCCTTGACGTATCGCAGGAGCGGCTGGTGATTGATTTAGGCAGTCAGGAGTATGAAAACCGCGCTGCGCTGAGAGCGGAGAATATCGCGGTGATGGCCGAAACGCAGGGCGCCAAAGTGGAGTTTGTCCTGTCGCGGCTGGAACTGAGCGAATACCAGGGACTCCCTGCTTTTGCTACCCCGCTTCCCACCAATCTCTGGTTTGTCCAGCGTCGTGAATATTTCCGCATCAGCGCCCCGCTTCACCCCGCCTATTTTTGCAAGGCCAAAATGCCGGACAAAAAAGAGATCCGCTTCCGTCTCTTCGATCTGTCGCTGGGCGGTATGGGCGCGCTGATGGATACGCCGAAACCTGACGGACTGGTAGAAGGCATGCGGTTTACGCAAATCGAGCTGGATATGGGGGGCTGGGGTCGCTTTTATTTCGATGCACAGCTGATTGCCATCAGCGATCGCACCGTCGTGGACAGCAAAAATGAAACCATCACCACGCCGCGTCTGAGTTTCCGTTTCCTGAACGTCGGACCCGGTGCAGAGCGTGAACTTCAGCGTATTATCTATTCGCTTGAGCGGGAAGCGCGGGAACGTGCAAATAAAGTTCTCTGAAAAAAAGAGGGCAGCGTGACCGCCGCCCGTCTGCGGCATTACATGGCATCCATCGCTTTCTGTACTTTCCAGATATAACGAGGCGCCTGTGGTGCCGGGTGATTTTTCGCCACATGTTCAAAGAACTCGTCTTTGTCCATGCCGTTAATCTCTTCTATCGCCTCTTTGCGGTCAGAGGAGAAGGTTCTGAGCAACGCGCCGGCACCGTTAACGTAAGACACTACCAGCGCGTATTGCATCACCTCCGGATCCTGAATCCCCTTCAGCACGCCATGTTCCATAATGCTCAGATAGGCTGTACCCATTGAAATGTTGCGTTCCGGGTTCTTCAGCTCGCTGGTCGACGGCTGACCGCTCCAGCCCATATAGCGGTAAACTTCTCTTCCTGCCGTGGACGCTTTAAGCTGCATCAGCCCCACCGCGTTGGACTTGCTGACAAGCGTAGGATTACCGCCGGACTCGACCGCAATAATCGCCGTGATCAGACGCGGACTGACGCCCCAGGCCTTCCCGGCTTGTTCACTGATCGGCATCCACTGCATGGCCCGCTTCACCGGCACTTCAGGGTTCCAGGGCGGATTTTGATAATCATGCTTTGAACTACAGCCAGCGAGCAACACAATCAAAAAAGCAAACCATCTCAATTTCACGTCATCTATCCTTATAGCCGGTCATCGCAGTGCGCCGCCCCCTTGAAGCAGGCAGCGTATAAGCGGCATGATATAGACAATTAGTTTCTCATTCAGCAAGGAATTGCCATGTCTCAGTTTCATCTCATCGCGCCGTCGGGCTATTGCATTAACCAGGACGCGGCGCAGCGGGGCGTTCAGCGTTTGCTGGAATCCGGCCATCAGGTAGAAAATCAGACGATTATCCCCCGCCGTCAGCAGCGCTTTGCCGGCACTGAAGCGCAGCGGCTGAATGATATCAACAGCCTGGTGAACCTGAAGGGTGAAAACCAGATAGTTCTGGCGGTGCGCGGCGGGTATGGCGCGAGTCGGCTGCTGGAGAGCATTGACTGGCAGGGACTGGCACAGCGCCAGCAGCAGGATCCGCTGCTGATTTGCGGCCACAGCGATTTCACCGTCATCCAGTTGGGACTGCTGGCGCTGCATAACGTGATCACCTTCAGCGGCCCGATGCTGGCCGGCAACTTTGGTGCACCGGAGCTGGATACGTTTACCGTGGAACATTTCTGGCGCGCGCTGCGCAATCCAACCTACAGCGTTGAGTGGCAGGGAAATGGACCTCACTGGGAATGTGAAGGCCAGCTCTGGGGCGGCAACCTGGCAATGCTGGTCTCGCTCATTGGAACGCCGTGGATGCCGCACATTGAGGACGGCATTCTGGTGCTGGAAGATATTAACGAACATCCGTTCCGCGTCGAGCGCATGCTATTGCAGCTTTATCATGCCGGTATTCTTGAACGCCAGTCCGCGATTGTGCTGGGCAGCTTTAGCGGCTCTGCGCCGAATGACTATGACGCGGGTTACTCCCTTGAGACCATGGTCGACTTCGTTCGCTCGCGGCTGGATATTCCGGTCATCACCGGCCTGGATTTTGGTCATGAGCAGCAAACCGTGACCCTGGCGCTGGGGGCGCACGCCTCCCTGATTCATAACGATTCAGGCAGCCGGCTAACCATCAGCGGCCATCCTGTCATAAAGGCATAAAAAAGCCGTTATACCCGCTTAATAAAACGCTGTTGCCGTCGTTAATATGTTAGGGTTTTAGTAACAGCGTTAACATTGAGGTGGGAGTAAGAGAACATTGGATGCCGCAGCGATAATCAGCCTTTTCATTCTGGGTTCGGTCCTTGTAACCAGCAGTATTTTATTAAGTTCATTTTCATCGCGTCTCGGCATACCTATTCTTGTTATTTTTCTTGCCATCGGCATGCTGGCTGGCATTGATGGCATCGGCGGTATCCCCTTCGACAACTACCCTTTCGCTTACATGGTAAGTAACCTCGCGCTGGCCGTGATCCTGCTTGACGGCGGGATGCGCACCCAGGCGAGCTCCTTTCGCGTTGCCTTAGGACCCGCGCTGTCGCTGGCAACCGTCGGCGTGTTGATTACCTCTGGCCTCACCGGAATGATGGCCGCGTGGCTCTTCCATCTTAATATCATGGAAGGTTTGCTGATTGGCGCTATCGTGGGTTCAACCGATGCGGCAGCCGTGTTTTCCCTGCTCGGCGGGAAAGGGCTTAACGAACGCGTTGGCTCCACGCTTGAAATTGAATCCGGCAGTAACGATCCGATGGCGGTGTTTCTCACCATTACGCTTATCGAGATGATTCAGCAGCATGAAAACGGGCTGAGCTGGATGTTTGCCTGGCATATCCTGCAGCAGTTCGGCCTGGGGATACTCATCGGCCTGGCGGGGGGCTACCTGTTACAGCAGACAATCAACCGCATATCGCTGCCGTTGGGGCTTTACCCATTGCTGGCGCTGAGCGGCGGTATTCTTATTTTTGCCGTGACCACTGCGCTGGACGGTAGCGGCATTCTCGCCGTCTATCTCTGCGGGTTCCTGATGGGCAACCGCCCTATTCGCAACCGCCATGCAATCTTGCAGAACTTTGACGGCCTGGCCTGGCTGGCACAGATCGGCATGTTCCTGGTGCTGGGGCTTCTGGTTACGCCATCAGACCTGCTGCCGATCGCCATTCCGGCGCTGCTGCTGTCTGCATGGATGATCTTCTTCGCTCGTCCGCTGTCGGTATTTGCAGGCCTGCTGCCGTTTCGCGGCTTCAACCTGCGCGAGCGCGTCTTTATCAGCTGGGTGGGCCTGCGCGGCGCGGTGCCGATTATCCTTGCGGTCTTTCCGATGATGGCCGGTCTGGATAACGCACGGCTGTTCTTTAACGTGGCGTTCTTCGTGGTGCTGATCTCGCTGCTGTTCCAGGGGACGTCGCTCGGGTGGGCGGCGAAAAAAGCCAAAGTGGTGGTGCCCCCCGTGGGCTGGCCGGTTTCCCGGGTGGGGCTCGACATTCATCCGGAGAACCCGTGGGAACAGTTTGTCTATCAGCTCAGCGCCGACAAATGGTGCGTGGGGGCCTCGCTGCGCGATTTGCACATGCCGGCTGAAACGCGCATTGCCGCCCTGTTCCGCGACAATGTCCTGCTGCACCCTACAGGCAGCACCCGCCTGCGCGAAGGGGATATTCTGTGCGTGATTGGTCGCGAGCGCGACCTGCCCGCGCTGGGCAAGCTGTTCAGCCAGTCGCCTCCGGTGGCGCTGGACCAGCGTTTCTTCGGCGATTTTATTCTGGAAGCCAGCGCCAAATTTGCCGATGTGGCATTGATTTACGGTCTGGATGAAGGGCTGGAGTACCGCGATAAGCAGCAAACGTTAGGGGAAATCATTCAGCAACTGCTGGGGGCTGCCCCCGTCGTCGGTGACCAGGTGGAGTTCGCAGGGATGATCTGGACGGTGGCGGAGAAAGAAGATAACGCAGTCAGAAAAGTCGGCGTCCGACCAATGGAAGAGGACGCGGAGTAGCGGTTTTTTTTGCCGGGTGGCGCTGACGCTTACCCGGCCTACGTTCGAGGGTTTTGTAGGTCGGGTAAGGCGAGGCCGCCACCCGACACAAACACTCGTTACACCGTCACAACTGGCACTCTCGGTGCCAGCGCGCACATCAATTCGTACCCCACCGTTCCCGCCGCGGCGGCCACGTCATCAATTTTGATTTCGTTACCCCACAGTTCAACAGGTGAGCCAATGCCCGCCTGCGGGCATGGCGTCAGGTCAACGGCCAGCATATCCATGGATATCGTCCCCACCGTCCCCGTGCGGACGCCATCCACCCACACTGGCGTACCGGTCGGCGCGATGCGCGGGTAGCCGTCGGCATAACCGCCCGCCACGATACCAATGCGCTGCTCGCCCGTTGCCCGGTAGCGGCTGCCGTAGCCCACCGTGTCACCGGCCTTCAGGGTTTGCACGCCAATGATTTCGCTGCGCAGGGTCATCACCGGCTTCAGGCCGCTGTTGGCGATATCCTGCCACTGGCCTGAGGGCGATGCACCGTACAGAACGATCCCCGGACGCACCCAGTTATAGTGCGCCTCGGGATGCCACAGCGTGGCCGCCGAGTTTGACAGCGAGCGTGGACAATCCAGTCCTTCTGCCGCCTGCTCAATACGCACCATGGCATCGGCAATACCGTCGGTTTTTTCCGCGTCGGCAAAGTGCGCCATCAGCGTCATTTCACCCACGTTCTTCAGGGCTCGTAGCTGTTGCCAGACCGTATGCACCCGCTCAGGCTGGAAGCCCAGGCGGTTCATGCCGCTGTTCACCTTGAGATAAATATCCAGCGGAGCCTGGAGCTTCGCATCCTGAATCGCCTTAATCTGCCAGTTGCTGTGAACGCTGGTGGTCAGCCGGTACTTATCCAGCAGCGGCAGATCGGCGGCGTGGAAGAACCCCTCCAGCAACAGTATGGGCCCTTTCCAGCCGCGCTCGCGCAGCAGAATGGCCTCTTCCAGATTCAGTAACGCAAAACCATCGGTCGCGCTCAGCGCGCTCCAGATACGGTCAATGCCGTGGCCGTAGGCATTCGCTTTCACCACCGACCACACGCGAGCACCAGGTGCTACCCGGCGAACAATTTGCAGGTTATCCTTCAGGGCCTGCAGGTTCAGCTGGGCCAGAACAGGACGGGACATGACAACTCCTCAGTTATGCGCGCCGTGCAGGTGCTGTGGACGCGAAGGCATAAACCCCGATTGATAGCGTGCTGCACTTAAATCGTCAAACGGAATTGCCGGCGTACGCCCGGAAATCAGGTCGCTCAGCAGCTGGCCGGACCCGCAGGCCATCGTCCAGCCAAGCGTACCGTGACCGGTATTGGTCCACAGGTTTTTATACGGCGTGCGGCCCACAATCGGTGTGCCGTCTGGCGTCATAGGACGCAGACCGGTCCAGAACGTCGCCTGTTCAACAAAACCACCGCGTGGGAAGAGATCGCCCACCACCATCTCCAGCGTTTCACGCCGCGGCTGAAGCAGCTCGGTGTTAAAGCCGACAATCTCCGCCATGCCGCCTACGCGGATGCGGTTATCGAAGCGGGTAATGGCGATTTTGTAAGTTTCATCCAGAATGGTCGACACGGGCGCACCGCTCTCCTCTTTCACCGGAATGGTCAGCGAGTAGCCCTTCAGCGGGTAGACCGGAATATCGAGAATGCCTTTCAGCATCGCGGTGGAGTACGAACCAAACGCCATGACGTAGGCATCCGCTTTGATCACCTCTTCCCCACACTTCACGCCGTAAATTTTTTCCCCTTCCGACAGCAGCTTGTCGACTGAGGTATTGAAGCGGAATTTTACCCCCGCCTGCTCGCACATTTGCGCCAGACGTTGAGTAAAGAGCTGGCAGTCGCCGGTTTCGTCATTAGGCAGGCGCAGCCCACCCGTCAGCTTATGTGCCACTTCCGCCAGAGCCGGTTCAACCTGACCCAACTGGCTGGCTTCCAGCAGTTGATACGGCACGCCTGCATCTTCCAGCACGGCGATATCGCGGGTCGCATTTTCGTACTGTTGCTCAGTGCGGAACAGCTGCAGCGTCCCGCCCTGACGGCCTTCGTACTCAATTCCGGTCGAGGCGCGCAGCGCTTTCAGACAGTCGCGGCTGTATTCCGCCAGGCGCACCATGCGCCCTTTGTTCTCCATATAGTGGCGGGTGTCGCAGTTGCGCAGCATCTGCCACATCCACTTCAGCTGGAACTGCGTGCCATCGAGGCTGATGGCCAGCGGCGCGTGGCGCTGGAACATCCATTTAATCGCTTTCAGCGGAACACCCGGTGCAGCCCACGGCGCCGCATAGCCCGGAGAGATTTGCCCGGCGTTCGCCGCGCTGGTTTCCAGCGCAGGGCCTGGCTCACGATCGATAACGGTTACGTCATGTCCCGCCTGACTTAAATACCAGGCGCTGGTTACGCCAACGACACCACTTCCCAGTATGACAACACGCATAGCCACTCCATTATGTGCAAAAGAACAATCTTCTAATTACAGATTGATAACCTAGTTGAAAATATTATTCAACATACGACTTTTTTATGGTGACTTGCCTCACACATCCCCCAGCATCAGGGGATAGTGCTAATTTGGGATCTCCTGCTGCGCGTTATTTTTAACCAGCATAATGTACTGCGAGGCACCGTTTTTTTGCCGTATCAAAAACGCGAAATCGCAAAGAAAAAATTTCTGCCCCAGCACGCTTTTTAACACGTTGATCTATGCTTGAAAGGAGGCTCTCCAGACAGAGAGAGCACCCACAACGAGGGCGCGCTAATGGCTACTATTGATTCCCTGAACAAGGACAACACACGTCTGAGCGATGGACCCGACTGGACCTTCGAGCTGCTGGATGTCTACCTCGCCGAAATCGACCGGGTCGCAAAACTCTATCGTCTGGACACCTACCCCCATCAGATTGAAGTCATTACGTCTGAACAGATGATGGACGCCTACTCCAGCGTCGGGATGCCGATTAACTATCCGCACTGGTCGTTTGGCAAAAAATTTATTGAAACGGAGCGGTTGTATAAGCACGGTCAGCAGGGGCTGGCGTATGAGATTGTCATTAACTCCAACCCGTGTATCGCCTATTTAATGGAAGAGAACACCATTACCATGCAGGCGTTGGTGATGGCGCACGCCTGCTACGGGCATAACTCATTTTTCAAGAATAACTACCTGTTCCGCAGCTGGACGGATGCCAGCTCTATCGTCGATTACCTCATATTCGCCCGTAAATACATTACCGACTGCGAAGAGCGCTATGGCGTGGACGAAGTGGAAAAACTGCTCGATTCCTGTCACGCGCTGATGAACTACGGCGTTGACCGCTATAAACGCCCGCAGAAAATCTCCCTGCAGGAGGAGAAAGCCCGGCAGAAAAGCCGCGAAGAGTATCTGCAAAGCCAGGTGAACATGCTGTGGCGTACCCTGCCTAAGCGTGAGGAAGAGAAAGCGGTCACCGAAGCGCGTCGTTATCCGTCCGAGCCGCAGGAAAACCTGCTCTATTTTATGGAGAAGAATGCCCCGCTGCTGGAGTCATGGCAGCGTGAGATCCTGCGCATCGTGCGCAAGGTAAGCCAGTATTTCTACCCGCAAAAGCAGACGCAGGTGATGAACGAAGGCTGGGCGACATTCTGGCACTACACCATTCTCAACCATCTGTACGACGAGGGGAAAGTTACCGAGCGGTTCATGATGGAATTCCTTCACAGCCATACCAACGTGGTGTTCCAGCCGCCCTATAACAGCCCGTGGTACAGCGGGATTAACCCGTATGCGCTTGGCTTTGCCATGTTCCAGGACATCAAGCGTATCTGCCAGTCGCCGACGGAAGAAGATAAGTACTGGTTCCCGGATATCGCCGGCTCTGACTGGCTGGAAACGCTACATTTTGCGATGCGTGACTTTAAGGATGAGAGCTTTATCAGCCAGTTTATGTCGCCGAAGATCATGCGTGATTTCCGCTTCTTCACCGTGCTGGACGATGACCGCAACAACTTCCTGGAGATTTCAGCGATCCACAACGAAGAGGGATACCGTGAGATTCGCTCTCGCCTCTCTTCCCAGTACAACCTGAGCAACCTTGAACCCAATATTCAGGTGTGGAACGTGGATTTGCGCGGTGACCGCTCCCTGACGCTGCGCTATATCCCCCACAACCGCGCGCCGCTGGATAAAGGACGTAAAGAGGTGCTGAAACATGTGCATCGCCTGTGGGGCTTTGACGTACAGCTGGAGCAGCAGAATGAAGACGGGAGCGTAGAGCTGCTGGAACGCTGCCCGGCGCGGTTGAATACGCTGTAGTGTTTTTTGCCGGGTGGCGGCTACGCCTTACCCGGCCTACGGGTCCTGTAGGTCGGGTAAGGCGTAGCCGCCACCCGACGAAAAAAAACCTCTCGATTGAGAGGTTTTATTCTTTAGCGACTATGAATCGCTAAATCACCCGGCAGCGTTTTCTGCATACGGTGCCAGATTTCACCGGAATCGTGACCGTAGCGACGCACCGTTTCATAAACCTGATCGTGCAGGCCTTCAGTGCAGAGCTTGCTCAGCTTATGGTAAAAGCCCAGCGCCAGGCTACGCGCTTCCGGATTGGCAAAATAGTGGCGGCCGATGCGGGTATAAAGCCCTTTCATGCCGTTGAGGATAAGACCGTACACCGGGTTACCGGAGGCAAACGCCAGGCCGCGAAACACGTTGTAATCGAGGGTGGCAAACGCATCGGCGTGATCTTCCACCTCGTTCGCGGTAGCCAGCACCGCAAGGGCATCTTCCGGATGCTGACGGAAAGCGGTACGAATAAAGATCGTCGCGATGTTGGTGCGAACGGAGAGCAGGTTATCAATGAGCTGCGGCACGCTTTCATGATCGAGACGCGCCAGCGTTTCAAGAATGTTCAGTCCGGACGTTTCCCAGAAGTTATTCACTTTCGTTGGCTTGCCGTGCTGAATCGTCAACCACCCATCACGCGCCAGTCGCTGGAGGACTTCACGCAGCGTGGTGCGAGTGACGCCAATCAGTTCAGAGAGTTCGCGTTCAGCCGGAAGAATGGACCCTGCAGGGAAACGATTATTCCAAATGCTTTCAATGATGTACTCTTCCGCGAAACCCGCCGGGCTCTGCGCCTTAATGACCATAGTGAGATTTCCATTACACAGCTTTAGCAAATTGGACTCATCATACCAGAGGCGCGCAGTGGCAGGTAGCGCGGCAAAGCGAGAAAAGAGGGATCGCCGTTTCATTTTTGTGAAATTTACAATCCCGCCTTATCCGCCTCCAGGCCGCGATTTTTGCGTATACTGTTGTTTTGTCTTACTTGACGGGGAAGGACGTCTGTCGTGGAAATTTCTTTTGGGCGCGCGCTGTGGCGCAACTTTTTAGGCCAGTCTCCGGACTGGTACAAACTTATACTTCTGGTATTCCTGGTCGTTAACCCTCTCCTCTTTAGCGTGAGTCCGTTCATTGCCGGGTGGCTGCTGGTCGCGGAGTTTATCTTTACCCTGGCCATGGCGCTGAAATGTTATCCCCTGTTGCCGGGCGGGTTACTGGCTTTTGAAGCCGTCGTCATCGGTATGACCAGCGCCGAACATGTCAAAGCCGAGCTGGCGTCTAATCTTGAAGTGCTTCTGCTGCTGATATTTATGGTGGCGGGCATCTACTTTATGAAACAGCTGTTGCTGTTTATCTTCACGCGTCTGCTGCTCAGCATTCCATCGAAAATGTTCCTCTCGCTGGCGTTTTGCCTTGCGGCCGCTTTCCTGTCGGCCTTCCTGGATGCGCTGACGGTTGTCGCGGTGGTGATAAGTGTAGCGGTTGGGTTTTACGGTATTTATCACCGTGTCGCCTCCTCTCGCCCGGGAGAGGACCTGCAGGATGACAGCCACGTCGAAGCGCATAACCGTGACGTGCTGGAACAGTTTCGCGCCTTCCTGCGCAGCCTGATGATGCATGCCGGCGTCGGTACCGCGCTGGGCGGTGTGATGACGATGGTGGGCGAGCCGCAAAACCTGATCATTGCCAAAGCGGCGGGCTGGCACTTCGGTGAGTTCTTCCTGAGGATGGCGCCGGTGAGCGTACCGGTGCTTTTCTGCGGTCTGGCGACCTGTCTGCTGGTGGAGAAGTTTCGTCTCTTTGGCTATGGGGCGCAACTTCCGGAGCCGGTACGTCAGGAACTGCATAAATTCGATTTACAGAGCCGAAGCCAGCGGACGCGCCAGGAGACGCTGCGTCTGATTGCTCAGGGGATTATCGGCGTCTGGCTTATCGCGGCGCTGGCGCTCCATCTTGCCGAAGTGGGGCTGATTGGCCTGTCGGTCATTATTCTCGCCACCACCTTTACCGGCGTGACGGATGAACACGCCATCGGCAAAGCCTTTACCGAAGCCCTGCCGTTTACCGCCCTGCTGGCGGTGTTCTTTGCGGTCGTGGCAGTGATTATCGACCAGCATCTGTTCGCGCCGATTATTGCCTTTGTCTTACAGGCCGCGCCGGATGCTCAGCTGACGCTGTTTTACCTGTTCAACGGTCTGCTTTCGTCAATCTCAGATAACGTCTTTGTCGGGACGGTCTACATCAACGAGGCCAAAGCCGCGATGGAGCAAGGCGTCATCAGCGCCGGTCAGTTTGAGCTACTGGCCGTGGCGATCAATACCGGCACCAACCTGCCGTCGGTGGCGACACCCAATGGACAGGCCGCCTTCCTGTTCCTGCTGACCTCGGCCCTCGCGCCGCTCATACGTCTTTCGTATGGCAGGATGGTATGGATGGCGCTGCCCTATACGCTGGTGCTCACGATAGTGGGATTGCTTTGCGTCAAAATTACCCTCATTCCCTGTACGCAATGGTTGATACAAGCGGGTATACTTGCGGCGCAGTAAACAATGCATCTCGGGCAGTTCGCTGCCCGTTTGCCTTTTCGCACGATAAACATCCAATTACGTTTTATTTCGCCAGGTACAGGTGGCGCGAAAAACGAATTCGTTTACACTGCGCTTTCTAAGCATGTTCCAGGGAAATGATTATGTTGAGATTTTTAAACCAGTGCTCCCGCGGTCGCGGAGCGTGGTTGCTAATGGCCCTGACCGCCTTTGCGCTGGAAATGGTCGCGCTGTGGTTCCAGCACGTAATGGGACTCAAGCCTTGCGTGCTCTGTATTTACGAACGCTGCGCACTGTTCGGCATTATGGGTGCAGGCCTGGTCGGCGCGATTGCCCCAAAATCGCCGCTTCGCTATGTCGGCATTGCCATCTGGATCTACAGCGCCTGGAAAGGGATTGAACTCTCCTGGCAGCACACCATGATGCAGCTGCATCCGTCACCGTTTATGACCTGTGATTTTGCCGCCCGCTTCCCGAGCTGGCTGCCGCTGGACAAATGGCTGCCGCAGGTGTTTGTCGCCTCCGGTGACTGCTCCGTTCGTCAGTGGGAATTCCTGACGCTGGAGATGCCGCAGTGGCTGGTGGGTATTTTTGCCGCCTACTTCGTCGTGGCGCTGCTGGTGCTGATCGCTCAGCCGTTCAAACCGAAGAAACGCGATTTGTTCGGGCGCTAACTTGCCCGGCGGCGCTTCGCTTGCGCGGGCCTACGGTTTTGTAGGTCGGGTAAGCGCAGCGCCACCCGACACAACAGCGCACAATAAAAAACCCGCCTCGGCGGGTTTTTTAATCTCAACGGGTCGGGTGGTTCATGATGTGGTCTTCCCAGTCACGCACCTCGGACTCTTTCACCGCAATGTGGCGCACGGAGATACGCTCGCCGTGCATCGCCGCTTTAGAGCCGGTCAGCAGCGGGTGCCAGTCAGGCAGACCTTTCCCTTCCGCCAGCAGGCGATACGCGCAGGTATGCGGCAGCCACTCAAACGTTGGCAGATTATCCCGGGTGAGCTTGATGCAGTCCGGCTCAAATTCAAACCGACGCTCATAGTTGCGGCACTGGCAGGTTTTGATGTTTAACTGCTTGCAGGCAACGTTGGTGAAGTAGATCTCGTCCGTATCTTCATCCATCAGCTTGTGCAGGCAGCACTGCCCGCAGCCGTCGCACAATGATTCCCATTCCGCGTCAGTCATGTCGTCGAGAGTCTTGCTTTGCCAGAAAGGGATGTCGTTCATCAGGATGTCCACACGTCAAAAGAAAGCGCACCTTATAACGAGTCTGGCACGTTGTTGCAAGTTTTGCCGCCCTCATCAGGCGGCAAGATGGGGTTACAGCACGCGGGTTTTCAGCGACAGGCCGTTAAAACCGACCTCCAGTTCATCGCCGCTGAGTAGCGGACCAACGCCTTCAGGTGTTCCGGTCAGGATCACATCACCCGGTTTCAGGGTAAAGAAGCGGCTCATATAGGCAATCAGCGGGACAATCTTATGGATCATGTCTGCCGTGGTGCCCTGCTGGCGGATCTCGCCATTAACCTTCAGGCTGAGCGGCGTGTCCTGCGGATCGCCGGTAAATTCGCTCACCGGCACAAACGCCGATATCGGACAGGAATTATCAAACCCTTTGGCTTTTTCCCAGGGCTGCCCTGCTTTCTTCATTTTGCCCTGAACATCACGTAGGGTCAGATCCAGCGCCACGCCGTATCCGGCAATCGCTTTCTGAACATGCTCTTCAGAGGCCTGCCTCAGCGTCGCACCGATCAGCACGGCGAGTTCAACCTCGTGATGCACCGAACCCAGCCCCTGCGGCAGCGCCAGCGGCTGGCGGATATCGCAAAGCGCCGTTTCTGGCTTAATGAACAGGACTGGTTCTTCTGGCGTCGCACTGCCCATCTCCTGAATATGTTTTGCATAGTTGCTGCCCACGCAAACCACTTTGCTGACGGGATAATCCAGTAATGCACCTTGCCAGTTATGATGTTGATACATGGTCGACCCCTAAACGGTTGATGTGTTATGCCCAAAACAGTTGAGACTATTTTTTACCGTTCGCCTCAAGATGCTGTTTTAATAAATTCTCAGGCGGCGGTGGAAGTTGTAAATAATAGCCTTGCTCGGCTAATGCCTTTTTCACTTTATCCAGATCGGCATTGACCAGTTTCTTACGACCATCGAGCGGCAGCAGCATCGCCAGCTGTGGTCGGCCAAAGCTCTTCATTAATTCTTCAGGCACGCGTGAAAAATCGTCTTTCTTTTCGACATAAAGATAGGTCTGGTCACGGCTTGTACTTCTGTAGATCACACAAAACATGTTTTTACTCTGAATTAATGGGTGGTTGCTTGCCTCAATATACTCCTGACTATAACATGCCTGATACTCTTCGGAATATCGCAGCGAATGGTTGCGGTTAATAGCAAATTGAGTAAGGCCAGGATGTCAAACACGCCCATCGAGCTTAAAGGCAGTAGCTTCACCTTATCAGTGGTACATTTGCATGATGCAAAACCCGAGGTTATTCGTCAGGCGTTAGAAGACAAAATCGCCCAGGCTCCCGCCTTTCTGAAGCACGCCCCTGTTGTTATCAACGTCAGCGGTCTTGAGGCTCCGGTTAACTGGAAACTTCTCCAGAAAGCCGTCTCCTCGACCGGACTGCGTATTGTCGGCATCAGCGGCTGCAAAGATACTGAGCTGAAAGCGGAAATTGACCGTGCGGGGCTGCCCCTTCTAAGCGAGGGTAAAGAAAAAGCCCCACGTTCGGCACCTGTTGCCGTGCAAACGCCTCCTCCTGCGGTGCAAAACGTTACTACCGTCACAAAAACGCGAATGATTGATGTACCGGTTCGTTCCGGTCAGCGCATTTATGCACCAAACTGTGATCTGATTGTTACAAGCCACGTCAGTGCTGGCGCTGAGCTGATTGCAGATGGCAATATTCACGTATACGGTATGATGCGTGGACGTGCGCTCGCAGGCGCAAGTGGCGATCGAGATGCGCAAATATTTTGTACTCACCTGACGGCGGAACTGGTGTCCATCGCAGGTGAATATTGGCTGAGCGACAAGATCCCAGCCGAATTTTATGGCAAAGCGGCTCGCCTGCTTCTGGCAGACGACGCGTTGACCGTTCAACCGTTGAATTGATCCCTTTTTAACAAGGAATTTCTATGGCACGCATTATTGTTGTTACTTCGGGTAAAGGAGGCGTTGGCAAGACCACCTCCAGCGCGGCCATCGCTACTGGTTTGGCCCAGAAGGGAAAGAAAACCATCGTTATCGATTTCGATATCGGTCTGCGTAACCTCGACCTCATCATGGGATGTGAGCGTCGTGTCGTGTATGACTTCGTGAACGTCATTCAGGGCGATGCCACGCTGAACCAGGCGATGATTAAAGACAAGCGCACCGAGAACCTCTACATTCTCCCGGCTTCTCAGACGCGTGACAAAGACGCCCTGACCCGTGAAGGGGTGGAAAAGGTGCTCGAGGAGCTGAAAAAAATGGAGTTCGACTTCATTGTCTGCGACTCCCCTGCCGGCATCGAAACCGGTGCCCTGATGGCGCTCTACTTCGCTGATGAAGCAATCATCACTACCAACCCTGAAGTTTCATCCGTGCGTGACTCAGACCGCATTCTGGGTATCCTCGCCTCTAAATCCCGTCGTGCGGAAAATGGCGAAGACCCGATTAAAGAACACCTGTTGCTCACCCGCTACAATCCGGGCCGCGTGAACAAGGGTGACATGCTGAGCATGGAAGACGTGCTGGAGATCCTGCGCATCAAACTGGTGGGCGTCATCCCGGAAGATCAGTCCGTGTTACGCGCCTCTAACCAGGGCGAGCCAGTGATCCTTGATATAGAGGCAGATGCAGGTAAAGCGTATGCTGATACTGTTGACCGTCTGCTGGGAGAAGAACGTCCTTTCCGCTTCATTGAAGAAGAGAAGAAAGGTTTCCTCAAACGCCTGTTCGGAGGATAAGTTATGGCATTACTGGACTTTTTTCTCTCGCGGAAAAAGAACACCGCCAACATCGCAAAAGAACGTCTGCAAATTATCGTTGCGGAGCGTCGTCGTAGCGACGCCGAGCCTCACTACCTGCCGCAGCTGCGCAAGGACATCCTGGAAGTGATCTGTAAGTATGTGCAGATTGACCCGGAGATGGTCACCGTACAGCTGGAACAAAAAGACGGGGATATTTCGATTCTGGAGCTGAACGTTACGCTCCCGGAAGCGGAAGAGTCGCGTCCGTAGGGTTGTGATTTCGTAGCCCCGGTGAGCGCAGCGCCGCCGGGGAAATATGCCGGGTATAAGCCCGGCATATTTTTTAGCGCGGATAACCTTCCAGTAGCGTATTCAGGCGATCGGCCATCAATTCCCCTCGCCATCCTGCCATCATCTCCGGTACGCCATTCTGCAGCTTCAGCTTCCAGTGCCAGTTCAACAGCTGATTAATCTGTCGACGTGATGCGAGCAGCTCAGCGCTCAGTTTGCTTTCCGTTGCAACTTCCTGCACCAGCGCTTTGATATCCTTAAACGCTTTGCGATAGCCCGGCATATCCATCAGGTTCAGCAGCGGTTCCGGCAGCGCATCTTCCGGCAGTTCCTGCGCTTTTGCGACCAGCGCCAGCAGGGTTTTGCCGTGGAAGCGAATCTCACTGCCCGAAAGCCCAATGCTGTCCAGCTCGCCCAGGCTGCCCGGCATATAGCGCGCGACTGCCCAAAGATGCTCTTCGCGGACTACAAAGTTAACGGCCAGATCGCGCTCGCGTGCTTTACGCAGACGCCAGTCCGCTAACAGCTGCAGGCACGCCAGCTGACGCGTACGCAACTGCCAGGCATTACTGATATCGCGCCAGGCCTCTTTCGGGTCAACCACTTCCTGGCGACGCTGCTGGGTCATACGACACTCGTCCAGCGCCGCAGAGAGCCGTCCAGAGGCTTCAGCTTCTTTCATCAGCTGTCCGGCAATTGGCAGCAGGTAAAACACATCTGCCGCCGCATATTCCAGCTGACGCTCGGTAAGCGGACGCGCCAGCCAGTCGGTACGGGATTCACTTTTATCCAGCGTCAGGCCCGTATACTCCTCAACCATGGCAGCAAAGCCCCATGAGAGTGGACGATTGCTGAATGCCGCGAGGATCTGCGTATCAATCAGCGGCTGGGGCATGATGCCAAAAGTGTTCAGAAAGACTTCCAGATCTTCACTGCCTGCGTGCAGATATTTCGTCACGGCGGTATCAAGCAGCAGATCGCGCATCGGCGCCCAGTCGGTAATACCGAGAGGGTCAATCAGCGACACGTGTTTACCGTCATACATCTGAATCAAACCCAGCTGCGGATAGTACGTCCGGGTACGGACAAATTCGGTATCCAGGGCAATGGCAGGAAAGTCGCGCGTCACTTCGCACAGCGAAGCCAGCTCGTCATTGGTCGTGATCATCTGGTAATTCAAAACGGGTTCTCTTTTGTTTGCGCCCATAAAAAACGCCGGCTTAACCGGCGTCTGGGCGATTAGCGTGAAGCTCAGGCCTTATTGTCTACTTTGCCACGGGCTTCGTCACGTAATTCTCGTCGTAATATCTTTCCGACGTTGGATTTCGGCAGCTCATCGCGGAATTCAACCAGTTTCGGCACCTTGTAGCCCGTCAGCTGACGACGACAGAACGTTATCAACTCCTCCTCTGTCAGAGAAGCGTCTTTCTTGACCACAAATATCTTGACCGCTTCACCGCTGCTGCCGGAAGGAACGCCTACGGCCGCCACTTCGAGCACGCCGCTGTGCTGCATAACCACGTCTTCGATCTCATTCGGATAGACGTTGAAGCCGGAGACCAGGATCATGTCTTTCTTACGATCGACGATACGCAGGAAGCCCTCGTCATCCATTACCGCGATATCACCGGTGTGCAGCCAGCCGTCTTTGATGATTTCGTCGGTCGCATCGGGGCGCTGCCAGTAGCCCAGCATCACCTGAGGGCCTTTGACGCACAGCTCGCCCGGCTCGCCCGGCGCGACTTCGTTATCGTTATCGTCGACCAGTTTGGCCTCTGTGGAAGGGACCGGCAGACCAATGCTTCCACTGTGATAGTCGATATCATGCGGGTTAACGCTGACCAGCGGAGCACATTCCGTCAGGCCATAACCCTCCAGCAAATACTGGCCGGTGAGTTTTACCCAGCGCTCGGCCACCGCCTGCTGAACCGGCATGCCGCCGCCCGCAGAGAGATGTAGCGTGGAGAAATCCAGCTGCTGGAACTCTTTGTTATTAAGCAGCGCGTTAAACAGGGTATTCACCCCGGTCATGGCGGTGAACGGATATTTCGCCAGCTCTTTCACCAGCCCCGGAATATCGCGCGGGTTGGTAATCAGTACGTTTTGACCGCCCAGCTCAATAAACAGCAGGCAGTTCATGGTCAGCGCGAAAATGTGATACAGCGGCAGCGCGGTGATCACCAGCTCTTTACCCGGATGCAGCAGCGGCCCGTAGGTCGCATTAACCTGTTCCAGGTTCGCCAGCATGTTGCGGTGGGTCAGCATCGCGCCTTTTGCCACGCCGGTTGTGCCACCGGTGTATTGCAGGAAGGCCAGGTCTTCGCAAACCACTTCCGGCTTGACATACTGCATACGATAGCCCGCGTGCAGCGCACGGCGGAAGGAGATAGCATCCGGCAGGTGGTATTTGGGCACCAGACGCTTGACGTATTTGACGACAAAGTTAACCAGCGTGCCTTTGGCAGTGGAGAGTTGATCCCCCATGCGCGTCAGGATGACGTGTTTAACCTGGGTTTTGTCGACCACTTTTTCCAGCGTATGGGCGAAGTTGGACACAATCACTATCGCGGCCGCGCCGCTGTCGTTCAGCTGGTGCTCCAGCTCGCGCGGGGTATACAGCGGGTTGACGTTGACGACAATCATCCCGGCACGCAGGATACCGAACAGCGCCACCGGGTATTGCAGCAGGTTCGGCATCATCAGCGCGACGCGGTCCCCTTTTTGCAGCCCCAGCCCTTCCTGCAGATAGGCCGCAAACGCCCGGCTACGCTCCTCAAGCTTACGGAACGTCATCACCTCGCCCATATTCACAAATGCGGGCTGGTCCGCGTAGCGCCTTACCGAGTGCTCAAATAATTCCACCAGGGATTGATAACGGTCAGGATTGATCTCAGCAGGAACATCTGCGGGATAACGGTTAAGCCAAACCTTCTTCAATGCATCACCTCTGAAATGAGTGTTCGTCGTCATCACAACCCCGATAATAAACAGTTTGTTAACATTATATTAACTCAGCGTACCAGTTTATTAATTGTTCAGATTTAAGGTTGCGAAGCGCGTCACTCTTTTTTTTCGTTTTATCCGTAAAAAAACAGAGACAGCGGCTGAGCCGCTGTCTCTTTTCTAACAATAACAGTAAGTTACTCAGTAACGATCGTCTGTACCTGTGCAGGTCCCGGGTTATACCAGCCCCAGCCCGGGTAGCCGTAACGATAAGGATGTGGACCCCACATCCACGGATCGATCGGCTGAGGCGGCATGATCACCTGCTGCGCCAGCCGCCAGCGTTTATACCCGTTGACCTGCATGGTCATAAATTTATACGGCGTGTTGCCGATTTTGCCCTGCACGGCACCGGTTATCGGCCCGACAACGGTTACCAGCTGTCCGCGAAAATCGACCGGGTCGAGGAAACCACTGACGTCCGCATAGATACGTCCGCGGGAGGCCTCGCCCAGTACGGGCCGCGCGCCGCTGTCCAGCGGAACGGTCGCGATCTCCAGACGGGTTTTCCCCTGCTGGTTCTGCACGTCGATCACCTTGCCGCCGAAGCGCGCTTCCTGGCCGACGTACAGCTCAGGCGCATTCATCACCCGAACCAGATCCTGCTGGGGCGTCGGGCTGCTGCCCTTGATCGCATCAGGAACGGAAACGCATCCGCTCAATGCTATGGCCACCGCGCCTGCCATAATAAGGCGTACTGCTTTAGTCTGAACCGCCATGATGCGACTCCTTTTTCTCAGTTCCTGTTACTGAGATTCACTCGCGGCCCGGAAGTTTCTTCCACGCAACGGTGTTTCGTAAATAAACCGGCTCCGCGTGTTCAACGGCAACGGTTTTCCCTGCTGCAAGCAGCTGGCAGGCAATGGGAAGCATATCCTCAGCGGCAGGCAGAAGCATGTTGCCGTCCACCAGCATTAACCCGGTGTCGTTCGCCATATCTGGCCACGCCGGCCAGCCGGTGCCGACGGTCGCCCACTCACCGGACAGCTGTTTCAGCCGCTCAGTAACCGCTTCCGGCTTAAGTACGGCTTCCGTCTCTTCACCGTGCCACACGCCCTGCGCGTCGCGGGTGTATTCCGCCCAGTAGACTTCGCCCATACGGGCATCAATCGCGGCCAGGACGCGCGTTGCCCCGGTCATGCGCCATGCGCCCTGCGCCATAGTGGCGAGCGTAGAGACGCCAATCATCGGCAGTTCGGCGCCCAGCGCCAGCCCCTGGGCAATGCCAATCCCGATGCGTACGCCCGTAAAGCTGCCGGGGCCGCGGCCAAAGGCCAGCGCGTCGAGGTCGGTTAAGGAGGTATTGCCCTGGGTTAAGATCTCTTTTACCAGGGGCAGAATGCGCTGGGTGTGTTCCCGGGGGCACTCTTCGAAATGAGCAGAAACAGCGTCGTTGTTCAACAGGGCAACAGAGCAAGCCTCTGTTGCGGTATCAATAGCCAGAATTCGCATGGGTCGTCGCGCTCTCGCAAGGGTCAGTCACAAAATGGCGCGCATCTTAGCACACTCCGGGGTAAATTACTCCGCCGTTGGGTTTGCCAGGAAACGCACCGCGCGTTTTATGTCCCGCGTCCGCGGCGCGGGCGGCAGGCTTGCCAGGAAGATTGCGCCGTAAGGGCGCATGACCAGTCGGTTATCGCAAATGACCAGCACACCGCGATCGGTAACGTCGCGGATCAAACGCCCTACCCCTTGCTTGAGAGTAATCACCGCATCCGGCAGCTGTACCTCGTCGAACGGATCGCCGCCGCGCAGGCGACAGTCTTCCATCCGCGCCTTCAGCAGCGGGTCGTCCGGGGAGGTAAACGGCAGCTTATCGATGATCACAAGCGAAAGGGTGTCTCCCCGCACGTCGACCCCTTCCCAGAAGCTGCTGGTTGCCACCAGCAGGGCATTACCGGCAGTGACGAACTGCTGCAGCAGTTGCCCTTTGCTGGTTTCGCCCTGCAGCAGCACCGGCAAGGTCATAGTGGCGCGGAACTGCTCCGCAAGGTCGCGCATCATGGCGTGAGAGGTGCAGAGCATAAAGCAGCGGCCGTTGTTGGCCTCGATCATCGGTTTTAGCATCGCCGCCAGGTGGCGCGCCGCACCCGGCTGGTTAGGCAGCGGAAGATTTCGCGGGACACAGAGCAGCGCCTGTTTTTCGTAATCGAACGGGCTTGGCAGCAGCAGCGACTCCGCCTGCTCAATGCCCAGACGTTCGGTAAAGTGGTGAAGATTGTCATTCACCGACAGGGTTGCCGACGTGAAAATCCAGCTTCCCGGCTTTTGCGCCATCACTTCTTTAAATTTATCCGCCACCGTCAGCGGCGTGAGCGCCAGCGTGAAATGACGAGAGGTGCACTCATACCAGTAGCTGAACCCCGGCTGGTTAATCTCTTTTAGCCGCTTGAGTCGGCCACGATAGAGCGTGGCACGCTCGAAGGCGGCATCCAGCAGCGCGGAACGGCCGAGCGACAGTTTCGCCACGTCGTAGCAAAGTTCCAGGGCATCATCGAGCAGCAGCAGTGCGCGCTGGATATTTTTATCCGCCAGCAGCTCGCGCAGGTTACCGCGATAGCCCGGCTCGCCGAGCTGTAACCGGAAATCCTGCGCACTCTGCGCCAGGCGGTCAGCACACTTCTGCAGCTGCTGGGTATCTTTCAATTCGGTGCGGTAAGCAATGGTGAAGTCTTTCGCCAGATCCTGCAGCTGGCGGCTGGAAAGCGACTGGCCGAAATACTGGCTGGCGATATCCGGGAGCTGGTGGGCTTCATCGAAAATCATGACGTCCGCTTCAGGGATCAGCTCACCAAACCCGCTGTCCTTGACCACCATATCCGCGAGGAACAGATGGTGGTTTACCACGACCACATCGGCGTCCATCGCCGTTTTGCGCGCTTTCACCACAAAGCAGTCTTTATACAGCGGACAGTCGCTGCCAAGGCAGTTGTCGTTGGTGCTGGTCACCAGCGGCCAGGCAGGTGAGTCTTCCGGCACGCTCGCGCAGGTGCTGATATCACCCTCTTCCGTCTGGTTCGCCCAGGCGCGAAGGATAATGACGTCGCTCAGGGTTTGTACCGGCAAATCGCCGCCTGCCAGCGCCTGCTGCTCAAGACGTTCCAGGCAGAGATAGTTGGAGCGCCCTTTCAGCAAGGCCAGACGGCCTTTGTATTTCAGCGCTTTTGCCACCGTGGGCAAATCGCGGCTGTAGAGCTGATCCTGCAACGCTTTCGACCCGGTGGAAATAATCACCTTCTTTTTCGCGCGCAGCGCCGGAGCGAGATACGCGTAGGTTTTCCCCGTGCCGGTTCCGGCCTCTACCACCAGCGGCTGTGCCTTATCAATGGCACGCGCAACGGCGTGGGCCATCTGCCGCTGAGGTTCACGCGGTTTGAAGCCGGGGATAGCTTGTGCTAATTGACCTTCAGGGGAAAAATCGTCTGCCACGGTGCTCTCTCACTGTATTTTTGCACAGGGATTATGTCAGCCCATCCTCTCCAGTGCCACCCCAAATAGTGACGACAACGGAACAATATGGCAGTCTTGCCGCCTGATGACGAAAAATAACGAGGAAACGTTTATGACGATTGTGCGCATTGATGCCGAAGCCCGCTGGTCTGATGTGGTGATCCATAACCAGACGCTTTACTACACCGGCGTACCGGCTAACCTGGACGCGGATGCCTTCGAGCAAACGGCTAACACCCTGGCGCAAATTGATGCAGTACTTGTTAAGCAAGGTAGCGACAAATCCCGCATTCTGGATGCGACGATTTTCCTGGCAAACAAAGACGATTTCGCGGCAATGAATAAAGCCTGGGATGCATGGGTCGTGGCGGGTCACGCGCCTGTACGCTGCACCGTACAGGCGACGCTGATGAAACCGGAGTATAAGGTTGAGATCAAGATTATCGCGGCAGTTTAAGCCCGTTACTCTTCTTCATCTTCATCTTCGAATCGCGCCACAATCCGCTCGCCGGTATGACTGGCGCGAATTTCCTGAGCGACAACGGTAATCGCCTCTCCGCTGCTCATACCCTGGGTCATCAGTTCCTGAATGCGTTCAACCGCTTTCTGCTGTTGGTCATGACTGAGAGAAGGTAAACCTGCAAACATCGTCAACTCCTGCTAAATTATTCGCGCTAATTATTTCACGCTGCCCGGTAGTATGCCACACATGAACATGCGCTTCCCCACTGTTATTACCTTGCCCTGGCGTACAGACGCTGCGGAATTCTGGTTTGCCCGTCTGAGCCACCTTCCTTTTGCGATGCTGCTGCATTCCGGCTACGCGGACCACCCCTACAGCCGCTTTGATATCCTGGTAGCCGATCCGCTGAAGACGCTGACGACCAATGACCTGTCGCTAACGGACGATCCGCTGATGCAGCTTCAGCAAGAAATTAACGCGCTGGGCTTATCTGCCACACCGAACCCGGACCTCCCCTTTCAGGGGGGCGCGCTGGGCCTGTTTGGCTACGATTTAGGTCGTCGTTTCGAAACGCTGCCTGAGCATGCGCAGGCGGATATTTCTCTGCCAGACATGGCCGTGGGATTGTATGACTGGGCGTTAATTGTTGATCACCACAAAAAAACGTTTTCACTGCTGAGTCATCATGACGTGCAGGCGCGTCTGGCCTGGCTTGAGGCGCAGCAGCCTGCACCGGCAGAAACGTTCACGCTGACCTCAAAATGGCGCTCGAATATGAGCGCTGCGGAGTATGCAGAAAAATTCTCGCGCGTACAGGCGTATCTGCAAAGCGGTGACTGTTATCAGGTCAATCTTGCCCAGCGTTTTCAGGCAACATATGAGGGAGATGAATGGCAGGCGTTCACCCGTCTTAATGCCAGCAATAAGGCGCCGTTCAGCGCATTCGTACGTCTGGAACAGGGCGCGATCCTCAGCCTGTCGCCTGAACGTTTTATCCATCTGGCGGAAGGCACTATTCAGACCCGCCCGATCAAAGGTACCCTGCCGCGTCTTGCAGATCCCGATGCCGATCGCCAGCAGGCGGAAACACTGGCCGCTTCGCCGAAAGACCGCGCCGAAAACCTGATGATTGTCGATCTGATGCGCAACGATATCGGCCGCGTGGCCGTTCCGGGCAGCGTGCGCGTGCCGGAACTGTTTGTCGTTGAGCCTTTCCCGGCCGTGCATCACCTGGTCAGCACGATTACCGCTCGGCTGCCGCCCTCGCGCACGGCCTGCGACCTGCTGCGCGCCGCGTTCCCGGGAGGCTCCATCACCGGGGCGCCAAAGGTACGGGCGATGGAGATCATTGATGAGCTGGAGCCGCAGCGACGCAACGCCTGGTGCGGCAGTATTGGCTACATCAGCCTGTGCGGCACGCTGGATACCAGCATTACCATACGCACGCTGACCGCCTGCGGCGGAAATTTATACTGCTCGGCTGGGGGCGGTATTGTTGCCGATAGCCAGGTCGATGCGGAATATCAGGAAACCTTTGATAAAGTTAACCGTATCCTGAAACAACTGGAGTAATCACGGGTGGAAAAAGAGAACCTGACGCTGGATGACTTTTTATCTCGCTTTCAGCTATTACGACCGCAGGTCAACCGCGAAGCGCTGAATCAGCGCCAGGCGGCCGTGCTGATCCCGGTCGTGCGCCGCGCGCAGCCGGGCCTGCTGCTCACCCAGCGTTCTCCCCATTTACGCAAGCACGCCGGTCAGGTCGCCTTTCCGGGTGGCGCAGTCGACAGCACCGACGCCTCGCTGATTGCCGCCGCGCTGCGCGAGGCGCAGGAAGAGGTCGCCATTCCGCCGGAAGCGGTTGAGGTCATCGGCGTGCTGCCGCCCGTCAACAGCGTCACCGGCTTTCAGGTTACGCCGGTGGTCGGTATTATCCCGCCGAACCTGCAGTATCACGCCAGCGTCGATGAAGTTTCAGCGGTGTTTGAAATGCCGCTGGAAGAGGCCCTTCGACTGAGTCGTTATCACCCGCTGGATATCCAACGCCGGGGGCATGACCATCGGGTGTGGTTATCCTGGTATCAGCATTATTTTGTCTGGGGCATGACGGCGGGCATTATTCGTGAGCTGGCGTTGCAAATCGGCCTGAAGCCTTGACTATACTTTACGTTCCACCCTCTTCTGCCAGGTTTGCGATCCGCGTCGCGCTATTAGCAAAACCCATCGCCAACCATTAGTTTAATTCATGTGAATAGTTAAGCCGAGGTCGGTGTTCCCTCTTACACTATGCGCAGTTATAACATCGTTACTGGAACCCCGGTAACCCTGTCAGGAGTGTGAAAGTGATTAGTATATTCGACATGTTCAAAGTGGGAATTGGCCCTTCGTCTTCCCATACTGTTGGCCCGATGAAGGCCGGTAAACAGTTCGTCGATGATCTGGTCGAAAAAGGATTACTGGAAAGCGTTACCCGTGTCGCCGTGGATGTTTACGGCTCGCTGTCATTGACGGGTAAAGGCCACCACACCGATATCGCCATTATTATGGGTCTGGCAGGCAATATGCCGGATACCGTAGATATTGATGCCATTCCGGCATTCATCCGCGACGTGGAAACACGCGGCCGCCTGCTGCTGGCAAACGGTCAGCAGGAAGTCGATTTCCCGCAGGATGACGGCATGCGTTTTCGTAGCGACAACCTGCCGCTGCATGAGAACGGCATGACCATTCACGCTTTTAGCGGTGAAAAAGAGATTTACAGCAAAACGTACTACTCCATCGGCGGTGGTTTCATCGTGGATGAAGAACATTTTGGCAAAGATAGCGTTGGCGACGTCAGCGTTCCGTATCCGTTCAAATCGGCTACCGAGATGCTGGGTTACTGCAAAGAGACCGGTCTTTCACTCTCCGGCATGGTGATGCAGAACGAACTGGCGCTGCACAGCAAAAAAGAGATTGAAGACTATTTTGCGAACGTATGGCAAACCATGCGCGCCTGTATCGATCGCGGGATGAACACCGAAGGTGTCCTGCCAGGTCCACTGCGCGTGCCGCGTCGTGCCTCTGCCCTGCGCCGTATGCTGGTGACCACAGACAAATTCTCCAACGACCCAATGAACGTGGTCGACTGGGTGAATATGTTCGCCCTGGCGGTTAACGAAGAGAACGCCGCCGGCGGCCGCGTCGTGACCGCACCAACCAACGGCGCGTGCGGTATTGTTCCCGCGGTGCTGGCGTATTACGACCACTTTATTGAGCCCGTGACGCCGGATATTTACATCCGTTATTTCCTGGCGGCGGGTGCCATCGGTGCGCTGTATAAAATGAACGCCTCCATTTCTGGCGCTGAAGTCGGCTGCCAGGGTGAAGTGGGTGTGGCCTGTTCTATGGCGGCAGCCGGTCTTTCAGAGCTGCTGGGCGCAAGCCCTGAGCAGGTCTGTGTGGCGGCCGAAATCGGTATGGAGCATAACCTCGGTCTAACCTGTGACCCGGTCGCAGGCCAGGTGCAGGTGCCGTGTATCGAGCGTAACGCGATTGCGTCGGTGAAGGCCATCAACGCCTCACGTATGGCGATGCGCCGTACCAGCGAACCTCGCGTATCGCTGGATAAGGTGATTGAAACCATGTACGAAACGGGCAAAGACATGAACGCGAAATACCGTGAAACGTCCCGTGGTGGCCTGGCCATTAAGGTGCAGTGCGACTAATACTGCCTTTCGCCCATCTGCAACGGATGGGCGAATTTCCCTCTTCTTCCTCGTCTCCTTCTGCTTTCCCCACTACACTTTTACTGTTGCGTCCGGCTTTTGTGGCTGGTGGCTTATCAGGCGACCGTTCATGCAAACTGCACAAACGATCATTAAAAACTATCGCCAAAAACGCGTTATCGTCTGTGTGACGGTTGCGCTCCTGACGCTCATCCTGACATTAGGCATTCGCTTTATTTCACAGCGCAACGTTAACCAACAGCGGATCATCGATTTTACCAGCCATTCCGTTCGCGCCCTTGATAACGTACTGCTTTCTTTAGAAAACCGCCGCAGCGTGCTGCAGCCGCTGGTGGGTCAGCCCTGCCCGCAGGCGCATCTGGCCCTGCGAAAGCAGGCCGCCATTTTGCAGACGGTACGCTCCATCGCCCTGATCAAAGATGGAATCCTCTATTGCTCGAGTATTTTCGGGAGCCGTGATGTACCCGTTCGCGACTTCCAGAAGGAATTACCCGCCAGCACGGCGACGCTGATTTTATCGACCGACCAGTGGCTGCTGAAGGGCAGCCCGATAGTGATCCAGTGGTACCCCGTCTCCCGGGACGGTGAAGATGGCATTATTGAGATCATCAATATTGATCTGATCACTAAAATGATTCTTGAGCCCCAGCGTCCGCTTATCAATGACGTGGCGCTTAACGTGGGCGATCGCTTTTTGCGCTATGGTCAACGCGTCACCGACAGCCTGACATTTGATGAAGATGGTGCGATTTTCCAGCAGTCATCATCCCGAAATCCTTTCACCATTACGGTCAGCGGACCGGGGCCCGGAGTATTAGCCTTAAAAAGTCTGCCAGCCCAGCTGCCGCTGGGGCTCATGCTCAGCCTGCTGCTGGGCTATCTCGCCTGGCTAGCCACGGCAAACCGGATGAGCTTCACGTGGGAGATCGACATGGGGATTGCGTCGCGGGAATTTGAGCTTTTCTGCCAGCCGCTGGTGAATGCCCGTACCCAGAAATGCACTGGCGTTGAGATCCTGCTGCGCTGGAATAATCCCCGTCAGGGGTGGATTTCCCCGGAAGTGTTTATTCCTCTGGCAGAAGAACACAACCAGATTGTCCCCCTGACCCGTTATGTGATCGCCGAAACGGTGCGCCAGATAGGCTACTTCCCTGCCAGCGCCGGTTTTCACATCGGCATTAACGTCGCCGCCAGCCATTTCCGTCGCGCGGTGCTGTTACAGGACCTGAACCGTCTCTGGTTCAGCGCTAATCCGCGTCAGCAGCTGGTGATTGAATTAACGGAGCGGGATGCGCTGCTGGATGCGGATTATCGCATCGTCCGCGAACTGCATCGCAAAGGGGTGAAGCTCGCCATCGACGATTTTGGCACCGGAAACAGCTCCCTCTCCTGGCTTGAAAAGCTGCACCCGGACGTGCTGAAAATCGACCAGTCATTTACCACAGCCATTGGCACTGATGCCGTGAATTCAACGGTGACGGATATCATTATTGCTCTGGGTCAGCGGCTGAATATCGAACTGGTGGCTGAAGGGGTCGAGACGGAGGAGCAGGCGCGATTTTTACGCCGCCATGGCGTACCTGTTCTGCAGGGATTTTTCTATGCGCGGCCTATGCCGCTACGGGACTTCCCAGACTGGCTGGCGGGAAGAACTCCCCCGCCAGCGCGTCATAACGGACACATCGTGCCCTTAATGCCGCTGCGTTAAGCAGACTTACTCATCTTCATCGTGGGCAGATTGTTCTTTAACAATACGGACCATATCAACGCGATAGTCGTTGGCTTCGACAATCGTAATGTGCAGCGACGGCAGTTCAATCACATCGCCGACACGCGGGATTTGCCCGTTAACGGCGATAACCAGACCGGCAACGGTCGCGATGTCTTCTTCATCGTTGACCACGTTTTCCAGCCCCAGCGTGTGCGAGAGCGCGTGCAGGTCGGTCGTCCCTTTAACCAGCCAGCCTTCGCCGTCGGCGACGATCTCCGGCGTTTCGTCGGCATCCGGGAACTCACCGGCAATCGCTTCAAGCACGTCCAGCGGCGTTACCAGTCCCTGCACCACACCAAACTCGTTGGTGACGATAACAAAGCTACCGCGTGCGCGGCGCAGCACCCCCAGCAGGTTGATCGGATCCAGCGTTTCCGGAACGACAATCGCAGGCGATGCGGCGGCAACCGCTTCCACGTTAACGCCCTCTTCCAGGGCGACCAGCATTTCTTTCGCCCGCACGACGCCGATGATCTCATCCAGTTCACCACGACACACCGGGAACAGGCTGTGTGGTGAAGAGAGTAGCTGCTGACGAATCTCATCAACGCTCAGGTTTGCATCAACCCAGCTGATTTCCCCGCGTGGCGTCATGATCCCGCGCAGTGAACGAGAGGCCAGAGAGAGCACGCCGTTAATCATGTAGCGCTCTTGTTCCACAAACGCCCCTTCCGGGACCGGAACCGGGTTATGGTTTTCGGGGTCAGACTGAACGTTCCCCTGACGACGACCGCCCATCAGGCGCAGAATGGCATCTGCGGTACGAGCGCGCAGCGGCTGATTAGACTGCTGCTTAATGAAGTTACGACGTGCAATCTGGTTGAACAGCTCGATCAGGATCGAGAAGCCAATCGCGGCGTACAGGTAGCCTTTCGGAATATGGAAGCCAAAGCCTTCAGCCACCAGGCTCAGACCGATCATCAGCAGGAAGCTCAGACACAGTACCACCACCGTCGGATGCTGGTTCACGAAACGCGTCAACGGCTTCGAGGCCAGAAGCATGACCGCCATCGCAATGACGACCGCTGCCATCATCACCGGCAGGTGGTTCACCATGCCGACCGCCGTGATCACCGCATCCAGCGAGAAGACCGCATCAAGCACCACGATCTGCATTACCACCACCCAGAAGCTGGCATAGCCTTTACCGTGCCCATCATCATGCTGACGGTTTTCCAACCGCTCATGAAGCTCAGTCGTCGCTTTGAAGAGCAGGAATATCCCCCCGATCAGCATGATCAAGTCACGGCCGGAGAAGGTGTAATCCATGACGGAGAACAGCGGTTTGGTCAGCGTGACCATCCAGGAGATGACGGACAGCAGGCCCAGTCGCATGACCAGCGCCAGCGAGAGACCAATCAGTCGCGCTTTGTCACGCTGTTTTGGCGGCAGTTTGTCCGCAAGGATAGCGATAAACACCAGGTTATCGATGCCGAGAACAATCTCCAGCACCACCAGCGTGAGTAATCCCACCCAGATTGACGGGTCCATTAAGAATTCCATGACAAGCTCCTGCTAAAGGAATGACGAAACGGTGCCCCACTCAATGTGGGCAAAACAGAGGCAGACAGAGTCGATACATGGCGAGGATCGCCGGTGAAAAAGGCGCGAAATGGCCTGGAAGATGACTGACGTCGGTGACGGTCCATATAGTGGGCTGTAGCCCTATACTCCTGAACAATTAAACGGAGGCTAAACATATCAGACACAATGCATTTTTAGCAAAGATTTACGTTCTTTTGCAAAATCGCGAAAAGACTTTATTTGTGTTGAGTAATTTCTGTATCGGGAAAGCTAAATTACGGATCTTCATCACATAAATTATTTTTTCACTATCTAAAATAATTCGCGTAAGTCTTAGTTTATTTCTCTCTAACCCTTATCTGAATCGATTCGGTTCGCCAATACGATTCTCAGTACGACTGCCCGGCAGGCGTATTAATGATAATAAAAGGAGGTAGCAAGTGACCATTGCTATTGTCATAGGCACACATGGTTGGGCTGCTGAGCAGCTACTCAAAACGGCAGAGATGCTGTTGGGCGAGCAGGAAAACGTCGGCTGGATCGATTTCGTTCCCGGTGAAAATGCCGAGACGCTGATTGAGAAGTACAACGCTCAACTCGCGAAGCTGGATACCAGCAAAGGCGTGCTGTTTCTCGTTGATACATGGGGCGGCAGCCCGTTCAATGCTGCCAGCCGCATTGTCGTCGATAAAGAGCACTATGAAGTTGTCGCCGGGGTCAATATCCCCATGTTGGTGGAAACCTTCATGGCCCGCGACGACAATCCGGCGTTCGATGAGCTGGTAGCACTGGCCGTTGAAACCGGGCGCGAAGGGGTAAAAGCCCTGAAAGCGCAGCCGGTTGAAAAACCAGCCCCTGCGCCTGCTGCGGCACCGAAAGCGGCAGCGCCGGCAAAACCGATGGGCCCGAACGATTACATGGTTATCGGCCTTGCCCGTATTGATGACCGCTTAATCCACGGCCAGGTCGCCACGCGCTGGACCAAAGAGACCAACGTTCGACGCATTATCGTCGTCAGTGATGAAGTTGCCGCCGACACCGTGCGTAAAACCCTTCTGACTCAGGTTGCTCCTCCTGGCGTTACCGCGCACGTCGTGGATGTCGCCAAGATGATCCGCGTTTACAACAACCCGAAATATGCGGGTGAACGCGTAATGCTCCTGTTCACTAACCCGACAGACGTTGAGCGCATTGTTGAAGGCGGCGTGAAAATCACCTCCGTGAACATTGGTGGTATGGCATTCCGTCAGGGCAAAACGCAGGTCAACAACGCCATTTCAGTCGATGCGAAAGATATCGAGGCATTCAACAAGCTGAATGCGCGCGGTATTGAGCTGGAAGCCCGTAAGGTTTCCACGGATCAAAAACTGAAAATGATGGATTTGATCGGCAAAGTTGGGAAATAAGCCCGCGCCGGTTTTTCACATAGAGCTTATGTAATAGGAGAAGTGCAATGGAGATTACTACTCTTCAGATTGTGCTGGTGTTCGTCGTCGCATGTATTGCGGGTATGGAATCCGTACTTGATGAATTTCAGTTCCACCGCCCTCTGGTGGCCTGTACGCTGATTGGGGCCGTTTTGGGTGACATGAAAACCGGTATCATCATCGGTGGTACCCTGGAAATGATCGCCCTTGGCTGGATGAACATCGGTGCGGCAGTTGCGCCCGATGCCGCGCTGGCCTCTATCATTTCTACCGTTCTGGTTATTGCCGGTCACCAGAGTATTGGTGCAGGTATCGCCCTGGCGATCCCGCTGGCAGCCGCAGGCCAGGTTCTGACCATCATTGTTCGTACAATCACCGTAGCCTTCCAGCACGCAGCGGATAAGGCGGCCGAAAACGGCAACCTCACGGCACTGTCGTGGATCCACGTTTCGTCCCTGTTCCTGCAGGCGATGCGTATCGCGATCCCGGCCGTTATCGTCGCGATTTCCGTCGGTACCAGTGAAGTCCAGAGCATGCTGAACGCCATTCCAGAAGTGGTCACCGGCGGTCTGAACATCGCGGGCGGTATGATCGTGGTCGTCGGTTATGCAATGGTCATCAACATGATGCGCGCAGGCTACCTGATGCCGTTCTTCTACCTCGGCTTCGTGACCGCTGCATTCACCAACTTTAACCTGGTTGCACTGGGTGTGATTGGTGCGGTGATGGCGATTCTCTACATCCAGCTCAGCCCGAAATATAACCGCGTCGCGGGTGCCCCAGCGCAGGCTGCTGGTAACAACGATCTCGATAACGAACTGGACTAGCAGGTGAGCGAAATGGTTGATATGACAAAAACTACCACTGAGAAAAAACTCACTCCGGGTGATATTCGTGGCGTGTTCATCCGTTCTAACCTGTTTCAGGGTTCATGGAACTTCGAACGTATGCAGGCGCTGGGCTTCTGTTTCTCCATGGTACCGGCGATCAAACGCCTGTACCCGGAAAACAACGAAGCGCGCCGTCAGGCGATTAAGCGTCACCTGGAATTCTTTAACACCCATCCTTATGTAGCGGCTCCGGTTCTGGGCGTTACGCTGGCGATGGAAGAGCAGCGTGCTAACGGCGCAGAGATTGACGATGGTGCCATCAACGGTATCAAAGTCGGTCTGATGGGCCCGCTGGCCGGCGTTGGCGACCCGATATTCTGGGGTACCGTTCGTCCGGTCTTCGCAGCACTGGGTGCCGGTATCGCGATGAGCGGCAGCCTGCTTGGTCCACTGCTGTTCTTCATCCTGTTCAACGCCGTGCGTCTGCTGACTCGTTACTACGGCGTGGCCTACGGCTACCGTAAAGGGGTGGACATCGTTAAGGACATGGGCGGCGGCTTCCTGCAGAAACTGACTGAGGGGGCGTCAATCCTCGGCCTGTTTGTCATGGGGGCACTGGTTAACAAGTGGACGCACGTGAACATCCCACTGGTGGTGTCAACCATCACTGGCCAGGATGGACAAACTCGTGTCACCACCGTGCAGACTATCCTGGACCAGCTGATGCCGGGCCTGGTACCTCTGCTGTTGACCTTCGCCTGTATGTGGCTCCTGCGTAAGAAAGTGAACCCGCTGTGGATTATCGTTGGCTTCTTCGTCATCGGTATCGCGGGCTACGCTGTAGGCCTGCTGGGTCTGTAAAGCAATAACGTTAGACGCCGGGGGCTTGCCCCCGGTTTTTTTATCTGTTTACTGGAGGATGAATGACTGTCACGGACATCGTACTGGTTTTATTTATTGCAGCCCTTCTGGCTTACGCGATCTATGACGAGTTCATCATGCCCCGCCGTCACGGCGAGACGCTGCTCTCCCTTCCCCTTCTGCGACGCGGGCGCGTGGATGCGTTTATCTTCGCGGGTCTCATCGTCATTCTTATTTACAATAACGTCACCAGCCATGGTGCAATATTAACCACATGGTTATTATGTGCGCTGGCATTAATGGCGGTTTATCTGTTCTGGATCCGCACGCCGAAAGTCATTTTTAAAACCCGTGGATTTTTCTTCGCCAATGTATGGATAGAATATAACCGTATTAAAGAGATGAAATTATCCGAAGACGGTGTACTGGTTATGCAATTAGAACAGCGGCGCCTGCTTATTCGGGTGAGGAATATTGACGACCTGGAAAGGATATACAACCTACTCCTTAAAACTCAATGAGTTAGATATATAGCAATGGCTATGTTCTGCGTTTATTTTGCGCAAGAAATATAGCCGAAGCTATATCCCCTTCGTTAATTTGATCTCTATTTTTTAACGATACCTTCACACTTAAAAGTAAATGAAAACTGTTCTCAATAAGCAGACTGGATTATACTTATTCATTGTTGTTTTATATTCTCAAAATATGTTAAGGTTGCGCCCGTCGTTGGGGAGTAGCCGATTTCCTGTTCACAGGAAATGTACGTGTCAACATACTCGTTGAAAAACGTGGCACGTACGGATCGTTTTCAGCACATCTTATGTGTAGAGCGATCAGGCGAGACCATAGATACATCAACTGCTGTTTACTGGGGGCAGTGATGTGTCATATGGATATCCCCGGTCTGGACGCTGTTATGAATATCTCCGCTACGATCCTTCTCGCTTTTGGCATGTCCATGGACGCATTTGCGGCTTCCATCGGAAAAGGCGCCACGCTTCACAAACCGAAATTTTCAGAAGCCCTGCGCACCGGACTGATTTTTGGTGCTATCGAAACGCTGACCCCTCTTATCGGCTGGGGCCTTGGCATGCTCGCCAGCCAGTTTGTGCTGGAGTGGAACCATTGGATTGCCTTCATCCTGCTGGTATTTCTCGGCAGTCGAATGGTGATTGAAGGTTTTCGCGGCGGTGAAGATGAAGATGAGGAGCCGCTGCATCGCCACGGATTCTGGCTACTGGTCACTACGGCAATCGCCACCAGCCTGGATGCGATGGCTGTCGGTGTCGGTCTGGCATTCCTGCAGGTTAATATTATCGCCACCGCGCTGGCCATTGGCTGTGCAACCCTGATTATGTCCACGCTGGGCATGATGGTCGGACGGTTTATCGGCCCACTGCTGGGTAAACGCGCCGAGATCCTGGGGGGGATTGTGTTAATTGGGATTGGTGCCCAGATCCTCTGGGCACACTTCGCCGGTTAATCTTCGCGCTGCCAGACGTGGATACTAAAATCCGTCTGGCAGCGAAAGAGTGAATGCGCAGCTAACGCTTCCCACACTTCCGGCTTCGCCCGCCACGCAAACGGCGTCATCTGCAACAATGCTGTGGCCTCTTCCCCTTTCAGCGTCATTTCATACGCCACGGTTTGCGCTTGCTTCAGGGTAAAACCGGCCAGCTGTTCAGAATGAGGGGCATGCAGACGCACCTCATCGTAGATCAGCCCTTTCAGCTCCATCAGATGACGCGGGCCTGGCGTAACGGTGACCACCCATCCGCCCGGTTTCACCACACGCGCCAGCTCTTCCGCCTTACAGGGCGCGTAAATGCGGATAACAGTATCCATGCTGGCATCGTCAAACGGCAGCCGATGGCTGGATGCCACGCAGAACGTCACGTCAGTGTAGCGTTTAGCCGCCGCGCGAATCGCCACTTTCGACACATCCAGACCAAATGTCAGCGCGCCCTTCTCGCGAGCAACCTCCGCAAACCGCGCGGTGTAATACCCTTCCCCGCAGCCAATATCGAGCATGGCGGTTGCTGAACCAGACAAAATATCATCCAGTATTTTCGCGACCGTTTCCCGTAACGGCAGATAGTGTCCGGCATCGAGAAACGCGCGGCGCGCCTGCATCATCTCGGCACTGTCCCCGGGATCGCGGGAGCGTTTATGCTGCACCGGCAGAAGATTTACGTAGCCTTCTTTCGCCATATCAAACTGATGTCCCTGCGGACAGGTATAACTTTTATCTGAGTGCGTCAGGGCCGCGTGGCAAAGGGGACAACTGAAGGACATGGCTACTCCGGAGCATAATCAAAGGGCGAAGTGTACCGCTATTCGCCCTGGTTATAAACGCCCGGTTAGCGCATAACGATAAGGTGATCGGAACCCGCCGGTAGCCCGTCAGGCTTCACGTTCTCCAGACGCAGTACGTTACCCATAATCTCACTGAAGACAGGTGCGGAGACGGCACCGCCGTAGTAGGCTCCGTTTTGGGGATCGTTAATCACTACCACCAGGGCAAAGCGCGGGTCGCTGGCAGGTGCTACGCCCGCAGTGTAGGCCACGTATTTATCGACATATTTTCCGCTATCGTCAATTTTCTTCGCCGTGCCGGTTTTCACCGCAACCCTGTAATCACGAACGGCGGCCTTAACGCCCCCACCGCCGGGTAGCGCGACGCTCTCCATCATGTGCTCCACTTCGTGCGCAATCTCTTCCGGCATGACGCGTTGGCCGATGACGGGGGGATCGATACGGGTAATGGAAAGGGGGCGCTCAAGCCCGAAGCCGCCAATTGTCGCGTAGACGTGCGCCAGCTGTAGCGGGGTTACCATCAGCCCGTAGCCGAAGGCAAAGGTCGCGCGGTCGAGCTGGCTCCAGTACTTACGCCGTGGCAACAGTCCCGCGCTCTCCCCCGTTAAGCCAAGCCCCGTATTGGTACCAAAACCAAAGTTTCTGTACGTATCAATAAGATGCTGGACTGGCATTGCCAGGGACAGTCGCGACACGCCCGTGTCGCTCGATTTTTGCAGGATCCCGGTCATTGTCAGTTCAGGATAGTAACCCACATCGCGGATACGATGCCCGTCAAGGATATACGGGTGAGTGTCAATCACGCTATCCGGCTGGACCAGACCCTGCTGCAGGGCCGTCATTAGCACCAGCGGCTTGACGGTCGAACCGGGTTCGAACGTATCGCTGATGGCGCGATTGCGAAAGTCATTTATCGTCGCGCCTTCCCGATTATTGGGGTTAAAATTCGGATAGCTCGCCATGGCGAGTATTTCCCCGGTTGGGATATTAATCAGCACCGATGCACCTGACTCGGCCTTGTTCCAGGCCACGGCATTATCCAGCGCATCTTCGGTAATGGTTTGCAGCCGCTCGTCAATGCTCAACTGGATGTTGTGCGCCGGTGCGGGCGCAACTTCTGTCAGGTTTTCAACCACGCGTCCATAGCGGTCTTCCCTTACCTGCCGTACCCCCGCCTTGCCCGTCAATTGAGCGTTGAAGCTTTTTTCCACACCTTCAATGCCCTGCCCGTCAATATTGGTAAAACCAATCAGGTTTGCGGCGACATGCCCGGCAGGATAAAAACGGCGGGACTCATCGCGCAAATTGATGCCGGGCAAATTCAGTTTATCGATCCACTTCGCCTGCGCAGGATCGACCTGACGGGCAAGGTAAATGAAACGCCCCTGTGGACTGGCATTGATTCGCGCCGAAAGCGTGCTCAGGGAGAGATGCAGCGCATTTGCCAACGCCTGCCAGCGTTCATCAGCGCTGACGCCCCCTTTTGCCAGCACCGTTTTGGGATCGGCCCATACGGCCCGGACAGGCACGCTCACCGCCAGCGGTCGACCTTCGCGATCCATTATCATGCCACGCGGTGCATCAATTGCCAGCTGACGGAGGGATCGCATATCTTCCTGCTTCACCAGATTGTCAGGCTTGATGATTTGCAGCCAGGCAACGCGGCCCAGCAAAAAAGCCAGACTGCAAAAAATAGCGAAACAGAGCAGAGCAAAACGCACCGGCGTGAAATTTCCAGTTGCTGTTATTAATTTCTTCTTCACCTGAACCCCAGGGCTGTTAAACAACGCCCTGATTTAACGGGAAAAGACGGGAGGAAGGTGGTGAAACAGTGCTACTAACCTCGCAGCTTTGCAACAAGTTACGAACAAGGCCGCAGATCGTAATATTTTGAAAGATAAAGGGCATAAAAAAGCCCCGCGTTATGCGAGGCTTTATGTCTGAGATTGAAACGCGGCGCGTTTCAGTCAGCAGTGGTTCGATCAGATAGCAGTTACGTTAACTGCAGCTGGGCCTTTCTGGCCATCCTGAATTTCGAACTCAACGTTCTGGCCTTCAGCCAGAGTTTTGAAGCCGTTACCCTGGATTGCAGAGAAGTGTACGAACACGTCTTTGCTGCCGTCAGCAGGAGTAATGAAACCAAAACCTTTAGACTCGTTGAACCACTTAACTTGACCTTTAATCTTTGCCATTTGCAAAATTCCTTAGAGTGTTTTCTTAGCCCGCAGGCATTAACTGAGATAAAACTGAGACATTACTGCATGAGGCACTAATATAAGGTTCGGCAGAGAAGCGGTATTCAACGACAACGTGTTTACTCAGGACTTCTTTACTGAAAATGCCACACATAAACAGAACTGTACCTCGTTTGACCCAAAACGTGTTATCACACACAATGTTTAATATGGCAAGCCATTTTTAAACATGTCTCGATCCGCCGCACAAATTCGAACAGTGCTTGTCAGGTTTTGCACAATTATGCGCAATATGTACTGACAGCCCTGCTGCGTAACAAAGACCCAACGCTGCTTGCACAACCGCTGTAATCTAAGACATTTTTAACATAGCGCAATCATTACAAAGCGTCCAGCAACCGGGAAAAGAAATCTTAAGCATTGATTGAGTTAGAACAATTTGTGAAAACTTATGCTTAAATCATTGTAACGCGACCAAATTGTTTCAGGGAAAAAACATTGTTAATAACCCGCGGCCAGCTGTATTAAAATGCATCAGTTAATAAACAGTGTTATGCACCAAAATAATGAAATTTTTATGACTCTGCATCAAAACAAGGCAAGCAAAACGTTTCGATAAAAATAAAACATTCATATGCGCGTTTACATACAGAATATATGCAACAATTTATCGCGTCGTTTATAAGGATAAATATTCACCAATTTTCAGTATCCTGAAAGAATCATTAACTGGTGCTAAATTATCTAGCGCCTCAGTTAACTCCTGCACCGGTTCATCCAAGGCTTCATCTGCCAGTTCAAACACGCCCCAGTGAATGGGAAACGCCAGAGGACAACCCAACTGCTGCCACAATGCCACCGCAGATTGCGGATCCATATGATGTACAGCCATGAACCATCGTGGGGCATAGGCACCCACCGGTAACGCGGCAGCATCAACAGGCCCCAGACGTTCAGGTATCAACAGCAGCTCAGGTGAATACCCTGTATCCCCGCTGAACCAGAAACGATGATGCCGCCCTTCCATGACCCAGCCGCACCATAAGGAGCGATTGCGGTTCCATGGCGTGCGCATACTCCAGTGCTGCGCAGGTACGGCGGTTAACGTCATCCCCTGCCAGGTGAAACTCTGCCACCAGTCGAGCTCAACCACGCGTTTTGCTCCCCGACGCCGAAACCAGGCGGCCAGACCTAAAGGGACGAAGAGACTCACGTCGGGAAAGCGTTTGAGAATACGGCGAATGGTCGCATCATCAAGATGATCGTAATGGTTATGGGAAATGACGACCGCATCAAGCTGATGAAGTTGCTCGACAGACAGTGCAGGAGGCGTTTTACGCTGTGGTCCCAGGAAAGGGAGTGGAGAGGCGCGCTGTGAAAAAACCGGGTCGGTAAGGATGATATTACCGTCTAGCTGTAGCAGCACACTCGCATGCCCCAGCCACCACACTCCATCCTCTTGAGGTTGCGTAAGCTCGGCGGGTTGCCACCACTGACGAATAAAATCTTCATAACCCAGCGCGGGTGGTTTCGGCAAACAGGCTTCTTTACGCGCTTTACGCCAACGGTCCAGGTCGCCGGGTTGATGTCCAGCAGGATGGGTATTACGAAAACCGTTCGGGGTGTGGTGTTTCAGGGAGGGGTCATACCAGGGATTTTTCCAGACCACAGCCACCTCCCAGCACGAAAAAATTAACGCTCAGCCACCAGGCGGATAAAGTCGTCTTCGTCTTTGTTATCTTCAGCGACCACGTCTTTCGGCGCGTCTTTCTCTTCCGGCTCGTTAGCCTCACACAGACGGCGCAGCAGCGCGTTCTGACGTTTTTGCTGATCGAGCAGCGCTTCTAACAGTTCGATCTGCTCGTTCGTACGCGAACTGGCACGATTCACGAAAAACCAGATGACCAGCCCCACAAGCAGAACAACCAAAGAAATCATCAGGGATGCCATATTCAGCAGCCCTGAATTCAGTAACTCACCCATTTCACCACCTCAATAAAAACGTCTATTTTACCACTGGCGCGAAGGAAGGAAATCACCTTGAGAAAAAATGCGTGTTACCACGGAATAAACTTATTGATTGCGCAGACGCCGCTAAAAAACTGTACATCCTGATCGCACATTACATTGATAGTCTGCGTCCATAACACCACGCACGCTATCAGCACGATAATCAGAATCACCCAGCGTATTTTTTTCACTCCACACTCCGTCTAAAGACCTGATGTAACCAGGTTATCACGGTTATCTTAAACAAGGACTAACTGTACCGCCATCACGCTTTTTTCAGAATCCTGCACTTGTTTCATAGCGTAAACCGTTTACGCTAGCTTTATGATAACAACGATAAAAAAGAGGTAATGATGCGCTTAATTATTCGAACAATTATTGCACTGGCCATCGTCTGGATTGGCCTTCTGTTAACGGGTTATGGTGTGCTCGTGGGGAGCACCGAAAACGCAGCCGGATTAGGTATTCAGTGTAAGTACTTAACGGCACAAGGACTGAGCACTGCGCAGTATCTGCATTCTGACAGCGGGTTCATTGGTTTAACAAACTGTCCTGTACTGCGTAAAACGTCCGTCGTCATCGATAATGGCTAATCAAACGGTTTAATCACTGACAAAAAACGCCGCAACATCTGCGGCGTTTTTTATGCTAACAGAGATTAAAACGGGTAGTCGTGATAACCCATCTGTTCAGAAATCTTACGTGCGGCAGTGTGCAGGATAGCCACATACTCATGCAGACGCTCTTCTGAAAAGCGAAGGGTTGGGAAAGAGATACTTAAACCCGCGATCACCACGCCAAAGCGGTCAAACACCGGAACGCCGATACAGCGCAGCCCCTCTTCCTGTTCTTCATTATCTTCGCCATACCCCTGCTCACGCACGTGATCAAGCACCGTTAACAGTTCGTCAGTGCTGGTAATGGTTCGTGTCGTACTGCGTTTGTATTCTACGCCATCGAGGATCTGCTTCACTTCCTCGCGATCGCGCCACGCCAGCAGAACCTTACCAATGGCGGTACTGTAGAGCGGATTGCGACGACCGATGCGCGAATACATGCGCAGATTGTACATGGAGTCGATTTTATGGATATAAACAATGCTGTCTTCATCCAGCGCACCGAGATGGATGGTCTCTTTGGTCAGGCGCGAGATTTCACGCATCTGAATATCAGCGCTGCGGATCAGATCAACATTTTGCAGCGCACGGGCACCGAGTTCGAACAGTTTCAGGGTCAGAGAGTATTTTTCTGACTCGCCTTCCTGTGCAACATAGCCCAGTGACTTCATGGTTTGCAAAAAGCGATAAACGGTGCTTTTCGACATCATCACGCGCTGCGACAACTCTGTAATACCAATTTCACGCTCTTCCCCGAGCGCCTGTAAGATGCCAAACACCTTCAGCACGGAAGAAACAGAATCTGGCTGTTTATCCAAATCCGCAATAGCCATTTACCACCTCATAGAGAGTGTTTTATAAAAATCAGAACCGGTTTTTATTATAAGTTCCCGTCATGTCACCTGCAATCAATCCGCGTTTACTTCGTTACAAATCTGCGGCATATCGCGTCAGTAACAGTGCTAAAATAGTTACCCTGAGAATAATTTCACGCTGAGCTTTTTTAATCCTAATGGAAAAAAATCTTTCCGATGGCCTGCCTTTACCCCAGCGGTATGGCGCTATAGCGACCATCATTATCGGTATCTCAATGGCCGTCCTTGACGGCGCAATTGCGAACGTTGCCCTGCCAACTATCGCCAGCGACCTGCATGCATCCCCAGCCAGTTCAATATGGATTGTTAACGCCTACCAGATTGCGATTGTGGTTTCCCTGCTCTCGTTCTCTTTCCTGGGCGATATGTTCGGTTACCGTCGGGTGTATCAGTGCGGTCTGGTGGTTTTCACCGTTACCTCATTGTTATGTGCCCTTTCTGATTCACTTCATACCTTGACGCTTGCACGCATTGCGCAAGGTTTTGGTGGCGCGGCGCTCATGAGCGTAAACACGGCGTTGATTCGCTTAATTTATCCCCAGCGACATCTGGGGCGCGGCATGGGGATAAACTCGTTTATTGTCGCCGTATCTTCCGCCGCCGGGCCAACCATTGCGGCGGCTATTCTTTCCGTTGCCTCCTGGCAATGGCTCTTCGCCATTAACGTGCCGCTGGGTATCGTGGCCATCTTTTTTGCCCTGCGCTTCCTGCCCGCTAATGGCCCCAAAAGCACCATGCCGCGCTTCGACGTCGCGAGCGCGGTGATGAATGCCCTCACCTTTGGCCTGCTGATTACCGCCCTGAGCGGCTTTGCGCAGGGGCAATCACTGGTGCTGACCGGAGTGGAACTGCTCGCCCTGCTGGTCATAGGCTTCTTCTTTGTTCGCCGACAGCTCACTCTCCCGGTGCCTTTACTGCCTGTTGATCTGCTGCGTATTCCCCTCTTTTCGCTCTCCATTTGCACGTCTGTCTGCTCGTTCTGCGCCCAGATGCTGGCTCTGGTGTCGCTGCCCTTCTTTCTACAGAGCGTGGTAGGACGTTCAGAAGTGGAGACCGGACTGCTGTTAACGCCGTGGCCGCTGGCAACGATGGTGATGGCGCCGCTGGCAGGTTACTTAATTGAACGCGTTCATGCCGGTTTGTTGGGTGCTTTGGGGCTGGCGGTGATGGCGACAGGCCTCTTCGCGCTGGCGTTGCTACCGTCATCGCCGACCGATCTGGACATCATCTGGCGCATGATCCTGTGCGGTGCGGGGTTTGGCCTGTTCCAGTCTCCTAACAACCACACTATTATCACCTCCGCACCGCGTCATCGCAGCGGAGGTGCCAGCGGCATGCTGGGGACCGCGCGCCTTCTGGGACAAAGCACCGGTGCGGCACTGGTTGCCCTGATGTTTAACCTCGCCGGACAAAATGGCAATCATGTTGCTCTCCTCACCGCGGGTTTCCTTGCCACCCTCGCGGCTGCCGTCAGCGGCCTGCGGGTGACCCAGCCCAGGGTTCAGGCATAAAAAAAGCCGGGCGGAGTATTCTCCTGCCCGGCTCATTGCGGTTCTTTGTGTTACTTCAGGTATTCCCCACTGCGCAGCGCTTCAATACGCTTATCCAGCGGCGGGTGAGACATAAACAGCTCGCTCAGCGATTTCGATTTACCGTTAATGCAAAAGGCCATCATGCTGTTCGCTTCCTGCGGCTCATAGCTGGTTTTCAGACGCTGCAGCGCCGCAATCATCTTCTCACGGCCAACCAGTTTCGCTGAGCCGGCATCCGCGTGGAATTCACGGTGACGAGAGAACCACATGGTGATGATGCTGGCCAGAATACCGAATACCAGTTCAAGAACCATGGAGACAGCGAAATAGATCAGCGGGTTACCGTTGCTCTCTTCCCCTTCGTCGCGGTTGCCGCCCATAAAGCCAGCCGCAATCTGCGCCAGAATACGAGAGATAAAGATAACGAAGGTGTTCACCACGCCCTGAATCAGGGTCATGGTTACCATATCACCGTTTGCGATATGGCTGATTTCGTGAGCAATAACCGCTTCGGCTTCGTCACGGCTCATGTTCTGCAACAGACCAGTGCTGACGGCAACCAGTGATGCATCACGACGGGCACCTGTGGCGAAGGCGTTGATATCAGGAGCATGGTAAATGGCCACCTGCGGCATGGCGATCCCGGCCTGACGGGATTGCTGAGCCACCGTATTCATCAGCCACTGTTCCATATCATTACGCGGTTGCTCGATAACCTCACCGCCTACTGATTTCAGCGCCATCCACTTCGACATCAGCAGGGAAATGAAAGAGCCACCAAAACCAAACAGCAGCGCCATAATCAACAGACCCTGAACGCTGCTCGACTGAATCCCTGTCAGGCTTAGCACGAGCCCGAAAACCACCATTACCGCCAGGTTGGTGAGCAGGAAGAGCGCGATTCGCATCATAATTTTCTTTTTACCTCAGTTTAACAAAACGCACTATGCGATTACCCACATCGTATGGGTATTGCGGCTATTTTCAAGCATCCGGCGGGCGTAAGTCACCAGAAAGACACAACTTTACACAATTGAAAATCAGGCTGACGGAAGGATGCAGAACAAAAAGAAACAGGCACAATTTCTTGTGCCTGTTGGGAGGTTATTTTGCCGGAGCGGGCTGTACGGCAGGCTTGTCTTTTTCCAGATTCGCCAGGTCGAGTGCGATATGCACCGTCTCGTCCAGATACGGATCGGGCTCCTGGTAATCTTTAGGCAGATCGTCCAGTTTCTTGAGCAGAGGCTTACCTTCACGCTTGAAGCGATCGTTGATACGCGCCAGACGCGTTGCATCGTCTTCGTTGTTCTCTTTCTCACGCTGAGCGTAGTTCAGAGAAACAATATTCCGTTTATCTTTCAGAGCATTAAAGCGAGCAATGTCCTTCATGATGTACTGGAATTCCGGATCTTTCGCGATGCGGTCGTTATGTGACTTCAGCAGTTCAGGACCAAACTGCGTCATGTCACCCGCCTTCACGTACGTCGCGGCATTGATGCTGTCCCACGGCAACGCGTTATCTTCAAACTTCTCGCCGGTTTCAGTCTCTTCCGTGCCTGTCGGCATCATGATATCCGGCGTGACGCCCTTACGCTGCGTACTGCCGCCGTTCACACGGTAGAATTTCTGGATGGTGTACTGAACAGAGCCCAGTGCAGGCCATTCCGGACGCAGCATCTGATCGTAAATACGATTCAGAGAGCGATACTGCTGAACAGTACCTTTCCCGAAGGTTGGCTCACCGACGATCAGCGCACGACCATAGTCCTGCATGGCAGCGGCAAAGATTTCAGACGCGGAGGCGCTGAAGCGGTCAACCAGCACCACCAGCGGGCCTTTGTAGTAGACCACACCGTCGTTGTCAGCATCTTCACGCACTTTACCGTTGTTATCGCGCACCTGAACCACAGGGCCAGATGGAATAAACAGGCCAGAGAGAGAAACTGCCTCTGTCAGCGCACCGCCGCCGTTACTGCGCAGATCGATGATAACGCTGCTGACGTTCTGCTTTTCAAGCTTCTGCAGCTGTACTTTCACATCATCAGTCAGCCCCACGTAGAAGCCAGGAATATCCAGGACGCCCACCTTCTCTTTACCCACGGTTTTCACCGACATTTTCACCGCGCGATCTTCCAGACGGATACGCTCGCGGGTCAGGGTAACGATACGGGTTTTGGTGCCTTTTCCGGCCGGCAGAACTTCCAGACGAACCTTGCTGCCTTTCGGACCTTTGATCAGTGCAACTACGTCATCGAGACGCCAGCCAATCACATCGACCATGTTCTGGCCGGTTTGTCCCACACCCACAATACGATCGCCTACGCTAATCGCTTTGCTTTTGGATGCCGGGCCACCCGCGACCATTGAATTGATCACCGTGTAATCATCGTCCATCTGCAGTACCGCGCCGATACCTTCCAGAGACAGGCTCATTTCGGTATTGAACTGTTCGGTGTTGCGTGGAGAGAGATAGTTGGTATGCGGATCGATTTCGTGAGCGAAAGCAGTCATGGCCAGCGAGAAGACATCCTCACTGTTGGTCTGCGCCAGACGACGAATGGCAAATTTGTAACGACGCGTCAGCGTGTCACGGATCTCTTTTTCATCTTTGCCGGTCAGCTTAAGACTCAGTTCGTCGTATTTAACTTTGCTGTCCCACAGCGCATTCAACTCGGCTTCATCTTTCGGCCAGGGTGCTTTACTGCGGTCCAGATTAAAGGTGTCGGTACCGGTGAAGTCCATTGGACGTTCCAGCACTTTCAGCGCGTACTGATAGCGTTCGAAACGGCGCTTTTGCGACAGGTTGTAGAGATCGTAAAACAGATCCAGCTTGCCTGAACGCAACTCATCACCCACCTCGGATTTGCGCTTAGCGAACTGCTCGACATCGCTGGCGAGCAAAACGTTATGGCTGTAATCCAGCAAGTTCAGATAGCGGTCAAAGATTTTGGCCGAAAAGGCCTGATCGAGATCGAACTGACGATAGTGCGAACGGGTAAAGCGTGAGGTCACGCGCTCGCTCACCGTCGCGTGTTGCGTCTCTTCCTTAAGGACCGGAATTTGATCAACACGGGTGATATCGTCCACTGCAAAAGCATGACCTGTTATGGCAAACAGGCCCGCCAGCGCGGTGAGCTTAAAAAAAGTGTTCATGCCAGGCTTGGCCTCCGTTTCAGAACAACAAGTGTTCTGCGCGTACAATCATTGACATACCAGAAGTCAGCTGTACACGAACGCCATCTTTGGTGATTTCCAGTACGGTGGCGTCCATAGCATTGTTGCCCGCTTTAACCTTCAGCGCCTGACCAACGCTCAGGGCGTTAATGTCTGAAACCGGAGTATGGCGCGGCTCTTCACGAGGGGCGCGCGGGGCTTTAGCTGCTGGTTTGTCAGCACGCGGTTTGCGATCGTTATTATCGTGACGACGCGGTGCAGGACGTGGTTTACGCTCGCGACGAGGCGCTTCTTCCTGACCGTTTGCCGCTGCGGCTTCGCGTTTTTTCGCTTGCTGCTCTGCACGTTGTGCCTGAACGCGTGCTTTGGCTTCTTCAAGCTGTTTACGCGCGTGCTCAACGTGCTGCTCGTCCAGCTCACCACAAGGGTTGCCGTCGAGATCCACACGCGTCGCGCCCGCTTTGATACCGTAAAGGTAACGCCAGCTCGAAGTATAAAGACGTAAGGCGGAACGCAGCTGAGTTTTGCTGAGGTTCATTTCGCCCTCAACACGCGCCACCAGATCCTGAAAAATACCGACTTTCAGGGGACGAGCTTCACCTTCCGCGCTGAAGCACTGCGGGAAACGCTCGGCCAGAAATGCGATAACTTCTTTACTGCTATTCAACTTAGGTTGATTTTCCATGAAATTTCCTGATTACAACGGACGTTGCCAACAAGCGCAGGCATGAACAGGCGTCATTATAATGACGCTATCAGTAAATGCTACGTTATCCGTTGATTATCCTGCGACGCTCGCAAAGAATTTTTGATAATCGGTTGCTGATAGTACGTTTTCCAGATTCGCCACCAGTTCGCGCAGCCCCTGTTCGTCCTCGGTTGTAAAGCGGCCGAAGACCGTGCTGTCGATATCCAGAACGCCAATAATCTGATTTTTTACCGCCAGCGGCAGAACGATTTCAGAATTACTGGCGGCATCACAGGCGATGTGCCCGTCAAATGCATGAACGTCTTCTACACGCTGTACCTGATTTTCGGCCACAGCAGTGCCGCATACGCCGCGTCCTACCGGGATGCGCACGCACGCCAGTTTGCCCTGGAACGGGCCAAGCACCAGCGTTTCACCTTCCAGAAGGTAAAAGCCAGCCCAGTTCACGTCAGAGAGACGTTCAAACAGCAATGCGCTAGTATTTGCCAGAGTGGCTAAGAAGCTGGTCTCACCCGCCATCAATGCCTTAAAATCGCGGTTTAGATCCGCGTAGAATTCTGTTTTGTTCATTATTCAATCACTTGGTTGTCTTACAAAATTACCGCATAGCCTATTAAAATAAGCATTAAATGCGCTCATGCTCAAGATGAATCCGTTCATGAGTTATTATAACTTTCAACAATACTTATTTGTGCGCAGCTGATGGCCTTAAAAACAACCAAAATTACGCCGACAAGAAAGATAACTGTCCATACGGTAAGCAAAGCTTTGCCCCGTGCACATTATCAGCGTTGTCCCCAGTGCGATACGCTTTTTATGTTGCCGAAGATGAAATCGCACCAAAGTGCCTTTTGTCCCCGCTGCGACGCCAAAATTCGTGACGGCCGCGACTGGTCTTTAACCCGCCTCGCCGCGATGGCTGTCACCATGCTGCTGCTGATGCCCTTCGCCTGGAGCGAGCCGCTGCTGAAACTCTACCTGCTTGGCGTACGCATTGATGCCAACGTGCTGCAGGGTATCTGGCAGATGACCCGTCAGGGCGACCCAATCACTGCCGCCATGGTGCTGTTCTGCACCGTCGGCGCGCCGCTGGTGCTGGTCGCCGCCATTGCCTATCTTTGGTTAGGCAATATTCTTGGCATGAACCTTCGTCCGGTGCTGTTGATGCTGGACAAACTCAAAGAGTGGGTGATGCTGGATATTTATCTGGTGGGCGTGGGCGTTGCGTCAATAAAGGTGCAGGACTATGCATTTTTGCAGCCCGGCATCGGACTCTTTGCTTTCATCAGTCTGGTATTGCTGAGCATTCTGACGCTGATACATCTGAACGTTGAGCAACTCTGGGAGCGATTTTACCCTCAACGCCCCGCCACGCGTCCTGATGAAAATCTCCGCGTCTGTCTGGGATGCCACTACACCGGGTTACCCGACACACGTGGACGTTGCCCACGGTGCCACATTCCGTTAAGGCTGCGACGCAACAACAGTCTGCAAAAATGCTGGGCCGCACTTATCGCCTCTCTGGTGTTTCTGATCCCAGCCAACATGCTGCCTATTTCCATTATTTACGTGAATGGCGGGCGTCAGGAGGATACTATTCTTTCGGGTATTATCTCCCTTGCACACAGCAACGTCGGGGTGGCTGCGATTGTCTTTATTGCCAGTATCCTGGTTCCCTTTACCAAAGTCGTGGTGATGTTTACCCTGCTTATCAGCATTCACTTTAAGTGTGAACAAGGCTTACGTACCCGTATTCTGCTTCTGCGATTCGTCACCTGGATTGGCCGCTGGTCAATGTTAGATCTGTTTGTGATTTCGCTGATGATGTCGCTTATCAATCGCGACCAGTTACTTGCTTTTACAATGGGACCCGCGGCTTTTTATTTCGGCTCTGCGGTGATATTGACTATTCTTGCTGTGGAATGGCTGGATAGCCGCTTACTTTGGGATGCACATGAGTCAGGAAACCCCCGCTTCGCCGACTGAAGCGAGAATTAAAACAAAACGCCGCATTTCGCCATTCTGGTTGCTGCCCGTCATCGCCCTGATGATTGCAGGCTGGCTTATCTGGACGAGCTATGAAGATCGCGGGAGCACGGTCACCATTGATTTTCAGACCGCTGACGGCATTGTTGCCGGGCGAACTCCTGTTCGCTTCCAGGGGGTTGAAGTCGGTACGGTTCAGGACATCTCCCTTGGAAAAGGGCTGAACAAGATACAGGTGCGGGTCAGTATTAAATCTGACATGCAGGATGCCCTGCGCAGCGAAACGCAGTTCTGGCTGGTGACGCCGAAAGCCTCTCTGGCCGGGGTATCCGGGCTGGATGCCCTCGTGGGCGGTAACTACATCGGCATGATGCCGGGCAAAGGTGAGCCTCAGGATCACTTTGTGGCACTGGATACTCAACCCAAATACCGTCTCAATAACGGCGATTTGATGATCCATCTCCAGGCGCCGGATCTCGGTTCTCTGAACAGTGGCTCCCTGGTCTATTTCCGAAAAATCCCGGTTGGCCGCGTGTACGACTACGCGATTAACCCGAATAAACAGGGCGTCACCATTGATGTTCTGATCGAGCGTCGCTTCACTAACCTGGTGAAAAAAGGCAGCCGCTTCTGGAACGTATCCGGCGTGGACGCCGACCTCAGCCTGAGCGGCGCGAAGGTGAAGCTGGAGAGCCTGGCCGCACTGGTGAATGGCGCCATTGCCTTTGATTCCCCGGAAAACTCAAGCCCTGCCTCCGCCGATGACACGTTCGGGTTGTACGCTGACCTGGCGCACAGCCAGCGCGGCGTGATCGTCAAGCTCGCCCTGCCCGATGCTAAGGGGCTAAAAGCTGGTTCAACGCCGCTGATGTATCAGGGGTTGCAGGTTGGTCAGCTCACCAAAATGACGCTCAACCCGGGCGGCTCGGTCACCGGCGAAATGACGGTCGATCCGAGCGTGGTCGATCTCCTGCGCGAGAAAACGCGCATCGAAATGCGCAGTCCGAAGCTCTCCCTGAACGATGCCAGCCTCAGCACCCTGCTGACCGGCAATACGTTTGAGCTGATCCCCGGTGAAGGTCAACCCAGCAATAGCTTCGTGATTGCCCCGGCAGATAAAGCCCTGCTGCAAAAACCGGGTGTAGTGACGGTTACGCTGAATGCACCAGAAAGCTATGGTATTGAAGCCGGACAGCCGTTGATTTTACACGGCGTACAGGTCGGTCAGGTGCTGGAGCGTAAGCTCTCCGCGAGTGGAGTAAGCTTCTCGGTCGCTATCGATCCGCAATACAGCGACCTGGTACATGGCGACAGTAAATTCGTGGTGAACAGCCGCGTCGACGTGAAAGTTGGGCTGGACGGCGTGGAGTTCCTCGGTGCCAGCGCCAGCGAATGGGTTAACGGCGGCATCCGTATTTTACCTGGAGATAAAGGCCCCGTGCGTGAAAGCTACCCGCTGTATGCCAACCTGGATAAAGCGATTGAAAACAGCCTGAGCGATCTCCCTACCACCACGCTGACGTTAAGCGCCGAAACGCTGCCGGACGTACAGGCAGGCTCCGTGGTGCTGTATCGCAAGTTTGAAGTCGGGGAAGTGATCACCGTGCGCCCCCGTGCAGACGCGTTTGATATCGAACTGCATATCAAGCCGGAGTACCGCAAGCTGCTGACACCAAACAGCGTCTTCTGGGCCGAGGGTGGCGCGAAAGTTCAGCTTAACGGCAACGGACTGACCGTGCAGGCCTCCCCGCTCTCACGCGCGCTGCGCGGGGCGATTAGCTTCGATAATCTCAGCGGTGCCGGCGCGAATCTGCGTAAAGGCGATAAACGTATTCTCTTCCCGTCCGAAACCGCCGCACGTGCCGTTGGTGGGCAAATTACCCTGCACGCGTTCGATGCCGGCAAGCTGGCGGAAGGTATGCCAATCCGTTATCTGGGCATTGATATCGGACAGATCCAGAAGCTGACGCTGATCACCGCGCGCAATGAGGTACAAGCTACCGCAGTGCTTTACCCGGAATATGTACAAACCTTCGCCCGCACGGGTTCGCGCTTCTCAGTGGTCACGCCGCAGATTTCGGCTGCGGGCGTTGAGCATCTCGACACCATCCTGCAGCCGTACATCAACGTTGAGCCCGGCCAGGGCAATGCCCGCCGTGATTTTGAGCTGCAGGAAGCCACGATCACCGACTCACGCTACCTTGGCGGCCTGAGCATTGTGGTGGAAGTGCCGGAAGCGGGCTCGCTGAACATCGGCACGCCGGTACTGTTCCGCGGCATTGAGGTGGGTACGGTCACGGGCCTGACGCTCGGTACGCTCTCCGACCGCGTGATGGTGGCGTTACGTATCAGCGAACGGTACCAGCACCTGGTCCGTAATAACTCGGTATTCTGGCTGGCATCCGGCTATTCGCTGGACTTCGGCCTGACGGGAGGCGTGGTGAAAACCGGTACCTTCAACCAGTTCATTCGCGGCGGTATTGCATTTGCCACACCGCCGGGAACACCGCTGGCACCGAAAGCGCAGTCGGGTAAACACTTCCTGCTGCTCGAAAGTGAACCGAAAGAGTGGCGCGAATGGGGAACGGCCCTGCCGCGTTAATCTGAAAGGCTCCGGTGTCAACGCACCGGAGCCTTTATGTTACACTGCGCACCTGAACTTTTCCCTGTGGTGTGCCCGTGGCTCAAAACTCCGTATTTCTTCCTGAACAATTCCTGGCGCAGATGCGCGAGGCGCTTCCTTCTCACCTGTCGTTAGACGATTTTATTGCCGCCTGCCAGCGCCCGCTGCGCCGGAGTATTCGCGTCAATACGCTGAAAATCAGCGTCGAAGATTTTCTGACGCTGGTCGCGCCATACGGCTGGCAGCTTACGCCAGTCCCGTGGTGTGCTGAGGGGTTCTGGATCGAACGCGATGATGAAGACGCCGTGCCGCTGGGCAGTACCGCTGAACATCTGAGCGGCCTGTTTTATATTCAGGAAGCCAGCTCGATGCTGCCCGTTGCCGCCCTGTTCGCAGAAGGTAATACGCCTGAACGCGTGATGGACGTCGCTGCGGCGCCCGGCTCGAAAACCACGCAAATTGCCGCGCAGATGGGTAACCGCGGGGCGATCCTCGCCAACGAGTTTTCCGCCAGTCGTGTGAAAGTGCTGCATGCCAATATCAGCCGCTGCGGCATTCATAATGTCGCCCTGACGCACTTCGACGGACGCGTGTTTGGTGCCGCCTTACCGGAAGTCTTTGATGCCATTCTGCTGGATGCCCCCTGCTCCGGCGAAGGGGTGGTGCGTAAAGATCCCGATGCGTTAAAGAACTGGTCGGTGGAAAGCAATCTTGAGATCGCCGCCACGCAGCGAGAGCTGATCGAGAGTGCCTTTCACGCCCTGCGCCCCGGCGGCACGCTGGTTTACTCCACTTGCACTCTCAACCGCGATGAAAACGAAGACGTCTGTCTGTGGCTGAAAGCGCAATATCCGGATGCAGTCGAGTTCCTGCCGCTTAACGATCTGTTTGCCTCAGCACATGAAGCCGTCACGCCTGACGGTTTCCTCCATGTGTTCCCGCAAATTTACGACTGCGAAGGGTTCTTTGTGGCCCGTCTGCGTAAAACTGCCGCCGTTGCCCCGCTGCCTGCCCCAACGTTTAAGGTTGGCAACTTCCCGTTCGCACCGCTAAAAGGCCGTGACGCCGGGCAGGTCACCCTCGCCGCGGGTAAAGCAGGACTTAGCTGGGATGAAACGCTCCATCTCTGGCAGCGAGATAAAGAAATTTGGCTGTTCCCGGCGAATATTGAGCCGCTGATTGGCAAAGTCCGTTTCTCCCGCATCGGGATCCGCCTGGCGGAAGTCCATAATAAAGGGTATCGCTGGCAGCACGAGGCCGTCATCGCGCTTGCCGGTCACGACAATACCTTCGCCCTGACGCATCAGGAAGCTGAAGAGTGGTACCGCGGTCGCGATGTCTATCCGGAAAACACGCCATCTAACGATGAAGTGGTGGTGACGTATCAGGGATACCCGCTGGGACTGGCAAAAAAGGTCGGCTCCCGATTGAAAAACAGCTATCCGCGCGAGCTGGTTCGGGATGGTCGGCTGTTTACCGGTAACGATCGCACGGCCTGAAAAAAAGCGCATTTTTTTACTGGCGATTTTGCTCTCCTTGTCTACGATAAAAAATGGGTGATCGCACTGGTCATACCAGATTTTGACAACCGACCCGGAGAGCACTATGACGAAAACCAGCGTGCGTATTGGCGCTTTTGAGATCGACGACGCAGAATTGCGCGGCGAAGCACAAGGCGATCGAACGTTAAGTATTCCCTGCAAATCCGACCCGGATTTGTGTATGCAGCTTGATGCATGGGATGCAGACACCAGCGTCCCGGCAATACTTGATGGCGAACATTCTGTCCTTTACCGTGAGCATTACGATAGCAAAACCGATGCCTGGGTCATGCGCCTTGCCTGACCTAAAGTGAACCCGCCCGAAGGCGGGTTATTTATTACTGCAGCTGCGCCAGCGTGAAGTAACCATCGAAAACAGCGCCCGTATCAATGTAGTGGAGATTATCAAAATCATACCTTCTGTCGACGGGCGTATGTCCGAACCAGAAATGATCCGCGCCGCTGATGCCCTGCCCTTTACCTACCATAAACCCCATCAACCGATCGCGGTCCCATAAAACGCGCTGAGCGCTGACCGGCTTTTGCCAGCGGTATTCGGTTGCCGGATAATCGGCATGGGCAATCACATTCAGGCCGTTAGCACAGGTTATCTCAATGATATGCGGTAAATGGCGACAGTCATTAAGCAACGCCAACGCGTGCGGTTTCTGGTCGCGTTCAAGATGTGCAAACCACATTCCGCCATTCATCGTCCAGAGCGCGAAATCGTTATTATCCAGACTGTCGATTGCCATTTGCTCGTGGTTACCCCGCACGGCGCGAAACCATTTTTCATTGATTAGCTGCAGGCATTTCACGCTGTCAGGGCCACGATCGATCATATCGCCTACAGAAATGAGTAAATCCTCATACGGGTTAAAGTGACGGCGTTTAAGCTCATCCATAAGCCGCTGGTAACAGCCATGTATATCGCTGACAACCCAGACGTGACGCCACAGTCGCCCCTCTATTCGCTGGTACATAGAACCTCCCATAGGGAGTATAGTTGCAGTTGGAATATGCGCAGCGACGCTCTGCGGGAGCGCTTTTCACAAAGCTAAACAAACAGTAAACTAAGGATAAATAAATATTTCACCAGTATTAATCCACTTTTGCATGCCCCCTAAACTATGCATTGCATAAACTTTGAGGTTTTCCCGTGTCAAATACGCGCCTGCAAGACGATGCGCCACATTCGCATCGTACCCATATCATTTCCGAACTGGTGAAAGGTAAACTCGTTCCAGGCCCTATCTGGCAAAAACGCGAGTACCGTCTCAAATTTCTGTTACGTTCACTGCTGTTCTGGTCTTCCACGCATCGCATGCTCGATGCGCTGGCTCGCCGCGACGATTTCGATCAGTTGCTGGCATCGCAAATCACCCTGCCAAGTAAAACACACCGCCAGTATCTGATGCGTGGTATGAACGCTAACGCACGGGCCGACGCCATCATCAGCCATTATCAGTGGATTGACTCCCTGAAAGACGCCGAGCTAATCGCCGCTTTAACCGGACCGCAAGAGCAATCAATCGTTGAGTTTCATGCCAAAGATGGCGTGAGCTATAACGTCAATGCCATGAATGCCAGCAAAGCAGAGCGTGAGGGCGAGTGTACGCTGTGGCTGCGTGATAACGAAAACACCCTGCTTGCAAGCGTGACATTTTGCGTTGCCCGCGAAAACGGCGAATATGTTCTGGTTATTGGCGGTCTTCAGGGCCCACGCCGCAGCGTATCCCGTGATGTGATCAAGCAGGCAACCCGTGCCTGTCATGGTCTTTTCCCGAAGCGAGTGTTGATGGAAGTGCTTTTCCAGTTGGCAACGCTCTCCGGTATCAAAGCCATTTATGCGGTCAGCGATGAAGGACACATCTTCCGTGCGCTGCGTTATCGTCTGAGTAAAGGTCGCCATTTCCATGCCAGCTACGACGAGTTTTGGGCCTCTATCGACGGTCAAAAGCGCTCAACCTTCAGCTGGCAGCTACCCTTACAGATGGAACGCAAATCCCTTGAGGACATTGCCAGTAAAAAGCGTGCCGAATACCGCCGTCGCTTTGAACTGCTTGATGAAATTGAAGCGTCCGTTAAATCCCGCTTTTAAGCACGGCTCTTGCTTTTGCTGACTGTACACGAAAATTTAACAAAACAGGCAAAAAGGGCTGGACTTCCGCATGCTGTGTTGTGTTATGTTTTAACAGGACGTACAGGACGTGCGCGCTGTATGAAAAAGATAACGTTGGGATTACGCGTTTACTTTCATACAGATAAAAAGAGACCGAATACGATTCCTGTATTCGGTCCAGGGAAATGGCTCTTGGGAGAGAGCCGTGCGCTAAAAGTTGGCATTAATGCAGGCTAAGTCGCCTTGCCTTTTAAGAATAGATGACGACGCCAGGTTTTCCAGTCCACAGTTAAAGCGGTCGGAAAAAAAGCGTCAGAGCATCATTAAAAGTGAAAAACCGCAGTGCTTTCGCAAGCATCTGCGGTTTTTTATTGGAAACCTGAACGTTAGCAGAGCTTGTCGGCGCGCTCGATAAACGGTGCCAGACTCATTTTCTGTCCCGGATGAGCCGGGTCATCGATCTGAATCACGCCGATCGGCTGGCCGTTGCTCTTGCCGCTGGCCACCTGCTGCTCTGCGGTATCATTTAACGGGTATTGCACCAGCGTGCTCGGGTTAATCGCATACAGAGCATGGCCCGGACGGCAGGTCAGCATCACCTCTTCGCGATTGAAAGCCCATTTGTCCTTACCCACTTCAAAACGGCTGACGGTGATAACCTGCGGTGCGGCAAGCGCGCTCCCCGTGCAGGCCAGCAATACGAGAGAAAGTACTGTCTTTTTCATATGATATTTAACCTTGTCAGAAGGGTTCCCAGGTGGCGAACAGGCTGACCGTTGCCAGCACCAGCGCCCCCAGCACCACTTCTGCCTGTGTCATCCTGATAAAAATCTGTTGTGCACGCCCGGTCTCCGGACGAAACCGTGGCACCAGAAAATACCGATTTGCCAGCGCAATTACCACCATCAACGCCACCAGCGCACATTTGAACAACAAAAACTGCACGTAGCCAGCCTGCCAGGGAATATGGACGCCCAGAATCAATAGCGTATTAACAACGCCGGTGAGCAGCACACCTGCGACGGCGTAATGGCCTACGCGCGAGAAGCGCATCATGGTATAGATGGCAGCATTCTGCATGCGCCCTTTCGCCAGACGCATGCAGAATAGCAGCGGCAGTAAACCACCAAACCAGGTCGCCGCACACAGCAGATGAATAGCATGGTTAAGACGCTGCAAAGCCCCCATAGCGCCTTCGTTCATCGCAGCGTGCCCAACTCCAGCGAGCAGGATAAGCTGGCCCATTGCGAGCAGCAGCAGTCGAGAACCTTTCAGCGGTGCAAGCCATGCTGCACCGACCGTAATCGCAGCAAGTATAATTTGCCACAGCCAGACGCCACCAAACTGTGTCCCCATCACGCTGCGCCAGACCTCCGGGGCAAGCACATCTCCCCAGCCGCTTCCCATTAACCCGCCCTGCAGCATAAACATCAGGAGAGCAGACGTCAGGCTGATTAAGGACGCCACTTTCTGCTGCTGCTCGAAACGCCGGGACATCAGACGGTGGAGAGAGGAAGGCGCAAACCAGACGCTGTAAAGCGCATTGCCAAAAACCAGCATTAGCGCCGCAAAATGGATAAAGCGCAACCCGATATAAAACAGCGCCAGCATGCTATTTCACGCTAAAGTGATAGCTGCCTTTGGTTTTATGGCCGTCCACAGAGACCACATGCCAGTCGACCTGGTAAATCCCTGACGTCAGCGTTTGCTCCAGCGGCACGGTGAGCTGTGCCTTGTTCTTTTCGTCTCGCGTAGCGGTACCCGTCCTGATGGCCTGCTTTTGCGCATCCGTTACCACCACACCGCTAAATCCAGGTTCGATACCTTCAGAAAAATTCAGCGTAAGCGCCTGCGGCGCGGTTACCAGGCTATCAGCCGCCGGGATCTGCTGTTTAAGATGCGCATGTGCCAGCACGGAGGGCGTAACAAGAGTCGAGGCCAGAAAAACCAGTGCGCCTACCGCACGGGAAGCGGAGAAACTCATGGCAATCATTCCTTTTTGTTATGTCTGTATGCTAAAGAATAACGCTGTATAATAAACGAGTCGAGGATCATCCCGCCCCCGCTTGTCATCGTCGTGCAATCGCGGTAACGTTGCCGCCGCATAATAAGGAGAAGGTAATGAAGATCAATCTGGCCGCCCTTCCTCAGGACGAGATGGATAAAGTGAATGTCGATCTCGCTGCCGCTGGCGTCGCTTTCAAAGAGCGTTACAACATGCCCATCGTGGCTGAAGTCGTTGAACGTGAACAACCCGCCCATCTGCGCGACTGGTTTCGCGAAAGGTTAATCGCCCACCGTCTCGCCTCGGTCAACCTCTCTCGTTTGCCGTACGAGCCTAAAGTTAAATAAGCTTAACGAGTCGTTACATTTCCTTACGCGGAATCTGCCAGGATAAGAAGACCCTGATTAATTTAGGTGTATTCTTAAATCCCTGCGACTCAGTGTATAAGGAAGTCACGATGTCACATTGGAATATAGCGGCAGCCCAGTATGGCGGGCAGCATCAGAATATCGATGAACATGTTACGCACCACCTCCGCTTCATTGCTGAAGCAGCACGGCAGCGGTGCGATTTGCTGGTATTCCCTGAACTCTCATTGACGGGCTCAGGCGCGCCGACGTTACCTTCCCCACCCGGCGACGCGCAGCTGCAACCCCTTCTTAACGCAGCACATTTTTATCGGATTACGGTTATTGCCGGGCTCCCCCTTGAGCGGAATGGCCACTGCCAGAAAGGCCTCGTGCTGTTTTCGCCCTCTCGCCAGAGCATTTTGCGCTATCCCCAGGGGAGCGGAGCAAGTCTGGTGCCGGGAGATAAACAGCTCACCATCATTGATGCACATGCTGATTCCCCCCTTCTCGATCCCAGGGCAACGCTTGTTACCAGCTGTCAGTCTGTGGGGGATAACCGCTGGCGGCAGTCCATCAGTTCCCTGCAGCGATTTGCGCATAAATATGCCATTGCGGTGTTAATGGCGAATGCCTGCGGCGGCAGCGCGCTGTGGGATGAAAAAGGCCAGCTGATCGTCCGGGCGGATAAAGGCGAGCTGCTGTTAACCGGCACGCTCAGCAGACGGGGTTGGCAAGGCGATATCATTCCTTTAGGCTAAGCGTTTTAAGCTCAGGAGTTTTCCATGCTGCGCGTCATCGATACCGAAACTTGCGATCTTCAGGGCGGAATTGTGGAAGTGGCCTCTGTCGACGTGGTGGACGGTAAAATCGTCAACCCAATGAGCCATCTGGTGCGTCCCGATCGCCCCATCAGCCCACAGGCAATGGCTATCCATCGCATTACCGAATCGATGGTGGCGGATAAGCCATGGATAGAAGAGATCATTCCCCACTATTACGGTAGCCCGTGGTACGTCGCGCATAACGCCAGCTTTGACCGCCGGGTGTTACCTGAAATGCCAGGCGAATGGATTTGTACCATGAAGCTGGCGCGCCGCCTCTGGCCGGGGATTAAATACAGTAACATGGCGCTGTACAAGTCCCGCAAGCTCAGCGTTCGTACCCCTGAGGGGCTTCACCATCACCGCGCGCTGTATGACTGCTATATCACCGCCGCGCTACTCATTGATATTATGAATATCTCTGGCTGGACGCCGGATGATATGGCGACGATTACCGGTCGCCCTGCGCTGCTGACCACGTTCACCTTTGGTAAATACCGGGGCAAAGCGGTGTCGGATATTGCGGATAAAGACCCGGGCTATTTGCGCTGGCTGTATAACAACCTCGACAAAATGAGCCCGGAGCTGCGCTTAACGCTGAAACATTATCTGGGTGACGCTTAACGCTCCGCACGGCCTGGCAGCGTGTCCTGCGCCAGGCCTATCAAGAAGGCATATTCCAGGGCAACCCCTTCGTACGATTTAAACCGTCCCGATTTCCCCCCATGCCCGGAATCCATGTCGGTACACAGCAGCAGCAGGTTGTCATCGGTTTTCAGCTCCCGCAGTTTCGCCACCCATTTTGCCGGCTCCCAGTATTGCACCTGAGAATCATGCAAACCGGTGGTCACCAGCATGTGGGGATAGGCTTTCACCTCCACGTTGTCGTACGGGCTGTACTCTTTCATATAACGGTAGTAAATCTCATCCTGCGGATTCCCCCACTCTTCAAACTCCCCGGTTGTGAGAGGGATGGATTCATCGAGCATGGTCGTGACCACATCGACAAACGGAACCTGCGCGACAATCCCCTTAAAGCGGTCGGGACGCTGGTTGATAACCGCCCCCATCAGCATGCCGCCCGCGCTGCCTCCCATGCCAAAGCAGAGCTGCGGATCGCCATAGCCCTGCTCAATCAGCGCATCGCAGACGTCGAGGTAGTCATTAAAGGTGTTTTTCTTTTTCAGGAATTTCCCGTCTTCATACCAGTGCTGCCCCAGTTCGCCGCCGCCGCGAATATGGGCGATGGCAAAAACGAAGCCGCGATCGAGCAGGCTTAACCTGCTGCTGCTGAAATCGGCGTCCATGCTTGAGCCATAAGAGCCGTAGCCGTAGACCAGGATCGGATTTTTGCCTTTCTGGAAATGTGCTTTGTGATAGACGAGCGAGACGGGCACTTCCACCCCATCGCGAGCGATAACCCACACGTGCTCGCTTCGGTAGTTTTCAGACTCAAACCCTTTTACCTCGGTCTGTTTAATCACCTGACGCTGCCCGGTATCCATATCCAGCTCAAACAGGGTGTCCGGTGTGGTCATGGATGAGTAGCCATAGCGTAACCGCGACGACTCGGGCTCAGGGTTGAAACCAATCCACGTCACGTAGGCCGGGTCGTCGAACGCAATCCCCACCACTTCCCGGGTTTTACGGTTAATTTGCCGGATACTGGTCAGCCCCCGCTGGCGCTCTTCCACCACCAGCCAGTCGGTAAACAGGGTGAACCCTTCCAGCATCACCTGATCCCGCGCGGGAATAAGTACCTCCCATTTGCGCTCATCGCGCACTTTGGTTTTATAAAGACCAAAGTTTTTGCCCTCGCGATTCGAGCGCAAATAAAAACTGTGCTGGAAGTGATCCAGGCTGTACTCATGATCCTTACGGCGCGGCAGGAAGCAGAGCGGCTGGGCATCAGGCAGTTCGGCGTCCAGCAGCAGGACTTCCGACGTCGTCGCGCTGGCAAGGAAGATAATCACATAGTGGCGTGAAGAGGTTTTATGCAGGCTGACATAGAACGTTTCGTCTTTCTCTTCATAGACCAGTTCGTCGTCTGCGGAGTCCGTTCCCACGGTGTGTCGCCATACCTGATAAGGCAGCAGCGTGGAAGCATGCTTTTTGACGTAGTAAACCGTCTCGGAATCATTCGCCCAGACAAAATCCGGGGAGACGTTCTCCAGCATTTCAGGATACCAGTTACCGGTGTCCAGATTGCGAAAACGCAGGCCATACTGGCGACGGGAGAGGTAATCCTCCGCCAGCGCCATCACCGCGTTATCCGGAGAAATGGACATGCCGCCCAGGGTATAAAACTCGCTGTGGGCGGCGCGCTGGTTGGCATCCAGCAGGATTTCCCACTCGTCCCATTCTGCGCTTAACACCGACTGACGCTGGTAGATGGGATACTCATTGCCGGGCTCGTAAATATGGCGATAGCGATAGCCGTTTTTGGTCCAGGGCGCGGAGATATCGCGCTGGGGAATGCGCTGCACCATTTCATTCAGCAACTGGTCCTGAAGCGTCTGCTGGCTGGACATGACCTTGCGGCCATAGTCGTTTTCCTCGTGCAGGTAGTCGAGCACCTCTGGCCGGGAGCGTGAATCGTCCCGTAGCCAGTAATAGTTGTCTATGCGCGTATCGCCATGCGTGGTGATCGCATAAGGAGTACGTCGGGCTTTCGGTGGCATGTCATCATTCTTTTAAGTTTTACACCCTATAAGGTTGGCAAAACCCACGCATGATGCAAGCGAAACAGTGTCGCAGCCCATGCGTTAAGGTAACTCCGCTGCATAACGTGCTCGACATCAATGGCGGCACGGCTGAGGCAATAGAGTTCAGGCGGCTGATGTCGATGGATAATTCCCAGTTACGGTGTTGCATGCCGCCTCCGTTGTTTTCTGACTGAGACCCGCTATTATCCCATTGCTAAATTTCACCTTTATTATTGGGATAATAAGTATAAGTAACTTCGGTAAATATTTTCGCATGCGGCGTAACCCAACAATCGAAGGTGTCATTTTTCGCCGTCATGCTAAAACGGGTTTCCTGATAACCAGCGATAACACCTGCCCTATACTGGTCTATTGAATGTTATAAGTTACTAACATGTCTCCCATGCGGTCCCCTATACTTACTTTCCCAACGAACGTGGCTCTGCTATACAGTGCGGTAAGCAAAACCGTCACTGAACCGTTACTGCCAGCGTATAATAGATATAGCGATCAATTGTTGCGGTAAAAACGGATTATGATATCAATTAAGAGATTGATTGCATTAATTTTTTCGGTGTCGGTGTTTAGTCTGACTTATGGACTTAGTTCACCGCTCATCGCTTTTAAATTACATGCCGCAGGGATGAGTGAAAGTATGCTCGGCTTTAACGCCGCCATGCATGCCGTCGGCGTATTTATTATCGCCCCATTTTTACCCGCTTTATTTCATAAGTTTCGTCCGGTTACTTTGATAGTGGCATCGCTGACAGCGATAGCTATGATTTTTATGTTATTCACCGTTGTCCCTCTGCCGGTTTGGTTTGTGCTACGCATGGGGCTGGGGCTATTCAGTGAAATCATCATGGTGCAAACTGAGACCTGGCTTAACGGAAGCACGGTCGAGCGGGCAAGGGGAAAAGTGCTGGCACTGTATACCAGTGGCATGTCACTTGGCTTTGCCTCCGGGCCGCTAATTCTGGCATGGACAGGCAGCAAGGGCGATCTTGCCTTTTATGCCGCAGCCCTGCTGGCAGCAATCGCCATTATTCTTATCGCCGCCACGGGCATGCCGCGGACTAACGGACATCACGATACTCCCACAACACTTCGTAATAGCCTGAAGCTGGCAACATTGCCGGTGATAGCCACGATGCTGAACGCCTCAGTAGAAGTTCTTGGGATGAATTTTCTGTCACTGTACGCAACCCGGTTGGGCTGGAGTGAATCCGCGTCAGCTCTTCTGATTTCGGTGCTAATGTTTGGCGCTATTATTTTACAGTTACCCATTGGCTGGCTAGCCGATAAGGTTAACCGGTTGATGTTGATGAGATCCCTGGCGTTTATCGCTGCTGTGCTGGCGTTTGTCTGGCCACATATTCTCGCGTTTCACTTGCTCTCTTACGCCATGCTATTTCTCTGGGGGGGAATTTTCGTCGGTATTTATACCGTCGCCATCACCTGGGTAGGGGAGCGTTTTAAGGGAGGGCAACTGGCAGGGATCTACGCCGCTATGTCGGTGGCCTGGGGCGTCGGCGCGATGGCCGGACCGCTTCTGGGTGGTGTTGCGATGCAGTTTTCCCTGCATGGGCTGCCCTGGCTGACAGCTGCACTGTGCCTGCTGTTTGCCCTGGTCAGCCTGTTTCGTCCGTTCAGAAGCTATAGCTAAAGCCAACTGTCAATTCAGCGATTGCATTTTTGTTGACCATCGGGCTGTCGGTGATGGTTGAGGAGTAGAAACGTCCCGTGACTTCAGCCCAGCTATTCCAGTTATTCCAGTTATTTTGCCAGTCATAGTTTGCCGCCAGAGTGATAAAAGGTATGGCGCTGGCGTGAGGGCGCCACGCGTCAAGTCCCGAACGCCTCGCTTCGTCATCCGAGATACCATAGTAGTAGCGGTTTTGTTGGCCATTATTCCAGTCGACACCGGCCATGGGAACCAGCGTCAGGCCGCCCCATTGTTTCATCAGGATCCAGCTGAAATTAGCCGTAACCCCTTTACTCTGATTCAGTGTGTCAACACCCAATGTAGTCTGAAAGCCGCCAAATGGGGTTGTATACAAATAGCTGGCTCCGGCCAGCAGAGTGCTGTGGCGATTATTTAAACTGCGAAGAGCCGCGGTGCGCCCTTCGGAAGCGTCATATTGCACGTCCAGATACTCTATTTTCAGCTTCAGCGTATTGGAGGGTGAGTCAATAAGAGTGTACCCCAGCTCCGTGCCGTCGATATAAAACTGCTTATAATTCAGCCCAATATAGGGTAGTACCCAATTTTCAGCATGACGATCGTTATAAGGCGTGCCGTAACTTCCGCCCTGCAGCCCCAGCGAGATGGCCGAGGCCGGACGAGGTACAAAGGGCAACGCCGCAAGCGCGACAAAGAGACCAACAAAAATTTTCCTTTTGATAAACGTCAATAGTGAGAGCTTATCCGGATGAACAATCGCATGAAGCGCCCGGGTGTAGTCCAGCACCAGCCCTGGCGTCCATGCCATGGTTGTGGCTCGCTTACGCAGTTGGGCAGCAATCCACAGTTCAGGAACAAACAGAAGGCGTATGAAGCCAACATATGAGCAACGCTCGCGCAATACGCCGTCAAGAGCGGCTTCCAGCGCATAGGCCACGCTACTGGAACAGTTGCGCCAGGTCAGGTTATAGGTCTCGTTCTGCCGATAACGCGTCCAGAAACCGATAAGTGATGGGGCATTAAACGTTGAAAAGACGATTTTACGATCTGATTCGCACCAGGCCCGCGCCTCTGAGGCATAATCGGACTGGAACTTGCCGGCAACAGTATTCTCTTCAACCGCCTTCAGGGTATTAAAAAACTCAGACGGCGACCGGTCGATATCTGCTGCCGGATAGAGACTGATATACAAAGATGGCGGTAATTCCAGTGCGGCATGGCCGGTAGAGATCACGCCATTGGCATCCACGGCGGCAATGTAGCGGTTAATCACAGGTCTCCGAAGAGGCTCATTTTCCGCTGATCCTTCTGGTGTCCAGACATGAACAGTCAACCGGCCAGTAGCGGGCATATCCATCGCGGGCGTCTGTTCGACTGTGGGCGTCACGAGATCGCGCGGTGCAAGTATATCAAATACCGAGGAACCGTTTTTAATGCGCAGCATCCGTAACGACAAACGCACTGAATGGATACCACCGGTAATTAGCACCATTCCGATAAACTGCGATACCGTGCCATCATGTTCAGTGGGGTAAGGTAAAAACAGAAAAACAGAAAAAATAATTTGCCATACACCAGATAAAAGCGACCGCTGCCACTGTCTAAAGCGCACGACCAATGCAGAGGCAATGACAAAAAGCCCGGTGATGAAATAAGCCATGCCAAAAACAATCGCCAGTACCAGGTTACCGCTGTGGTGGCCCACCAGAATTAGCATGGCAATCAAAAAAAAGAGTCCGCCTTTAAAATAAAATATCCCACGCTGAGTACCACGGGCAGCTGAACCCATAAGCAGAGATACGACACTGTCAGTCAGCAGCAGCAGGCCAAACACGTGCAGCGGGAAATGACGCTCTCCCTGCAGACCATCGATAAAGATCGACAGGCCAAGACCCCCCCACACTATGCCTGAGAACATAAACACCGGGGCCGCTTTTCTGACAAAGGCCGCGCCAGCAAGTAAAAAAGCAATTTGCAACATAATTACTGTTTCCCTTTCGGTGCCGATTTATACAACCCGGGACGTGATTCAACCCAAAATCCGATAATGGCAGTAGCATCATTTGCCGTGACCAACAGCGTCCTGGTCTCAATCATATTCAACAACGTCTGGTCGTTCAGCTGCAGGGTAAAGCGAAAGGTGTCCGTTACGTCGTTACGCGCGACAACGGTCTGCCAGCGTGCCTGCAATTGCGATTTTTGCCCGTCATCAGGAATACAGGCCAGCAGTTCATCTCGGGTGCGAATGCAAGCAAGTTCGGTGCGCAGCGGGTAATCCGTATGGGGATTCCAGACAATCTGGCCTGAATCAGGATTGAGCGAATAGGCGATTTCCCGTGTTGCGGTCTCAACAGCGCCTGGCTGCATGCGTTTTAGCGCTCTGATAAAAACAATCAGCAGAGCCGCCCCCGAAAGATAACTCTGGGCCAGAATAATCGACTGTTCGGTATTCAGTCTGGCAATATAAAAAGGTCCAGTCTCATACCACGATGCCCCCATCACGACCATACTAAATAGAATGAATGCCACTGAGCCGGGCCGGTTGCCACACAGCACGGCGGCGATAGTTACCAGTACCAGCGGCACGCACGCCAGAGAGTAGGTCAGGGCAATATTTTCGACATTATCCGGCGTTCGCACGAAGATTAGAAACGTCACAACCAGAACGACAACGGACAAGAGATACGCCAGCCAGCCACGCCGGGGTTCGTTATAGCCGATCAACCCAACCAGCGCGGGTGTGGTGAACAGGGTGCCAGAAACGTTGGCGCTCCACCAAATCCATATTCCTTTTATCAACGGCGCGCCGTTATAAAAGCGGAGCCATAACACGCCCAGCATTGCCGCCAGCGCGCTAATAATGATGGTGGAAATAATCCATGTAACAACCTTATGCAGCTCATCATGGTGAGAGGAAAAATAACGAACGCACCATGCAATAGCCAGATCGTTTACCAGTGATATGCTCGCCAGCACCAGAGAGACTGTTAATTGATGATGGAAAGTCAGATCCAGCAATAAATGCGTAATAAAAAAGGCAATAAAAAGCAGCGTCCAACTTCGGCGGGGGGAAATAAGGAAAGCACTGACCGCCACTCCAGCGGGGAGCCATATAAAAGCGACCCGATTACCCGGGTCATCTATGGTTAAGGAGAGATATCCCAACAGGTAGTAGAGCATTCCCCACGTCAGCATTGTTAATGACCATATTTTTTGCTCACCTTTTAATGCCCTGTTTTGCATAATTATCTCCCACAAGCTTATCTGTCCCGTCATGCGTAATGAGGGGCGAAATGCCTAAATATGATCACCTCAATTGAATAGATTACAAAACAGTTGCGCTTCCTGCCCAGAAATGATCATCGACGGAACCTGACTGTATGTATTAACCGGCAGCAATACCCCTGCTGCAGATGACCCGGGCATTAGGGGGATTAATTTTTGGGCACTTTATCCCAGGAAAAATGGTTTCAATTGCCTATATGCCAGGACACACGCAAACGTTTTCGTTTATACTGCGCGCAACTTTTTCAGGGGGATTGTTATGATTCGTTTAGGAACCGCGCTGCGACCTGCAGCGACGCGAGTGATGCTGTTGGGATCGGGCGAACTGGGCAAAGAGGTCGCCATTGAGTGTCAACGTTTAGGCGTGGAAGTCATTGCCGTCGACCGTTACGCCGACGCACCCGCCATGCACGTCGCCCATCGTTCTTATGTGATTAACATGCTGGATGGCGAAGCCCTTCGCGAGCTGATTACGCGCGAGAAGCCGGATTTCGTTGTGCCGGAAATTGAAGCCATCGCCACCGATACGCTGATCGCCCTTGAACAGGAAGGTCAGCGCGTGGTGCCTTGCGCAAAAGCCGCAAAGCTGACCATGAACCGCGAAGGCATTCGTCGCCTGGCGGCGGAAGAGCTGGAATTGCCCACCTCGAGCTACCGTTTTGCTGGCGATAAAGCCGCATTCCTGCAGGCCGTCGATGAGATTGGCTATCCGTGCATCATTAAGCCGGTAATGAGCTCCTCCGGTAAGGGGCAGAGCTTCATTCGCGACAGCAGCACGCTGGACAAAGCGTGGGATTATGCCCAGCAGGGTGGCCGCGCCGGAGCCGGTCGCGTGATTGTCGAAGGCGTGGTGAAGTTTGATTTCGAGATCACCCTGCTGACGGTCAGCGCCGTTGACGGCGTCCATTTCTGTGACCCGATTGGCCACCGCCAGGAAGATGGCGATTACCGTGAATCCTGGCAGCCGCAGCAGATGAGCGCCCTTGCGCTGGAACGTGCGCAGGAGATCGCTCGTAAGACCGTCCTGGCGCTGGGCGGATATGGCCTCTTCGGCGTGGAGCTGTTTGTTTGCGGTGATGACGTGATTTTCAGCGAAGTCTCCCCTCGCCCGCATGACACCGGCATGGTCACGCTCATTTCGCAGGATCTTTCCGAATTCGCCCTGCACGTGCGCGCGTTCCTCGGCCTGCCCGTCGGCGGTATCCGCCAGTACGGTCCGGCCGCCTCAGCGGTGATCCTGCCGCAATTAACCAGCCAGAACGTCACGTTTGATAACGTCGACGCGGCGGTGGGTGCAGGGCTGCAGGTGCGTTTGTTCGGCAAGCCGGAAATCGACGGCTCCCGTCGACTTGGCGTGGCATTAGCCACCGGGGATAACGTGGACAATGCCGTGGCGAGAGCGAAAGCGGCCGCAGCGAGCGTAAAGGTAGCAGGATAAAAAAACGGGCCGTAAGGCCCGTTTTTCATACGGCGTATAACTTACTGCTTCGCGCCTTCAACCGCTTCACGAGCCAGTCTGGTGATACGATCCCAGTCGCCCGCTTCCAGCGCATCTGCAGGAACCAGCCATGAGCCACCGATGCACAGCACGCTTTTCAGCGCCAGGTAGTCACGGTAGTTAGCAGGAGAGATACCGCCCGTCGGGCAGAAACGCACCTGAGAGAATGGGCCCGCAATCGCCTGCAGCGCTTTGGTGCCGCCGTTCGCTTCCGCCGGGAAGAATTTGAACTCTTTCAGACCGTAGTCCATGCCCAGCATCAGTTCAGAGACGGTGCTGATACCCGGGATCAGCGGAATAGTGCCTTCGGTGGCGGCTTTCAGCAGCGGCTCGGTCAGGCCCGGGCTGATGGCAAACTGTGCGCCCGCTTCGGTCACTTCGGCCAGCTGCTGTGCATTAAGAACGGTACCCGCACCGATGATGGCATCCGGCACTTCTTTCGCAATGGCGCGAATAGCATCCATCGCGCAGGCGGTACGCAGGGTCACTTCCAGAACGCGAACGCCGCCCGCAACCAGCGCTTTCGCCATCGGTACAGCGTGCTCCAGCTTGTTTACCACGATAACCGGCACGACAGGGCCAGTGGTCAGGATTGCTTCTGCACTTGTTTTCCAGTTTTTCATCAGAGTCTTCTCTCGCCAGATCGTTAAAATCAAGTCGTCTTAAAACGTAATACAGGTTGCGCCCTGCTCAGCACCGGAGAGTTTCTCACGCAGCGCACCAAACATTTCGCGTCCAGTCCCCACGCGCGAGGCGCTCAGGTCAGGAATATGGGGTTTACGTGCTGCCAGCTCTGCGTCATCAACCAGCAGGGTTAACTCACCTGTCTGACCGTTAACGCGGATCATGTCACCGTCACGCACTTTCGCCAGCAGGCCGCCGTCGTAAGCTTCCGGCGTCACGTGGATGGCTGAAGGCACTTTACCGGATGCGCCAGAGAGGCGTCCATCGGTCACCAGCGCAATTTTGAAACGGCGGTCCAATAATACACCAAGTGGTGGCATAAGTTTATGTAATTCTGGCATCCCGTTGGCTTTTGGCCCCTGATGACGCACCACCACTACGCAGTCTTTGTCGAGAAGACCGGCGTCAAAGGCGGGTAATACGTCGTGCTGGCTTTCAAACACCACTGCCGGCGCTTCGATAATCTGGTTCTCTTCCGGTACGGCAGAGGTTTTCATCACCGCACGACCGAGGTTGCCGCTCAGCACTTTGGTGCCACCGTGAGGAGAGAAAGGTTTATCGATGGTGGCAATCACCTGCGCATCAAGAGAGACGCTTGCCCCATCACGCCAGTCCAGCTCGCCGTTGTTCAGCCACGGCTCCTGGGTATAGCGCTGCAGGCCAAAGCCCGCCACGGTGTTTACATCTTCATGCAGCAGACCGCCCTTCAGCAGCTCGCGCATCAGCAGCGGTACGCCGCCTGCAGCCTGGAAGTGGTTAATATCCGCCGGGCCGTTTGGATACAGGCGAGCCATCAGAGGTACCACGGAAGAGATCTCGGAGAAATCATCCCAGTTAATCAGAATACCTGCCGCACGCGCCATAGCCACCAGGTGCATGGTGTGGTTAGTTGACCCCCCGGTTGCCAGCAACGCGACGATACCGTTGACGATGACTTTCTCGTCAACCATTTTGCCCATAGGCATCCATTCGTTGCCGTTGCCGGTCAGACGCGTGACCTGACGGGCCGCGGCCTCGGTCAGCGCCTTGCGCAGCGGTGCATCCGGCTGGATAAAGGACGAGCCCGGAAGCTGCATCCCCATAAACTCCACGACCATCTGGTTTGTGTTAGCCGTACCGTAGAAAGTACAGGTACCCGGCGCATGGTAGGACGCGGCTTCCGCCTCCAGCAGCGCCTGGCGGTCTGCCTTCCCTTCCGCGTACAGCTGACGAATACGGACTTTTTCTTTGTTCGGCAGACCGCTTGCCATTGGGCCGGACGGCACGAAGATCGCAGGCAGATGACCAAACGACAGGGCTGCCATCACCAGGCCCGGGACAATCTTGTCACATACGCCGAGATACAGTGCGCCATCAAACATGTTATGCGACAGGCCCACCGCCGCAGACATGGCAATCACTTCGCGACTCAGCAGGGACAGCTCCATACCGTCCTGACCCTGCGTCACGCCGTCGCACATCGCGGGTACACCGCCCGCCACCTGGCCCACGGCATTCACGCTGTGCAGCGCTTTACGGATGATATCGGGATAAACCTCATAAGGCTGGTGCGCGGAAAGCATATCGTTATAGGAGGTAATGATGGCGATATTGTTACGCAACATGCTTTTCAAGGAGGCTTTATCATCGGGTTGGCAGGCGGCGAAACCGTGCGCCAGGTTACCGCAGGCCAGCTGCGAGCGATGTACGGTGTTGCTCTTTGCCTGTTCAATGCGGGCGAGGTAGGCCGAACGGGTCTCTTTCGAGCGCTCGATAATGCGCTTTGTTACGCGTAACAATGTCGGATTCATAAAAGCTCCTCTTATTTATCTGTCCGGGCTCGGGAGTTTACAAAGTCGCTGGCAGTTGTTAACAACGCTGAAACGCTTGCTGTCCGGAGCTCAGGGGCAAAATCACTTCCGGCAGTGTAATAAAAAAAGCTCCGCGGGTGAATCCACGCGGAGCTTAAAAGTTGAAAATTGTGCCTCTAGCTGTGTTAGATCATGTTACCGGTAAAATAACACTTTCGAGCTAGAGGATTATCTTACTCAAACTCGTTCCAGGAGCGGCCATCGCGGGTGATCATCGCAACCGACGCCACAGGTCCCCAGGTACCCGCCTGATACGGTTTTGGCGCATCCTGATCGGCAGCCCAGGCTTCGGTAATGGAATCGACCCATTTCCACGCCTCTTCCACTTCATCGCGACGCACGAACAGCGCCTGAATACCGCGCATGGTTTCCAGCAGCAGACGCTCGTAAGCATCGGCCAGGTGCGTCTGGTTGAAGGTTTCGGAGTAGCTCAGATCCAGCTTGGTGGTCTGCAGGTTGTGTTTATGATCCAGGCCCGGCACTTTGTTCAGGATCTGGATATCCACCCCTTCGTCCGGCTGCAGACGGATGGTCAGTTTGTTCTGCGGAAGTTCCTGCCAGGACTCTTTGAACAGGTTCAGTTCCGGGTTTTTGAAGTAAACAACCACTTCGGAGCACTTGGCTGGCAGACGCTTACCGGTGCGCAGGTAGAACGGAACGCCCGCCCAACGCCAGTCGTCGATATCTACGCGGATCGCCACAAACGTCTCGGTGTTGCTGGACTTGTTCGCGCCCTCTTCTTCCAGGTAGCCAGGCACTTTTTTGCCTTGCGCAAACCCGGCGGTGTACTGACCGCGAACGGTCTTCTCGCGCACGTTGGAGCGGTCGATGCGGCGCAGTGACTTCAGCACTTTCACTTTGGCGTCACGGATGCTGTCAGCCGTCAGGTCAGACGGCGGAGACATGGCGATCATACACAGAATTTGCAGCAGGTGGTTCTGGATCATGTCGCGCATCTGGCCTGCCTGGTCAAAGTAACCCCAGCGGCCTTCAATCCCCACCTCTTCCGCCACGGTAATTTCCACGTGGTCGATGGTACGGTTGTCCCAGTTATTCACAAACAGGGAGTTCGCAAAACGCAGCGCCAGCAGGTTCAGAACCGTCTCTTTACCGAGGTAATGGTCAATACGGTAAACCTGACACTCTTCAAAGAACTCGCCCACCTGGTCGTTGATTTCACGCGAGGTGGCCAGTGAGGTACCCAGCGGCTTTTCCATCACGACGCGAGCTGGCTTGGCGTTCAGCTTTGCTTCGCCCAGACCTTTGCAAATGGCGCCGAAGGTGCTTGGCGGCATGGCGAAATAGTTAATGGTGACACGGTTTTTCTGATCCAGCATCGCGCCTAAACGGTTAAACGCGCTGACGTCATTCACGTCCAGGTTGCAGAAATCGAGACGTCCACTCAGGGTATCCCACAAACTTTCATCAATTTTTTCTTTCATGAAAGTTTCGAGCGCCTCGCGGACGACTTTGGTATAAGCGTCCTTGTCCCAGTCGGCGCGCCCTACACCCAGGATACGGGTATCCGGATGAATTTGGCCCGCTTTCTCCAGTTGATACAGGGAAGGCAGCAATTTTCGGCGTGCAAGATCGCCTTTCGCGCCGAAAATGACCAGGTCACATGCCTGGGCTGTTTGCGTTACCGCCATGTCATTCTCCTCAGTTGGATCACCTGGTACTTCTGCCAGGTATCGTTGTAATTTTATTACAATGCACTGTACTGCTTTTACGTCATTCCCGAAACCATTAGCGCTTATCGTCGCGTGCGATACCGCGATTTTTCACCCTCCGAGTGATTAAGATGGCGTAATGACGCAACAACCGTCGATTCTTTGCGCAACAGGGTCACAGCAAAACCCGACACCGATCAAGTAATGAAAAAAAACAACAACATTATCTTGTCGGTTGTTACCCTTTATGGAAGCCGCAAGGGTAATATCGGCTAAATCGAATCACGATTTCATCAATTTATGAAATCGTTTACACCCATGAGCGTCCTGTTAACATGAACATGCTGGAAAAAATCCAGTTTCAACTGGAACACCTTAGCAAATCCGAGCGAAAAGTGGCCGAGGTCATTCTGGCTTCTCCCGCTCAGGCGATTCATTCAAGCATCGCCGCTCTGGCGCAGGAAGCAGGTGTGAGCGAACCGACGGTCAATCGCTTTTGCCGCAGCCTGGAAACGCGCGGCTTTCCTGATTTTAAACTGCATCTGGCACAAAGTCTGGCTAATGGCACCCCTTATGTTAATCGTAATGTGGATGAAGACGACAGCGTAGATGCCTATACCGCGAAAATATTTGAATCGGCCATGGCCTCGCTTGACCACGTTCGTCAGTCTCTGGATATGAGTTCCGTGAATCGCGCGGTGGATTTGCTCACCCAGGCTAAGCGGATTGCGTTCTTTGGTCTCGGGTCGTCAGCGGCTGTGGCACATGACGCCATGAACAAATTTTTCCGCTTTAACGTTCCGGTGATTTACTCCGATGACATTGTGCTGCAACGCATGAGCTGTATGAATTGCAGTGAAGATGACGTCGTGGTACTGATTTCGCATACCGGACGCACCAAGAGCCAGGTCGAGCTGGCGCAGCTGGCCCGTGAAAACGATGCCATGGTGATTGCCCTTACCACGGCGGGTACGCCGCTGGCGCGTGAAGCGACGCTGGCACTCACCCTCGACGTGCCGGAAGACACCGACATTTATATGCCGATGGTCTCTCGTCTGGCGCAGCTTACGGTGATTGACGTGCTGGCAACCGGTTTTACCTTACGTCGGGGGGCAAAATTCCGGGATAACTTGAAGCGGGTCAAGGAAGCGCTGAAGGAATCGCGTTTTGATAAAGAATTGCTTATAAAGAGCGATGTTCCCTGATAGTTGATAACGAAGACGTCACGAATAATGACGAAGTAACGATTTACGGCATTCGGTCCACTCTTTGCTGCCTTGCGGCAGATGAAGGCCGATTCAATGTTCACGCAACACCAAAGTTGTTTCAGTCAACGGAGTATTACATGTCCAGAAGGCTTCGCAGAACCAAGATCGTAACCACCTTAGGTCCGGCCACCGATCGCGATAATAATCTTGAGAAAATTATCGCCGCTGGCGCCAACGTGGTGCGTATGAACTTCTCTCACGGTACGCCAGAAGACCATAAATTACGTGCCGATAAAGTGCGTGAAATCGCAGCAAAACTGGGCCGCCACGTTGCTATCCTTGGCGATTTACAGGGTCCTAAAATTCGTGTTTCGACCTTTAAAGAGGGTAAAGTTTTCCTCAATATCGGCGACAAATTCCTGCTTGATGCCAACCTGGGCAAAGGCGAAGGCGATAAAGAGAAAGTCGGTATCGACTATAAAGGCCTGCCAGCTGACGTAGTGCCGGGCGATATTCTGCTGCTCGACGACGGTCGCGTACAGCTGAAAGTACTGGAAGTTCAGGGCATGAAGGTGTTCACCGAAGTTACCGTCGGCGGCCCGCTCTCTAACAATAAAGGCATCAACAAACTGGGCGGCGGTCTCTCTGCAGAGGCGCTCACCGATAAAGACAAAGCAGACATCGTAACTGCGGCGCTGATTGGCGTTGACTACCTGGCCGTCTCCTTCCCACGCTGCGGCGAAGATCTGAACTATGCGCGTCGTCTGGCTCGCGATGCAGGCTGTGAGGCCAAAATCGTCGCCAAGGTTGAACGTGCGGAAGCGGTTTGCGATCAGGACGCCATGGACGACGTGATCCTCGCGTCTGACGTGGTGATGGTTGCGCGCGGCGACCTGGGCGTTGAAATCGGCGACCCTGAGCTGGTGGGTATCCAGAAAGCGCTGATTCGTCGCGCGCGTCAGCTGAACCGCGCGGTGATTACCGCCACTCAGATGATGGAATCCATGATAACTAACCCTATGCCAACCCGTGCGGAGGTCATGGACGTGGCCAACGCCGTGCTGGACGGTACCGATGCGGTCATGCTCTCTGCAGAAACCGCTGCGGGACAGTATCCGGCAGAAACCGTGGCCGCCATGGCGCGCGTTTGCCTGGGCGCTGAAAAGATCCCGAGCATTAACGTTTCTAAACACCGTCTGGACGTGCAGTTCGACAATGTGGAAGAAGCGATTGCCATGTCCGCCATGTATGCCGCTAACCATCTCAAAGGCGTTACAGCGATCATCACCATGACCGAATCCGGCCGTACCGCGCTGATGACCTCCCGTATCAGCTCCGGTCTGCCAATCTTCGCCATGTCGCGTCACGAACGTACGCTGAATCTTACAGCGCTGTACCGCGGGGTGACGCCGGTTCACTTCGACAGCACCAATGACGGCGTAGCAGCGGCACACGATGCCGTAAACCTGCTGCGTGACAAAGGCTATCTGGTCTCCGGGGATATCGTTATTGTGACCCAGGGCGATGTGATGAGTACCATTGGTTCAACCAACACCACGCGAGTTATGACCGTCGAGTAATGACGTCTCTGTTAAAAAGCCCTCTCCGGATGGAGAGGGCTTTTTTTATTTCGTCGGATAAAGCTCTTTGCGCTTATACGGCTCTTTTTCACCCGGTTTGCGCGTTTTGAGCAGCTTCAGTATCCACGTGTACTGCTCGGCATGCGGTCCCACCAGGAGCTCCACCTCTTCGTTCATTCGACGCGCAATGGTGCGATCGTCCGCGGTGAGGAGATCGTCCATCGGCGGACGAACCTCAATGCTCAGGCGATGGGTGTTGCCATCGTAGACCGGGAAAAGCGGAATGACCCGGGCGCGGCACACTTTCATCAGACGGCCAATCGCAGGCAGGGTCGCCTTGTAGGTGCCGAAGAAATCAACAAACTCGCTGTGCTCCGGGCCGTGGTCCTGATCCGGCAAATAGTAGCCCCAGTATCCCTGGCGCACGGACTGAATAAACGGCTTGATGCCATCATTTCGCGCATGAAGACGGCCACCAAAACGACGACGCACGGTATTCCAGACGTAATCGAAGATCTTGTTGCCCTGATTATGGAACATTGCCGCCATCTTCTGGCCCTGCGATGCCATCAGCATGGCAGGAATATCAACGCCCCAGCCGTGGGGAACGAGAAAAATCACCTTCTCATCGTTGCGACGCATCTCGTCGATAATCTCCAGCCCTTTCCAGTCAACGCGTTCCATCACTTTATCCGGCCCTTTCAGCGCCAGCTCTGCCATCATCGCCATTGCCTGTGGTGCGGTGGTATACATAGCATCAATAATGGCCTCCCGCTCCGCATCGCTCTTTTCCGGGAAGCAATAATAGAGGTTAATTTGCGCGCGACGACGGGCACTTTTGCCTAAGCGTCCGGCCAGACGACCTATTTTACCCAGCACAGGATCGCGAACGGAGGCCGGTAGCATCGCGATACCCGCAAATGCGTAAACGCCAAACCAGGCGCCCCAGTTGCGCGGATGGCGAAAAGATTTTTCAAACTCAGGAATGTATTCAATATTGTTTTTTTGGGTTTCCATGCTGGATCCAGGGTCTGATGACGCAAAATTTTATGCAGATAGTGTAGCGAGGCAGTCGCTCACGCACAAAAGAAAAAGCCGGCGCATTCTGACGCCGGCTTTTTTAACAAAAACAGAGAGCTTAGTTTAAGCTCAGCTGCGGCATCACCTCTTTCACCTGCGCCAGATAATCAGTACGATCTTTACCTGTCAGGCCTTCGGTGCGCGGCAGTTTCGCCGTCAGAGGGTTCACAGCCTGTTGGTTGATCCACACTTCATAGTGCAGGTGCGGGCCGGTAGAACGCCCGGTGTTTCCGGAGATCGCGATACGGTCGCCACGCTTCACTTTCTGGCCCGGTTTGACCAGCAGCTTACGCAGGTGCATGTAGCGGGTCGTATACGTACGACCATGACGCACCGCAACATAATATCCGGCGGCACCGCTACGTTTGGCGACAACCACTTCCCCATCCCCAACCGCCAGTACCGGCGTTCCCTGCGGCATAGCAAAGTCAACGCCACGGTGCGGTGCAACACGCCCGGTCACCGGGTTCAGACGTCGCGGGTTAAAGTTAGAGGAGATACGGAACTGTTTAGCCGTCGGGAAGCGCAGGAAACCTTTCGCGAGGCCCGTACCGGTGCGGTCATAGAATTTGCCGTCTTCTGCACGAATCGCGTAGTAATCTTTGCCCTCGGAGCGCAAACGTACGCCCAGCAACTGGCTCTGCTCGCGCTTGCCGTCCAGCATTTCGCGGGACATCAGAACGGAAAACTCGTCACCCTTCTTCAGCTTGCGGAAATCCATTTGCCACTGCATGGCTTTAATCACCGCACTGATTTCAGCGCTGGTCAATCCTGCATCTCGCGCACTGGAGACAAAGCTCGCGCCCACGGTGCCTTTCAGAACGCTATTAACCCAGTCGCCCTTCTGCATTTCGCTGGTCATTTTGAAACCGTTTGCAGTGCGATCGTAGGTGCGGGTTTCACGGCGGGACATTTCCCAGGTCAGACGCTGCAGATCCCCATCAGCCGTTAATGTCCAGGAGAGCTGTTGCCCGATTTTCAGGTTGCGAAGATCTTTATCTGCAGCCGCCAGCTGGCTGATATTACCCATGTCGATGCCGTACTGGTTCAGCACGCTGCTCAGCGTGTCTCCGGTAGACACAACATATTCGTGGATACCCGCTTCGTTCTCGGTTTTATCGTCCAGTTCATCCTGCGGAATAGCTTCATCTTCCTGAGCCGCCTGGTCGATAGGCTCACTGGCTTCAGGCAGCAAAGAACGGATTTCGCTCTTTTCAAGCTCAATGGTTTTGATGATAGGGGCAGAACTCGGGTGGTACACATAGGGCCGCCAGACGGCGACCGCTAAGGTGAGTACTGTAAGCGACCCCAGCATAACGCGATGGGGTCGAGGCAGATTGTTAAATGCCAGGGCGACAGAGCGGGCTATCTGTTGCACGTATTCACTTCCTCGTTAATCTCCTTTCAGGCAGCTCGCATACTGATTCGCCAGTTGGCTGAGGAACTGCGAATAGCTCGCTTTGCTCAACTGGATATTCGTACCTAGCGGGTCAAGGGTTCCCATGCGCACGGTTGTCCCCCTGGCCACGGCTTCAACGACCGCTGGCCTGAACTGTGGCTCAGCAAAAACGCATGTCGCTTTTTGCTCAACCAGCTGTGTTCTGATTTCATGTAAACGCTGCGCACCAGGCTGAATTTCAGGGTTGACGGTAAAGTGACCCAGCGGGGTCAGGCCGTAGTGTTTTTCGTAATAGCCATAGGCGTCATGAAAAACGAAATACCCTTTTCCTTTCAACGGTGCGAGCTCATTACCTACCTGCTTATCGGTTGCGGCTAATTGTGCCTCAAAATCCTTCAGGTTGGCGTCAAGTTTGGCTCGACTTTGCGGCATAAGTTCCACTAATTTGTCATGGATTGCAACCGCCGAAAGCCGCGCTATCTCTGGGGATAACCAAAGATGCATGTTGTACTCGCCGTGATGGTGATCTCCATCACCTTTTTCAGCGTCTGCAGGGTGATGGTCATGTTCGTCACCGTCGTCGTCAGCCCCTTTCATGAGCAGCGGTTTTACGCCGGGCAGAGAGGCAATGGCGACCTGTTTTTCGCCAGCAATCTGTTTTGCAGACTTCTGCATAAACGCTTCCATCTCTGGACCAATCCACACAACTAAGTCTGCGTTTTGTAAGCGTTTTACATCTGATGGACGCAGGGAATAGTCATGCTCGGAGGCCCCGTCGGGAAGCAGAACCTGGGTTTCCGTTACCCCATCTGCAATGGCCGAGGCGATGAAACCGAGCGGTTTAAGCGAAGCGACAACAGCGGCGTTAACATCTTGTGCTGCTGAACCCCAAAGGGCAGCGGATAATGCTGCGAAAAGAAGCGTATTTTTATGTAACATAATGCGACTAATCATCGTAGTGAATGCGTGAAATGTGATATTATAACATTCGTTGACTTCTTCAAGCTTAAAATGACATGACGACATTGGTTTCTCTTGAAAATATTTCGGTCTCATTTGGCCAGCGCCGCGTCCTCTCTGACGTGTCGCTTGATCTGAAGCCCGGCAAAATTCTGACGCTGCTCGGGCCCAATGGCGCCGGTAAATCCACCCTGGTGCGCGTGGTGCTGGGTCTGGTCGTCCCCGATGAAGGCGTGATCGTTCGTGAGGAAAAATTGCGTATCGGCTATGTGCCGCAAAAGCTTCACCTCGACGCCACGCTACCGCTGACGGTCAGCCGTTTCCTGCGTCTGCGCCCCGGCACGCGGAAAGCAGACATCCTCCCGGCACTGAAACGCGTACAGGCGGGTCACCTTGTCGATGCGCCGCTGCAAAAACTGTCCGGCGGTGAAACACAGCGTGTTTTACTTGCCCGCGCGCTGCTGAGCAGCCCGCAGCTGCTGGTACTGGATGAGCCAACCCAGGGCGTCGACGTTAATGGCCAGGTCGCGCTTTACGACCTTATCGACCAGCTGCGCCGGGAACTGAATTGCGCGGTGCTGATGGTGTCCCACGATCTGCATCTGGTGATGGCTAAAACCGACGAAGTGCTGTGTCTCAACCATCATATATGCTGCTCCGGTACGCCTGAAGTGGTGTCAATGCACCCGGAGTTTATTTCGATGTTCGGCCATCGGGGTGCAGAGCAGCTGGGAATCTATCGCCATAATCACAATCACCGCCATGATTTACAGGGACGAATTGTCCTGCGCCGGGGAAATGGACACTCATGATTGAACTGTTACTGCCCGGCTGGCTGGCCGGGATTATGCTTGCCTGCGCCGCAGGGCCGCTGGGCTCGTTTGTGGTGTGGCGTAGAATGTCCTACTTCGGTGACACCCTGGCGCATGCGTCTCTGCTGGGTGTTGCCTTTGGTCTGCTGCTGGATGTGAATCCTTTCTACGCGGTGATTGTGGTCACGCTGCTGCTGGCGGCCGGTCTGGTCTGGCTGGAAAAACGCCCTCACCTCGCCATTGATACTTTGCTCGGCATTATGGCGCACAGCGCCCTGTCTCTGGGTCTGGTGGTGGTCAGCCTGATGTCAAATATCCGCGTCGACCTGATGGCCTACCTGTTTGGTGACCTGCTGGCCGTGACGCCGGACGATCTGATCGCCATCGCTATAGGCGTGGTTGTGGTACTGGGGATTTTGCTCTGGCAATGGCGTAATTTACTGGCGATGACCGTCAGCCCGGATCTGGCATTTGTTGATGGCGTGAAGCTGCAGCGCGTGAAACTGCTGCTGATGCTGGTGACGGCGTTAACGATCGGTGTAGCGATGAAGTTTGTCGGCGCGCTGATCATTACCTCGCTGCTGATCATTCCTGCCGCCACGGCGCGTCGTTTCGCCCGTACGCCGGAGCAGATGGCGGGTGTGGCGGTTATCGTCGGGATGGTTGCGGTAACGGGTGGGTTAACCTTCTCAGCGTTCTATGACACGCCTGCGGGGCCGTCTGTGGTGCTAAGTGCGGCGGTGCTGTTTATCTTCAGTATGATGAAGAAGACCGCGCAGTAGTCAGCATGTCCCCGGTGGCGCTTCGCTTACCGGGGCTACAAAACCCTTCCCCACTCAGGGCATTGACGGTGGCGTAATGCCGAAGTGATTCCACGCCCGCACCGTTGCCATGCGTCCACGCGGGGTGCGCTGCAGGAAGCCCTGCTGGATAAGATAGGGCTCAAGCACATCTTCGATGGTTTCGCGCTCTTCACCGATAGCCGCCGCCAGGTTATCCAGCCCCACCGGACCGCCAAAGAACTTGTCCAGCACCGCCAGCAGCAGCTTGCGGTCCATATAGTCAAAACCTTCTGCATCGACGTTCAGCATATCCAGCGCCTGCGCGGCAATCTCGGCGGAAATCGAGCCATCATGCTTCACTTCGGCAAAGTCACGCACGCGGCGCAGCAGGCGGTTAGCAATACGCGGCGTGCCGCGGGAACGCTTCGCTACTTCAAACGCCCCCTCTTCGCTCATTTCCAGCCCCATGTAGCGCGCACTGCGCCCAACGATGTGCTGCAGGTCAGGCACCTGATAAAACTCCAGACGCTGCACAATGCCAAAACGGTCACGCAGCGGAGAGGTCAACGATCCGGCGCGGGTCGTTGCGCCAATCAGAGTAAACGGCGGGAGATCGATTTTGATGGAGCGCGCAGCCGGGCCTTCACCAATCATGATATCCAGCTGGTAATCTTCCATTGCCGGATAAAGCACCTCTTCCACCACCGGTGACAAACGGTGGATCTCATCGATAAACAGCACGTCATGCGGTTCGAGGTTGGTCAGCATCGCCGCCAGATCCCCCGCTTTCTCCAGCACTGGGCCGGAGGTGGTGCGCAGGTTGACGCCCATCTCATTGGCGACGATATTCGCCAGCGTGGTTTTTCCCAACCCCGGAGGGCCAAAAATCAGCAGGTGATCGAGCGCATCGCCGCGCAGTTTTGCCGCCTGGATGAAAATCTCCATCTGAGAACGTACCTGCGGCTGGCCGATATACTCATCAAGCAGTTTCGGGCGGATCGCGCGATCCACCACGTCTTCTGCCTGAAGGGTGCCTGCCGACACCAGGCGGTCTGCTTCAATCATCCTTTACCTCACAATGCAGCGCGCAGCGCTTCACGAATCAGGGTTTCACTGCTGGCATCCGGTTTGGCAATTTTGCTCACCATACGGCTGGCCTCCTGAGGTTTATAGCCCAGCGCCACCAGCGCAGCAACCGCTTCCTGCTCGGCATCGTCATCCGTCGCAGGCGCGCCAGGGGACGTCAGCACCAAATCAGCAGCCGGGGTGAAGAGATCGCCATGCAGCCCTTTGAAGCGGTCTTTCATCTCGACAATCAGGCGCTCGGCGGTTTTCTTGCCGATGCCAGGGAGCTTAATCAACGCCGCAGGATCTTCGCGCTCAACGGCATTCACAAACTGCGGGGCTGACATGCCGGATAAAATTGCCAGCGCCAGCTTCGGCCCCACCCCGTTGGTTTTAATCAGCTCGCGGAACAGGGTGCGTTCCTGCTTGTTATTGAAGCCGTACAGCAGCTGAGCATCTTCACGCACTACAAACTGAGTAAAGACAATCGCCTCTTTGCCCGCGTCCGGCAGCTCGTAGAAGCAGGTCATTGGCATATGGACTTCATAGCCCACGCCACCCACTTCCAGCAGCACTAACGGGGGTTGTTTTTCAATGATGATGCCTCTGAGTCTGCCTATCACGTGACGCTCCTGCGTTTTGGAAAATTTTACTTGCGACATAATAAAAAAAGGCTGGATAAACATCCAGCCTGATTTACTATTATCGTAACCTGCCTCGCGCCAGATTGAGCCGCGTCTCGCTCATTTGCATCGCGTTTTGGCTGACGTGGCAGTGGGTAATCGCGATAGCCAGCGCATCCGCGGCGTCCGCCTGCGGGTTCGCAGGGAGCTTAAGCAAGGTTCGCACCATGTGCTGCACCTGGCTTTTCTCCGCGCTACCGATGCCCACCACCGTCTGCTTGACCTGTCTTGCCGCGTATTCGAACACCGGCAAATCCTGGTTCACCGCAGCCACGATAGCAACCCCTCGCGCCTGACCGAGCTTTAGCGCCGAATCGGCGTTTTTCGCCATAAAAACCTGTTCGATAGCGAAAAAATCCGGCTGAAATTGGGTGATGATCTCCGACACGCCCGCATAAATGAGCTTAAGGCGTGACGGCAGATCGTCCACTTTGGTGCGAATACACCCGCTTCCGAGGTAGGTTAGCTGGCGTCCCACCTGACGGATGACGCCATAACCGGTGACGCGCGAGCCGGGGTCAATCCCAAGGATAATCGACATCACGCGTCTCCTGTAACGGATTTACACGCTCTCATTAGAGAGTCGCTGCAACCTCATCAGAGATTTCACCGTTGTGATACACTTCCTGCACGTCGTCGCAGTCTTCGAGCATGTCGATCAGACGCAGCAGTTTTGGTGCGGTTTCCGCATCCATGTCCGCTTTGGTAGACGGGATCATGGAGACTTCAGCGTTGTCGGCTTTCAGGCCAGCCGCTTCCAGCGCATCACGTACGGCGCCCATCTCTTCCCACGCGGTGTAAACGTCAATAGCACCATCGTCGAAGGTCACTACATCTTCCGCACCGGCTTCCAGCGCCGCTTCCATGATCGCATCTTCGTCGCCTTTCTCGAAAGAGATGACGCCTTTTTTGCTGAACAGGTAAGCAACGGAACCGTCAGTGCCCAGGTTGCCACCGGTTTTGGTGAACGCGTGGCGCACTTCCGCTACGGTACGGTTACGGTTGTCTGACAGACATTCAACCATTACCGCCGTACCGCCAGGACCGTAACCTTCATAAATGATGGTTTCCATGTTCGCGTCTTCATCACCGCCCACGCCACGTGCGATAGCACGGTTCAGGGTGTCACGCGTCATGTTGTTAGACAGCGCTTTATCGATCGCTGCACGCAGACGAGGGTTAGAACCCGCATCGCCGCCGCCCAGACGCGCTGCTGTCACCAGCTCGCGAATGATTTTGGTAAAGATCTTACCGCGCTTGGCATCCTGTGCCGCTTTGCGGTGTTTGGTGTTGGCCCACTTACTATGACCTGCCATAAAAATATCCTCAAAGAGCGCGCCTTTTCAGGCAGCGTTAATTACAAATTCTTCAATCGCCTGCCGGTTGCTCCACGACTTGGTCAGTGCGGCGGCATCCGCCGCATTCACCCAGCGGTAGGTCAGGTGTTCGGTAAACACGATCTCCCGCTCGTGGGGGAGTGCAAGACAGAACCAGGATTCCGTGTTGCGCTCGGTACCCGGCGCGTAGCGATGACGTAAATGGCTAAAAATTTCAAACTCCACCGTGCGCTGACAGTCCTTCAGGGTCAGTTGCTCGCGGGCAACATCAATGGCGACCTCTTCCTTTACTTCGCGCGCGGCGGCCTGCGACGCGGTTTCCCCCTCTTCCAGACTACCGGTAACCGACTGCCAGAAATCAGGATCATCGCGCCGCTGCAACATCAGCACCCGCTTCGTGTCTTCTGCATAAATGACAACCAGAACAGAAACGGGAAGCTTATATGCCATATCAGTTTTTCTCTTCCTTCTTCACCACTTCAATGCCCAGCTCGGCCAAAGAGGCCGGGTTGGCAAAGCTTGGCGCTTCGGTCATCAGACACGCCGCTGCGGTGGTTTTCGGGAAGGCGATAACATCACGGATGTTATCGGTGCCGGTCAGCAGCATGGTCAGACGGTCAAGACCGAAAGCCAGACCCGCGTGCGGAGGCGTACCGTATTTCAGCGCGTCCAGCAGGAAGCCGAATTTCTCGCGCTGCTCCTGCTCGTTAATGCCCAGGATGCCGAACACGGTCTGCTGCATTTCACCGCTGTGAATACGCACGGAGCCCCCGCCCACTTCGTAGCCGTTGATGACCATATCGTAGGCGTTAGCGACCGCATCTTCCGGCGCTGCTTTCAGTTCAGACGCCGTCATGTCTTTTGGCGAGGTGAACGGGTGGTGCATCGCGGTCAGGCCGCCTTCACCGTCGTCTTCAAACATCGGGAAGTCGATGACCCACAGCGGCGCCCATTTGTTCTCATCGGTCAGGTTCAGGTCTTTGCCCAGCTTCAGACGCAGCGCGCCCATCGCATCCGCAACGACTTTCTTGTTATCTGCACCGAAGAAGATCATATCGCCGTCCTGCGCGCCGGTGCGCTCAAGGATCGCTTCCACGATGTCCGCGTTCAGGAATTTCGCGACCGGGCTGGTGATACCTTCCAGACCTTTCGCGCGTTCGGTCACTTTAATATAGGCCAGACCCTTCGCGCCGTAGATCTTGATGAAGTTGCCGTAGTCGTCGATCTGCTTACGGCTCAGTGCCGCACCGCCCGGTACACGCAGCGCTGCTACACGGCCTTTAGCATCGTTGGCCGGGCCCGCGAATACGGCGAACTCTACGGATTTCACCAGGTCAGCCACGTCCACCAGCTCCATCGGGTTACGCAGGTCTGGTTTGTCAGAGCCGTAGCGACGCTCGGCTTCCGCGAAGGTCATGATTGGGAAATCACCCAGCTCAACGCCTTTCACGTCGTTCCACAGGCTACGCACCAGGGCTTCCATCACTTCACGCACCTGCTCGGCGGTCATGAAGGAGGTTTCCACATCGATCTGGGTAAATTCTGGCTGGCGGTCAGCGCGCAGGTCTTCGTCGCGGAAGCATTTTACGATCTGATAGTAGCGATCGAAGCCGGACATCATCAGCAGCTGTTTGAACAGCTGCGGAGACTGTGGCAGCGCGTAGAATTTGCCTTTATGAACGCGGGATGGAACCAGGTAATCACGCGCGCCTTCTGGCGTGGCTTTGGTCAGCATCGGGGTTTCGATATCGAGGAAACCGTGGTCATCCATAAAGCGACGCACCAGGCTGGTGATTTTCGCACGGGTTTTCAGGCGCTGGGCCATTTCCGGACGACGCAGATCCAGGTAGCGGTATTTCAGACGCGCTTCTTCAGTGTTGACGTGGTTGGAGTCCAGCGGCAGCGCTTCTGCACGGTTGATGATCGTCAGATCGGACGCCAGCACTTCAATGGCGCCCGTCGCCATGTCGGCGTTGACGTTTTTCTCGTCACGCGCACGCACGGTACCGGTGACCTGAATGCAGAACTCATTACGCAGCTCAGAAGCCAGCTTCAACGCGTCTGCGCGATCGGGATCGAAGAACACCTGAACGATACCTTCGCGGTCGCGCATATCGATGAAGATAAGGCTACCAAGATCACGACGACGATTGACCCAACCACACAGGGTGACCTGCTGTCCGACGTGGGACTGACGCAGCTGCCCGCAATATTCTGTACGCATGAGATATCCCTTAATTAGCCGCAGGCTAAATGTCGCCTGGTATGCAGGCTACTATGTCGCAGCTTTCTGTATGTCACAACTGGATGAAAAAAGGCGGCTATTATACTGGAAATTCCGCCGGACGATAAGTGCGAACCACGGCCAGACGGTCGTTTGCTGCACTCTTATTGCGCATTCTCACAAAAATTAACAAAATTATCCGACCGATAACAGGCCATCACGTCGTATGGTGTCAGGAAGTGATTAATTTTACGGGAGTAACGATGTTAACACTTAATGCCAGCAAAACCGCGCTTGTCGTGATTGATTTACAGGAAGGCATTCTGCCCTTTGCCGGGGGTCCGCACACCGCGGACGATGTCGTCAGCCGCGCCGCCCGCCTGGCGGAAAAATGTCGCGCCAGCGGTGCCCCTGTTGTCATGGTGCGCGTCGGCTGGTCCGCCGATTTCGCCGAAGCCTTAAAACAGCCCGTCGACGCTCAGGCTGCGGCACATTCTCTACCGGAAAACTGGTGGTCGTACCCGGTCTCACTCGGCAAACGTGATAGCGATATCGAAGTGACTAAACGCCAGTGGGGCGCATTTTACGGTACCGATCTCGAGCTGCAACTGCGCCGTCGCGGCATAGACACCATCATCCTGTGCGGCATTTCCACCAATATCGGTGTGGAGTCTACCGCCCGTAACGCGTGGGAGCTGGGCTTTAATCTGGTGATTGCTGAAGATGCCTGCAGCGCGGCCTCCGCGGAACAGCACCAGGGAAGTATGACCCATATATTCCCGCGGATCGGCCGCGTGCGCAGCACGGATGAGATTATCAGCGCGCTATGATGTATGTCGGTTTGCCCCAATGGTCGCACCCGAAATGGGTGCGCCTTGGCATCACCAGCCTTGAGGAATATGCCCGGCACTTCAACTGCGTCGAGGGTAACACTACCCTGTACGCGCTTCCCAAAGCAGAGATTGTGGCGCGATGGCGGGAACAAACAACCGACGACTTCCGCTTCTGCTTCAAGTTTCCGGCCACCATTTCCCACCAGGCTGCGCTGCGCAACTGCGGGGATTTGACCGAAGAATTTTTTACGCGCATGTCGCCGCTGGCGAATCGCATCGGTCAGTACTGGCTACAGCTTCCGGCCGTCTTTGGTCCGCGCGATCTGCCTGCACTCTGGCAGTTTCTTGATACGCTGCCCCGGACGTTTACCTACGGCGTAGAAGTCAGACATCCTGAGTTTTTTGCAAAAGGTGAAGCTGAAAAAGCGCTTAATCGCGGCCTGCTTGAACGTTCCGTTAACCGGGTGATCCTCGACAGCCGTCCGGTGCACAGCGCTATACCGCACAGTGAAGCCATCATCGATGCGCAGCGTAAAAAGCCCAAAGTGCCTGTTCACGCCCTGGTGACCGCACGTAACCCCATGGTCAGGTTTATCGGCAGCGATAATATGCAGCAAAACCAGGAGATGTTCGCCGTCTGGCTGCAAACATTAGCGAAATGGGAACACACCACCACGCCGTATCTCTTTTTGCACACGCCGGATATCGCCCAGGCCCCCGAACTGGTCGATGCTCTGTGGCAAGCCTTACAGGCTGCGGTTCCGTCCGTGGGTAACGCCCCTTCCATCCCACAACAATCTTCTCTTTTCTGATATCACCCCCTATCATAGTGAAGTGCTATCTGCCAAAAACAGGGAGTTTGTATGGTCAGCGCGCTGTATGCGGTGTTAGGTGCATTACTGCTGATTAAGTTTTCATTTGATGTTGTGCGCCTCAGAACGCTGTACCGCGTCTCTTACGGTGACGGCGGATTTTCCGAGCTACAAAGCGCTATCCGCATTCACGGCAATGCGGTCGAATACATCCCCGCAGCCTTAATCCTGCTGCTTTTTATGGAGATGAATGGCGCAGAAACCTGGATGGTGCACATCTGTGGCCTGCTTCTGATTGCTGGCCGGCTAATGCATTATTACGGTTTTCACCACCGCTTGATCCGCTGGCGTCGTTCCGGCATGAGTGCGACCTGGTGTTCGCTTTTGCTGATGGTGCTGGCTAACCTGTGGTATATGCCGTGGGAGTTGGTTTTCTCCCTCCATTAGCGCACAATACGCCACTTTATTTTTCCCGGATTTTTACGTTATGTCAGATCGCGACACGCTTTTTTCCGCGCCTATCGCCAGCCTGGGCGACTGGACCTTCGATGAACGGGTAGCCGAAGTCTTCCCGGATATGATCCAGCGCTCTGTTCCCGGTTATTCCAATATTATCTCTATGATCGGTATGCTGGCTGAGCGTTTCGTTCAACCCGGCACGACGATCTATGACCTGGGCTGCTCGCTCGGCGCGGCAACGCTGTCGGTTCGTCGTAATGTTCGCCATGAAGGCTGCCGAATCATTGCCGTCGATAATTCCCCGGCCATGGTTGAACGTTGCCGTCGCCATATTGACGCTTACAAAGCCCCTGTTCCGGTGGACGTGGTGGAAGGTGATATCCGTGATATCGAGATCAATAACGCGTCGATGGTGGTGCTGAATTTCACCCTTCAGTTCCTGGTGCCCGAAGACCGCCAGCTGCTGCTGGACAAAATTTATAAAGGGCTGAACCCTGGCGGCGCGCTGGTGCTCTCCGAGAAATTCAGCTTTGAAGATGCCGAGGTTGGCGAGCTGCTGTTCAATATGCACCACGATTTCAAGCGTGCGAACGGCTACAGCGAGCTGGAGATCAGCCAAAAACGCAGCATGCTCGAAAACGTGATGCTGACGGACTCTGTGGAAACCCATAAAGCGCGCCTGCGTCAGGCCGGATTTGAGCATAGCGAACTGTGGTTCCAGTGCTTTAACTTTGGCTCTCTGGTGGCGCTGAAATCGGGAGAATCCGCATGATCGAATTCAGCAACTTCTACCAGCTGATTGCCAAAAACCAGCTTTCACACTGGCTGGAGACGCTGCCTGCACAGATTGCCGCCTGGCAGCGGGATCAGCAGCACGGCTTGTTAAAGCAATGGTCTAATGCGGTGGAGTTTCTGCCCGAGCTGACCCCGTATCGTCTGGATCTCCTGCACAGCGTGACCGCTGAGAGTGAAGAACCACTCCCGCCAGGTCAGGTCAACCGCATCGAAACGCTGATGCGTAACCTGATGCCGTGGCGCAAAGGGCCATTCTCACTATACGGCGTGAACATCAATACCGAATGGCGCTCTGACTGGAAATGGGATCGCGTTCTGCCCCACCTTTCCGACCTGACCGGGCGCACCATTCTCGACGTGGGTTGCGGCAGCGGTTACCACATGTGGCGCATGATTGGCGCGGGGGCACATCTGGCGGTGGGTATTGACCCGATGCAGCTCTTCCTGTGCCAGTTTGAGGCGGTGCGTAAATTGCTGGGTAATGACCAGCGCGCGCACCTGCTGCCGCTGGGCATTGAGCAACTCCCTGCCCTGAAAGCATTTGATACCGTGTTCTCCATGGGCGTGCTGTATCACCGTCGTTCCCCGCTTGAACACCTGTGGCAACTGAAAGACCAGCTGGTCAGCGGCGGCGAGCTGGTGCTGGAAACGCTGGTCATTGAAGGTGATGAACATGCCGTTCTGGTGCCGGGCGATCGCTACGCGCAGATGCGCAACGTTTACTTCATCCCTTCCGCGCTGGCGCTGAAGAACTGGCTTGAGAAATGCGGGTTTGTGGATGTGCGGATTGCCGACGTGAGCGTGACCTCAATCGAGGAACAACGCCGCACCGACTGGATGATCACCGAATCGCTGGAGCAGTTCCTTGACCCGGCCGACCACAGCAAAACCATTGAAGGCTATCCGGCCCCGATGCGTGCGGTACTGATAGCGACCAAGCCGTAGCCTTTTAGCCGGGTGGCGGCTGCGCCTTACCCGGCCTACCATCGCTTTTGTAGGCCCGGTAAGCGCAGCGCCACCGGGCACAGGAGAAAAAAAGGCCCCTGTTGAAATTGCAGGGGCCTGGTACAAGCAAGCATCATATTGGGCGACATGATGCGCGGTAAAAATCGGTACGTTGCTACACGTGATGGCGCTCAATCAGCGACTTCATTTCCGCAACCGACTCTCCATCTACACCGTAGCGTGAGTACTCATCCGCTTCAGCATCCGTCGACATTGACAACCCTGTATTGCGATAACGCATGGGTGACGGCATCCATTTGCCTGCCGAGCTGTGAAGCTCTTCTACCCCGGCGTTTAAAAACAGTTCCAGATTGCTGGCACGAACTCCCGCGCCCGCCATTATTATTGGAACACCGGAATGTGCTTTTAGTTCCGTAATTAATTGCAGTCCTTTTTCAGCAGAGGCCTGCTGTCCTGATGTCAGGATGCGCGCCACACCCAGTTCGGCAAGCGTATCAAACGCTTGCAGGGGATCTTTACACATATCAAACGCGCGATGAAAAGTGACGGCCATCCCTTTCGCGGCGTCCATGACCTGACGCATACGCGGCAAATCGACCTGACCGTCTTCATCAAGCAGTCCGATCACCAGCCCGGGGAATCCCAGATCGCGCACGAGGGCGATATCTTCAAGCATGGCACCGAACTCGCCCGGCGTGTAACAAAAATCACCGCCGCGAGGACGAATAATCGGGTGTACCGGAACAGTGACAGCCTGACGGGCAGACTTCAACACGCCGTACGAAGGCGTTAACCCACCTTCTTTCGGGGCCGCGCACAGTTCAATGCGGTCAGCACCCTGCCGTTGTGCCGTCACGGCACACTCCACGCTGTAACAACAAATCTCCAGCAGCGCCATTCAATCCTCCTTAAAATCGACGTAACGCACCATCATGACACGCTGACCGCTTGCGGTCTCAGCGTGGAATCACAACTCTCAGGCTTCACTGGCAACAATCTGCTCGATGGTCCACGGATGAAACTTCACTGTGACCTGTCCGTCCGTGACGGCCAGCGTCGGGTTCGGTAACCGCTCGCGTTCACCTTTGGGTGAGCTCGTCTTAACAAAGATCCCCGGCTTGCTTAAGCCTTCGTCGGATAACAGGGCCAGCGCGCGCGCGTTCAGCGTTTCCGGCTCACCCGGCAGGACAATTTCGATATGTTCCCAGCCTTCGTGCGGATAGCGTTTCTCACCCGGCCACGGCAGTTCAACTACGGTGAATTGCCAGTGCGCCACGCTGACCGGCTGATGCAGTTTGAACAGGCAAATGGGGCGACCGTTAATGATATTCTCGGACAGCAGCTCACCACACTGTTCGAACCCGCGACGCCAGCGCTCGGCGGTCGCGTTCTGATGACAGCGCAAAGAGATGTGATCGGCCTCAAGCGGCGCGATATCCAGACCAAGACGGGTGGCAAGTTCTGTGAACGCCTGGGTGAAGCGCGGTAAATCTGCGGAAATATCATGCAGTTCGTCAATGGATTGCCAGTTCGCCATAAATCAGTCTCTTTTCGTGTCGCAAAGGCGCTAATTTACTCTGTTGCCCTGTTTTGACCAACCGCAGAATACGGCTTTTTATGACTGCATGATTATGCACTCCTTCTTAGCCTGGATTCTGAACAATCTTCGGCCCCCGCGATGCTGACGCCAGAAGGCATTTGCAGTATACTCCCGCCCTAAATTCTTTAACTGGCGCGGGCGGTTGTAAGCCCGCATCAAAAACGTAAGGTATCCAGGTGAATATTCAGGCTCTTCTCTCCGAAAAAGTCAGTCAGGCACTGATTGCCGCAGGTGCGCCTGCGGATTGCGAACCGCAGGTTCGTCAGTCAGCAAAAGTACAGTTTGGCGACTATCAGGCTAATGGCGTGATGGCAGTGGCTAAAAAACTGGGCATGCCGCCGCGACAGCTCGCTGAGCAGGTACTGACGCATCTGGATCTCACCGGCATTGCCAGCAAAACCGAAATTGCCGGCCCGGGCTTTATCAATATTTTCCTGGAACCTGCGTTCCTGGCCAGCCACGTTGACGCGGCGCTGAAATCTGACCGTCTGGGTGTTTCCCAGCCGGAGGCGCAGACCGTCGTGATCGACTACTCTGCCCCTAACGTGGCGAAAGAGATGCACGTAGGCCACCTGCGCTCCACCATCATCGGTGATGCCGCAGTGCGCACGCTCGAGTTCCTCGGTCACAAGGTGATCCGCGCAAACCACGTGGGCGACTGGGGTACCCAGTTCGGCATGCTGATTGCCTACCTGGAAAAACAGCAGCAGGAAAACGCGGGTGAAATGGCGCTGGCGGACCTGGAAGGGTTCTATCGTGAAGCCAAAAAACACTACGATGAAGACGAAGCCTTTGCCGAACGCGCGCGCAGCTACGTGGTAAAACTGCAGGGCGGCGATCAATACTTCCTCGAGATGTGGCGCAAGCTGGTTGACATCACCATGTCTCAGAACCAGCTCACCTATAACCGTCTGAACGTGACCCTGACCCGTGACGACGTAATGGGTGAAAGCCTCTATAACCCAATGCTGCCGGGCATTGTGGCCGACCTGAAAGCAAAAAACCTGGCGGTTGAGAGCGAAGGCGCAACGGTAGTGTTCCTTGATGAGTACAAAAACAAGGAAGGCGAACCGATGGGCGTGATCATCCAGAAAAAGGATGGCGGCTACCTCTACACCACTACCGATATCGCCTGCGCGAAATACCGTTACGAAACGCTGCACGCCGACCGCGTGCTGTACTACATCGATTCCCGTCAGCACCAGCACCTGATGCAGGCGTGGACGATAGTGCGTAAAGCCGGTTACGTGCCAGATTGCGTTCCGCTGGAACACCACATGTTCGGCATGATGTTGGGCAAAGACGGCAAGCCGTTCAAGACCCGCGCGGGTGGTACCGTAAAACTCTCCGACCTGCTGGACGAAGCGCTGGAACGCGCCCGTCGCCTGGTGGCTGAGAAGAACCCGGACATGCCGGCCGATGAGCTGGAAAAACTGGCGAACGCCGTGGGTATCGGCGCTGTGAAATACGCGGATCTCTCCAAGAACCGCACCACCGACTATATCTTCGACTGGGATAACATGCTGGCGTTTGAAGGCAACACCGCGCCGTACATGCAGTACGCCTATACCCGCGTGCTCTCGGTATTCCGTAAAGCCAATATCGACGAAAGCGCGCTGGCGAATGCTGCCGTGACCATCACTGAAGATCGTGAAGCACAGCTGGCGGCGCGTCTGCTGCAGTTCGAAGAGACGCTGACGGTTGTTGCGCGTGACGGCACACCGCACGTGATGTGTGCTTACCTGTACGATCTGGCGGGCCTGTTCTCCGGCTTCTACGAGCACTGCCCTATTCTGTCTGCGGAAAATGAATCGGTCCGCAACAGCCGCCTGAAGCTGGCGCAGCTCACGGCGAAGACCCTGAAGCTGGGTCTGGATACCCTGGGTATCGAAACCGTAGAGCGTATGTAAAAAAGAAACCCGGCAATCGCCGGGTTTTGTTTTTTGCAGTCCTGATAATACGACCGTCAGCGGTAGTTCACGATGACGGAATTACTCTGCACCTTCAGCGCCGGGATCAAACGTCCCCCGCCCGGCACTTCCCAGATAAAACGCAAAGGCTCAATGGCAGGCACGCCGTTGAACGCCTGCGTCGTACCGTTTTCTCCGTCGATTTCCGTGCAGCGCGTCTGAGAACAGAGGCGCACCTGCAGCCCGGCAGGCGTTGGGCCAATCAGCCGGTAGTTCCAGACCACAAGGCCCATCTGGCCGGAAACCGCGTCAGAAGGCGACAGCGGGTTAGATGACATAGCCACACCCCGGTTGCTGAGCGTCACGCCCATGCTGCTTGCCTGCCAGGTGCCTCCCCCGGCAGCCTGCGCTGCCAGCGGGAAGAGCAAAATCCATAACCATTTACGCATTATTTTCCTCCAATCGTCGCGGTCATGCGGATATGACGGTTATCCGACAGCTCCAGATTCGACAGCACGACCAGCTGGTTCAGGCTGCGACGCAGGAAGCGCGACAGCAGCGGACGCAGCGCGTGGTTCACCAGCAGCACCGGCGGCGCGCCCAGCATCTCCTGACGCGCCAGCGCCTCCTGCGTTTGCGCCAGCAGACGGTCCGCCAGGCCCGGCTCCAGCCCGCCACCGCCCTGCAGGGCCTGAAGCAGCAGACGCTCAAGCGGCGTATCGAGACCAATAACCTGCACTTCCCCGGTGCCCGGGAACCACTGCTGGGTGATCGCACGCCCCAGCGCCACGCGCACTACCGCCGTCAGCTCGTGCGGATCGCTCTGGATTGGCGCATGCTCTGCCAGCGTTTCCAGAATGGTGCGCATATCGCGGATCGGCACTTTTTCGTCGAGCAGGTTTTGCAGCACCTTGTGCAGCGTGGTCAACGTCACCACGCCCGGGACCAGATCTTCGGTCAGCTTCGGCATCTCCTGCGTGACGCGGTCGAGCAGCTGCTGCGCTTCCTGGCGGCCAAACAGCTCTGCTGAGAATTGCCCAATCAGGTGATTTAGGTGGGTCGCCACCACGGTACTGGCTTCTACCACCGTATAACCCTGGATTTGCGCCTGCTCTTTCAGGGCACTTTCAATCCAGATAGCGGCCAGGCCAAAGGCCGGATCGATGGTTTGCTCGCCCGGCAGCGTGCCTGCTGCGGTGCCGGGGTTAATCGCCAGCCAGCGGCCCGGATAGGCATCACCGCTGCCAATTTCGACACCTTTCATCAGGATGCGATAGCGCGCGGGCGGCAGGTCCATATTGTCCCGGATGTGCACAACCGGCGGCAGGAAGCCCATATCCTGCGCGAATTTTTTACGGATACTGCGGATACGACCAAGCAGCTCGCCATCCTGCTGGAAATCGACCATCGGAATCAGGCGATATCCGACTTCCATTCCCAGGGAATCTTCCAGCTGAACGTCGTTCCAGGTCGCTTCTACGGCCTGGGTGTTCTCCGGCATTTTTACCGGAACAGGTTCCGCTGACGGTTTGGTCTCACGGCCACGCATCCACCAGGCAAGCCCCAGCAGCCCCGCGGTAAACAGCAGGAACACCAGGTTTGGCATCCCCGGCACCAGGCCGAGTAAACCCAGAACGGCAGCGGCCAGCAGCATAACGCGCGGGTTACTGAAGAGCTGGCCCACCATCTGCTCGCCAACGTCCTGGTCAGTACTGACGCGAGTCACAATCACACCCGCCGCCGTGGAGATAACCAGCGCCGGGATCTGCGCGACCAGACCGTCACCAATGGTCAGCAGCGTATAGCTTTCCGCCGCGTGGCCCATGTCCATCCCGTGCTGCAATACCCCCACCAGCAGGCCGCCGACCACGTTAATCACCATGATCAGAATGCCCGCGATGGCGTCACCGCGCACAAACTTACTCGCACCGTCCATGGAGCCGTAGAAGTCCGCTTCCTGCGTCACTTCCGAACGGCGTTTTTTGGCTTCATCTTCGGCGATAAGCCCGGCGTTCAGGTCGGCGTCGATCGCCATCTGCTTGCCCGGCATCCCGTCCAGCACAAAACGCGCGCCCACTTCCGCGATACGCCCTGCACCTTTGGTGATAACCATAAAGTTGATGATAACGAGGATAACGAACACCACGATACCGATAGCGAAATTGCCGCCCACCAGGAAGTGGCCAAACGCCTCCACCACTTTACCCGCCGCTGCCGCACCGGTGTGGCCTTCCATCAGAATGATACGCGTGGAAGCCACGTTCAGCGCCAGTCGGAGCAAGGTGGTAAACAGCAGAATGGTCGGGAACGCGGCGAACTCCAGGGTACGCTGGGTGAACATCGCCACCAGCAGCACCATAATGGACAGCGCAATGTTGAAAGTGAAAAGCAGATCGAGGATGAACGCCGGGAGCGGCAGTACCATCATCGACAGAATTAGCAGGATCAGAATCGGCCCGGCAAGGATCTGCCATTGGGTCGATTTCAGGTTGCCGGGCAGGCGCAACATTGCCACCAGATTAGCCATCAGTGTCCTTCTCGTTCATAAAATCCAGCGCGGCAGGCACCGGAAGGTTCTCAGGTTTCACAGGCCGTTGACCGCCGGCCAGACGCCAGCGCTTCAACTGCCATACCCAGGCCAGCACTTCCGCCACGGCGGCGTAGAGTTGCCCGGGGATCTGTTGTCCAATATCCGCATGGCGGTACAGGGCACGCGCCAGCGGAGGGGCTTCGAGGATTGGCACGCGATGTTCGGTGCCAACTTCCCGGATACGCAGTGCGATCAGTCCCGCCCCTTTCGCCACCACTTTCGGCGCGCTCATTTTGTTTTCGTCATAGCGCAGCGCAACGGAATAGTGTGTCGGGTTGGTAACGATGACGTCGGCCTTCGGCACATCGTCCATCATGCGGCGACGGGCGGCGGCACGCTGCATCTGGCGGATGCGCCCTTTCACGTGCGGGTCACCTTCCATCTGCTTGTATTCGTCACGGATGTCCTGACGTGACATCCGCAGTTTCTTAAAGTGGGTATAAAGCTGGAAGATCACGTCAAAACCCACCATCGGGATAATGCTGAGCACCACCAGCAGCGCGCAGAGCCCAACCAGGTTCAGCGCGTTGCTCATCGCGGTGAGCGGCGATTCGCTGATAAGACGCATCATTTCCGGCCAGTGGTACCAGAGGTAAAACCCCGCGGAACTGCCCATCAGCACCGATTTGAGAACGGCTTTGAGCAGCTCAGCCCCGGTCTGGGCAGAGAACATTTTCGCAATGCCCGGCAGCGGGTTCAGTTTAGAAAATTTCGGCTGCAGCGATTTGGCGCTAAAGACCAGACCGCCGAGCATCACCGGGGAAACCAGCGCGACCAGCACAACCCCGGTAATCAGGGGCAACAGCGCGGCCATGGCCCCTTTGATAAGCTGAATAATCTGGCTGAGGATCAGATTCGGATCGTTGACCATGCTGTGGTCAAACCGTAAGCCGGTTGAGAGCATTCCCGCCAGCTTGCGGGCGAGCGACTCCCCACCCCACCAGATAATGCACACGCCTACGATAAGGATCAGCAGGGAGGTCAATTCTCGGGATCGGGGGATCTGCCCTTCCTCACGCGCCTTTTCTAGTCGGTGGGGTGTGGGGGCTTCCGTTTTGTCGTCGTTCTCTTCTGCCACAGTGCATGCTCAGCCCATTACGTCACGGGTATCATGCCAGCGCAGCGGAAATCCAATGGCGGGAAAAGCCCGTTTATTCGGGCTCTTTTCGGTGATTTTGTCGCAAACCGCCTCAGGGGGCATTAACCTCCTGAGGCGGAATGGACAATCAGAAGCCGAGGCTGTCCAGCAGGTCGTCGACCTGATCCTGGCTCGCCACAACGCCCGCTTTGCTGGCGTCGAGCTGTGGCCCATTGAGCAGGCTTTCATTCTCGCGTTTTGGACGGGCTGCCGGTTCCGGGATGTTCTCCAGCAGAACCATCAGCAGCTGACGCTCAATCTCCTGGATAACATCCATCATGCGCTTGATCACCTGACCGGTCAGGTCCTGGAAATCCTGTGCCATCATGATGTCCAGCAGCTGGGCGTTGGTGAAGCTGGTGTGGCCCGGCACATCACCCAGGTACTGTCGGGTATCCGTCACCAGTTCGCGGGCATCCGCCAGCTCGATAGGGTTTTCAAACCACTCGTCCCAGCGTTTGCTCAGCGCTTTCGCCCCCTTTTCCATCGCATCCTGGTGCGGCTGCGATGCTTCAACGCTGTTCAGCGCACGTTCAGCGGCCTGGGCGGTCATCTGCACAACGTAGTCCAGACGATCGCGGGCATCAGGAATCGCTTCCGCCGCTTCGGCAATCGCCTGATCCAGACCCAGCTCACGCAGGCTGTCACGCAGCATGCGCGTCAGGCTGCCGATGCGGACGATGATATCGCTCGGCGAGTGTTCTTCAACGGGTTTCATAGCAGGTTGCAACATTTCCATCACCTCACATGCCGAGTTTCTCGAAGATCTTACCGAGCTTCTCTTCCAGGGTTGCCGCGGTGAATGGCTTCACCACATAGCCGCTTGCGCCCGCCTGTGCAGCGGCAATGATGTTCTCTTTTTTCGCTTCCGCAGTGACCATCAGAACCGGCATAGACGCCATTCCCGCATCGGCACGAATGGTTTTCAGCAGTTCCAGACCGTCCATGTTTGGCATGTTCCAGTCAGAGATAACAAAACCAAATCCGCCAGCCTGCAGTTTGTTCAGCGCATCAACGCCGTCTTCTGCTTCTTCAACGTTGTTGAAGCCCAGCTCTTTCAGCAGGTTGCGCACAATGCGACGCATGGTGGAAAAGTCATCCACAACCAAAAACTTAAGCTCTTTATCCGCCATAAAATAATACTCCTGAGTCAAATACGTATTGCCTGTCCGGCACTGATTTTCGCCAGCATCTGCTGGCTTACCTGGCTAAGATCGACCACTTCGCTCACGCCACCCATATTGATGGCCTCGCGCGGCATGCCGAACACCACACAACTTGCTTCATTCTGCGCAATCGTCCAGGCACCAGCCTGGTGCATTGCAAGCATTCCGGCGGCACCGTCGTTGCCCATCCCCGTCAGGATCACCCCAACGGCGTTGCGCCCCGCATGTTTCGCCACCGAATGAAACAGCACATCCACCGACGGACGGTGCCGGTTAACCGGCGGTCCGTCATGAATTTTGATTTGATAGTTAGCGCCGCTGCGCGACAGCTCCATATGCTTGTCACCCGGGGCGATATAGGCATGTCCCGGGAGCACGCGCTCGCCGTCTTCCGCCTCTTTCACGCTGATCTGGCACAGCTTATTCAGGCGTTCGGCGAACGATCGGGTAAAGCCTGGCGGCATATGCTGAGTGATCAGAATACCCGGACTTGAAAGCGGCAATGGCTGGAGTACATGACGAATTGCCTCTGTTCCTCCGGTTGACGCCCCAATGACCAGCAGTTTTTCCGAGCTGAGTAAGGGACCGGCCTTCAGGGTTACCGGCGCGGCCATCGGCGTGTGGGCGGCAAGCTTTGCGCGCGACGCGGTGCGGATCTTCTCAGCGATCATTTCGCTGTACGCCAGCATCCCTTCACGAATGCCGAGCTGCGGTTTAGTGACAAAATCCACCGCCCCCAGCTCCAGCGCGCGCAGGGTGATTTCCGAGCCTTTCCCGGTCAGGGAGGAGACCATCACCACCGGCATCGGCCGAAGTCGCATTAACTTTTCGAGGAAATCTATGCCATCCATGCGCGGCATCTCGACATCCAGCGTTAGCACATCGGGGTTATATTTTTTAATTAAATCCCGCGCTACCAGTGGATCAGGCGCTGTAGCCACCATCTCCATGTCGCTGTGGCTATTGATAATTTCAGTCATGATCTGACGCATCAGCGCTGAATCATCGACAGACAACACCCTGATTTTACTCATGCTTTTTCCTTACTCAGCGCATATACCGTTTGCCCACGCAGGCTAAACTCACGCGCGAGGTTGCTGAAGTTTTCCGAGTGCCCGGCAAACAGTAAACCGTCAGGCTTGAGCAACGGAACAAACCGACGCAGAATGTCCTGTTGCGTCGTTTTATCAAAATAGATCATGACGTTACGGCAAAAAATGGCGTCGAAAGGCCCCGGCACGTTGTACTGCTTATCCAGCAGGTTAACGGGCGCGAACTCCACGCAGTTCGCCAGCTCCTGGCGTACGCGTACCAGGCCTTCATGCGGGCCTGTCCCGCGCATGAAATAACGCTGCAGCTGCTGCGGCGACAGCGTTTTCAGCTCATCCTGGCGATAAACACCGTTGCGCGCCTTCTCCAGCACCTCGGTATCGATATCGCTGGCGTAAACTTTCCAGCGTCCGGGCGTCATTCCCAGCGTGTCTGCAAGGGTGATCGCCAGCGAGTAAGGCTCTTCGCCCGTCGAGGCAGCCGCACTCCAGACGCGATACTCTCCGGTGCGACGGCGCGCGTGCTCTGCCAGTACCGGGAAGTGGTGAGCTTCACGGAAAAACGCCGTCAGGTTGGTGGTTAAGGAGTTAATGAAAGCCTGCCACTCTGCGCTGTTCTGGTTCGCCTCGAGCATGCTCAGATAGCGACCAAAATCATCCAGTCCCAGCGTACGCAAGCGCCGCACCAGACGGTTGTAGACCATGTCTCGCTTATGATCCGCAAGCACGATCCCCGCACGCTGGTAGATTAACTGACATATCCGACGAAAATGCGCGTCGGACAGCGCGAGGCGCTGTGTCATCTGCAACAATAATGACGTTTGCCCAGGGGGCATTGGTGATGTCATAGCGCCTTCTTAATTACATTCAGGATACAACTGGCACGGCCTGCGACCGCCCGACTTCTGTTACTGCTTCAACGTGCTCTTTCACATTAAATACCGCGACCAGCCCGGTCAGGCGATCCGCCTGGCTGGCCAGCTGATCGGTTGCCGCTGCCGCTTCCTCGACTAACGAGGCGTTTTGTTGCGTCACCTGATCCATCTGGCTGACGGCCTGGGCAACCTGCTCAATGCCGCGACGCTGCTCGTCCGACGCCGAGGCAATTTCGCCCATGATGTCGTTCACCCGCGTGACGGAGGTGACAATCTCGTGCATGGTTTTCGCCGCCGTGTCCACCAGCGTTGAGCCCTGCTGAACGCGCGAGACCGACTCTTCAATCAGCACCTTAATCTCTTTTGCCGCGTTGGCGCTGCGGCTCGCCAGGTTACGCACTTCACCCGCCACCACTGCAAACCCGCGCCCCTGCTCTCCGGCACGCGCCGCTTCAACGGCGGCATTCAGCGCCAGAATGTTGGTCTGGAACGCAATACCGTCAATCACGCTGATGATGTCACCAATTTTCTGCGAACTGGTGGCAATCTCCTGCATGGTGCTGGCGACGTGAGAGGCCTGATCGCCGCCCTTCTTCGCCGTCATCGCCGCCTGTTTTGACAGGTCAGACGCCTGACGCGCGTTATCGGCGTTCTGGCTTACCGTCGCGGTCAGTTGCTCCATGCTGGCCGCCGTCTGCGCCAGCGAGGCTGCCTGCTGCTCGGTGCGGGAGGAGAGATCGTTATTGCCTGCCGCAATCTCTGAGATCCCGGTGTGCATGGCATAACTGCCCTGACGCACATCGGATACCGTTTCCCTGAGCGATCCCTGCATCGCCTTCAGGCTGGCAAAGATCGCCGAAATTTCGTTCTTACCGAACACCGCCACCGGACGCGCCAGGTCACCCTTCGCAATGCTGTCGAAGTGGCTGCTGACAATCGCCAGCGGTTGTACAATCATTCTGCGCGCCCAGAGCAACGCCCCGCCGGTCAGCAGCCCTGCCAGAATCACAACCACGGCAAAGATGACGCCCGACATGTGATAGCTTTTACGACTGTCTTCGCCGGCACGCTGAACGGACTGGTTAATATCCTGCTGCCACGCGTTAAAGCTGCCGTCAAACGCTGCCTGAGAGGCCTGAACTGGTGCGGTCATGAAGTCCGAAAGCTGGTTGTTCTCAAGCCAGGTCGCCTGGTGGTCGAGATCGCTGTACCACTGCTCAAAGTTCGTCTTCATCGCGGCCTTCAGCGCTTTCTCTTTCTCGCTGTCGGCGGACTGCGCCGTAAAGGCCTTAAACTGTGCGTCTGCCTGTTTCAGGCTGTCGCGCGCGGTCGCCATCAGCGCTTTAATGTCATCCGGCGGATAGCTCAGCGCGGTTAAGGTTCCCGCCTTGTTCAGCGCAGTGCTTGCCTGCAACAGCACGGCACGCGTTTGTGCCAGTGCGGAGCGCTGCTGGTTACTCGCCTCAACTTCCTGCAAATTCTGATAGCCATCGCGAAACGCCCAAAAAGACAACCCGTTACTGCCAACCTGCAACACACCGCAAAGGATCAGAATCAAAAACAGTGTGGTCGAGATACGAATACGATTTAACATCCACGCTCCCATCAAGCGGCAAGCAGCCGCGGTTTAATTGTCAGTCAAAATGTTTCCCAGTTTTCATCATGTCCGGTCGTCGCGGTACGCGTACGGTTGGCAGCCGATTCTGCGGCTGGCACGCGATACGTCGCCTGCGGAGCGACCGTGTTTCCAGCGAGTGAAGCGAGACGAAACGCCGAGACGGCCATCTTCAGACGGCTCGCCTGGTCTTCCAGGGCAGCGGCCGCCGCAGCGGACTCCTGCACCAGGGCGGCGTTTTGTTGTGTCACGCGGTCCATTTCCGATACCGCCAGGGCAACCTGGTCGATACCACGACTCTGCTCATCAGACGCAGAGGCGATTTCACCCATGATGTCCGTCACGCGGGTAACGGCATTCACGATGTCATTCATGGTCTCTCCGGCGCTTTCCACCAGCACGGAACCGGTATCCACGCGGGAGACGGAATCTTCAATCAGCGATTTGATCTCTTTCGCCGCATTGGCGCTGCGGCTGGCCAGGTTACGGACTTCCCCGGCCACCACGGCAAACCCGCGCCCCTGTTCGCCCGCGCGCGCCGCTTCCACGGCGGCGTTCAGCGCCAGAATGTTGGTCTGGAAAGCAATACCGTCGATCACGCTGATAATGTCGGCAATTTTCTTCGAGCTGTCGGCGATTTCGTGCATGGTTTTGACCACGCCATCCACCACGCGACCGCCACGCTGCGCCGTCTCGGAGGCACTTTCCGCCAGCTGAGACGCCTGACGGGCGTTATCGGCGTTCTGCTTCACGGTCGCCGTGAGCTGCTCCATGCTGGCGGCCGTCTCTTCCAGGGCGGACGCCTGCTGTTCAGTGCGAGAAGAGAGGTCGTTATTCCCCATCGCAATTTCGCTGGTGCCGGTATAGATCGCCTCAGACCCGTTACGCACGTTGGCGACGGTCTCGATGAGCGAACGCTGCATATGGTCAACGCTGTTTGCCAGCTCGGTGATCTCATTGCGCCCGGACACGGTCAGCGTTTTGGTTAAGTCGCCGCCGGCAATTTCACGAATGTGGGCAATAACGCGGCCGAGAGGGTTAAGCAGGATATGGCGAATGCCGTACCATACCGCCACCAGCACAATGACCAGCGCCAGCGCCAGCACCGCCATCTGCCATTTCGCAAAGCGGTAGTCATTCTGGCTTTCAGTGAAGGCCGAGTGATACAGATCGCCGCTGACCTTCGCGTATTCCCCCAGCGCCGCGCCAAGTGCGTTTTGCATCCCTTGCGTAGGCTGCGCGAAATAGGCGTCCATGTTGCCGCTCTCCAGGAACTGAATCAGCTCTGTCAGGCCGGCAAAGTAGGTGTTGTATTTTTCATCAATATTCTGGCTCACCTGCTCCATCGCAGGCTGCGGGGTAATCTTTTTGAAGGCGTCGTAGTGTTTCGCGGCGTCAGCAAGGGTGGCACGGGCATTTTTCAACAGATCGGTTTTCGCGCTGCTCTGCTGATTGTTGGGATCCATCATCATGCGCGCGGACGAGCGGCTCAGGTTGATACGCGTTTGCAGCATCAGATCCCACGTTGACGTGAGTTCACTCTGCTGCAGGCGGAGATCGTTTGAGGCCGCGAAACTGTCCTGGTTCTGTTTTAATGACGAGAAAAAAAGCCCGCCGGAAATGAGCTGAAGAAGTGCGAAAATGACCAGCACCATCATGAGCATTGTGACAACGCGGATACGGTTCAACATACAACACCTTCTCATAGATTTATTAACGGTGTTATCGGCACTGCCCACAGGAACTTTACATTTGAGAAAGGGAAAAGCGCGGGGTTAAAACGCCACGTCGACAATCAGCGTATCGGTGTAGGTTCCGGCGGGGGGCGTGGCCTGACTGGTCAGGACTTTCGCGGTGTAGTTGTAGGTGCGCAGTAAACCGTCGGTACTGACCTGTGACGATACCGCACTGGACCAGCGCTCGCTGCCGCTGCCGCCCCAGCGGCTACCGGTGGCTTCCTTATAGATGTCATAGCTCATGGTGTTGCTGCCGCTCACCATCCGCCGCACGTTGTTCAGCGCGTTAGCACCATTATTAATGCCGATGGTATACGTACTTCCTTTGGTACAGGTGACGGCAATCGCCTGCGAGACGGTGGGGAAACTTTGCACCAGCGGCGCGCTATTAAAGTTGACGTCCGGGGTGGTCATCGCGCTGCAGTCGTTGGTGACGTTCATATCAAGCAGGATGCTGGCTGTCGCGGTGCCCGTCTGGGGATTCGTACAGAGGCTTCCTACACCGAAGGCACAGACGCTGTAGTTGATGCTGAAGGTCAACAGCACCTGATAGGGACCGGCAGTGACGTTTTGTCCGGCGACGGTGCGAAAATAGAGCGGAATGTTGTACTGCTTTGTCCCCAGCAGTCCCAGCAAAGTATTGCCGCTCCAGGTATACGATTTACTTATCTGTACCTCGCTGCTGCTCGCGCATGCCGATAATCCGCACAGCCGGGTGGGGATCACGTCCGTGATGGCCGCATTATCCGTGCGTTTCATGGTCGCGCGACTGTTGCCCGTCACCGATGCCGCGGTGTAGTTCAGCGTCACCGAGTCGTTGGTCAGAACGTTGAGCACGGTATCACACGCCACCACCAGCGTGCCGGTGGTTTCCACCTCCCCAGTTCCGCTGAGCGCGAACGAGGTGACGCTGCCAAACGACGCATTGACCGTATTGACGGTACACGCCGCCCAGCCGCCGCCGGAGAAGAGCAGCAGCATCAACAGCAGCAGGCGCCTCACGGCCCCTCCCGACAAATCAGCGGACCGTAGGTTTCCAGCTTGTGCTGGGGATTTGCCCCCACGGTCAGGGTGGCCGTGCAGCGTTTCCCGTCAGGCGTCGTCACCTCAAGCGGGTTTACATCGCTGAGATTTTCCAGCCAGGCGATGCCGTCATACCCCACCACCGCATTGCTGCGCGAGGCACGCCGGACCTGGCTTCCAACCGGTATCGCCTGCCCGTGCGCATCCTGCAGGATGACGCTCGCTACTCGCTCCTGCTCCATGGGGAAATCGACCAGATAGCCGCTGTGACGCCGGATAGCAATTCGACGCTCGGTCTCTTTCAGCCGGGTATCGGCAGGCAGATTTAGCGTATCAATCCGGTAACTTGCCGGGTAATACGCCGACACCCCGCTGACCAGCAGATAACCGTTGCCGTTTGTTTTTCCGACGGGCTGGTTCTCATAGCTGACGGGCACATCCGGATGGCCGTCGGTACTGATAACCACAAACGCATCGTTGACTTTGTTCGCCGCAAACAGCTCGCCGTCCATCAGCACAACGGAACCCATCGCCTCGCCCCACCAGGTCATCATGTCCCTTTCACCATAGCCACCGCCCTGCAGCTCAATATTATTATTGCGCCAGCCCAGCGTTCCCTGCTGATAATCACTGGCTCTCGACTGGTTGGCCCACGCCATGTTCCAGCTAAACCCGCCGTCAGAGGGCATGGAGTGGTTGTAGTTGACCCGCTGGGTGCTGCCTGCGTCCGGGGTGTTTTCAACGGTGACGGCGGCGCTGTCGCGCGCGCCCAGCGGCACCTGCAGCGACAGCGCGACCGTCCAGTCTCCCCGCTGCTGGTCCCGGCTGCCGGCGAGGTAAATACTGCTCGCGCCCCACAGATTGCGGCTCCAGGAGAGATTCAGCAGCTCCGTTTTTTGACTGTCAAAGCTCTCGACGCCAATCCAGGCCGCACCAATGTTGCCGTACTGCCCCAGATTGAAGGTCAGAGAATACTGGTCCGTATTACGGCTAAAACTGGCGATGGGTTTGTCGTTTTCGTCATAGACCGTCGGCTGGTCGTAGAGGGCGAGATTGCCAAAGCCGCGGCCGCGGCGCGTGTGCTGGGTCGCCACGCTAAACTCGCTGGTGCTGTACTGGTAACCCCAGCTGATTTGTCCGCCCGCATCCCCGCGCATGCGGCTTTGCGAGTAAGCGGTATTCACCACGCCAAGCTGCCCGAGTTTTATCACCGTCCCCGCCCCACCCAGCGCCAGCTCCTGCGCCCCTTCCGCGTGGCCCTCCAGCGTCAGCCAGTCCGTCACCCCGTAGCGATACGAGCCGCTGCCTGCCGCCGAGCCGTAGTCAAAGTTCTTAATGCCATAATTACGCCGCAGGCTGCCCAGGGTCACGGCGCCGTCGCTCAGCCCTTGTTTCAGCAAATCACTGGTGACATAAAACGGTAGCGTGGTGCTCACCTGGCGCCCGAGCGCATCGGTGGTCACCAGCACCGCATCCCCTGCGCCGTTAATATAGGGCAGATTGGTCAGGGTGAAGGGGCCAGGCTGAAGCTGGGTTGAGCCGGAACGATAGCCATTGATAAAGAGATCGACCGAGGTGGGTACCGCGGCTTCCCCCGAGAACTCGGGCAGCGGCCATGTCACCAGGTCAGGACGCAGGGAGAAATCCCGCCCTATGCTTACCCCGCCCATCCGCACGCTGGAGCTCCAGCTCAGGGCATCACCGATCACATCCCCCACGCTCCAGCTCATCGCGTCATCTTCATTCGTGAACAGCAGAGTCGTGTCATAGCGAACATAGCCTTCCTGCTGGCCGTCGCTACCGGTGAAATTTTCCCGGGCATAGCCGGTGGAGGAAAACGAGCCGTTCTCATTGAAGTAGCGGAATTCGTGCCAGAGCGAGGCCTGACCGCCGATATGCTCCGTGTGGTTGGTGTAGAAATCGTAATTCAGCAGCGCCCCGCGTCCGAAGTGCGGTTTGGTCTGCGCCGTTTGGGCGCTGAAGGGGGTAACCCGGACAGTGACCCAGTCGCGGGGAACGGTCAGCAGCAGGCGCTGCGCGGCGCTGTCGTACTCCACCCGAACCCGGGTAAGCGAGGAGAGATTCACCTCTCCGGTTGGCACATGCTCCGGGGGCAGCCCCGCGCGCAGTAAATCGGCGCTGGAAATAAAGAAAGCGCCGTTACGCTGCGTCACCGGCACAACCAGGCCGGTATCGTAGTGGTTCAGCACAATGGCAAGCTGGAAGACTGCCTCATCGTTTATCGCCTGCGCCTGGGGCGGCGGCGGTAAACTGTCGTCGCCGGGTTCAGCCCAGGTCGAGGAACTGACGCAAAGCAGGATCATCATCGCTGGCTTCAGTTGACGGGCGTCGACTGCCATTGTGCATCCCTGGCATTAATCTGCGCACTCATCCGCTCTGGCTGACGAACGCCAGCGGGTATCGGCCAGCTGCGGGTGCTGCCCGGGAGGACGTAACCCAGTAATCCCTCCGCGACCGTACGCTTCTGCCCTCCCTGCTCCAGCGCCACCTGGCTCAGCCTGACGTGGACATCCCCCCGATTTCGGACCTCCAGCGCAGGCTCCCCGCCCGTCTGCGTCACCCGCCAGCTCAGGTTTTGGGTCTCCGCCAGCGCGTGATGCGCACCCTCTTTTATTGTTGGGATCCCCTGCCCATAAACAAACAGAGGAATGGAGTAGCGCATCTGTAACTTGAGGCCGATGGTGGGTTCGGCTTTGGCATCAGGTTGGGGAATTTCATCCACAATAATGCGGTAGGCTTGTTCGACGCCTGCGGGAACCGAAGCCTGTTTGATAAGACGAATAAGCTGCTTGCTGCCAGTTCCAATCGTGACAATGGGGGGACTGGCCACCACGTCCTGCTGCGCGGTATAGCGCTCGTGCCCGTCCTCCTGCTTCCAGCGCACAATGCGCACCTGCATCGTCGTGGCGCTGCTTCCCTGGTTCTGGATCCACAATTCCGTGGCTTTGGCGTCTGCTGCAAGCCACGGATCGATAGGCCATAGCAGAATGGTGGCTGCCGCCTGCGCCTGGCCGGCTGTCGCCATTCCCAACGCGAATACCAGACAAACAGGTCTGAAAAATGGCTTCATCGGCACTCTCCCTTTATTACCATGACAAGGTCACGGTGAGCTGATCGGAATACGATCCTGCCGGGCTAAACCCGGTCAGTAGCGCCACGCCAAAAAGCGGCAGCGCGATGTTATTGCTGTTGGTGTAGGTCACCGGTATCGCCTGGTTGACGCCAATTTCGCTGTTCGCGGCCAGCGAACTGCTGCTGTAGAGCCGGTATGCCACCACTTCGGTTCCGCCCGAGCGTTTCATGCGGCGAACGGATGCATAATTTTGACCACCATTGATGCTCATGCTCAGCGACACGCCTGGCGTACAGGCGATGGACAACGCCCCGTTTGGCACAAAGCTGGTGCTTACCGGCGCGCTTTCGACGCCGTTATGGGTGCCAAAATCCAGCGTACCGAAAAGCCCTCCGCTGCCCGTGGCCACCGCGCATCCCGGCACAATGGTCGCGCTGACTTTGAAGGATTGTGATGTCACCGCACCGGCCGTGGGCATCATTAGCAATCCGACGATCAGCGCGAAAATAGGCTGCACGTGTCCCTCTGCGCGTTTGCGCAGACCTGTAATAAATGCCTTCATGGCGGTGCAGGACTAATAGGTCACGCTGACGTTTATCGTGTCGGTGTAGGTTCCCGGTACGACCGTTACGCTGTTACCGCCGCCGGTAATACGCCCGTAGAGAGTGTAACTATCGACACCTCCCGCCGTTGAAGCGATCGGCAATGCGGCGTTATTGGCAACCACGGTGTTAAACCCGCTGTCGCTGTACAGGCTGTAAGCCACACCCTGTGCCGCGTTGGCCGTATTGATCAGATAACGCGCAGGGGTTCCCGTCGTGCCGACAACGGTACCGGGGGCTGTGGAGTTGGTGTTGCCGGTGATCGCCACCGTATAGCTGGCGGTCGTGCATTGAATGGTGAAGGTGTTTCCGCCGCTGGCGCCGCTTAACTGCGTGGTCAGGGTGGAAAATGTTGCGGGATGGGTACCGAAATCAAGCGTCCCGAAGTTAATGCCGTTTTGCGTGGGCGATCCGTTTATCAGACAACCGTTTGTCAGCGTCAGCGTCGCGCCGATGGTGCCGCTGCTGGTGACGGCCAGCGCCTGATGGGCCGTTGTCGCAGCCAGTAAGGTGCCTGTACAGATCAAAAGGAGTTTTCTTTTCATTTACCACCCTCCAGAAGACGTCTCCGTTCCCTTGCTACATTTTATTTTTGTCGTTCAAGCTGTTAGCCCCGCTTAAGGTTCCTCTGAGGGGGTTATTGAGAATTTAGTTTACGGATATCGCTTCGACCACCTGCCCCAGGACATCTAAGGCATATGTCTTATTGACTGAATATTTCCATAAATAACAGATGGTTAAATTAATTCAGTCAGAGATTTTATTTTATCCAGAGAGAATATATCCATTAAAATGTGATCACGATCACAATATATCGTCAGCGCATTAACAACAAAATTAATAAAACTTAAAAAGGAGTTGTATCCCCCTACACTTTGCGTCAATTTATGTGCCGAATAATTTACCGCGTCGTAATAAAAAATTTATATGTATCGACGCGGACGACAACCGAAGCGCATAGAGGGTCTTTTTTCGTGGCAAGTGCAAACAAACTCACACTCTTCATCGTGATATTCATGCTGGCGGGTATTCTTTCAGGGGCAGCAATTCATGAGTATGCATCTGCGGATGCCATCAAAGCCTGGTCGGATACTATTACCCTTCTGACCGATATTTTCCTGCGTCTGATCAAAATGGTCATTGCACCACTTGTCTTCAGCACGCTCACCGTCGGCATTATGAAGCTTGGCGAAACCTCCACCATTGGCCGCGTGGGTGGCAAAGCGATGGTGTGGTTTATCAGCTCATCCGTGCTCTCTATTCTGGTAGGGCTGTTTATTGTCACCCTGGAGCATCCGGGAAGCGGACTTAACCTGACGGTCCCAACCGAGGCGGTCGATACCGGTCTGGCCGTTGGGGGCATGACGCTGAAAGCGTTCCTGTCTCACACCATTCCAACCAGTATCGCAGGGGCGATGTCGAACAATGAAATCCTGCAGATTGTGGTGTTCTCGATGTTCTTTGGCATCGGTGGCGCGTCGCTGGGGCAGAAATTCAACGCACCGCTGGTAGCCGCGCTGGATGTGGTTTCCCATATCATGCTGAAGGTAACGGGTTACGTGATGTACGTTGCCCCGCTGGCCATTTTCGCGGCGATTTCGTCCGTGATTGCCACTCAGGGTCTTGGCATTCTGTTGAACTATGCCTCCTTTATTGGCGGCTACTATGTTGCCATTCTTATCACCTGCATGGTGCTGCTGGCCGTGGGTTACATGGTGTTGAAAAAAGAGGTGTTTCGCCTGGTCAGCATGCTGAAAGACCCAGTACTGGTGGCGTTTACCACCAGCAGTTCAGAAGCGGCTTATCCAAAAACGCTGGAGCAGCTGGAGCGTTTTGGCTGTTCGCGTAACATCGCCTCTTTCGTTCTGCCGATTGGCTACTCCTTCAACCTGGTGGGTTCGATGGTGTACTGCTCTTTCGCCTCGATGTTTATCGCTCAGGCGTACAATATTCATCTGAGCTTCTCTGAAGTGACGGTTCTGATGCTGACCCTGATGCTGGCCTCAAAAGGGATTGCGGGCGTACCGCGCTCCTCGCTGGTGGTACTGGCGGCGACGATCCCGAGCTTTAACATTCCGGTGGCCGGCATTCTGCTGCTGATGGGGATTGACCACTTCCTGGATATGGGCCGCTCTGCAATTAACGTGCTGGGGAACGGGATTGCAACCGCGATGCTGTCGCAGAATGAAGGTGCGCGAGAAGCTGAAGCGGAAGCTGAGCTGGTAAAGCAGGAAGCGTAAGGGTATGAAAAAGCCGGGTGGCGGCGTCGCCTTACCCGGCTTACAAATAGCTCGAACACGTAGGCCGGGTAAGCGTCAGCGCCACCCGGCTTTGTTTTATGCTACGTGGCTCGCCGCGATATCCAGCAGCGCCATCTCATCGCTGTTCAGCAGCTTCTCAATGTTCACCAGAATCAGCATACGCTCGCCGAGCGCGCCCAGACCGGTCAGGTATTCGGTCGACAGCGTGACCGCAAACTCCGGCGCAGGACGGATTTGGTCAGAGGTCAGAGAAAGCACGTCAGAGACGCCATCCACCACAATACCCACCACGCGCTGACCCAGGTTGAGGACAATCACCACGGTGTTCTCGTTGTAGTCAACGTCGCCCTGGCTGAACTTCACGCGCAGATCAACGATAGGGACAATAACGCCACGCAGGTTGGTGACACCTTTAATAAAAGCAGGCGTATTAGCGATGCGGGTAACCTGATCATAACCACGGATTTCCTGCACTTTCAGGATATCGATGCCGTACTCTTCATCGCCTAAAGTGAATACCAGGAATTCCTGCCCTGATGGCTCGCCCGCCAGCTTCGTTACATTACTCATACCGGTCATGTTTTTACCTTCTACTTAATCAGGCGGCTGTGTACGCCACACGTTGTTCACGATTTAATCCCTGAAGCGCCGACACGTCGACGATCAGCGCCACGCTACCATCACCCAGAATGGTGGCGGCCGAAATACCCGGCACTTTGCGGTAGTTGCTTTCGAGGTTCTTCACCACCACCTGGTGCTGGCCAATCAGCTGATCAACCAGCAGCGCGTAGCGGCGGCCCGCACTTTGCAGGATCACAACGATACCCTGCGTGGCCTCTGTCTTCGCCCCGTCCACCTCGAACACTTTCCACAGTTCCACCAGCGGCAGGTACTCACCGCGCACTTCGAGTACGCGCTCGCCGCCCGCCAGCGGATGCAGATCTTCCTCACGCGGCTGCAGGGATTCCATCACGGCGTTCAGCGGCAGGATAAAGACTTCGTCCGCCACTTTCACAGACATGCCGTCCAGAATCGCCAGCGTCAGCGGCAGCAGGATACGAATGGTCGTGCCGGAACCCTGTTTAGATTTGATTTCAACGTGGCCGCCCATCTCCTGGATGTTACGTTTCACCACGTCCATACCCACGCCGCGCCCGGATACGTCTGTCACCTGCTCAGCAGTTGAGAAGCCCGGCGCGAAAATCAGCATGCCCACTTCTTCGTCGGTCATGTTTTCATTGACCGCCATCCCCTGCGAAATCGCTTTCGCCAGGATACGCTCACGGTTCAGACCTGCACCATCATCCGTCACTTCGATGCAGATGTTCCCGCCCTGATGTTCCGCGGACAGGATCAGATTCCCGACCGGGGATTTTCCGGCGGCAATACGGTTTTCCGGCAGTTCGATACCGTGGTCGAGACTGTTACGCACCAGGTGCGTTAACGGGTCAATGATGCGCTCGATCAGGCTTTTATCCAGTTCGGTTGAGCTGCCCATCAGGGTCAGTTCAATCTGTTTATTCAGCTTGCTGGCGAGATCGCGGACCAGACGCGGGAAGCGGCTGAAGACATATTCCATCGGCATCATACGGATGGACATGACCGATTCCTGCAGGTCGCGGGCATTACGCTGCAATTGACCCATGCTGGTAATCAGATCGCCATGGGTGACCGGGTCCAGTTCGTTAGAACGCTGGGCCAGCATCGACTGCGTGATGACCAGTTCACCCACCAGGTTAATCAGCTGGTCAACCTTCTCAACGGCAACGCGGATGCTGGTAGACTCGCTGGAGCGCGCGGCGGGTTTTTCACCACGGCCTGGCGCGGCAGCCTCTTTTGGCACCGCTTTTAACGCCGGAGCCGCAGGCGCAACGGCCGGTGCCGCAGCCTGAGCGACCACAGCCACCTCTTCCTCTGCCGCCGGGGCGTCAACCGCGGCGGTTTCGGTTTCAAAGGCAATCTGGTCGGCTTCGATCACAAAGCACAGCACCGCCACGATATCGTCCTGACCAATACCGCCATCAAGCGTCGCCGCAAGGCTGTCTTTACCTTTTACCACGTTGCTTAATGTCGCCAGGTTACCCAGCTCGTCTTCCAGCAGGTTAACTTCACTCTCTTTCAGGCGTGACAGTACAACGCGCAATTTACCCGCCGGTGCTTCGGCAGGGGCAGACTCCTGCCCGGCAACCGCATCGACAACGCTCAGTTTTGCGGCCGGAACCACGGCTGCAGCAACCTCACCTTTTGCTTCCAGCGCGAGCTGGCGCAGCGCATTGCAGATGTATTCGAAGCTGGCGGCATCAGGCTCTGCCGAGCTTTTATAGGCGTCGAGCTGTTCCTGCATAATATCTTTGGTTTCCAAAAACAGGTTGATAATGTCGGTATTGAGCTGCATCTCACCGCGTCGTGCTTCATCAAGCAGGTTTTCCATTAAATGGGTTGTTTCCTGCAGGATGGTAAATCCAAATGTTCCGGCTCCGCCCTTAATAGAATGCGCCGCACGGAAGATGGCATTGAGCTGCTCGGAGTCCGGTGCTTCGGGCACCAAATCGAGTAAGTGTTGCTCCATATCGGCCAACAATTCGTCGGCTTCATCAAAGAATGTCTGGTAAAAATCGCTAATATCCATGCTCACGCTATCACCTCGGATTGGCTGGTGGCGATGTTGGAACGGCAGCCGAAGGAACGGCCCCAGGCTGTTTTAAATCGTCCAGTGACTCATTCTGACTTTCGGCGTTTTCATGCAGGATGGCCTGCTCCGCCTGCTGGTTCAGCACTAAAAGACTGATACGACGGTTGATGGCGTCATCCGGCCCGCGGTCGGAGAGGCGCATGGTTGCTGCCATGCCGACCACGCGCAGTACCTTGCCATCATCAAGCCCACCTACCACCAGCTCGCGACGCGAGGCGTTGGCACGATCGGCAGAAAGCTCCCAGTTGCTGTATCCCTTTTCCCCACTGGCGTACGGGAAATCATCCGTGTGTCCTGACAGGCTGACCCGGTTAGGAATGCCGTTCAGCACCGGGGCAATGGCGCGCAGAATATCGCGCATGTACGGTTCAACTTCCGCGCTCCCGGTTTTAAACATCGGGCGGTTCTGGCTATCAATAATCTGAATGCGTAACCCTTCCTGCACCAGATCGATTTTCAGATGCGGGCGCAATGCGCGCAGCTTTGGATCGGCTTCAATCAGTTGATCGAGATCGCCACGCAGTTTCTTCAGGCGCGCCTGCTCCATCTTTCTTTTCAGCTCGTCGATGTTCGGCTCTTTTTTCACCTCACCCTTCTGCTGGGTGTAATCATCGCCCCCGCCGGGGATCGGGCTTTCACTGTTAGAGATACGCGGTCCACCGGCAACCGCCGTCGCCAGCGGCGTTCGGAAATATTCGGCAATCTGGATCAGTTCTTTTGGGCTGGAGATAGAGATCAGCCACATCACCAGAAAGAACGCCATCATTGCGGTCATAAAGTCGGCGTACGCAATTTTCCACGAGCCGTGTGCGCCATGCCCGCCGCCCTTGTGCTTGCGTTTTTTTACGATGACGATCGGATGGGACTGGTTTTTCATGCGTCCTCAGTTGTCGTCTGTTGGTTTGGGTTTTTCACCGCACGCACGTGTTCTTCGAGCTCGATAAACGACGGACGCTCGCTGGAATAAAGCGTTTTACGGCCAAACTCAACCGCGATCGGTGGCGCGTAACCGTTGAGGTTAGAGAGCAGCGTGATCTTCACGCACTGCATCATTTTGGTGGTTTCCGCGCTCTTCTGGCGCAGAACGCTTGCCAGCGGAGAGATAAAGCCGTACGCCAGCAAAATACCGAGGAAGGTTCCCACCATCGCATGGGCAATCAGCGCACCCAGCTCGGCTGCCGGACGGTCTGCCGAGGCCAGAGCGTGAACAACGCCCATCACCGCGGCGACGATACCGAATGCCGGAAGGGAATCGCCCACCAGCGCCAGGCTGTTGGCCGGCACTTCAGATTCGCTTTCGTGGGTTTCGATCTCTTCGTCCATCAGCGCTTCGATTTCGAAGGTGTTCATGTTGCCGCTGATGATGAGTCGCAGATAATCGACGATGAAATCCAGCATCATGGCGTCAGCAAGAATGCGCGGATAGCTGGCAAAAATTTCGCTCTCTTTTGGGTTTTCAATATCCCGTTCAAGAGAGAACATCCCCTGCTGACGCGACTTCGCCATCAGGCGATAGAGCAGTGCCAGCAGATCCATATACATGCTTTTGGTGTATTTCGAACGACGGAACAGCAATGGAATAGCTTTCAGCGTCCCCTTGATCGATTTACCGTTGTTACCAACGATAAAAGCCCCTACCCCTGCACCGCCGATGATAATAAGTTCAGCCGGTTGATAGAGTGCTCCAAGGTGCCCGCCGGTCATCATATAACCGCCGAAAACTGTACCGAGAACTACCAGGTAACCTAATAAGATAAGCACGACATCATCCTTCCGCTAGTGACTATGGCAAGGACGTCCAGCTCGCAGCGTTTACCGTTTGCGGGGTAAAAAAAAGCAGCGGTAATTGCTTACCGCTGCTGGAATCTTGCCCACACGTTCGGGTTAAACAGCTTGTTCGATCTGTTCATCCAGCAGTTGTGGAATAATATCGGCAGCATCCCGGGAAAGTTTACGTCTTTTTACTGCGCGGGATGGAGGCTGACATAAACTACAGGCGAAGCTGCCTGCAGGCTGGTGAGCATGGGTAATGAAATTGCCATCGCAGCAATTGCAGCGCGACAGTTCAAGCATTCCGCTCTCAACAAAACGCACCAGCGTCCATGCGCGGGTCAGCGCCAGCAGAGGACCTTCGTCCTGCTGTGGGCATTGTTCAAGGTAAAGTTTGTACGCTTTGATCACGGCATCAACGCCGCTACACAAACCGGTTTTGAGAAGATACTGCCAGGCATTACAGAACATGGAAGCGTGAATATTCTGCTCCCACGTCATAAACCAGTCGGTAGAAAACGGCAGCATGCCTTTCGGCGGGGGACTACCACGTAACTCTTTGTACAGTTTGATGAGGCGACCACGGCTCAACTGAGTCTCGCTTTCCAGCATTTGTAAACGAGCACCCAGTGTAATCAGCTCCATGGCCAGCTGTATGTCACGCGCTTCCTGAACAATGCTTTTCTCGCTCATTGCTAGGCCCTTTTCTTACGGGCTGCGTCATCAGGCTGGCTGATTTCGTTAAGCAAGCGAGTGGAGAGAAGAATACCGGTATGGATCTGTTGAAGATCGTCAACACGGGACTCCTGCGTCAGACGCGTTATTGTCTGCGAATCATCGAAACGGAACTGGCAAACCAGTTGATTCGTTTCAGCCAGTTTAACCATCTGCGGGAGGGTTAAACCGCCCAGCATGGTTGCCATCTCTTCGTTAATACCCAGACGAAACATCGCGGACGCCTTGTCCTGACTAATCAAACGCTGCGCGAGCAGTAAATACGACAAATTGATGTCATAGATATGTTTTAGCAACTCGGATGTATGCATTGTTCCCATCCCGAATAACCAACTATTATTTTTATGCGGAAAGACCGCACCCCGTGATGTCGCCGGGAAATCACCCGGTATAAAAAAGAAAAGGCTAAATGCATAGTTGAATTTAGGTTTGTATTCACTGAAACGTGTAAGAGATGAAACGCGAACGCGTCTCTTACATGATTTATCATTTCTTACAAATAACTAAGATTTTTCCTAATTCGACGCAAACTCTACTCGTCAGTTTTGACACATACAATCCAACCACCCTCAAATTTAAAAAAAATGTGATCCACGTCACACAATTTAAGTGAATATGACCCATAAATCCATCAGTATGACTTGTAATTTGTTCATTTTTTAACCTGTCAGCACTGTTTTGTATTCTTAATTGACGAATACTCATGCAGAAGGGTGATCCGAACTGGCATGCATCGTGCTTTTCCTGCTGTAAGCGCCGCGCGGAAACATTCACATCAAACACCTCTCCCGGAAACATTTTTCTTACCGTGAAAAAACATATAGTTATGCAGGTAGCACAAAAAAACTGTTTCAGTTCGTGATCATTCGAAATGGTTTTGTAACATACCTAAACGATTCAACAGTGAAAGCGGGAATTTGTGTGATTTACGTTAAGTTGTTAATTTTTTTCATTTAGGCGCATTTTTCAGTTATTCTTCTTATAAGAATAATTAATGAATAATTATGATAAGCTTCACACTAATGTCGTAATCCGCTCTTGCAGATCCAGGCAATTCGCGGTAATGGTGATCAAACGCTGTCTGTCAGACACCAAAGGAGTGCGCCATGAGTTACTCCCATATTCTTGTTTCTGTTGCAGTTTCTCCCGAAAGCCATCAACTCGTCGCACGGGCAGTCTCCATTGCCAGGCCCCACAATGCCCGTATCAGCCTCATCACTCTCGCGGCAGAACCCGAGATGTATAATCAGCTGGCCGCCCCGATGCTGGAGGATATTCGTGAGGTTCTTCAGGAGGAAACACAGCAATTTCTGCGAGAGTTAGTTGAAAAGGCACAATATCCTGTTTATGAAACCGTTATTGCGACGGGGGAACTTAACGCCCATATTCTCGATATGTGTCGTAAACACCATATTGATTTGGTGATATGCGGAAATCATAACCACAGCTTTATATCGCGCGCAGCCTGTGCGGCGAAATCCATTGTCGCGTCAAGCCAGGTTGATGTGCTATTAGTGCCGCTTGGGGGGCATTAACCCCCCAGTGGTAAATCAGGCTAGTTTAGGAAAGGTCGCGATCTTTTTTTGTAGATCGCCTTCATGACTTTGTGGGGCGATATTACGGAGATCCTGAATAAAGCGCGCCTGCCAGTGATTAATATCGTTCTTACGGATCGTCTCCATCATTTCAGCATGACGGGAAATACGCTCCGTGAGCGGCATCGTCAGGGCACGATTCAGCGCGTTCGCCACGTCATCCCTGTCGTAAGGGTTAACGATAAGCGCCGACGTGAGTTCATTCGCCGCACCGGCAAACTGGGAAAGCACCAGGACGCCCGGATCAGCAGGATCCTGGGCCGCCACATACTCTTTCGCGACCAGGTTCATCCCGTCACGCAACGGCGTGACCAGGCCCACATCCGCATAGCGGAAGACCTTCATCAGGATCTTACGGTCAAAATGCTGATTCAGGTAAAAGAGCGGCGTCCAGCCCAGCTGGCCATAACGGCCATTAATGCGCCCTGCTTCGGTCTCCAGCTGATGGCGAATATCCTGGTAGGCCTGAACCTCACCGCGCGACGTCGGCGCTATCTGGGTATAGCGAATCTTACCGTGATGCTGCGGGTATTTATCCAGCAGCGTCTCATACGCCTGGAAGCGTTCCGGCAGCCCTTTGGAATAATCAAGACGCTCTACCGAGAAGATATTTTTCACGTGCTTGAGTTCATTCTTAAGCTGCGCCAGCTTCGGCGGCAGCGGGCCGGAAGCCTGTTCCGCGATTTCGTCAGGCTCAATCCCTATAGGATACACTTCGGTGTGGAAGGTTTTCCCCCACGCCGTATGGGTTTTCCCGCCTTTGGTCACCAGACGCGCTTTTCCTGACACGGAGTCGAGGAACGCGAGGCGGTCATTCTCGGTCTGGAAGCCCAGTAAATCGTAATCACACAGCGCCTCCAGCAGCGCTTCGTGCGGCGGCAGTGCGGTAAAGATTTCCGGCGTCGGGAACGGGATGTGCAGGAAGAAGCCAATCCGGTTATTTACGCCCCTTTTTCGCAGCTCTCTGGCGAAGGGCAGCAGGTGGTAATCGTGGATCCATAAAATATCGTCTTCCTCGATTAAAGGCAGCAGTTTATCTGCCAGCAACGCATTCACGCGTGAGTAGCCTTCAAACGATTCCCGCTGGAATTTGACCAGGTCAAGACGATAGTGAAATGCGGGCCACAGAACGGCATTAGAGAACTGCGAGTAATACTCGTCATAGTCTTTCTCTTTCAGCGCAAACGAAGCCCAGGTAATATTTCCGCGCGTCACTTTTTTGAGCGGTTTTTCTTCTTCACTGATTTCACCACTCCAGCCAAACCACAGCCCACCAGCAGCTTTTAAGGCACCTAACACCCCTACCGCCAGGCCACCCGCGCTGGCTTTTTTATCATCCGGCGGTGCAATTCGGTTAGAGACGACGACTAAGCGACCCATAATGGTTTCCCCCTTTGTTTTGCGCTATTTGTTGTTGTTGCTGGTTAGCGATGTCAGATATCCACTTCCAGACGCTGGCGACATCCGCCAGCCGCCATTCGGCGACAGTGTCACCAGGCCCCACCTTGACGGCTATCCCTCCGGCCTGATTCACCACACGAAACCCGGCCTCGTCGGTCAGGTCATCCCCAATGAAAACGGGCGTCCGCCCTTTGAAAGGCGGTGTCGCCATAAACGCGGCAATGGCCGCGCCTTTATTAATCCCTTTCGGTTTTAACTCCACCACGCACTTGCCGGGCTGCAATGCCAGCTGTGGATGCGCATCCGCCACCGCCTGAGCCAGTGCAAGCACGGCCTCTTCATGCTGCGGTGCCTGACGATAATGCAGGGCAAAGGCCATACCTTTGGCTTCCAGCTCGGTGCCAGGCAACGCTTCCAGCGCAGCAGAAAGCTGCTTCTGCAGCGTTTGCGTGAGTGCGGCGGGGAGTGAAACGATATGCGTGTGATCATGGATGTCGCGGCGCTCCGCTCCGTGTACACCGGCCAGCGGAAAGTGGTAAGGACTGGCGAGCATATCCAGCTCGGCCATTGAGCGCCCTGATATCAATGCCAGTGCTCCCTCATTCATGAGCGAGAGCTGATGCAAATCCTGTAATACCGCATCCGGAATAGACACCTGATCGGGGTGCGGCTTTATCCCGGCGAGCGTGCCGTCGAGATCAAAAAAGAAAGCATAATGTCCGGGCAGTACAGGCGGTGCGGTTAACATGTCAGCCACCCTTTTCCTCCTTACGGTTTACTGAGAGGTAAACGCCTTTACCTCTTTCATAGCCATGTAAGTATAGACAGTGTGACGTCGCTCGCCATTTGACAACCGCCCCGCCAGTTTTACTGGCGGGGCGGTTAAGGGGTCAACTAAGGTTATAAGTTGAGCAATAAAAGACGGGGAAAAGGGTTACACGGTACGCTTCGCTTTTTGCTTGTAACGGTCGAAAATCACGGCTGCGAGCAGGATCAGGCCACGAACCACATACTGAGAGAACGGCGAAATATTCAACAGGTTCATGGCGTTCTCTACCGTCCCTAAAATCAGGATACCGGCCACCACATATGAGATTTTTCCGATGCCGCCCTTGAGGGAAACGCCCCCTAACACGCAGGCCGAAATGACGATCAGCTCATAACCGATAGAGGTCATGGGCTGGCCGCTGGTCATACGCGAAGCCAGAATAATCCCCGCAGCGGCAGAAACCAGCCCTGAGAGCACAAAGATAATAATCTTGGTTCGCACGACCGGCACCCCCGCCAGACGAGCGGCCTCTTCATTCCCGCCAATCGCCAGCGTGTTACGGCCAAAAGTGGTCCGGTTCAGCAGGAAGCCGAACAGGATCAGGCAGGCCACGGTCAGCCAGATAGGCGCAGGCAGGCCCAGCCAGTTGGCGTAACCCAGCGTAAAGAAGCGCTCGTCTTCAATCCCCACCGCTTTACCGTCGGAGATGATATAGGCCAGCCCGCGGACAATTTGCATCGTCGCGAGCGTGGTGATCAGGGCGTTAATCTTCAGGCGAGCGATAACAAAACCGTTCACCAGACCGCTGATGACGCCGAGTAACAGACCGGCCAGAACGCCAATCCACAGGCTCTCCGTCATGTTGATTACCACGGCCGTCGTGACGCCCGCACAGGCAATCACCGACGCCACCGACAGGTCAAAATCGCCGGAGGCCAGGCAGAACAGCATCCCGCAGGCCACCATCCCGGACATGGAAATGGCCAGCCCCAGCCCCTTCATATTAATGAAGGTGGCAAAATTAGGGACAAAGATGGCACAGGCGAGGAAGAGTGCGGCAAAGACCACCAGCATGCCGTACTGATCCCAGATACGCCCAAAACTCAACGCCGACTTCGACTTCGGCACTCCGGATGTAGTAACAGAGGACATCATTAACTCCTTACTCAGGCGACAGCCTGGCTGACTTTAGGCATGGCGAGGTTCAACGCCTGTTGTTCATTCGCCTGTTCATGAAGTAATTCACCGGCAATTTCGCCTTCACGCATCACCACAATGCGGTCGGCCACGCCAAGCACCTCCGGCAGATCGCTGGAGGCGAAGAGCACCGCCACGCCGCGTTTTGCCAGCTCATAGATCACGTTATAAATCTCGTGCTTTGCCCCCACATCGATACCGCGCGTCGGCTCATCCAGTAAAATGACCTTCATATCCTCTGACAGCCAGCGACCTAAAATGGCCTTCTGCTGGTTTCCGCCTGAAAGATTCATGATCAACTGCTCTGGACCCGGCGTTTTGATATTCAGTGAGCGAATATGGTGGTCGGCGTTGCTCGACTCCCAGCTATCGTTTATCAGGCAACCTGCGCGAATAAACTTGCGGCGGGCGGAAATGTTAATGTTGTCGCGCACCGAATGCACCGGAATAATGCCCTCGGCTTTACGGTCTTCCGGGCAGAGCATCATCCCCGCTTTTATCGCGTGGGCCGGTTTCAGGATATCTACCCGCTCACCGTCAATGGAGACCTGCCCATCGGTAATGCGGGTACCGCCGAACAGGCCTTTCATTAATTCACTGCGCCCCGCGCCCACCAGACCAAACAGCCCGACGATTTCGCCGCTGCGTACAGATAATGAAACCGGCGCACGCACGCCCGGCGCCTTGACGTTATCCAGACGCAGGCGTTCAGGCCCGTATGCCCGCGGCTGCCAGTGATAAATATCACCCAGCTCGCGCCCGACCATCGCCTGAACTAGCTGGTCATGGTTAACCTGCTCCATGTCGGTAAAGGTGCGCACATAGCGGCCATCTTTAAATACGGTAATAGCATCGCTCAGGGCAAAGATCTCTTCCATACGATGCGAAACATACAAAATCGTACGGCCTTCCTGACGCAGCTCGCGGATCACGCGGAACAGATTGTCGATTTCACGCGCAGAGAGCGAACTGGTGGGCTCATCAAAGGCAATAACTCTGGCGTTACGCGCCAGCGCCTTAGCAATTTCAACCATCTGCCACTGGCCGATGGAGAGATATTTCAGCGGGGTCTGAGGATCGACATCCAGACCCAGGTGTTTGAGCTGCAGCCCCGCTTCATAATTAAGTAGCGAACGATTCACCACGCCGCCTTTGTGCGGGAGCTGGCCTAAATAGATATTTTCCGCCACGGTCATCTCAGGGATGAGGTGCAGCTCCTGGTAGATAATGGCAACCCCGGCATTGAGTGCCGCCGTGGTATCGGCAAAGGTCACCTCTTCGCCGCGAATAGCCAGCGTGCCGGTTGTTGGCGCGTAGTTGCCGCTGAGGATTTTTAACAGCGTGGATTTTCCCGCACCGTTTTCCCCCATCAGGGCGTGAACCTGGCCGGCATAGCAGTCGAAGCTGATATCGGTCAGCGCGTTAACACCGGGGAAGGTTTTCCCGATGCCGCGAAAAGAGAGATACGGATCAGACTGTCGCATAACGTCTCCGTGATTCCTGTAGTGTGTACGTCTGGCCCCTCACGATGCGTGAGGGGCACAATCACAGCGTATTACTTACCGCCCAGTCCTTTTTTCGCCAGCTCCTCTTTGAAGTTGTCGCGGGTAATCAGCACCACGTCGGTCACTTCGGTAAATTTCGGCGGCTCAGCCCCTTTGGTTACCCAGTTGTAGAGCATCTCGCTAGATTTGTAGCCGTGAACGTCCGGGCTTGGCAGCAGAGAGCCGTAGAAGCCGGTAGCCTGCGCTTTGGACAGCTCGCTGACGGCGTCAACGCCGTTGATGCCAATCCCGATCACGTCAGCCGCTTTGAAGCCCTGGCCTTCCGTCGCGCGTACTCCGCCCAGCACGGTGTTGTCGTTCATGCCGACCACCAGCCAGTGTTTCACCTCCGGATGCTGAACCAGCATGGAGTTCGCGGCGTCGAAAGCACCCGGGATATCGTTGGATTTGGTGGGGACTTTGTAGATCTGTTTTTCCGGGAAGCCGGCCGCTTTCAGCGCGTCCATTGAACCGGAAGTACGGCGGCGAGCCGTGTCCAGCTCATCCGCAGTGATGGCCATCACTGCGGTCTCTTTGACATCCCAGCCACGCTTTTGCATCTCTTTATAAAGTTCCTGGCCCTGACGTTCGCCGATTTTGGTCGCCGCCATCATCACCAGCGGAACGCTGTCCATTGGCTTGCCTTTGGCGTTAACGAACTGATCGTCAACGGCAATGACTTTCATATCGTAACCTCGGGCTTTCGCCGCGATTGCCGAGCCGAGCTTTGGATCCGGAGTACAGATAACGAAACCTTTCGCGCCGCTGGCCGCCAGGCTGTCAATGGCGTTCAGGGTTTTCTCACCGTCAGGCACGGCGATTTTAATCACTTCAAAACCTAAATCTTTCCCGGCTTTATCGGCGAATTTCCACTCAGTCTGGAACCAGGGTTCTTCGGGCTGTTTTACCAAAAAACCGAGTTTTAAATTCTCAGCGATAGCGGATTGTGACATAACGGCAGCCAGACCGATGGCCGCCAGCGCTTTAGTAAATTTGTGCATGGTAAACTCCAGCTTTAGCATTCTTTTCTGTAGGGAATATTTGCGTGCTTCTTATTTAATCGGACTTAAAACAAGGCATTAGCGCTTACCTCGTCATAAGCGTTATTGCTGGTGATAGTTTTAGCGGGAAATTAATCATCCATAAGAGAGCCCCATCACACCGCAGAATTACAGTAATTGCGTACATAAATTCAGCGGAAAATGACATAAAAAAGGCAGGATTTGTCGGACAAATGAAAGAGGGTTGAGCAGGATTATCCATAAGATTAGCTAAGATATCCCTGATGCCCGGCTACGCACGAAAGGACTCCCGATGTTAAAAAGGATGCAGCATGTTTTTCATCAAAAATGTACCACGCCCTGAAGATTCGTTATTCCGCAGAATTTGATTTAGCGCAATTTAATTAATGCATCATATATTCGAAATAATTAATCCGTATTTCTTGTTTTTACGGAGCATTACTCCAACTTAATATCCCCCAAAGAGTAACAGTATATCTCTTCATTAAAAAACATTAATTATCAATCAATTAATGCATATTTATTCGATGGCGAGCTAATTGTATTTCTGTACTATATTAAAGTTTGTAATGTATGGTAAATACAGCCCAATTAAGAGTTTTCTTAGACCACAGACAAGGGTATGCTTATTTATATCGAACACAGGAAGTGAATTTCGGTCGACTTCTGTCGCTGCAGAATGCTTATTTCTGCTCTTTTTCTTCGTATTTGCCTGACGCTCAGGTTAAGCAACGGACATCACGTCCCACAGTCAATAAGGATATGAGTATGGCTACCCAAACGATGATGCAAAAACTTAATGCGCAGATGAACCTTGAGTTCTACGCCTCGAATCTGCACCTTCACTTAAGTGCCTGGTGTTCCGAGAAAAGTCTCACGGGGTCTGCCACATTCTTTCGCTCTCAGGCGCAAAGTAACGTCACCCATATGATGCGCGTCTTTAACTTCCTTAAAGCCGCAGGGGCCAATCCTGTCGTTAAAGCCCTTGATGGAATTAATGAAGACTACTCCTCACTGGAAGAACTGTTCCAGAAAACGCTTGAAGAATATGAACAACGCTGCAGCACGCTCAGCAAACTGGCCGATGAAGCCAGAGCGCAGCAGGACATTACCACACTCACGTTCTTACGTGATATGGACAAAGAGCAGCAGCAGGACGGCATGCTGCTGAAGACGCTGGCGGATGAAATCCATAATGCGCAGCAGGCAGGTTTATGCCCTGAGCAAACCGATCGTAATCTGCTCGACATCGTGGCCGTGCAGCATCACTGAGTCTTTTGACCTGCTTCCGTTCCGGGGGCAGGTTCCCCTTCTTAGCTCCAACCTTCTGCTTTTGCTGAAATTTAACAAATCAGATCTTGCTCCCAATGATTAACCACACAACGTGTAATGATTTATTTAATTACATAATCATTGTCGAGGGAGCATCATGATCACCATTGAATTTGTTGTCATTCTCCTCTGCCTGCTGACGGGTACACGTTTCGGTGGGATGGGGCTTGGGTTAATAAGCGGTATTGGCCTTTTTATTTTATGTTTTGTTTTTGGTCTGCAGCCGGGCAAGCCGCCGGTTGACGTCATGTTGACCATTCTCGCGGTGATTGGCTGCGCGGCTACCCTTCAGACTGCGGGCGGCCTCAACGTCATGATGCAGTTTGCCGAACGTCTGCTGCGCAAACACCCGCAACACATCACCCTGCTCGCCCCTTTTACCACCTGGATGCTGACCTTTCTGTGCGGGACCGGGCACGTGGTGTACACCATGTTCCCCATCATTGCGGATATCGCCCTGAAAAAAGGGATCCGCCCGGAACGCCCAATGGCCGTGGCATCGGTGGCATCGCAGATGGCGATTACGGCATCCCCCGTTTCCGTCGCCGTCGTATCGCTGATCTCCATCCTGGCGGCACAGCATGGGATCGGTCACGTATGGGGGATCCTGGAAATACTCGCCGTGTCGGTTCCCGCTTCACTTTTCGGCGTGGCCATTGCGGCCCTGTGGAGCTTACGCCGCGGGAAAGACCTGGCTGACGACGCGGAATTTCAGGAAAAACTGAAAGATCCTAAACAGCGCGAGTTTATCTATGGCGGGACGGAGACGTTAATGAACCAACGTTTCCCAAAACAGGCCTACTGGTCCACGTGGATTTTCTTTGCCGGGATTGCCGTGGTTGTTCTGCTGGGGGCATTTCCTGAACTGCGTCCCGCCTTTGAACTGAAAGGCAAAATGACGGCGCTGTCGATGAACCTTGTCATCCAGATGATGATGTTGATTGCGGGCGCCGTGATGCTGATGGCCTGCAAAGTGAACGCGTCCGCGATCTCTAACGGCGCGGTGTTCAAGGCAGGTATGGTCGCGATCTTCTCGGTGTTCGGCGTGGCGTGGATGAGCGATACCTTCTTCCAGGCGCATCTCGACGAGCTAAAACTGGCGCTGGAAGGCGTGGTGAAAAGCCACCCGTGGACCTATGCGATTGTGCTGTTTCTGGTGTCAAAACTGGTGAACAGCCAGGCGGCTGCGCTGACGGCCGTTGCGCCTATGGGCCTTATGTTAGGTATCGATCCGAAAATGCTGATCGCCTTTTTCCCGGCCTCATATGGCTATTTTGTCCTGCCAACCTACCCAAGCGATTTGGCCTGCATCGGCTTCGACCGTTCAGGCACCACCCGCATCGGCAAATTTATCATCAACCACAGCTTTATTCTGCCAGGGCTGATTGGGGTAAGCTGCGCGTGCGCGGCGAGCTACCTGCTGGTCCAGACATTCTTTTAGCGGCATCAACGGGCGACAGATACCGTCGCCCATTTCCCCGCTTTAGTGGGACTCACCCTGCGGCGTGAATCGCAGTTCAATCAGCGCAATGGCTTTCTGGATCGCACGAAGCGTAACCGGGTCAGCGGCAGCAGGATGGCTGGCGAAATCGATGTTTTTCAGCTGCGCAGACATCTTCTCGCGCACTTCAACCGGCGCAATCACGTCCAGAACATCAAGGATTTGTTTGATAACCAGCTGGCATGCGACAACGTCAGACACCAGCTCCTGATCGGCGCTCAGGTTTTGTGACATGGGGGCTTTCTCCTTATTTAAAGGCCGCCATAGTAGCAAAATGCAGCCCCTTTCATCTCTCCTTCGTCGTCTGCAGAGACAAAAAAACCTGCCGAAGCAGGTTTTTTTGTCAGAACATGGCGCCCGGCGGCACGTCTTTGAACGTGCGGCAGTAATTGGCCCACATGCTTTTCAGGATTTTGCGCAGTTTCACGATGAGGCTCCATTAACTTGTTATACAACTTTATTGTCAACGTGCCTATAATATGACCATCATCACAAAAATCAATATTTTTGTGATGCACATCACAATTTTCTCAGGGTGTGGCCTGATAGCGTTCATCTCTGACCCGTTGCAAAGAGTGAGGGCAGATTGCCCGGCTATTCCTGGCATTGCAGTGGGCATCTGCGGGTACGATAACGTATTTCCATCCACTCAGAGCGAACCATGAAAAGAGTCATTGTAGCCGGCACGCTCCTGCTGCTCGCAGGGTGTAGTATTAACCGCCAGGCTGAAGTCAGTAGCCTCGACGCGCCTAACGGCATCGTCCGCCTCGACTACGGCCAGGCAGTGCTGCAAAATGCGTATTCCGATGAGTATGTGAATAACGGCACGGCGGCAAAAGCGTGTCAGAGCATGGGGTATGCCACTGCTTCAGCGTATGGTCAGCCCATCAAAACCTGCACCCTGACCAGCGGCGCGTTATGTCTGAACGAGAGCGTAACTATCCAGTATAAATGTATGGGTTATGCCGTTACCCCTAAGTCAAATAATCCGTGGTATTGATCAAGGCTGCCAGCGTTTGCTGGCGGTTTATTTATTACGAACAAAAACAATTCTCAATAATAAATATAAACATCGCCAATGCGTTTTATTCCCATTCGTATTTTAAATAAAGAAATAAAAATTTTACGTTTTGCAAATAATTAAATAACAAATTATAGTGTCGCTCATTGTGAACCAGAAATAATAACCCGGAGCGCCACCATGCTGAAATCTGAAATGATCGACAAGCTCAACGCACAAATGAACCTTGAGCTTTTTTCGTCTCTCCTCTACCAGCAGATGAGCGCCTGGTGCAGCTACCACAGCTTCGAAGGCGCAGCCGCGTTTCTGCGTCGTCACGCTCAGGAAGAGATGACCCACATGCAACGTCTGTTTGATTATCTGACAGATACGGGCAGCCTGCCGCGCATTGAAACCGTGGCATCCCCTTTTGCTGAATATAATTCTCTCGACGAACTGTTCCGTGCCACCTACGAGCACGAGCAGCTGATCACACAGAAAATTAACGAACTGGTTCATGCCGCTATGACCAGCCAGGATTATCCAACCTTTAATTTCCTGCAGTGGTACGTTGCTGAACAGCACGAAGAAGAGAAGCTGTTTAAATCTGTTCTGGATAAATTAGCTCTGGTGGGTAAATCAGGCGAAGGTCTTTACTTTATTGATAAAGAACTTTCCACTCTTGATACGCAGAATTAATCTCAATGCGGTGCTGGTTTCCGGCACCGCGTTAATTTCCCTTTCCCTCCCCCACATCAAAACACGCATTTTATTCCCTGTTCGCCTTGTTTATGTCATACCTGAACGTCGTCCCACGTCGGATTGTCGGCAGCGCAATACGTAAACCTTTCATTACACCCCTTGTAACGGTGGTTTGACGAATTATCGCTTTTGCCTTACTCTGCGCCGCAGATTTTGCCGCGATTAAGAGCCGTTGTAGAGGAAAGCGTGAAAAACAGAACCCTGGGAAGTATTTTTATCGTCGCCGGAACGACAATTGGCGCAGGAATGCTGGCAATGCCCCTGGCCGCCGCAGGCGTGGGATTTGGCATGACCCTGCTGCTGCTGGGTACGCTTTGGGCATTGATGTGTTACACCGCCCTGCTGCTGCTTGAGGTTTACCAGCATGTGCCCGCCGACACCGGTCTGGGTTCACTTGCGTCGCGCTACCTGGGACGTTACGGCCAGTGGATAACCGGCTTTAGCATGATGTTCCTGATGTACGCCCTGACCGCCGCCTATATCAGCGGCGCCGGAGAATTGATCGCCTCCAGCGTTAATGACTGGTTCGGCTCAGACATTACCCCTGCAACGGGGGCTATCTTCTTTGCGCTCATCGGCGGCGGTGTGGTCTGCGTGGGGACGTCGCTGGTCGATCTGTTTAACCGTTTTCTGTTCAGCGCCAAAATTCTGTTCCTGATAGTCATGCTGGTCCTGCTGGCACCGCATGTTCACAAGGTCAATCTGCTGACCCTGCCGCTGGAAAAAGGTCTGGCGCTTTCCGCCATCCCGGTCATCTTCACCTCGTTTGGCTTCCACGGCAGCGTGCCGAGCATCGTTAGCTATATGAACGGCGATATTCGCAAGCTGCGCCGCGTCTTTGTCATCGGCAGCGCGATCCCGCTGATCGCCTATATTTTCTGGCAACTGGTGACCCTGGGCAGCATTGATTCCTCAACCTTTATTGGGCTGATGGCACAGCACGCTGGCCTGAACGGTTTTCTGCTGGCACTGCGCGAGGTCGTCACCTCCCCGCACGTTGAGCTGGCGGTACACCTGTTTGCCGACCTGGCGCTGGCGACCTCGTTCCTGGGTGTGGCCCTTGGCCTGTTCGATTACCTGGCCGACCTGTTCCAGCGTCGCAATACCGCCGCAGGGCGTTTACAGACCGGGGCAATCACCTTTCTGCCGCCGCTGGCATTTGCGCTGTTTTATCCACGCGGGTTTGTGATGGCGCTGGGATACGCAGGGGTGGCGCTGTCGGTCCTTGCCCTGCTCCTCCCTTCCCTGCTGGCATGGAAGAGCCGCCAGCAGCATCCGCAGCAGGGGTACCGCGTGGCAGGGGGAAAACCGCTGCTGTGTGTTGTGTTTGCCTGTGGGGTGGTGATTATTCTGGTGCAGGCGTTGATTGCAGCGGGAATGCTGCCGGAAGTGGGTTAAATAAAAAAGGGGCTATCATCAGCCCCTTTTTTTATCAGTGCAAACAGCAGCTCTTAAACTTCTTCCCGCTGCCGCAAGGACACGGATCGTTACGCCCAACTTTCGTGCCATTCACCGTCGGTTTCTTCACTTCCGGCTGTTGCGGGTTGTTAACCCAGTAGTTATACAAGCGCAGCGCCGCAGGCTGAATACGCTCAATGCTGGCTTTATAGTCTTCTTCGGTCAGCGCATCCAGCTGGTCGCTGTTCTCTTCCGTACCGTGCAGCGCAATCACATCAAGATCGGCCTTCAGCTCTTCCGGCAAGGCTGACCAGTCCGTCAGCGCCACGCCGCGCATGTAGCCGTAGCACCACTCTTCCACAACGGTATAGCTCTCACCGTCCACGTCGTTGTACCCAAACATCGGTTCAAACTGATCCGGATATTCGCTCAGGCGCTCGGCAATATCGTTCATATGCTTAAAGCAGAGATCGATAAAACGGTTCATCTCACGATCGTTTTTCCAGCGTGGAATGTATTTTTCACCACCCCACACCGCCACCAGCCAGGCATCTGGCTCAACGACAACAGGGCCGGAAAGCACTGCGGTGAACATGCCGTCCAGTTCGGACACGTCAATCACGGACGCATCATCATGACCGTAAGACATTAACGTCTCTTCAAGCCACGCCATTTCGCTTTCATTTAATGGGCCTTCAGTCATCGCTGACACTCCTGATAAAAAGGAAACGATCCTAACACATATCTCACGCCTCTCCGGGCTGAAGTTTAGGTCTTTATTGCTGCAAAAACGTGCAAATCGTGACCTTTGCACAACTTATGGGCTTTATTGTTAACGATATGTGATCTCCGCTGTAATTTCTTCTCCTCCCACAGGGCGGCATAACGCGGCGCTCTATACTCAAACAGGTCACAAGCCCGTCAATGGATTAACCATTCTGGCAACGTTTTTGCTTACTGTTCTTCGCGCGATGCTGCGCAGGGAAACCTCGCCGTAATATGCAGGATGCCGTCTGTATCTTGTTCGTTTAGTGCATTTTGTTCTTGTTCGTGTTTTGGATTGGCTGCGCCGTCGGGCGTTTGGGTTTACGCCGTGGTGCAAAAACCTCTTTGCTAAGGAACATAATAATGTCGCTGAAATTTATCAGAACTCCTCTTTCTCTCGTGTTGGCCGGCTGCCTGGTGACGGCGTTTTCCGCCAGGGCAGATATTGTGATTGGTGTGGCCGGGCCGTTCACGGGTCCTAATGCCACCTATGGCGATCAGTACTGGCACGGCGCAACTCAGGCCGCTGAAGACATTAACGCCGCGGGCGGCATTAACGGTGAGAAGATCAAACTGGTTCAGGGAGATGACGCCTGCGAACCTAAGCAGGCCGTAGCCGTCGCCAACCGTTTAGTTGACCAGGATAAAGTCAACGCCGTGGTCGGCCATTTCTGCTCCTCTTCCACAATGCCCGCCTCCGAGGTTTACAGCGATGCGGGGATCATCGCTATTACCCCCGGCTCGACCAACCCGCTGATTACCGAACGCGGCATGAGCGACATCTTCCGCATGTGCGGCCGCGATGACCAGCAGGGCCAGGTTGCCAGCGACTTCATCATCGACAAACTGAAAGCCAAACGCGTGGCGATCATTCACGATAAAGACACCTATGGTCAGGGTCTGGCTGACGCCACCAAAGCGGCGCTGGCAAAACGCGGGGTTCAGGATGTGATGTACGAGGGGCTATCGCGCGGTGAAAAAGACTTTAACGCGCTGGTCACCAAGATAGGCGCACAAAAACCGGACGTGGTGTTCTTCGGCGGGTGTCATCCGGAAGCTGGCCCGCTGGTTCGCCAGATGCGTGAACAGGGCGTACAGGCGAAATTCTTCTCCGGTGACTGTATCGTCAACGAAGAGATGGTAACCGCGGCGGGCGGCCCGCAGTACACCAATGGTATTTACATGACCTTCGGTAAAGATCCGCGCCTGATCCCGGACGGTAAAGCGGTTATCGAGAAATTCCGCGCCGGTAAATTCGAGCCGGAAGGTTACACCCTTTATTCTTATGCTTCCGTACAGGCGATTGCAGCGGCCTTCAAGGCCACCGGCGGCAAGGACTCAGCCAAAGCCAGCGAGTGGCTGAAAGCTAACTCCGTCGACACGGTGATGGGCAAAAAAGCCTGGGACAGCAAAGGCGACCTGAAAGTCTCTGACTATGTGGTTTACCAGTGGGACGACAAAGGAAAATATAAGGAAGTACAGTAACGGGACGGAGTCACGCTCAACGTCGGCGGGCCTGCCTGCCGGCGCGTAATAAACATCAGGCTGCGCGGCTCGCGCAGCCTATAAAACGAGCGCGCTAAAATGAGTACATTCTTCCTGCAACAGTTAATCAATGGCTTAACGCTGGGCTCCGTCTACGGCTTAATCGCCATCGGCTACACCATGGTGTACGGCATTATCGGCATGATTAATTTCGCCCACGGCGAAGTGTATATGATTTCCGCCTATCTCTGCGCCATTGGCCTGGCGCTGCTGTCATTCTTCGGCCTGCAGTCGTTCCCGCTGTTGATCCTTGGGACGCTGGTTTTCACCATTGTGGTGACTGGCGTATACGGCTGGACTATCGAGCGTATTGCCTACAAGCCGCTACGAAACTCCACGCGCCTCGCTCCACTTATCTCCGCCATCGGGATGTCGCTTATCCTGCAAAACTACGCGCAGCTGAGCCAGGGCCCCCGCCAGCAAGGGGTGCCAACCATGCTGGACGGCGTTATTCGTCTGCATCTGGGCGATGGGTTCGTTCAGATAACCTACACCAAAGTGTTTATTCTGCTCGCCTCGTTTGCCGGCATGCTGGTGCTCACCTGGATAATCAACCATACCCGTCTTGGGCGGATGTGCCGTGCGGTGCAGCAGGATCGAAAAATGGCCTCCATTCTGGGCATTAATACCGACCGGATCATTTCGCTGGTCTTTGTCATCGGCGCAGCGATGGCCGGCCTGGCGGGCGTGCTGATCACCATGAATTACGGCACCTTTGATTTCTACGTCGGGTTTGTGATCGGCATTAAAGCCTTTACGGCGGCGGTACTGGGCGGCATCGGTTCTCTGCCCGGCGCGATGCTCGGCGGCCTTATTTTGGGCGTGGCGGAAGCGCAGTTCTCGGGCATGGTGAACTCGGACTATAAAGATGTCTTCTCGTTTGGGCTGCTGGTCATGATCCTGATTTTCCGGCCCCAGGGGCTGCTTGGGCGCCCGATTGTGGCCAAAGTGTGAGGGAGAACGACATGGTATCGCACGCTTTTTCGCTTAAACGCTGCATTCTGGACGCGATTTTTTCGGGGCTGATTGCGCTAATTATCTTCGGCCCCATTGCGGGCGTGGTGCTGGACGGGTACAGCTTTAACTTCGCCGGACAGCGACTGGCCTGGATGGTCGGCATTGTGATGCTGGGGCGTTTTCTGCTGAGCGCGTTCTTAGGTACCCCTGCCGGTGCCCGTTTCCAGGCGCGCTTCGAAGCCGATAGCGCAGGCGTGTATGTCCGGCCACCGGAATACAAAAGCCGCATGCGCTGGATTATTCCCCTGGTGATTACCCTCGCGATTTGCTTCCCGTTTGTCGCCACCAAATATGTGCTGACCGTCGCCATCCTCGGGCTGATCTACGTGCTTCTTGGCCTGGGGCTGAACATCGTCGTGGGCCTGGCCGGTCTGCTGGACCTGGGATATGTCGCTTTCTACGCGATTGGCGCTTACGGTCTGGCGCTGGGGTATCAGTATCTCGGGTTAGGCTTCTGGAGCATGCTGCCGCTGGCGGCAATCATGGCGGCCGCCGCAGGTGCTCTGCTCGGTTTCCCGGTACTGCGCATGCACGGTGACTATCTGGCCATCGTCACCCTCGGCTTCGGGGAGATCATTCGCCTGATACTGAACAACTGGCTGACATTTACCGGCGGACCGAATGGCGTGTCGGCCCCTCCCCCCACCTTATTCGGTCTGGAATTTGGTCGGCGTGCGAAAGAAGGAGGCGTGCCATTCCACGAGTTCTTCCACCTGACCTACAACCCGAATATGAAATTTATTTTTATCTACGCGGTGCTGTTTCTGGTGGTGATGCTGGTGCTCTATATCAAGCACCGCCTGACGCGAATGCCGATTGGTCGGGCGTGGGAAGCCCTGCGTGAAGACGAAATTGCCTGTCGCTCAATGGGACTGAATCATGTTCTGGTCAAGCTGTCGGCCTTTACGCTGGGCGCGTCGACCGCGGGCATTGCCGGGGTTTTCTTCGCGACCTACCAGGGGTTCGTGAACCCGACCTCATTTACGTTCTTTGAATCCGCGCTGATCCTCGCCATCGTCGTGCTGGGCGGTATGGGCTCGACGCTGGGCGTGGTGCTGGCCGCCTTTGTGCTCACGGTCACGCCAGAACTGCTGCGCAGTTTTGCAGAGTACCGCGTCCTGCTGTTTGGCATGCTCATGGTAGTGATGATGATCTGGCGTCCACGCGGTTTGATCCGCATTAATCGCAGCGGGTTTGCCGTGCGTAAGGGCGTCGCACCATGAACGAAACGATATTAGGCGTTGAACACCTGATGATGCACTTCGGTGGAATTAAAGCGTTGAACGACGTCAACCTGGACGTTCAGCGCGGGTCAATCACTGCCCTTATTGGACCCAACGGGGCGGGGAAAACCACCGTGTTTAACTGCCTGACGGGCTTCTACAGAGCCTCCGGCGGCAACATTTTATTTAATACCCGCAATAAAACGACCAACGTCATTCAGGTACTCGGACAAAAATTCCAGCCAGGCGACTGGATCCATCCCGCGCAGCTCGGGCAGCGTCTTTTCTACAAAATGTTTGGCGGAACGCACCTGGTCAACCGCGCAGGACTGGCGCGCACGTTTCAAAATATCCGCCTTTTTCGCGAGATGTCAGTCGTGGAAAATCTGCTGGTCGCACAACATATGCGTGTAAACCGCAATCTGCTCGCCGGGATCTTAAATACGCCGGCATACCGTCGGGCGGAAAGCGACGCCCTGGACCGGGCCTTCTACTGGCTGGAAGTGGTGGATCTGGTGGAGTGCGCCAATCGCCTGGCGGGAGAGATGTCGTACGGCCAGCAGAGACGTCTGGAAATTGCGCGAGCAATGTGTACCGGGCCGGAAATGATCTGTCTGGATGAACCCGCCGCCGGGCTGAATCCGGTTGAAACGCATAAGTTGAGCAGCATTATTCGTTTTCTGCGGGATCGCCATGACATCACGGTATTACTGATTGAGCACGATATGGGGATGGTGATGGAGATTTCAGACGACATTATCGTGCTCGACCACGGCGATGTCATTGCCAGGGGAAAACCCGAGCAGATCCAGCATGATGAAAAGGTCATTGCCGCCTACCTGGGCACTGATGAAAGCGAGGTCACCCTATGAGCGAACCGCTGCTGGCATTTCGCGAAGTGGATGTGTTCTACGGCGTCATTCAGGCGCTGAAACAGGTTTCGCTGGAGGTCAATAAAGGTGAAACCGTGGCGCTGATTGGCGCAAACGGCGCCGGGAAATCGACTCTGCTGATGTCCATCTTTGGCCAGCCCCGTATCCGCAACGGGCAGATCCTTTTCAGTGGTGAAGATATCAGCCATAAATCCACCCACTACGTCGCTTCCGGCGGCATTGCGCAGGCACCCGAGGGGCGACGTATCTTTCCCGATATGACCGTTGAAGAGAACCTGCTGATGGGCACCATCCCCATCGGCAGCCAGTTTGCCGCTGACGATATGCAAACCATGTTTGACCTCTTCCCCCGTCTTAAAGAGCGGCGTAAACAGCGCGCAATGACCATGTCCGGCGGGGAACAGCAGATGCTGGCTATCGCACGGGCATTGATGAGCCGTCCGAAGCTGCTGCTGCTGGATGAACCGAGCCTCGGGCTGGCGCCGATAGTCGTGAAACAAATCTTCCAGACGCTGCGCGAGCTGGCCCGTAACGGGATGACCATTTTTCTGGTGGAGCAGAATGCGCATCACGCGTTGAAGCTGTCTGACCGCGGGTACGTGATGGTTAACGGACAGATCCGGCTGAGCGGCAGCGGTGAGGAACTGCTGGGCAACCAGGAGGTGAGGAAGGCTTATTTGGGTGGGGTGTGATTTGATACGAAAGGAACCATTAAAAATATTTTCATATAAATAACAATGAGATATTCACTAAAGGTATAGCACGCAATGCCTTGAGAAGGTCTGAGTTTGTTGATTTATTAGTCTCTGACAATCACGTCAAACTCACTGAAAAAGGAGCGTTCAGAATGGCTATACCCGCATACCTTTGGCTTAAAGATGACGGTGGCGCAAACATCAAAGGGTCTGTCGATGTTCAATACCGTGAAGGTAGTATTGAAGTTCTTGGATTTGGGCATGGTTTACATCTTCCGACTGATAGCGCAACCGGCAAAATTACAGGTACACGAGTTCACTCCGCATTACATTTTGAAAAAGAATTCGATTCATCAAGCCCCTATCTTTATAAAGCAGTGGCGCACGGACAAACGTTACAATCAGCGGAATTTAAGTGGTACAGGATTAACGACGCTGGGCAGGAAGTTGAATACTTCAATATGTATCTTGAAGGGGTAAAGGTGGTTTCTGTATGCCCCGTCATGCACGATGTGAAAGATCCTACGACTGAAAAGCACAACCATATTGAAAGCATATCTTTGCGTTATGAACGCATAACCTGGAAGCACTGCGACGGAAATATCATATTTACTGATTCGTGGGCAGACAGATGATTCGTTGCTATTTTCATATCAATAACGGGCAACTTTCTTCATTAAGTTGTCCTGGGGTGGGTTTCTTTGCTGCCTACTCAGGCAATAAAGGGAAGCACAGGAACAACCCAGACTCGATCGCAATATCCAAAAGGGGCCCCCTTCCTCCGGGAAAGTACTACATCGTCGCCCGTTCGCGCGGCGGATGGAAAACCAGACTGAATGATTTCTATAAATCCCTGGAAAGTGGTTCAGATCGCAAGTTGTGGTTTGCCCTGTTTCGTGAAGATGATCGGATTGATGATACTTCCTTTATTGGAGATGTTGAGCGCGGAGCATTTCGCCTACATCCCGCAGGCCATAATGGAAACAGCGATGGATGTATTTCAATTGTTTCGTTGTCAGACTACATGATCCTCTGGAGGGCGCTAGTTAAATCCCCACCAGTTATGATCACCGCCCAACTGAAGGCTTTCGGGACGATACAGGTATATTGATGAAACCTCTTTCACGGGTGCTTGTCTGGTTCGCAGAACTCGCAACCCTTTTCATATCTTATTCCGTGCTTTGTTTCTTTTTGCCGGACCTGGAAATATACGATTGGTATGTAAAAAGATATGGCTATGTTTTGGAGGAAGATTTTCTTGATTACTACACGCTGATTCTATTTACCGTTTCGATTATGTTAACGACCATATTGATATGGATAGCAGCGATAGTGCATCAAAACGTTCGGAAAAAACACGTTTAACACCAGACTCAAAAACCATGTTATAGCGATTGTGAGAGAAAAAGGTAAAAGGTCTTCTGGGCTTGCTCAGAAGACTTTTGTGTCAAAGAGAATACTGTCGGCTGATTTGGCCCATTCTGCGAAAGCTCTACTAAGACAACGGCTCACATGCTGGCTGCATCGTCTACGTTAACAGCGTGATGACCAACCAGGAGAGCCTTGATGAGCTCAAAAAGTCGCTGGCTGATACCCGGCGCGACGATGCGTTTAAGAACATTCTTCTGCACGCACCTAACGGCGGCAAAGACTCCGTGAAAATCCTATCATTCAGCCAGATATCGGCTAAGGATTAATTTGTAGGATGGGAGTCTTCCTCTTCCTCTCGCAATGACATGCTTGCAGCACACCGGGTGCCACCGAAATTGATGGGCGCCATTCCGGAAGGAAACGGTTCATTCAGTTATATTGAGAAAGTGACTCGCGTGTTCGCCGTCAATGAGCTGACACCCTGCATGGAAGCCATGAAGCATGTTAACGACTGGCTGGGTGAGGAGGTGATTCGCTTCAACCCTTACGCATTGCTTGAATCCACGAAGTGATCTCCTGGCCGCATCGTCATTTCTGGCGGTGTGGTACCACCCGCAGCACCATCATTTCCGGCCATATCGGCCACTCACGAAACACAAATAAATCCCCCCCTACCAGACGCAGCCAACGGGCAACTTCTTACGCCAGCGCTGCTCCGTCTCTTCAGGGGTCAGATTCATATCTGTCGCGGCGACTACTGTTGGCCCCCACGCCAACGCACTTTCATCCTCAACAGATGCGCGCATGGCTCGCACGGTACGTTCGAAGGTTTGATCTGAGCTTTCACGACCGTAATTTTTAAGTCGGCTAGTGATTTCTTGTCGTTGTTGACGTGAATATCGTCGCAACTCTTCGATATTCAGCGGAAGTTCTGTCACCGGACTTACTTGGGTAGAATTACTGGCATTCATCGCTGATTTTAACGTTGTAGCACCAGCTGGCACAGATACTTTTGACGGTTGTTTTTCGACCGCGCCTGAACGATTCGTACAGTTATTGACAGAACACCAAGGGGCCGCTGCGCGGCCTTCTAAGGTCAAAATCTCGACCGGCGACGGCTTACGCTTCGGCACAATCTTGTAATCGGTGGTGCGGGTGAAAATGACTGATTCGCTGCCCGTATAAGGGCAATAAACGCCAGTAATTTTGGCGACCGTATCACCATAATCATTGCCGTTTTCGGTGAATTCATAGTTTAGGCGAACGCGCAGGCAATCGCGCGCGACAAACGGTCCGCCCTGAGCGTTGGTATATCCCGGCCCGTCTGGTGCATCGGCTGCGGCGCTTGCCGCTTCCAGCTCCGGATGCAATACCAGCTCACGGTCACCTAACCGGCGCAGCTCCCGCCAGGTGGTCTCCGGCGCACCGCCAATCTGCTGAAACTGGCGGATATTCCAGCGTGAAGCCCAGGCACGCACGCGCTTTGCCATATCCCCGGCAGGCTGGTCTGACTCAAGATCAAGTTCACCATCCATGCCGTAGCCGTCGATATTTTTGGAAATGTATTTGGCGATGTAGCCCGTCGCCGAGCCAAATTTTTCGTCGATTGGCTTAACGGTAAAGCGGTGCTCCTGTGCCCCTGGCTCCTGCCCGTCTTCTCTCATGGCATGCTTACGGAAAATGGCTGTTGCATACTCCACTTCCTCATGACGGAGGAAAAGCAACAGGTGCCAGTGAGGGGTTCCATCGTGATGAGGCTCGGCAACGCTCAAAGCTTCGTCAGCGGCCAATTCTACATCGTAATAGCACCCCCCGGGAGCATAATATTGCGAATAGCTGCTTTGCTCGCTATAGCCCCGTATTTATAGAGCGATAAAACTTCAAACCTGATGTCTGTATCAAACTCATGCATAAACTCATTTTTCATAAGGTTAGCAAGCTTATACGCCAGTCTTTTCAGGCGTTTTTTTCCGTCCACGGCAACATGGGAAAGTAGTTACGCAGCTAGAGAAGGTGCTGGGGCGCATATCTTTGGGGAAGGCATTACACGCTAATCCATTCGACTCGAAGTAAAATGTTCGTGCTGCTGGCTATCTCAGTCAGCGATAATGAGAATTGAGTGGGTGCCATTGTGAACATACTTAACGCCTAAAAGTAAATGTCACTAAGGGCGAGGAAACAGGTGATTGTCGATCGCGTCTCCAGTAATTGTAACTGGCCGGGGAAATCAGCAGTAAGAAGAAAAAGGTCCTGATAAACAGATTTTGATTCAGCAAAGCAAAACTATAGAAAGCCAGATTACAGCATGGGCAGCATGCCAATCAAATTGTATGAAGGCAAACAATAGGCACAAAAAAACCACCTTTCGGTGGTTTCACGACACTGCTTATTGCTTTGATTATTCTTTGTTTCCCATGGTAGCCGGAGTGGGACTTGAACCCACACAGCGCGAACGCCGAGGGATTTTAAATCCCTTGTGTCTACCGATTCCACCATCCGGCCAGGGAAGAAAGTGGAGGCGCGTTCCGGAGTCGAACCGGACTAGACGGATTTGCAATCCGCTACATAACCGCTTTGCTAACGCGCCGCTAAATCTTTAAAACTGACACCCGCCATTGCGCATGTCTTTAATCTGGAGCGGGAAACGAGACTCGAACTCGCGACCCCGACCTTGGCAAGGTCGTGCTCTACCAACTGAGCTATTCCCGCATCTCATCAAGTTAACTTCTAACCACTTGATTTCATTATCGTCCGGCTTGCTGTGCCGCCGTTCGATGCGTTGCATTCTACTGATATGACGTTATGAGTCAACGTTATTTTTTACATCCCCGGATCGTTTGCTGAAAATTACGGCGAAACGATCACTGATCAAGCAAATCCCCGCGCGCGGCGTTCAGATATTGCAGCATTGACCATAACGTCAGCACTGCCGCCACCCACAGCAGACCAATTCCCGCCCATTCAACCCAGGCGTTTGGACGCCAGAGCATCCAGACCAGCGACGCCATCTGCGCGGTCGTTTTCACTTTACCAATCCAGGAGACTGCCACGCTGCTGCGCTTACCCAGTTCAGCCATCCACTCACGCAGCGCGGAGATGATGATCTCGCGGCCAATCATGGTTGCAGCCGGCAGCGTTACCCACCAGGTATGATAGTGCTCGGCCACCAGCACCATCGCGATAGCAACCATTACTTTATCTGCCACCGGATCGAGGAAGGCACCGAAACGGGTGCTTTGATTCCAGCGGCGAGCCAGATAGCCATCAAACCAGTCGGTGACCGCCGCGATCAGAAAGATCAATGCGCAGGCAAAAGGTGCCCAGACGACCGGCAGATAAAACGCCAGTACAAAGAACGGGATGAGTACAACACGAAAAAGAGTGAGCAACGTAGGGATATTATATTGCATAGTGACGGTAACTATTTGTTGTCAGTAAAATTTAGCTCTATGTTGCTACAGAGCCCTCAATGTTTCAACGAGTAGTAGATCTTTTCTGCCAGCCCTTGCGAAATACCCGGCACTTTTGCAATTTCCTCCATGCTGGCGTTGAGTAATCCTTGCAATCCGCCCATATATTTCAGCAGCATCTGGCGACGTTTTGGCCCCACGCCTTCAATCGTTTCCAGGGTACTGGTATTTTTCACCTTCGCCCGTTTTTTACGGTGACCGCTGATGGCATGGTCGTGTGACTCATCGCGAATATGCTGGATGACATGCAGCGCCGGGGAATCCGGCGGCAGGCTGAAGCCCTCACCTTCTGGCTCGAAGAACAATGTCTCCAGACCGGCTTTACGATCGGCACCTTTTGCGACACCCAGCAGCAGCGGATGGTTTTTATCCCAGCTGACGTCAAGCGATTCAAATACCGCTTTCGCCTGGCCGAGCTGCCCTTTCCCACCGTCAATCAGGATCACATCCGGGATCTTGCTCTCTTCAATGGCTTTACCATAGCGACGACGCAGCACCTGATTCATCGCCGCATAGTCATCGCCCGGCGTGATGCCGGTGATGTTATAGCGACGGTACTCGGCGCGCAGTGGACCATTGGCATCAAACACCACGCAGGAAGCCACCGTCTGTTCACCCATCGTATGGCTGATGTCGAAACACTCCATACGCTTCACTTCCGGCAGCTTCAGCAGCGTCGCAAGGGCCGTTAAGCGCTGGTGCACCGTCGAGTGCTGAGACAGTTTCGTCGTGAGCGCCGTCGCCGCGTTGGTCCGCGCCAGCTTCAGGTAACGCGCCCTGTCGCCGCGCGGTTTGGTTTGTACATTGACCCGACGACCGGCAAGTTCCGAAAGCGAATCAGCCAGCAGAGTTTTATCGTCGAGACTGAAATCAAGCAGGATCTCAGAAGGCAGCGTGCGCATCTGGCTCCCCTGCAGATAGAACTGGCCGACAAACGTTTCCACCACTTCACCCAGTTCAGTGCCGCCAGGCACTTTCGGGAAATAACTGCGGCTGCCGAGCACTTTGCCCTGGCGAATAAAGAGAACGTGCACGCAGGCCATCCCGGCGTCAAAGGCCACGCCGATGACGTCGAGATCGTCACCGGTATTTGAGACAAACTGTTTCTCAGTGACTCTGCGCACCGCCTGGATTTGGTCGCGGATGCGCGCGGCCTCCTCGAACTCAAGGGCGGCGCTGGCTTTTTCCATCCGTTCGATCAGTTGGGTTAACACCTGATCGTCTTTTCCGGCTAAAAACAGGCGCACATACTCAACCTGCTGCGCATACTCTTCTTCACTCACCAGCCCGGCAACGCAAGGCCCCAGGCAACGCCCAATCTGGTACTGCAGGCACGGGCGCGAGCGGTTACGGTAGACACTGTTTTCACACTGGCGGATCGGGAAGATTTTTTGCAGCAGCGCCAGCGTTTCGCGCACGGCATAGCCGTTAGGAAACGGCCCAAAATATTCACCCTTCGCGTGTTTTGCTCCGCGGTGCATGGCGAGGCGCGGATGGGTGTCGCCGCTCAGAAAGATAAACGGGTAGGATTTATCATCGCGCAACAGCACGTTATAGCGCGGCTGGTAGAGCTTAATATAGTTATGCTCAAGCAGCAGCGCTTCTGTCTCGGTGTGCGTGACGGTAACATCAATATTCTGAATAAGTGAGACCAGCGCTTCGGTCTTACGGGAGGCAAGGTTGCTGCGAAAATAGCTGGAGAGGCGTTTTTTAAGATCTTTTGCCTTCCCCACATAGATAACCGTACCGCCAGCGTCATACATGCGATAGACGCCAGGCTGGCTGGTTACGGTTTTCAGAAATGCTTTTGAATCGAACACATCACTCACTGACTTAACAACGTCTCCGCATTACACAAACCATGTCGGATGGCCAGATGCGTCAGTTCGACATCACCATGAATGTTCAGTTTACTGAACATGCGATAACGATAGCTGTTCACCGTTTTCGGGCTGAGATTCAGCTGTTCCGAGATCTCATTCACCTTCTGACCTTTGGTGATCATCAGCATAATCTGCAATTCACGCTCGGACAAACTGGCAAACGGTGATTCGGTTTTCTCGGGCTCGATCTGGCTCAGCGCCATCTGCTGAGCAATGTCGGAAGCGATATAGCGCTGTCCGGCAAACACGGAACGGATAGCATTGACGACTTCCTGCGGCGCAGCGCCTTTACTCAGGTAACCCGCGGCGCCCGCCTGCATCACTTTCGCAGGCAGTGGGTTTTCGGTATGCACCGTCAGCATGATGACTTTCGTATCAACAAAGGTACGCGCGATTTTGCGCGTTGCTTCAAGACCGCCGATACCGGGCATGTTCATATCCATCAGTACCACGTCGGCCGAGTTTGTGCGGCACCATTTTACGGCATCTTCGCCACAGCACGCCTCACCGGCAACTTTAATACCTTTAATATCTTCAAGAATGCGTCGTATCCCTGCGCGCACCAGTTCGTGGTCATCAACAAGAAGGACGTTGATCAAAGGAAATGTCTCCAGAATAGGGATAACGCTACTGAGTGATAATTTGGTTTATATTAACGGTTTTCCTCACAAGATTAAAACGTTAAAAAACCGGCTATTCGATTTCGCTCTCGTTTTTGGAAATTAGGCTGTACAGTCCCTGGAAAGAGAGCCCGTGCATTCAGTGCTATTGCGGCTTTTTTTAAGCATCTGTATTCAAAAAGTTACAAAAAGCCTGCAAGCTTTACCTGCAAAAAAACAGCTCTCAAATTTTTGTAACAATAATTAACGGCAAGCGAACCGGACTTAAACAATTAATAGCCATTAACAGCGGTGCAGTTTACCGGTTCGTTCTGTTTACGCAATTAAACATCCGCGTAAAAGTACGAAAAACAACCGCTGCATTTTTTGCAACAGCTTGTGGTATACTCCGCCGCCTTGACTTTCGTCGTCGCGTTTTAGCGCCGTTAAATAATGAGGAAAATAAATGAGCACACCTGAATTTGCCACTGCGGAGAATAACCAGGAACTGGCACAGGAAGTAAACTGCCTGAAAGCGCTGCTAACGTTGATGCTGCAGGCGATGGGCCAGGCTGACGCCGGTCGTGTGATCATTAAAATGGAAAAACAAATCGCGGAGATGGAAGACCAGGCTGAATCAGCGGTATTTGCGAACACCGTTAAGCAAATCAAACAAGCCTACCGCCAGTAACAAAAAACGGCTGAATGCAGGGCATTCAGCCGTTCGCTCGTCTGTCACGCAGAACGTATTATCTACTCAGATCAGCCCCGTAGCCGCCGCGTAGCACGCGATCTGCGTCTTGTTTGGCGCGTTGAATTTCTTCTGCATATTTTTCTGATGGAAGTTAACGGTATTCTCTGAGATGGAGAGAATGATCGCTATTTCCGCTGACGTCTTCCCTTCCGCAGTCCATTTCAGAATTTCACGCTCGCGTTTGCTGAATTTCATTTCTGGCGGCATGACCATCTCATCTTCAAAACGCATCAGAGAGGTTAAGGCCATTTGCACCAGCATTTGCAACCGCAATTCTATTTCTTCACTGGCAAACGGTCCTTCCACTACACTAGTACGAGAAACCGACAGGAAGCCAAGCGCATGATTAGGCAGCATCAGACACTGGGTAATTCCCGTGCGTAAACCATGCTCCTGTGCGCTGTGCCATAATTCCTGTGCATCAGCGAATAATGCATCCGTCCAGGGTAAATGACCCTGAATGAAATTCTCCGGTTTTAGAACCGGATCAATAGCAAAATAGTTCGCGGATTGATATTGCGCCATCCACTGCTTTGGGTAAGTGGTGTGCACAGAGATCTTAGGCCGCGTAAATGGCACGGGATGCCGCACGCAGAGTGCGTAATAATCAAATTCAAGCGCCTGCGTTTGTCTCTGTAGTTCCTGATATACCTCGTCGGCACAGGTCAATTCCTGAAACCGGAGGGAGCAATCCCGTCGCCAGGTGAAAAAGTCTGAATCCTTCATACTTACTAAATGAAGCCTCTGAAAAGATAATCATTATTATGGTGAATATAACCTAACACATAAAACTTATTTCTAACTACAAAATATCGGCAATAGCACAATTAACTTTACTATTGATAAGGTTTATCCAAGCCGGGTGGAATAAAAAAACATAGGACAGCGCGAAGAGGGAGAATAATTTGCTCCAGGGTAAATTTCTGGAGCAAATTAGTGCAAAAATGCTACTGCATGAGGAATTTTTCAAGGAACTGACGGGTTCGCGGCTGTTGAGGGTCAGCGAATAAGCGTTTCGCCGGCCCCTGCTCCACGATCCGTCCCTGGTCCATAAAGATGGCCCTGTCAGCTACATCGCGTGCAAAGCTCATTTCATGGGTCACGATCACCATCGTCCGCTTTTCCTGTGCCAGCTGGCGAATAGTGTTCAGCACCTCACCCACCAGTTCCGGATCGAGCGCAGAGGTGGGTTCATCAAAGAGGATCACATCCGGGCGCATCGCCAGCGCGCGCGCTATCGCCACGCGCTGCTGTTGGCCCCCCGACAGGCGGCGCGGATAGCTGGTCTCTTTACCCGCCAGCCCAACTTTAGCGAGCAGTTCGCGCGCGCGCGCCGTCGCGTCCTCTTTCGATTCACCTTTTACGATGACCGGCCCTTCAATAATATTCTCCAGCACCGTACGGTGTGGGAAAAGATTGAAGTTCTGAAAAACGAAGCCAACATGCTGGCGCAGGCGACGGATCAATCCTTTCTGCTGGCTGATGGATTTCGCGGTATCAATCGTTATCTCCCCGACCCGAATGGTGCCGCCCTCCGGCTGTTCAAGCAGGTTAATGCTGCGCAGAAGCGTTGTCTTTCCCGACCCGCTCGGTCCGATAATCGCTACCACTTCGCCCTGCTCAACTTCAAGATCGATCCCGTGGAGCACCGTTTGACCGTGGAATTTTTTCACCAGGTTTTTGACATCGATAGCACTCATTTTGGATCACGCTCCTGGCGGTTAAGCTGGTTTTCGAAATAGTTTTGCAGGGCAGACAACACCGTCGCCATCACCCAGTAAATCAGCGAGGCGGCCAGATACATGGTGAAGACTTCAAGCGTGCGGGAGGTAATCAGCTGCGCCTGACGGAATAGCTCCGGTACCTGAATCGTTGCCGCCAGGGAGGTATCTTTCACCAGGCTAATGAAGCTGTTGCTGAGCGGCGGAAGCGCTACTCGGGCCGCCTGCGGCAGGATAGCGCGGCGCAGCGTCTGCCAGGGGGTCATACCGATACTGGCCGCAGCTTCCCACTGCCCTTTATCGATAGACGAAATCGCCGCACGCAGAGTTTCTGACGTGTACGCCGCAGTATTGAGCGACAGACCAATCATCGCTGCAGGGATCGGATCCAGCTCGATACCAAACTGTGGCAGGCCGTAGTAGATCATAAAGAGCTGGGCGATGAGCGGCGTACCGCGAAACACGGAGATATAAAAACGCGCCAGCCAGCGTACCGGCAGAATGGGTGACATGCGCATTAAGGCCAGCACAAAGCCCAGCACCAGCCCGAAGAACATCCCGCCAATACTGAGCTGTAATGTAAATACCGCACCTTTCAGCAGAAACGGCAGCGAATCAATAACCAGTTGAATACTTTCTTGCATTATTATTTTTCGACCTGATTTTTAGACATGAGGATGGTAGGCAAACAGCGCAGGCGCCCCGCCGGTATGGACAAATAAAATCGGCCCTTCATCCTTAAAGCGTTTCTGCGCAATGCCATCAATCAGTCCGGCCATCGCTTTACCCGTATAGACCGGGTCGAGCAATATGCCCTCGAGGCGCGCCAGCAGCTTAACCGCTTCCATTCCCTCTTCGTTAGGCGTGCCGTAACCCGGCGCAAAATAGTCATCCCAGAGCAGAATATCGGCCTTTGCCTTCAGCTCCAGCTGCTCTGCTACCGCCTGCTGTAAGGTCACCACTTTTGGCTTCTGGTCCGCGATACTGCGGGACACCGTCACGCCAATCAGCTCGACATCCGGCAGCAGTTGCTCCAGCCCTACAGCCAGCCCGGCATGCGTACCTGCACTGCCAGACGCGACCACCACGGAGGAGAGGCTTACCGCACCTTCGCACTGCTGTGCGATTTCCAGCGCGCTTTCCACATACCCCAGCGCGCCCAGCGCATTCGAACCGCCAACGGGGATAACGTAGGGACGAAAACCCTGCGCTTCCAGACGCGTCGCCAGCTCATCGAGCTGGGCGGTCGGGTCGGTCAACGCGTCGACCATCTCAACCTGCACGTTAAACAGGTCCAGCAGCAGGCGGTTCCCGTTGGTCAGATAGTTTTCTGCCCGCGTGCCGATCGGGTTTTCCAGCAACGCTACGCAATGGAGCCCAAGTTTTGCCGCCACTGCCGCCGTCTGACGAACGTGGTTGGACTGAATGGCCCCGGCAGTAATGAGCGTATCCGCGCCTTCGCGCAGGGCATCCGCCGCCAGAAACTCCAGCTTGCGCAGCTTGTTGCCCCCCATCGCCATCGGCGTCACGTCATCACGCTTAATAAAAATGTCGCGGCCTAAATAATCAGAAAATCGCGGCAGGTACTCCAGCGGCGTTGGCGCGCCGATAAACTCCAGGCGAGGAAAGCGCGTTAAATTCTGTAGTGACATGGGTTCTCCGGTAACTCACTCTTATTTGATATTTTCATTATGCACGCAGACGCGCCAGAAATAAAAAAGGCGCTTTTAAAAGCGCCTTTTTTTATCAGTCAGAGACTTATTTGGTCACGTCTGCCCCGAACCACTTCTCGGAGAGCGCTTTCAGGCTACCGTCTTTTTGCATGTCAGCAATGGCAGAATCAATTGCTTTTACCAGGTCTTCGTTGCCTTTACGAACGGCCACGCCGGATTCCTGACGAGAGAACGCATCACCCGCTACCGCCAGGGTGTTGTTGGTTTTCTTCACCAGATCCAGTGCTGCCAGGCGGTCAACCAGAATGGCGTCGATACGGCCCACGCGCAGATCCTGGTATTTCGTCGGGTCATCATCATAGGTACGGATATCCACGCCCTGAACGTTCTGGCGCAGCCACTCTTCGTAGTTGGTTCCCAGACCCACACCGACTTTCTTACCTTTCAGGTCCGCAGCCGTTTTGATGGAGCCTTCGTTGCCTTTTTTCACCAGCGCCTGAATACCGGATACGGTGTACGGGGTGGAGAAATCATATTTCTTCTTACGTTCGTCAGAGATGGTCACCTGGTTAATGACCACATCAATACGTTTGGAATCCAGCGACGCCAGCATACCGTCCCATTTGGTCGGTTTCAGGGACGCTTTAACGCCGAGGTGCTTCGCCAGCTCTTCAGCAAATTCCACTTCAAAACCGGTCAGCTTACCGTCATCACCCTGGAAGCTGAACGGAGGATAAGTCCCTTCCAGCCCAACCAGCAGCGTACCGCGCTCTTTTACTTTATTCAGCAGGTTTTCTGCAGCGAACGTTTTCACGCTCATACCCGCAACCAGCGCAACGGCCATAACACCCATCAGCGCCTGACGACCCAGAAGTGCAAATTTCATAAATACCCCGATATAGTGGAATTTTTACGTAGTGTAGAGAAATCGCCTGCAACGTCAAAGGCGACTGCGCTACATCTTATTCTTTTTTAATATATATCAGAAGTTGTTCCGGCGTGGGCTTTCTGCTTCACGGCACCCGGCATTTGTACCTTGTATTGCGCATACTTACGCAGGGCAATACGGTAGTTGTTGGTGCTGGTCACAGGCAGCCACGGCTCCAGATTCTCATCCAGATAACCGCTCTTGAGCAGATCGCGGGAAATATTGTTCACGGTCAGATGTTGTCCGAGGCGACGCAGGCGAACCACATATTCGCGAACGGTTCCGTGGCTCATCTCCGTTTGTTCAAACAGGAATTGTTTGAAGCCAATAATATCGAAGAAGTCGCTTTGCTCTTTGCAGTGGAGATCGCCACAGAAACGGCAAAGCGCCACCCACTCTTTTTGTTCTTCGAGCCATGCTGCTTCGTCCATCAATGTGTCGAGGCGCGAAATCGCAATTTTATTGACGATTTCGCCACGGCGAACCAGCGTGATACGATCGAGTAACTTGTTACAGTGGGCGCAATGCGTCTGGCTGTGTTTAAAGTCTTTCAGGTAGCGGCTTAAAGGCCGTCTTTTAGATTGCTGCACCGTCATGATAACTCCTGGTTGTCAATACGTTGTGCGGCATTTTTCAGGTGAATCAATCACCTATAACTTACCCAGCTTGGTTCGTAAGCGTTTAATGGCCTGGCTGTGCAGCTGGCTCACCCGCGACTCTCCCACCTCCAGAACAGCGCCAATCTCTTTGAGGTTAAGCTCTTCCTGGTAATAAAGGGTCAACACCAGCTGTTCGCGTTCAGGCAGAGCTTCAATAGCCTCCATAACGCGATGGCGTAAATTCCCTTCCATTAAATGGTGTAACGGGTTTTCCTGCTGGTGCTCATCCGTCACCAGCTCGATGCTATCGCCATGCTCTTCGCGCCACTCGTCATAAGAGAAGAGTTGGCTATTATTGGTATCGAGCAACATCTGACGATACTCTTCAACAGCAATGCCAAGACGTTCCGCCACTTCGGTTTCCGTTGCGTTACGTCCCAGTTCCTGTTCCAGCTGCCCCATCGCATGCGCCACTTCGCGCGCGTTGCGGCGAACACTGCGCGGCACCCAGTCGCGGCTGCGCAGCTCGTCCAGCATCGCACCACGAATACGCTGAACTGCGTAAGTCGTAAATGCCGTTCCTTGCAGAGCGTCGTATCGGTCAACTGCATTCAATAACCCGATACCGCCCGCCTGTAGCAGATCGTCGAGTTCCACGCTCGCCGGCAAGCGCACCTGGAGGCGCAATGCTTCGTGACGCACCAGCGGGACATAACGCTGCCACAGCGAGTGTTTATCCATTACACCTTCAGCGGTATAGAGTGAATTCACGATAAACAGCCCTGCGTTAGTTGAGTTATCGGCATGATTATCCGATTCTGCAGGGCGTTCAATTGGATGAAAAAGGGGGATAAAGTGAGGTTATTCTGAGGTTGCCCACAACAGGGGCAACTTTTCTGCCTAAATTAACAGTTGTAACAATGAAAGATCGTCGCCGAGTTTGACGCTATCTATATGTTGATGAAAGAGCTTTCCCGCTTCCTGATTATGCTGGCTCAGGGAGTGGAAGCTGTAAATAACATCAATGATATTATCTTGCTCAATTTTTCCCGCCACGAGTGCCTGACCGGCAAGTAACGTTTTCAGGAAATAGAACTCCGCAACGATTAAATAAAGATTATTCAACATGCTGCGGCCATTGTTCTGCGGGAAGCCCTGCTCCCACAATTTGTATTTAAAAAAGTTCTTGAATAAATGGTCATTGGTCGCCAGGTAACTGCCCGCCACATCGCGCCAGACGGACTCGATGTTCTCCATGACCTTCTCTGCCGGCACGGTGTCCCTGACAGATTCAAACTGTTGATAAAGCTGGGTAAAATAACGATTCAACACGGCACCGCCGCGGGCTGTCACTTTCTTTGTAAAGTAACTCTGGATGAGGGAAATTAACGCGAATTTCAGGCTGTAGTTCTGATTAAAGCCGCCTAACTCCATCTTGATTTTACCGCTCACCAGCTCGTTCACCAGCGAGAAATAAACCGTTTCGAGCGTGCCGATATTCTCTTCGAGATTATCGAGCTTTTCAGCCACCATGAGGAATTTCACCACGGCGTAAACCTGTTCTTCAACGCAGACCGCCTCAACGCTGAAAATATTCTGGCAGAAGAGATTGATGACCTTGGCCTTCAAATCAATCATCGGCGCATTATTGACGTCCTGCTGGACGCTGATGGATTCCATCATCGACATCGACTCCCGATCGTTCAACAGAAGTCGGGTAACTTCCGGACACGAGAGGTTCAGCGATTTTTCGATTTCATTTTTATAGACCCGGTTTGTCCGTGGAAAGGACGAACAGGTTGGGCTTAAGGCCTGGGCGCCCATGGCGCTATGAATAGAACAGAGTTTTTCTGTATCCATAAACGGGCAGTTTTTACTTTCCGTATGGAAAATCACTTCGCCCCAGTTGCCATACTGTTTTTTAGTGACTTTTATCGCCGTTTTCGCCGTATGACGAATGGCGGCATTTTTACTGTTCAGATAGCGATTAACAGAGGATTTATCAAACGCGATGGTCCAGCCCTGACAACAATGTTCACGGCATTCCCCACCGACACATGAAAAATCTGCGACCAGCTTTGGTTGAGTGACACTGATTTGTTTCACAGGCGGATTCTCAAATAGCAGAGATAAAAAAACCCCGCCGAAGCGGGGTTTCACGCGTAAAATTAACGCAGCAGAGACAGAACAGTCTGTGGAACCTGGTTTGCCTGAGACAGAACAGAAGTACCAGCCTGCTGCAGGATCTGCGCGCGGGACATGTTGGAAACTTCAGTTGCGTAGTCAGCGTCCTGGATACGGGACTGAGCAGCAGACAGGTTGTTAGAGGTGTTGTTCAGGTTGTTGATTGCAGAAGTGAAACGGTTCTGCACAGCACCCAGGCCTGAACGAGCGGTATCAACTTTAGCGATAGCTTTGTCGATGGTGTCCAGATCGGTAGCGCCCATGTTTTTCAGGTCGATAGCGTTCACGCCCAGAGTAGTGGTGTCAGCTTTAGCACCGCTCAGGTCCAGAGTGATGGTGTCGCCGTCGTTTACGCCAACCTGAATGGCAACTTTACCGTCGGCAGCTTTACCCGCGGTACCTGTCAGCAGTTTGATGCCGTTGAAGTCAGTTTTGCCCGCAACACGGTCGATTTCAGCCAGACGTGCGGTAACTTCATCCTGCAGAGATGCCAGGTCAGACGTGCTGTTGGTGCCGGTGCTTGCCTGAACAGCCAGTTCACGAACGCGCTGCAAGTTGCTGTTGATTTCGTTCAGAGAGCCTTCAGCGGTCTGCGCCATGGAGATACCGTCGTTGGCGTTGCGTGCAGCCTGAGTCATACCTTTGATCTGGGAGGTCATGCGGTTTGCAATCGCCTGGCCAGCAGCATCGTCTTTCGCGCTGTTAATACGCAGACCTGAAGACAGACGCTCAATAGCAGTGCCCAGAGAAGACTGAGATTTGTTCAGGTTGTTCTGAGTAGTCAGGGACATCAGGTTAGTATTGATAACTGCCATAATTTTCTTTCCTTCAAAAATTGGGTTTTAGGTCCGGTGCCTAACACTCACAGCGTCTCTCACCGTCAACAAGGTTATCGACGGGTCCCCAAAAGACTTTAGAATCAATTTTGAAAAAATTATAACTTAATGATTATTAATGTTTTTATTTTTAAAAAATCAATTAAGGTTCACGAGAGGTTTATTATTTACGCTTTTTTAACGCACAAAGAGATGTCAAAAAAGGCACACACTTTCTCCTGTTTTTAATGCGCCGATAATGATCCTAAAGTGCAATCCTTTCATTTACCCCGCCAGGACGTGTCTATTCTTTGGATTATTTTTTTCTCTCCATCGTAAACTTTTACGTTAAGAGGCCGATAAGAGTCCTGAACTACTTTCGTATTTTAAGGAAAATATGCATGGCTACTATCAGTAACCTCGGGATAGGTTCTGCAGGACTCGGGGATTTATATAATCAGTTGGAAGCAGCAGAGAAAACCAAGCTGACGACGATTACTTCCCAGCAATCAACGTATAACGCACAGTTAAGTGCTTACGGCAAGCTGCAGAGCGCCATGACATCGCTGCAGACTGCGACCGCTGCACTTGGCAAAGCAACCACCTGGAACTCAACGTCCGTTAGCAGCACCAACACGGCCTTTACTGCCACAACTACGGCTGACGCCTCCGTGGGTTCCTTTGTTGTCAACGTCAACCAGGTTGCAAAGGCACAGGCGCTCACCACCGGCTCCTATGCAAACAACACGGATCTGCTGGGCGATACGACAGGTACGACGCGTAAAATCACCATCACCCAGCCGGGTACGAAGACACCTTTAGAGGTGAACCTGGCAGATGGCGATACGTCCCTGGCAGGGATTGCAAGCGCTATTAATAAAGCCAACGGCAACGTCACCGCCAGCGTGATTAAAGCGAAAGACGGTGATTACCGCCTGATGCTGTCATCGAAAACCACCGGTACGGATGGTGCGATGACGGTAAGCGTCACCGGCGACGCCAAACTGCAAAGCGCCATTGGCTATGATTCAACCACCAAAACGGGCGCGCTGACGGTGAACACCGACGCGCAGAACGCCATTGTGGTAGTGAACAACATCTCGATCGAGCGCCAGTCGAATACGATTACCGATGCGCTGCCTGGGGTTACCTTCTCGGTGAAGGCCGAAAGCAAAGCCGATGAAACCCTTGAGGTTTCGCGCGCAACGGATGCGAACCAGAAGGCGATCACGGACTGGGTCACGGCGTACAACTCGCTGCAGTCCACCATTAACAGCCTGACGAAGTATGTTCCTGTTGACGCGGGTGCGGGCAGCCAGTCCACCAGCAACGGCGCGCTGGTCGGTGATGCTAACGTTCGCGGGATTCAGTCTCAGCTGCGCGGTCTGTTGACCGAAGCTCAGACCGGTGCCGTTCAGATCATGGCGCAGCTGGGTGTTACTCAGGATCCGGTGAAAGCGTCCGACGGTACCATCGGTAACCTGAAAGTCGATACCGATAAGCTGAAAAAAGCGCTGACCGACAATCCGAACGCCGTACAGCAGTATTTTGTCGGTGACGGAAAGAAAACCGGTATGGCGACCCAGATGAACAACACGCTGACCAATATGCTCAGCACCAGTACCGGCAGCGCCGGTGTGATCCAGAACGCGAAAGACGGGATCAACAAAACGCTGAAAACGCTGGGTGAACGTTACGATGCCATGGATGCCCAAATTGAAGCCACCATGGCGCGTTACAAAACGCAGTTCACCAGCCTGGACGTATTAGTCACCAAAATGACCAGTACGGCCAACTACCTGACCCAACAGTTCTCACAAAAGTAGTCGTAGCCTTCAGGAGTGGATATGTATAAGACCTCTGGTGTTCAATCTTATCAGCAGATAGGAGTTGAAAGCGCAGTCATGAATGCCAGTCCACACCAGCTGATTGTCATGTTGTTCGACGGGGCGCATAGCGCCCTTGTTCGCGCGCGTTTGTTCATGGAAGCCGGACAAATTCGTGAGAAAGGCGAAGCGTTATCCAAAGCCATTAACATCATCGACAACGGTTTAAAAGCAGGACTGAACATGGAGGTTGAGAGCGAGTTGTCCGGTAATCTTGCCTCCTTGTACGAATATATGGTTCGACGTTTGTTGCTGGCGAATGTCAGTAACGACGTAGACGCAATTGTTGAAGTCGAGGGTTTATTAAACAACATTGCGGATGCGTGGAAGCAAATTGGCCCCAATGCGTCCTCTATTTCAGGATAATTTTGATGAACAATCCCAGCGCAGCGCTTAGCCACTGGCAGGCGTTACATGCTCAGAGCATTGCTATGCTAAATCTCGCACATTCTGGTCAATGGGATGCGCTTATCGAGCAGGAAATGCATTACGTACAACTGGTGGAAAGGATTTCTCAAACGCCCATCATGTCATGCCCTCCGGCTCAGGTTGAGCAAGCGCGTGCGCTGCTGGAAATGATCCTCGACAATGAGAATGCGCTAAAGGCACTGCTGAAGGTCCGCATGGACGAGCTGCGTAATCTGATTGATCAAACCGGCAAACAGCAATCCATCACGTCTACCTATGGAAAGCTGTCAGGGAATATTCTTTATCCAGAAAGTTTGACCCGCGACACACAATTATGATTTCTTCATCCATACTCCAGAAGTCAGCCACACGGCTTCTGGAGCAAGGATGATGAAAAACCCCACCCTGTTACAATGTTTTCACTGGTATTACCCTGCTGGCGGTGAATTGTGGCGTGAGGTCACGGCGTTAGCCCCCAATCTTAACGAAATCGGCATCAATATGATCTGGCTCCCCCCCGCCTATAAAGGTGCGTCCGGGGGTTATTCGGTTGGATATGATTCTTACGACCTGTTCGATCTCGGCGAGTTTGATCAGAAAGGCAGTATCGCCACCAAATACGGCGACAAAGCGCAGCTGCTGGAAGCTATCGACGCGCTCAAAAGCAACGACATTGCCGTGCTGCTGGATGTGGTGGTGAATCACAAAATGGGGGCAGACGAGAAAGAGTCTGTTCGCGTTCAGCGCGTCAACGAGCAGGATCGCACGCAAATCGATGATGATGTCATTGAGTGTGAAGCCTGGACCCGCTACACCTTCCCTGTCCGTGCCGGGCAATACTCGCAGTTTATCTGGGATTACAAATGCTTCAGCGGCGTCGACCATATTGAAAACCCCGATGAAGACGGCATCTTTAAAATCGTCAACGACTACACCGGCGAAGGCTGGAACGATCAGGTTGATGATGAGATGGGTAACTTCGATTATCTGATGGGCGAGAATATCGATTTTCGCAATCACGCCGTGACCGAAGAGATCAAATACTGGGCCCGCTGGGTGATGGAACAGACGCGCTGCGACGGTTTTCGTCTGGACGCTGTTAAGCATATTCCCGCCTGGTTTTACAAAGAGTGGATAGAACACGTTCAGGAAGTCGCTGATCAACCGCTGTTTATCGTGGCGGAATACTGGTCCCACGAGGTGGATAAACTTCAGGCCTATATTGATCAGGTTGAGAGCAAAACCATGCTGTTTGATGCCCCCCTGCAGATGAAATTCCACGAGGCGTCACGTCAGGGACGGGATTACGACATGAGCCAGATCTTCACCGGTACGCTGGTGGAAGCCGATCCGTTTCATGCGGTCACCCTCGTCGCGAACCACGACACTCAACCTCTGCAGGCGCTGGAAGCACCGGTCGAAGCCTGGTTTAAACCGCTCGCCTACGCGCTGATCCTGCTGCGGGAAAATGGCGTACCCAGCGTCTTTTATCCCGACCTCTTTGGCGCCAGCTATGACGACACGGGAGGCGACGGTGAAACGTACCATATTGATATGCCGGTGATTGAGCAGCTTCACGAGCTGATCCTCGCCCGGCAGCGTTTTGCCCACGGCGTACAGACGCTGTTTTTTGACCATCCTAACTGCATCGCCTTCAGCCGCAGCGGCACCGATGACGATCCCGGCTGCGTGGTGGTGATGTCGAACGGAGACGACGGCGAGAAGGTGATTTGTCTTGGGGAAAACTACGGCAACAAAACGTGGCGTGATTTTCTCGGCAATCGCGAAGAAACCATCACTACGGCGGCGGATGGCGAAGGGACTTTTACCTGCAAAGGCGGAAGCGTGAGCGTGTGGGTCATTGAGGATGCGCTGTAGTACGGGAAAAGTGCGGCCTGATGCCCTCACCCCGTTCCTCTCCCACAGGGAGAGGGCGCAAACACCAAAAACGGCAACAAGGTTGCCGTTTTGCGTTTTCCCTCAGTCCCGTAGGCCGGGTAAGCGTCAGCGCCACCCGGCAACAAACGGCTACGGCAACTTACTCTCAAGCGGATTCTTGCTCAGGTAATCAGCGCACTCAACCGTTGGGCGGTCAACTTTCTGCAGCTCCAGCCCGTCGTACTCAAGCGTCAAGCCATCGCGCTCCAGCGGATAGATATCCAGCTTGCGGGTCACGTTGTAATAACTGTCTGAACGCAGCATGATTTTACCCGGCACGGCAATCACGCGCTGCCACTGACGGCAGTCCAGAGTATCGCCCTCCTCCGTCACCACCAGCGTGGCAATCGCCTCCGGGCTGACCATTTTGCTCTGCGGCCCTTTCGACTGCCAGTATCCCGCCAGATGCGCCGGGACGGGATGCTTAATCACATCCTTGTAGTTATCCACCTGAACGCATCCGGTCAGTGCCAGCAGCGCGCCAGCAATTGCTATTTTTTTCATCATCTTTCCTGCATTCGAAGAAAAAAATATTGTGGCATTAAAGCGCTAAGGCTGCCAGCGAAGATCGACAGGTCTTAAACCTGCATCCCCATCACTTCCTGATAAGCCGACACCAGCTTGTTACGCACCTGGATCCCCATCTGCAGGGAAACGGACGCTTTTTGCAAATCGGTCATGACGTCATTCAGCGCCACGCCCGGCTCACCGAGGGTGAACTTCTCTGCCTGGGTGCGCGCTGCGGTCTGGGTATCACTGATACGGTCAAGCGCGGCATGCAGTTGCCCTGCAAAACTGATGCTCGGCTGTTGATCTGCCACATTCTGATTACGGGCCGTCATTGCCGTCGCCTGCAGCTGACTGATTACCCCTTCAATACCCTGAATAGCCATGACTCTCCCCTGGATGGTTTTTTACGCGGTCAAGACTAACAGCTTGTCAATAAGATAATGGCGGTAAATAGCGTGAAAAAACCAGGTTATTTGACGCATAGAAAATCACGAATCATCAAATAATGGCAGGGCCATCAATATGGAACTTTTGTCGTGTTTGCCGACCCGGGAGTCAGTTTTGTTTCTCTACACGAATAACGTAAACCACCAGGATTTAAGAGGTGCGCAATGAGTGCAACAGCATCGACAGCGCCGCAAAATAAATCACTCGAGTGGATGAACCGCCTTCGCGCGAATCCTAAAATCCCGTTGATCGTGGCAGGCGCTGCCGCAATTGCGATCCTTGTAGCGATGGTCCTGTGGGCGAAAAGCCCTGATTACCGGACGCTCTACAGTAACCTTTCCGATCAGGATGGCGGTGCCATCGTCACCCAGCTTACCCAGATGAACATCCCTTATCGCTTTGCCGATAACGGGGGTGCACTTGAGGTTCCTGCGGATAAGGTGCACGAACTCCGTCTGCGTCTGGCTCAGCAGGGGCTGCCAAAAGGCGGCGCGGTGGGCTTTGAACTGCTGGATCAGGAAAAATTCGGTATCAGCCAGTTCAGCGAGCAGGTGAACTACCAGCGTGCGCTGGAAGGTGAGCTGGCCCGCACCATTGAAACCTTAGGTCCGGTGAAGAGTGCCCGCGTGCACCTGGCAATGCCTAAACCTTCCTTATTTGTCCGCGAACAGAAATCGCCTTCGGCTTCCGTAACCGTGAACCTCGAGCCTGGCCGCGCGCTGGACGAAGGGCAAATCAGCGCGGTGACGCACCTCGTCTCCAGCGCCGTCGCCGGTCTGCCGCCGGGTAACGTAACGCTGGTCGACCAGAGTGGCCACCTGCTGACACAATCCAATACCGCCGGTCGCGACCTGAATGACGCGCAGCTGAAATATGCCGCCGATGTCGAAAGCCGTCTCCAGCGTCGTATCGAAGCCATCCTCGGCCCGGTAGTAGGCAACAGCAACGTGCATGCGCAGGTTACCGCGCAGATTGACTTCGCCAATAAAGAACAAACCGAAGAGCAGTACAGCCCGAACGGCGATGCGTCTCAGGCGGTCATGCGTTCGCGCCAGATAAACTCAAATGAGCAGGTCGGTGGAGCATACCCAGGCGGCGTGCCGGGTGCGCTGTCTAACCAGCCTGCCCCGGCTAACGCGGCACCGATCTCTACGCCGCCGGCCAATCAGCAGAACGGTCAGCAAAATCAGCAAACCACCTCGACGGCCAATAACGCCGGTCCGCGTACCAGCAGCCGTAACGAGACCACGAACTACGAAGTGGACCGGACAATTCGCCACACCAAACTGAACGTGGGTGATGTTCAGCGTCTGTCCGTCGCCGTGGTTGTGAACTACAAAACGCTGCCGAATGGCAAACCGCTGCCGCTGACTGCCGAGCAGATGAAGCAGATCGAAGATCTGACCCGTGAAGCGATGGGCTACTCCGAGAAGCGTGGCGATAGCCTCAACGTAGTGAACTCACCGTTCAACTCGGTTGAAGAGACAGGCGGTGAACTGCCGTTCTGGCAACAGCAGGCGTTTATCGATCAGCTGCTGTCCGCAGGACGCTGGCTGCTGGTGCTGATTGTCGCGTGGCTGCTGTGGCGTAAGGCTGTTCGTCCACAGCTCCAGCGTCGTGCTGAAGCCGAAAAAGCGGCTCGCGAGCAGATGAACACGCGTCAGGAAACGGAAGAAGCGGTTGAAGTTCGCCTCAGCAAAGATGAACAGATGCAGCAGCGTCGTGCTAACCAGCGCATGGGCGCTGAGGTCATGAGCCAGCGCATTCGCGAAATGTCAGATAACGATCCGCGCGTCGTGGCGCTGGTCATCCGCCAGTGGATGGGTAACGAACATGAGTAATACGCTTACGGGCACCGATAAAAGCGTCATCCTGTTGATGACCATTGGCGAAGATCGCGCGGCAGAGGTGTTTAAACACCTCTCCCAGCGGGAAGTGCAAATTCTGAGTGCGGCTATGGCTAACGTGCGTCAGATCTCCAACAAACAGCTGACCGAAGTGCTGTCGGAGTTTGAACAGGAAGCCGAACAGTTTGCCGCGCTCAACGTCAACGCCAACGACTATCTGCGTTCCGTGCTGGTCAAAGCATTGGGCGAAGAGCGTGCCGCCAGCCTGCTGGAAGACATTCTGGAAACGCGCGATACCGCCAGCGGGATCGAAACGCTTAACTTTATGGAACCGCAGAGTGCCGCCGACCTTATTCGCGACGAGCACCCGCAGATTATTGCCACCATCCTTGTCCACCTCAAACGTGGCCAGGCAGCCGATATTCTGGCGCTGTTCGAAGAGCGTCTGCGTCACGATGTAATGCTGCGTATCGCAACCTTCGGCGGCGTCCAGCCAGCCGCGCTGGCAGAGCTGACCGAAGTGCTGAACAGCCTGCTCGACGGCCAGAACCTCAAGCGCAGCAAAATGGGCGGCGTGAGAACGGCGGCGGAAATCATCAACCTGATGAAAACGCAGCAGGAAGAGGCAGTTATTACGGCGGTTCGCGAATTCGACGGCGAACTGGCACAGAAAATTATCGACGAGATGTTCCTGTTCGAAAACCTGGTCGAAGTGGACGACCGCAGCATCCAGCGCCTGCTCCAGGAAGTGGATTCCGAGTCTCTGCTTATCGCCCTCAAAGGTGCCGAGCAGCCGCTGCGCGAGAAGTTCCTGCGCAACATGTCGCAGCGTGCGGCGGATATCCTGCGCGACGACCTTGCCAACCGCGGCCCGGTTCGTCTGTCTCAGGTGGAAAACGAACAGAAAGCCATCCTGCTTATTGTTCGTCGTCTGGCAGAAACCGGCGAGATGGTGATTGGCAGCGGAGACGACACCTATGTCTAATGAGCTGCCGTGGAAGCGCTGGACACCGGACGATCTGGCTCCTCCCCTCTCTGAGTTCATGCCAGCCGTGATAGCGCCCGAGGCACTCGACCCTGACGTCGAGCAGCCCGAGCTTAGCGAGGAAGAGCAGCAGGCACAGATGCTGGCTCAGCTGCAAATGCAGGCGCACGAGCAGGGCTATAATGCCGGTCTGAACGAAGGCCGGCAGAAAGGCCACGAGCAGGGGTATCATGAAGGCCTGGCGAAAGGGTTAGAGCACGGTATCGATCAGGCGCGCCAGCAGCAGGCGCCGATCCATGCCCGCATGCAGCAGCTGGTCAGCGAGTTTCAGCATACGCTGGACGCGCTGGACAGCGTGATTGCCTCGCGACTGATGCAGATGGCGCTGGAAGCCGCGCGTCAGGTGATCGGCCAGACGCCCGTGGTGGATAACACGGCGCTTATTAAACAAATTCAGGGCCTGCTGCAGCAGGAGCCGCTGTTCAGCGGCAAGCCGCAGCTGCGCGTCCATCCGGACGACCTGCAGCGCGTCGAAGAGAGTCTGGGGGCAACGCTTAACCTGCACGGCTGGCGTCTGCGCGGTGACCCGTCGTTACATCACGGCGGCTGCAAAGTCTCTGCCGATGAAGGTGACCTGGATGCCAGCGTCGCAACCCGCTGGCAGGAACTGTGTCGCCTGGCGGCACCGGGAGTCGTCTGATGACCGCACGCCTCACCCGCTGGCTCACCACGCTCGACAACTTTGAGACGAAGATGGCGCAACTGCCTTCTGTTCGTCGTTATGGCCGGCTGACGCGCGCCACCGGTCTGGTTCTTGAAGCCACCGGCCTGCAGCTTCCGCTAGGTGCGACCTGCGTGATTGAACGTCAGGACGGTCTGGAAACGCGTGAAGTTGAAAGCGAAGTGGTCGGGTTTAACGGCCAGCGTTTGTTCCTGATGCCGCTTGAAGAGGTGGAAGGCATTCTGCCCGGCGCCCGCGTGTATGCCAAAAACATTTCTGGCGACGGGCTGCAAAGCGGGAAACAGTTACCCCTTGGTCCTGCCCTGCTGGGTCGCGTGCTGGACGGCAGCGGGAAACCGCTCGACGGGCTGCCCTCCCCGGACACCACCGAAACCGGTGCGCTGATCACCCAACCGTTCAACCCCCTGCAGCGTACCGCTATTGAGCATGTGCTGGACACCGGCGTGCGCCCGATTAACGCCCTGCTGACCGTGGGACGTGGACAACGTATGGGCCTGTTCGCCGGGTCAGGCGTGGGGAAATCCGTCCTGCTCGGCATGATGGCGCGCTACACGCAGGCCGATGTGATCGTCGTGGGGCTGATCGGCGAGCGTGGTCGTGAAGTCAAAGACTTTATTGAAAACATTCTGGGTGCAGAAGGCCGCGCCCGCTCGGTGGTTATCGCCGCGCCGGCGGATGTGTCGCCGCTGCTGCGTATGCAGGGTGCCGCGTATGCCACCCGTATCGCCGAAGATTTCCGTGACCGCGGCAAGCACGTACTGCTGATCATGGATTCCCTGACCCGTTACGCGATGGCGCAGCGTGAAATCGCGCTGGCCATCGGTGAACCGCCTGCGACCAAAGGCTACCCGCCTTCGGTCTTTGCCAAACTCCCTGCCCTGGTTGAACGTGCGGGGAACGGCATCAGCGGCGGCGGCTCCATCACCGCGTTCTACACGGTACTGACGGAAGGCGATGACCAGCAGGACCCGATTGCCGACTCCGCGCGCGCGATCCTTGACGGTCACATTGTGCTGTCGCGTCGTCTGGCTGAAGCCGGGCACTATCCGGCCATTGATATTGAAGCATCCATCAGCCGCGCAATGACGGCGCTGATAACCGAGAAGCACTACGCCCGCGTGCGTAACTTCAAACAACTCCTCTCCAGCTTCCAGCGCAACCGCGATCTGGTCAGCGTCGGGGCGTATGCCAAAGGCAGCGACCCGATGCTCGACAAAGCGATTACCCTGTGGCCGCAGCTGGAGGCATTTTTGCAACAAGGCATTTTTGAACGCGCCGACTGGGAAGATTCAATTCAGGCACTGGAGCTGATTTTCCCGCAGGTGTAACACAGGTGGAGGGCGAAGGTCATGGCGCAAAACAGCGCGTTATCAACGCTGAAAGATCTGGCTGAAAAAGAAGTTGATGATGCCGCATTGCAGCTTGGCGCAATGCGACGCGGGTGCCAGCAGGCTGAAGAACAGTTGAAGATGTTAATCGACTATCAGCATGAATATCGCACCAACCTCAATACCGATATGACACAGGGCATTGGCAGCCAGCGCTGGATTAACTATCAGCAGTTTATCCAGACGCTGGAAAAGGCGATAGATCAGCATCGCCAGCAGCTTAACCAGTGGACCCAAAAAGTCGATACCGCGCTGAATTTCTGGCGTGAGAAGAAGCAGCGACTGCAGGCCTGGCAGACCTTACAGGACCGACAGATCGCGGCTACGACCCTGGCGGAAAACCGTCTGGATCAGAAAAAAATGGATGAGTTTGCCCAGCGCGCATCAATGAGGAAACCGGAATGATCACACTGCAACAACTGCTGATGAGCGACAGCGACCTGTCAGGCGGCACGCAGACGGGGAAAGGCACCGACGGTGCACAAGACTTTCTCTCTCTGCTGGCGGGCGCCCTGTCGGATGCAACGGGCAAGGGCAAAGATGCGCCGCTGACCCTGGCCGATCTGAAAGCCGCCGGCAGTAAGCTGTCAAAAGTCGCGCAGGACGCCAAAGGCGATACCACCCTGCAGGCCAAAATTGCCGACCTGCTCTCGCGTCAAACTGCGCTGAATGGCGATGAAACGTTGCCCGTCACGTCGCTTGATACGCTGGTTTCCGGGCTGGTGCCGCTGTCAAAGGGCGATGCCCAGAAAACGCTCAATGCGGTCAACAGTAAAGATGACAGCAAAAGCGAACTGAGCGAAGAAGAGCTGGCCGGATTAAGCGCGCTGATGGCCATGCTGCCGCACCAGCAGACCAGCACCTCTCACGTAGCAGCCAGCAATGGTATTGCCGAACGGTCTGCGATCGGTTCCGCAACGCTTGCACAAACGGGCGCGGGCCAACCGTCCATGAACGCTTTGCCGGGAAGCCATGATAAAGGGCAGACTGCTGCGACTTATCAGAGCCACAGCCTGGCGAAAAACAGCGACCCGGCCCTGTCGGACAACGCGCCTGCAACGCCGGTCGTGGCCGCCGCAGCAGAGAAGCAGGAACTCGCCAGCGCGTCCTCCTCAACGTCGCCGACAGCCACCCTGGCACCGATTATGTCCAGCCATGCGACCAGCCAGCCAGCCGCCACCGTTGCCACCGCGCCGGTGCTAAGCCAGCCTCTGGGCACCCATGAATGGCAGCAATCCCTGAGCCAGCACATCACGCTGTTCACTAAGCAGGGCCAGCAGACAGCGGAGCTGCGTCTGCACCCGGAAGATCTGGGTCAGGTGCAAATTTCGCTTAAGCTGGATGATAACCAGGCGCAACTGCAGATGGTCTCTGCGCACAGCCATGTCCGTGCGGCTCTGGAAGCGGCGCTGCCGGTCCTGCGAACGTCGCTTGCGGAGAACGGCATTCAGCTTACGCAAAGTAGCGTCAGCAGCGAGAGCTTTGCCGGGCAGCAGCAGTCCTCCTCCCAGCAGCAGCACCAGGCTTCGCGTTCCGGCAATACCGGCGGTTTTAATGAAGAGAGCGATGAGTTACTGCCTGTTCCTGCCGCCCTGCAATCCGCGGCGCGCGGTAACAGTGCCGTAGACATCTTCGCCTAAACGCCAGAGGTAGCGTGATTATCCCCGTCTTTTCCACGCTTTGACGACAGCAGGACACGGGATAATCACCATATTAAGCTGTACCGAAACAGGAAGCTCGTATCAGATGACTGACTCCGCTATCACCAAAAAAAGTAAGCGTTCCATCTGGATCCCGCTGCTGGTGTTGATCACGCTCGCCGCCTGCGCTACTGCGGGCTATAGTTACTGGCGTATGCAGCAGGAACCTTCGACCGCTGCAGCCAAAGCCGAACCTGCACCACCGCCGGCGCCGGTATTTTTCCCTCTGGACACCTTCACCGTGAATCTCGGTGATGCGGATCGTGTGCTGTATGTCGGTATTACGCTGCGTCTGAAGGATGAAGCCACGCGCTCGCGTCTGAATGATTATCTCCCGGAGGTGCGTAGCCGCCTTCTGCTGCTGTTCTCCCGTCAGGACGCTTCGGCGCTGGCCACCGATGTCGGTAAGCAAAAGCTGGTCGACGCCATTAAACAAACGCTGGCGACACCGCTGGTAAACGGCCAACCAAAGCAGGAAGTCACTGACGTTCTGTATACAGCCTTCATTCTGCGGTAACGACATGGGCGACAGTATTCTTTCTCAGGCAGAAATCGATGCGCTGCTTAACGGCGACAGCGATAAAAATGATGATCCTAAACCGGGCGTTGGCGGCGATAACGATATTCGTCCCTATGACCCGAATACCCAGCGTCGCGTGGTCCGTGAACGTCTGCAGGCGCTGGAGATCATTAACGAACGTTTTGCACGTCAGTTCCGTATGGGGCTGTTTAACCTGCTGCGTCGTAGCCCGGATATTACGGTCGGTGCGATCCGCATTCAGCCGTACCACGAATTTGCCCGCAACCTGCCGGTGCCAACTAACCTTAACCTGATTCATCTGAAGCCGCTGCGCGGCACCGGTCTGGTGGTGTTTTCGCCAAGCCTGGTGTTCATTGCGGTGGATAACCTGTTCGGCGGCGACGGGCGCTTCCCGACCAAAGTAGAAGGTCGTGAATTCACCCACACCGAACAACGCGTCATTAACCGCATGCTGAAGCTGGCGCTGGAGTCTTACAGCGACGCGTGGAAAGCGATTAACCCGCTGGAAGTGGAGTACGTTCGTTCTGAGATGCAGGTGAAATTTACCAATATCACCACCTCCCCGAACGATATCGTCGTTAACACGCCGTTCCATGTGGAGATCGGTAACCTGACCGGCGAGTTCAACATCTGCCTGCCGTTCAGCATGATCGAACCGCTGCGCGAGCTGCTGGTGAACCCGCCGCTGGAGAACTCCCGCAACGAAGACCAGAACTGGCGTGAAAACCTGGTCCGCCAGGTCCAACATTCACAGCTTGAACTGGTGGCGAGCTTCGCCGATATCCCGCTGCGGTTATCCCAGATCCTGAAATTACAACCCGGTGATGTTTTGCCGATAGAAAAACCCGACCGCATTATTGCCCATGTGGATGGTGTCCCCGTGCTGACAAGCCAGTACGGCACGATTAACGGTCAGTATGCGTTACGCGTTGAGCACTTGATCAACCCGATTTTGAATTCGCTGAATGAGGAACAGCCCAAATGAGTGACATGAACAATCCGTCCGATGAAAACAGCGGAGCACTGGACGATCTGTGGGCTGACGCGTTAAACGAGCAAAAAACGACCCCAGCCAAAAGCGCAGCGGATGCCGTATTCCAGCAGCTCGGCGGCGGTGACGTCAGCGGCACGCTGCAGGACATCGACCTGATTATGGACATCCCGGTTAAGCTGACCGTGGAACTGGGGCGCACCCGCATGACCATTAAAGAGCTGCTGCGCCTGACGCAGGGTTCCGTGGTGGCGCTTGACGGTCTGGCCGGTGAGCCACTGGACATTTTGATCAACGGTTATCTGATTGCTCAGGGTGAGGTGGTGGTGGTTGCCGATAAATACGGCGTGCGTATCACCGACATCATTACTCCGTCTGAACGTATGCGTCGTCTGAGCCGTTAAGCATGAAAACCCAGGCAACAATATCACAACCTTCTGCCGTCCCCGGCTCACCTCTGCTCCAGGTGAGCGGGGCGTTGCTCGGTATTATTGCCTTTATTCTTATCGCCGCATGGCTGGCGAAGCGCTTTGGCCTGGCGGGTAAAACCGCCGGTACCCGCGGCCTGAAAGTTAGCGCCAGCACCACGCTGGGGCCACGCGAACGCGTGGTCATCGTCGAGGTGGACGACGCGCGTCTGGTCCTGGGCGTAACAGCTTCAAACATCAACGTATTACATAAACTGCCGCCCGCCCCTGTTGTGGTGGACGAGCGCGCAGACGCCCCTGCGGATTTTCAGTCCGTCATGAAGAGTTTGCTAAAGCGTTCCGGGAGATCCTGATGCGCCGTTTGTTATCCCTGACGCTTGCGGGCGTTGGCCTGTTTGCTCCCGCAGTCTATGCGCAACTGCCCGGTCTGGTTTCAACCCCTCTCGCGGGCGGCGGACAAAGCTGGTCGCTTCCGGTTCAGACGCTGGTGTTCATCACCTCGCTGACGTTTATTCCGGCCATTCTGCTGATGATGACCAGCTTCACCCGCATCATCATCGTTTTTGGTCTGCTGCGAAACGCGCTGGGAACCCCTTCCGCCCCGCCAAATCAGGTTCTGCTGGGGCTGTCACTGTTTTTGACCTTTTTCATTATGTCGCCGGTTATCGATAAGATTTATACCGACGCCTACCAGCCGTTTAGCGAAGATAAAATTTCCATGCAGGAGGCGCTGGATAAAGGCGCGCAGCCGCTGCGGGAATTTATGCTGCGCCAGACGCGCGAAGCGGACCTTGCGCTCTTTGCCCGCCTGTCCAACACCGGCGAACTGCAGGGGCCGGAAGCGGTGCCCATGCGTATTCTTCTGCCAGCCTACGTCACCAGCGAGCTGAAAACCGCGTTCCAGATTGGCTTCACCATTTTTATTCCGTTCCTGATTATCGACCTGGTGATCGCCAGCGTCCTGATGGCGCTCGGGATGATGATGGTTCCACCCGCCACCATTGCCCTGCCCTTTAAGATCATGCTCTTTGTGCTGGTCGACGGTTGGCAGCTGCTGGTCAGTTCGCTGGCGCAGAGTTTTTACAGTTAAGGAACGGCAATGACACCCGAATCGGTCATGATGATGGGCACGGAAGCGATGAAAATCGCCATTGCCGTTGCCGCTCCACTGCTGCTTGTCGCGCTGGTTACTGGTCTTATCATCAGTATTCTGCAGGCCGCCACGCAGATTAACGAAATGACCCTGTCATTTATCCCGAAAATCATTGCCGTGTTCGTGGCGATTATCGTGGCCGGGCCGTGGATGCTGAACCTGTTGCTGGACTATATGCGCAACCTGTTTACCAATCTGCCGTATATCATCGGCTGACCTGACGATGCTGCACTTCACCAGCGACCAGTGGGTTCAGTGGCTCGGCGTCTATTTCTGGCCGATGCTGCGGATCATGGCGCTGATATCCACCGCCCCGATTCTCAGTGAGAAATCGATCCCCAAGCGTGTCAAAGTGGGGCTGGGCATCATCATCTCCATTATCGTCGCCCCGTCCCTGCCCCCTGTGGATATTCCGATCTTCTCGGCGAATGCGGTGTGGGTGGCGCTACAGCAGGTCATGATTGGCGTCGCCGTCGGCTTTACCATGCAGCTCGCCTTTGCCGCGGTGCGTACCGCAGGGGAACTGATTGGCCTGCAGATGGGGTTATCGTTCGCCACGTTTGTTGATCCCGGCAGTCATCTCAACATGCCCGTGCTGGCCCGAATTATCGATCTGCTCGCCATGCTGCTGTTCCTGTCGTTCAACGGCCATCTCTGGCTTATCTCCATGCTGGTGGATACGTTCCATACGCTGCCGATTGGTGAAAATCCGGTGAACAGCAATGCCTTCCTGGCGCTCACCCGCGCGGCGGGGCTGATATTCCTGAACGGGCTGATGCTGGCGCTGCCGATCATCACCCTGCTGCTGACCGTCAACCTGGCATTAGGTTTACTTAACCGAATGGCACCGCAGCTTTCGGTGTTTGTCATTGGTTTTCCGCTGACGCTGACGGTCGGAATTTTATTAATGTCACTACTGATGCCACTTATCGCTCCCTTCTGTGAACATTTATTCGGCGAGATATTCAACCTGTTAGCGGATATTGTCAGCGAGCTGCCTCGTAAATAATAGCCCGCACTGTTGCCATTGTCTTTCTGAGGATATTCCTAAAATAAAACACGAAAAACATCTTCCAGGATATATCTGACGCGGTTTAATTGTTTCTAACCATCTCACAATACTTAATATTTACTTTACTTTAAGAAGATTCCTGGCAAATTATACGTAACTTTACGGGATAGTGAGTCCGCCTGAAAGTCTTTGTCATGCTCACAGGTTTATTATTTTTTTCCATCCCGTATGGCTGTTTTGAGCTCTCAGGCAGATGGTGAATTATCGTTACGCATTGAGTGAGGGTATGCCATGTCAACGATCATTATGGATTTATGCAGCTACACCCGGCTAGGGTTAACCGGGTACCTGGCAAGCAGAGGGGTAAGAAAGAGAGACATCAACGATGCACACACCGTTGACGAACTCGCGGCCGCTTGTGACGAACTAAAACCAGGCGTGGTGTTTATTAATGAGGACTGTTTCATTCACGATCCAGCCAACAGTCAGCACATTAAGCAAATCATTAATCAGCATCCAAAAACCCTGTTTATAGTTTTTATGGCGATCGCAAATATCCATTTCGATGAGTATTTGTTGGTCCGTAAAAATTTATTGATCAGTTCTAAATCGATTAAACCAGAGTCGCTGGATGACATTCTGGGTGATTATTTGAATAAAGAAGTTAAAAATGTAGGAGCGGTTAACTTACCCACCCTATCATTAAGCAGGACTGAATCAAGTATGCTGAGAATGTGGATGGCGGGCCAAGGAACTATTCAGATCTCAGACCAGATGAATATTAAAGCTAAAACCGTTTCGTCACACAAAGGAAATATTAAAAGGAAAATTAAAACGCATAATAAGCAAGTGATCTACCACGTGGTACGCCTGACCGATAATGTGACGAACGGGATTTTCGTCAACATGCGTTAGTCGCTTAAGAAAAGACCCTGTGCACCCTACCTTTGATCTCTGGCCTGGCCAGAGATTTTTGCTTTTGCGGACGTTGTCGGGCACGCGAAGCGCTACCCGACGCCGTGCTAGTCTGCTTTCTCGACAAAAATGCCGTCAGGATGCCCCAGTTCGTTAAAAAACCAAATGCCGAGCGGGTAGTCTTCCAGTGATACGAGGTACATTATACCTTCACTAAACTCTTCAATTGCCAGCACCACACCCGGGCGGCGCGGCCCACCGTCCGTTTTAACCGTTACCCGATCGTTGACCTTCATACATTCCTCCTCTTTTTGAGCCAGTGTAGAACAAAACGCAAAAACGCACATCGCCGCCCGGCGTGAATGGCGTTTTTATGCACAAGCTATACTTAGCCTTGTAGGTTGAAAGAGGAGTCCCGGAATGAAGACCGATAAAGAGTACAGCGACACCATCAAGCGCGAAGTCGAGGTGGATGTCGATGCCCTGCTTGCCGCCATCAATGAGATCAGTGAGTCAGAAGTCCGCCGGACGGACGACAATTCAGACCGCGTCATTGTCAACGGCAGGGATTACCACACCTATCGTGAACTGGCGGAGGCCTTCGAGCTTGATATTCACGACTTTAGCGTGTCGGAAGCCAATCGGTAGGGCGAAAAAAATCCCGGTCATGGGGATGACCGGGATCAAAACTTGCTTATGCAAGAAGCACTTGAAAATTCGTTACACCAGGAAATCTGATGTACGCACCACACTATCCCCAACGAATTTGTCTGACAAGCATATATTCTTATGATGAATATACTATTTTTAACATAATGCTTTTTGTTATCCGCAATAACATACGCCGAATGCGGGTTTGCCAGGGACCGTTCTCTTTTCCCCGGTTTCCACCTCGGTTATTTTTTTAGGAATTTTCTTAGAAACCGACACAGCCGTTACCAGGAGCGACTATGCCTTCACTGCGGGATTCATTGCTGATTTTTTCTGACCTGGACGGCTCGTTGCTGGATATTCATACCTATGAGTGGCAGCCCGCAATGCCCTGGCTGGACAGGCTGCTGGATAACCAGGTGCCGGTCATTCTTTGCAGCAGCAAGACCGCGGCTGAGATGCTGGATATCCAGCAGGACCTGGGCCTGGAAGGCTTGCCTTTTATTGCCGAGAACGGCGCGGTTATTCAGCCTGACGTGCGTTGGGAAAAGGTTCAGCGCCAGATAAGAGGGATGACGCACCGGGATATTCGCCCGCGGATCGAGCACATCCGTCTGCAGATGGGCTTTAAATTCACCACCTTTGACGACGTAGATGAGCACGTCATCAGCGAGTGGACGGGACTGACGCGTTATCGTTCGGCGCTTGCCCGCAGGCATGAAGCCTCCGTTACGCTCATCTGGCGTGACACCGACGAGAACCTGGTCCAGTTTGAAGAGGAACTGGCGCGCAGCGGCCTGCAATGCCTGCAGGGAGCGCGCTTCTGGCATATTCTGGACGTCCGCTGCGGTAAGGACGTGGCGGTTAACTGGCTGATTGAGCAATACCGTGAGCAGGAAGAGATCGACCCCACCACCCTGGGGCTCGGCGATGGTCCTAATGATGCGCCGCTGCTGGACAGCGTTGACTACGCGGTGGTGATTAAGGGCATTAACCGCCAGGGTATCACGCTACGGGACGATAACCCCAGGCGGGTTTATCACACCCAACAGCCCGGGCCAGCGGGCTGGCACGAGGGGCTGGATCACTTCCTGTCCTGATCCCGCCAGACGACCCGGTTACGCCCGGTCTGTTTAGCCTGATATAACCGGGCGTCCGCAATGGACTGCAGCTGTTCAAAATCGTAGTTCCCCGCTTCATCCGCACTGCTGACACCCAGTGACGCGCTGATGCGCAGCGTCGTGCTCTTCTTCACCAGGATCTCCTTACTGTTGATTCGGCAGCGAATACGGTCCGCGACGCCTCTCGCCTCTCCCAGACCAATCCCCGGCAGGACGACACAAAACTCTTCCCCGCCGACGCGCCCGGCCACATCATTCTTGCGTAACGCGCTGGCAATCAGTCCCGCCGTGTGGGATAGCACTTTATCCCCGGCCTGATGGCCAAAACGGTCGTTGATGTTTTTAAAGTGGTCGAGATCGATCTGAATCACTGAAAATGGCAGAGATTTCTGGCGACAGGTTTCCGCCAGTATTTTTGCCCGGTCGAACAGCGCGCCGCGATTGTTCAGCCGGGTAAGCGGGTCATGCCAGGCCTGCCACTGGAGCGAATGCTGAAGCGTATACATGTTACTCGCCATCCGGCGAATAACCAGCCACGAGATCAATAGCATGGCGGTAAAGAGCGCCCACAGCAGCGCCAGCACAATACTGATGCTGCCGAAGTCGTCTTGCACCCCTTCATGCAGAGTGTGGATCCGCAAGACAACGCCGTCGAAGTGATCGAGCCGCTCCCAGCTAACAAAACGGCTCCCGAGGCGGATGCCGCCGCCGGTATCGTTCTCAATCGCGTGGGCAATCTGCGCCGTTTCGCGTTCGTCGAAGTGGTTAACCGGGTTTCCCGCGTGGGCAGAAGTGGCAATCATATTGAGCCGGGTGTCGTACAGCTGATACTCCCCTTCCGTCCGGTCTTCCGTCGCGTCAGCCAGCAGACGCTGCATCGTGTTCAGCGCAAAATCCATCGCCACGACGCCATACCAGTAATGATCAAAATAGATGGGGACGCTGGCGGTAATCGTTCGTTCATCATTCGTCCAGGATGAAGGCGTGGAGATAAACCAGCGCACCGCGCGAGCGCGATTGTTACGTTCCGACTGCTGGGTAAACCAGGATTGCGTGACCAGATGGTAATAGCGGGAGGTGATATCGCCCGCCTGCTCCGGCGTGTCTGTGGAAATAAAAAATCCGGCGCGGGACACATAGATTACCCGCGCTTCCGTTCGCGCTCTCGACGATGCCAGCCTGAGCAGATACCCCACTTCGAGCGCGGCAGAAATTTCATGACTGATGCGCTCAGCGTCACGATTCAGAATCGTGGTTTTTTCGACGAAGGCATCCGACACGCCGTTAATGGGAAGGGTGCGTTGTTTGTCAACGGCAAGCTGCCAGGTGGGGAGCATGCGGACCGCGTTAAAGCGTGACACCGCATTCTCCAGGACATCAAATGCCAGCGGCGTCTGGATCGCATCACGCATGCCCTGACGGAACAGCAGCATCCTGTCCACGCTGTTCTGTAACTGCCGGTCCAGCGAACTGGCCACCGTATCCAGATGGTTACGCTGGCTGGAGATATACGCTTCTTCCAGCACCACCACCTCACGCCAGGTCAGGAGTGTGGAAAACACCAGAACGGTCAAAAAACAGAGATTAACAATCAACCCCGGATTGCTACGCTTATGCAGCCATTGTAGAAAAGATTGTTTTACAACAAAGGTATCGCGCTGCACACACACTCCCTGATTACTGCCTTACACTCGGTACTTGAAATAAAAACGCCCGGCAAAGCCGGGCGTTATGTGATTAAGCCTTGTCCCGCTTGTGCTGCCCGTCACCCGGCTGAAGCTCATCTTCACGAAATGCTTCCCGCTTGATGCTATAGCCATCGTGCCACCGACATTCCACCATTCCGCTGGAATACCCGGTGACAATCATACGTGGGCCGCCCTTCTTAGGCTTAACTTCATCACTGACCAAAAAGACCATACCTGCCTCCTGTATCAGGGTGAAACTGTTTCAATTTAGACGAGGAATGGTCTTTTTGCATCCCACAGCGGGTAACAATTAGTGCGACGTGCCGCGTATTTTCTCAACCAGTTTCACCGCCGCGACGACGATAGCGCCAACGATAAAGCCCAGCACCAGATTCAGCAGAGTAGGCAGAATCGCCGCGACAACAGCACCCTGCGCCGAGGAGAAATGTTCAATAGCATGATGCAGCGGCGCAATGCCGTGAACCACAATACCGCCGCCCACGAGGAACATCGCCAGCGTGCCCACCACGGACAAACTCTTCATCAGCCAGGGGGCCAGTACCAGCAGGCTCTTGCCGATGCCTTTTGCCACCGCGCTTGATTTCGTCTCCAGCCAGTAGCCAATATCATCCAGCTTAACGATCAATCCGACCAGGCCGTACACGCCTACCGTGACCAGAATGGCAATGCCGGAAAGGATCAGAACCTGATTCAGGAGCGGCGCGTCAGACACAATGCCAAGCGTAATGGCAACAATTTCCGCGGACAGAATAAAGTCGGTCCGAATGGCACCTTTGACTTTATCGCGCTCGAAGGTTTTCGGATCCTGAGCGGCCAGCGCTTCAAGACGCTGCTGGCGCATCTCCGGCGTATCGCTCTCCTTGCGCGCGCTAAAGGAGTGCAGGACTTTCTCCACCCCCTCGAAGCAGAGAAATGCCCCGCCAATCATCAGCAGCGGCGTGATAGCCCAGGGAATAAAGGCGCTGATCAACAGCGCCAGCGGTACCAGAATCACCTTATTCAGGAAGGAGCCTTTCGCCACGCCCCACACCACCGGCAATTCACGGTTAGCCCTCACGCCACTCACCTGTTGGGCGTTAAGCGATAAATCATCTCCCAGCACACCTGCGGTTTTCTTCGCCGCCAGTTTACCCATCACCGAAATATCATCCAGTAAGGTGGCAATATCATCCAGCAATGTTAATAAGCTACTTCCTGCCAAAATCTTCATCCTTCATTTTTTGGTAATTAAGTGAATAGTATGGAGCAAAAGCGCAAACCCGGAAACAGGCACCTCGCGTCAACAAAAAATTAACATCGACTGCACAATTAAAGGACTCGCCAGCACGATAGTTTTCGCGTTTACTATCAGCGACCTTTTTATTACGTCGTGAGGGATTATGCGTTTCCGGCAATTGCTACCGCTCATTGGGGCACTCTTTTCGCTGTACATCATCTGGGGTTCAACCTACTTTGTCATTCGCATCGGCGTGGAAAGCTGGCCGCCACTGATGATGGCGGGCATCCGCTTCCTCTCGGCTGGCGTCTTGCTGCTCGCGTTCCTGCTGCTGCGCGGACATAAACTTCCCCCTCTGCGCCCGATGCTGAATGCCGCCCTGATCGGCCTGCTGCTGCTGGCGGTGGGAAATGGGTTTGTGACGATTGCCGAGCACCAGAACGTACCGTCCGGGATCGCCGCCGTGGTCGTTGCTACCGTACCGCTCTTCACCCTCTGCTTCAGCCGCCTGTTTGGCATCCGCACCCGCAAGCTGGAATGGCTGGGAATTGGCATAGGACTGACCGGCATTATTCTGCTCAATAGCGGCGGTAACCTGAGCGGGAATCCGTGGGGCGCAGTGATTATCCTGATAGGCTCGATCAGCTGGGCGTTTGGTTCCGTATACGGTTCACGTATCGAGCTCCCCACCGGCATGATGGCCGGCGCGATTGAGATGCTCGCTGCTGGGATTGTACTGCTTCTCGCCTCCACGCTGACGGGAGAAAAGCTGACTACCATGCCGGACCTGTCGGGCTTTCTCGCGGTAGGGTATCTGGCGCTGTTTGGCTCTGTCATCGCCATTAATGCCTATATGTTCCTGATCCGCAACGTTTCCCCGGCGGTCGCCACCAGCTATGCCTACGTCAACCCGGTCGTGGCCGTGCTGCTCGGTACGGAATTAGGCGGAGAAACGCTCTCTTCCATTGAATGGGTTGCTTTAGGGGTGATTGTTTTTGCCGTCGTGCTGGTCACCTTAGGCAAATATTTGCTGCCTGCAAAACCGGTGGTCACCCCTTGCGAGGTGGAGAAACCGTAAGCAGGTGAATACCCTGCGTGTCGATCTGCGCGGTCTGGCCGCCGCCGCAGATCCACTCTTCCAGCCGTTCCGACAGTTCAACATCATTCAGTTTTAATCTGCCCCTCAGCGCACACTCCCAGACGATCAGCACCCGCCAGCCCTGCGCAATCAGCGCGGTGAGATCCCGCTTGTCGCGTTCGACATTCTTGCCAATCTTATCCAGCCAGAATTCGGTGCGCGTCGCGGGGACTTTAAAAAGGTAGCAGTCGTGGTGGTGCCAGAAACAGCCGTGGGTAAAGATGATGCATTGCCATGCGTCGATGACGAAATCGGGGCGACCCGCCAGAGCGGCATCCTGCGCGCGGAAATCAAATCCCGCCTGCGTCAGCAGCGCGGCCAGGCGCTTTTCAATGGCGGTGTCACGCGTGCCGATGGCACGCATGTTTTTACTGCGCGTCGCCTTATCGTGAACATCCGTCATTGACGGCCTCACCCTGACGGAGCGCTACCGCCTGTCTGATGCGCGAGGCCAGCAGTTTTGCCACGGCCGCGAACGCGGGAACCACTACCGAGTTACCAAACTGACGGTACGCCTGGGTGTCCGAAACCGGAATGCGGAAGCGGTAGCCCTGCGGGGATTCAAAGCCCATCAGCCGGGCGCATTCCCGCGGCGTTAAGCGTCGCGGACGGTGACGCTGGTTGTGCGGATCGTCGAAATCTTTTTCACCCAGCGCCTTGTCCCAGCCTCTGTCGATAAGGATTTCCGCTCCGTCTTTGTAGTAGCGAGCGGACAACGTGCGGGTCACGCTGTGCGGATCGTTCGGGTTGACCATCCCAAAACCGAAGCCGTTGCCTTTCGCCTGATGTTTCTTGGCATAGCGGTAGAGATATTTCCACAGCACCGGGGTGAGGATAAATTTCGCGTCAACGACAGGTTCCAGGAGGTCGGCCACGCTGGGACGGCGTTCGGGGTACAAAGACGGGATATCCCGCAGGGTGAAGTCACCCTTCAGATTGAGATCGCGGCGGAAACCCACCAGCACGATACGTTCGCGATGCTGGGGCAGAAAATGTTTCCCATCAATGATTTTTGGGTCATCCGCGCCCATGTCCTGGGAATCGGCCACGTCATAACCCAGCTCATCCAGGGTTTGCATGATAATGCGGAAAGTTTTCCCGCCGTCGTGGCTTTTTAAATTTTTAACGTTTTCCAGCACAAAAATGGCCGGACGACGGGCGTCAATGATACGGGCCACGTCAAAAAACAGCGTTCCCTGCGTATCGCAGGCAAAACCGTGGGCGCGTCCGAGGGCATTCTTTTTTGAAACGCCGGCCAGCGAGAAAGGCTGGCACGGGAAACCTGCCAGCAGCACGTCATGGGCCGGGATCGTCTGGCGAATGTGTTCGGCAGCTTGTTCATCGCTCACCCCGCTTTTATGGCTCAGGGTGACATCGCGGATATCCGCGTTGAAATGATGCTCGTGGGGATCGCAGTACCAGTTAGCCTTGTAGGTACGCACGGCGTGTTTGTTCCACTCGCTGGTAAACACGCACTGGCCACCGATAGCTTCAAAACCGTGTCGGATACCGCCGATACCGGCAAACAGATCGATAAAGCGGAAGGCATAGTTCGGGTGCGCGGCAGAAGGACGCGGAAGCAAGTTTTGCAGATAACGAAACTCGCCTTCACTCAGGCGACGCCCAGCTCGCTCGCTGGTCAGCAGACGTTTAAGAATGGCCGGGCTCCAGTGGCTCTCACCCTGTGCCACCAGCAGATTTGCCAGCGTTTTAGCATCATAGATATCCAACAGCTGGCCCAGTAACGCCTGCACCGTTGCCGTTGTTTTCTCAGCCTGCTCAGGCGCGGGCTCTGTCACTGATCGTTTTTCCTGCATTCTTTTAACCGGAGAATAAAGACTGGGAACAGATTACCACAGTTCATTCGCGCAAACTGCGACGGAAACGGCTCAGCACCTGGCTATCCATCCCGATGCAGTCGCCGTGTAATTCAGCACTGAGTTTCGCCATAAACTGGATCAGGAAATCGGCGTTGTGACGTGCCAGCTCGCGGCCCATTTCGGTTTGCATTGTATCAGGCAAGCGCAGCAGCTTGGTCTGAAAATGGTCGAGGGCAAACGCACGATCGTCCAGCGGACGCGCATCGGCAAACGGATCGTCTGCGTCAAAAAGCGGTACGCCCAGCGCACCCGAGACGGCAAAAACGCGCGCCAGACCAATAGCCCCTAACGCTTCCAGCCGGTCAGCGTCCTGCACAATTTTGGCTTCCATGCTCTGCGGCACAATCCCGGCGCTGAAGCTGTGCGCCTCAACAGCATGTTCCACGGCGGCATAGCATTCAGACGGGAAGTCCGGGAAGTCGCGGCGCAGAATGGCACTCGTCTTGCGGGCTGCCAGCTGGGATGACCGGCTGCGTTCAGGGTGGTTTTTCGGCAGGCTGACGATATCGTGGAAATAGCATGCGGTCAGGACCACCAGCGGATCGGCCGCCTGATGAGCCATGATTTTTTGCGCCGTCATCCAGACACGACGAAAGTGCGAAATATCATGTGCGGTATCGTCGGTCGTGTGGTTTTCCTCTAGCCATCGCTCAAAGCTATGCTGCCACCGGGCAAGTTCCATCGTTACATCCTGTTGTAAAAAAGGGAATGAATTATAACATAGCCGAATTAAATCAATTTAAAAATAGAACTACGAAATACTTAATAATAATTACACCATATAAATTCAATGAATTAATTCACAAGAAAAATAAAGAGATTAATAGAAATATTTTGCAATATTTGAACGAATTTAATTACATTTATTTTTGAAACTAAACAACAACTCCTGGAATAGTATCGACCCTGTAATTATGGAGAGTGATTACATATATTCATATAAATTATCTTTCAAGGGAATATATAATGAAAAGAAAAGTTCTGGCGATTCTTGTACCCGCGTTATTAATGGCTGGCGCAGCAAATGCGGCTGAGATGTACAACAAAAATGGCAACAAAGTTGACCTGTACGGTAAGGTTGATGCGCGTCATACCTTCTCTGACAACCCTGGCGACGATGGCGATGAAACCTATGTCCAGATTGGTTTCAAAGGCGAAACCCAGATCACCAACGATCTGATCGGTTACGGCCAGTGGGAATATAAAACCTACGCGAATAATACCGAGTCAGCCAGCGATAAATCCTTTAATCGTCTGGCGTATGCAGGCCTGAAATATGGCGAATACGGTTCATTTGATTACGGTCGTAATTACGGCGTCGTGTACGACGTTGAAGCCTGGACCGATATGCTGCCTGTATTTGGTGGCGATTCTTACACCTGGACCGATAACTTCATGAACGGCCGTGCTAACGGTCTGGCAACCTACCGTAATACGGATTTCTTCGGTCTGGTTGAAGGTCTGAATTTTGCGCTGCAATATCAGGGTGCAAATGAAGGTCAATATGCTCAAGAAGACCAGGAAGGCACCAAAAACGGTCATCCTGATGTTCGTTTCCAGAATGGTGACGGCTTCGGTATGTCTACCTCCTATGACTTCTCTGGCGATCTGTCTGGCCTGAGTCTGGGTGCAGCGTACTCTTCTTCTGATCGTACAAACAAACAAGAAGGTTTAGGCTATAACAGTGCCCTTATTGCTGGGGGCGAAAAAGCAGATGTATGGACTGTTGGCGCTAAATACGATGCAAACAGCATTTATCTGGCAATGATGTATGCACAAACTCGCAACATGACACCATATGGCGATAACGGCATTGCTGATGAAACGCAAAACTTTGAAGCCGTAGCTCAATATCAGTTCGATTTTGGCCTTCGTCCTTCCCTGGCATGGGTTTACTCTAAAGGTAAAGACATGACTTATCCAGGTAACCGCAGCAATCCTCAGGGTCAACACGGCGACATGGATCTCGTGAACTATATCGACCTTGGCATGACCTACACCTTCAATAAAAACTTCTCTACCTACGTTGATTACAAAATCAACCTGCTGGATGAAGATAAGTATTTCTATGAAGCAAACGGCATCGCAACGGACGATATCGTTGGCGTAGGCATGACCTACCAGTTCTAATTCCCAACATACTAAAGGCCGCAAATGCGGCCTTTTTTTACGCTTTAGAACCTACGGCGCTTCCTGCAGCGCCACGCGGATAAACCCGTTATTCTGCGCCAGCAGCTCATGGGCTTTCCACGCATCCAGCCCTGTCAGCACCATCAGTATCGCCGTTTTACAGTTATGGTTACTGCTCTCCAGCGCGGCTTTTGCCTCCGCCCGGGTGCATCCCCCCGCTTCCATCACAATGGCGATTTGCCGCTCAGCCCATTTGGTATTGCTTGCTTCAAGATCCACGCGCAGGTTGCTGTAAACGCGTCCGGTTCGGACGGCTAGCCCGGTTGCGATCATCGAGAGGATCATTTTTTGCGCAATCCCCGCTTTGGTGTTGAGGTAGCCAGCAACAACATCAGCACCCAATTCCGGAGCGATGACCATGCTCGCCAGCTGCGCGGCTTCGCTTTGCGCATCACCGGTGATGATGGCGACCGGCGAACCCAGCGACCACGCATGGCGCATTGCCCCCCAGACCCACGGCGTTTTTCCGCTGACGCTTACTGCCAGCATCATATCGTGTTCACCAAATTTGATGGCCTGCAGGTCGGCAACGCCGCGCTCGTAGCTCCCTTCCCCTTCTTGTGCCGTAACGGCCATCACAGGGGTTTTGCCCGGCGCATATTCATCGGCAACCTGTTGTGCGACGCAGCCTGACGGCCCCGCGCCGACAATGACCAGACGCCCCCCGTGGCTGAGGGTCGCGGCGGCGATATCCACCACGCGGGCGATAGTATGTAAACAAGGGGTGATAGCCGCAGAAATGAGTGCATCATCCTGGTGAATGACTTTCAGCATGTCCAGCGTGGACAATCGATCAATATTCATCGTGCTGGCGTGCCGTCTTTCCTTGACCGAACCGGTAAGCATAATGCTCATAAACAGCCTCCTTATTATGAGTACACACACACTATAAAGTGTTTTATATAGATGACCTGCGAGGGGGGTCACGAAAAGAGGACCAAATCCACGCCTTTACATGGCTTTAAGAAAAGCGCGTCATCAGCGATAATTACCCCTTTCTTAATCATCGCGGAGTGTTGATGAGCGATTTGCAGCCTTTCCTTCCGACGCGCAAGCGCCCCATGAAGCTGAACACGCTGGTCACGCTGATGGTGTGCGCGATTATTGCCTCTGTGCTACTGGTGGTCTTTGCGCTCTATTCCGTACAAATCACCCGGGCGACCCGCGATGATGTAAAAGATACGGCTCTGGGTATCGCCAGAACGCTGGCTAACAGCCCGGATATCCAGCGCGGCCTGATGCAGGCACCGCAGGAGAATATTATTCAGCCCATCGCCCAGGCGGTGACGAAACGAAACGATCTACTGTTCACCGTGGTGACCGATATGCGCGGGATCCGCTATTCTCACCCGAACGAGGCGCTGCTGGGGCTGCATTTTATCGGCGACGATTTAACTCCCGCGCTGGAAGGTAAAGAAAACGTATCGGTTAACCGGGGCGCGCTCGCCGAAGCGCTTCGCGTTTTCACCCCCGTTTACGACAGCCAGCACGATCAGATCGGCGTGGTGGTGGTCGGTATCTCCCTCAAAAAAGTCGAAGAACAGATTGCCCGCGGGCGGCTCAACGCCGTCTGGACCATTTTGTTCAGTATTTTTATGAGCTCTATGGGGATTTGGGGCCTGGTACGGGTACTGAAACGCATCCTGTTCGGGCTCGAACCCTACGAAATTTCCGCCTTGTTTGAACAGCGTCAGGCGATGCTGCAGTCGCTGCGAGAAGGAGTTCTGGCCGTCGATATTCACGGGCGCGTGACGATGATTAATCAGACCGCCAGAGAAATACTGCTTCTCCCCTCAGGCAAGCAGACCGAAAACGCCAGCGCTCCCCTGCTGGCCAGCCTGCGGGAAGTCTCAAAGACGGGCGTTGCGCGCCAGGATCAGGAGATCAGCTGCAACGGCCGGCTGCTGCTGTGCAACATGGTGCCCGTTAAAAGTCAGGATCGGGTGATCGGCGCCATCACCACCTTCCGCGATAAAACGGAAATCAGCCAGCTGATGCAGCGTATCGATGGCATGGTCAATTACGTCGACGCCCTGCGTGCCCATACGCACGAGTTTATGAACAAGCTGCACGTGATCCTGGGCCTGCTGCACATTAAGCGCTACGACAAGCTGGAAGAGTACATTATCCAGACGGCCCATCATTATCAGACGGATATCGGTACGATACAGAGCAAGGTAAAATCTCCGGTGATTGCCGGATTCCTGCTGGGTAAAATCAACCGGGCGAAAGAAGCGGGCGTCACCCTGACGCTTGCGGATGAATGCCAGATCCCGGATACCGCCAGCGAAGAGCAGGTCGCGGTGCTGATCACCGCGCTGGGTAATCTTATTGAAAACGCGCTCGACGCGATGCAAGGCCAGCCGGAAGGCGAAATCAGCCTGCTGCTGCATTACCAGAACGGCTGGCTCAGCTGTGAAGTCAGCGACGATGGCCCCGGCATTGATCCCACTCAGCTGGAGGCTATTTTTACAAAGGGCTTCTCAACAAAAGGTGAAAACCGTGGCGTTGGGCTGTTCCTTGCTCGCCAGCAAATCCAGAACCTCGGCGGCGATATCACCGTCGAGTCTGAGCCAGGCGTATTTACCCAATTTTTTGTTCACATCCCCTGGGATAGCGAGAGGAATATCGCGTGATAAATGTATTAATTGTCGATGATGACGCCATGGTAGCCGACCTCAACCGTCTGTATGTCAACCGTGTTGAAGGCTTTAGCTGCTGCGGCGTCGCCTCCACGCTAAATCAGGCTGAGGCCATCATTAATAACCCCAGCCAGCCTGTCGATCTGGTGCTGCTGGATGTCTACATGCAGCAGGATAACGGACTGGATCTGCTGCCCGTTATTCGCGCGTCCGGCCGCCCAATCGATGTGATTATGATCTCCTCGGCCGCCGACGCCGCCACGATCCAGACCTCCATCCATTACGGCGTGGTGGATTATCTGATAAAGCCGTTCCAGTTCCCGCGCTTTGAAGAGGCGCTGAACGGCTGGAAGGCAAAGCACAACCTGATGGGATCGCACCAGTATTATGAGCAGGCGGACGTCGACCGGCTGATCCACGGCGGGGCGCCGGAGCTGGCGGACAGTAAAAAGCTGCCGAAAGGGTTAACGCCGCAAACGCTGCGCACGATTTGCCAGTGGATCGACGCACACCCGGAGATGGAGTTTTCCACCGATGACCTGGCAAGCGCGGTCAATATCTCCCGCGTGTCCTGCCGCAAGTACCTGATCTGGCTGGCGCAAATCAATATTCTCTTCACCAGCATTCACTACGGTGCCACCGGGCGTCCGGTGTATCGCTACCGTCTCCAGCCGGAGCAGACGGGCCTGCTCAAGCAATACTGTCAGTAACGCGATAGCCGTTATCCAGCAGCGTGAAGCGGAAGTGGTGCATCGAGGAGATCACCACTTCTTTTGTTTTGGTTACAAAAATCGCTTCAATATCAGGACGAGCGCGCAGCGCAGCGCAGCCCTTTTCAACGCCCATGCCGTACATCAGCGTGGTCCAGATATCACCGTCGATGGAATTTTTAGAAATAATGGTCACGCTATCCAGTTCGTTATCCAGCGGATACCCGGTGCGCGGATCGAGAATGTGGTGGTAACGCTTGCCGTCTTGTTCAAAATAGCGCTCGTACGTTCCCGATGTAACGACGGACAGGTTCTCAACGGTCATGGTGCCGATCAGCGCCTCTCCGGCGAACGGTTTTTTAAGCCCCACGCTCCAGCCCCCTTCCGGCGAGCCCAGCGTCTGGATATTCCCCCCGAGGTTAATCAGCCCCAGCTTCGCGCCCTCTTTATGAAGGTAATCACGCACCCTGTCGGCAATATACCCTTTGGCGATGGCTCCCAGATCGATCTCCATCCCCGCTCTGGTCAGAAACACGCTGCTGCTGGCCTCATCAAGAATGACATCCTCAGGACGGGTAATTGCAAGCAGCGATGCAATTTCATCAGCAGGCGGAACGCGGTCTCCCTGAAAGCCAATTTTCCAGCGCTTCACCAGCGGACCAATGGTCAGGTTAAAGGCGCTGTCCTTGAGCAGGCTTGCCGCTTTTGCACAGCGGATCAGCTCAAACACCGGCCGACTGACGGCGACCGGATGCTGACCGGCCGCATGGTTGATGTCCATGACCTGCGAGTGCGCGCGGTTGACGGTGAGCAGATCTTCATACTGTTTGATCAGGCGAAACACGCGGGACGCGAGGGCTTCGTCATGGGAGAAGAGTTTCAGGAGGATGGGCGACCCCATCAGAACGGCGGAGTAACTGTAGACGCGGTTGTCATCAGACATGGCATGTTTCCTCAGATGTAGCCCCGGCAAGCACCGCGCCGCCGGGGAAATTGCCGGATAGCGCTGCGCGTATCCGGCCTACATAGCAGGTGCCTTACGTTCTTTTTGAGCGCATCGCCGCCTGATGTCCGGCAAGCGTACCAAAAATAATGATATCTGCCACTGCGTTACCGCCGATACGGTTACCGCCGTGGATCCCGCCGACCACTTCACCGGCAGCAAACGCGCCTGGCAGCACGTTGTGGTTGCTGTCCAGCACGCAGGTTTCGGTATTGATGGTCACGCCACCCATAGTGTGGTGCACGCCCGGCGCAATCTGAATGGCGTAGAACGGCCCTTCGTTGATCGGCGCACGCAGCGCGGTGGTACGACCAAAATCGTCATCGTGCTGTTTTTCAACGAAACCGTTGTAGCGTTCCAGAGTCGCCAGGAAAGCGTGGTAATCCATTCCCAGTTCCTCTGCCAGGGCTTTTGGCGAGCTGGCGCTGGTCACAAAGCCTTTGGCGATGTACTCATCCGCGGCTTTGTTTTTGGCACGTACGTGCTCGTCAAAGACGATGTAGGCGTATTTCTCAGGCAGGGCGATAATTGATGCCGAGACTTTATCGCGGGTCGACATTTCGTTAAAGAAGCGGTTCCCCTGCTGGTTGACAAGAATCGCCCCGCCGCCGCGGATGGATTCAGAAATCAGGTACGAGGTTTTCTGCTCCACGGTTGGGTGAATTTGGATTTCGCCCATATCCACGGTACCGGCTCCGATGCGCTCCAGCAGCGCGATGCCGCCGCCGGTCGCCCCTTTGTGGTTAGTGGTCACAAAACCTTCCAGGTCAGGGCGGTATTTCACCACCATCTGGCTGTTGGCGCTGAAGCCGCCCGTCGCCACAATCACGCTTTTGGTTGCCACGGTGAGGGTTTCGTTTTCTTCGGTCATCAGACGTACGCCGGTCACTTCGCCGTTTTCGAAGACGATGTCGCTGACGGAGGTATCCAGCATCACCTCAATGTTGCGTTTGTTGACGTTTCGCACCAGGCCACTGATCAGATAACCGCCTACCGCAGAACCGTCTTTTGGACGGTGAGTACGGTCGATGCTCATCCCGCCGGTGGTGGTGATGTCGTTAAGCATGATGCCGCGCGTTGCCAGCCACTCAATCGCCTGCGGCGCGTTCTCAACAAAGCGGCGCAGCAGTTCCGGGTTGTTCTTATTACCGCCGCCTTTCAGGCTTTCCTGGTAGAACAGCTCTTTGCTGTCCTGAATGCCTTTCACCCGCTGGAAGCGCGTCTCGGCGGCGTTCATCCCGGCAGAGGCTTTAATGGTATTACCGCCGATGGTTGGCATCTTCTCAACAATCAGCACGCTCGCACCTTCGTCGTGGGCCTGAATGGCCGCGGCCAGACCGGCACCGCCGCTGCCGACCACCACAACGTCTACGCTGCGGGTTTCGTTCGGGTCAACGCCCTCTTCCGCGGCCAGCGCTTTGCTGGATTTCAGCATCGCTTTAGAGACCGCTTTTTTCACCGCTTCGCTCTGGCTGGTTGCCCCCGTGATGGCATCCACGTGCGGGGTATTGGCGTCCAGAATGCGGGTGCGGATCTCTTCAAAGCTGGTCACAAACTCTACGTCTTCACTCGGACCAGAGGCCAGCTCGATGTCCGCTATGCGATCGGTCTCCAGGCTGACGTTAATCACCAGTTCGTTCGCGTCATCCTGCACTTTTTCCGCAAAGGTGCCCGGTTTGAATTTGGATTCGCCCATGCTCATGTCGCGGATCATCGCTTCCACCAGCGAGAAGCGCCACAGCGGTTCAGGAATGCTCAGCTCTTCGCGTTTGGTGCTGTCCATAAACAGCTCAAGACTTTCGCCAGCCGCGATGCGGTCGGTCCAGTCCGGGTAAGCGATAGTGGCGCGCCCCACGGCAATCAGGTCGTAACCGTGTTCCAGCGCTTCATTGGCATCCGCGGCATTCACCACGCCGCCCACGCCCATGACCGGAACTTGTGCCAGCGTATCAGAACGCATGGCGCAGTATTTTTCGATAAGCGGCGTCGGGTCCTGGGTATCGACAATGGAAGGACGCAGGGTAGCGCCGACGGAGAAGTGCAGATAATCCACGCCGCGCGCCGCCAGTTTTTCCAGCAGGTACATGGTGTCGTCAAAGCGGATGCCCGGGACTTCCATCTCTTCAGGGGAGAAGCGATAGCCAACGATGAACGCATCGTCCGCGTACTGGCGCACCATCTTATGGGTAATGTCCAGCACCGCCAGCGGGAATTTCGCGCGGTTATCGCGGCTGCCGCCCCACTCGTCATCGCGCTGGTTTGAGTTCGGCGAATAGAACTGCTGAATCAGATAGGTGTTTGCGCCGTGGATCTCGACACCGTCGAAGCCGGCCTGAATAGCGCGACGCACGGCTTCACCAAACTTGCCGATCATGCCTTCGACTTCTTCGCCAGTCAGGGCAGCCGGCGTCGCGGCGCCCTCGCGCGGCGCGGCAACAGCACTCGGACCAACCGGGGTACGGCCACCAATCAGTTTTGGGTCGACCATGCGGCCGCCGTGGTAGATCTGCAGCAGCGCCTTAGAGCCTTTGGATTTAATCGCCTCCGCGATTTTCGCCAGCCCGGCGATTTTCTCGTCATTATCAATACCGATCGCACCCGGGAAGGCGAGACCGAGATCGTCGACGAAGCAACACTCAACAATGATGGTGCCAATGCTGCCGGAACGGGCCCGATAGTACTCCACCAGCTCGCTGGTGACGGTACCGTCATAATAGCCGGTACAGGTTGTCATAGGGGCCATTAACAAACGGTTTTTCAGTTCAGTACCATTCGGTAATGTGAAGGGGCTAAGAATACGTTCGTTAGTGCTCATATTAGAAACTCCAAACTTTTAAAAATTAAGAATTCGTTATCGGATTGGTTTTTTATTTCGTCGTTATTTGCCGATGTCATGATATTAATATAATGATTTTTTTAGTTTCTAAAGTTATTACGTTAGTTAAAAAACTATTTAATCCCTGCGATAACATAAATAACACATTGGTGTTAGCGATTGTAATTCAGCCATTCACAATAATTTAAAACTCGTTAAATGATTAATGGTAAAACCATTTCACCACAAACCATAAAATACATTATAAATCAATGATATGAAAATTCACAAAAAGTTGAATTGTTACAAAAATGATAAAACATATTCGTAAAATACGTAATACCCACATACGCCAGAGTGGTTATTAATAAAAGCATAAAAATAACGCTGCAATTCTGTTTTTTTGATCGCGATCAATAGTTATGGCATCCAAAAGCGCAATATAAAAACATCATCATTTTTTAATTTAGCGCAAACCAAAAAGCGTTAAATCGCTATTACTGAAAATACAAAACAGCATCTTTAATAACTAAAAAAAGCAAAGAAACTTAAGAAAGCGATTTTGTTTTTCAGTGCGACCGAATTCTTGACAACTTAAGACGTGAAACTATGAACACAAAAACTGCTGTAACGCCCCCTGTGGCGAACCAGGCATCAAATGGAAACGCAAAACGATTGCTGATGATGGCGTTACCCATCATCGTCGCCGTACTGCTGCTGTTTGTTCCCGTTCCTGAAGGCTTGCCGCCTTACGCATGGCACTACTTCGCCATCTTTGTCGGCGTGATCGTCGGCTTGATCTTCGAACCGCTGCCGGGTGCGGTGATTGGCTTGACCGGCGTGGTCGCCATTGCCCTGTGCAGTCAGTGGGTGCTGTTCAGCCCTGACCAGCTGGCTGACCCGAAATTCAAGCTGGCGGGCGCCTCCTTTAAATGGGCGGTGAGCGGTTTTGGTAACTCTACCGTCTGGCTGATTTTCGGTGCCTTTATGTTCGCCGCAGGCTATGACAAAACCCGCTTCGGCCGCCGTCTGGCGCTGATTCTGGTGAAGTATCTCGGCCGTCGCAGCCTGACGCTCGGTTACGCCATTACCTTCGCAGACCTGCTGCTGGCGCCGTTTACGCCGTCCAACACCGCGCGCAGCGGCGGGACCATCTACCCGATCATCGCTAACCTGCCGCCGCTGTATGGTTCAAAACCGAACGACCCAAGCGCGCGTAAAATTGGTTCGTATCTGATGTGGGTGGCTATCACCGCGGCCTGTATCACCAGTTCAATGTTCCTCTCCGCCCTCGCGCCGAACCTGCTGGCGCTGGCGCTGGTGAAAAGTACGGTTGGGATTGATATCTCCTGGGGGACCTGGTTCCTCGCCTTCCTGCCGCTCGGCGTGCTGTTGATTCTGGTTATGCCGCTGCTGGCCTACTGGTTCTACCCACCCGAAGTGAAAGTGAATAACGAAGTACCGCTGTGGGCGACCCGTGAGCTGGAAAAACTGGGCAAACTGTCCCGCAATGAAATTCTGCTGCTGGTGTTCGTGTGCTGTGCGCTGTTGATGTGGATCTTCGCTGCCGCGTGGATTGAGCCTGCCATGGCGGCCCTGCTCATCGTGGGTCTGATGCTGTGGACCGGCGTGCTGGAGTGGAACGATATCACCGGTAACAAAGCCGCGTGGAACACCTTCGTCTGGTTCGCCACCCTGGTGGCGCTGGCAGATGGCCTCTCCTCTACCGGCTTTATCAGCTGGTTAGGTAAAGAAGGCGGTCTGTTGATGAGCGGTATCTCTCCGGGCGTGGCGACCATCGTTCTGCTGCTGGCGTTCTACCTGCTGCACTACCTGTTTGCCAGCACCACCGCGCACACCACCGCGCTGCTGCCAGCGATGCTGACCATCGCCTCCACCATTCCGGGCATGAATATGGAAGTATTCGTCCTGCTGATGGTGACCTCGCTGGGCGTAATGGGGATCATCACCCCGTACGGCACTGGTCCAAGCCCGATTTACTACGGTAGCGGCTACCTGCCAACCAAAGACTACTGGCGCCTCGGCACCATCTTCGGTGCCATCTTCCTGGCGGCCCTGCTGCTGATTGGTTATCCGTGGATGTCCATGATGTTCTGATTCCTGACCGCCGGACTTCTCCTCCGGCGGTTTTATTTTTGTGGAGCAATACGCTATGTCAAACAAACCGTTTATCTACCAGAACCCCTTCCCTCTTTCCCATGACGACACCGAATACTATCTGCTGACCAAAGAGCACGTCTCCGTTGCCGAATTCGACGGTCAGGAAGTCCTGAAAGTCGAGCCAGAGGCGCTGACGCTGCTGGCGCAGCAGGCTTTCCACGATGCCGCGTTTATGCTGCGTCCTTCCCACCAGAAGCAGGTTGCCGCCATTCTCAACGACCCGGAAGCCAGCCAGAACGACAAATACGTTGCCCTGCAGTTCCTGCGTAACTCTGAAATCGCCGCCAAGGGCGTGCTGCCAACCTGTCAGGATACCGGCACGGCGATCGTCATGGGTAAAAAAGGCCAGCGCGTCTGGACCGGCGGCGGCGATGAAGCCGCGCTAAGCCAGGGCGTGTACAACACCTACATTGAAGACAACCTGCGCTACTCCCAGAATGCGGCGTTGGATATGTATAAAGAGGTGAACACCGGCACCAACCTGCCTGCGCAGATTGACCTCTACAGCGTCGACGGCGACGAGTACAAATTCCTGTGCATGGCGAAGGGCGGCGGTTCAGCCAACAAAACCTATCTCTATCAGGAAACCAAAGCGCTGATCACCCCGGCGAAGCTGAAAAACTACCTGGTTGAGAAGATGCGCACCCTGGGCACCGCGGCCTGCCCGCCGTACCATATCGCATTTGTGATTGGCGGTACCTCAGCGGAAGCGACGCTGAAAACCGTGAAGCTGGCTTCCACCCGCTACTATGACGCGCTGCCAACTGAAGGTAACGAACACGGCCAGGCGTTCCGCGATGTTCAACTCGAACAGGAACTGCTCCAGGAAGCGCAGAACCTCGGCCTCGGCGCGCAGTTTGGCGGTAAATACTTTGCCCACGATATCCGCGTGATCCGCCTGCCGCGCCACGGCGCCTCCTGCCCAATCGGCATGGGCGTCTCCTGCTCCGCAGACCGCAATATCAAAGCGAAAATCAACCGCGATGGGATTTGGATTGAAAAACTGGAACACAACCCGGGCCAGTATATTCCTGAATCACTGCGCCAGCAGGGCGAAGGCGACGTGGTGAGCATCAATCTCGACAAGCCGATGAATGAGATCCTGGCGCAGCTTTCCGCGCATCCGGTCTCCACCCGCCTGTCCTTGAACGGGACCATCATCGTGGCGCGCGATATCGCCCACGCGAAGCTGAAAGAGCTGCTCGACAACGGGGAAGAACTGCCGCAGTACGTTAAAGATCACCCGATTTACTACGCAGGCCCGGCGAAAACGCCAGAAGGCTACGCGTCTGGCTCACTCGGCCCGACCACGGCAGGACGTATGGACTCGTATGTGGATTTACTGCAGTCCCACGGCGCGAGCATGATCATGCTGGCGAAAGGCAACCGCAGCCAGCAGGTGACCGATGCCTGCCATAAACACGGTGGCTTCTACCTGGGCAGCATTGGCGGCCCGGCGGCGGTGCTGGCGCAAAACAGCATCAAGAGCCTGGAATGCGTCGCGTATCCGGAGCTGGGAATGGAAGCCATCTGGAAAATTGAAGTGGAGAACTTCCCGGCGTTTATCCTGGTGGATGACAAAGGCAACGATTTCTTCCAGCAGATCCAGAACAAACAGTGCGCGGGTTGTTCGCAGCGCTAAGTGCCATCAGCCCGGCAGGCTCAACGCCGCCGGGCTTTTTCGCTGGCTGCGTCTGTTCACAAAATAGCAAACACGATACGCTAGCGTCGTCAGGTGAATAAATCATCAACACAATGTTAACTCATTGTTAAACAAATAACTCTCAACGCCCCCATCCCGATTGATGCAGCACACGCATCAGATGATGTGTTTATTGCGCTTATAAAATCCTCCTCACTGATCCAGTTTTCAGAAACAGACGGACAACACGTCAATAATAAACTGGAGACGACCATGATTTCCTCAACCCCACCTGCAACCGTTCGCGCACGAGCGGGCGCGATACTTCGCGTCACCTCGGGCAATTTCCTTGAGCAATTCGACTTCTTCCTGTTCGGGTTTTACGCCACCTACATCGCGCATACCTTCTTCCCGGCGAGCAGTGAATTTGCGTCACTGATGATGACCTTCGCCGTCTTCGGCGCAGGCTTCTTAATGCGCCCCATCGGCGCGATTGTCCTTGGGGCTTACATCGACAAGGTCGGTCGTCGCAAAGGGCTGATCGTCACCCTGTCGATTATGGCGGCCGGCACCTTCCTGATTGTGCTGATCCCCTCTTATGAAAGTATCGGCCTGTGGGCGCCGCTGCTGGTGCTGGCTGGACGCCTGCTGCAAGGCTTTTCCGCCGGGGCGGAGCTTGGCGGCGTCTCCGTCTATCTGGCGGAAATTGCCACGCCGGGCCGCAAAGGCTTTTACACCAGCTGGCAGTCTGGTAGCCAGCAGGTGGCGATTATGGTGGCCGCCGCAATGGGCTTTGCGCTGAACGCGATGCTGGAAGAGAGCGCCATTCGTGAATGGGGCTGGCGGATCCCGTTCCTGTTCGGCTGCCTGATTGTGCCGTTTATCTTCTTCCTGCGCCGCAAGCTGGAAGAGACCGAAGAGTTCCGCGCGCGCCGTCACACGCTGGCGATGCGTCAGGTCTTTACCACCCTGCTGGCGAACTGGCCGGTTGTGGTCGCGGGTATGCTGATGGTGGCCATGACCACAACGGCCTTTTATCTGATCACCGTTTACGCGCCCACCTTTGGCAAAAAAGTGTTAATGCTGAGCGCCTCCGACAGCCTGCTGGTGACGCTGCTGGTGGCGATCTCTAACTTTATCTGGCTGCCGGTGGGCGGTGCCCTGTCGGACCGCTTCGGCCGTAAACCGGTGCTGATTGCCATGACCCTGCTGGCGCTGGCGACCAGCTATCCGGCCCTGACGCTGCTGGCTAACGCGCCCAGCTTCTCCATGATGCTGAGCGTGCTGCTGTGGCTCTCATTCCTCTATGGCCTCTACAACGGCGCGATGATCCCGGCCCTGACGGAGATCATGCCGGTTGAAGTGCGTGTGGCCGGTTTCTCACTGGCGTACAGCCTCGCTACCGCCGTCTTCGGCGGGTTTACGCCGGTCATTTCAACGGCCCTGATTGAGTACACCGGTGACAAAGCCTCCCCGGGCTACTGGATGAGCTTCGCGGCGATTTGCGCACTGCTGGCAACGCTTTATCTCTATCGCCGCAGCGCGATGAGTCTGCAAGTACAGAGAGGATAATATGCACACATTTTTACGTTCAGGACTGACCGGGCTGGTGTTGATGGCAACCAGCGCAGGCGCGCTGGCTCAGGAGGTGACGGTCATGATTTCAGGCGGCTTCAAGGCTGCGCTGGAGAAGCTCGCCCCTCAGTATGAAGCCCAGACGGGCGATCGCATCGTGCTGATCCCGGGGCCGTCGATGGGAAAGACGCCGCAGGCGATCCCCAACCGGCTGGCTCGCGGTGAAAAAGCGGACGTGGTGATTATGGTCGGTGATGCGCTGACGCATCTGGCGAAGGACCAGATGGTCAAAGCGGGCTCGCGCGTTGAACTGGCGGATTCCCCCATCGGCGTGGTGGTGAAAGCCGGCTCGCCGGTACCGGATATCGCCACCGATAGCGCGCTAAAACAGACCCTGCTTCAGGCCAGCGCCATCGCCTACTCCGACAGCGCCAGCGGCCGGTATGTGCAAACAGAGCTGTTCAAAAAGCTGGGAATTGAAGCACAGGTAGAGGGAAAAGCGCACAAGGTGGAGCGGATCCCAGTCGCCTCTGAGGTGGCGAAAGGGAAATACGCCGTGGGTTTCCAGCAGGTTAGCGAGCTGTTACCCGTGCCCGGCGTGACCTTTGTCGGCAAACTGCCGGATAATCTGCAATACATCACCCGTTTTGCCGGGGCGGTCACCGCCCACGCGGAGCACCCTTCCGAGGGGAAAGCCCTGCTGGATTACCTCGCTTCAGCGAAAGCACAGGAAACCATCACCGCCACCGGGATGATCCCCGTCGCTACGCCGCGCGATAACGCGCAGTAATGAGGGTTTCCAGCTCGGCGGCAATCCACGACTGAATACGCCCGCTGCGCCGGATCAGCCCGACAGTGCGTTTCACTTCGGGCTCGGTCAGCGGGATATGCGTCAGAATGGAATGCTCAGCGTGCGGCATTGACATGGCGGGGACGGCAGCAATGCCTATCCCCGCTTCTACCATTCCCAGCATCGTGGTGACGTGGCGCGTCTCGCAAATCCCCGGACGCTCCGGCTTAATGTGGCCGAGCATCTGATCGAGCAGATTCCGGTTCCCCGACGTAATATCCAGGCTAATGTAATCCTGCTGATAAAACGCCTCCCAGGTCAGACTCTTGCGCCCCGCCAGCGGACTATCGCGACGACACGCGGCGACATACACATCCTCCACCAGCGGAATAAAGGTGATATCCGGCTGAAGGGTTCTCGCAAAACAGATGCCAAAATCCGCCTGCCCGCTGGCCACCGCCTCAATCACGTTGCCCGCGCTGCTGTCGATAAGCTTGATGCGCACGCGCGGATAGCGGCTGTGGAACTGGCGGATCACCTCCGGCATAAAATGACAGGCCGCCGAAGGCACGGTGGCGACGGTGATAAGCCCGGTGCGCTCCTCGCTTACCTTGTCGATATCCGCCAGCATCGACTCCACGTTTTCCAGAAGCTGCCCGCAGCGGTCGGCAAAAGTTTGCCCGAAAAGCGTCAGCGTCACGCGCCGGGTGGTTCTGTCGAACAGTTTCGCGCCGACTGCCGTCTCCAGCTTTTCAATGCGGCGGCTTAAGGCGGACTGGGAGATACAGATAGATTCCGCGGCGATACGGAAGTTACCGTACTCCACCAGGGCTCTGAAGGCGTAAAGATCGTTGAGGTCGAAATTGACGGGCATATTTTCTGGCAATCCTTAGCGCTTTCTGGAAACTCGGACATTCATAATAGCGACTTATGAATCAGCGGCAACCTCTGCCGCTGATGTGTGTCCGGAAAGCGCTACACTGCGCCCTGGGCATCGCTATGAGAGGCAGCCACCGCATCCACCAGCGCCAGCTCCTCGCGGCTCAGCAGCATTTCAATATTCACCAGAATAATCATTCGGCTGTCGAGCACCCCCAGCCCAAGCAGATAACGGCCAGAGAGTACCGAGGCCACGTCCGGGGTCGGCTTGATGTTATCCACATCAATCGACAGCACGTCCGCCACGCCGTCAACCACGATACCCACCACGCGGTCATTCAGATTGAGCACAATCACCACCGTTTTGTCGTCCTGCGACGGGTCGGGCAGTTCAAAGCGCACGCGCAGATCGACAATCGGCACAATCACGCCGCGCAGGTTGGTCACGCCGGTAATAAAATTCGGCGCGTTCGGAATACGCGTCAGGCGATCGCAGCCGCGGATCTCCTGCACTTTGAGAATATCAATGCCGTACTCTTCGTCGCCCAGGCGGAATACCAGGTACTCCTGCGCGATGGCGTCGGTTGCGGCGGGTTTACTGGCAGTTGCTACAGTCATGCGTTTACCCCCTCCCTCTGGGGTTGTGGTGCGTTGAGCGTTGAGAGCTCAACCACGTCAAGGATCAGCGCCACGCTGCCATCACCGAGGATGGTTGCAGCGGAGACGCCAGGAACTTTGCGGTAGTTATGTTCAAGGTTCTTCACCACCACCTGCTGCTGGCCGATAAGCTGATCGACCCACAGCGCATAGCGGCAGCCCGCGCTTTGCACGATAACCACGATGCCGTCATCGGCAGGGGCTTCACCCGCCACCGAGAGACGCTGGCGCAGCAGCACCAGCGGCAGATATTCGCCGCGCACCTGCAGCAGACGCTCTTCACCGACAAAGCGGCACAGCATTTCGTCGGTCGGCCGCAGCGACTCCATCACCGCGCCCAGCGGCAGGACGTAAATCTCCTCCCCCACCTTCACCAGCATGCCGTCGAGGATCGCCAGCGTCAGAGGCAGAATAATGCGGATGGTCGTCCCTGCCCCTGGCGTCGAGAGCACGTCCACGTGGCCGCCCATCGCCAGAATGTTACGTCGCACCACGTCCATCCCAACGCCACGTCCGGAGACGTCCGTTACGCTTTCGGCGGTGGAGAAACCGGCGGCGAAGATCAGCATCCACACATCGTCGTCACTCATGGTGTCGCTGATGGTCATGCCCTGAGAACGTGCTTTGGCGAGGATCTTCTCCCGGTTCAGCCCCGCCCCATCGTCACTGACCTCAATCACGATATTGCCGCCGTGGTGTTCGGCCGAGAGCGTCAGGTTCCCGGTCACCGGTTTGCCTTTGGCGACGCGCACCTCTTTCTCTTCAATGCCGTGGTCAAGGCTGTTACGCACCAGGTGGGTCAGCGGGTCAATAATGCGCTCGATCAGGCTCTTATCCAGCTCCGCAGAGCCGCCTTTAAGGGTCAGTTCGACCACTTTATTCAGGCGAGAGCCCAGGTCATGCACCAGCCGCGGGAAGCGGCTAAAGACGTAATCCATCGGCATCATACGAATGGACATCACCGACTCCTGCAGCTCGCGGGTGTTGCGCTCCATCTGCGCCACGCAGCCGGAGAGCAGATCGTAACTGGCAGGATCGAGGGTACGCGACAGCTGGGAGAGCATCGCCTGGGTGATGATAAGCTCACCGACCTGGTTGATGATCTGGTCGACTTTACTCACCGCCACGCGAATGCTGCCCGACTCCTGATTTGCCGCACGCGGCGCGGGCGGCGCTTTTTTGACAACGGTCTCAGGCGCAGCAGCAGGCGTTTGTACCGGCGCGGGCGGCGGTGTGGCTTGTGCAGAGCAGACCTCGATCTGCTTACTGTCGAGCACAAAGCAGAGCACGGCGGTGATATCGTCCGCCGTGACGGTCGTGCGCAGCGTGACGGTCATGCTGTCTGACGTCGCCTCAACGTCTGTTATCTCGCCCATGTTGGTCAGCTCGTCGCGCAGCATCGTCTGCTCGCGCGCCTCGACGTTCCGCAGGGTCACCACCAGCGTGGTTTCCGTTGCCTTCGCCGTGCTGGCCGGCGTTGGCGCGGGGGCCGGTGTCTCCGCTGACGTCGTGGGCTGCTGACCTTCAAGAGCAATCTCCCTCAGGGCTTCACAGATATAGCGAAAACTTGCTTCATCAGGCTCCTGCGAAGACTGATAGGCTTCCAGCTGCGCTTGCATAATGTCCTTACATTCCAGAAAAAGGTTGATGATTGAGCGACTGAGCGTTCTCTCCCCTGCCCGCGCCTGGTCGAGGAGGTTCTCCAGCAGGTGGGTCGTCTCCTGTAATGCGGTAAATCCAAAGGTGGCCGCGCCGCCTTTCAGCGAGTGTGCGGCGCGAAAGATGGCGTTTAGCTGTTCCTGGTCCGGCGCCACCACGTCAAGCTGCAGCAGTTCCTGCTCCATTTCGGCCAGCAGTTCTTCCGCCTCGGTAAAAAAGATCTGCGAAAAATCATTCATGTCCATCGGTATAACCCTGCACGTTTTGCAGATTGATATCGCTCAGCACGCTGTCTGCACGTTGAGCCTGCGTATCTTCCAGACGGATCTCCTGCTCTTTCGAACGACTGAGTACCAGAATGCTGATGCGGCGGTTTACCGCGCTTTCCGGCGGCGTGTTCTCCAGCGGCATCCGGCTGGCGGTGCCGATCACGCGCAAGAAGCGCTCATCGTTAAGCCCGCCACGGACTAGCACCCGGCGGGCGGCATTCGCGCGTCCGGCAGAGAGTTCCCAGTTGCTATAGCCGCCATCGCCACCGGCATACGGCAGCGAATCGGTGTGTCCCGTCAGGCTCAGCGCGTTTGGCAGTTCCTGCAGCAGCGGCACCAGCGCCTGCAGAATGCCGTTCATATAGGATTCCGGCAGTTCACTGCCCACGCGGAACATCGGTCTGTCCTGCGAGTCGGTGATCTGGATCAGCAGGCCGTCATTGGTGAGGTTCAGCAGGATGTTGGATTTAAAGTTGTTCAGCCGCGGATCGGTCTCGATCATCTTCTGCAGCTTCTCTTTTGCCTGCTTCAGGCTTTCGATGCGCTTGTGCTTATCGATTTGGCTAAGCTGCCCTTTGAACACTTCACCCTGCCGCTTGAGGATGTCATCCCCGCCGCCGGGAATGACGCTGTCGCTCAGGCTGGTTTTATCGCCGTTCGCCATCGATGGCTTCAGCGGCATGCGGAAGTAGTCGGCAATCAGCTCCCTTTCCATGTCCGTGGACTGCGCCAGCAGCCACATCACCAGAAAGAACGCCATCATCGCGGTCATAAAGTCGGCATAGGCAATCTTCCAGGTTCCGCCGTGGTGCGCGTGTTTCTTCTTTTTGCGCTTGCGTGAAATGATGACGGGCGTGACGTTCTTCATGCTGCATTGTCCGCCGATTTGGTTTTCAGCGTGGCGTTGGATTTCACATCGCGCACGTGCTCTTCCAGCTCTTCAAACGACGGACGTTCACTGGTAAAGATGGTTTTACGGCCAAACTCAACCGCAATCTGCGGCGCATAGCCGTTGAGGCTGGAGAGCAGCGTCACTTTGATGCACTGCAAAATTTTGACCTGGTCAGAACTCTTCTGGCGCAGCAACGTCGCCAGCGGTAACACGAAACCATACGCGATCAGGATCCCGAGGAAAGTGCCTACCAGCGCGTGGCCAATCAGCATCCCCAGCTCCGCCGCCGGGCGATCCGCCGACCCCAGGGCATTCACGACGCCCATCACCGCGGCCACAATACCGAACGCCGGAAACGCGTCGCCCACCGTGTTCAGGCTGTGAGCAGGCACTTCCAGCTCCTCTTCGCAGGTTTCGATCTCTTCGTCCATCAGGGCTTCGATTTCATGGGAATTCATGCTGCCGCCGATCATCAGGCGGAAGTAATCGAGGATAAAGTTGGCGAGCATCGGGTCGCTCATCAGGCGGGGATAGGCGCTGAAAATATCGCTGTTCTGCGGGTCTTCAATGTCCTTTTCCAGCGACATCAGCCCGTGCACGCGGCTCTGGGAGAGCAGCAGGAACATCAGGGCCATCAAATCCATATACACCGCTTTGTTGTAGCGCTTACCGATAAAAACTTTGACCAACGCCTTCCCCGTGGCTTTCAGGGATTTGACGTTGTTGCCGACGATAAACGCCCCGACGCCAGCACCGCCAATAATCAGCAGCTCCAGCGGCTGAAACAGCGCCATCAGGTTACCGCCGGACAGAATAAAACCACCAAAAACGGTCAGTATGACAACAAGATAGCCAACAATAACTAACACAATTTCTCCTTTTACATACGTCGACCGATGCCGGGAGACCCGGCATCAGGTAAATGCCATCTTGCGCACAGCTGTCGCAGGGATCAGGCCGTCAGGATTTCCGGCGCGGCGAACGAGCCCAGAAGCCCGGTATTGCTCACCTGGGATTTTTTAAGCGCACGCGACGGTGGACTGCACAAGCTGCAGGTAAATGGGTTTTTAATGAATTCCGTGGTGACGATAAAACCGCCGCCGCAGACGCTGCAGGCTTTACGCGAAATAATGCCGCAGTCGATAAAACGTAATAATGTCCAGGCACGCGTCAGCCCAAGAACCGGCTTATCATCCGCACAAGAACTGCACTGCTCCAGATAAAGGCGATAGGTCTTCATCAGCATTTCAATGGAACGCCCCTGCTCGGTCTTTTTCAAATACAGGAAAATGTTGTAGAACATGGAAGAGTGAATATTCTGCTCCCACGACATAAACCAGTCTTCTGAAAACGGCAGCATGCCTTTTGGCGGCGGACAGCCGCGTAATTCTTTATATAACCGAAGCAGACGACGGCGGCTTAGCGACGTTTCCGATTCCAGTACCTGCATTCGCGCGCCCAGAGTAATTAATCCCATGGCGATATTCACTTCATCAATTTCCTGCAGCAAACTTTTTTCACCACACATTATTATGCCTCCTCTGCGGTCATGGCTTCTTCTTCGCTTAAGGCGTTAAGAAGATTGGTCGACAAAATAATGCCGGTGTGGATCTGCTGCAGCGCTTCAATGCGCGAATCTTTAGTCAGATTTTCAATTACCACTTCATCATCAACACGCAGGCGACAAATAAGCTGATTGGTGGTGGACAACTTCATTAATTGTGGTAACGAAAGTTCTTTAAGATTGTCAATTGTTCCTTCAGACAATCCAAGGCGAAAACCCGCCGCAAATTTATCCTGACGGATCAGCTGCTGTGCCAGCAGAAGATAGGACAGGTTAATATCGTGAATATTTTGCAGGTACTCGTCGAAATTGGACACAGGCGAAAACTCCCAATGTTATTCAGCCAACAACTGGCTTGTCAGTTTAGATAGATAACGTTTCCGAACTGATGCAGAGAGTCTTTTGGTATTGATATTCACTAAGGTAAGTCAATCTTCCTCAGTAAATGCCAAATTATCATATCAATGCCAAAGGAGGCTGCATCACAAAACTGGCAAAATCATAAACACTAAGCATTTTCCGAACAAGCGACAGAAATTTCCCTAAATCATCAAATTGATGTTAACTCGTTGATTTAAAAAGTTAATAAAGCATTGTTAAACGTTATTAAACCTTGATTTTAATGATTAATCCTGCTCTACCACCCGTATTACTCTTTAAATGTTAATACGCTGTAATTATTAATATGACGACTCCATACGACTTCTTAACCTCTTAACCGCCAGGCTGTGTAACTGACTCACGCGCGTTTCCGTAATCCCCAATATCAGCCCAATCTCTTTCATATTCAAATCCTGAAGGTAATAGAGCTGTAACAGCACCTGCTCTCGTTCGGGTATGAACTGAATATGCTCGGCGATCCGTTCCATCAAATTCTTCCTGATGGAATCATTCAGCGGATTAAGCTGTTCATTCTCGTCATCACTCATTTCCCAGCTGTCGGCATAATTTTCCTGCAGCTCATCAACCGAGTACATCTGGCTGGAGTTATTATCCGTCAGCATCTGCTGAAATTCCTGCAGCGAGACGCCCATGCGCTCCGCAACTTCAGCTTCGGTGGCTTCCCCGCCTTTTTCCTGCTCAATTTGCTGAATAAGTGCGACAATTTCCCGCGTATGGGTTCGTACCCGACGCGGAACCCAGTCACTTTCTCTCAGCTCATCTAATAACGCCCATTTCACCCGCTGGGTGATCCACGCGGTGAGCGTCACCCCTTTTTTCGGGTCAAAACTTTCGACTGCGCTTAAAAAACCTATTGAGCCTGCCTGAATTAAATCATCCAGCTCTACGCTGGCAGGAAGTCGCTTATGTAAACGCAATGCTTCCTGCCGCACCAGATAATGATACTTAGACCAGACTACCGATTTATCTTCCAGCCCTTCGGCCGTATAAATACCATCCACGATTGCATTCCACCCGCTATTCTCTTCGAGAATTATCCGGTGAAATGGCGCATTCAAATAGTGCGATAAGCCTTTATAAAAATGCGCATTCTGTTACTTCGCTTTAATTAATTCGCTAAGTTGCAAAACAGCGTGCTTAATGACGGCAATTAATATGATTAAAAGGTTTCCCACTGGGCCAGGTCTGGTTCTTTTTGACGCTGCGGCTTATTCGACTCCACGGCCACATTCGTCACGCGGCTCTCGTGACTCAGCCTGAATTGCGCCACCAGTTTTTCCAGCGCATCGGACTGGGCTTCCAGATCCCCCGCTGCCATGGCCGCCTCTTCCACCATCGCCGCATTCTGCTGGGTCACCAGATCCATTTCATTTACTGCCTGCGAAATCTGGTTGATGCCCGCGCTCTGCTCGTCCGATGCCGAGGTGATTTCGCCCATGATCTGCGTCACCTGCGAAACCGAGGTCACAATCTCCTGCATTACGGTGCTGGCCTGTCCGACCTGACGCGAACCGATGTCAATATTGCTCACGCTGGTATTGATCAGCTGGTTGATCTCTTTGGCTGCATCAGCGCTGCGTTTTGCCAGGTTCCGCACTTCTTCGGCAACGACCGCAAAGCCACGTCCCTGCTCACCCGCACGTGCCGCTTCCACCGCCGCGTTCAGGGCCAGGATGTTGGTCTGATTGGCAATGCTGTCGATCACGCCGTTGATGTCGGCAATCTGGCGCGAGCTGGTGGTGATCTGGGCCATAATCTGCTCCAGGCTCTGCATCACTTCCCCGCCGTTATGGGCATTGGTGCTGGCGCTTTCCGCCAGTTCACGCGCCGCATGGGCGTTGTCAGCATTCTGACGCACGGTGGTTTTAATCTGCTCCATGCTGGCCGCCGTCTCCTGCAACGCCGCCGCCTGCTCTTCGGTACGGGAAGAGAGATCGTTATTGCCGTGAGCAATTTCCTGCGCGTTGGTGTGAATGCGCTGCACGCTGTCGCGGATCCCCAGAATGGTGCCGGTCAGGGAGGTACGCATGGTCTCCAGTTCGGTCAGCATATGGCCGATTTCATTCTGGCTACCGCTCTCAATTGCCTGGCTGAGATCGCCCGCCGCCACGCGACGCAGGGTTTCTACCGTCGTTTCCATACGGCGTACCAGGGTATTACGCAGCCAGAAGCGAATAACAAACAGCATCACAATCGCCAGCAACACCACGAATACGCCAACGCCCATCATCATCTTGTAGTCACGTTCGGACTCGCTGATATAGGTTTCACTGAGACGGGTACTGGCGTCGCTGTACTGCTCCACTTTATTACGCAGCGTGGTGCGCAGTTCCATATCCTGTTCCAGTGAACCGGAATAGCCTGCAGGGTTGTGCAAATAGCCCAGCTTCACTTCGGCCACTTTATAGACCGCGTTAAATGCCGCGTTCACTTCAGCAGCCAGACGACGTTCTTCCGGCGTGTTAAACGGCGACGCCATAAACGCATCCATATTACGACGGGCAATACGCACGACGTTCTGCGTATGTTTGGCCACATTCTCCGACACCGGGTTACCCAGCGCCGACTGCAGCATCAAACCGTTGGTATTGGCCATCACCGCACTGATGTTATAAGCCGCATCGCGCATCTGATCGTTATTTTCAGAGGCGACAACAATACGTTTAAAATTACTGTTATTACCCATGGCGTTATAGACGGAATACGCCGTAACGCCGAATACCATAATGGCAAACAGGCCAATAATAAGGCTGACTGCACTGTAAATTTTGAGTTTCGTTAACATAGTTTCTCACCTGCCGCGCACGGCTTAACCGTACGCGGTAGCGCCTGAAGAAAGGTTAATTAAGCGGTTTATCGCTTCACATATTAAACAGAGTCATTTTCTGCATGTTTTTGTAGACGTACATCGAGGCGTTAAACGCCAGCTCTGACATCTGCGATTCCGACACCAGCGTCACCAGCATGCTGGTATCTGCGCCAATAGCATCCTGCACTTTGACAATGGTGTCGTTAATCATCACATCACCGGTGAGATCCAGGGCATCAAGCTGCTGCATGTTGGTCCCCAGTTCGGCCTGGGTTTCACCCAGCCGGTTGATCCCGGCATCGATCCCCTGGCTGGCCGCGCTGAGCGCGGCTTTCAAAGCGTCTTCATCAATGGGGTCACGGCTTAATTCCGTAACGGCATTATCGAGAAGCACAAAAATATCACCAAAAACAGCATCACCGAGGTGGCTGGTTTGCATCTCAGTGCCGTCGGCCACGGTTTGTTTACGCGCGTCCCCTCTCCCCTGATACCTCCCGTCTTCATCAAACGCAGGCGTATCGGTATTAAACCCGCTGAAGATATAGCGACCGGATGCGTCACGGCTGTTAGCTAAATCCAGCATGTTCTCGCGAATACCTTCTATCTCTTTCCCCAGTGCCTTACGGTCTTCATCGGAGTAAGCGCCAGACCCTGCGGCAACGATTTTTTCCTTCAGAGTGGTCGTCATCAGGTTACCGACGCCGTTCAGAATGTGGTCCTGAAACTCCAGCGAGCTGCGAGCCCGGGAGCGTACGCTGCTGTACATCTCCAGCTTCGCCAGCGCGTCCTGGTGTTTGACCGCGTCGGTCGCGGCGGTTGGGTCATCAGAGGCTTTGAGTAGCGTTTTGCCCGCTGACATCCGCAGATAAGCGTCGTTACTTTGACTCATGCGCTTTGTCATCGACTCCGAGCTTTGCTTGTACATATAAAGCGTACTTAATCGCATCATCTTTTCCTTATCGGATGGCCAGCAGGGCATCAAACATCGCGGTCGCGGTTTTCAACAGCTGCGCGTTGCCGTTGTAATACTGTCGGAACATATCGAGGTTGATATATTCCTCGTCCATATTCACCCCGGAGAGCGCCTGCTTGGTGTCATATTTGGTGCGCAAATCATTTTCAGCGCTGGTGGCGTAGGATCTGACCTCGCGGGCGCTTTCACCAATTTTCCCCGCCAGGCTGGCATAGGCCGCGCTGAGCGTATCGTTGCCAATCAGCGCCTCATCCTGAATTTTCAGCATCTCTTCGAGGTTTTTGTTATTTCCCGGGCCGTCCGCAGCGTTGTCAGATGCGGCAAAGTCCTGCGCACTGGCCATCTTGCACTTAATACCTTCGGCTGCGCCCGCCATTGGGTTCAGGGTGAAAGTGTCCCCCGGCTTGACGGCTCCAGCTAAGGGAACTTTTATTTCTATGCCATCAAACTTCAGCGTATCTCGCGGACCAGGCTCAAGCGGTATCGTCCGTCCGTCGGCCCCTTTGACGGCCCAGTCTGGGTCATTAAACGTTATCTCGTAATTCTCAGATTTTACTTTTTCGAAATTGGTAACCCTGACCTGATCCAGTTTGCCTGTACCCTGGTTTTTCGCATTCGCAATGGCTTTGATATCCGGTAAAGAGAAGAGATCGTCACCCGGCGTCCCGTCCGGCGTAAAACCTGCGCGGTTCTGCTCGTTCATCCGGTGCGCCATCATAAAGGCAATCTGATCCAGATCCTGACGGGCGACGATGAGGTCTTCGTTGCGGAATTTGAACAGCCCGCCCAGACGTCCCTTGGTGATGGCGTTTTCATCCAGCGGTGACGCTTTGCCGTTCGCATCCACGTAGGAGACAATCACCTTGCCCGGGTCGGCATCCGACGGCGAGGTTTGCAGCTTGTACGCCGTGCCTTCAGAGACCAGCGGGCGTCCATCTGACAGCGTAACGCTCACGCGACCTGACGTATGGTCTTCGGTCACGGTAATCCCCAGATGCTCGCTCAGCCTTTCCAGCAATTCATCACGCTGGTCGAGCAGATCGGCAGGCGGCGCGCCATTTCCCTGCAGACGCTCCAGCTGCTTATTCACCTGCGCCAGCTGTTCGGTGAAGCTGTTGATCTCTTTGGTACTGCGCTCAATCTGACTGTTGGTGCTCTTTTCGAGCCCGGACAAGCGTTTAGCGCTGGCGTTATAACGGCCTGCCAGCACGTCAAGAGAAGTAAATACCGCCGCACGCGCCGGGCCATCGGCCGGGTCGCCGCTCAGCGTCGCCATATCCTTAAACAGTTTGCCCAGCGAAACGGAGACGTTGTCCGCCTCGTCAGCCAGCATGTTATCGATATCCGCCAGCTGTTCCATTCGACCGGTGAAGGAGGCGTAGCTGGACAGTGAATCGCGCAGCTGGGTGTTGGCAAACGCATCGTAGGCACGTTCCACGCCCCCGGCGCGCGCACCGTAGCCAAAAAAGCCCTGCCCGGTCGACATACCGCCGAGCTCACCGATAATCAGGCTACGACGGCTGTAGTTGGCGGACATCCCATTCGTCAGGTTATCACCCGTCACCCGGATCGCGGCCTGCGCCACGCTGAGGCCGTTTCTGGCCAAATTAAAAAGGTTATTCATACGTTCTGGATATTCCCTGATTGCGGGCCCGGCGTTCGCCTCCGGGCCTGAAAGTTCATGGCTCTGTTTATTTCATCGGTGATTTAAAAATTCTCTAAAACTTCTTTGTCAGAAAAGTTTGTCGATATCGTTTTTATAGGCGTTCACACCCTGCTGAATATCGCCTTTCACCTTCTGAATAATGGTGATGAGCTTTTTGGCGTAGGCCGGGTCGGTCGCGTAGCCGCCCGCCTGCAGCGCCTTCGCCCCCTGCTCTGGCGAATCAGATTGCACGACCCCGCGATAGCGCGGATTTTTGGTCAGCAGCTTCGCGTAATCCGCGAGCGCGTGTTCATACGAGTCGTAAACGCGGAAGGCGGCTTTCACCTTCTGCTTCACGCCGTTGATGTATTCCGTGGTGGTGATCTCGGTAGTTTTGCCGCGCCAGTCGCCCGTCGCTTTGATGCCGAACAGGTTGTGGCTCGGGCTGCCGTCCGCCGCCGGGATTTCGCGCTTGCCCCAGCCGGACTCCAGCGCCGCCTGCGCCAGAATTAAATGCGGATGCAGCCCGCTCTGCTGCGCGGCCGCCTGGGCCGGGCGCAGCAGTCGGGAAATAAACGGATGCGCCCCTTCCGTCGGTTTAGCGAACGACACCGGCGCGGGCAGACGCAGCGGGCCGGTGGCGGGAGCCGAAGAGAGATCCGGTCGCATAAAGTCGCGTCCCGGCGCGCTCACGGTTGCGGCAGACTGCTCACTCTCACCGCCCAGCTGGCGGACGATAAGATCGGCAAAGCCGAGCTGACCACTCCCGGCAATATTTTGTGCGACCTGCTGATCGTGCATCGCTGTGTACATCTCAGACGACTGGCTGTTCATCAGATCGTCTTTAAAGGTGGCATCGCGCATGCTCTTCATCATCATCTGCACGAAGATGCCCTCCATCTGCTTCGCCGCCGCTTTCAGTGCGCCGGGCGTTTGCCGCCCGGCCTCCCGTTTCAGCGTGTCCAGCGAACGGACGTCAAAGGCGGGCCGATCGAGCTTGTCGAAGGCGTTCATCAGTTCACCTCCAGCTTCGCCCGCAGACAGCCGGCGTTTTTCATCGCCTGCAGGACCGACATCAGCTCGTTTGGCGTAGCGCCCAGGCTGTTGAGGGCGCGGATCACCGCGTTCAGATCGGTACTGCTGCGCACGTGCTGCAGCGAGCCGCCGCTGTCGCGCACCGAAATATCGGTCTGCGGCACCACCACCGTCTCCCCGCCGCCAAACGGCGTATCGGGCTGGCTGATGATGTTGTTCTGCATCACCTCCACCGTCAGCGAGCCGTGCGCCACGGCGCAGGAATCGAGCGAGACGTGGCGGTTCATCACCACCGAGCCGGTACGCGAGTTCACAATCACCTTCGCGTCCTGGACGTTAACCTTCAACGGGATATCCTGAATGTTGGCGAGGAAGCGTACGCGGGACGGACCGTCAGGCGGCGCGAACAGGCGCACGGTGCGGGCATCTTCCGGCATCGCCGCCCCGCCGCTGTAGCGCTGGTTAATGGCGTCGCTGACCTGCTGCGCCAGCGAGAAATCGCTCTCGTTCAATTGCAGGCGCACGATGTTCTGGGTGGCGAAATCGTTCGGCACTTCCCGCTCGACGGTCGCACCATTGCTGATGCGCCCGCCGTTAAGCTGGTTGACCTGTACGCGGCTACCGCCCGCCTGCGCCCCTGCGCCGGAAATCAAAATGTTGCCCTGGGCGATGGCGTAGATCTGGTTATCCGCCCCCTTGAGAGGGGTCATCAGCAGCGTGCCGCCGCGCAGGCTTTTGGCGTTGCCCACCGAGGAGACCACGATGTCCAGCTTGTCGCCCGGACGGGCAAACGGCGGCAGCTCGGCGGTGACCATCACCGCCGCGATGTTTTTCAGCTGCATATTGGTGCCCGCCGGAACGGTGATCCCCAGCTGCGAGAGCATGTTGTTCAGGCTCTGACCGGTGAACGGCGCCTGCATGGTCTGGTCGCCGGTACCGTCAAGACCGACAATCAGGCCATAGCCCATCAGGGAGTTGGAACGCACGCCCTGAACCGTCGCCAGATCGCGGATACGTTCCGCGTGTACCACTTTAGGTACCGCCAGCGTCATGCCGTAGAGCAGGATGCTGAGAAAAAACAGGATAGATTCTTTTTTCATGGTCATATCAGAAAGGAGAGAGGTTCAGGAACAGGCGTTGCAGCCAGCCCATGTTCTGCGCTTCGTTGATGTAGCCGTTGCCGACGTACTCAATGCGCGCATCCGCCACCTGGGTGGACGGCACGGTATTGCTGCCGCTGATGGTGCGCGGGTTCACCACCCCGGAGAAGCGGATGAATTCGGTGCCCTGGTTGATGGCAATTTGCTTCTCACCCACCACGCCGAGGTTGCCGTTGGGCAGCAGTTCTTTCACGGTCACGGTGATGGTGCCGGTAAAGGTATTACGCGCCGCCGCGCCGCCCTTGCCTGCGAAATCGTTTTTGCCTTCGGCTTCGAAATCCGCTTTGCCATCGCCCAGCCAGCTGTTGAGTTTGGTCGGTACTGCAATCAGCCCCATACCGGCCGATCCATTACGGTTGGCACTGGCGGAGGAACTTTTGCTGGCGCTCACGTTCTCCTGCAGCAGGATCGTCAGCGTGTCGCCCACGTTACGCGGGCGGCGGTCTTCAAACATCGGCTGATAGCCGTAGTTCATCCCCTGCCCTGCCTGAAACAGTGAGCCGCCGGTCGCTGCCGGTGCCATCGGTAATGGTGTTGCCGTTGTCGGACCTTCAACAAGAGGCTTTTGCATAATGTGCGCGCAGCCACTAAGCAGCAGCGTGCTTGCCAGCAGCGCGGCCGCCGGAATGTGCATAGAAAGTATTTTCATGTCAGTGTCGATAAAATGTCTGGCCGCACGCGCGGCCAGAGAGGATTACAGCTGGGAAAGACGCTGCAGCATCTGGTCAGATGCCGAAACCGCCTTACTGTTGATTTCGTAGGCGCGCTGCACCTGAATCATAGTCACCAGCTCTTCCGCCACGTTGACGTTGGAGATTTCCACGTAGCTCTGCTTCAGCGTGCCCGCACTCTCCATGCCCGGGTTCAGCTCGTTCGGCGCGCCGGAGGACTGCGTCTCTTTGTAGAGGTTGCCGCCGATGCTTTCGAGACCCGCGTTGTTGACGAAGGTGGTCAGCGTCAGCTGGCCAATCTGCTGCTCTTCCGCCTGACCCGGCACCTTCACGCTCACAATGCCGTCGCTGCCGATGTTCAGTTTGGTGGCATCCTGCGGAATAACGATCCCCGGCTGGATCGGGTAACCTTCGGCATTCACCAGTTGCCCGTCCGGGCTTTTCGAGAAGTGACCGTCGCGGGTGTAGGCGGTGCTGCCGTCCGGCATCTGCACCTGGAAGAAACCTTCCCCTTCGATAGCCACGTCGTATTCATCACCGGTCGGGTTCATTCCGCCCTGGGTGTGAACGCGCTGCGTTGCCACCGGACGTACGCCGGTACCCAGCTGCAGGCCGCTCGGCAGGGTATTCTGCTCGGTCGACTGCGCGCCAGGCTGGCGCATGTTCTGATAGAGCAGATCCTGAAACACGGCGCGCTGACGCTTAAAGCCGTTGGTGTTGACGTTCGCCAGGTTGTTGGAGATGACGTCCATATTGAGCTGCTGTGCTTCCAGCCCGGTTTTTGCGATCCATAAAGAACGAATCATAGTGACTCCTTGCGCGGCCTTAGCTCACGCTCAATAGCTGGTTGGCCTTCTGGGCATTTTCGTCGGCGGTGCGGATCACCTTCATGTTCATGTCGAAGCCGCGGGAGTTGGCGATCATCTGCGTCATCGCCTGCACCGGGCTGACGTTACTGCCCTCGATGGCCTCCGGCGTCAGGCGCAGGGTTTCGTCCTGCGCCAGTATCTCGCCGCCCGCGGTGCGAAACAGACCGTCGTCGCCGTGAACCATGCCGTTCATCTCTGCGTTGACCAGCTTCAGGCGGCCAACCGGCACCAGCGCCGTCGGGTCATCGCCCATGCCGAGCGCTGAGACGGTGCCGTCGCTGCCGATGGTGACGTGCGACTGCGGCGGCACTTCCAGCGGTCCGCCGTCGCCCATCAGCGGACGGCCGTTGACGCTTAGCGCCCCCTCCTGATCCACTTCAATGGCGCCGTTGCGGGTGTAGCCTTCGCTGCCGTCGTCTATCGCTACCGCCAGCCAGCCGTTCTGCGGCAATGCCACATCCAGGCTGCGGCCGGTATGGGTAATCGGCCCCATGGTGGTGTCGTGAAACGGAGTAGTCTCCGCCACCAGCGCACGGGTGCGCAGGCTTTCCCCTTCAATGGGTACCGAGCGGAACGCCGCCAGCTGGGCGCGAAAGCCCGCGGTGGAGCTGTTCGCCAGATTGTTTGAGGTGACCGCCTGGCGATTGAGCGCCGCGTTGGCGGCACTCATGGCGGTATAGATTGCGCGATCCATCACTCAGCCTTAACGCAGGTTAACCAGCGTCTGCAGCACTTCAGACTGGGTTTTGATGGTTTGTGAGTTGGACTGGTAGTTGCGCTGATAGACGATCATATTGACCATCTCGTCGCCCAGGTTCACGTTGGAAGATTCCAGCATGCCGCCTTCGATGTTGCCGAAGCTGCCCATGCCGGAAGTGCCGAGGAATGGCTGACCTGACTGCACGGTCTCTGCCCACAGGTTGTTACCCTGCTGCTCCAGACCGCCCGCGTTGGCAAAGTCTGCCAGCACTACCTGCGCCACGGTCTGACGCTTGCCGTTGCTGTAGATGGCGATCACTTCGCCGGTATCGCTCACCTGATAGTTGTTAAATTTACCCGGTGCCTGACCGTCGATCTCGCCCAGCATCACCTGGGTATCGCTGGCGTTTTGGGTAATATTCAGATCCAGATTTAGATTCAGTGCTGCTGAACCGTTATAGGGTGAACCTACAATAGCGAGCGACTTCGGGTCTTTGAGCTTACCGTCAGGGCCGAACTCAAGATCGGTTCTGACAAAACCGTCATTAACAGCTCCTGGTGAGGTCGAATCCTGCGCATGCACCGTCCATTTCCCTTCCCCGGTATGCACATAATAAACCTTGATCGCGTGCTTATTCCCCAGGCTGTCGGTGGCGGTGACTTCACTGACGTAGTTGTAGGTGTCTGCATCTTCAGGATCAAAGACCGGTGTCGCCGGGATAATTTTGTCATCCGACTTCAGGTTACCGGTCACCGACCCCTTAGTTGACGCCGCTGGCGGCATATCATCTTTCGGAATACGAATCGGCCCCACCTGGGCGCCAGGGTTAATCACCCCATCCGTCGCCTGATAACCGGTTAAAAACATGCCGTTTGTTTTGTTGACGATAAAGCCGTTTTCGTTCTGCTCAAACTGGCCGTTACGACCATAGAACACGCTACCCGCCTCGTCGACCATACGGAAAAAGCCATTGCCTGAGATCATCATATCCAGGGCTGAACCGCCCGTCGCTGGGCCACCCTGGCCAAAATTCTGGCTAACGCCAGCAACCTGCACCCCCATCCCCATTGAACCGGCAAAGATATCGGCAAACGAAACGGAGCCGGCTTTAAACCCGACCGTCTGGGAGTTGGCGATGTTGTTACCCACCACGTCCAGCGCTTTTGCTGCGGCACTGAGGCCGCTAAGACCTTGTGAAAAACCCATAATTATGTTCCAGAAGTAAGTAGTGACTATTTTTGAATGACAAACACTTTGTTCATGCCGATCGGATCGTTATTGAGCAGATGCAGAATCGGCCCGCTCGGATCCATCGTGACGCCCTGCACCTGATCCTGAACCAGGCCAATCACTTCCGGGTTTTCCCCCTCAGGATTGCTGGCCTCAAAGGAGAGCGTGTACTCGCGATCGCGAGATGGCCCCGGCTCTGGCTTGAAGTTTTCCAGGTCGTCGAGGTTGTATTTGTTCATACCCGACTTCACGTTTTTCAGCTCGGCGGTGTACGCATTGCCGTCAGAATCCGTTAACGTTACGGTGACAGTTGCGGCATCCCCCACCAGCACGAACTGGAAGTCATCCGAGGCAACCGGTTCAGGTTCCACACCTTCCTGATGAATACCCATGCCAGGCCTACCGAAGGAGACTTTTGCCTCCCCTTCAATCAGCACGCTGCGTCCCACCCAGGAGGAGGCGCTCATGCTGCCTAGCTGAATCATCATTGCCTGAACGCCCGCCACGGAGCTGTTGAGCTTCTCAACGCCCGCCGCCATGTTGAACTGCGCCAGCTGGGAGGTGAGCTGGTTGTTGTCCATTGGGTTGGTGGGATCCTGATTTTTCATCTGCGCCACCAGCAGCGTCATAAACTGGTTCGACAGATCCGCCGCGCTGCTGCCGGTGCCCGTGCCGCCCGTTCCGCTGTTGTTGTTAATCGAAGAGACCGCCATATGCGTCCTTACTGACCAAGAGTTAATGTTTTCAGCATCAGACTTTTGGCGGAGTTCATCACTTCCACGTTGGCCTGGTAGCTGCGCGAGGCTGAAATGGTGTTCACCATCTCGTTCATCACGTTGACGTTGGGCATGCGCACATAGCCCTGTTCATCGGCCATGGGGTTACCCGGCTCATAGACCAGGCGATCCGGCGCGCTGCTCTCCACCACGTCGCTGACCTGCACGCCGCCAATCTCCTGACCTGCAGACGCATCAACGGAAAACACCACCTGACGGGCGCGGTACGGCTGGCCGTCCGGCCCCGCCACGCTATCGGCGTTGGCCATATTGCTGGCGCTGACGTTAAGGCGGCGGGACTGGGCCGCCATCGCCGAGCCCGAAATATCAAATACGCTAAAGAGCGACATCGCTTATTACCCCTGACTGAGCACTGTCATCATTTTCTTAATATCCGCGCCCAGGAACGTCAGTCCTGACTGATATTTCACGGCGTTGTCCGCAAAATTGACGCGCTCACGATCCATATCCACGGTATTGCCATCAGCACTTGGTTGATCCGGTATGCGATAGAGCAACTGACTGTCGTCAAACGGCATCGCTTTACCTTCAATATGCTTATTTGACGTTAATGACAGTGATACGGGCGATTTCGCCATGCTGTTATTTTCCATGGCATTTTTTAACTGCTGAGTAAAATCTATATCTCGCGCCTGGTAGCCAGGTGTGTCGGCATTCGCAATATTCGACGCCAGAATATCCTGACGGCGCGACAGCAAACCTAGCGCTTGCTGTTGAAAGCGAAAGGCGTCATCGAGTTTATTCATGACAACAGGACTCCTGTCTCGCATTATTTAAACTGCGATAGTGTAGTCAGCGCTGGTGAAATATCACACTGCGAAGACCCGACAGAAATAAGCCTATTTAGGGAAATAGAAATAATGAGGGGAGCGTTAAAAAAATGAAGAATTTAAATGGCGTCACAAGTGTCATTATTTAAGGCAATAAAACACCTGTCTCTGCGTATATAATTTAGCCACGTTTTATATATTAAGGCAATAAGATGAAGCTCCGATTATTCAGCACGGCGGTGGCCGTCTTGCTCTGCTCTGCCTCCGCCGCAGCCAGCGTACCGTCTGCCCAGACGGCGAAGCAGCGCCTGATGCTCAAGCTGGACGCCCTGATTAAACAGCCGCAGGACGGCAGCGAAGTTGTGCGCACCGCAACCCTGCTTGCCACGCCTGCACAGCTGGCCGCCGTGTGCGATAACCCGGAGCTGAGCCTGGTAGGGCGCGACAGCCGTCTGACCGGCAAACGCACCGTGCTGGCGCAGTGCGGCGCGCGTCGTCATTTCCTGCCGGTACGCATCAGCGCCGAAGGCACCTGGTGGGTTGCCAGCCAGAGCCTGCCCGGCGGCGCCATTGTCCAGCGCAGCGACATCGAGCCGGTGACCGGTAACCTCGACCACCAGCCTGGCGGCTTAATTTTTAACGCCGACGAGATTATCGGCCAGCGTCTGACGCGCGCCGTCGACGCCGGTAAACCGCTTCTGGAAAATCAGCTGCGCCAGCAGTGGCGGCTGCGTGCCGGGCAGACGGTTGACCTCGTCACCGCCGGTTCCGGCTTTCGTATTCGCAGCCAGGGCAAGGCGCTGAACAACGCGGCAGTGGACGACGTGCTGAAGGTGAAAACCGCGGGCGGGCGCACCGTGAGCGGAAAAGTGGGGGCGGACGGACAGGTGATGATTATTTCCCAACAATAAATTTTAGGTTTTTTGTGAATCACCGATGAAAGAAGTATTGAGTACATAAATTGATTTGCGAGGACACCCATGAGCATCAACAGCAGCCAGAATACCGCGCCGATTGCGAAAATCGCCCCGACTCAGGATCTGCGTGCCCGCACGCAGCCTCAGGAACAGGACGCTACGGCAAAACGTTCACCAAAGAGCGACAAAACCAACGTCACCCTGAGCGAGCTGACGAAAAAGATCCAGACCGACGACAGCCGCGACGTGGACCACGCGCGCGTCGCCGAACTTCGCGCCGCGCTGTCGGCCGGTACCCTGCGCATCGAGCCTGAGAAAATCGCTCAGGCCATGGTGCAGGACATGTTTCAGTTTTAACCAAGAGCAGGACCGTTATGGACAAGCTTTACCCGATACTCGCGCAGATGAAAACGTCGCTGGATGAGCTGGAGGCGATCATGATTGAAGAGGTCAACCAGCTCAACCGCACGCAAATCAACCCGGTGTCGCTGCAGGTGCTGGCGGATAACAAAAACCAGCTGCTGTCGACCCTTCAGTATTACGACGACATGCGCCGCCAGCAGGAGCAGACCTCCGGCACCGAAGCTCCCTACCCGGGGCTCGGTAAGCTGTTCGCCAGCTGGCAGCAGGTGCATGAGAAAGTGCGCAGCACCAAAGCGCTGAACCAAAAAGTGGAATCGCTGCTGCAAAGCCATATGAAGAAAAATCAGCACATCCAGAAGGCGATTGACCACGTTGGCCACGCCAACGCGCTGTACGGCCCGGCCGGGGAATCCAGCCAGCTGCCCTCGGGGCGCAAATACAACATCAGCATCTGACTTTTCCTGTCTGCGTTGTCCTCTTTGCTCGCTTCGGCGGGCTTTTTTTTTGCCCGACGGCGCTGCGCTTGCACGGGCCTACGGGTTTCGTCGTTTCGTAGGCCGGGTAAGCGCAGCGCCACCCGGCAATCAGGGAGGGGAATTAAACCGCCGTATAGGCTTTTGCCACGCTGCTGGTTTTGCGCATGGCGGAGAGTTCAGTGCTGATGGTGGTCAAACGCCCCTGAATGGCGCGGGTCAGAATGGCATCGTGCTTCAGCAGCTGCGCCAGCTGGTCGCTTACCTGCGTTTTGTTGTGCTGCGCCAGCTGGGTTAAATCGATGTCGCACAGCGTTCTCATCCCCATGGTATAGGCCACGGACTCGTCAAGAAACACATCCCATTCGCCGTCATCGGCCTGCTGGCGCAGTTTAGCGTTGCTGATCAGCAGTTCTTCAATCAGCGCCATCACCTCGTTATCCATGTTTCACCTGCTTGTTCTGCGGGGCAATCGCCTGCCAGGTTTCCGACATCTCGGTCATCAGCGCGATCAGATGCGGCAGCTTTTCGCCGGATTTGGTCACATTCGCTTCCAGCAGCGTGCGAGAAATATACTCGTACAGGCTTTCCAGCTCTTCCGCGATCTGCCCGCCCTTCTCGTGATCCAGCCCGGCGCGCAGGCCGTTATCGATAATATTGATGGCACGAGAAATCATCTCGCCGCGACGGGGAATATTGCCCGACTGGAAGTAGATCTCCGCGCGCTTCATGGCGTTAATAGCCCCGTCATACAGCAGCACAATCAGCTGGTGCGGCGTGGCGCCGTTTATCTGGCTGTCCAGAGAGACAGCGGTGTAGGCACTGTTGCCCGTTTTGGTGTACATCGTTAAATCCTGCCGGGCGGTTTGCCGCCCGGGTGTCTGTGAGTTTTAAAAATGAAGTGATACGGGTTACATGCTTTTTGACAGTTCCAGCAGCGATTGCTGCAGTCGGTTACTGATGCTGCTCATATCGCTCATCGCCTTGTCCACGCGCTGATACTCTTTTTCCCTGCGCAGCATGGCCTCTTCAATGCGTTTTTCCATCGCGGTGATCTGCTTCGCGACGCGTTTTTCCTGGTCACGCAGGGACTCCAGCGTGTTTTCAATGGTTCCCTCTTTGTTATCGATCGAGTCTTTATCGCCGAGATAGGTGTTAAAGATCCCTTCCATGCGGTCTTTAATTCCCTCCTTGCCCCCTTTCCCAAGGAACAGCGCCTCAACCTCTTTTACGTTGTCCTTCAGGGCGGCATCGAGCTTTTTATTGTCGATGGTGAGCGTTCCCAGCGTACCGGTACGATCGTCTCCGGTCTTGCCGTCAAACGTTACGGTGATACCGAGGCTGCCGAGAGACTGCAGCACCTCGTTCACCTCCGGGTAGCTGCCGGTGACGGTGGCTTTAAGCTGGCTGGTCAGACGGCGCAGCGAGCCGTCGGTAAACAGTGCGCCGTTAGACGAGTCTGGCTGAGGCAACTTGTCCGAATTGCTGTCGCGATCGGGAGGGGTATATTTAGTCGCCCCGGCCACGGTGGTGAGGTAGCTGTTGTAGTTCTTCACGAACTCTTCAATCAGCGTTTTCACCTTTGAGGTATCTTCGGTGATGGTGAGGGATTCTTCTTTGTATACAGGCCCCCCCGGGTCAGCGCTGTCGCTTTCGGAGACTTCCCGCAGCTCCAGCGTCACGCCGGTGATTAAATCGCTGATGGTGTTAGAGCTACGAGTTACCGATTTCCCGTTGAGCAGAATTTCTGCATTTTGAGACTCCGTTTCAACATCCGCTTTTTCGAGTTTGACCTGTAAATCCGTATTGCCTGTGACTTTGATAGTCATTTCCCCGGCATCACCGGTTTTTTTGGAGGTTAGCACCAGCTTGTGCTTATCCTCCCCTACGGTCATTACTTCCGCGACCACATCACCTTTCTGCGCGTTGATCTTCTTGGCAATCTGCTCAAGCGAGGTTTCATCTTTTGCTAAGTCCACCTCCAGCGGTTTTTCACCCTCTTTCAGGGTGATGGTCACTTTCGCAGCGCTGTTACCAATGGGCTTATCGCGCGTGCCGTTCTCAATCGCAAGCTGATGCGCTTTCGCCAGCTGTGTGACCGCAATAGAGTAGCTGTTCGGGATCGCGCCTTTCCCCGCCGTCGCCTTGAACGTTTTGTTATCGCTGACGCTAACGCCGTTAAACCCTTCGTCTTCCAGCTTGCCAAGATTGTCTTTCAGGGTGCTCAGCGCACTTGAAATAGACCCCCACGCGGAGATTTGTCCGTTATAGCTCGACTGCTTTTGCAGATACGGATTCAGCTTTTGGGTAATGCCCTTGCGTTCGTCCGCCAGCCATTGGTCAAACGGCAGCCCGGAGCCAACGCCTAAAAAGTTTGTTGCAGCCATAGTAATGTTCCTCCAGAAATGAAATAGCTCACACTCTTTCCATCGGGTAATAGAGAAGGAAGTTTAATTTTTCACAATCGGCGCAACAATGTGACCAGACGATAAAAACAGTTTTGCCCGCTTATTATGCCATTAGCATTATCCATTTAAATAATTAGCGCCAGGTATGAAGCCATTTCTCAGCATTAATAAAAAACCTGAAAAAATAATTCAGTCTTTTTTATTTCCCCCGATGAAAGAAGTATGCGCAACAACGAACGCATATTTCATATTATCGTTATTACTTAGAAGGAAATAACAATGGCACAGGTCATTAATACCAACGCGCTGAGCCTGATGGCGCAGAACAACCTGAACAAATCTCAGACTCAGCTGGGCACCGCTATTCAGCGTCTCTCTTCCGGTATGCGTATTAACAGCGCCAAGGACGATGCGGCAGGTCTGGCAATTTCCAACCGCTTCACCTCCTCTATCCGCGGTATGACGCAGGCGGCGCGTAACGCCAACGACGGTATCTCCCTGGCGCAGACCACCGAAGGCGCGCTGGAAGAAGTGACCGAAAACATGCAGCGTATCCGCGAGCTGACCGTTCAGGCGAAAAACGGCACCAACTCCGATAGCGACCTGTCGTCCATCAAAAAAGAAATCGCTACCCGTCTGCAGGAGATTGAGCGCGTCGCGGAAGTCACTAACTTCAACGGCGTGAAAGTATTCGACGGTTCTAAAGATAAAATCACCATTCAGATTGGCGATAAAGACGGTGATACCATTGATATCAACCTGAACAAGCTGGACATGAAAACCCTGGGGCTGGATGAGTTCCTGGATGACTTTGCGGGTATTGGCATCACGGTTAATGGTGCGGGTATTACGGCTGGTAGCCAGTTTGAAGGGAAAGGGGTTGAAGCAAAAAATAATGATGAGATTGATGCAGTAAAACTGGGGCTAGGTGCTACAGATCCAAAATTTAAGTTCACGACCACTAATATTAAAACAGTTACTGATGCAGCGAATAAGATCACTGGCCCTGATACTGAGAAGAAGTTAATTACTTACGAGGACAACGGTTCACTTCGTTTCTTCGTAAGCAATAAAGCAGGGGATGTACAGGAAGTTAACGTTCAATTCGAAGTAACAGGTACTCCAGTTGAAACTAAAATTCAAGGCACCCCAACACCTGAAGCAGACCTTCTCAGCAAGGCAGATGCAGATATGCTATTGAACGGTCCTAATACACTGAGCGATACCAAACGCTTGAAAGAGGGAGATAGCGTGAATGCAGCTGGTACTCCGATGCCACTTACTGCAGAAATGTTGGATAACATTTCCACGGATCTATACGGTGTAAATGCCGCTGATTCTAAAATGCGCGTATTCTCCGTTAAAGACGGGGCTACAGAAAAGCTCTATGCAATTAATAACGACGGCGAAGTTAAGACCTTCACTCTGGACGCTGCAGGTGGTGTGGCAACGCAGGCAGACGCTCGTGCTATGGAAGCTGAGTTCATTGCTAAAGAATCCGGCCGCCTTGCCGCTGAAGACCTGATCGATCGACTGGATAAATCTCTCACCAAAGTCGCCGATTTCCGTGCCGACCTCGGTGCCGTTCAGAACCGCTTCAGCTCCATCATTGCGAACCTGAACACCAACATCATCAACACCACCGAAGCGCGCTCCCGTATTCAGGACGCTGACTTCTCCGTGGAAGTGTCTGCCATGAGCCGCGCGAACATCCTGCAGCAGGCAGGTGTCTCCGTACTGGCCCAGGCCAACCAGGTTCCGCAGAACGTGCTGTCCCTGCTGCGTTAATCTGGACAAAACCACCTTACATTGTGATTACGCGCGTGTGTCACGCGCGGTTGCCCTCCTCCCCGGAGGGCTTTTTTGTTTTGTGCACAATAAACATTGCCCGGCAGCGCAGCGAAACGTAGGCCGGGTCAGGCGCAGCCGCCACCCGGCAAGGGTTTTAAGACGGCAGGTAAGGCTCCTTCACAAACTCCCCCAGCAGAAACACCATATCGTGCAGCAACCCCGCCAGCGCGCGGTTCACGCTCTGCGGCAGGGTATTTCCCAGAATTGCCTGCGCCAGAGCTTGCGCATAGGTAATCGGCGTAATCGTCTCCTGCCAGCAGTCCGGCATGCACGACGGCGCGGCGTCACCGGCGATGAGTTGCTCAATAAGATGCGCGGGCAGATCGTCTTCACAGCGGCGTTCCAGTTCACCCAGGGCATGCAGCAAGCGCCCGCAGAATGCGTTACGCTCGCTCACCTCATCGGTTTCCACCAGCGTGCTGGCAAATGCGCCACAGAGTTCGGCCACGTCAAAAAGATCGGCAGAGGCCGGAAGGGGTAAGGCAATAAGCTGTTCGGTAAAACTCGCGTGGGATGCGTCAGAGAGAGTGGACAGAATAGTCATATGAAAGTCTCCTTGTATATTCATACAACCACCACCAGAGTTCTCACGCTCATAGGTGGTGGCGCTGACGGAGGTGAGAATCGACATACAAGGGAGCCGACCAACCAATGGTTGCTCCGCCAGCGCCGCCATGATTGTAGCGACGTGTGCGCATATACGACACAAAAATGTATCGCCTTGTATTTTCAGGTTCTCACGCCCGGTTGCGGATATTGCCGCAACGCGGGCACTTTACGGTGGGATAAAAACAAACAACAGGGTACACCCTGAATTACATCGGGTTACTTGTGTGATTGCGAGGCGTCTTCCAGATTTGCGCCGGGATGGTGGAGCCGCTCTGCCACGCTCACGGCCGTCTGTTCCCCCTCACCCCAGCCCTCTCCCTCAAGGGAGAGGGAGAACACCCAGCCCGTAGGCCCGGTAAGCGAAGCGCCACCGGGCAATTAGGCTGCACGGCGGCCTGATGCCCTCACCCCAGGTGACATGCTCACACTTTAAACCGGCTCACGACACTTTCCAGCTCTTGCGCCTGCTCTTCCATCGCTTTGGCCGCCGACGACACTTCCGCCACCAGCGACGCATTTTGCTGGGTTGCCCCTTCAAGCTGGCACACCGCCACGTTCACCTGCGTGATACCGACGCTCTGTTCCCGGCTGGCGGTTTTAACCTGCTCCATCAGGCCAGAGACTTTACTGACGGAATCCACCAGCGTGTTCATGGTCTTCCCGGCATCCTGCACCAGACGGCTGCCGTCCTGCACGCCGACCACCGCGTCGTTGATCAGCCCACGGATCTCTTTCGCCGAGCTGGACGCCCGCAGCGCCAGGTTGCGCACTTCCGTCGCCACCACGGCAAACCCGCGCCCCTGCTCACCCGCTCGCGCCGCTTCCACCGCCGCGTTCAGCGCCAGAATGTTGGTCTGGTAGGCAATCCCGTCGATCACCCCGACGATCTCAGCAACGCGCAGGGAGGAGGACTCGATATGGCGCATTTTATCCACCGCTGAATTCATTAGCCCTGCCCCGCGCTGCGCCACCGCCGCGGCTTCGGTCGCCAGACGGTCGGCGTTTTCCGCGTTGTCCGCGTTGTTCGCCACAATGCCCGCAATCTCTTCCATTGATGCCGCGGTCTGGGTCAGCGAGGCGGATTGCTCTTCAGTGCGTGACGAAAGCGACACGTTGCCCTCGGCAATCTGATGAGAGGCCGACGCAATGGTGCGGGTGCTCGCCCCAACCTGCTGCAACAGCCCCTGCAGATAGCTCATAAAGGCGTTCACATTTCGGGCGATGGCGTTCAGCTCCTGACTGCTGTTCTCAGGCAGGCGACGGGTCAAATCGGCTCCGCCCGCAGAGAGCGTAGCAAGACGTTGGCTGACGATATCGAGATTGCGCATTACGGCGCGGATGGTCAGAACAAGCACCACCCCCAGAAGCAGCAACAGCGGGATCTGAACCAGACCCAGACGGGTGAGGATATCGCGGGTCTGTTTGCTCAGCAGGCTGCTTTTGGTATCGGTTGCCACAAACCACGGGCTGCCTTTAATGGGATAGAGGAAGATGGTGTGTTCACCGTCTTCTGCACGATAGGTCCGCTCAAGTGGCGTATCTTTCGCCTCGGTCAGCATCTCCTGCAGCAACGCGATTTCGTGTCCGGGTAGCGCACTGATGTTTTTAAGCGGGGGAGTCTCTTCTGAGGCACGGCTGTAGCCGATGATTTTACCGTTGGCCTCAACAATCAGTACCCCGCCCTCAATGGGTTTCGCCATTTTGCGGGCCAGCTGATTAAAGAAGCCCAGGGTTACATCAAGCGTCGCCACGCCCCATAGCTGGCCGTTGCGGTAAATCGGCATGGCACAGTTGGTCCTCGGCTGCGCACTGGCGGCATCGATATAGGCTTCAGCCCAGACGCATTGCCCTTTTTGCGCGCGCAGCCCGGCCTTGAACCATGATTCCTGCCAGTACGCTGGCGCATCCGGGGCATTCCAGGTAGTGTTCGGGCGCAGCATGCCCTTGCGGTCCCGGGCATAAAAGGTGCTGTGTTTATCCACCCCAGGCTCACGCATGCCCGGCAATGGCCATACGCCGCCGCCAAACAGGTTTAGATCGCCGTTCTGGTTGATGAACGCCGGAAGCAGGCTGTCAATGTCGGGGCTGTTAAGCAGAGGCACGGTTTCCGTCAGGCTGCGCTGCTGAGCCTGTACCCGCGACATTTGCTGCGTAATGGCTGCCGCCTCCTCGCCAATCTGATAATGCACGCGCTGATACTCTGCTTTTAGCAACTGCGGTGCAACGAAACGCGTGACCACCCAAAGGGTGGTTAAAATAAGCAATAAAAAGAAAGCAGAAACCAGCAATACTACTCTACTTTGTGTGGATTTAAACATAAGGGTACACTCTGAAATTAAACGTTGTCAGAGTATTCATCGGTGATTTGAGTTGAAAATGAAATTTAATACAGGTTCGAAAAGGGGACGCTTTTGTCCCCTGTTCAGGGTAACCGACGCTTAATAAGGCGTTGACTTATCGTGCAGCACCGCTTTTAACGCCTCTTCCGTAATATCGCATTTCTCCCTGCTCACTTCCGTGCTGTCGAGATAACGCAGCAGCGTAACGCCTTCAGGTGCGGCCGTCAGCGCCGCGATGTTGTAAGGCTTCGCCTCTACTGAAGGCGTATCCGAGCCGTATAAATAGGTGTGAAAGGGCATATATTCATTGCGTGGAATTTCCCGGCGCTCTTCACTGACAAACTGTTTGTCATTCACCCAGATTTGGGCCTGCCGGTTGGGGGCGCTGGCTGGCAGCAGGGTAACGGTGTAATCATTGCACTGCGTAAGCGTAACGCGATCCGTTTTCTGCGGGGTGGACGGTGACTGGCAGGCGGCGAGTGTCGATACAGCTAAAAGCATTAACCCATATTTCATATCAGAGTCCTTTTTGTAACGTCCTGATCCAGTTAAGCAAACAATGCCTGTCGTCGCTATCAGACTTTCCTTAGGTCTCCAGGCATCGTCACCCGGTTACCCCTTCACCCGCTGAAGTAACGTATTCGCCACCGTATACACCTCTTCAATCAGCACGCTGTTATTCTGCGTCACCGACGGTGCGCCGCTTTGCGCCTGCATCATTGCGTCGTCAATCAGCGCGCGAAGCTCTTTTGAGGAGCGAGCACAGCGGCTCGCCAGATTGCGCGACTCCACGGCAAAAATCCCCTCTTCGTTATGCAGCGAATAGCTGTAGGCGCGGCTGGCCAGCTGCACCAGCGTGCCGCTGCTGTCGGCAATCTGCAGCGCGGCATCGTGCAGGGCGTTCATCGCCTGAACCACGCCCGTGGTGCTTTCGCTCAGCATGGCGAGGAGATTACCGTTCGCTTCTGGTACCCGCAGCAGACGCTCATTTTCCTCAGCAATGGTGCTGGCAGCCCACGCGATCACGCTCACCTGCTCGCCAATCTCCTGCATCAGCGGCGGCAAAGGTGCGCCCAACTCGGTTTTCAGCTGCGACGGCAGCTCTTCATTGAGGCGTGAAAGGTGCAGGTTCAGGCTGCGCAGCAGCGTCAGGGTGGAGACCAGCAGCAAGGCCGCCAGCGGCCACGGCTTATGCAGGAGGATGCCGGGGCGTTCGCCCATCCGGCGGGTGGGCACATCAATGGCCAGCAGCCACGGCGTCTCAGCGATCGGCGTCACCACCAGCGAGTGCTCGCCGCTGGCGCTGCGAAAGCGGGTATGGCGCATCCCTTCCCCGGACTCTGCCAGCAGCGCGCGCAGCGGTACCGCCATCGGCAGGCTGGCGTCGTTGAGAGATTGCACCGTCGGCGCACCGGCGGCATCGCCGATGATGCGCCCGGTGTCATCCACCATCCAGGCGCGCCCGCCAAGGCGCTCGCCGATCTCTTTGACCAGTGAATTGAAAAATTGACGGCTGGTGCCCGTCTCTTCGGCGATATCGGTATCACCGGGGGCACTTTTATCCAGCGCAAAGCTTTTCAGGGTGACCACACTTTCGGTCATTGAGCGCTGCTGCGCTTCAACCCTGTCGAGCTGCTCACGTAATTGGGTTGCCAGGGCATCAACCTGCGTGCGCAGACGCTGCCCCTCGGTGCGAATAAACCACGGCATGACGCCAGCCTGCACAAGAATAACCAGAGTAATAAAAATAACGACCAGTATGACAATAAAAACCATGACATCAGCGCCTGTTCTTTTAACGGCAGCACGACGCTGCCTCTACAGGGCTATTTTATTATGCAGGCGTCAGGAAATATGCTCTTCAAACCGTTGATAACCGCGCACTTCTGTTAACGCTCAATAAAAACAATCTTGCGCACGTTGTCCCAGCGCTTAACCAGCCAGCCGTCAAGGCTGCACAGCGTGCCGCCCCAGGTGACAGGAAACAGGCACAGCACCATATAGAGCGTCTCGGGCAGATAAAAGAGCCAGCTCAGCCATGCGATCAGATTCAGCCCGCGCGGAATGGTGTAAATACCAATGGTGACCAGCGCCACGGTGCTGATAATCATCAGTATCAGCGCGCTAAAGCGGCTGAATAACCCCAGGGTCAACAGCAGACCCATGCTGCATTCCAGGAATGCGACCACCACCGCCATCACGGCCGGGAACGGGATCCCCGCGTCGTGCATGGTATCCACCATCAGCAGCTGGTTTTCGGGAACGAATAATTTATTAAACCCCGCGGTAAAGAAAAATACCCCCACCACCAGACGGCAGATCAATACGGGAAACATGGCGGGCAGATCGGACGTTTGCATAAAACGCTTCAGAGAAAACATCAGTCATCCTTGTAAAGAAAATTAACACTGCGTAATAAATTCAATAACCTGTCTTTACTCAGTATAAATTCGCTGACCTCGTTATCAACCGCTCCCGCCCCCACCCCATGCATAATTAATAAAAATAAACAGATTAAAAATAGTTAATTCAAAATAATAACAGCGTCTCATTATCAATGCTGCAGATGGCCCGTTTGCACCGTCAAAATTGCAAGTATTTGGTTTTAATATGATTAAAGTCAAACCTCTTTAAGCACCACTTTTAATACGGTTAATAACACTCCAATTAATAACCTTAATCGTGTTAAGGCTGTTATTACGAAGTGGTTGCAAAAATATGACGTAAGACATAAAAAGCATGTCGCTCTGGCCTCCGGCTAGCAATAACATGCATTCATTACTATTAATTACAATAGCCAGAAGCGATGCCCATTACACCAGAAGAATCAAATAACTATGCTAAACCATATCGCGATTGGAACGTCACTAACGCTGGATTTGCAGACCCGAGAACTTGCCCGGACGGATACGCAAGAGACCGTTACCCTTCCCCAAAGCGCGTGCCTGTGCCTCACCGCGCTGGCAGAGGCGCAGGGAGAGGTTCTTTCCCAGGAACAGCTGATGGAGATCGGCTGGCGTAGCGCCGGGGTGGAAGTCACCGACAACAGCGTCCGGGTCATGATTACCAAGCTGCGCCGCGCGTTTGCTCAACTGGACCAGCAGGAAGCTATCACGCTTATTGCCGTGACGCGCAGCGGCTATCGTCTGCTGGTGCGGGAGACAAGCAGTGAGCCCTTGCCCGCTGTTGCACCGCCGGAGGATACGCCCCCTGTTTCGCCGCATGTAGCGGCGCCTTCCGTGGCGAGCGCCCCACCCCGACCGCGTGCCAGGCTAAAGCAGAAGCTGGTTGCCCTTTCCAGCGGTCTGCTGGTGGGGCTGGTACTGGCGCTCCTGGCACGCGGCGTGATCGATTTTAGCCCGCAGCCGGTCCACTTTGTGCGCTGGAACGGCCCCGACGTGCCGCCCGGCACCCAGGTGATGGTTCAGCAAGATAAGCAGTCACAAAATGCTCTGATTGAGTCCACGCTGCAAACCTATACCCGTCACGTGCTGGACAGACGTCCCAAAGAAACGCCCGCTGCCGTGCTTTACGTCACCACCGGCTCCGAAAAAATGAGCCAGTTTCAGGGGCTTATTGCCTGCCAACAACCCTTTAAGGATTCAGGGAATGACTGCGAATCGTTCTATTTTCGCCTTTATTAAATCCCCTCTCACCCTGCTGTTTTTGGGTGGGATGGTTGCCGGGCTGGGCGGTATGGCGCTGTATGGGTTTAAAACCTCCGCGTACGCCTCGCAGTGCATCGCGCCCACGTCCTACTACGTGATTGAGGACGACAACAACGCGACGCTGGCACGCGGTATTTATCGCTCTTACCGTGACGGCTTGTTCAAGGGGCATACCACCTATATCGGCAGCATCAGCCACTTCAAAGATGGCAAGCGCGACGGGCTGCCCAAGCCCGTCAACCGTGAAGTGCGCTACGATGTGGATGTGTCGGGCAAGCGGATCCATCTGACCGTGACCAGCCAGCACCGCAAGCTCGGCGGCCAGACCACGGATCAAGATGTGACCGACTATATCTTCCCGCAAATCAAACCGGGGGAAGTGGGTACCAGCACCGTCTACCTGCTGGACGACAAAGTGCTGGCCACCGGCACGGAAACCGTCGCCCGTATTGCCTGCATGAACTGACGGTTACACCAGCGCCTGAATCAGCCCGGCAAGCAGGTCAAACCCGGTGGCCATCAGGCGCTCAAAGAACGGGGCCAGCGTTTCGGCAATCAGGAACAGCGCCAGCATGCCAAAGGTCAGCGTCAGCGGAAAGCCAATCACGAAGATGGAGAGCTGTGGCGTCAGGCGGTTTAACAGCCCGAGGACAAAGTTGATGCACAGCAGCAAGGCAATAATCGGCAGCCCCAGCATCAGCCCCTGGCTGAAGATAATCCCCGCATGGGTGACCAGGTACATAAACCCGCCCGCATGCAGCGGCGTGGCGTCAACCGGCAGCGTCTGGAAGGTCTCCGCCAGCAGGGCCAGCAGCCAGAGATGGCCGTTAAAGGCGAGGAACAGCAGCGTCACCAGCAGGTTCAGAAAACGCGAGATCACCGGGCTGTTCCCGGCGCCGGGGTCAAAGAAGGTGGCGAACGATAGCCCCATCTGCATGCCGATGATCTCACCGGCCATGCGCACGGCGGCAAACAGCAATTGCAGCGTCAGCCCCATCGCCGCACCGATAATCACCTGTTTGGCCAGCACCCAGACCCCTTCCCAGGAATAAAGCCCCACCTGCGTTTCGGGCAGCGTGCCGCCGATCAGGATCGCCGTCAGCAGCGCCAGGCAGGCACGCAGCCGGGTGTTGACGGCCTTCTCGCCAAATACAGGGGCAACGTGCAGCAGCGCGGCAATGCGCACCATAATGAAAAAATAGTGGCTGACCAGCCCGTAGAGCTGGTCGAGAGGAATTCCGAAGGCCATCAGCCGATCACATAGGGAATGCTGGCGAACACCGCGCGGGTGTATTCAATAAATATTTTCATCATCCACGGGCCAAGCGCCACCGCGACGCCGACAATCATCAGGATTTTCGGGATGAAGGTCATGGTCATTTCGTTGACCTGGGTGGCAGCCTGCAAAATACTGATGATAAGACCGGTGACCAGCGCGACCACCAGCAGCGGGCCGGATACCATCAGCCCCACTTTAATCGCCTGCATGCCAATCACCATAACGCTTTCAGGGGTCATGGGTCTCTCCTAACTGTAAAAGCTCTGCGCCAGCGATCCCACCAGCAGCTGCCAGCCATCCACCAGCACAAACAGCATCAGCTTGAACGGCAGCGCAATGGTGGTCGGCGGAACCATCATCATCCCCAGCGCCATCAGAATGCTGGCGACCACCAGATCGATAATCAGGAACGGGATAAAGATAGTGAAGCCAATCTGGAACGCGGTTTTCAGCTCGCTGGTGATAAATGCCGGCACCAGAATGCTGAGCGGCACCGCTTCCGGCGAGGCGATATCCGGCGTCTTCGCGATACGGGCGAACATCGCCAGATCGCTTTCGCGCGTCTGGTCAAGCATGAACGCACGCAGCGGTTTCACCCCTTCGGTGAGCGCCACCTCCATGGTGATTTTGTTTTCCTGCAGCGGCTGCCAGGCTTTTTCGTAGATCTGGCTGAACACCGGAGACATGACAAAAAAGGTCAAAAACAGCGACAGCCCCACCAGCACCTGGTTTGGCGGCGCGGTAGGCGTGCCCAGCGCGTTACGCATCAGCCCCAGCACAATGATGATGCGGGTAAACCCGGTCATCATCAGCAGCACGGCGGGGATAAAGGTAAAGCCGCTCAACAGCAGCAGGGTTTGTACCGGCAGCGTCCAGCCGCCTTCTCCGGAAGGCTGGCCGAGGGTGATGTCACCGTTGGCCGCCAGCGCACCGGCGGCGGGCAGCATCAGGCCGAGCGCCAGCAGCAGACGACGGTTCACTGCTCACCTCCCGGACGGTATTTCTGACGCAGCTTTTCCAGCATCAGCGGAAAGGTCGCCGCGGGCGCGGAGGTCTGCGGGGCATTTTCCGGGCGCGCCTGCGTGGCGAGACAGGTAATCTGCGAGGCGGTGACGCCCAGCACCAGACGCTGCTCGCCCACGTCAACCAGTACCAGGCGCTCGCGCGGCCCGAGCGACTGGGTTGCGACCACGGACATGTTGCCCTGGGCGTCGTTCAGCCGACGCGCCAGCCCGCTGCGGCGGGCGGCCCAGGCCATCACCACCATCAGCAGGATAATCAGGGCCAGCGCGCCGCTGACCGTCATCAGCACCGAGCCGGTGGCCGGGAGGGAGTCAGTGGCGTTCATCAGCGGCTCAGGCGATGCATGCGCTCAGACGGGGTGATGATATCCGTAATGCGGATGCCGAATTTATCGGACACCACCACGACTTCGCCCTGCGCAATCAGGTAACCATTGATCAGGATATCCAGCGGTTCACCCGCCAGACCGTCCAGCGACACCACCGAGCCCTGGCTTAAGCGCAGCAGCTCTTTGATGGTCATTTTTGTGCGTCCCAGTTCCACGGTCATTTTTACCGGGATATCCAGGATCAGGTTCATCTCGTCAGAAAATTGTGGTGCAGCCATGGTGTCGGTAATTCCCGCCGCGTGCTGTTCGGTCATGGCATCACCCCAAAGATTATCGATGGACTGATCGTCAGAACCCGATGAGGTGTTCATATCGCTCATGGGGAAATTACTCCTTGTTTAATGAAAGTAATGAAGGCTGAATCATCTGCTCGACCTTCAGGGCATATTGATTGTTCACGGCACCGTATTTGGCCGTGAAGACCGGCACACCACCCACGCTGGCTTCGATAAACTCCTGCTTATCCAGCGCGATAATGTCGCCTTTTTTCATCTGCATGACGCTGGAGAGCCGGGTGCCGATATCCGCGAAACGTGCCGCAAGCTCCAGCTCCGTTTCCCGCATCTGGCTTGCCAGCAGGCCGCGCCACTGGGTATCTTCCTGACGGGAGTTGTCCATTGGCGGGTTACTCAGCAGCTCGCGCAGCGGTTCGATGGTGCTGAAGGGAATACAGATGTTGAACTCCCCGCGGTGCGAACCGATCTCCACCGAAAACGGCGTGGTGACCACCACATCGTTTGGCGACGAGGTGATGTTGGTGAACTTCACCTGGATTTCAGAGCGGATGTACTCCGTTTTGATTTTATAGATCGAACTCCAGGCAAATTCGTACGCCTCGCGCGCCATCGACAGCATGCGGTGGATCACGCGCTGCTCGGTGGGCGTAAACTCGCGGCCGTCGGCCTTGGTCGGGAAACGACCGTCGCCGCCAAACAGGTTATCCACGGCCATAAACACCAGCCCCGGCGAGAACGCCATCAGCGACGTACCGCGCAGCGGGTTAAGGTGCAGCAGGTTCAGGTTTGTCGGCACCGGCAGGTTGCGGGCAAACTCGTGATACGGCTGGATCTTAATGTTCCCCGCCGTAATGTCCGGGCTACGGCGCAGCAGGTTAAACAGCCCCATACGGAACTGACGGGCAAAGCGTTCGTTAATAATTTCCAGCGAATGCAGACGCTCGCGAATGACCCGGCGCTGGGTATGCGGATCGTAGGGTTTTATCCCTGCATCGGGCCGGGTGTTATGCAGATCGCTGCTGCTGTCCGCATCCGCGTTAAGCAACCGGTCGATCTCATCCTGAGATAAAAAGCTGTCAGCCATAATAATTACCGCAGAATAAATTCGTTAATAAGGACGTCAGTGACGCGAATGGACTGGTTAAACGCCAGCGGTTTATCCAGCTCACTCTGAATATTGGTAATCAGGCGGCGTTTGCCCTCATCGGTGGCTAAATCTTCATACGTCTGATGGGTGAGTAACATAAATAAGCGGCTGCGATATTCCGGCAAATATTTTTCCAGTACGGCCAGCGATTTCTGTTCTGCCAGGCGAATAGACAACCCCAGGTACAATACCCGATCCGATTCGTTCGCCGTCGGCTTCAGGCTCACGGTAAAGGTATTCATCGAGGCGTATAGCGGCTCGACTTGCACGGGCGCAGGTGCTGCGCTCGCATCGCCTTCAACCATTTCCTGTGCCGGTTTTGCGAATTTCATTTCCCAGAAGAGGTAGCCGGAAACGCCGCACGCCGCAACGGCAGTCAAAAACATGAACGTCATCAGAAGCGAGCGAGAACCTCCGCCGCTGGCGACCTTTTTATTTTTATTACTCATTGAACGTACACCTGATAAATAAGAGAGGGCAGCGTACTACCCTCGGGTCAATATGGCGGACATTGTAGTCCATATAATCATCCTGATAATCAGGCGATAAAATTTCATTCCTGAAGCTAATTCACTCCTTCAGGCAAAGGTATTAATTCCGTATATATTTCCGGGAGTGGTGGTTAATAAAGTCGGCACGATCTCCTCTTCAACCAACGGCTCTTCCCCTTCCTGTGCGCCGTGCTCATCCCCCGATGCGTTCTGGCCCTGCTCACCGGCGGCAAACTGCTGCCCTTCCGCGCTCACGTTCGCCTGGCCGAGCTGAATACCTGATTCCGCCATCGCGGCGCGCAGCTGCGGCATGGCCTGCTCCATGGCGTGACGAATGTGGGCATGTTCGCTGACGATATGGATCTGCGCCTGATCCTGCTGCATGCGCAGGGAGATCTGCAGCGACCCCAGCTCTTCCGGATGCAGGCGGATCTCGGCGCTGTGCAGCCCGTTACGGCTAAAAATAGCGATATGCTGGCTGACCGACTGCTTCCACTCCGGCGTTTCCGGCGGATGGTTGACGGTGACAACCTGCTGCGGCGCATGCGCCACGCTGGCGCGCACGGCGGCCGGCAGCGCCACGGCGCTCACCGATGAGGTCGCAGACATTTCTGTCGTGACCAACGCCTCACAACTCACCGGTGCTGCGGGCTGCGCCATCAGCGGTGCGGCATTTGCCGCAGGGGAGTTATCGGCGGCGGCCTTCAGGGGAGAAACGGTTTTTCCCTCCTGCACAGGGGTTTTGCCGCCCACTACGCCATTCGCAGGCTTAACCGGCTCTGCCCCCGTGACGCTGCGGGTCACCAGCTGCTGCAGCTGCCACTGCGGGCTCTCCTCACCCTCACCGTCGGTGAGTGCAACGCCTTTCAGGGCCTCAGCCAGCCCCGGCGTCGCCGTCAGCAGCAGACTGTCAGCCTCCGCTGCGGGTACGTCTCCGGTCAGCTGTTCAGGCAGTAAATCCGCGGGCAAGCCTGCTCCCGCCAGCGCGGCTTGCGGCAGTGCAGCCAGCGCCTGGGGGTCAAGCCCCGGGAAAAGCTGCGCCAGTTCAGCCAGCTTGTCATCCAGCGCCAGGCTGAAGCCTTCGTCTGAGAGCAACCCGGCCTTCGGTTTGCCCTGCGCTCCGCTACCCAGTAACAGGGCGGCAATATCAATGTTCATAGCCTTTCTCTCTTTTGTCCGGCGCGCTGAGCAAATTCATCCATCAGCTTTTGTTCATGTCGGCTCTGAACCAGCGCCTGCGCCGTCGTCCGGCGTTCAATCAGGGTTTCAAACGCGTTCAGGCGCTGCTTGTTCTGCACCCAGTTCTGCTTCACCTGGTCTACCGCCTTTTCGCAGGCATTAACGTGGCCTTCCTGCTGCTTCACCACCTGCTTCAGCGACAAAATAAACGACTGGTGATTGACCAGATCCGCCACTGACATGCCGCCGCCCATCATCCCCTGACGCAGGGACTGCTGGTACTCCTGCTCGTAGTGCTGCAGCTGTTCGTGCTGGGTCATCGCCTGCTGGAGCTGCTGCTGCGCCCCGCCCAGCGCGCGGGTGGTCTCGGTCAGCGTCTCTTGCGCCATATCGCGCAGCAGCGTCATGGGGTTTTTCACGTTCATCGCGCCTCCGGATTAGTCCTTGATATCCGGGAAGAGCCCGGACAGGGCGCGAACGGCGTCGTCATAGCCGCTGCGCTCGTGGATCGCCTGGTGGAGAAACGCCTCCAGCGACGGGTATTTATCAATAGCCTGATCCAGCATCGCGTCGCTGCCTTTGACGTACGCGCCCACGCTGACCAGATCGCGGTTGCGCTGATACGCGGAAAGCAGCTGTTTAAAACGTTGCACCTTGCGGTACTGGGCATGCGGGATAAGCTCGGTCATGGCGCGGCTGATCGAAGCTTCAATATCGATAGCCGGGTAGTGACCCGCCTCGGCAAGACGACGCGACAGCACGATATGGCCGTCAAGGATCGCTCGCGCGGAGTCGGCAATCGGATCCTGCTGATCGTCCCCTTCGGTGAGCACCGTGTAAAACGCGGTGATTGAACCGCCCCCTTTCACGCCGTTACCGGTACGCTCGACCAGCGCGGGCAGGCGGGCAAAGACCGACGGCGGATAGCCTTTGGTCGCGGGCGGTTCGCCAATCGCCAGGGCCACTTCACGCTGCGCCATGGCGTAACGCGTCAGGGAGTCCATGATCAGCAGCACGTTGAGGCCGCGCTCGCGAAAATCTTCCGCGATGCGCGTCGCGTAAACGGCCCCCTGCATACGCAAAATCGGCGAAACGTCAGCCGGGGCGGCCACCACCACCGCCCGCGCCAGCCCCTGCTCGCCGAGGATATTCTCGATAAAATCTTTCACTTCGCGGCCACGCTCGCCAATCAGCCCCACCACGATGACGTCAGCGGTGGTAAAACGGGCCATCATGCCGAGCAGCACGCTTTTGCCGACGCCGGAACCGGCGAACAGGCCCATACGCTGCCCGCGCCCTACCGTCAGCAGGCCGTTGATGGCGCGCACGCCAACGTCGAGCACGTTTTTGATCGGGTCGCGGTGCAGCGGATTAAGCGTTGGAGTAAACAGCCCTGCCGCCGGTTTCCCCGGCGCGGGGCGGCCATCCAGCGGACGGCCCTGCGCATCCAGCACCCGGCCCAGCAGATGCGGGCCAACGGGCAGTTGTTTTCCTGCGTGGCTGTCGCGTTGCAGGGCATAAATACGCGCCCCCGGCAGAATGCCGTCGACGTGCTCCAGCGGCATCAGGAACAGCGTCTGGCCGTTAAAGCCCACCACTTCGCTCTCAACCGGGATAATCCCCTGTTCCGTCTGGCGCTCAACGTTACACAGCGCGCCGATCGGCAGCTTCAGCCCGACGGCTTCCATCACCAGACCGGTGGCGCGCGTCAGCTTGCCGTACTGGCGAAAATCGGGCACCTGAGTGAGTTTCTCTTCCACCCGGTCGAGGGCCGAGAGCCACGTTTTTAGCTGCTGGCTCATTGAGAGAGCTCCTCGCGCGCCAGCTGGCAGAGCGCCTGCCAGCGGGTTTCCATGCTGGCGTCCACCTCCACATCCGGGGAGACCACCCGGCAGCCCCCGGCGGCCAGGCCGGTGTCGCGATGCAGCTCCCAGCCCATCGCGGCGAGCGTCTCGCCCAGCGCCGCCTGCACGATGTCAAACGCGTCCGGGCTGACATACAGCTGGATGGTGCCGTGCAGCAGGGCATCCTGCTGCATCAGGCTGCGGATCTGCGTCACCAGAGCATGGTTATCTGCGATGCGGGAGGTGCCGTAGAGCTGCTGCACCGCCGTCAGGGACAACTGCACCAGACGGGCCGGGATCAGCCCTTCGAGGTTTTCCAGCGCCAGCTTAAAGTTGCTGACCCACAGCTCGGCCTCGCGCAACAATGCCTGTTGTTCAACGCGCGCCTGCTCGAGGCCCTGGGCATAACCGGCGTCGCGACCCTCTTTCAGCCCCGCCTCATAGCCCTGTTTATGGCCCTCTTCCTGGCCCTGCTGCTGCCCCTGGGTAAACCCCTGCTGCTCCGCCTGCTTGCGCAGACGCGCCAGTTCAGCTTTCAGTTGAGTCTCTGACTGGGTGTTGTCCAGCGTGGGCAGCGGGGTGTCCAGCGGTTCACCCAGCAGGTTTTCAGGCTTCCAGCTCCGCCACTCGCGGGCGTTGTTATCATCAAACGTAGGCATCGTCGCTGCCTCCAATCAGGATCTCGCCGGCCTCGGCCAGGCGACGCACCACGTTGAGAATGTTTTTCTGCTCGGCTTCGACCTGCGACAGACGCACCGGGCCACGGGAGGCCAGATCGTCGGTCATCAGCTCCGCCTGACGACGGGACATGTTGCGGAAGAACTTCATGCGCAGCGGCTCGTCGGCCCCTTTCAGCGCGATGATCAGCGTCTCGCTCTCGATCTCCTGCAGCAGACGCTGGATGCTTCTGTCTTCCACTTCCACCAGGTTTTCGAACAGGAACATCTCGTCGATGATCTTCTGCGCCAGCTCGCCGTCGAACTCGCGTACCGCCTCGATGGCCGCCTCTTCCTGGTGCGATTTCATCAGGTTGAGGATCTCGGCTGCCGGACGGACGCCGCCCATCTTGCTGCGCTTGAGGTTCTGACCGTGCAACAGGTTGTTCAGCACTTCCGTCAGCTCCTGCAGCGCGGCAGGCTGTACGCCACCGAAGGTGGCAATACGCAGCATGATGTCGTTACGCTCGCGATCGTCGAATTTGCCCAGCACGTCCGCCGCCTGGTTACGCTTAAGGTGAACCAGGATGGTGGCGATGATCTGCGGATGCTCCTCACGGATAAGATCGAAGACCGACTGTGGCTCCATAAAGTTGAGCGTTTCGATGCCGTTGGTGCCCTGGTGAGTATCCAGCAGATCTTCCAGCAACGAGGAGGCGCGCTCTTCGCCCAGCGCCTTGACCAGCACGCTGCGCAGATAATCGTTGGTATTGAGGCTGAGCGCCGCGTATTCGCTGGAGTCTTTCTTAAACTCCTCCAGCACCATTGCCATCTGGTCGTGAGTAAAGCCCGCCATATTGACCATTGAGGCACTGATCTGCTTCACCTCGTGGGCGTTGAGGTGCTTGAACACCTCCGCGGCCAGGACATCTCCCAGCGTCAGCATGACGATGGCGCTTTTATCTGAGGCATTCATTATTTCGGCTCCTTACTCATCCACTGGCGGATCACCAGGGCGATAACGCGCGGCTCCTGCTCTGCCAGCTCACGCAGCTGTTGACCATTGAGTTCCGTATCCACTCGCTGTTGCGCACGGTCGCGGTTGTTTTTCTCCGCTGCACGTTTTTTCGCAGCAATTTGTTCTTCGCGCGCCTCTTTTTCCATCTCCAGACGACGGATAGTGGTCTCCTGATGGCGGATCCAGGCGGGCTGCACCAGCTTGCGCCACATCACCCAGGCGATAATGGCGATGACCAGATAGCGGGCGATAGCCATCAACAGCGCGTAGAAACGATCCTGCTCCCAGAATGGCGGAATCGGTTCTTCCACTACGCCGTTGAAGGCGGAGTTGAGGATGTTGACGCTGTCGCCACGGCTGGCGTTGTAGCCAATCGCCTCTTTGACCAGCGCGTTAATGCGGGTCAGCTCGGCCTCGCTAATCGGCCCCGGTTTGCCCTCTTCCCCCTGCGGCAGGTGGTTGATCACCACCGCGACCGACAGGCGCTGGATGCGTCCGGCATTGGATTTGGTGTGGGTCAGGGTGCGATCCACCTCAAAGTTGGTGGTCTCATCGCTGCGGTTGTTATACGGCTGCGCCGTCTCACGGCTAGCGCTGCTGCCGGTGGTTTTCTCTTTTTTGTCATCCGCTGGGGTATTGAGCGGCTGGGTCAGCGGCGCGGTGGCCGGTGCCGGTGGCGTGTTGCTCAACGCACCCGGCACGCCGCCCGCGCCACGGCGATTACCCTGCTCGGCCAGACTTGACTGACGGCTGCGGATCGCCATTTTTTCAGGGTCGCTGTTCGGCTGGTACTGCTCCAGGGTCTGCTCCTGCTCGGTGAAATCCATCTGCGCGGTCACCTGGGCGCGGATGTTTTCATCCCCCACCAGCGGGGCGAGAATGCGCTGGATACGCTGCTGGTAGTCGCTCTCGATTTCATTGGTGTATTTCAGGTGCGCCGTCTGCAGGCCACGCATCCCGCTCTGGGTGAGCAGGTTGCCGCGCTGATCGACAATGGTCACGCTCTCTGCTGCCAGCCCGGTCACCGCGCTGGAGATAAGATGAGTGATAGCCACCACCTGGCTGTCATCCAGGGTGCGGCCCTGCAGCAGGTTAACGGTGACGGACGCGGTCGGTTTCTTCTGTTCGCGAACAAACATCGACGGTTTCGGCGTGGCCAGATGCACGCGCGCGCTTTGGATCGGGCCGAGATTTTCGATGGTGCGCGCCAGCTCGCCTTCGAGTGCGCGCTGGTAGTTCACCTGCTCGGTGAACTGGCTGACGCCAAACTTCTCCTGGTCGAGCAGCTCAAAGCCCACCGAGCCGCCCTTCGGCAGCCCCTGCTGGGCCAACTTCATGCGCACCTCATGCACCTGCGAGCCCGGCACCATGATCGCGCCGCCCGGCGTATCGATACGGTAAGGGACGTTGAGCTGAGACAGTTGCGCCACGATGGCGCCGCCTTCTTCATCACTGATATTACTGAACAGCACCCGGTAATCCGGCTCCTTTGCCCAGAACATTAGCGCGATGATGACGGATAGCGCCGCAGCGCCGCAAATCACCAGCAAAAGCTTCGGGCTGCCGCGAAGTGAGGACAGCATCGATTTAATTCGCTCTGCCGGATTGTTGGTTAACTCATTTAGTGTGGCACTCATGCCGTATTCCTGTATGAAATAGCACGCATCCGCGATGCGCGTCAGCTCACGAAATTCGCGAGAGTGATGTCGACGATTTCAAAAATATAAGAATTTTTCAGGCGGGCATTATCGTCTGAAAGGCGTTTTTTTTAAGGATAAATAAGCTCAAAGTTCTGTCGGCTTATTGGATTTTCTGAGGTTTTTAAACACGTGTTAAGCTGTCGACGTTTAAAAGATGTGCAATAAACAGTGGCTTTTATCCCATTAATCAGGAATTGAAAAATGTCAGCGACATTAATGCGTGGCGTACTCGATCAAATACAAACCCAGGCGCAGCAGGTCAACGGCCCGTCTAACCAGCGGCACACCTCGCGCGGTGACGCCCCCTCCTTTTCTGACGTTTTATTTAACAGCATTAACGAAATAAATAAAACCCAGGTTGAGGCAAAGAGCAAAACACAGCAATGGATGTCCGGAAGTAGCGATATTGCCCTGAATGACGTGATGCTGGCGATGCAGAAATCCTCTATTTCATTCAGCTTTGGTATGCAGGCGCGAAATAAGATGATCGGCGCGTATCAGGAAATAATGAATACTCCGGTTTAAGGTCTGCCCCCTTCTATGAGTGAAATTAACAGCACGCCTGCACGCTTATCCCTGAATACGCTTTCTCTGACTGACAGCGAATTACAGCGTGTCGGGAAATTAATCTATAAGCGCGCCGGCATTGTCGTCAACGCGCAAAAGCGAGAGATGATTTTTAATCGTCTCTCCCGTCGCGTGCGCACGCTGGGACTGGCCACGTTCAGCGAGTATATCGGCCTTCTTGAGTCGCACTCAGAGCACCCGGAATGGCAGAACTTTATCAACGCGCTGACCACCAACCTGACCTCCTTTTTCCGCGAGGCGTATCACTTCCCGATCCTCGCGGAACATGCGCGCCAGCGCGCTAGCGGCTATCGCGTCTGGTGTACCGCCGCCTCAACGGGGGAAGAGCCCTGCTCTATCGCCATGACGCTGAACGAGCAGCTTGGCGCGTCGGTGGCCGGGCCGCGCCTCTGGGCGTCGGATATCGACACCGAGGTGCTGGCTAAGGCCGAAGCGGGCGTCTACCGACTGAGCGATCTGGACGCGCTGACGCTGGCGCAAAAGCGCCACTATTTTCTGCGCGGGGCGGGCGACAACAGCGAATGGGTGAAAGCCCGGCGGGAACTGCTGTCGGCCATTCACTACCAGCAGCTTAATTTACTCGATGAAAAGTGGTCCGTTCCCGGGCCGTTCGACGCCATTTTCTGCCGCAACGTGATGATTTATTTCGACGCGCCGACGCAGCAGCGTCTGTTGCAGCGCTTTGCGCGTCTGCTTAAGCCGGGCGGCCTGCTGTTTGTGGGCCATTCGGAACACTTTAACTATCCACATATTCCGCTGCGCCTGCGGGGGCAGTCGGTGTATGAACTGACGGAGGCCACACGGTGAAGGCAATTCGTGTGCTGGCGGTCGATGATTCCGCCCTGATGCGTAACATGCTCAGCGCGGTGGTCAATCAGCAGCCTGATATGGAAATGGTCGGCACGGCGCCGGACGCGTTTATCGCGCGGGAGCTGATTAAACAGCTTAACCCGGACGTGCTGACGCTGGATATCGACATGCCGCGGATGGACGGGCTGGAGTTTCTCTCCCGCCTGATGCGCCTGCGCCCGATGCCGGTGATTATGGTCTCCTCCCTGACCACCCGGGGGTCGAAAGCCACTATGACCGCGCTGGAGCACGGTGCGGTGGATTTTCTGCCCAAGCCGGAGCACCGCGGCGCGGAGAATATCGACAGCTGGAGCCAGCTGGTGGTGGAGAAGATCCGCATCGCGGCTCGAGCGAAGCTGGCACAGCATAGCGCCGACGCCAGACCGATCCTCGCCGGTATACCCGTGCGTCAACAGAGCATTATCGCCATCGGTGCGTCCACGGGTGGCACAGAGGCGCTGCGCCGGGTGTTGATGACGCTTCCTGTCAGTACGCCGGGCATCGTCATCGCCCAACATATGCCAGCCGGTTTCACCCACTCTTTCGCCCAGCGACTCGACTCGCTGTGCCAGATTGCGGTGCGCGAAGCGCAGGATGGTGAACCGGTTTTACCGGGCACCGCCCTGATTGCCCCGGGCGATCGCCACATGGAGGTCATCTGCCAGGACAACGGCTACCGGGTCAGGCTCAGCGATGCCCAGCCGGTGAATCGTCATCGTCCGTCGGTGGATGTGCTGTTTGACTCCGTGGCGCGTCAGGCCAGCAAACACGCCAGCGCCGCCCTGCTGACCGGCATGGGCGCTGACGGCGCGCGCGGCCTGCTGCACTTGCGCCAGACCGGCGCCTTTACCCTTGCACAGAGCGAAGCCACCTGCGTGGTATTCGGCATGCCGCGTGAGGCGATTGCGCTGGGCGCAGCGAAGAAGGTCGTCGACCTCGACGATATCAGCCAGTGCTTACTGGACAGTTTCCATAAACATAACCTTTCCAAGACCGACTCACGACGTTCAGGAGATACCCCCCATGTCGGATAAAAATTTGCGTTTTCTGGTGGTTGACGACTTTGCCACCATGCGACGCATCGTACGAAACCTGCTGCAGGATCTGGGCTACAAGCACATTGACGAGGCCGAAGACGGTCAGGACGCGCTCAACAAGCTGCGCGCCAGCGACTTCGATTTCGTCGTCAGCGACTGGAACATGCCCAATATCGACGGACTGGAGCTGCTGAAAACCATCCGCAGCGATGCGGCGATGTCAAAGCTACCGGTCCTGATGGTGACCGCGGAAGCGAAGAAAGAGAACATCATCGCGGCCGCTCAGGCGGGAGCCAATGGTTACATCGTTAAGCCGTTTACCGCTGCCACGCTGGAAGAAAAGCTCGGCAAAATCTTTGAAAAACTCGGGTAACCCTTATGAACTCCCCGTTAAATATGCAGGCGGATAACGCCACAGAGATTTTTGTTCGCATCGGACAGCTGACCCGTCTGCTGCGCGACAGCATGGCGAACCTCGGTCTGGAACAGGCGATTATGGAAGTCGCAGATGCCTTTCCGAACACTCGCGACCGCCTCAACTATGTGGTCGGCAAGACTTCGCAGGCCGCCGATCGCGCGCTGACCAGCGTGGAAGTGGCGCGTCCCCTGCAGGAAGGGCTGAGCGATAACGCTACCGCGCTGAGCGCCCGCTGGGACGCCTGGTTTGAAAACCCGCAGCCGCTGGATGATGCCCGCGAGCTGGTCAAAGCCACCCGCGCCTTCCTGCACGACGTGCCGGAGAAGACCCAGCAGACCAACCGTCAGCTGACCGAAATCATGATGGCGCAGGATTTCCAGGATCTCACCGGTCAGGTGCTGCAAAGCCTGATGCACGTGATTGAAACCGTTGAGAAAGAGCTTATCAGCGTGCTGGTGGAAAACATGAACGAACGCGACGCCAGCGCCGCCGCCGGTGATGCGCATCTGAAGAACGGTCCGCAGATCGATACCCGCGCCGAGGGCATTGTGGCGTCTCAGGAGCAGGTGGACGATCTGCTGGAGTCACTCGGCTTCTAATCCCGCCGGGCGAATGTCATGTCAGAACAAAACGACAGCGAAAAAACAGAAGACCCCACACCCCACCGAAAGCAAAAAGCGCGCGAAGAGGGACAGGTTCCCCGATCGCGCGAGCTGACGAGCGTACTCATGCTGCTGGCAGGCTGGGGGTTGCTGCTGGTGGCGGGCGGCTGGCTGGCAAAACAGCTGCAGCACCTGCTGCATAACGGCTTAACGTTTGACCGGCTGTTAGTCAGCGACCCGCAGCAGATGCTGCATCACGCCGGATCGCTGCTGGGGATCGCCTTTCTGGCCCTGCTGCCGTTCGTGGGCGGGCTGTTTTTGACCGCTGTCGCCACGCCGTCGCTGATTGGCGGCCTGAATATGAGCGCCAAGGCCCTCAAATTTAACGTCAAAAAGCTCAACCCGATCAGCGGCATCAAGCGTCTTTTTTCCGCGCAGATGGTGTCGGAGATGGTGAAGAGCATTCTGAAGGTGACGCTTGCAGCCATCGGCGGCGGGCTGTTTTTGTGGTTCAACAAAGGGAAATTTATCAGCCTGATGGATGAACCGCTGCGCATGGCGCTGGGCGATATCAGCGCCCTGCTAATGGGCTGCATGCTGGTCATTATTTTATCGCTGATCCCGATGGTGGTGTTCGACGTGGTTTACCAGCTCTGGAGCAACTTCAAGAAGCTGCGCATGAGCCTGAAGGAAATCAAAGACGAATTCAAAAATCAGGAAGGCGACCCGCTGATCAAAAGCAAGATTCGCCAGCTGCAGCGTCAGATGGCGCAGCAGCGAATGATGACCGATGTCCCCACCGCTGACGTGGTGGTGAATAACCCGACCCACTATTCGGTCGCCCTGAAGTATCAGGAAGGTGCCATGGGCGCGCCAATGGTGGTTGCCAGCGGTAGCGGGCTGATTGCCCTGCGCATCCGCGAACTGGCCGAAGAGAACCGGGTCCCTATGCTTGAGGCGCCGCCGCTGGCGCGCGCCCTGTATCGCCATTGTGAACCCGGCACACCGGTTCCCGCCGAGCTGTACAGCGCGGTGGCGGAAGTGCTGGCCTGGGTTTATGGCCTTAAGCGCTGGCGTAAAGGCTATGGCTTACGTCCGCTGACACCTAAAGATCTTCCCGTTCCGACGGGGATGGATTTTGCACAAGAGAGTAGAGAGTGATGGCCAATATCGCCACCAAATTACGATTACCCAACATGAAGGAAACCCAGTGGCAGGTGCTGGCCGGGCCGGTACTGATCATGACCATCCTGGCGATGATGATCCTGCCGCTGCCGACCTTCGTGCTGGACCTGCTGTTTACCTTCAATATCGTGCTGTCGATCATGATCCTGCTGGTCGCCATGTTTACCCAGAACACGCTGGAGTTTTCGGCGTTCCCGACGGTGCTGCTGTTCTCCACCCTGCTGCGTCTGGCGCTTAACGTCGCCTCAACGCGCGTGATCCTGATGCACGGCCATACCGGCTCCGATGCGGCAGGCCAGGTGGTAGAAGCCTTCGGTCACTTCCTGGTGGGCGGCAATTTCGCCATCGGTATCATCGTGTTCATCATTCTGATCATCATTAACTTTATGGTGATCACCAAGGGTGCCGGACGTATTGCGGAAGTGGGTGCGCGCTTTTCTCTTGACGGGATGCCGGGCAAGCAGATGGCGATTGACGCCGATCTCAATGCCGGACTGATCGGTGAAGAGGAAGCCAAACGCCGCCGTAAAGAGGTGACGCAGGAGGCGGATTTCTACGGCTCGATGGACGGTGCAAGTAAGTTTGTGCGCGGCGACGCCATTGCCGGGCTGCTGATTATGGCCATCAATATTATTGGTGGTCTGGTGATCGGCGTAATGCAGCATGACATGTCTGCGGGCGTGGCCGGTGAAACCTATACCCTGCTGACCATCGGTGATGGTCTGGTAGCACAGATCCCGGGGCTGGTGATCTCCACCGCAGCTGGCGTGGTCGTGACCCGCGTCGCCAACGATCAGGATGTGGGCGAGCAGATGGTGGGCCAGCTGTTTACCTCTCCGCGCGTGATTGTGCTGGCGGCGGGCGTGATTGGCCTGCTGGGGCTGATCCCCGGTATGCCTAACTTCGTCTTCCTGCTGTTTACCGCCGCGCTGCTGGGTGTCGCCTGGTGGCTGCGCGGCCGCGAAGGTGAAGCGAAAAAATCCGCGGGCACAATGTCAGATGCCGATGCGGCGGACGCTGACGTGGTGCAGGTGAACGAAGCCACCTGGTCTGATGTACAGATGGAAGATACCCTCGGTCTGGAAGTGGGCTATCGTCTGATTCCGATGGTGGATCACGAGCAGCAGGGCCAGCTGTTGACCCGCGTGCGCGGCATTCGCAAGAAGTTTGCCCAGCAGATGGGTTTCCTCCCCCCTGCCGTGCATATTCGTGACAACCTGGATCTGGCGCCAACGCACTATCGCATCCTGCTTAAAGGGGTCAACATTGGTTCTGGTGAAGTTCAGCCGGAACGCTGGATGGCGATCAACCCTGGCTGCGCCGAAGGCGAAGTTCCCGGCACGCCGTGCACCGAACCCACCTTTGGTCTGCCAGCCCTGTGGATTGACGAGGTTCACCGCGAACTGGCGCAGACGCTGGGCTACACGGTGGTTGACCCGAGTTCAGTGGTGGCAACGCATCTCAACCATCTGATCGCCACCCATACCGAGGAGCTGTTTGGCCGTCAGGAGGCGCAGCAGCTGCTCGACCAGATCACCAAAAACTCGCCGAAACTGGTGGAAGATTTGATCCCGGCGGTCATCAGCCTGACCACGCTGCACAAAGTGCTGCAGAACCTGCTGGCCGAGCGCGTACCGATTCGCGATATGCGCACCATTATCGATACGCTGGCGGAGTTTGCCACCGCCCAGAGCGATGCCGATGAGCTGACCACCCGCGTGCGGGCGCGTCTCTCCCGGGCAATCACCCAGCAGTGGTTCCCGGGCGAGGGCGATATTCAGCTGATTGGTCTGGATCTCTCCCTGGAGCAGCTGTTGATCCAGGCGACCCAGAGCGGCAGCGCAATTGAGCCGGGTATTGCCGAAAACCTGATGAAGCAGACCGAGCAGGCGCTGCAGCACCAGGAAGGCTTAGGCGCGCCGCCGGTGCTGCTGGTGAACCCGGCCCTGCGCCTGATGCTGTCGCGCTACCTGCGCCGCATCTTCCCGCAGCTGGCGGTCCTTTCCAGCCAGGAGATTAATACCCAGCGCAACGTGCGGATGACGTATCTGATTGGGGGTAAAGGATGAGGAGAGCAGGGCTCGGGCTGCTTCTGCTCACGCCGCTGGCGATGGCGGCGGACGGTTCATGGAGCGGCAGCAGCTTCGGCGGCACGATGACCCGTGGACAGGTGGTACTGAAAAGTAAACCGGTGCAAAACCCCTCTCCCCTGCCCGCTGGCGCAGTAGCTTCGCGCGTAAACTGGAAGATTCAGACGGACGGCCTGACCCCCGCCGGGTTTCGCATTCGCCTGTGCAGCGCCACGCGCTGCCTGACGCTGCCCGGCTATGCCGGGGAGCTGCCCCTGCCTGCCGGGATGCCGGCAGGCGGACCGTTTCGTTTTGAGTATTATTCCGTGGCGGGAGGTCGCCTCGACACGCCGCTGACCGTGCTGAGTAACCAGGTGACGGTGAGTTATCGTTACCGGGGTTGAGCGCGTGCTTTACCGGCGAACCGGTAAAGCATACTGCACGGTTTAGAAATCGACGCGCAGACCCACATTCCCCACTACCGGCGACTCGACGTGCTCGCTTTTCGCGTAGCTCGCATCCAGCCAGACCTGGGTTGATGGCGTAATCATCGCGCTGATACCGCCCGTAAACTTACCGGCCGTGCCGGTGAAATCATTGGTAAAGTCATAGGTCTCGTTAATTCGCGTGCTGCCATTTTTCACCAGCCCCTGGCTCAGCGCCGCCGTCGCATAAGGCATGACCTGCATCTCACCAGCCTCGAGACGGGTGGTCACCCGCAGACCCGCTTGCGCCTGCAGTGAACGTCCATCACCCGTTTCTGCCGTCATCCCGTTGTTCAGTTTGACGTGCTCAGACGGGGTCATCCAGCCGTCGAGACCCGCAAACGGCGTCAGACGCGTGGCATCGCTCAGAGCGATATGACGGCCCGCTTCCAGACCCAGTCCGTATCCCCAGCTGTTCCAGTTTGCACGCGCTGTGCCGCCATCGCTCATGCGGGCGCTCAGCTTGTTGTCAAAATGGTTAATCTGCGCTGAACCGCTGGTGTACCAACCGTTAGCGGAATTCAGCGTGGCATACAGACCGCCGCCGTAGCTGGTGACCCGGCTCTGGCCGCCGCGAGCATGTTTCACCTGGCCGGTTGACTGGCTCAGCCAGGCGCCCGTGGTCAGATCGCCTGCTGCAACGGAGGTCACCTTGTCGCCACCCAGCATCATGCCGTTTTGTTCCAGGCGGTATGCAGAACCCCAGGCACCATCGACATCACTGCGGCCGTGCAGCACGGTACCCCACATGCCGGACTGCGGCTGGGCGCGGGTGTCGTCAAGACGCGAGCGCAGGACGTTAAGTTCATTTTCGTGGATAAACTGCGGGGCGGAAGCCATGGAGAGCATCGCATCGGTCGAGGCAGAGGTTGAGCCCGCCTGGACCAGCTCCCAGTTATTGCCGTTACGCACAAGGGTTTGCTGCCAGGCGCCGACGTCCAGGCGACCGCCATTCAGCGTAAATTCTGCGTCTCCAGCCGCGGAACGCACCAGCGTCAGGGTATCGCTGCTGGTCGTTTCACGCCCCGTGGCGGCCACGTGCAGAGTATGTTTCCCGGTGGCGCTCTCGGTGATATCCAGCAAATCGCCCTGGCCCATCAGCACGTCGGCATTCATCACAAAATGGCCGTTGCCGGAGAGCGTACCGAGCGTCAGTGTGCCGTATTCCTCCCCCGCAGCAAACTTCACCGTTCCGCCCGCCATGGAGAGCGCCTTGATATCGGAATCTGCCGTCATTTCATAGAGGGAGGAATTATCCAGCGACAGGGAATTGACGTTGATCATCGCCCCGGAAAGGTGGCTACCGTTGGCGAGCGCGACGTCAACCACGGCGTTATCTTCGGCACGGATGGTGCCTGCGGCCTGGCTGGCGTTGAGTGACAGGGAGACATCGCTGCCATATTTGGCGATCAGAAGCTCGCCCGTTTCAGAACCGGCGGTGCTGCCATTTCTCAGCTGAATATGTTGAGTTCCACTGTTGGCCATGAACGCAGGGCCTTTTACCGCCCAGACGCTGGAGTCATCAAGACCAACGGTGTTCGTTCCGTTCAGATGTATACCGGACTTATATCCCTTAATAGCGCTACCGATAAACGTGCCGTTAGTACCATTAAAATCAACTGCCCCGCTGTACATTTCGTCGTCATTGGCAATAACGCCATTCTCTACAGCGACCTCACCGTCATACGCCACAAGCTGCTGCGCACGGATTTGCATCGCGACGAGCCGGGCCTCATTCACAATAAGCTGAGTTTCGATTGTTGTATTTCGAAGTTGGGAATCCCCCATCAACGCCGCGAATTTCACGGTTGCATTATCAATGGTCGCCGTACTGGCAGCGTCTAGCATCAGGTAGCCATTAATTTGACCGCCGTCCATGACGAAACGACCGTCAGAAATGGTCACTTGACCGGCAACCGCTCCCTTTGCTGTGAGCGTCGCACCCTTTTCAACCTGATAGTCTTCATTGGCAGGGGAGTTGCCATCAATCAGCGTGTCTTTATCGATGAGGGTGGCAGCAGTGGTTGTGCCGGTCGTGCCAAGGAGTGCAACGAGGATCGCCCGGCGCAGGTAAGAGTAAGGATATAACGATTTCATGAATTGCCTTTTTCATTAGGAATAAACAAAGAGGTGTTCCTCTCTGTTTATTCATCGGTGAAAAGACAATCAGCTGAAATTATTCAGCCAACATCATCTCTTTTTTACGTTCAGCCTTAAAAAGAGCCACCCGCCCTTCAACGACGATCTCCACATGATGAAAATAACGCGTGAGGAGAGAGGCTAATCCCTCTGCGCTGTCGGTTCGGTTAGAAAAGATGCCTTTCTTATTATAAATTTTCATCAGTTTTCGCCCGAACACATTGTGACCCGCCTCGTCACCCAGAATGGTCGCGCCAAATAAACACCCTTCTTTCGTTAACGCCGAACTGGCGTGGGCAATCACCTCAGCTTTATCGCTCATTTCGCCGGGCAGGCAGTGGAGAAGATAAAACATCGACACGGAGTCAAATTGCTCTTGAAGATTTGATGGATAGGGTTCGAATACGTCATGCAATATGGACGCCTTAACCCTGTTTCTGCCCACGCGTGCATTCGCCGCCTCAAGACTTGAGATATTCAAATCGAGCAGCGAAATAGTGCAGGAATCTGGCGTATATGTCAGGTAATATCCGGTTCCGACACCCACATCGAGGTGGTTATTTTTCATGTTATTTCGGAAATGGGGAATAAGATGTCGCTCGGTAGCGCATTTCCAGGCATAGCGGTTGGAAACGCGAAGTACCCACCAGTCATAGAGTTTCAGTGAGAGGGGGGTATAGGCCTTTATACCGTCACGTGTTTTAGTGTTCATAGGATCCTCTGCGCAATCGGTGCAGTAAAGAAGGCCACATTGCGTGACCTTCTTATTGAGAAGTAGAAGGTAATTGGGTGTGACATAAATTACGCCTTCTCATGCTATCAAAAAGTTCATTCTGTTGATATGGCGATATAGTGACTTTATTTATCAGAATTTTTTATTTACTGCCCGAACCTCTGAAATGCTGACAAATACGCTCGTTTATTAACGCTATAAACGATTGCCTGTCATAAACAGGCTGCCATAATAGATCTCCAACTCATATTGTCGGGAGAATAACCGTGCGCTATTTCGCTGTTGTGGTTTCATCAATTTTAATGTGTGGTTCATCTCTGGCCGCCTCCGTGAACGCCGCAACCCTTCCTGAGCTGGCAGAGGCATTAAACACGCGATTCGAGGTGATGAAGGATGTGGCAGGCTATAAGGCTGCGAACCACCTTCCCGTTGAGGATCTACCCAGAGAAAAGAATGTTCTTCTGAAAGCGCAGGACGCCGCCCGCGACGTCATGCTGGATCCGAAGAGTATTGATGCGTTTGTGCAGACACAGATGGCTGTCAGTAAAAACATCCAGTATCGCTATCTTGATCGCTGGCGTTTGCAGCCTGAAAAAGGGTGGCAGCCCCGCCCTCTGGCAGAGGTAAGAGCGCAAATTCTTGACCTGGATAACACCATCCTGAACCTGATTAGCCGTCAAATCATGACCGGTGGCGGATTTGGTGAAGAGCAGGACCGCACGCTGTCCCGCTTGCTGAATGATAAGCAGATATCATCGCTTGAGAAGGCGCAGCTCATCGACGCGCTCGGGAAGATTAAACGTCACTAACTGTCTGCCTGAGCCCGTCATGTTTACGACGGGCTCAGGGATTAATTACTTATTTTTCAATGCACACTGTGCAACATCAGCCTTTAACGCCTTAATTTCATTTTGCTGTTCACGTAAGGCCTCAATCAGCGGGGCAACCAGCTTTTGATAATCGACCTGCTTTTTCCCATCTTCCGTTTTGACCAGTTCCGGGTAGACTTTTTCGACATTCTGCGCGATTAATCCGACATCCTGGCTTTTATTCTCTTTCCAGGTATAAGAAACGCCTTCCAGCTGGAGAATTTTATCCAGGGAGCCTTCGAGAGGACGAATATCTTCTTTCAGATTTTCATCACTGAAAGGACAGCATCTTCCCCCTAGGTCGGCCAGGGCTGACGAGGAAAAGATCAGAGGGATAATTACAAACGCGGCTTTCTTCAACAACATAAACGCTCCATAAATGTGTGTGAGACACTGAATATTCAGGTTATGCATTTAAAAATAAGAGTATCAGCAAGATATTCCCGCGCTGACGATTAAACGGTAGCAATAATTTTCATTTCAAACTACAGGTGTTATTGGACAATAAGCGCTTATTATTGACAGCAATTACAACGAATAATCTATCTCATTGTCCGCCGCATAAAAATATAACCGTTATTCAGTTCTATTCGTTTATTACACATTTGGAACCGCGAAGCATCGCGTAAAATATTGCCCCCATCACACTCACAAGGGTAATCATGAGAACTGTTATTTTGTTGATTGCGGCACTGGGCCTGACGGCGTGCCAGACAAAGAGTGAGCCACCGATTCGGGTAGTGCCGCCGGTCGCCGCCGCAGCACCAGCACCCGTTGAAGAAGACATCGCCCCGGTTACCGCAGTCTCACACGAGGAGAGACTGAATGCGTGTAATCTGAAAATTGATGAACTCAAACACTACGATAAGAAGCGGGCAAACGCGGCACGTTATGCCCTGTCCAGGGCAATGAAAGCGAAAGCAGACACGCAAGCCAGCGCAGCGCATATTTCGCCTGAAGCGCTAAACTATGCCCTGTACCATCAGGATCAGAGTGTCGAGGTGATCTGCACGCAGGTTTCGCAGCGCCTTGACCGACTGATTTTGAATAAGGTCATGAAGACTTCTGCCTGATCCTCTTTTGCACGCATGTGGGATTTTTATCACTGAAAAGAAACAGGATAAGTGCTTGAATAGTGGCAGAGAAAGGTTGGCCTCTCCTGCCATTTCAACATCTCTACCTTTTGTAGTTGCCTTCATGCCGGGTTCTTTGGCATGTTAACGGAACCTGACCTTTCAATTTTGTTCACGTGACGAGTTTGCGAGCAAAGCGATGATTAAGTGGCCCTGGAAATCAAATGACGCTGGTCAACATGTGGCGCTGCCGTGGGATGACGCGCTGGCGATCCCCGTGCTGGCCAACCTCCAGCCGGATGAACAGTCAAAGCTGATTCAGCTGGCGGATCGCTTTTTGCAGCAAAAGCGGCTGGTACCGCTGCAGGGATTTGAGCTGGATGCGCATAAAAGTGCGCGTATCGCCCTGCTGTTCTGCCTGCCGGTGCTTGAGCTCGGCATTGAGTGGCTGGATGGTTTCCACGAAGTGCTGATCTACCCGGCGCCGTTTATCGTTGACGACGAATGGCAGGACGATATCGGCCTGGTGCACAACCAGCGCGTGGTGCAGTCCGGACAAAGCTGGCAGCAAGGGCCGATAATCCTGAACTGGCTAGACATTCAGGACTCGTTTGATGCGTCCGGTTTTAATCTGATTATTCATGAAGTGGCGCATAAGCTGGATACCCGCAACGGCGATCGCGCCAGCGGAGTACCGCTGATCCCGCTTCGCGAGGTAGCCGGATGGGAGCACGATCTGCACGCGGCGATGGATAACATCCAGGACGAAATAGACCTGGTGGGCGAAAGCGCCGCCAGCATTGACGCCTATGCGGCAACCGACCCTGCAGAGTGCTTCGCGGTGCTCTCGGAGTATTTCTTCAGCGCGCCAGAGCTCTTCGCGCCACGTTTCCCGGCGCTGTGGCAGCGTTTCTGCCAGTTTTATCAGCAAGATCCCCTGCAGCGCCTGCGGCAAAATGAGGCGTCTGGCGGCACGTCGTCGATCCATTAAGGCTTTTCATCAGGGGTACGCTCGGTTGACCATACCCCGATGCTCAATGCTAAAAACAGCAACGCCATTCCCCCTGCGGCCACCGTTAAAGACTGTTCACCGTAAAAGCGCGTCACCACCGGCACCAGCAGCGCGCTGACGCCGTAGCCTAACGTGTGGCTGGTGGCGATAACTCCCGCCCCTTTCCCGGTGGTCAGCCGATCGTTCAGCAGCAGCTGGTAGCCCGGCGTGGCCATCGCCGCACCAAGCGACGTGATCACAATCCCCACGTAGAACAGCGCTAAACCAGCGACAGACATCAGCCCAAGCCCTGCGACCATCAAAACCGCCGCGATGCAGAGCAACGTCACCGGGCTGAAATGCTGCGGGCGGACGACCAGGAACTGCGCGGCGAGCGTAGCCAGCGCGGCCAGGCTCAGCAGGAGCGCAACGTGATGGCTGATGTCCCGGGCGTTGCCGTCCAGCAAGGGGCTGAGATGCGGTGACAGGCCAAGCTGCATCAGGCTTACCAGCGCCGCCAACAGCAGCGCCAGCAGCAGGAACGGCAGCATGGAGGCCTGCAGGCGGGTCGCCTGGTGCGCCACCGGCGGCAGCGGCGGGTCAGCGACTTCGCGAAGCACCAGCAGCAGAGCGATAAACGGCGCTACCGCCATCAGCCAGAGCGGTGCCACCGGGTTGACGCTAAGCATCAGCGCCGCCAGTGGTGGGCCAAGCAAACGCCCGCAGCTGAGGCCGGAGCTTATTGTCGCCAGCGCAGCCATTCTTTTCTCCAGCCCCCCACGCTGAATAGCCCACGTCTGGGCCGCAGGCACCAGCCCTGAGACCGTCAGCCCGTAGATCAGACGTGAGAGAATAAGCCCCGCCAGCCCCAGGACGGTATCCAGCCTTCCGGCCGCCATCGCCCAAACCACCAGCGCCATGACGACGAAACTGGCCAGATAGCCGCTTAGCGAAGCCAGCATCACGGCTTTACACCCCCGCCGCTCGCTCTGGCGTCCCCACCAGGGCGAGGCCGGTAAAAAGAGCATGGATCCGAACATCAGCAGCCCGGCCCAGACCGAGAGTGAAAGCCCGGTCAGGGTGACCAGTTGCGGGAGCATCACCAGCAGGCCGTTTTGCCCAATACCTAATAAACCTGCACATAGCGCCAGGGGCCAGTTGGCTTTTGAGGTGACGTTTTCGGTCAATGTTTCTGAGTCAGCGCGCATAAGAATGTGAACATAGTGTCAATAAATGTGTGGAAATCATGAAGTTTATGAAAACAAATATTGCAAAAATGGTTGCGACTGTAAACAGAATGAATATCATAACGAGAATTATTATCAATCATGGAATGAGGTACATCTATGCGTGCTCTGCCCCGCTCTGCCGGTACAGACGTTGCGGCCCAGTGTTTTTTAAACGCCCTGTTGCGCGAAACGAAGGACTGGCGCTATCTCCCCGCTCCCGATGCGCAAGCGCTATCGCACATTCATATCCCGCTTTCCCAGACCCAGGCGATTCGGGTTCCGGTACGTTATTTCTCTCCCACTCAGCATCATCAGTACCGTTTCCCGGCAACGCTTATTCAGAGCAATAGCGATGACGGTGACGCCGTCACTTTCACCCAACTGGTTGATTTACTTCTTGAAAAGCCGTCAGTAAAAGGCTCTTTGGATGCCGCTACGCTGACGCGTTTTAAACAGCGCGTCCTCGAAAGCCATGCGCACACCTGGCAGGCGATTGATTTACGCCACAGCTGGGCCACCCTGCGCGATAAACCGTTAACGTTTGCCGACGCGGAACAGGCGCTGCTGGTCGGCCATGCGTTTCACCCGGCGCCAAAGTCGCACGAGCCGTTTGACGAAACCGAAGCGCGTCGCTATTTACCCGATTTCGCCTCCCGCTTCCCGCTGCGCTGGTTTGCCGTTGAGAGCACGCTTATTGCCGGCGACAGCCTGAACGTCTCCCTGCGTGAACGCCTGCTGCGCTTCGCCGCCCAGAGCGCGCCTGAGCTGCTCGGCCACTTTACCGACACCCGCTGGCTGCTGCCGATGCACCCGTGGCAGGCCGACTATCTGCTGCAGCAGGAGTGGTGCCAGCGCCTGGTGGAAAAAGAGGCCCTGCTTGATCTGGGTGAAGCAGGCGCACAGTGGCTGCCGACCAGCTCCTCGCGCTCGCTGTACAGCGAAACCAACAGCGACATGATTAAGTTTTCCCTCAGCGTGCGCCTGACGAACTCCGTGCGCACGCTGTCGGTGAAAGAGGTTAAGCGCGGTATGCGCCTGGCGCGTCTGGCTAAAACGGCGCGCTGGCAAGAACTCCAGGCACGCTACCCCACCATGCGCGTCATGCAGGAAGACGGCTGGGCGGGGCTGCGTGATGAAAGCGGCACTGTTCAGGAAGAGAGCCTGATGGCCCTGCGCGTCAACCTGCTGTTCGATACGCCAGATACTCAGACCAACGTGCTGGTGAGCCTGACGCAGGCCGCGCCGGACGGCGGTGACAGCCTGCTGGCCGCGGCGGTCCGCCGTCTGAGCCAGCGTCTGGATTTACCGTTAGCTCAGGCTGCGCGCTGCTGGCTGGACGCCTATTGCGACCGCGTGTTACTCCCGCTGTTTAGCGCCGAGGCGGACTACGGGCTGGTGCTGCTGGCGCACCAGCAGAATATCCTCGTTGAGATGCAGCAGGATTTCCCCGTCGGGCTTATCTACCGCGACTGCCAGGGCAGCGCATGGACCGAAGGAGCCGATGCGTGGCTGCAGGAGGCGGGCGAAACGGAGGTGGAAAACCGCTTCGGTGAGAGCCAGCTGCTGCGCTACTTCCCGTACTACCTGCTGCTGAACTCTACCCTTGCCGTCACCGCCGCCCTCGCCGCCGCGGGTTTCGACAGCGAGGAGAGCCTGATGTCCCGGGTGCGCGACGCGCTTGTGGGCCTGCGCCAGACCGCGAAGCAGACCCGCTGCCTCGATTACGTGCTGGACAGCCCAACCTGGAACTGCAAAGGCAACTTCTTCTGCTACCTGCACGATCGCAATGAAAACACCATCGCCGATCCGGCGGTGATCTATTTCGACTTTAGCAACCCGTTTTACAAGGAGAAGGCGTGATGGCAATCGCGAATATCGTCCATTCCGGCTACGGCTTTCGCTGCACCGCCACGGATCGCACGCTGCCGCTGGCGTTGGGTCTCGACGGCAGCGCGGTATTTGAGCGCCTGAACGACATCCCGGACGGCTGGCTGGTCAACGCGCTGGATCAGCTGTTCGTCGCCGCGCCTGCGCTAACCGGCATCACGCTGCCCTGGGCGGCCTGGCAGGATGAACCCCAGGCGCAGGCGCTGTTTAGCCAGGCCCACGGGGATTATCTGGCGCGCGACGCCTTCTGGCAGCTTCCGCTCTGGCTGAGAGGCGAACGGCCGCAGGCCAGCGGCGGAATGCAGTTTGACGAGAGCCGTCAGCTGTACTTCCCGCTGCGCCCTCACCGCCCGCAGGGCGAAGTGTATCGCCGTTACGATCCGCAAATTAAACGTACCCTCAGCTTCCGCGTGGCGGACGTGGCGCTGGACGGCGAGCGATTCACCCGCTGGATGAATAACCCCCGCGTGAACGCTTTCTGGGAGATGGCCGGCCCGCAGGCCGAGCAGGAAAACTACCTGCGCCGTCAGCTCGACTCAACGTATTGCTACCCGGTTATCGGCTGTTTTGACGACCAGCCGTTTGGCTATTTTGAACTCTACTGGGCACCCGAAGACCGCATCGGCCGCCACTATCGCTGGCAGCCGTTTGACCGCGGTCTGCACATGCTGGTCGGGGAAGAAAACTGGCGCGGCGCGCAGTACATCCGCAGCTGGCTGCGCGGCCTGAGCCACTATCTGTATCTCGATGAACCGCGCACGACGCGCATTGTCGCCGAGCCACGTTTCGACAACCAGCGTCTGTTCCGTCACCTTTCCTCTGCCGGTTTTGACACGGTGAAAGAGTTCGATTTCCCGCACAAACGCTCGCGCCTCATCATGAGCCAGCGTCACCGCTTCTTCAGCGAGGTGGGCCTGTGAACGCACTCTGGCAACAAGTGAACCGTGAGATGGTGGCGAAGATCCTCGCCGAACTGGAATACGAACGTACCCTGCGTGCCGAAACCCTGGGCCCGGACCGCTGGCAAATCACCATGGGCAGCGAAACATGGCAGTTTAGCGCCACGCGCGGGATCTGGGGCTGGCTGCATATCGAACCTGCCAGCCTGACGACCACCAGCAGCGCCGCCGTAGAAGCGGAAAGCGCGCTGCTGCAGCTGGCGACGGTGCTGGAGATGAGCGACGCGCAAACGGCAGAGCATATGGAAGATCTCTACGCCACGCTGCGGGGCGATATTCAGCTTTTACAGGCGCGCGAAGCGCTGGATGCCGACGCGCTGATCCACCTCGACCCGGACGAACTGCAGTGTCTGATGAGCGGTCATCCTAAGTTTATTTTCAACAAAGGTCGCCGCGGCTGGGGCCTGAATGCCCTGCGCCAGTACGCGCCTGAGTATCGCGGGCGTTTTCGCCTGCACTGGGTCGCCGTCCAGCGGGAGCATCTGGTCTGGAGCAGCGACGTCGATTGCGATATCAATGCCCTGCTGGCCAGCGCGATGGACAACGCCGAGCGCGCCCGGTTTGACGCCCGCTGGCAGGCGCTGGGTCTCGACGACGGCTGGCTGCCCGTGCCGCTGCACCCGTGGCAGTGGCAGCAGAAGATCGCCATTCATTTCCTTGCGCAGCTGGCGCGCGGTGAGATGGTGGAACTGGGCGAATTTGGCGATGAGTATCTGGCGCAGCAGTCCCTGCGCACGCTCACCAACGCCAGCCGTCGCGCGCCGTTTGACATCAAGCTGCCGCTGACCATCTACAACACTTCCTGCTATCGCGGTATTCCGGGCAAATACATTGCCGCCGGGCCGCTGGCCTCGCGCTGGTTACAGCAGCAGTTCGCCAGCGACGCTACGCTTGCCCGCTGCGGTGCGCAGGTACTGGGTGAGCCCGCTGCCGGGTATCTGTCGCATCCGGGCTATGCCGCATTGCCGAAAGCGCCCTATCGCTATCAGGAAATGTTGGGCGTGATCTGGCGCGAGAACCCGTCTTGTTATCTGCAGGACGGTGAACAGGCGGTGCTGATGGCGGCGCTGATGGAAACCGACAACGCCGGGCGTCCGCTGATCGACGCATGGATCAACCGTTCCGGGTTAAGCGCCGACGCGTGGCTGGAAAAGCTGTTTGAGGCAACGGTGATCCCGTTCTATCACCTGCTCTGCCGCTACGGCGTGGCGCTGATCGCCCACGGGCAGAACGTGACGCTGGTAATGAAGGATTACGTCCCGCAGTGCATCCTGCTGAAGGATTTCCAGGGCGATATGCGCCTGGTGGATGAGGATTTCCCGCAGGCGCAGAGCCTGCCGGAACAGGTGAAGGCCGTCACGGCGCGCCTGAGCGCGGATTACATTATTCACGACCTGCAAACCGGCAACTTTGTGACGGTGCTGCGTTTTATCTCGCGTCTTACCCAGCAAAGCGGGGTCAGCGAAACGCGCTTTTACCAGATCCTGGCCGGGGTACTGCAACGCTATATGGCCGCGCACCCGGATCTGGCGGAACGCTTCGCCAAATTCGATCTCTTCAAGCCGCAGATTATTCGCGTGATCCTCAACCCGGTCAAACTGACCTTCTCCGAACACGACGGCGGCAGCCGCATGCTGCCGAACTATGTCTCCGATCTTGATAACCCCCTTTTTCTGGTCTCCCGGGAGTCAGCGCAATGAAAACCTATGATTTCATCGGCATTGGTATTGGCCCGTTTAACCTCAGCATCGCCGCTCTGGCGGAAGGGCTGGACGGCTTTAGCTCGCTGTTTCTTGAGCGCAAACCGCACTTTTCATGGCACCCGGGGATGATGGTTCCGGACTGCCACATGCAGACCAGCTTCCTGAAGGATCTGGTCAGCGCCGTGGAGCCCACCAACCGCCACAGCTTCCTGAACTACCTGGTGCAGCGCAAAAAGTTCTACCGCTTTCTGACCACCGAGCAGCGCACCGTCTCGCGGGAAGAGTTTGCCGATTACCTGTGCTGGGCGGCGAGCAATCTCACCAATCTGTCATTTAGCCAGCAGGTGCAGCAGGTCAGTTTTGATGAGAAAAGCGGCCTGTTTGAGGTGGTGACCCAGCGCGATCGCTTCCTGGCGCGCCACGTCTGCGTAGGGATTGGCAAACAGATCAATCTGCCCGACTGCGTCACGGTGCAGGACGATACCTGCTTCCACGCCAGCGAGATGATGCTGCGCACGCCGGATCTCGCGGGCAAGCGCGTTACCGTCGTCGGCGGCGGCCAGAGCGGTGCGGACCTGTTTTTAAATATCTTCCGCGGCGAATGGGGCCAGCCGCTGAGCCTGAACTGGGTATCGCGCCGCAATAACTACAACGCGCTGGATGAGGCCGCGTTTGCCAACGAGTACTTCACGCCGGAGTACGTGGACAGTTTTTCCACGCTCGGTGAAGAAGCCCGTCGACAGATGCTGCACGAGCAGAAAATGACCTCTGACGGCATCACCACCGAGTCCCTGCTGGCGATTTACCGCGCCATGTACCACCGCTTTGAAGTGCTGCGTGAAAAGCCCTGGGCCCATCTTATGCCGTCCCGCTCGGTCACGGCGCTTTCGCGCCAGGAGACCGGGCAGCGCCTGAGTATACAGCATCACCTTGACGGGGGCCGTGAGCAGCTGGAAAGCGACGTGGTGATTTTTGCCACTGGCTACCGCGCCGTGCAGCCTGCGTTTCTCGCGCCGCTGTCTCACCGCCTGAAGCTGGATACGGACGAAGCCTTCTGCATCAACAACGATTTCACCCTCGAATGGGACGGCCCGCAGAGCAACCGTCTGTTTGCCGTAAATGCCGGGATGCACCGTCTCGGTATTGCCGAACCCCAGCTCAGCCTGATGGCCTGGCGCGCGGCGCGAATTCTGAATCGCGCGCACGCGGACGAGCCGTTTGAGCTGGCTACCACCCCCGGCGTTATCCACTGGCGGACAACCACCAGCCCGGACAGCAATCCGGTTTTTAAATCATTAGCAAAAACCACCGAGTACTGACACACACAATCAGGATCAACATAACAATGAAACGTTCTCATCTTTGGGTTTTAAACCCTTGCTTGCTTGCCATGCTTTCTACCTCTGCGTGGGCGGAAGAACAAAAGGAAGAAAATATCGTTGTCTCCGCCAGCCGCGCGCACCGCAGCGTGGCGGAGATGGCGCAGACGACCTGGGTCATTGAGCGGGCTGAAATTGAGCAGCAGGTTCAGGGCGGGAAAGAGATTAAAGAGGTGCTCGCACAGCTGATCCCGGGGATGGACGTCAGCAGCCAGGGGCGTACCAACTACGGTATGAACCTGCGCGGCCGTTCGATGATGGTGATGGTGGACGGCGTGCGCCTGAACTCGTCGCGCAGCGACAGCCGCCAGCTGGACTCTATCGATCCGTTCAACATCGACCGCATTGAAGTGATCTCCGGTGCCACCTCGCTCTACGGCGGCGGCAGTACCGGCGGCCTGGTGAACATCGTCACCAAAAAAGGCCAGCCGGACACCGAGGTTGAGTTCCAGACCGGGGCAAAAAGCGGCTTTAACAGCCACAACGATCATGATGAGAACGTTTCAGCGGCGGTCAGCGGCGGCAATGATAACGCCTCCGGGCGTCTGTCGGTGTCGTATCAGCGCTACGGCGGCTGGTACGACGGCAACGGCGACGAGGTGATTATTGATAACACCCAGACCGGCCTACAGTATTCCGACCGTATCGATGTGATGGGGACGGGCACCATCAACATTGACGATCACCAGCAGCTGCAGTTAACCACGCAGTACTACAAGAGCGAATCCGACGGCAAGCATGGGCTGTATCTTGGGAAGAACTTCTCTGCCGTCACGGGGGATGCGAACGCGTACAACAAAGGTAATCTCGATTCTGACCGCGTACCGGGAACCGAGCGCCATCTGATTAACCTGCAGTACTCCAATACTGACTTCTGGGGCCAGGACCTGGTTGCGCAGATTTACTATCGCGACGAGAGCCTGACCTATTATCCGTTCCCTACCCTGACCAAAGGTGTGGTGAGCAGCATCAGTGCGTCTCAGCAGAAAACTGATTTCTACGGCGGCAAGCTGACGCTGAACAGCAAGCCGGTGGACGATTTGACGCTGACCTGGGGTGTGGACGCCGACCATGAAACCTTCGATGCCAACCAGCAGTTCTTCGACCTGAGCAAAGCCGCGGCGAGCGGCGGCATGGAGCTTGACAACGCCTACAACGTGGGCCGTTACCCGGGCTATAGCATCACCAACCTCGCCCCGTTCCTGCAGGCAAGTTACGACATTGACGCCATCACCCTGAGCGGCGGCGTACGTTACCAGTACACCGAAAACAAGGTGGACGACTTTGTCGGTTACGCCCAGCAGCAGGCCATCGCCACCGGGAAAGCCACCTCCGCAGACGCGGTGCCGGGCGGGAAAACCGATTACAACAACTTCCTGTTTAACGCCGGGATCCTTGGCCGCCTGACCGAACAGCAGCAGCTGTGGTTTAACTTCTCCCAGGGCTTCGAAATTCCGGACCTGGCGAAGTACTACGGCTCGGGTACCTATCAGCTCAGCAACGGTCACTATCGCCTGCTGAACAGCGTGAACGTGAACGATTCGAAGCTGGACGGCATTAAGGTCAACGCTTACGAGCTGGGCTGGCGCTATACCGGGGATAACCTGCGCACGCAGGTTGCGGCCTATTACTCGCTCTCGGATAAAACCATCACCATCAACAAGACGGATATGACCATCAACCTCGAGGACGACAAACGTCGTATCTACGGGGTGGAAGGTCAGGTGGACTATTTCTTCACTAACAGCGACTGGAGCACGGGCGCGAACTTTAACGCCATTAAGTCTGAAACCCGCGAGAACGGCAAATGGGAGAAGCTGACGGTAGACAGCGCCAGCCCGTCGAAAGCCAGCGCATGGGTCAACTGGGCGCCGGGCGACTGGACCCTGCGCGTGCAGAGCACGCAGACCTTTGACGTCTCTGACGCCGACGGTAAGAAGATCGACGGCTACAACACGGTCGACTTCCTCGGCAGCTACGCCCTGCCGGTGGGTAAAGTCAGCTTCAGCGTGGAAAACCTGCTGGACAAAGACTACACCACCGCCTGGGGCCAGCGCGCACCGGGGCTGTATAGCCCAACCTACGGCGCACCGGGCCTGTATACCTATAAGGGCCGTGGACGCACGTTTGGTCTGAACTACTCTGTACTGTTCTAACCCTTCGCGCCGCCTGCCTGCGGGCGGCGCATTTTCCTGGGTAATTTCAACGCGAATTTGCTATAAAATCAGCGATTTGCTGAAATTGTCAGCAAACGAACGAAAAGCGTGTTTTCCCCCTTTGACAAGGCGAATCGAGGTCTATAATATGCGCCTCGTTCACACGATTCCTCTGTAGTTCAGTCGGTAGAACGGCGGACTGTTAATCCGTATGTCACTGGTTCGAGTCCAGTCAGAGGAGCCAAATTTAAGAAGCCTGCTTAGGAAACTAAGCGGGCTTTTTGCTTTTCTGCATCTCTGATGTTAACTCAGCATCGCATCCAGCCTGGCAAGCACCTCATTTACAACGGCATCAGGTATGCGTTCCAGCCGCACGCCGTTCCGGGCCGCTATATCAATGGTTCTGGGCTGGTCGCAGCGAATAACGCCCATTGTTTTTGTCCCCGCCCCTTCCAGTGAAACGGTGAAACCTGCTGTACGTGCAAAGTTTCCGCCGCTGGTGACGGGAACCACTACCGGTAGCCGGGTCAGCTTGTTAAACGATGCCTTCGATACGATGAGTGCCGGACGTTTTCCACTTTGCTCGTGGTCAACAATCGAATCCAGTGAAACAAGCCAGATTTCCCCTCTGTCCATTTACAGGATCTCCTTGCCTACCGCAGGCGCATCAATCCACTCCCGATCCTCTTCGCTCATTTCAGCGTGCGGATCGCACTGCGCCAGCAGCTCCTCAAGCGAATAATGTGGCCGTTTCTGGGGTTCAATAATCAGGCATCCATTATCAGAAGGCAGATAATAGAAAACTGTTTTTGCGGTTCAAAGGATTATGGCGGATAGGATAAACGAAATGCGAGGCGGCTTCCGGATCGCATCTGTGTCAGGGCCAGATTGAGGCCCCCCTCTCTCATGGCTTCATAACGATGCGGCCAAGCGGTTTCGCTGTCTCAGCGTATTCATGGGCCGCGGCAGCGTTAGCCAGGGGGAAGATACGGTCAATGACAACCCTGATGCGCCCTGCCGCTACAGCCTGCAACATGTCGTCCACGCTTGTCCGAACGCCAGCCCTTTCAAAAAGGGGTCCCATGAATACCCCCATGAGCGTCTGGTTAGACTGCATTGGCAACCACAGGTCGACGGTCAGACTGCCGCCGCCCGCATTACCGACGAAGACGAGACGTCCTTCCGGAGCGAGTGCAGAAAGCGAAGCAGGCAACGTGGTCCCCACCGGATCGATGACGAGGTCAACGCCGGTACCATGAGTGTACTGTCGGACACTGTCCACGATGTTATTTTCTGTACGATCCACAACATAATCGGCGCCAAGTTCAAGCAACCGGCTTCTTCGCTGCGTTCCGCTTGCCACGGCGATGACCGTTGCGCCTGCCTGTGAGGCAAGCTGAACGGCCGCGAGCCCTACGCCACCAGCAGCGGCCTGAATCAGGACGGTTTCTCCGTGCCGGAGCATGCCGCGTGTGAAAAGGCAATGATGCGCGGTTGCGAAAGAAATCGGTACCGCCGCCGCTTCTGCCATATCCACCCCGTCTGGTATAAGCCAGGTTCGTTCCGCGGGCACAGCCCAACGTTCCGCATGCGATCCCTGCATGTGAAAAGCAGCGACTCTGTCCCCAACCCTACGGCTACGGACTTTCGACCCTACGGCAACCACTGTACCCGCAGCCGCGTAGCCGACAACCCATGAAGGAAGAGGCGGCGGAGTTGAACGGCGGTTGATCAGATCGCCACCTTCAATCGAGATAGCCTCGACAGAAATCAGGATGTCGTCTGGCCCTGTGACCGGATCCGGGATATCGACATATTTCAGGACGTCAGGAGCACCTTCCACGTCATATACCGCTGCTTTCATAAATTTTCCTCTGTTTTATCTTTCGACTGGCGGAAGGACCCGTAACGCTCAGGGCAGCCTGGCAATCACCTTAATCTCAAACTGGAACCCGTAAAGCCACGTCACGCCGATCCCGGTCAACGTCGGGTAAGGCGCTTCCCCCCAATATTCTGGCAGGATACTCCAGATAGCGTCGAGGTTTGACTCGGGATCGACGACAAAGAGAGTAACGTCAACCACGTCACCGAACGTACAGCCCGCAGCCGCGAGGACAGCATTAAGATTATTGAATGCCAGCCTGACCTGCGCTTTCAGATCGGACTCAGGCGAACCATCCTCCCGGCTACCAACCTGCCCCGAAACGAACAAGAAACCGTTAGATTTGATGGCTGGTGAATAGCGATTGCGCTCATAGAGAGCCTGCCGACCGGAGGGGAAAACGGCTTCACGTGCTGTCATGTTTGTACCTTTGTAATGGGGCAAAATCAGCCCGGTGAATATAAAGACACTTTACAGGTGCAGGATCGGGCGGATAAACAAGCGACTTTGTCCATCATTGTTTGTAATATCCAAACAATCGGTGAAAAGAGAGGATAGGGAATGGATCGTTTCGATGCGATGCGCGCCTTTGCTCGCGTGGTGGAGGCAGGTAGCTTCACAAAAGCTGCCCAAACGCTTCATATGAGTAAAACCACGGTGACGCAACTCATTCAGCAGCTGGAAGCTCGCCTGCGCGTCAAATTGCTCCATCGCACCACCCGCAAGCTCGGTGTGACTCCCGATGGCGCGGTCTACTACGAGCGCGTCATCCGCCTGCTGGCGGACATGGAAGATGCTGAAAACTGCCTGTCCAGTGCGGCGATTACGCCCAGAGGACGGCTACGGGTAGATGTGCCCAGTCCGCTGGCCCGCCTCATCCTGGTGCCGGCGCTACCGGCTTTCCACGCACGCTATCCTGATATCCAGTTCGACATGGGCGTGAGCGATCGGGTGGTGGATCTGATCGGCGACAGCGTGGATTGCGTCCTGCGCGGTGGCGAAATCAACGACCAGTCCCTCATCGCTCGCCATGTCGGAGATTTGCAAATCGGCATCTACGTCGCCCCCAGCTATGTGGAACGCCTTGGCGCCCCTGCGCACCCGCGAGAGCTGGAAAACACCGACCATCGCATAGTCGGATTCTTGTCCTCACGCACCGGTAAGATTGACCCTTTGGTACTGCGCAGTGAGAGTGAACATATTGAAATCACGGGAAGCTATGTACTTGCCGTGGATGATGGCAATGCTTACCTCGAAGCCGGGTTAGCCGGGTTGGGCGTGATTGCGCTGCCAGTCTATATGGCAGCGGCACATCAGACTGCCGGCTCTTTAATTCCGTTGTTTACACAATGGCGTATCAGTCCAATGCCCCTGCACCTGGCGTTCCCGCCGAACCGCCATGTCAACGCCAGACTGCGCGTTTTTATTGACTGGATCGTTGAATTGATGCAGCAGCATGTCCCCAACGCCAACATAGCCGTAAAGCTATAGCAGCGATTATCCTGAGAGAACGTGCATGATTCTTGTGTGGTTACGTGAAAGCTGAAGACGTGCAGGAGTATTTCGGTGAATCACCCGTCAGGTGTTCACCGCATTGCGAGCAGTGTCGTAAAAAAGCGTTCAGGACTCCGTGAGCTGACGCCAGGCCGCTACTTCCTCATCCAGCCACTCGACAAAGAGAGCCACCTCCGGTTTCGCCTCCGTTAACTGCGATGTCACCAGCCAGTAAGGCCAGGGATACGGCGCGGTGAAAGGGGTAAGCTGGACCAGTTCGCCCCGGGTGATGGCATCCTGAACCAGAGAACGGCGCTCCAGCGCGATACCTTTACCGAGTCTGACAGACTCAAGGACTAAATTTGAGTCGTTAATGCATAAGCCGCCGGGCACAATATCTTTTTCCAGCCCCGCATTGAAACACCAGGTTTTCCACGACTCCATGGAGAATATGATTTGACTCTTCGCCACCTCAGCCGGCGTCGCCGGGAGTACGCCGCCGTTATAGCCGGGCGCCGCAACAACAATCAGTTCATCTGAAAAAAGATAATGGCAGTCGCTGCCTTCCCAGTTTCCTTTCCCCATGCGTATCGCAATATCTATCCCTTCCTGCTGCATGCTGGTAATCGTCAGGCTGGCCTGGATCCGCAGCGTGATATGCGGATATTTTTCCCGAAATCGTTCCAGACGCGGCAACAGCCAGTGACATCCAAAAGACGGCACCATCGCCAGCGTCAGTTCCAGTATTCTCGGTTTCACCTGCACTAGCCGGGTGGCATCTGCGATATGGTTCAGCGCCTCGCGTACCTGTAACGCGTAGAGCCGCCCCTCTTCATTGATCTGTACCCCTCGCCCATGACGGATAAACAGCTTCACACCCACCATTTCCTCCAGCACTTTAATCTGCTGGCTGATGGCGGAATGGGTAACGTGGAGCTCTTTCGCCGCAAGCGTTACGCTGCCAAGGCGAGCCACAGCTTCAAAACTACGCAAACTTGCGATAGGTGGAAAATCCGACATGAAACCACTCCCTTAATATGCTGAATCTTATAAACGGCAACCGGCCAATATGTCAGTAATACTAACTCAGGCCGTAAGATACTCATGATATTCGCCATAGCGAATTTATTGTAATGTCTGTTTATCATCTTCAATGAAGCGTTTTTTCACCCAGACAGGAAAACAGGAATCATGATAAAGCTGATTGGCATGATGGATTCTCCTTATGTACGTCGCGTGGCGGTCTCCCTGGAACTTTATGGCGTTGCGTTTGAAAGCCAGCCGCTGTCGGTATTCAGCACATTTGAAGAATTTTCCCGGATCAACCCTGCGGTAAAAGCGCCCACGCTGATTCTGGAGAATGGAACGCGTCTGATGGATTCATCGCTGATACTGAATTATTTTGAGTCTCAGGCCGCTCCTGAACGGAGACTGCTGCCCGTGGCGCCGGATGCGCTGGCAAACGATCTCCAGACGCTGGGCTTTATCCTCGCCGCCGCGGAGAAAGCCGTACAAAATGTGTATGAACACAACCTGCGCCCGGCGGAGAAGCAGCACAATCCGTGGATAGAACGTATCACCCTCCAGCTGCTGGCTGCCTGCAAGGAATGGAACACGCTGCTGGAAGCGCGTGCGGATAACGCGGTGGCCGATCAGGTTGCTGTCACCAGCACGGTTATCTGGACATTTATTCAGTCAATGATCCCTCATGTGGTTAACGCCGGTGATTTTAAAACGATTCAGGCGGTTGCCGACGTTTTCGAAAACCAGGCGGCATTTAAGAAGTACCCTTTTAGTTGACGCTTCGCTCGGCGTGTTATGGGGCTTTTCAGCCCCTTTTTTTAGGCTGGAATCGACAGACCGGCGGTGGTTGCATAGCGACCGTTGAAAAAGATGAGCGGCTCACCTTCAGTATGTAACGAATCCACCACCTCACCGATAAATATCCAGTGATCGCCGCCGTCTACCTGACGCCACATCTTGCATTCAAGATGCGCTAGCGCACCGTCAATTAAAGGCAGTTTATAGCCGCTGACCCGATGGTCTACGCGATGAAATTTATCGCTGACGGCACTGGCAAAAATATCGCTAACCTGATGCTGATGGCCCGACAGGACATTTATCGCAAAGGCTTCTGCCTCCAGAAAATGCTGAGCGTACCAGGATTGCTTACGCAGGCTCCAGAGCACCAGAGGGGGTTCCAGGGAAACGGTGTTAAAGCTACTGATAGTTAACCCATGGAAATTGTTACCTTTATCCATCATGGTCACGACACAAACGCCTGTTGCGAATCGACCAAATACGTTCCGTAAGGTTCGGCTATCAAACTGCGCCATATCGTTTCACCTCTGCTAAGCCTGAAGACGCGACCTGCTGTTGCAGCGCGCCGGCAAAAATGGTCAGCCCCTCATCCAGAACGCTGTCTTCAATCGTCAGGGGCATTAAAAAGCGGATGGCATTCGCCTGTTTGCCGCATTTAAGAAGAATAAGGCCCTCACGGGCACAGCTTTTGACTAACCGATCGATAAGCCCGGTCGCCGGCGTTCGCTTTCCGTGCTCCAGCGAAAAAAGCTCCAGCGCAATCATGGCGCCGACCCCGCGTATCTCATAGCCAATCGCCAGTGGGCTGACAATGGACTCTAAGGCTTTGCGCAGACGCTGACCCAGACGCCGGGCTGCGCCCAGCAGATCCGTCTCTTCAAAGAGGTCAAGTACCGCCAGCGCCGCCGCACAGGAAAGCGGATTGCCTGCCCAGGTTCCGCCAAGGCCGCCCGGTGCCACCTGGTTGATAAGCGACTCACGACCAACAACGCCGGAAAGCGGAAGTCCGCCGGCGACTGATTTACCGAACACGATTAAATCGGCGTCAACGCCGGTTTGTTCCATAGCAAAGAACGTCCCCGTGCGGCCTGCGCCAGACTGAACTTCATCTGCGATTAACACGATACCTTCCTGGTCACAGAGTTCACGTAGACCACGCATAAACGCAGGTGGCACGACGTAAAATCCGCCTTCGCCCTGAACGGGTTCGATGACAATGGCAGCCACATCCTGCGGCGCAATGTCGCTCGTTAATATCACTTTGAGGCCAGCCAGCGCCTGAGCAATATCAGGTTCTGTCTCTCCCTGCGGGAAAGGCGCCCGGAAGACCGGGCCGGGCATGATCCCCATCCCCTGGCTGTAGGGCGCAATTTTGCCATTCATCGCCAGCGTCATAAACGTACGCCCGTGATAGGCGCCGCTGAAGACAATCACCCCGCTTCGCCGCGTGGCTGCCCGGGCAACTTTAAGCGCACTTTCCACCGCTTCGGACCCCGTCGTCAGGAGAAAACTGCGTCGGTCAAAATCTCCCGGCATTAGGGCGTTAATACGTTCACACACCGCGATATATGATTCATAAGGGGTGGCGGCAAAACAGCTGTGGGTAAACTGATGCAGCTGGCGCTCCACTGCCGCAATGACTTTAGGATGAAGATGGCCGGTATTCAGCGCGGCAATTCCGCCGGAAAAATCGATGTAGCGTCGATTGTTGACGTCATATATCACCGCATTTTCCGCTCGCTGAATATACACCGGATGCATCTGGTTTATGCCACGGGCGACGGCGCCCTCCCGTCGCTGCAAAAGCTGCTCGACTACAGTATCCATAACGCTCTCCTCAGGGGGCGGCCCGAACGGCCGCCCGTCAGGTTATTGATGACGCGCCTGTTGCAACATGGCATCAGCATGCTGATTTAACTGCTGACGATCGCCATAGCGGTAAGGATCGAGGAAATCGAATCGGACTGGTTTATCTCCACGGTCAAACAAGTGGCCTATGCCGCCAGGCGCGTTATGGGCCCAGTAGAACAGGGAATCGGCAAATTCCTCCGTTGCCCGGGAGAGGTAGCGATTGGTGAAATCTGAGAAATCAATGGGGAAATGCTCGCGGTTGTCAGCAAAAAGCGCATGAAGCGTAGCAATCACCTCTTTTTCAGGGAGGTTACCGGCGCGATAGGCTTCCATTGTTTCACAGGCTTTATCGAAAATAGCCTCATAGAAGGGGCTCTCAATGGAAAGGTGTCCCGGATAGGTTGCGCTTTCAAACTCCTTCTCGAGCCGCTCGTCATCACCGTGCTGCTGGTAGTCACTCAGGATCTTACGCAGACGCAAGACGCCAATGTAGCTGCCGCTAATCCAGATACGGAACCACGCATTCCACAGCGGGAAGCTATCAAATGCGGTGAATGAATTTGCCACCAGCCTGTCGTTAACTTTTACCACTTCCAGGCTGTAATGCTGATAGCTGGCGAAACGCTCTTTTGACCAGTCATCCTGTCTGACGGCATGAACAATTTTAGGTGCGACGCGCAGAATCGATTCGAACGTATTAACTAACCCGCGCGAGAACAGCGGATCGACAAAGCCCACCGCATGGCCTAAAAGACAGTAACGCTCCCCTACGCTTTCGCGGCTGGTGTAATTCAGGCGAGGTGCAACGGTCCATTCACGTACCCGGGCTGCGCTTTCAAAGTGGCGCGCAACGGAGGGGTGCTCATCGAGAAAACGGGTAAACTCTTCTTCCGGATCGCCAGCTGGGCCATGTTTATCGATATCGAACTGCAGGCCGACGCTGCATAAGGTATTGGTCGAATAGGGATGGTTGTTGAAAGGAATAATCCAGAGCCAGCCGCCTTCAAACATGTGATGCAGCGTACTCTGTGAGAGCGGGGTCGGCGAACCGGTCACGTCCGTCGAGGCGATGACGTCTTCATACAGTTTGACTCCCGTCATGTGTGTGAACAACGAACGGGTACGGCTCTGCATCTCACGCGCACCTTCGCGCAGGCCGAACTTATCGGCAACCGGTGAGCGAAAGCCTGCAGCATCCACGACGTACTTGACCTTAATCTGCTCTTTCCCCAGATCCAGCAGCATCCCGTCGCCGGTTTCTTCAATAGACTGGATGCGGGTTTGCTGGCGAATGTCGGCCCCCAGACGCGCGGCCAGCGCCAGGTAATAGGCATCAATATCCTGGCGGAACAGATGCGCTTCCGGAGACAGTACCGGTGTCGACACAACGTCCTGCGGATTATGCGCTTTATTCTTACCGTTCCATGCAAAGCTGAATGCCAGTTTAATACCTGCGCTCGAGGTGCCAATATTCTCCATCAGCGCGTGAATTTCCCCCGGCCATGCCAGCTCAGGAATATTGTACTGGCGAGCCAGAATTTTCAAAAGCACAGCACTTTCCGGCACCATCGATTCCCCCACGGCAAAGCGAGGGTGGGTGCCTGCATCAATAATCACTACGTTTAATTTCTGTTTTGCCAGAATAGCGCCGAGCATGGTTCCTGCAATACCACTCCCGATGATGGCCACATCATAATGACTTTGTTTCATTGCTTTACCCTTAATAATATTACTGAGTGACTAACTGTGTTGTTATTTCGATTTCATTTTCACGCGCGCGATCGGCCTGAATCAGAAAAAGATACGTTGCTTGTTGTGTTAACCATTCCCTCGCCAGAGACATGGCAATCTCTTTGCCGGTGCGCTGCGGCATCGTCAGAACCATTGTGGGTCCCTGAAAGCGATAGCGTGTACAGCAAATGGAAACGGGTGCTCCCACATTGGCATTTATAAAATCGACCGGCGAGACGCGCGATTTTATCGCCATGTCGTTAATAATTTTCTCACTGGTATTTACAGGGAATGCCGTACCAAACTGAATAAACCCGACACTCTCATGATACTTATCCAGCAATGCCTGATGCTGTTGATAAAGTTCATCGACAGTGAACAGCACATTTAATGACAATGGGTCTGCTGTTTTTAACCCCCGGCGCAAGGTCTCATTTAAGTCGGACCAAATTAATGAGTTTGCGGTACTCGAAGAAATAATTTTCATTAGCTACCCCACCTTTTACATTACGGTAAATATCAGGCAGGTGTTAAAACCACCAAACCCAATCGTCATGCTCAAACCCGTTTTTCCCTTTAAGGGTTGTGGCTGCGCGGCGGGTAAATTAAAACGCAGGCCATCAATCGGCTTTTTCAACTCATAGACCGGGGGGATCGTGCCCGCATTGAGGCTGTGAATGAGCGCGATGGCTTCCAGCGCACCTGTAGCCCCCAGCGTATGGCCAAAATTGCCCTTTGTGGCGAAGACCCAGGGACGATGGGTGAAAAACAGGTTGTAGGCATTGCTTTCAACCCGATCGTTGGTCAAGGTACCCGAACCGTGCGCATTAATAAGCGCAATATCGCCAGGCTCAAGTCCCGCCTGCGTCAGGGCACGCTGTAATGCCAGACGGATGCCATTGCCTTGCTCATCCGGCGCGGTCAGTCCTGCCGCATCGTTAGACGCCCCCGCGCCGACCAGTTTTGCCAGCACGCGTGGCGCAGACCCGCCTTCCCTTTGCAGCACCAGAAAACCGGCCCCTTCTCCGAGGATCGTCCCCTCGTGAGTGGCATCGAACGATTTCAGGGTAGAGAGGGAGAGCGTACCCAGCGCGCTATGGGCCAGACGTTTTGAATCAGTAAGAATATCCGCACCGCCGCAGACGCACAGGTCTGCTTGCCCCGTCGCAATTAAATGAGCCCCCAGAAGAAGGGCATCTGATCCCGAGGAGCAGGCGGTAGAGAGCGCGATCCCTTCCATTCCCAGCGACTCCGCCACCTCGTTAACCCAACCGTCGAGAGGCTCCCGGCAAAACGCCTCGCTGTCGAGACGGAATCCAAGGCTGGTACCGACAATCAAGAAGCGTCGCTCCTCCGGCACGGGCTCTCCTGCCCCCGAATCCTCAAGCGCCTGAAGGGCCGTACGTTTTGTCAGCGCGATCAGTTTTTCACGCATTTCTGCAGGCCATTCGCCAGGCAGCATGGCGGCCAGATCGGTACGCAAGCTTCGCGCCGATGGCGCAGGCGCAATACCGGTTTGGCTTTCCAGTAAGGTCTGAAAAACATCCTCGATACGATCGCCAGACGCAGTTGTCCATCCCATGCCGACAACATTTGCGACATACGTTGTAGTAGTCATTATTTTTCCTTTACCGAAAAAGAGTACGGTAAGCTGGTTAAATTGAATTAAAGATTTATCAATTGAACGTGCGCAAAAATTCGTTAAAAGGTTTATCTTCAAGCGGAGAAGGATAAAAATTATCTTTAAGCTCGCCTGCAGTGACCTCTATTTTACGTTGATAAGGTTCTTTTTGTAGCCAGCGTGGGCTTTCGATAAAATCGAATGCGATATCTGTCGCATTAAATCCCTCCAGCTCGGCAGGCTTAACCACTTTCCTTCTTTTACGGTCCAGCACCTGGGCATAAGCAGAAATATCAAAATACCGAATCCGACCATTCTCCACCACTGCATTAATACAATGCCAGGGGCGGGGCAAATAAAGGTAATTAACAAAAATATTTCGTAAAGAATACACAGGCTTATTGATTACCTGACTATATAGTATCGCCGATACATCGGCCATTTCCGAGCAGAAGCAGGGTAAGCGCTGTGTTTTCACCAGCATTTCACGAAGATAATCCTGAGGCGTCAGGTTACGGATGACCTCGTCGCGAAAATGCTCGTAACGTGAAATATAATAATCCCAGTGTTCCTCAGGGAACTTGAGGCGAACGATGTCCGCCGGCCATGTTTCAAACACGTCTGATTCCTGAAGAACATGGCACATTGTTTTTGGCACTTCTCGCAAAATATCATCAAGGTTCGTTAAGTGATATTTTTCAATGACCGCCCGTGCCAGTTCCCGAAGTTCATCATTCATGACATCACCTTACTTATATTGTGTTAAAGAGGCCGCACCACAATAAACAAAATTTATATTACGTGGTTGTTCGTGGCGTTTGAGCTTTTTCAGCAGGCTGGCACTGTGCTGCTGGCAATTGGTTTCATTGATCAATGACTCATCGCAGGTCAAAAAAATATCGAACCCCGCTATTTGATCGCCATCATTAACAATTTGGGTTTTGCAGGTCATCACCCCTTTAATTTCCCGACACAGCTGTTTAACGGCACCGATATTGACTTTCTCATCCCTGATTACAATGAAATCACTGATTCGGCCTTTGAAAAACAGGAACCCATCAGCGTCCTGGAAGAAGATATCTCCGGTGCGGAGCCAGCGTTTGCCATCAAGCTCAATAAACGTTTGTCGGTTACCCCGCCCAATGCGCTTTACAAGCAGCGTATCAGAACAAATCAGTAACTCCCCCTGCCCGTCCAGCCCGTCTGCACCTGGCAGGATGCGAACTTCCGTCTGGTCAATAGGACGCCCGGCTGACGCATAATATCCTCTCCCCAGCAGATGAGCCGGGCACGTCGACACGCGCGGTCCGGCCTCACTGATGCCATAAGTCAGATATAACTCAAGCCATGGCTGGCGGAGTAAGAAGTCTTCCACCTCTTTCGGCGCAGCCAGATCGCCCCCAATCGTCAGTTTTTTCAAACCCGGCGGAAGCGTGGTTTCCCAGGCATTCAGCTGTCGCAGCAATACGGGAGTAAGCGAGCTGAGGGTAACGCCGTATCGCTGTAAATCATCCAGATAATGAGGTACAGAAAACGGAGGTCCACTGATAACGATTTCACAGCCTGTCTCCAGCGCAGCAACCATCTGTGCAACCAGCGCGGTGGAATAGCACATCGGCAAACTGATCAATACCCTGTCACTGGCGCTCATGCCGATACTTTTGGCGTGGCGCAGCGCGTTACGGCGCAGAGAATCAAAATGATGAACACACCCGCTGCTGAACGACGATGACGTCCCGGACGTGGCAATCACGACCTGTCCCGGCTGTGTCTGTACGGGACCACCATGACGGCATTTTCCCACCTGCCAGCGCCCCAGGGTTTCAGCTGCGCTCACGCCCAGCTCCTGCCATCGTCCTGGCTGAACCGGCGTTCGCACCAGCGCCCCTGCCGAAAAATCCTCAAGCATCTGCAGGATCCGTTCTGCTGGCGTGAGCGGAGGGATCAGCGCGGGAACAAAGCCGCTGTTGAGAACGGCAAAGAACATATACATCAAGTCCGGACTGTTCGGCATCGCTATCAGCACCACCCGGCCGGGTTCTAAACTCTGCCGCTGCCAGTAATCGACATAGTATTGATAACCCTCTCCTTCAGTGCCGCTGGTCCCCACCGCAGACGTTGCCAGCACCGGAGAAAATAAACCGGCAGGCTCATAGGGAACAAATGCGGTTCGTTCTTCTGCTCGCGTTAGCATTCTCAGGCTCCAAGCTTATTCATAATGAAACGCGAAAGGGTTTGGCACGAATAAAAATTCGCGGGTGAAAACTCTTTATCTTCAACTTTAATATTAAACTCTTCCTCGCACTGGAAGCGTAATTCGACAAATCCAATAGAATCCATACCTACCATTGAGGCGAGACCGGTCTCGTCAGCAATATCTTCGCGCTCGACATCCAGACCAATACGTTCAGCGATGATTTCTTTAATACGATCGACAATCACAGGCATATCCAGTTTCATAATTTTACCCTTTAATGTTTTCAAGCGTTTTATTGACTACAGCGGAAGATGATTCTTTATTTAACCAACGTAATATTGGCGGTGTGGTTGCCGTCACCACGAGCGCCACAATGACCATAATGGAGTAGACTCGTTGCGAAATAAGATTTAATTCGAGCCCAATGGACAGCACAACCAGTTCCATCAGGCCGCGCGTATTCATGAGCGCGCCAATCATGGAGGCTTCACGTAGTGAATAACCTGAAATTCGCGCCCCGAGCAGAGCACCACTGAATTTGGTGATAAATGCCAGTAAGGTGAACCCGATTATCCAGGCAATATCCTGCGTTGCCATACTGAAGTCGAAATGCGTTTTCAGACCGGCACTGACAAACAACACGGGAAGTAAAAGATAGTGCATGAAGCCGTTCATACTCGCATGCCATTGCTTTGCTAACCCGGGGATCCGCGCGAGCATGCTGCCCGCCAGCAACGCACCGAAACCACTGTGCAGGTGAAGATAATCCGCCCCCCACGCGCTGATCAAAATCCAAAAAATGATCGCCGGAAATCTCATCTCAGGTTTGTGCGCATACCGAATGAGCAGTGGCACCACGACTTTGCAGGTCACCAGCCAATAAAGTACCAGGGTTACCGTCACGACGGATAAATAAGACCACAGCGAATCGGATTTTCCTTCTACCGCAGCAAATACGCTGTCTAAAGCCAAAATTCCCCAGCCTGTCACATCGGTAAGAATGGCGGCTGTGATGACGGGAGGAATGATAGCCAGGTGAAGCATCTTTAAATCTTCAATGATCCGCACAATCACCGGCAGAGCGGATACCGCCAACGCTGTTCCCATAAAGATATTAAATAAAAGACGATCGGTTTGTGGCGCCAGTTCGGCATGTACCGAATTCCCCGCCAATACGCCCCCGATAAAAGGGAGCAGCATGCCTAATACCGCTATTTTTAACGCAGCAATGGTCTGCTTACGACGTCCATGGTTATTACCATGAAAATGCGACAATCCAATGTCAAACATGAGCAAAATCATGCCCAGATTCGCCAGCTTATCAATGGTGGTCAACGACTCCTGACTGAATAAAGATGTTTGAAATGAGAACAGAGACATTATTCCAGGAAAGAAAGTCGGTCCCAATAAAACACCTGCAGCAATATGGCCAATGACCTGCGCCTGACCTATCTGCTCCATAAGTTTGCCCACGACATAGCAGGCAAAAACAATCACGGAAAGCTGAATAATAAACATGCGTATCCCCGCCATAGCTAGCGTTGAATTTATTGATATTAAAAAACGTTTAGTTCGAAACGTGGGCGACGCTATTTTCGTTAAAATGACCTATTGCGGTGGTCATCATCGCAATTATCACCATCACGACGCTCACTAAACAGATGCCCTGCCAGTCCCACCTTTCATACACCCATGGACCGGTAACGGATCCGGCCGCACCCATTGCATAATAAAAGAACATATAAAGCGCATAGAGACTGCTTCTTTTATCCGGGTGTAATCCGAGAACCCGCGTCTGGTTAGCCACCTGCGCGGCAAAACACCCTAAATCGAATAAGATAATGCCCAGCGTAAGCCCCGGTAAGGATGCGGGAAAGAGAAACAGGACGGTTATCCCCGCAACCACGAACGCCATTCCGCCAAAAATCACGCTACGACACCCGAAGCGGTCAGCCAGTTTCCCCGCATAATTCGCCAGTACCAGACCGACGATACCCGCCAGGCCAAATAATCCCGCGGTTCCCGCAGGCAGATGCAAAGGCGGTCTTTGCAGATGAAGCATGATGGTTACCCATAACAGGCTAAAGACGAAGAACCATGCACCTCCGGTTACCGCGGATTCAATAAGCCGTGCGTTACGCAGTAAACCCGGCAATTTCGCCATGACGCTCAGATACCCCGTCGCCTTTGCGGGCTTAACATCGGGCAGACATCTGATGGCCAGCAACGCCATGCAGGCCATAACGGCGGCGACGATGGCCAGCATCCCTCGCCAACCAAGCGCATCGGCCAGACTGCCGCCCACTAGCCTTGCGAGCAGTATTCCTGCCGAAATGCCCATCGTGATCAGACCGACCGTGGCACCTTTTGGCGTAATGTGAAATCCAAGCGCATTCAGCTGCACTGCGCTTGTCGCCATCGCGCCTGTTACTATGCCCGCGCTAAAAAGGAGCAACGGTTGACGGGTCAATGAAGCGGCAAACAGCGCAAGCGAGAGGAGGATAAACTGACAAATAATCAGTTTTTTACGGTTAACACTGTCTCCAAGCGGAACAAGGAAGAGTATTCCCAGCATGTAACCTATTTGCATGCTCGCCGCAATGAAGCCGGTATAAAAGAGAGGCAACTGCAAAGATGTTGCGATAGCAGGCAATACGGGCTGGAGAATATAGTTATTCGCCATGGCCGTACCGGCCGCGATGCTGGCGAACCAGATAAACAACGGCGAAACCGCATTTTCTTGTGCGATATCACTCATTAGTTGCCCCCTGTCTTTTTTTTGCCACAATATCAATTGCTACTTTCATTTTTTTCTCGGGAAAGGGTAATACGTGCAATAAAGTAAATGCAGGTCTGGAATCACGGAAATAGTGACCATGGATACGAGCCACCTGCTGCCATTCTTCAATTTCAGTCAGATATAGCCTGCTTTGTATTACATCGTCTATCGCATAACCATTTGATTCAAGTATCCCCTTGATCTTATTAAGAACGCATTCCATTTGCAGTGAGATATCATCAGATTCAATCTCACCACTAGAATTAAGAGGTCCCGTTTTTGAAATATATAGCCAACCGTCTGCTTCTACCGCTCGCGAGAAACCGAAAGCCTCCTCCCAGCTGCTGCCGGAAGTAATAAGTCTTTTTGATTCCACAATGTCATGCCTTTCATCACTGGGTGAAACAAACATATTACAACCCAATCAAATTTGTCCAGAAAAAATAACAAAAATTTGACCTAAAATCTTCACCGGTAATTAAGTAAGCTTTTCCTGGATAAGCTGTAAGCTCAGCTAACCAATCAACATTTAAATTAAACAAATTAAGTAATGAATAACCATTTAAATATCCAAATGCTAACAGCAATTAAAAATCAGGAGAGTTTAAATAATCTCTTTATTAGTTAGCCGGGCATTACCATTACGGACAAATAATATATTTATAAAAAATAACAGTATTATGTTATTTATTCTTATCTGTAACCCAATGGAAAATATGAGAAATATTTTAATATAAGACAATCTTATGGCGTCACATATTATGGTTGTTAATGAGGGTATTTTAAGGGGCCAGGGGGTAGAAAATTAAACGGTTTCAATAGAGAAAAGCCTGCTTTAAGGGCAGGCTTTTGCTTCTTGTCTACGGGTGACGAGCGCGATGAGGGGCTTAAATCTGATAATCAATCGCCACTTCTTCCGGCTCCATCACCTGGCGTTTAATCTCATCAACGGACAGCCCGGCGTTGCAGAGTTCGATAAAGCGCCACACATAGTTGCGCTGTAGCTGTCCGCGCTTCAGGCCGAGCCATACGGTATTGGCGTCAAACAGATGACGTGTATCAAGACGCACCAGATCCCCGGCCTCGCGCTCGCCGCCGGACTGTTCCGCCACCAGACCAATGCCCAGGCCCAGCTCGACGTAGGTTTTAATGACATCGGAATCCTGCGCGCTCAGCACCACATCCGGCGTTAACCCTTTACGGTTGAAGGCTTCATCAATGCGCGAGCGTCCGGTAATGCCCTGTCGGTAGGTAATCAACGGCCATTTAGCAATCTCTTCCAGCGTCAGGGGAGAGACCTGATTCAGGGGATGATCGACGGGGAGTAGTAGACTGTGGTACCAGCGGAACCAGGGGAAAGCCACCAGCAGCGGGTCGTTGCTCAACCGTTCGCTGGCAATGCCGATATCCGCCCCACCGTTTTGCAGCAGCACTTCAATTTCCTGCGGCGTGCCCTGGATGAGCTCCAGACGGACATCCGGGAAAAGTTCGCGGAAGGCTTTAATCACTGGCGGCAGGCTGTAGCGGGCCTGGGTGTGGGTGGTGGCGATGGTGAGCACACCGGAGGCGTCATTGGTAAAGAGATCCGCCAGACGTCGAACGTTGCTGGCCTCGTTAAGGATCCGCTCTGCGATGGTGAGCAACGCCTTGCCGGGCTCTGTCATGCCCAGCAGACGCTTACCACGACGGATAAAGATCTCTATTCCCAGTTCTTCTTCCAGCTCGCGGATATGGCGGCTGACGCCGGACTGAGAGGTATAAAGCATATTGGCGACCTCGGTCAGGTTGTAATCCCGCCTGGCCGCCTCACGGATAATTTTAAGTTGCTGGAAATTCACGATTCACTCCGGCGCATCTGACATAGCTCTATTGTTAGAGTCAGCTGCGCTGCAGAACAAATAATAAAAACCAGCATCTTATGCTTTTATGGAATATCAGCTCACAAGCTGGAGTTCTCGGTTCTCAAGCGATGGCTTGCTGACCAGCGACATCAAAATCTCTTTTACCGCCTGCGCCTGTGGCGAAAGCGATCCGCGTGCCGACATGTTCAGCGACAGCGGCAGGCTCATCGAAGGCGTGGTGATCCGCGCCATCCAGCCGTTTGCCGCACTGCACAGCGAGCGCGCTGCGGATTCCGGCAGAACCGTCACTCCCATTCCGCTGGCAATGGCTGCGGTCAGCGTGGAGATAGAGTCGATCTCGCCGATGATTTTTGCCGTCAGGCGACGCAGGGAGAATGCTTCATCCACGCGCACGCGCACGGCGCTGTAATCACGCGGCAGATAGAGGTTCATCTCTGCCACGGCGGTCAGGTCTACGCTCTGACCCGGACAGTCGCGGGTGCCCACGAGGTAGAGATCTTCTTTCAGCAGCGGCTGGCTGGTGATCCCGGCGACCGGAGAGCGATCGTAAAGGACCGCCATATCCAGCTGGCCGCTGAGCAATTTGTCATTCAGTACAGATCCGCTGTTTTCGTGCAGGTACACCAGCACTTCAGGCAGCTCAGCGCGAACGGCCTGCAGCAGCGGCATCGTAATAGATGATGCGGCCGTTCCCGGCGCCAGGCCGATAGAAACGTGCCCACTCAACGTCTGGCCCACATTATTTACCGCCAGCTGCGCCTGTTCACACTGGCGGAGGATGGTGCGCGCGTGGGTATACAGGATCTTACCTGCTTCCGTCGGCGTGACGCCGCGCTTGGTGCGGATCAACAGCTGCTGATCCATCTCGCCTTCCAGAGTAGCCACCTGCTGGCTCAGCGCAGGCTGCGCGATATGCAGCACTTCTGCCGCTTGAGTCAGGCTGCCGATATCGACGATTTTTACGAAGTATTTCAGTCGTCTTAAGTTCATTTTGCCCCCTGTTCGAAATGCTGTGCCGGAACCGGCTGTCGTTGTTAAACAGGTTTTGCAATATGAATGCCACTTTTACCAGTCGGTCTGAATTGTTCGCTAAGCGCCTGAAAATAAGGAAACCTAATCACGGGGGTGGGTTTTATTACTGAAACAGCAGTTTATGATCTGCCCCATTAGAGGTATGTCCGCACCAAAGCGGTGCATTCCGCTGGCAAAAACACCACTTTGCCGATTTTGTCATCAAACGATCAAAAAGCGTTGATCCACCCTTTGACAAGGCGAACGCAGGTCGATAATATGCGCCCCGTTCACACGATTCCTCTGTAGTTCAGTCGGTAGAACGGCGGACTGTTAATCCGTATGTCACTGGTTCGAGTCCAGTCA
>NZ_JARDVI010000007.1:0-311279 GCF_034008295.1 Enterobacter chinensis
ACCGTTGCGAGGTCCCGTATATTACGTTTTCCTCATTCAGAGTCAAGCGCTTATTTTCGCTTTTCTCTGCTGACCCGGCGGCGTGTGTGCCGTTGTTCCGTGTCAGTGGAGGCGCATTATAGGGAGTTATTCTTAGGTGACAAGGGGAAATTTAAAAAAAGTTTCTAACCGTGTCTTTTTTCACCAACAGCGGTGAAATCAAGCTACAAATTGTTCTATTTGATGTATCTGCAACCACAATCACATTCGAGATGGCATAATTATCAGCATGAATCATTAAGGAATAAAAGCGATGCCATTAAGCGCACAACAGCTGGCCGCCCAAAAAAACCTGTCGTATGTGCTGGCAGAAAAGCTGGCTCAGCGGATTTTAGCGGGTAAATATGCCCCGGGCAGCATCCTGCCGGGTGAAATGGAGCTGGGTGAGCAGTTTGGGGTAAGCCGAACCGCCGTGCGCGAAGCGGTGAAAACCCTAACGGCAAAAGGTATGGTGCTTCCACGTCCTCGTATTGGCACACGCGTGATGCCTCAGAGTAACTGGAATTTTCTCGATCAGGAGCTGCTCTCCTGGTGGATGACGGAAGACAACTTTCATCAGGTCGTCGATCACTTTCTGGTGATGCGCAGCAGCCTTGAACCCCAGGCATGCCTTCTCGCCGCCACGCTCGGGACGGCAGAGCAGAAAGCGCAGCTTAACGCGTTGATGGAAGAGATGGTGTTCCTGAAAAAACACTTCAACCGCGAACGATGGGTTGAAGTCGATATGGCCTGGCATGAACATATCTATATGATGAGCGCTAATCCGTTCCTCACCTCTTTTGCCTCTTTATTCCATTCGGTGTACCACACCTACTTTACCTCTATTACACAAGACGAAGTGGTAAAACTGGATTTGCATCAGGCGATAGTGGATGCCATTCAGGAAAGCGACGGGCAGCGAGCCCTGAATGCGTGCCAGGCATTGCTGGCTGCGCCAAACCACCAGCAGGTAAATAAATGACAACGAAAAAAGCGCGCAGCATGGCCGGATTGCCGTGGATTGCAGCCATGGCGTTTTTTATGCAGGCACTGGATGCCACCATCCTCAACACAGCGCTTCCCGCTATTGCGCAAAGCCTCAACCGCTCCCCGCTGGCGATGCAGTCCGCCATTATCAGCTACACCCTGACGGTCGCAATGTTAATCCCGGTCAGCGGCTGGCTGGCTGACCGCTTCGGCACCCGCCGAGTTTTCATGTTGGCCGTGGCGCTCTTTACGCTCGGTTCGCTGGCCTGTGCGCTCTCCTCATCCTTAACAGAGCTGGTTATCTTCCGCGTATTACAGGGCATTGGTGGTGCGATGATGATGCCCGTGGCGCGCCTTGCATTGCTGCGAGCCTATCCACGAAGCGAACTGCTTCCCGTGCTCAACTTCGTCACCATGCCGGGTCTGGTCGGCCCGATACTTGGCCCGGTACTCGGTGGCGTGTTTGTCACCTGGGCAAGCTGGCATTGGATCTTCCTGATTAATATTCCGATTGGCGTAGCCGGGCTGCTTTATGCACGTAAATATATGCCGAACTTCACCACGCCAAGGCGCAGCTTCGATATGGGCGGCTTTTTCCTGTTTGGCCTGAGCCTGGTGCTCTTCTCAAGCGGGATGGAGCTGTTTGGTGAGAAGATCGTGGCAACATGGATTGCGCTCTCCGTTATCCTCAGCGGTGTTCTGTTGTTCCTTCTTTATATACGTCACGCACGCCGTCACCCGACGCCGTTAATCTCCCTCGGACTCTTTAACACCCGCACGTTTTCCGTAGGGATTGCGGGCAACATTGCGTCACGCCTGGGGACAGGCTGCGTACCCTTTTTAATGCCGCTCATGCTGCAGGTCGGGTTCGGATACCCAGCGCTGATTGCAGGCTGCATGATGGCCCCTACCGCAATGGGCTCTATTCTGGCCAAATCAACCGTTACGCAAGTGCTGCGCTGGTTTGGCTATCGTAAGACGCTGGTTGGCGTGACGGTATTTATCGGTCTGATGATTGCGCAGTTCTCGCTACAATCTGCCTCGCTTCCCGTCTGGATGCTGATCCTGCCGCTGTTTGTGCTGGGCATGGCGATGTCGACGCAGTTCACATCGATGAACACCATCACCCTCGCCGATCTGACTGACGAAAACGCCAGTAGCGGCAACAGCGTGCTGGCGGTAACGCAACAGCTGTCGATCAGTTTAGGGGTTGCCGTGAGTGCAGCGGTGCTGCGATTTTATGAGGGTTTTGACAGCGCGAATACCGTTGAGCAGTTCCACTATACCTTTATCACCATGGGTGCGCTCACCGTGGTTTCGGCGCTGGTCTTTATGCTGTTAAAACCGAAAGATGGACGCAACCTGATCAAAGAACGCCATAAAGCAAAGTCTAAACCGAACCCCGTTCCATCAGAACAGGAGTAAGCTGCAGACGTTGCTGTTGCAGCGTGGGCTGCGCCATACGGTGGATCAGTACATCGACGGCCAGCTCGCCCAGTTCATCCTTCGGCTGATGAATAGTGGTCAGCGGCGGCGTCATGTAGCTTGCCAGTTCGATATCATCGTAGCCGATCACCGCCATATCGTCCGGCACGCGCAGGCCTGCCTGGTACAACGCCTGATAGGCACCAAACGCCATCGCATCGTTGCCAATAAATACGGCCTGTGGACGCTGCGCTTGCTCCAGTAATGTCTGCATCGCCTCAAAGCCACCGTGAAATTCAAAATCACCGGTAATACGGTAGCCTTCAGGAATGGCAAGCCCCGCCCGCGCCATCGCCGAAAGATATCCCTCCAGACGCAAACGCGCGGGAGTTTTATCCAGCGGACCGGTAATGCAGGCGATACGGGTATAGCCTTTATCGATCAGATACTGGGTTGCCATGTCCCCGCCCAGCAGGGAGTTATCCTGAATCAGATCGCTGGTGCCGTCGAAGGGCGCCCAGTCCATCATCACCGTTGGAATAGAAGGGTAGCGCTGAATAATCTCTTTCGAGGGCTGATGCGTTTCGGTGCAGAGCAGCAGTAACCCGTCGACGCGTTTTTGCATCAGCGTTTCCAGGTTACGATTCATGCGCTGCTCATCCCCTTCGGTATTGCACAGCACCAGGCTGTAGCCGCGCTCGAAGCAGCTGCGCTCTACGCCGCGAACCAGCTCAGAATAAAAGGGGTTGGTACTGGCGGTGATGAGCATGCCGATAGTACGCGTCTGGTTCAGTTTGAGGCTGCGCGCCAGGGCCGACGGCGCATAGTTGAGATTTTTAACTGCCGCTTCGACCTTCTCCCGAATCGCCTCGCTGACGAAGCGGTCGTTATTAATCACGTGAGAGACTGTCGACGTAGAAACACCCGCCAGGCGGGCGACATCTTTCATTGTGGCCAAGCGTTACCCCTGCTGACTTAAGAATTCATCTATCTCTTTACGCCATGGAACGGAAGGCTGGGCACCTTTGCGCGTCACCGCAATCGCTGCAGCAGCATGCGCGAAGCGGATCGCATCATCCATTCTCTTGCCTTCCAGCAGCGCGGTCACCAGAGCACCATTGAAGGTATCTCCCGCCGCGATAGTATCAATCGCCTTCACCTTAAAGCCCGGCACGCGACGGCCTTCACCATTTACGCTTGCCCACACCCCACGGCTGCCCAGGGTGATAATCACGGTACCAATGCCTTTATCGTGCAGTACTTTTGCCGCACGCGCTGCGTCGTCATCATTTTCAACACGAATGCCCGTCAGTTTTTCAGCTTCGGTTTCGTTTGGCGTGATGATGTCCACCAGCGCCAGCAATTCGTCTGATAATACACGGGCAGGCGCAGGATTAAGTACAACAGTGGTATGATTTTCATGCGCAATGCTGGCAGCGGCCAGCACGCTTTCCACTGGCGATTCCAGCTGCATCAGTAACGCTTCGGCATTCGCAATACACTCACGTTGCGCTTCAACACGATCGGTAGTTAATGCGGCGTTAGCGCCTGCATGAATACCGATGACATTCTCACCTTCCGCGTTGACGAAAATCAGCGCTACGCCGGTAGATTCCCCTGCAACAACGCTGACCGGTGCGATATCAATGTTATCGCTGGCGAGCTGTTTGCGCACTCGCTCACCGGTATCGTCATCACCCGTGCAGGCGATAAACGCGATATTCGCCCCGCTGCGCCCGGCGGCAACGGCCTGGTTGGCACCTTTACCGCCGAATGCCACCTGATAATGGTTACCCGTGACGGTTTCGCCCGGCGTCGGGAACGATTCAAGGTTAAGAATGTGATCGGCATTGATACTGCCAAGGACGACGAGGTTGCCTGCGGTTTTCATGGTTGGGTTGTCCATCTGAGAGCGCCACCGGTGTTACCCGGTGGCGTATGCCACACTTTTCTTTATTGGTGTCCCTCAGGCAGCCAGCGACTGCCTGATTCGCCTTTTACTGCTTGATGACCAGCTTCAGGTCAACCGGGTATTTGGCCTGAACTTTTTCGCCCTTCAGCACTTTGTCAGCAGTTTGTACGCCAGTCGCGCCAATCTGCTCAGGCAGCTGAGCGATGGTCGCAGCCAGTTTGCCATCATTTACCGCTTTTTCACCATCTGGCGTGCCGTCAAATCCGACAACCATCACATCAGATTTACCTGCAGTCTGCAGGGCACGCAGCGCGCCCAGCGCCATTTCGTCGTTCTGCGCGAACACAGCCTGCACGTCAGGATGTGCGGTCAGCAGGTTCTGCATAACGTTCAGACCTTTAGTACGGTCGAAGTCTGCTGGCTGGCTCGCCAGCACGTTAAATTTGTGCGCTGCCACAGCCTGCTGGAAGCCTTCGCCACGCTCACGGGCTGCGGAAGTACCGGCAATCCCCTGCAGTTCGATAACTTTCGCGCCTTCACCTGCTTTCTTCGCGATGTAGTCACCGGCAATTTTACCGCCCAGCACGTTATCAGACGCAATGTGGCTTACAACTTCGCCTTTCGTTGCCTGACGGTCCAGGGTGATTACCGGGATCTTCGCCTGGTTTGCCATCTTAACGGCGTTACCGACGGCGTCAGAATCGGTTGGGTTGATCAGCAGAATTTTGGTCCCACGAACGGTTAAGTCCTGAACGTTAGCCAGCTCTTTCGCCGGGTTGTTCTGTGAATCCAGCACCACCAGGTTGTAGCCCAGTTTGTCCGCTTCTTTCTGCGCACCGTCCTTCAGGGAGACAAAGAACGGGTTGTTCAGGGTAGAGACAACCAGCGCGATGGTGTCTTTCGCCATGGCGTTAGCACTTACGGTTGCGCTCAGCGCGACAGCAGAAACCAGGGTAGCCAGTTTTTTCATGTTCATATCTAAGATGTCCTGTAGTGTCGTCAGTTACTGTTTTTTGTTGTCTACCAGTACCGCCAGCAAAATCACCACTGCCTTAACGATCATCTGGTAATAGGAGGAAACACCTAATAAATTCAAACCATTATTCAGGAAACCGAGAATCAGTGCGCCGATCAATGTCCCAACAATGCGACCTTTACCGCCCGCAAGACTCGTACCGCCCAGAACCACTGCCGCAATGGCATCCAGCTCATAACCCGTACCCGCCGTTGGCTGCGCGGAAGAGAGGCGCGCCACTTCGATGATGCCCGCCAGAGACGCCAGCAGACCGCACAGCGAGTAAACGATAATTTTGACTTTATTAACGCTGATGCCAGACAGACGGGTTGCCGCTTCGTTGCCACCCAGCGCATAGATATAACGACCCAGACGGGTGTGATGCAGCATGTACCATGCCGCCAGGAAGACAATAGCCATGATCCAGACCGGCGTCGGGACACCCAGCGGACGACCGATACCGAACCAGCCAAACAGATCGGCGTTATCGGTAAAGCCCGTGTTCACCGGGCTGCCGTTGGTATAAACCATGGTCACACCGCGCAGCAACAGCATCATCACCAGCGTGGCGATGAACGCCTGAACGCGGCCTTTCGCCACAATCACACCGGTAACGGCACCAATCGCCGCGCCCGCTGCCAGTGCAGCTGCAACGGCCACCAGCGCGTTGACTTCAATCCCTACAATCGAAGCGGCAATCGCACCGGTGAGCGCCAGCAGGGAACCGACGGACAGATCGATACCCGAAGTCAAAATCACCAGCGTCATCCCAACCGCCATAATGGCGTTTACGGACGTCTGCTGAAGAATGTTGAACAGGTTATTTACGGTGAAAAAGTTCGGGCTCATGGTGGACACAATCGCGATCAGCACCAGCAGGGCAATCAGCGATTTTTGTTCCAGCAGCCATGCCTTGGTGAAATAACGGCGACCAGAAACAGCCTGGGTAGTCATCTTCTTACTCCTGATTCACGCGATTAAGCTTGCCCACAGCGGCAGCCATCAGAACTTCCTGGGTGGCCTGCTCGCGAGTGAATTCACCGCCGAGATGCCCTTCATGCATGACGATAATGCGATCGCTCATGCCTAATACTTCTGGCATCTCGGAAGAGACCAGAATGATGCTCAGACCGTCGGCCTTGAACTGGTTAATCAGCTGATAAATCTCTTTCTTAGCCCCGACGTCCACGCCGCGGGTTGGCTCATCAAGGATCAACACTTTCGGGCGCGTCATCAAGCCACGTGCAATTGCCACTTTCTGCTGATTACCGCCGGACAACAGGCCAATAGCCTGCTCCATTGACGGGGTTTTGACGTTAAAGAGACGAATAAAATCGCTGACCGCCTGCTGTTCGTCCTTGTGTTTCAGGGTACCGCCGCTATGGCTAAAATAGCGCAGCGCGGTAAGCGACATGTTCTCTTTTACCGACATGCCGAGCACTAAGCCATCGCGCTTGCGGTCTTCGGAGATATAGACGATACCGTTCGCGAGGCCATCCTGCGGCGAGCGAGTCACCACTTCATGACCGTCGAGGGTGACATACCCGCTGGATCGCGGCAGCGCACCGTAAAGCACTTTCATCAGCTCGGTACGGCCGGCGCCCATCAGGCCCGCCACGCCCAGGATCTCGCCCTGGCGCAGGGTAAAGGTCACGTCGTTCACACCCGGACCGCAGAGATTGTCCACCTTCAGGCGGATCTCACCAGGCGCTTTGTTCAGATGCGGATACTGATCTTCGAGCTTACGTCCCACCATCATTTCAATCAGCGAATCTTCGGTCAGCGTCGCCACTTCACGTTCGGCAATAAACTGCCCGTCGCGGAAGACGGTAACGTCGTCGCAGATTTCGAAGATCTCTTTCATGCGGTGAGAGATATAGACAATCCCGCGCCCCTGCGATTTCAGCTCGCGGATGACGCGGAACAGAGATTCGGTTTCGGTATCGGTCAGGGCGTCGGTCGGTTCATCCATAATGATGACCTTCGACTCAAAGCTCAGCACCTTCGCGATTTCCACCATCTGCTGATCGCCAATGGAGAGATCGCCAACCAGGCGGTCGCTCTTAAAGCGCAGGTTCAGCTTCGCCAGCAGCTTGTCTGCTTCGGCATACATGGTTTTCCAGTCGATTTTGCCAAACCGGTTAACAAACTCACGGCCGAGGAAGATGTTCTCCGCAATCGTCAGCTGCGGGATCAGGTTCAGCTCCTGGTGGATAATACCGATGCCCGCTTCCTGAGAAGATTTCGGGCCGTTGAAGGTGGTCTCTTTACCCAGCCAGACGAGTGAACCGGCATCGCGTTGATAGATACCGGTCAGCACTTTCATCATGGTGGATTTGCCGGCGCCGTTCTCACCCACCAGCGCCATCACTCGCCCGGGGTAGACGTTCAGCGCCGCGCCGGAGAGGGCTTTTACGCCCGGGAACGACTTATCGATCCCTTTAAGTTGCAGTAATGCGTCCATGATGGCCTCAGAAGGTGACGCCAGCACAGAGAATAATATTCGCATACGGGGAACACTCCCCGCTGCGAATCACCGCCTGACTGTCTGCGGTTTGTAGTTTGAATTGTTCGTGCGTTGTGTAACGAATTTCTATGGTGTTTCCCTGGTGTTGTTGCAGCTGCTCAAGGTGGCTGAGCAACGTTTCGTGGAGTTGCGGATTATGTTGTTTGATTTCTGCTGCGAGAATGGCCGCCTCAACCTGCATCTCCGCGGTCACCACGTCCAGTACCTGCATAAACGAGGGTACGCCCTGCGTTAATGCCATATCGATACGGGTTGTGCTGCGCGGAACCGGTAAGCCTGCATCGCAAACCACCAGCGTATCGGTATGCCCAAGACGGGAAATAACCGATGAGATTTCTGAGTTAAGTACCGTGCCTTTCTTCATTTTCTTGCTCCACTAGCGAAACGTTTCGCTGACATCAGTTTAATCTCAAGAATGTTCAGAAAACCATCATGACGTAACAGATTTGTGATCGACGTCGAAACGTTTCGCTAAGTGAAATGAAAAGTAAATTTAGGCGGGGGTATTGAGTGTGAGTAGGCCGGGTAAGCGAAGCGCCACCCGGCATTTTAAGGAGCTTAAATCTCGACCTGCGTTCCCAACTCAATGACGCGGTTAGGCGGGATCTCAAACTGGTCCGGCGCGCGCAGGGCGTTACGCTGCAGGATAAGATACAGCTTGCCGCGCAGGCGCAGATACCACGGGCGCTTGCCGATAATCAGCGATTCGTGGGACATAAAGAACGACGTCTCCATCATACGGCAGCTCAGCCCTTCCAGACCGCAGCGGTGGAACACCTCTTCCACGTTCGGCGTTTCACGCCAGCCGTAGCTCGCCACCACACGCCAGAATGTCGGCGAAAGCTGCTCGATTTGTACGCGACGCACGTTGTGAACATACGGCGCATCTTCGGTGCGCAGCGTCAGCAAAATGACGCGTTCGTGCAGCACTTTGTTGTGCTTGAGGTTATGCATCAAAGCAAACGGGATCACGTTCAGGGCACGAGACATATACACCGCGGTGCCAGGCACGCGAACCGGCGGTGATTTCTCCAGCGAGGCAATCATCGCCTCCAGGGAGTTACCGTGCTCATGCATGCGGCGCAGCAGACGGAAACGCTCGCTTTTCCATGTAGTCATGACGATAAACATCACCAGACCCAGCGTCAGCGGCAGCCAGCCACCGGAGACAATTTTGTCGAGGTTCGCAGAGAACAGCGGCACGTCGATGCACAGGAAGCCCACCAGAATCATCGCCACGAGGAATTTATTCCAGTGCCAGTTTCGGTACGCCACCGTGGTGGAGAGAAGCGATGTCAGCACCATCGTACCGGTTACCGCAATGCCGTACGCCGCCGCCAGGTTGCTGGAGTGCTCGAAGCTAACGATGACAATGACAACAGCGAAATAGAGCAGCCAGTTAATGAACGGGATGTAAATCTGGCCCGACTCCATCTCTGAGGTATGGATGATGCGCATCGGTGAGAGATAACCCAGACGCACGGCCTGGCGCGTCAGAGAAAACACGCCGGAAATCACCGCCTGAGAGGCAATAACGGTCGCCAGCGTCGCCAGGATCAGCATCGGCACCAGCGCCCAGTCAGGCGCCAGCAGGAAGAATGGGTTCTTAATCGCTTCCGGGTTTTTGAGCAACAGCGCACCCTGACCGAAGTAGTTCAGCACCAGCGACGGCAGTACCACAATAAACCATGCCACGCGAATAGGCAGTTTGCCGAAGTGACCCATATCAGCATACAGCGCTTCAACCCCGGTGATGGAGAGCACGACCGCCCCCAGCGCCACGAAGGAAACCACTTTGTACTCAAGGAAGAAATGCACCGCCCAGTAGGGGTTCAGCGCGTGCAGCACTTCCGGGTTAGCAATAATGCTGCGTAAACCAAGCGCCGCAAGGATCAGGAACCAGGCCAGCATAATCGGTGCAAACAGTTTGCCCACCAGCCCTGTACCGTGCTTCTGGATCATGAACAGCAGCGTCAGGACAATAATGGCCAGCGGAACCACCCATGAATCAAGTTGCGGAGCAATAATCTCCAGCCCCTCTATCGCCGAGAGCACCGAAATAGCGGGCGTTATCACCACTTCCCCGTAGAAGAAGCTGCCGCCAATCAGGCCAATAATGACCAGCACAGACGTCATTCTGGCTGACGTATTCCGCCCTGCCAGGGACATCAGGGTCAGGATCCCGCCTTCACCTGCGTTATCAGCACGCATCACGAAGGAGAGATATTTAACAGAAACCACCAGGATCAGCAGCCAGAAGATGAGTGACAGGAAGCCAAACACGGCATCGCGCTCAACACCAAAGCCAAACTGGCCAGACAGACATTCACGAAGCGTATAAAGCGGGCTGGTGCCGATATCACCGTAGACAACCCCGATCGCCGCAAGCGTTATTGCGGGTAATGATTGCTTATTATCAGTGCTCATAGACTAGTCTTTTCGTTTAAATAACAAATGTGTGCCTAGTCCCTTGGCCCACAAAAAGCGCACAGTATGCACGATTCATTGCAAAATCGTACCCCTAAATGCAACCGCATTAATGTAGCGCAAAGAAAATTGCGCCGCACTTCAGTCTATTACCAGCCCTAACTGAAACGTCTATACTCGCTTCAATTGGCCGCCACGACGGCGAAAGGATGCAAAACTATTATGGCTCACTCACATTTATTAGCAGAAAGAATTTCCCGCCTCAGCGGCGCGCTGGAGAAAGGTCTATTCGAGCGCAGCCACGCCATTCGCCTCTGTTTACTGGCGGCGTTGAGCGGTGAAAGCGTATTTTTGCTGGGTCCACCGGGCATTGCCAAAAGCCTGATTGCCCGCAGATTAAAGTTTGCGTTTCAGAACGCCCGCGCCTTCGAATACCTCATGACCCGGTTTTCCACTCCAGAAGAAGTTTTTGGCCCGCTCTCCATTCAGGCGCTGAAAGACGAAGGGCGCTACCAGCGTCTGACAGAAGGGTATCTTCCGGAAGCGGAGATTGTTTTTCTCGATGAAATCTGGAAAGCGGGACCGGCTATTCTGAACACCCTGCTCACGGCGATAAACGAACGCCGGTTCCGCAACGGCGCCAGTGAAGAGAAAATCCCGATGCGCCTGCTGGTGGCCGCCTCAAACGAACTGCCTGAAGCCGACAGCAGCCTGGAAGCGCTGTATGACCGCATGCTGATCCGCCTGTGGCTGGAGAAAGTACAGGATAAATCCAACTTCCGCTCCATGCTGGTCAGCCAGCAGGATGAGAGTGAAAACCCGGTATCCGCTTCGCTTCAGGTGACGGATGAGGAGTATCACCAGTGGCAACAGGATATTGGCAAAATCAAACTGCCGGACGCCGTCTTTGAGCTGATCTATCTGCTACGCCAGCAGCTCGATCTCCTTCCTTCTGCGCCCTATGTCTCCGATCGCCGCTGGAAAAAAGCGATCCGCCTGCTGCAGGCCAGCGCCCTGTTTAGCGGGCGGGATGCCGTTGCGCCAATCGATCTGATCCTGCTGAAAGACTGCCTCTGGCACGACGCAGAAGGTATGAATCTGATGCAGCAGCAGCTTGACGTTTTGATGACCGGACACGCCTGGGGACAGCAGGCAATGCTCAACCAGCTGGGGGCGATTGCCCAGCAGCGCATTCAGCTCCAGCAGCAGCAAAGTGACAAAACCGCGCTGAAAGTGAATCGCCTGGGGGGAATGTTCGCCCGCAAACCGCACTATGAGCTACCCGCTGAACTGACCAGCCCAACGCTGACGCTGTTGCTCCAGCAACCGCTCAAACTGCATGATATGCAGGTGGTGCACGTCTCTATTGAGCGCGAGACGCTGGCACAGTGGCTGGATAAGGGCGGGGAGATCCGTGGAAAGCTCAACGGCATCGGTTTCGCGCAGCCGCTGAATATGGAAGTGGACAGCAGCCAGCATCTGGTGATCCGCGACGTAAGCCTGCAGGGCTCGCGTCTTGCCCTTCCAGGAACCGCCTCTGACAGCGTCCCCGACGTGATTAAACAGCAGCTGGAAGCCCTGGATACAGAATGGCACCAGCAGCACACCCGCTTTAGCGAACAGCAAAAATGCCTCTTTATTCATAGCGACTGGTTAGGTCGCATCGAAGCCAGCCTGCAGGATGTAAGCGCACAGATCAAACAGGCGCGTCAATGCTAACTCTGGATACACTTAACGTTATGCTGGCCGTCAGCGAAGAAGGGTTGATCGAAGAAGTGGTCATAACACTTCTGGCTTCGCCGCAGCTGGCGGCCTTTTTTGAAAAATTCCCGAAGCTTAAAAAAGCGATGACGGACGATCTGCCGCGCTGGCGGGAAAACCTGCGCCAGCGGTTCAAAGAGACCGAGGTTCCGCCAGAGTTAACGGACGAGGTGGCCTGCTATCAGCAGTGCCAGCGCCTTTCCACGTCGCAGTTTATCGTCCAGCTCCCGCAAACCCTGACGTTGCTCGATAAAGTACATTCCCCTTTTGCCAGCCAGGCCCGGGCGCTGGTTACGGATAACGCTACCTTTACCCCCGCCCTGCATACCCTCTTTTTACAGCGCTGGCGTCTCAGCCTGGTGGTTCAGGCCACGACCCTAAACCAGCAACTGCTGGATGAAGAGCGTGAACAGCTACTGAGTGAAGTTCAGGAACGCATGACCTTAAGCGGCCAGCTGGAACAGGTGCTGGTGGAAAATGAGAACGCCGCAGGGCGTCTCTGGGATATGAGCGCCGGTCAGCTTCGGCGCGGGGATTATCAGCTGATCGTCAAGTACGGCGATTTTCTGGCGCAGCAGCCCGAGCTGATGAAGCTTGCAGAACAGCTGGGACGTTCAAGGGAGGCAAAGTCGGTCCCAAAGAAAGATGCCCCGATGGAAACTTTCCGCACTCTGGTGCGCGAACCGGCTACCGTGCCCGAACAGGTGGACGGGCTCCAGCAGAGCGATGACATTTTGCGTCTGCTGCCCACGGAGCTGAGCACGCTCGGGATGACCGAGCTGGAGTATGAATTTTACCGTCGGCTGGTGGAAAAGCAGCTCCTCACCTACCGGCTGCACGGCGAAGCCTGGCGCGAGAAGCTCAGCCAGCGGCCGGTCGTTCATCAGGATTTTGATGAACAGCCGCGCGGGCCATTCATTGTTTGTGTGGATACGTCCGGATCGATGGGCGGGTTTAACGAACAGTGTGCAAAGGCGTTCTGTCTGGCTCTGATGCGCGTGGCCCTCGCCGATCGCCGTCGCTGCTTCATTATGCTTTTCTCCAGCGAAGTGGTGGGTTATGAACTGACGAACCAGCAGGGACTCGAACAGGCGATCCGCTTTTTAAGCCAGCGTTTTCGCGGTGGTACCGATCTGGCCAGCTGCTTTCGCAGCATCGTTGAGCGGATGCAGGGGGGCGACTGGTACGACGCTGACGCGGTGGTGATTTCTGATTTTATTGCCCAGCGACTGCCGGATGACGTGGTCAATAAAGTGAAGGAGTTACAGCGGGTGCATCAGCACCGTTTTCATGCAGTGGCAATGTCCTCCCATGGAAAACCCGGCATCATGCGCATCTTCGATCATATATGGCGCTTTGATACCGGGTTGCGTAGCCGCCTGCTCAGACGCTGGCAGCGTTAGTTACAGAAGAGAGCCGACGCTTTCGCGAACCTGCTGCGGCCAGACACCACACTGAACCTGACCGATATGCGGTAACTGAAGCAACAGCATGGTCAGGCGGGACTGGCCGATACCGCCACCTATCGTCTGTGGCATTTCACCGCGCAGCAGCGCCTGGTGCCACTCTAGCTTGAGACGATCTTCATCGCCGGTGACCGCCAGCTGGCGCTTCAGCGCGTCAGCATCCACGCGGATCCCCATAGAAGAAAGCTCGAATGCGTCTTCCAGTATCGGGTTCCAGACCAGAATATCGCCGTTCAGACCGGCAAATTCTCCCTCACCCGCAGTGCTCCAGTCATCATAATCCGGCGCACGAACGTCGTGACGTTTGCCATCAGACAGTTTGCCGCCGATCCCGATCAGGAACACGGCACCTAATTCTTTGGCGATCGCGCGCTCGCGGCCTTTGGCATCCAGATCCGGGAAACGGCTCAGCAGTTCCTGGCTGTGGACAAAGTGGATCGACTCCGGCAGGAACGGTGCCAGGCCAAACTCTTTGCTTACTGCCGCTTCGGTCGCTTTGATCCCGGCGTAGATCGCCTCAACGGTAGATTTCAGCGTACCGACGTGGCGCTCACCGTCACCCATTACGCGCTCCCAGTCCCACTGGTCAACGTAAACGGAATGAATCGGAGACAGGCGGTCTTCATCGGGGCGAAGGGCCTTCATGTGCGTGTAGAGCCCTTCGCCCGCGCTGAAGTCGTGTTGTCCCAGGGTTTGACGCTTCCATTTCGCAAGGGAGTGGACCACTTCGAACTGGGCGTCTGGCAATGTTTTCACTTTTACCTGTACCGCTTTTTCGCATCCAGAGAGGTTATCCTGCGTCCCGTCGCCCACACGGCTGAGAATAGGTGCCTGAACTTCAATCAGACCCAGCTTGTCTTCCAGCTGGCGAGAAAAATGGGATTTAACGAAACTGATCTGGCGTTGTTTTGCGATGTAAGCGGTTTTCATTATTTATACTCCTGCGTCCTGTTGGTATTGATTAAGCAACAGAAATGGCACCTTATTCAATAACCCATCAACAAAAAGCCACCTTCACTTTTGATTCGCTAAAATTAGACGCTAGAATAGAGTGATTCATTAATCTTCATAAGAAAAAGCTATGGAAAATTATCAGATCGACAATCTCGACCGCGGCATTCTGGAGGCGTTAATGGCCAATGCCCGTACCGCCTATGCCGAACTGGCGAAACAGTTTGGCGTCAGCCCGGGAACCATTCACGTTCGCGTAGAGAAGATGAAGCAGGCGGGGATCATTACCGGCGCACGCATTGACGTCAGTCCTAAGCAGTTGGGTTACGACGTCTGCTGCTTCATCGGCATCATCCTAAAAAGCGCTAAAGACTACCCCTCCGCCCTGGCGAAGCTAAACGCGCTGGATGAAGTCACCGAGGCGTACTACACCACCGGGCACTACAGCATCTTTATTAAGGTCATGTGCCGATCCATCGACGCCCTCCAGCAGGTACTTATCAACAAGATCCAAACAATCGATGAAATTCAGTCCACCGAGACACTGATCTCCCTGCAAAACCCGATCATGCGTACCATCCGCCCGTGATCGGGCAAATTCATTCCCACATTTTCCACAGGTAGATCCCAGCTCGTTCACAGCGTACAATGGCCCCCTCTTTATCTGGGCGAGCGATCAATGGCGGACATTACCCTTATCAGCGGCAGCACCCTTGGCGGTGCGGAATACGTAGCGGAACATCTGGCTGAAAAGCTGGAAGATGCGGGCTTTTCCACACAAACCCTGCACGGCCCGTTGCTTGAAGATCTCCCGGCTGACGGGGTCTGGCTGTTGATCACCTCCACGCACGGCGCGGGCGATCTTCCGGATAATCTGCAACCTTTATATGACGAACTGCTTGAACAGCAGCCCGACCTGTCAAACGTCCGTTTTGGCGCAGTAGGGATCGGCAGCCGTGAATATGACACCTTTTGCGGGGCAATAGAGAAAGTCGAAGCCGCTGTCACCTCTTGCGGAGCAAAACAGCTGGGTGAAACGCTCAAGATCAACATCCTCGATCATGACATTCCGGAGGATCCAGCCGAGATCTGGCTCGCGGAATGGAAAAATTTACTCAAAAACGATTAAAGATCGCGCGAACAGATGTGGATAACTCTGGTTAAAAGCTCGTATTAACCCGTAGTTATCCCAAGAACAACTGCCGCTTAGTTTTTGTCCTGTGTATAAAGTCGCGATCTGATCCCAGCTTATACTGTCCAGGATCACCGATCATTCACAGCAAACGATCCTTTCTAACCTCATGATCTTCTTTATGAGATCGGACTTATCCACACAGGTTCGCGATCCTAATAAGAGATCACAATAGAACAGATCTCTAAATAAAAAGATCTTCTTTTTAATAGCCCAGGATCCCAATGCTTTCTCGAAAGACTAAAGTTGAGTAGAATCCACGGCCCGGGCTTCAATCCATTTTCATACCGCTTTATGCGAGGCAGACCACCATGTTTTATCAGGATCCTTTTGACGTCATCATCATTGGCGGGGGTCATGCAGGCACTGAGGCCGCAATGGCCGCAGCGCGTATGGGTCAGCAGACCCTGCTTTTGACACACAATATCGACACGCTGGGACAAATGTCCTGTAATCCGGCGATTGGCGGCATTGGGAAAGGACACCTGGTAAAAGAAGTGGATGCACTTGGCGGCCTGATGGCGAAAGCGATCGATCAGGCGGGCATTCAGTTTAGGATACTAAACGCGAGTAAAGGTCCCGCCGTACGTGCGACCCGTGCTCAGGCAGACCGCGTGCTTTACCGTCAGGCTGTGCGTACCGCCCTGGAGAACCAGCCTAACCTGATGATCTTCCAGCAGGCTGTTGAAGATCTTATCGTTGAGAACGATCGCGTAGTGGGTGCCGTGACCCAGATGGGCCTCAAATTCCGCGCGAAAGCCGTGGTGCTGACTGTGGGCACATTCCTGGACGGTAAAATTCATATCGGTCTGGATAACTACAGCGGTGGCCGTGCTGGCGATCCACCGTCTATTCCACTGTCTCGCCGTCTGCGCGAACTGCCACTGCGCGTTAGCCGCCTGAAAACAGGCACGCCTCCGCGAATTGATGCGCGCACCATTGATTTCAGCGTGCTGGCGCAACAGCACGGTGATAACCCAATGCCGGTCTTCTCGTTTATGGGCAATGCGGCGCAGCATCCGCAGCAGGTTCCGTGCTACATCACGCACACCAACGAGAAAACCCATGATGTGATCCGCAATAACCTCGATCGCAGCCCAATGTACGCAGGAGTGATCGAAGGGATCGGCCCACGATACTGTCCGTCGATCGAAGACAAAGTGATGCGCTTTGCCGATCGTAACCAGCACCAGATCTTCCTGGAGCCTGAAGGGCTGACGTCCAACGAAATTTACCCGAACGGTATCTCCACCAGCCTGCCGTTCGATGTGCAGATGCAAATTGTTCGCTCAATGCAGGGTATGGAGAATGCGAAAATCGTTCGCCCTGGCTACGCTATTGAGTACGATTTCTTCGATCCACGTGACCTGAAGCCGACTCTGGAGAGCAAATTCATCCACGGTCTGTTCTTCGCGGGTCAGATTAATGGCACCACCGGCTACGAAGAAGCGGCTGCACAGGGTCTGCTTGCCGGTTTGAATGCCGCACGTTTCTCAGCCGAGAAAGAGGGCTGGGCACCGGGTCGTTCTCAGGCCTATCTGGGCGTGCTGGTTGACGATCTCTGCACCCTGGGTACCAAAGAACCGTACCGTATGTTTACCTCTCGCGCAGAATATCGCCTGATGCTGCGTGAAGATAACGCCGACCTGCGTCTGACCGAAATGGGACGTGAGCTGGGTCTGGTCGATGACGAGCGCTGGGCGCGCTTCAACGAGAAGCTGGAACGCATTGAACAGGAACGTCAGCGCCTGAAAACGACATGGGTGAATCCACAGGCGGAAACCGCAGCTGAAGTGAACGCTCACTTGACTGCGCCGCTCTCGCGTGAAGCCAGCGGTGAAGATTTGCTGCGTCGCCCTGAAGTCACCTACGAGAATCTGGTAAAACTGAGCGCATTCGCGCCAGGCCTGGAAGACGCTGAAGCGGCAGAGCAGGTTGAGATTCAGGTGAAATACGAAGGTTACATCGCGCGTCAGCAGGATGAGATTGAAAAACAGCAGCGCAACGAAAATACGCTGCTGCCGGAAATGCTGGACTACCGTCAGGTAACAGGCCTTTCCAACGAAGTCATCGCCAAGCTGAACGATCATAAACCGGTATCAATCGGCCAGGCGTCCCGCATCTCGGGCGTTACCCCCGCGGCGATTTCGATCCTGCTGGTATGGCTGAAAAAGCAAGGTATGCTGCGCCGCAGCGCGTAACATGTGTAATTCGCCCGGTGGCGCTGCGCTACCGGGCCTACAGAACTCCGTAGGGCGGGTAAGCGAAGCGCCACCCGCCACTTAAGTCTCTCAACAGGTATTCACCGTGCTTAATAAACTCTCTCGTCTGCTGGATCTGGCAGGTATTTCGCTCACCGATCACCAGAAAAATCAGCTGGTGGCCTATGTCGATATGCTGAACAAATGGAACAAAGCGTACAACCTGACGTCTGTTCGCGACCCCAACGAGATGCTGATTCGCCATATTCTCGATAGCATCGTGGTTGCGCCGTATCTGAAAGGTGAGCGTTTTATCGACGTGGGTACGGGCCCTGGTCTGCCGGGCGTTCCGCTGTCGATTGTTCGACCTGAGAGCCATTTCACACTGCTGGATAGCCTTGGCAAGCGCGTACGCTTTTTACGTCAGGTACAGCATGAATTGAAGCTTGAGAACATCACGCCTGTGCAGAGCAGGGTAGAGGAGTTCCCGGCGGCGCCGCCGTTTGACGGTGTTATCAGCCGCGCGTTTGCTTCACTCAATGATATGGTGAGCTGGTGTAAGCATTTGCCCGCAGAAAATGGCCGCTTCTATGCGCTGAAAGGGCAGTTGCCAGGTGAAGAAATTGAACAGCTTCCGGACGGTTTCGCTGTTGAATCCATCGAGAAATTAAACATTCCTCAGCTCGATGGGGAACGTCATCTGGTGATAATTAAGCCAAACAATTTTTAAAAAATTAATAAAAAATGTGGAATTTGTGCTGTTCTTACCATGTTAAAAAACAGCACAACTACCGGGGACTTACCGGTGAGCTTTTAACCTCTTTTTCACTAAGGTTTTTCTTACGGTTAACGTAGTGGCTATTATTTACCGTGAAGATAGTCATCTGTGAAAATATAAGTCTGCTAAAAGTGGAAGGCAGCAACCAGAACGGAATGTTAATTATTTATTAAGAATGTCAATAAAAGGTTTTTATTGTGTACTGGGCTGTTTTGAAAATAGTTACGACATTTTTCGTTTAATTTCATAAAGATAAATTTATGCGATCTGCGTCTTTGATAAATACAACCTTATCGCAAATGTGTGTTTTGTGATCTCGTGCACGCTTTATCGTCAACGTTTTCGCGCTGTTTGCAGTTTTGGTCGAAGGTTTGCGCTTTCAGCGAAAGTTAAAAAATAGCGGTGGGGAAAAATATTTAAACATTTATTCACCTTTTCGCTACTTAATGTTTGAAATCACGGGTGCGCACCGTATAATTTGACCGCTTTTTGATGCTTGACTCTGAGCCTTAAAGGACGTTTTATACGACACGCGGCATACCTCGAAGGGAGCAGGAGTAAAAACGTGATGTCTGTGTCGCTCTTGAGTAGAAACGTTGCTCGTAAGCTTCTGTTCATTCAGTTTCTGGCTGTGATAGCAAGTGGACTGCTGTTTAGCCTCAAAGACCCCTTCTGGGGCATCTCCGCTGTGTGCGGGGGTTTGGCGGTTGTGCTGCCAAACGTGTTGTTTATGATTTTTGCCTGGCGTCATCAGGCGCATACACCCGCCAAAGGCCGCGTGGCCTGGTCCTTCGCCCTCGGCGAAGTGTGTAAGGTGTTGCTGACCTTTGCTCTACTGGTGATGGCGCTGGCGGTTTTGAAAGTGGTCTTCATGCCGCTGATAGCAACGTGGGTTTTGGTGCTGGTGGTACAAGTTCTGGCTCCAGCTGTAATCAATAACAAAGGGTAAAAGGCATCATGGCTTCAGAAAATATGACGCCGCAGGATTACATAGGTCACCATCTGAATAACCTTCAGCTGGACCTGCGTACATTCTCGCTGGTGGATCCACATAACCCCCCGGCCACCTTCTGGACGATCAACATCGACTCCATGTTCTTCTCGGTGGTTTTGGGTCTTCTGTTCCTGGCCATGTTCCGCGGTGTTGCTAAAAGAGCGACCAGCGGTGTTCCAGGGAAATTCCAGACCTTCATCGAAATGATCATCGGCTTCGTCCATGGCAGCGTCAAAGACATGTACCATGGTAAGAGCAAGCTGATTGCTCCGCTGGCCCTGACCGTATTCGTTTGGGTCTTCCTGATGAACCTGATGGACCTGCTGCCAATCGATCTGCTGCCGTTTATCGGCGAGCACATCTTCGGCCTGCCTGCGCTGCGTGTTGTACCGTCTGCAGACGTGAACATCACCCTGTCGATGGCGCTGGGCGTGTTTATCCTGATTCTTTTCTACAGCATCAAAATGAAAGGCGTAAGCGGCTTTGTGAAAGAGCTTACCTTGCAGCCGTTCAACCACTGGGCGTTTATTCCGGTCAACCTGATCCTGGAAGGCGTTAGCCTGCTGTCCAAACCTGTTTCACTGGGTCTGCGACTGTTCGGCAACATGTATGCGGGTGAGCTGATTTTCATTCTGATCGCGGGTCTTCTGCCGTGGTGGTCACAGTGGATTCTGAATGTGCCATGGGCCATTTTCCACATCCTGATCATTACGCTGCAAGCCTTTATCTTCATGGTTCTGACGATCGTCTATCTGTCGATGGCGTCTGAAGAGCACTGATTTTTTACCAACACTACTACGTTTTAATTGAAACAAACTGGAGACTGTCATGGAAAACCTGAATATGGATCTGCTGTACATGGCTGCCGCTGTGATGATGGGTCTGGCGGCTATCGGTGCTGCGATCGGTATCGGCATCCTCGGGGGCAAATTCCTGGAAGGCGCAGCGCGTCAACCTGATCTGATTCCTCTGCTGCGTACTCAGTTCTTTATCGTTATGGGTCTGGTGGATGCTATCCCAATGATCGCTGTAGGTCTGGGTCTGTACGTGATGTTTGCTGTCGCGTAGTAGTAGTTTTAAAACCCTAAGCCACAGAAATTAAAGAGGTATTGTGCTGTGAACATGAACGCAACAATCCTCGGCCAGGCCATCGCGTTTATTCTCTTTGTCTGGTTCTGCATGAAGTATGTATGGCCGCCTTTAATGGCTGCCATCGAAAAACGTCAGAAAGAAATTGCTGACGGTCTGGCTTCTGCAGAACGCGCTAAGAAAGATTTGGACCTTGCACAGGCCAACGCGACAGACCAGCTGAAAAAAGCGAAAGCGGAAGCTCAGGTAATCATTGAACAGGCTAACAAACGCCGTTCTCAGATCCTGGACGAAGCCAAAGCTGAAGCAGAACAGGAACGTACTAAGATCGTGACACAAGCTCAGGCTGAAATTGATGCAGAGCGTAAACGTGCCCGTGAAGAACTGCGTAAGCAGGTTGCGATTCTGGCTGTTGCTGGCGCCGAGAAGATCATCGAACGTTCCGTGGATGAAGCTGCTAACAGCGACATCGTGGACAAACTTGTCGCTGAACTGTAAGGAGGGAGGGGCTGATGTCTGAATTTGTTACGGTAGCTCGCCCCTACGCCAAAGCAGCTTTTGACTTTGCTGTCGAACACCAAAATGTCGATCGCTGGCAGGATATGCTGGCGTTTGCCGCTGAGGTGACGAAAAACGAACAAATGGCTGAGTTGCTGTCTGGTGCTTTAGCGCCTGATACCCTCGCCGCGTCGTTTATCGCCGTGTGCGGAGAGCAACTGGATGCCAATGGCCAGAACCTGATTAAGGTCATGGCTGAAAATGGTCGTCTGCGTGTGCTCCCGGATGTTCTCGAGCAGTTTGAGCACTTACGTGCGCTGAGTGAAGCTACTGCCGAAGTCGAAGTGACTTCTGCAACTGAACTGAGTAATGAACAGCTTGCGAAAATCACCGCCGCGATGGAAAAACGTCTGTCACGCAAAGTTAAGCTGAATTGCAAAATCGATAAGTCTGTAATGGCAGGCGTAATCATCCGTTCGGGTGATATGGTCATTGATGGCAGCGTACGCGGCCGTCTTGAACGCCTTGCAGACGTCTTGCAGTCTTAAGGGGACTGGAGCATGCAACTGAATTCCACCGAAATCAGCGAACTGATCAAGCAGCGCATTGCTCAGTTCAATGTTGTGAGTGAAGCTCACAATGAAGGTACTATTGTTTCTGTAAGTGACGGTGTTATCCGCATCCACGGCCTGGCCGATTGTATGCAGGGTGAGATGATTTCCCTGCCGGGTAACCGTTACGCTATCGCACTGAACCTGGAGCGCGACTCCGTAGGTGCAGTTGTGATGGGTCCATACGCTGACCTCGCCGAAGGCATGAAGGTTAAGTGTACTGGCCGTATTCTGGAAGTGCCGGTTGGCCGTGGCCTGCTGGGTCGCGTTGTTAACACCCTGGGTGCGCCAATCGACGGTAAAGGTCCGGTTGAGCACGATGGCTTCTCCCCAATCGAAGTTATCGCACCAGGCGTTATCGACCGTCAGTCCGTAGATCAGCCTGTTCAGACAGGTTATAAGTCCGTTGATGCCATGATCCCAATCGGTCGTGGTCAGCGTGAACTGATCATCGGTGACCGTCAGACCGGTAAAACCGCAATGGCTATCGACGCCATCATCAACCAGCGTGACTCCGGTATCAAATGTGTGTACGTGGCCATCGGCCAGAAAGCGTCCACCATTTCTAACGTGGTTCGTAAACTGGAAGAGCACGGTGCACTGTCTAACACCATCGTTGTGGTAGCAACTGCTTCTGAATCTGCTGCACTGCAATACCTGGCTCCATACGCCGGTTGCGCAATGGGCGAATACTTCCGTGACCGCGGTGAAGATGCGCTGATCGTATACGATGACCTGTCTAAACAGGCTGTTGCTTATCGTCAGGTTTCCCTGCTGCTCCGTCGTCCACCAGGACGTGAAGCATTCCCAGGCGACGTATTCTACCTCCACTCTCGTCTGCTGGAGCGTGCATCCCGCGTTAACGCGGAATACGTCGAGAACTTCACCAAAGGTGAAGTGAAGGGCAAAACCGGTTCTCTGACTGCTCTGCCAATCATCGAAACCCAGGCGGGTGACGTTTCTGCGTTCGTTCCGACCAACGTAATCTCTATTACCGATGGTCAGATCTTCCTGGAAACCAACCTGTTTAACTCCGGTATTCGTCCGGCAGTTAACCCAGGTATCTCCGTATCCCGTGTGGGTGGTGCCGCTCAGACCAAGATCATCAAGAAACTGTCCGGTGGTATCCGTACCGCGCTGGCACAGTATCGTGAACTGGCTGCGTTCTCTCAGTTCGCATCCGATCTGGACGAAGCAACCCGTAAACAGCTGAGCCACGGTCAGAAAGTGACCGAGCTGCTGAAGCAGAAACAGTACGCTCCAATGTCTGTTGCTCAGCAGGGCCTGGTGCTGTTCGCGGCTGAACGCGGTTACCTCGAAGATGTGGAACTGGCGAAAATCGGTAGCTTCGAAGCCGCTCTGCTGGCTTACGTCGACCGTGATCACGCTCCGCTGATGCAAGAGATCAACCAGACCGGTGGCTATAACGACGAAATCGAAGGCAAGCTGAAAGCTATCCTCGATTCCTTCAAAGCAACCCAGTCCTGGTAATCGTCCGGCGGCTTGTCTCACGACAAGCCGCCTGGCATTGAGGAGAAGCTCATGGCCGGCGCAAAAGAGATACGTAGTAAGATCGCAAGCGTCCAGAACACGCAGAAGATCACTAAAGCGATGGAGATGGTCGCCGCTTCCAAAATGCGTAAATCGCAGGATCGCATGGCGGCCAGCCGTCCTTATGCAGATACCATGCGCAAAGTGATTGGTCACCTTGCGAACGGTAATCTGGAATATAAGCACCCTTACCTGGAAGAACGCGACGTTAAGCGCGTGGGCTACCTGGTGGTGTCGACCGACCGTGGTCTGTGTGGCGGTTTGAACATTAACCTGTTCAAAAAACTGCTGGCGGATATGAAAGCATGGTCCGAGAAAGGCGTTCAGTGCGATATCGCAATGATCGGCTCTAAGGGCGTGTCTTTCTTTAACTCCGTGGGTGGCAACATTGTTGCCCAGGTGACCGGTATGGGTGATAACCCGTCCCTGTCCGAACTGATCGGTCCGGTTAAAGTGATGTTGCAGGCCTATGATGAAGGCCGTCTGGACAGACTGTACGTTGTCAGCAACAAATTCATTAACACAATGTCTCAGGTTCCAACGCTCACTCAGATGTTGCCTTTACCGGCATCAGAAGATGAAGAGCTGAAGCAAAAAGCCTGGGATTACCTGTATGAACCTGATCCGAAACCGCTGCTGGATACTCTGCTGCGTCGTTACGTTGAATCACAGGTTTATCAGGGTGTTGTAGAAAACCTGGCCAGCGAGCAGGCCGCACGTATGGTGGCGATGAAAGCCGCGACCGACAATGGCGGCAGCCTGATTAAAGAGCTGCAGTTGGTATACAACAAAGCTCGTCAGGCCAGCATTACTCAGGAACTCACCGAGATCGTCGGTGGTGCATCCGCGGTATAACCAGGTTAATTCGTAGAGGATTCAAGATGGCTACTGGAAAAATTGTCCAGGTAATCGGCGCCGTGGTTGACGTCGAGTTCCCTCAGGATGCCGTACCGCGCGTGTACGATGCTCTTGAGGTACAGAATGGTAACGAGAGCCTGGTGCTGGAAGTTCAGCAGCAGCTCGGTGGTGGTATCGTGCGTACCATCGCAATGGGTTCTTCCGACGGTTTGCGTCGTGGTCTGGAAGTGAAAGACCTTGAGCACCCGATCGAAGTCCCGGTAGGTAAAGCAACACTGGGTCGTATCATGAACGTATTGGGTCACCCAATCGACATGAAAGGCGACATCGGTGAAGAAGAGCGTTGGGCTATCCACCGCGCAGCACCTTCCTACGAAGAGCTGTCCAGCTCTCAGGAACTGCTGGAAACCGGTATCAAAGTTATCGACCTGATGTGTCCGTTTGCGAAGGGCGGTAAAGTTGGTCTGTTCGGTGGTGCGGGTGTTGGTAAAACCGTAAACATGATGGAGCTGATCCGTAACATCGCGATCGAGCACTCCGGTTACTCCGTGTTTGCAGGTGTTGGTGAGCGTACTCGTGAGGGTAACGACTTCTACCACGAAATGACCGACTCCAACGTTCTGGACAAAGTATCCCTGGTTTACGGTCAGATGAACGAGCCACCAGGAAACCGTCTGCGCGTTGCGCTGACCGGCCTGACTATGGCTGAGAAGTTCCGTGACGAAGGCCGTGACGTTCTGCTGTTCGTTGATAACATCTACCGTTACACCCTGGCCGGTACGGAAGTATCTGCACTGCTGGGTCGTATGCCTTCTGCGGTAGGTTACCAGCCTACGCTGGCGGAAGAGATGGGTGTTCTTCAGGAACGTATCACCTCTACCAAAACCGGTTCTATCACCTCCGTTCAGGCGGTATACGTACCTGCGGATGACTTGACTGACCCATCTCCAGCAACCACCTTTGCTCACTTAGATGCAACCGTGGTACTGAGCCGTCAGATCGCGTCTCTGGGTATTTACCCAGCCGTTGACCCGCTGGATTCCACCAGCCGTCAGCTGGATCCACTGGTTGTTGGTCAGGAACACTACGACACCGCGCGTGGCGTACAGTCCCTGCTGCAGCGTTACCAGGAACTGAAAGACATCATCGCCATCCTGGGTATGGATGAGTTGTCTGAAGAAGACAAACTGGTGGTAGCACGTGCGCGTAAGATCCAGCGCTTCCTGTCCCAGCCGTTCTTCGTTGCGGAAGTATTCACCGGTTCTCCGGGTAAATACGTTTCCCTGAAAGACACCATCCGTGGCTTTAAAGGCATCATGGAAGGCGAATACGATCACCTGCCAGAGCAGGCGTTCTACATGGTTGGTTCCATCGACGAAGCCGTGGAAAAAGCCAAAAAACTTTAACGCCTTAATCGGAGGGTGATATGGCAATGACTTACCACCTGGACGTCGTCAGCGCAGAGCAACAAATGTTCTCTGGTCTGGTCGAGAAAATCCAGGTAACGGGTAGTGAAGGTGAACTGGGTATTTTCCCGGGTCACGCACCGCTGCTCACCGCCATTAAGCCTGGTATGATCCGCATCGTTAAACAGTTCGGTCACGAAGAGTTTATCTATCTGTCCGGCGGCATTCTTGAAGTGCAGCCTGGCAGTGTGACCGTTCTGGCCGATACCGCTATTCGTGGCCAGGATCTCGACGAAGCGCGAGCCCTGGAATCGAAGCGTAAGGCTGAAGAGCACATTAGCAGCTCTCATGGTGACGTGGATTACGCTCAGGCGTCTGCGGAGCTGGCCAAAGCGATCGCGAAACTGCGCGTTATCGAGTTGACCAAAAAAGCGATGTAACACCGGCTTGAAAAGCACAAAAGCCAGTCTGGATACCAGGCTGGCTTTTTTTTTATGTCTTAATTCATGATGAAAAAGATGTAGAATTTTAGGCATCAAACGTTTTTACTTCTCACTCAAACTACCGTCAGGATGCGTATGTCAAACAGAGCGATGAGCGTGGTGATCCTTGCCGCAGGCAAAGGTACTCGCATGTATTCCGATCTGCCTAAAGTGCTTCACACGCTGGCAGGAAAGCCAATGGTGCAGCATGTCATTGATGCCGCTAATGAATTGGGTGCCCGTCAGGTTCACCTGGTCTACGGCCACGGCGGCGATCTGCTTAAAAAGACGCTGAGCGATGACAAACTCAACTGGGTACTTCAGGCTGAACAGCTGGGTACTGGCCATGCAATGCAGCAGGCAGCGCCATTCTTTGCGGATGACGAAGACATTCTGATGCTCTACGGCGACGTCCCGCTGATTTCCATCGATACGCTGACCCGCCTGCGTGAAGCTAAACCGCAGGGTGGCATCGGTTTGTTAACCGTCGTGCTGGACGATCCTACCGGTTATGGCCGAATCACCCGTGAAAACGGCAACGTAACGGGAATTGTTGAACACAAAGATGCCAGCGACGAACAGCGTCAGATTCAGGAAATCAACACCGGTATCCTGATTGCCAATGGCGCGGACATGAAGCGCTGGCTGTCGAAACTCAACAACAACAACGCGCAGGGTGAGTACTACATCACCGACATCATTGCGATGGCGTACCAGGAAGGGCGTGAGATTGCGGCAGTGCATCCGGCGCGTATCAGCGAAACTGAAGGGGTGAATAACCGTCTTCAGCTCTCCCGCCTGGAGCGCGTTTATCAGTCCGAACAGGCTGAAAAACTGCTTCTGGCTGGCGTGATGCTGCGCGATCCGGCACGTTTCGATCTGCGTGGCTCGTTATCTCACGGGCGTGACGTTGAAATTGATACTAACGTTATCTTCGAAGGTAACGTCACGCTGGGCAATCGCGTCAAAATTGGTACCGGCTGCGTGATTAAAAACAGCATCATCGGTGACGATTGCGAAATCAGCCCATACAGCGTGGTAGAAGATGCCCGTCTGGACGCGGCTTGTACTATCGGTCCGTTTGCGCGTCTGCGCCCGGGTGCTGAGCTGCTGGAAGGTGCTCACGTGGGCAACTTCGTTGAGATGAAAAAAGCGCGTCTGGGTAAAGGTTCCAAAGCGGGCCATTTAACCTATCTGGGCGATGCGGAAATTGGCGACAACGTGAATATTGGTGCAGGGACCATTACCTGTAACTATGACGGCGCGAATAAGTTTAAAACCATTATCGGCGATGATGTGTTCGTCGGTTCCGACACGCAGCTGGTGGCGCCTGTTACCGTGGGTAACGGCGTAACGATTGCCGCCGGGACGACGGTGACACGTGACGTAGCGGATAACGAGCTGGTATTAAGCCGTGTGCCGCAGGTCAGCAAGCAGGGCTGGAAACGCCCGGTGAAGAAAAAGTAATAACAAGGCGGGTGGCGCTACGCTTACCCGCCCTACGATTGAGTAGGCCTGATAAGGCGTAACCGTCATCAGGCAAACCCGGGAGAGGAGATAAATATATATCTCCCCCCACAAGCAGTACCCATAAAAATAACCCCACTCTCTACAAGGCTCGGGGTGCCCGGAAAGGGCAAATACAGGTCAGCGACAACGCAGGCATAATGCCTAAATTCGGAATCTAAAATTATGTGTGGAATTGTTGGCGCAGTTGCGCAGCGTGATATTGCTGAAATCCTTCTCGAAGGTTTACGTCGTCTGGAATACCGTGGTTACGACTCTGCCGGTCTGGCTGTCGTCGATGCAGAAGGTCATATGACCCGTCTGCGTCGTCTCGGTAAAGTACAGATGCTGGCCCAGGCCGCGGAAGAACATCCGCTGCACGGTGGTACCGGTATTGCGCACACCCGCTGGGCGACGCACGGCGAACCGTCTGAAGGCAACGCGCACCCGCATGTGTCTGAACACATCGTGGTGGTACATAACGGCATTATCGAAAACCACGAACCGCTGCGCGAAGAACTGAAAGCGCGCGGCTACACCTTCGTCTCTGAAACTGACACCGAAGTGATTGCTCACCTGGTGCACTGGGAGCTGGAGCAGGGCGGTACACTGCGTGATGCAGTGCTGCGTACTATCCCTCAGTTGCGCGGTGCGTACGGTACGGTGATCATGGATTCCCGCGATCCGTCTACGCTGCTGGCAGCACGTTCCGGTAGCCCGATGGTTATCGGTCTGGGCATGGGTGAAAACTTTATCGCCTCTGACCAGTTGGCTCTCCTGCCGGTTACCCGTCGCTTTATCTTCCTCGAAGAGGGTGATATCGCTGAAGTGACTCGTCGCAGCGTGACCGTATTCGATACCAAAGGCGAGCAGGTGAAGCGTCAGGAGATCGAATCAAACCTGCAGTACGACGCGGGCGACAAAGGCGCTTACCGTCACTACATGCAGAAAGAGATTTACGAGCAGCCAAACGCCATCAAAAACACCCTTACCGGGCGCATCAGCCATGGTGAAGTGGACCTGAGCGAGCTGGGCGCAAACGCGAACGAACTGCTCGGCAAGGTTGAGCATATTCAGATCGTGGCCTGCGGCACCTCCTACAACTCCGGTATGGTCTCTCGCTACTGGTTTGAATCCCTGGCGGGCGTGCCGTGTGATGTGGAAATTGCGTCTGAATTCCGCTATCGCAAATCTGCGGTGCGTCGTAACAGCCTGATGATCACCCTTTCCCAGTCCGGCGAAACGGCGGATACCCTGGCAGCGCTGCGTCTGTCTAAAGAGCTGGGTTACCTGGGCTCTCTGGCCATCTGTAACGTCCCGGGTTCATCGCTGGTGCGTGAGTCCGATCTGGCGCTGATGACCAAAGCGGGCACCGAAATCGGCGTGGCCTCCACCAAAGCGTTTACCACTCAGCTTACCGTTCTGCTGATGCTGGTGGCGAAGCTGGCGCGTCTGAAAGGCGAAGATGCTTCCGTTGAGCATGACATCGTTCATGGTCTGCAGGCGCTGCCGAGCCGTATTGAGCAGATGCTGTCTCAGGACAAACGCATTGAAGCGCTGGCGGAAGATTTCTCTGACAAGCATCACGCCCTGTTCCTGGGTCGTGGCGATCAGTATCCGATTGCGCTGGAAGGCGCGCTGAAGCTGAAAGAGATTTCCTACATTCACGCTGAAGCCTATGCGGCAGGCGAGCTGAAACACGGCCCGCTGGCGCTGATTGACGCGGATATGCCGGTCATCGTTGTGGCTCCTAACAACGAACTGCTGGAAAAACTGAAATCTAATATCGAAGAAGTACGCGCCCGCGGTGGCGTCCTGTACGTCTTCGCCGACAAAGATGCCGGTTTTGTCAGCAACGACAACATGCACATCATCGAGATGCCGCATGTGGAAGAGGTGATTGCACCAATCTTCTACACCGTTCCGCTGCAGTTGCTGGCCTATCACGTTGCGCTGATCAAAGGCACCGACGTTGATCAGCCGCGTAACCTGGCGAAATCGGTTACCGTAGAATAATCCCTTCAGGCTCCGCCTTCGGGTGGAGCTTTTTTATCCCGCCCGGTTTGTTTTTAATCAATCCTTTCTCGTTTTTAATAATGACAATTTGTCATCTTCAGCTACTTTTTTCAGTGTCACATAAAGAAAATATTTCTGAAAACGTCTTGTCATAAAAGTGGCTAACACGATGAAAAATAAGCATTGTTTTGCTGTTTTTTAAGTGAAATTTTCGTTGTCATAAAACTGTCATAATTCGTACATTTATCTGTCACCTGTTTGTCCTATTTTGCTCATCGTAGCCACTAAACAACGATTTACGAAAATCTTGCAGGAGACATTATGAAAGTTATGCGTACCACTGTCGCAACTGTTGTCGCCGCGACCTTATCTCTGAGCGCGTTCTCTGTATTTGCAGAAGCAAGCCTGACTGGCGCTGGTGCAACCTTCCCTGCGCCGGTGTATGCCAAATGGGCGGATACCTACCAGAAAGAAACCGGTAACAAGGTTAACTATCAGGGTATCGGCTCCTCCGGTGGCGTTAAACAAATTACCGCGAACACTGTTGATTTCGGCGCATCAGACGCTCCGCTGTCTGATGACAAACTGGCTCAGGAAGGCCTGTTCCAGTTCCCTACCGTAATCGGTGGTGTGGTTCTGGCTATCAACCTGCCGGGCGTTAAGTCGGGTGAGCTGGTGCTGGACGGCAAAACGCTGGGTGATATCTACCTGGGCAAAATCAAAAAATGGGATGACGAAGCGATCGCTAAACTCAACCCAGGCCTGAAGCTGCCTTCTCAGAACATCGCCGTGGTTCGCCGCGCGGATGGTTCCGGTACCTCTTTCGTGTTCACCAGCTACCTGGCGAAAGTGAACGAAGAGTGGAAATCTAAAGTCGGCTCCGGCTCTACCGTTAACTGGCCAACCGGTCTGGGCGGTAAAGGTAACGACGGTATCGCTGCGTTCGTACAGCGTCTGCCAGGCTCAATTGGCTACGTAGAGTATGCGTACGCTAAGCAGAACAACCTGTCCTACACCAAACTGGTTTCAGCCGATGGCAAACCGGTTAGCCCGACCGAAGAAAACTTTGCTAACGCCGCGAAAGGCGCTGACTGGAGCAAATCGTTCGCGCAGGATCTGACTAACCAGAAGGGCGAAGGTGCATGGCCAATCACCTCTACCACCTTCATCCTGGTTCACAAAGAGCAGAAGAAACCTGAGCAGGGCGCTGAAGTGCTGAAGTTCTTCGACTGGGCGTACAAAAACGGCGGCAAACAGGCTAACGCCCTGGATTACGCCACCCTGCCGGACAACGTGGTTGAGCAGATTCGTGCTGCATGGAAAACCAACGTGAAAGACAGCAGCGGTAAAGCATTGTATTAATTTAGCATTCTGACGAAAATGGCGGGTGGCGCTTACGCTTACCCGCCCTACGGTTCCGACTGTAGGCCGGGTAAGCGTAAGCGCCACCCGGCGATTTCGTAAACGCGTTTAACAGAAGAGTAATTTATGGCTGCAACCAAGCCTGCATTTAACCCTCCGGGTAAAAAAGGTGACATGATTTTCAGCGCGCTGGTAAAACTGGCTGCGCTGATTGTGCTATTGCTGCTGGGCGGCATTATCGTGTCTCTGATTTTCTCCTCCTGGCCGAGCATCCAGAAATTCGGTTTCTCCTTCCTGTGGACCAAAGAGTGGGATGCACCGAACGATATCTACGGTGCGCTGGTGCCGATTTACGGCACGCTGATGACATCGTTCATCGCCCTGCTGATTGCGGTTCCGGTAAGCTTTGGTATTGCCCTGTTCCTGACGGAGCTGGCGCCGGGCTGGCTGCGTCGTCCGCTGGGGATCGCCATCGAGCTGCTGGCGGCTATTCCGAGTATCGTATACGGCATGTGGGGCCTGTTTATCTTTGCGCCGCTGTTCGCAACGTACTTCCAGGAGCCTGTAGGTAATGTTCTCTCCGCCATTCCGTTTGTGGGTGCCCTGTTCTCTGGCCCGGCTTTCGGTATCGGTATTCTGGCGGCAGGTGTGATCCTCGCCATCATGATTATTCCGTACATTGCGGCGGTCATGCGCGATGTCTTCGAACAAACACCGGTGATGATGAAAGAGTCGGCCTACGGCATCGGCTGCACCACCTGGGAAGTTATCTGGCGCATTGTCCTTCCGTTCACCAAAAATGGGGTGATTGGGGGCGTGATGCTGGGATTAGGTCGTGCGCTGGGTGAAACCATGGCGGTGACCTTTATTATCGGTAACACCTATCAGCTCGACAGCGCATCGCTCTACATGCCGGGTAACAGTATTACCTCTGCGCTGGCGAATGAATTTGCGGAAGCGGAATCGGGACTGCACGTCGCGGCACTGATGGAACTGGGGCTGATTCTGTTCGTTATCACCTTCATTGTTCTGGCGATTTCCAAGCTGATGATTATGCGCCTCGCTAAAAATGAGGGGGCACGCTAATGGCAACTCTCGAAATGCAAAACACCGCTGAGCTGGCGGAATCCCGCCGCAAAATGCAGGCCAGACGCCGCATGAAAAACCGCATTGCGCTGACGCTCTCTATGGCGACGATGGCGTTCGGTCTGTTCTGGCTGGTCTGGATCCTGTTCTCAACCGTCGTGCGCGGTATCGACGGTATGTCGCTGGCGTTGTTCACCGAAATGACGCCTCCGCCGAACACGGCGGGTGGTGGCCTGGCGAATGCCCTGGCGGGCAGCGGGTTGCTGATCCTGTGGGCGACGGTCGTTGGTACACCGCTGGGCATCATGGCAGGTATCTATCTGGCGGAATACGGTCGTAAATCCTGGCTGGCGGAAGTTATTCGTTTCATCAACGACATTCTGCTCTCTGCCCCGTCTATCGTAGTGGGTCTGTTTGTTTACACCGTGGTGGTGGCCCAGATGGAACACTTCTCCGGCTGGGCGGGTGTGATTGCACTTGCGCTGCTGCAGGTGCCGATTGTTATTCGTACCACCGAGAACATGCTGAAACTGGTGCCGGACAGCCTGCGTGAAGCGGCTTACGCGCTGGGTACGCCGAAATGGAAGATGATCTCTGCGATTACGCTCAAGGCGTCCATCTCCGGGATCATGACCGGTATCCTGCTGGCGGTTGCGCGTATCGCAGGTGAAACGGCGCCGCTGCTGTTTACGTCTCTCTCCAACCAGTTCTGGAGCACGGACATGATGCAGCCGATCGCCAACCTGCCGGTGACGATCTTTAAATTTGCGATGAGCCCCTTCGCGGAATGGCAGCAGCTGGCCTGGGCCGGGGTGCTGATCATTACCCTTTGCGTACTGTTGCTGAACATTCTGGCGCGCGTCATTTTCGCGAAGCAGAAACACGGTTAATTTTTTACGGCGCGGCAGTTCGCGGCGCCGAATGAGGAAATGAGTCAATGAGTATGGTTGATACTGCCCCGGGTAAGATTCAGGTTCGTGATTTGAACTTCTACTACGGCAAATTCCATGCCCTGAAGAACATCAACCTGGATATCGCGAAGAACCAGGTCACGGCATTTATCGGTCCGTCCGGCTGTGGTAAATCCACGCTGCTGCGTACCTTTAACAAAATGTATTCGCTCTATCCGGAGCAGCGTGCTGAAGGTGAAATCATCCTGGACGGCGAAAATATTCTGACCCAGGCTCAGGATATCGCCCTGCTGCGTGCCAAAGTGGGGATGGTGTTCCAGAAACCGACGCCGTTCCCGATGTCCATTTATGACAACATTGCATTTGGCGTGCGCCTGTTTGAAAAGCTCTCCCGTACTGATATGGACGAGCGCGTGCAGTGGGCTTTGACCAAGGCCGCATTATGGAACGAAACCAAAGATAAGTTACACCAGAGCGGTTACTCTCTCTCCGGTGGTCAGCAGCAGCGTCTGTGCATTGCGCGCGGTATTGCTATTCGCCCGGAAGTGTTGCTGCTGGATGAGCCGTGTTCAGCGCTCGACCCGATCTCAACCGGTCGTATTGAAGAACTGATCACCGAGCTGAAGCAGGATTATACCGTGGTTATCGTGACCCATAACATGCAGCAGGCTGCGCGTTGTTCCGATCACACGGCGTTTATGTACCTGGGTGAGTTGATTGAGTTCAGTAACACGGACGATCTGTTCACTAAGCCCGCCAAGAAACAAACCGAAGATTATATTACTGGCCGCTACGGTTGATTTGCCTTAGTGCATGTGGAGAAACCATGGACAACCTCAATCTTAATAAACACATTTCAGGCCAGTTCAACGCAGAGCTGGAAAGTATTCGCACGCAGGTGATGACCATGGGTGGCATGGTTGAGCAGCAGCTTTCTGATGCGATCACGGCGATGCACAACCAGGACAGCGAGCTGGCGAAGCGCGTTATTGAAGGCGACAAAAACGTCAACATGATGGAAGTCGCTATCGATGAAGCCTGCGTACGCATTATCGCGAAACGTCAGCCGACGGCGAGCGACCTGCGTCTGGTGATGGCGATCATCAAAACCATCGCCGAGCTGGAACGTATTGGTGACGTTGCGGATAAAATCTGCCGCACTGCGCTGGAGAAGTTCTCTCAGCAGCATCAGCCGCTGCTGGTGAGCCTCGAGTCGCTGGGTCGTCACACCGTGCAAATGCTGCACGACGTGCTGGATGCCTTTGCGCGTATGGATCTTGACGAAGCGGTGCGTATCTACCGTGAAGACAAGAAAGTCGACCAGGAGTATGAAGGAATCGTGCGCCAGCTGATGACCTACATGATGGAAGACTCACGTACGATCCCAAGCGTATTGACGGCCCTGTTCTGCGCGCGCTCTATCGAGCGTATCGGTGACCGTTGCCAGAACATTTGCGAATACATTTTCTACTTCGTAAAAGGTCAGGACTTCCGTCACGTGGGCGGCGACGAGCTGGACAAGCTGCTGGCGGGTAAAGATCCGAAAGAGTGATGTGTGTGGCGGGTGGCGCTAGCGCTTACCCGCCCTACGTTAATTTAACGCGTAATATTCCAACCGCGAGCCTTCCACAACGCCGGCAATTGCGCCAGATCGGTAAAGGTCGTCACTTTTGGATGATCGATTGGCTTGTTGTGCGGGTCGGCACAGAAGTAAAACACCTCCATCCCCGCATCAATCCCCGATTGCGCGCCCGCAGACGAGTCATCCACCAGAATGCAGTTTTCTACATTAACGTTCATCGCTTTCGCCGCATGGAACATCAGCGCCGGATCGGGCTTCCAGCGCTGGATATCGTAGCCGCTGAACAGTTTTTCCGGGAAGTGGTGCAACATCTCAAGCTTACCCAGCGAGTGCTGCATTTTGCTGACCGGACCGTTGGAGACCACGCAGACCGGCACCGTCATCGCATCCAGTAGCGCATGCGCACCTGCGATAACTTCCAGCTCAGAGTCGAAGAGGCGTGCGACCTCGGCGCGGTACACCGGTTCCAGATCCGCTTTCGCCAGACTGACACCGTGTTCTTCGTTAATGATGTCAATGATCTCGTAGAGCTTCACGCCCTTAAAGCGTTTAAACACCTCTTCGAGTTCCAGCGTAATGCCAAACTCCTGGAACATAGTGACATACGCGCGGGAACAAATGACCTCACTGTCGACCAGCGTACCGTCGCAGTCGAAAAATACCGCTTCAATTTCGGACATGCCTTTCCCTTTTAACAAGTTTAACGTTTACGTAGGGCTGTTTAACGAGACGCAATCGTTGCCGTATAAGCAAAATCAATGAAAAAAGTATCTCGTAACCGCCACTATTGTCGCATTTTGGTATAGGATAGCGACGAATTTTCCCTCCTTGTTCGGAAATTGATGATGAGTCAACAACACACTACCCAGACATCTGGTCAGGGTTTGCTTGAGCGCGTGTTCAAACTGCGCGAGCACGGCACAACGGCACGCACCGAAGTGATCGCCGGTTTCACCACCTTCCTGACGATGGTTTATATCGTTTTTGTTAACCCTCAAATTCTGGGCGTTGCTGGCATGGACACCAGCGCCGTCTTTGTGACCACCTGCCTGATCGCTGCGCTTGGCAGCATTCTGATGGGCGTGTTCGCTAACCTGCCGGTCGCACTGGCGCCAGCAATGGGCCTGAATGCGTTCTTCGCGTTCGTGGTTGTTCAGGCGATGGGCCTGCCGTGGCAAGTCGGTATGGGCGCTATCTTCTGGGGCGCGGTTGGCCTGCTGCTGCTGACCATTTTCCGCGTGCGTTACTGGATGATTGCGAACATTCCTGTCAGCCTGCGCGTGGGCATCACCAGCGGTATTGGTCTGTTCATCGGTATGATGGGGCTGAAAAACGCCGGTGTAATCGTGGCGAACCCGGATACGCTGGTGAGCATCGGTCACCTGACCTCTCATAACGTGCTGCTGGGCGTGCTGGGCTTCTTTATCATCGCGATCCTGGCTTCCCGTAATATTCACGCGGCTGTTCTGGTGTCCATCGTGGTCACCACCCTGCTGGGCTGGATGCTGGGTGACGTTCACTACAACGGTATCGTCTCCGCGCCACCGAGCGTCTCTACCGTCATTGGCCACGTTGATCTGGCGGGTTCCCTGAACCTGGGGCTGGCGGGCGTGATTTTCTCCTTCATGCTGGTCAACCTGTTTGACTCCTCCGGTACGCTGATTGGCGTGACCGACAAAGCGGGTCTGGCGGATGAGAAAGGCAAATTCCCGCGCATGAAGCAGGCGCTGTTTGTGGACAGCGTCTCCTCCGTGGCGGGCTCTTTCATCGGAACCTCTTCTGTTACCGCTTACATTGAATCCTCTTCCGGGGTTTCCGTGGGCGGCCGTACCGGCCTGACGGCGGTAGTCGTGGGGATTCTGTTCCTGCTGGTGATCTTCCTTTCTCCGCTGGCGGGCATGGTTCCACCGTATGCGGCAGCGGGCGCGCTGATCTATGTGGGTGTGCTGATGACCTCCAGCCTGTCACGCGTGAAGTGGGATGATTTAACCGAAGCGGTGCCGGCGTTTATTACCGCCGTGATGATGCCGTTCAGCTTCTCGATTACCGAAGGTATCGCGCTGGGCTTTATCTCTTACTGCGTAATGAAGATCGGCACCGGTCGCTTCCGCGACCTCAGCCCATGCGTGATTGTTGTGGCGCTGCTGTTTGTGTTGAAGATTGTGTTTATTGACGCACATTAAGGTGCTGGTGGTGTCAAGTGGCGCTTCGCTTACCTGACCTACGGGCAAAGTTCCCTCTCCCTGCGGGAGAGGGTTAGGGTGAGGGCAAGCTTACGCCTTCACCCGCTTAATATAATCCCCAAACGCCGTCAGCTGTCCAGAGAGATGGTCGCGCGTGCTCTGATCCACCACTTCACCCGTCTGCGGGTCGACCTTGTTCTGAATCACACCACCCATAAATTCCGGCTTGTTCATTACCATCGCATCCAGGAAGACCAGGATTTGACGCAGATGATACTGGCAGCGCGCGCCGCCAATGGCGCCCATAGAACTGGTCTGGATCAGTACCGGTTTGCCTGACAGCGGCTGTTCAGGTAAACGGGACAGCCAGTCGATGGCATTCTTCAGGCCACCCGGAACCGAGTAGTTATACTCCGGCGTGACAATGACCACGCCGTCGGCCTGGCGGATCTGCTCTGCCAGTGCCTCAACGCTCTGCGGGAAGCCCTCTTCCTGCTGGACATCCGCATCATAAAGTGGGATATCACCAATCGATGGCAGGGCGCTAATCTCCATACCTGCTGGTGCCAGCTGTGGCAGCGTGCGGGCAACCATCCCGTTAAATGAACCTTTGCGCAGGCTTCCCAGTAACGTAACTACTTTCAACGTATCAGACATGATTACTCCTGTTTCATCATGATGACCCTGATTGGATCAGCTAAGGGTGAATGCTTTTTCTGCCGGTAAACTGGTTAAACGCATCAGGCGTGCGGCGGGCTCGTTGGCGCGCTCGGGCACATCAGGAAGGCTACGCCATCCCTGTTGACTGTCAAATTCCCAGATTTTCATGCGTTCGATGGCGGGGGTAACCGCAATGGACCAAATGAGCACATCCTCTGCGTCACTGAGCGCCTCAACCAGCGTGGCTTGGGTTGCACGCAGCCGTCCGGAGCCTGGTAGCAGCTGCAGCAGGCTGGCGTCGTCTGAGGCGCATCCACAGAGCTTGCGAATACTCTGGCGCAAGGTAATGAGCTGGGCTCTGGCCTCTATGGGATCGTTCTGGTTGCGGACCCATAGCTTCTCATTGCTGGAGAGCGGATAGTCTTCATGCGCATTCCCACCATGGAAGCTGCGAGTTGCGCGCTGAAGTTCCATATCCAGCCCGCAATCCCCTTCGGTGGTCAGCGCGACGCCAATGATATTGCCCGTGTAGGCAATGGAAAATCGCGGGAGATCCGGGTCGGCAAAGACCGGGCGGCCTTCTGGTTGGGTAATGATGTCTGGCAGTTCGCTGGTGCCGTACAGCATAAACAGCAGTTCAGCGAGAAGCGCTCGGGACGCTAAAAAGCGCGTCCTGCGGTGTTCTGGAAGTTTGCGTGCTTCACTGTGGCAGGATGAAGATATTCTGGCCGATACGAGACGTCCTTCTGTAAGTATCCCTCTTGCAAAGTGCGTTGCCATTGTTCGCTCCTTGATAATGGTCGTAATCGGTTAAACGGTTACATGATTATCGCTTAACTTGACTCCTGTTTTAATCAGTAAATGGGAGTAAGAGAAGCCTTAGGACCGAACTTTACATTTTCTTAGGCAAAAATTGGATCGCTCGCACCGTACAGCGCCTTGATGATCTCCCGCAACCAGAGAATTTTCGGATTATGGCTGTTCCGTTTATGCCAGATCAGCGTGAAGGGAACGGTGAGCTTTTCAGCCTGCATTTCGTCAATGGGAATGGGCAGCGCGATCAGCTTCCGCTGGTGGAGTTGATTGTAGTGGTGGCAGTAGTGCGGAGCCGTGGCGATATAGTTATGCCCTGGCTGGGCTGCCATAAACATCGCCTGTTCGAAACCCGGCAGGCACATGGCGATATTGCGCTCACGTCCCATCTCTTTTAGCACTTCATCAAGCGCCCAGGTGTCGCTGCGTTCCCAGAAGATACTGATATGCGGGTAGCGCAGGAAGGTTTCCAGATTCCACGCTTCCTGAAGCGCGGGGTGATCTTCACGCAGATACACACACGGGCGGTCGCTGAACAGGATCTCGTAGTCGATAAACCACGGCAACAGCTTCAGCAATTCACGCGAGCGCGGATGCGTTTCGCGTCCGGTAAAGCCCAGATCAACCTCTCCACGCGTAATGGCATCCAGCGAGTCGTAATCCCAGTGACGCATCTTCACCGTAGCCTGCGGATAGCGCTGATTTACCTGCTCCAGCAGTGCGTTAAAGCGGATCAGCATCAATGGCGTTTCGGCGGCCAGCACGAACGTCAGCCCGCCCGGAGAGTCATGGTGGAATTTATCGAGGATTTGGTTGCCGATTTGCATCCAGTCGGCCAGATCCTGCTCCAGGCTTACCGTCAGCGGCGTCGGCAGCAGTCCTAACGGCGTTTTGACAAACAGCGGGTCGTCGAACCAGTCACGCAGCTTGGCCAGTGATTTACTCACCGCCGACGGCGTCACGTTCATCCGCTTCGCCGCTTTGGTGACGCTGCGCTCCTGCAGCAAAAGCTGCAGGCAAAGCAACAGGTTAAGATCGAGACTGCTGATGGGCTTCTTCATAATGCGCCGCGGGCTGGATGACCATAAGTAAGGTAATGCACAGTATGCTACAGCCAATCAGAACCCCGATCAGCATATTCATCGCGTTAAGCCCGATGACCGCCGCCAGCCAAATCCACAGCGACGAGCCGCAGACCTGCGCGATCCCCAGCACCGAGCTTGCCACGCCTGCCCGCAGCGAGAATGGGCCAAGCGCCTGACTCATCGCCACGCCAAAGCCAACCGAGAACCCGGCACAAATAAGGGTAATACCCACCAGCATCACCGCATGTGAGCTGGCGGTCGCCAGGATGATGCCTGCTGCGAGGAATAAAACCTGTGAGGTCAGCATCAGCGTGCGCTGGCGGAAGATGTTCAGCGCAAACGGTGTTGAGAACGACACGGCCATACTGACCATCGCGGTTAATGCCATCACCGTTGAATACTCACCGCGGTCGAAGCCCATGGTTTCCATGAGTAATACAGGGGAAACGTTTACATAGGTCAGGATCACCGCCACGCTTAACGTCGTCACGGCCAGACGGCTGAGGAAGAAGCGGTTAAGCAGCTTCTCGGCTGGGTGAATTGTTGGGATATGACCGGTATTCTGCGAGCCGGGTTGGGTCTCTTTCAGCACGGCGATGGACAGCACAAACACCAGCGCGCCCATCGCTGCCATAGTCCAGAACAGACTCTGCCACGGGAATTTCAACATGATCAGATACCCCACGACCGGGGCCAGCACCGGGATGATGCAGGTTATACCGTTCAGCATCGACAGCACCTTAGCGCGACGCTGGGCACTTAAGGTATCGCGCAAAATCGCGAAGGCGACGACGTAGCAACCGCCCGCGCCAATCCCCTGGATAAATCGCCCTGACAGGAACAGGGTGCTGTCTTGCGCCAGCGAGCAGAGTACTGACGCCAGTGCAAAGATGATGGCGCCCGTGATAGCGACAGGCTGACGGCCTGCTTTATCCGCGATCTTCCCGGCAAAAACCATCGACGATGCCATCCCCGCGAGGTATGCCGAAAACGCGATGTGTAGCTGCGCTTCGCTAGCACCCAGATCGCGCGCGATGTGCGGTAATCCCACCAGATACATATCAATGCCAGATGGATAAAGCAGAACCAGCGCAAAACTACAAAACAGAAAACGAGCCATAAACCCCCCATAGATGCAGGCAAGCAGGATAGGGGGATAAAGGGGATTAGGCGAGTTGCCATTTGGACAATGGTGATTTCCTACGAGGAAATCACCATTGATCAGCGGTAGTTACTTACCAATACAGAAGCTCGAGAAGATCCTTCCCAGCAGATCGTCCGACGTAAACTCCCCGGTGATCTCGCTCAGATTCTGCTGCGCCAGGCGCAGCTCTTCCGCCAGCAGTTCACCCGCCCACGCGCCAATCAGCTGCGCTTTACCCTGAACAAGGTGGTTTGCCGCCTCTTCCAGCGCCTGCAGGTGACGACGACGCGCCAGGAAACCGCCTTCCATGCTGGTGTCAAAACCCATGCTCTGCTTGAGATGGTTACGCAGGTCGTCCACGCCCTCGCCGGTACGCGCCGACAGGCGAATAAGTGAGTGACCATTCACATCGCTGATGCCCAGCGTTTCGCCCGTAACGTCTGCTTTGTTACGCACCACGGTGATCGGCAGCTTAGCCGGCAGGCGGGCAATAAAGTCCGGCCAGATGTCAGCCGGGTCAACGGCGTCGGTCGTGGTGCCGTCCACCATAAACAGCACGCGGTCAGCCTGCTCGATCTCCTGCCAGGCGCGTTCGATACCGATGCGCTCAACTTCGTCGCTGGCATCGCGCAGACCGGCGGTATCAATGATGTGCAGCGGCATCCCGTCGATATGAATATGCTCGCGCAGCACATCGCGGGTGGTGCCGGCAATGTCGGTCACGATCGCTGCTTCACGGCCCGCCAGGGCGTTCAGCAGGCTCGATTTTCCGGCGTTAGGGCGTCCGGCGATGACTACCTTCATCCCTTCCCGCAGCAGGCTGCCCTGGCGCGCTTCGGCACGCACGGCGTCAAGATCGTTCATCACCTGGTTGAGCTGGGCTTCGATTTTACCGTCAGAGAGGAAGTCGATCTCCTCATCCGGGAAGTCGATAGCCGCTTCGACGTAGATTCGAAGGTGAGTGAGTGCTTCCACAAGGTGATTCACCCGCGCGGAGAATGCCCCCTGCAGCGAGTTCAGCGCGGAGCGGGCCGCCTGTTCAGAACTGGCGTCGATCAGGTCAGCAATCGCCTCGGCCTGTGCCAGGTCGAGCTTGTCGTTGAGGAAGGCACGTTCGGAGAACTCGCCAGGCTTCGCAATGCGCAGGCCTGGCAGGGTCAGAATACGTTTTAACAGCAGGTCGAGGATGACCGGGCCGCCGTGGCCCTGCAGCTCGAGCACGTCTTCGCCGGTAAAGGAGTTCGGGCCGGGGAACCACAGCGCAATGCCCTGGTCCAGCGGCGTGCCGTCGGTATCTTTAAATGGCAGGTAATCAGCGTAGCGCGGCTTTGGCAGCTTACCCAGTACCGCTTCGGCGACCTCGCGCGCTTTCAGGCCGGAGATACGCAGAATGCCTACACCACCGCGTCCCGGTGGGGTTGCCTGGGCGACGATAGTGTCGTTATGGCTCATGGTTGGTCTCGTTCAATACAAATAAAAAAGGCGGTCAATCGACCGCCCTTATTTTAGCGTTAACTTAACGGATCAGGACTTTTTCTTTTCGCGGCTATGCAGGCCACGTTTTTCCAGACCACGGTAAATCAGCTGCTGCTGGATGATGGTCACCAGGTTGCTGACGATATAGTACAGCACCAGACCTGACGGGAACCACAGGAAGAACACGGTGAAGATGACCGGCATAAAGGTCATGATCTTCTGCTGCATCGGGTCGGTCACGGTGGTCGGAGACATCTTCTGGATGAAGAACATCGTCACGCCCATCAGGATCGGCAGGATGTAGTACGGGTCCTGTGCAGACAGGTCATGGATCCACAGTGCGAACGGCGCATGGCGCAGCTCAACGGAGCCCATCAGCATGTAGTACAGCGCAAGGAAGATTGGCATCTGAATCAGCAGCGGGAAGCAGCCACCCAGTGGGTTCACTTTCTCTGCTTTATACAGGGCCATCATTTCCTGGCTCTGACGCTGTTTGTCATCGCCCAGACGCTCACGCATCGCCGCAATCTTCGGCTGCAGCATACGCATCTTCGCCATGGAGGTGTACTGCGCTTTAGTCAGCGGGTACATGATGCCACGAACGATGAAGGTGATAACGATGATGGAGAAGCCCCAGTTACCCAGGAAGCTGTGGATGAACTTCAGCAGCTTAAACAGCGGCTGAGAGATGAACCACAACCAACCGTAGTCGACGGTCAGATCCAGGTGCGGCGCAACAGCGGCCATTTTGTCCTGAATTTCCGGGCCGACCCACAGGGTGCTTGCCATCTTACCGGTTTGACCCGGCTGAACCAGAACCGGCTGAGATTTGTAGCCGATGGCTGCAAGACCGTTACCCAGGTTCGCGGTGTAGAAGTTGTTGGTACCGTCGTTATTTGGCACCCACGCAGTGGCGAAATACTGCTGCAGCATTGCCACCCAACCGCCTTTAGCGCTGACGTTCAGGTTTTCGTTATCGGCAATGGTGTCGAATTTGTATTTCTCATACTTCGCGTCAGGCGTGGAGTACGCCGCGCCACGGAAGGTATGCAGCGCAAAGTTGCTGCTTCCGGTGTCACGGTGAGACGGCAGATTGATGGACTGCTTCAGCTGGCCAAAGGTCGACAGTTCCAGCGGTTTCGCACTGGTGTTCTGTACGCTGTAGCCCACGTTCACCGCATACTCACCGCGTTTCAGGGTGAAGGTTTTGGTGAAGGTGTTGCCTGCGGCGTCGGTGTACGTCATCGGGATAACGAGTTCGTTCTGACCATCAGCCAGCACAAAGGTGTCGTTCTCGACGTTATACAGTGGACGCGCACCGTTAGCCGGGTTATCCGGGCCATCACGACCGGTCAGGCCGCTCTGCGCCTGGTAGATAAACTCAGGCGTGGTTTCCAGTAACTGGAACGGTTCGTTAGACTTCAGCTCTTTCGGGTAGGTCAACAGCAGCGCCTGCTCAACATCACCACCACGGGTGTTGATAGTCAGCTCAAGCACATCGGTCTTAACCGTAATCTGTTTCCCCTGGCCACTGGCCGGTACGCCCTGGTCGGCGGCGCTACCCGCTGCGGTGGTCGTAGTCTGCGTGGTCTGCTGCTGGGGTTGAGGATTTTTATCCTGCTCCCATGCCTGCCAGATCATGAAAGACACGAACAACAAAGCGATGATAAGAAGATTGCGTTGCGAATCCATCGTTAGTGTTCTCTGGTATCAAAGGGTCCTGGGGGGACGGGGTCGTCTCCACCGGGATGTAAAGGGTGGCATTTTAATACGCGTTTCACCGTCAACCAACTGCCTTTTATCACTCCAAACCTGCGCAATGCCTCAATTCCGTAGCTTGAGCATGTTGGTGTGAAACGGCAATGCGGCCCGAGTAGCGGACTAATCAGGCGTTGATAGACCCGAATGAGGGCTATCAGGACCCGTGAGCCAGGCGACAGTGGCGGCGCCATAATTTTTCCAACGCTTCCGAGAGAGCACGGTTATCGAGGTCGGCAACCCCTTTTTTAGCCACCACCACGAAATCCATAGAAGGCAGTTCGTGCTGACGTAAACGGAAGCTTTCACGCGTCAGACGTTTAATCCGATTGCGTTCATGCGCACGCTTAACATTTTTCTTGGCGACTGTGAGACCGATGCGGGGATGCCCCAGCGAATTTTGGCGGCCGAGGATGGTGATTTGCGGCGTGCCAGCCCGTTGTGGCTGCTGGAAGACGAATGTGAAATGAGTGGGAGTTAACAAACGTAACTCCCTGGGAAATGCTAGCTTAACCACTCAGGGGTTAGCTTTATTACTTGGAAACGGTCAGACGAGAACGGCCTTTAGCACGACGACGTGCCAGAACCTGACGACCATTTTTAGTAGCCATACGAGCACGGAAGCCGTGAGAACGGTTGCGCTTCAGTACAGACGGTTGAAAAGTGCGTTTCATGGCGATTTCTACCTAAACTTGAATAAATTCACTGACTTTTGCGTATACCCGAACGAGTTTCGAACGACTAACGCCTCAGCGTGGGTGATTAAAGAGGCCGGATTGTAATAATTGTACACTCCGGAGTCAATTCTCTTTCCTTATTTCCCGCGTATTTCCGCACGTTTTCGCGTGGAAAATGAGCAACGGACGACGCAGGAAGATGAGCATCACGCGCCGGGTCGAGGATTATACGGCCTCGCCAACAAAGCGCAAGGATCGTCCCGGATCTTCGTTAGATCATTTAAGCAATAAATTGTCTGTGCTCATTAATTTTTCCAATATGCGGACTAAATCGCGGGGCACTCGCGCCAGGATCGTTTACACTTACCCGGTTCCGGATCTTCCTGTGGATAAATCGGGAAGAATCTGTGAGAAACAGAAGATCTCTGGCTCAGTTTAGGCTATGATCCGCGGTCCCGATCGGGATCCAGCGATCCTGGCCGGGCATAAACACAATATCGTTCAGATTGTATCAACGATGGCGTGTATAACCGCAGATAGCGGTTCGCACATCCCCCTCATTGGGTCATGTCGATGTGCGCCAACAATCATGAATATTCAATAGTTTTCTTTTATTGTTCGAGTGGAGTCCGCCGTGTCACTTTCGCTTTGGCAGCAGTGTCTTGCCCGATTGCAGGATGAGTTACCAGCCACAGAATTCAGTATGTGGATCCGCCCGTTGCAGGCGGAGCTGAGCGATAACACGCTGGCTTTGTATGCGCCAAACCGTTTTGTGCTCGATTGGGTAAGGGACAAGTACCTTAATAACATCAATGGACTGCTGAACGATTTCTGCGGGTCAGATGCCCCGCAGCTGCGCTTTGAAGTGGGCACAAAGCCGGTCACCCAAACCGTTCGTGAAACCGTGAATGTGGCTGCGCCTGCTCAGGCCGCGCCCGCGCCGGCCCCTCGCGTCGCACCCGCTCGTCAGGGCTGGGATAATGTCCCTGCACCGGCTGAACCAACCTACCGCTCTAACGTTAACGTGAAACACACGTTCGATAACTTCGTTGAAGGTAAGTCGAACCAGCTGGCGCGCGCGGCGGCTCGGCAGGTTGCTGATAACCCCGGTGGGGCCTACAACCCGCTGTTCCTTTATGGCGGCACGGGCCTGGGTAAAACGCACCTGCTGCATGCGGTGGGTAATGGCATTATGGCGCGCAAGCCCAATGCCAAAGTGGTGTATATGCACTCCGAGCGCTTCGTTCAGGACATGGTAAAAGCCCTGCAAAACAATGCGATCGAAGAGTTTAAACGCTACTATCGTTCCGTTGACGCCCTGCTGATCGATGACATCCAGTTCTTTGCCAATAAAGAACGATCGCAGGAAGAGTTTTTCCACACCTTCAATGCCCTGCTGGAAGGAAATCAGCAAATCATATTGACCTCGGATCGTTATCCAAAAGAGATCAACGGCGTTGAAGATCGTCTGAAATCCCGCTTCGGCTGGGGCCTGACCGTGGCGATCGAGCCACCGGAGCTGGAAACCCGCGTTGCGATCCTGATGAAGAAAGCCGATGAAAATGACATTCGCCTGCCGGGTGAAGTGGCGTTCTTCATTGCCAAGCGTCTGCGCTCCAACGTGCGTGAGCTCGAAGGGGCACTGAACCGCGTTATCGCCAATGCCAACTTTACCGGTCGTGCGATCACCATCGATTTTGTGCGTGAAGCGCTGCGTGATTTGCTGGCATTGCAGGAAAAACTGGTCACTATCGACAATATTCAAAAGACGGTGGCTGAGTACTACAAGATCAAAGTGGCAGATTTACTGTCTAAACGTCGTTCCCGCTCGGTGGCGCGCCCGCGTCAGATGGCGATGGCGCTGGCAAAGGAGTTAACCAACCACAGTCTGCCGGAAATCGGGGATGCGTTTGGTGGCCGTGACCATACGACCGTGCTGCACGCTTGTCGCAAGATTGAGCAGTTACGCGAAGAAAGCCACGACATAAAAGAAGATTTTTCCAATCTAATCAGAACATTATCATCGTGACGCTATGAAATTTACCGTTGAACGTGAACATTTATTAAAACCGCTGCAACAGGTGAGTGGCCCATTAGGTGGCCGCCCAACGCTGCCTATTCTCGGAAACCTGCTGCTTCAGGTCGCGGACGGTACGCTGTCGCTGACCGGTACAGATCTGGAAATGGAAATGATCGCGCGCGTTACGCTGACTCAGCCGCACGACGCAGGCGCGACCACGGTTCCGGCACGTAAATTCTTTGATATCTGCCGCGGGCTGCCGGAAGGCGCTGAAATCGCCGTGCAGCTGGAAGGCGACCGTATGCTGGTGCGCTCTGGCCGCAGCCGTTTTTCGCTCTCTACGCTGCCAGCTGCGGACTTCCCGAACCTGGACGACTGGCAAAGTGAAGTTGAATTCACCCTGCCGCAGGCGACGATGAAACGTCTGATTGAAGCCACGCAGTTCTCCATGGCGCATCAGGACGTTCGTTACTACTTAAACGGCATGCTGTTCGAAACCGAAGGTGAAGAGCTGCGTACCGTGGCCACCGACGGCCACCGTCTGGCGGTCTGTTCCATGCCGATTGGCGTTTCACTGCCAAACCATTCGGTGATCGTGCCGCGTAAAGGGGTGATTGAGCTGATGCGTATGCTCGACGGTGGCGACACGCCGCTGCGCGTGCAGATCGGCAGCAACAACATCCGCGCACACGTGGGTGATTTTGTCTTCACATCGAAGCTGGTTGACGGACGTTTCCCAGATTATCGCCGCGTATTGCCGAAAAATCCGGACAAAACGCTGGAAGCGGGTTGCGATAGCCTCAAGCAGGCCTTTGCCCGTGCGGCGATTCTCTCGAACGAGAAATTCCGCGGTGTGCGCCTGTATGTGAGCGAAAATCAGATCAAAATCACCGCTAATAACCCGGAGCAGGAAGAGGCAGAAGAAATTCTGGACGTCACCTACGCCGGAACCGAGATGGAAATCGGCTTTAACGTTAGCTACGTGCTGGATGTGCTGAATGCGCTGAAATGCGAGAACGTGCGCATCCTGCTGACCGACTCCGTTTCAAGCGTACAGATTGAAGATGCCGCATCACAGTCGGCTGCCTATGTTGTCATGCCAATGAGACTGTAATGTCGCTCACCCGTCTGTTGATCCGCGACTTTCGCAATATCGAAAGCGCGGATCTCGCTTTATCCCCTGGCTTTAACTTCCTGGTTGGCGCAAACGGCAGCGGCAAAACCAGCGTGCTTGAGGCCATTTATACGCTCGGCCACGGTCGGGCGTTTCGCAGTTTGCAGATTGGTCGCGTCATCCGCCACGAACAGGAATCTTTTGTTCTGCATGGGCGTTTGCAGGGCGAAGAGCGGGAAACCGCCATCGGCCTGAGTAAAGACAAGCAGGGTGACAGCAAGGTGCGCATCGACGGTACCGACGGCCACAAAGTGGCCGAGTTGGCGCTATTGATGCCGATGCAGCTGATTACGCCAGAGGGGTTTACTTTACTCAACGGCGGCCCCAAATACAGAAGAGCGTTCCTCGACTGGGGATGCTTTCACAACGAAGCCGGTTTCTTTAACGCCTGGAGCAACCTGAAGCGCCTGCTCAAGCAGCGTAACGCCGCGTTGCGCCAGGTAACGCGTTACGCCCAGCTGCGTCCGTGGGATATGGAACTCATTCCCCTTGCGGAACAGATCAGCCGCTGGCGTGCCGAATACAGCGCGGGTATCGCCGAAGACATGGCCGATACCTGCAAACAGTTTTTACCCGAATTCTCTCTCACCTTCTCTTTCCAGCGCGGCTGGGAGAAAGAGACGGATTATGCCGAGGTGTTAGAGAGAAACTTCGAGCGCGACCGCATGTTGACCTATACCGCGCACGGCCCGCACAAGGCGGATTTCCGCATTCGTGCCGACGGTGCTCCGGTGGAAGATACGCTGTCGCGCGGGCAGCTCAAGCTCCTGATGTGCGCGCTGCGCCTGGCGCAGGGGGAGTTTCTCACCCGCGAGAGCGGGCGACGCTGCCTGTACCTGATAGATGATTTTGCCTCGGAACTTGACGACGCGCGGCGCGGGCTGCTTGCCAGCCGCTTAAAAGCCACGCAGTCGCAGGTTTTCGTCAGCGCCATTAGCGCTGAACACGTTATAGACATGTCGGACGAAAATTCGAAGATGTTTACCGTGGAAAAGGGTAAAATAACGGATTAACCCAAGTTGAAATGAGCGAGAAACGTTGATGTCGAATTCTTATGACTCCTCCAGTATCAAAGTCCTGAAAGGACTGGATGCGGTGCGTAAGCGCCCGGGTATGTATATCGGCGACACGGATGACGGCACCGGTCTGCACCACATGGTATTCGAGGTGGTAGATAACGCTATCGACGAAGCGCTCGCGGGTCACTGTAAAGACATCGTGGTCACCATCCATGCGGATAACTCCGTCTCCGTCACCGATGATGGTCGTGGCATCCCAACCGGTATTCACCCGGAAGAGGGCGTATCTGCGGCAGAAGTGATCATGACCGTCCTGCACGCAGGCGGTAAGTTCGACGATAACTCTTATAAAGTTTCCGGCGGCCTGCACGGCGTAGGCGTTTCCGTGGTTAACGCCCTGTCGCAGAAGCTGGAGCTGGTTATCCAGCGCGAAGGCAAAATTCACCGTCAGCTCTATACCCACGGCGTGCCGCAGGCTCCGCTGGCGGTAACGGGCGATACCGATAAGACCGGTACACTGGTGCGCTTCTGGCCGAGCCACGAAACCTTCACCAACGTCACCGAATTCGAATACGACATTCTGGCGAAACGCCTGCGTGAACTGTCGTTCCTGAACTCCGGCGTGTCTATTCGCCTGAAAGACAAGCGTGACGGCAAAGAAGACCACTTCCACTACGAAGGCGGAATCAGGGCGTTCGTTGAGTATCTGAACAAGAACAAAACGCCAATTCACCCGAATATCTTCTACTTCTCCACCGAAAAAGACGGTATCGGCGTAGAAGTGGCGCTGCAGTGGAACGACGGTTTCCAGGAAAACATCTACTGCTTTACCAACAACATTCCACAGCGTGACGGCGGTACTCACCTTGCGGGCTTCCGTGCGGCGATGACCCGTACCCTGAACGCCTACATGGACAAAGAAGGCTACAGCAAAAAAGCGAAAGTCAGCGCCACCGGTGACGATGCCCGTGAAGGCCTGATTGCCGTTGTCTCCGTGAAGGTACCGGATCCGAAGTTCTCCTCACAGACCAAAGACAAGCTGGTCTCTTCTGAGGTGAAATCGGCGGTTGAACAGCAGATGAACGAACTGCTGAGCGAATATCTGCTGGAAAACCCGTCCGATGCGAAAATCGTTGTGGGCAAAATTATCGATGCGGCGCGTGCCCGTGAAGCGGCGCGTAAAGCCCGTGAGATGACCCGTCGTAAAGGCGCGCTGGACTTAGCTGGCCTGCCAGGCAAACTGGCTGACTGTCAGGAACGCGACCCGGCGCTGTCCGAACTCTACCTTGTGGAAGGGGACTCCGCGGGCGGTTCTGCGAAGCAGGGCCGTAACCGTAAGAACCAGGCTATCCTGCCGCTGAAGGGTAAAATCCTTAACGTTGAGAAGGCGCGCTTCGACAAGATGCTCTCTTCTCAGGAAGTGGCGACGCTGATCACCGCGCTGGGCTGCGGCATTGGCCGCGATGAGTACAACCCGGACAAACTGCGCTATCACAGCATCATCATCATGACCGATGCGGACGTCGACGGCTCGCACATCCGTACGCTGCTGTTGACCTTCTTCTACCGTCAGATGCCTGAAATCGTTGAGCGTGGCCACGTCTACATTGCCCAGCCGCCGCTGTATAAAGTGAAAAAAGGCAAGCAGGAGCAGTACATCAAAGACGACGAAGCGATGGATCAGTACCAAATCGCGATCGCGCTTGATGGCGCTACCCTGCACGCGAACTCTCACGCTCCTGCGCTGGCTGGTGAGCCGCTGGAGCGTCTGGTGTCCGAGTTCAACGCCACGCAAAAAATGATCACGCGTATGGAACGCCGTTATCCGAAAACGCTGCTGAAGGAGCTGGTCTATCAGCCAACTCTGTCCGAAGCCGATCTGAGCGACGAACAGACCGTAACCCGCTGGGTGAACGCCCTGGTGACCGATCTGAACGAGAAAGAGCAGCACGGCAGCATGTGGAAATGCGATATCCAGCAGAACGCCGATAAGCAGTTCGAGCCTATTATTCGCGTGCGTACCCACGGCGTTGATACCGACTATCCGCTGGAGCACGAATTTGTGACCGGTCCGGAATACCGTCGTATCTGCACGCTCGGCGAAAAGCTGCGCGGCCTGATCGAAGACGATGCGTTTATCGAACGTGGCGAGCGTCGTCAGCCGGTTGCCAGCTTCGAGCAGGCGCTGGAATGGCTGGTGAAAGAGTCCCGTCGTGGCCTCGCGATCCAGCGTTATAAAGGTCTGGGTGAAATGAACCCGGATCAGCTGTGGGAAACCACCATGGATCCGGAAAGCCGTCGCATGCTGCGCGTCACCGTTAAAGACGCGATTGCTGCTGACCAGCTGTTCACGACGCTGATGGGCGATGCGGTTGAACCACGTCGTGCCTTCATCGAAGAGAACGCGCTGAAAGCGGCAAATATCGATATTTAACGGTTGTTATTGTGGGGTCTCATTCCAAATGAAATGATGTCTCATAAAGAATGCAGTTGGCTAAGAACAAAAAAGAGAGGGGCATGATGTCCCTCTCTTTTTTTGCTTAAATTTGTGTATCAATAGAACAAAGTCGATCTCATTGACATAATCCTCTACCAGGAGAATATATCCCGAACATACCCTGACGATGAGTATGGTGGTCTGTTAGAGTTGAAATCGTTACGGAAAAAGGAATACACCGAATGAGCAGCAGGAGCGATATTATCGGGGCCGATGAATGGCAGGTAACGACCCGCAGCGGCCTCGTCTACAGTGAGGTCCTCGGTTGGATCGACCTGGGGCATGCCAGGGGCGAAGATATTTCCCTGCTTCTGGCTGATTTCAGCAGCGGCGAAGCCAGTGGCAGACCTTATTACACGATTGCATACAATCAGAGAATGAATATCGGGAAAGGACTGGCCGGAACGGGTAAGTTTGTTCGCTGGGAAATAAAACGTGGGCGCTCGATGTCAGAAATTAACAGCATTGCCCTAGCCATGATGATGGATACCGCGAGAAATTTTGAAAATTACCAGTCCCGCGCTTTTTTCAGCTGGTACACCGATAGCGGGTTCAGCGGAGAAGACCTGGTGTCGGATCTGCTCGGTTTTTACAGGGCGCTGATTCCTTCGGATTACCGGGCTCAGTTGCGGCCTGTCAGTCGTGAAAGCGCACTACGCCGCTGGGATCATTACGGACCGATCGGTAATTTCAAGAACCGGGGTTTTCTTCCATTGATGTTTCCCGACCCTGATGACCTTAATATCCGGCATGAACCCTATAAAGGCCCGCTTCCCCGCTTTATGAGGTGGGTAACGCCGTTTGATAACTTCAGTTCAGACATTGTTCGTATTCTTAACGATAACGGCACATATCATTCCTTCTTTACCCACTCAGGACGACGTTGAGCATGAAAAAGTTAGCCATATTCTCAGGGCTGGCCATTGTGATTGTCACGGTCATATACCTCCTTTTGCCGTATGAGCCTGAGATGACATACCGTGAATCAGATAGGGTTCGCTATCATCTTTACACCCCAGAATCGATTAAGCAGGCACCACGCCTTTCACCGGATTATACCTTCAGCCACTCTGCTGCAAATGGACAGCCGGACACCGCTGGGGTGTGCTTTAGCGGGGTATCTGATACCGCTGCACTTAAACAATATCTTGTTTTGCGTGGCTATTCCTTTGCGAGAAAAGCCCCGGCCGGGGAGCTGTGGACGTCAGAACGTAGCCAGGATGTGTACTTCACTGTTATAAGCAGAGTTTCGCCTGGTAAGCAGGTTTGCCTGTATGAATCAGATCGTTAATCTGCGCTTTTAGCGCGGCTTTTTTATGGGCGCAGGCATCTCCAGCGACAGCACTGACGGTAAACGGCTGGCGAGCGTATCGACGGCAATTCTGACTCTCAGCGGCAGATGCGGCGTCTGCTGCCAGACCGCATGAACGTCGAAGCGCACATCCGGCGCCTGCTTTAACAGTGGGACGAGTTTTCCCTGATGAATTTCTCTGCTGGCCATCCAGCAGGGCAACCATGCAATGCCGTGCCCCGCCAGCGCAGCGTCACAGATTGCCTGCAAATCATCCATATTGAGTGATGAGCGGGGAGTAAAGGTGTGCGACGTCCCTTCGTTATCCATCAGTTGCCAGGGGAGCACTCTGCCTGCTCGCAGATAGTTAATGGCCGCATGGTGGGGTAAATCAGCAACGGTTTCTGGCAGACCTCTTTTCTGTAGATAATCCGGCGCGGCGCACAGCACCATGCGGTGTTCACCCAGCCTTCTGGCGACCAGCACGCTGCTGTCCTGCAGCGTGCCGTTACGCACTGCCATATCAAACCCTTCCTCGACGAGATCCACCACGCGGTCGCTGAATGACATTTCCAGTTCAAGTCCGGGGTGTTCCTGCGCCAGTTCTATCAGCAGCGGGGCGACGCACTGGCGACCAAACAGCACCGGCATGGCAACGCGCAGGCGGCCGCTGACCTGCTGTTTCCCTGTTTCAAGCAGCGACTCTGCGCCCCGAATTTCCTCCAGCGCGCGCAGGCAGCGTTCATAAAAAAGGGCACCGTTATCGGTCAGGCTCTGGCTGCGGGTGGTGCGTTGAAACAGGCGTACTCCCAGTCGTTGTTCAAGACGAGCGATGCTTTTTCCTACCGCCGAGCGTGACAAATGCAGACGGATTGCGGCCTGAGCAAAGCTTCCCGCCTCAACAGCGGCTACAAAAACAGGAATATCCTTCAGCGTATCGGTCATGAATTGTATCTATTAAGGCGTCAATAAAGAGAAAACTTATCGCCACTGGTGAGTGGAAGTCAACGGTAGACTGTCAGTCTTAAAGCTTATTTGATGGCAGGAGAGAAAAAATGACAGAGACAATGCAGCGCTGGTCCATGAACGCCCTCGGGCGCGAGAGCCTCAAACTCATTCAGGAACCTGTTCCACAGCCCGGCCCGGGTGAAGTGCGCATACGGGTAAATGCCGTTGCGCTCAACTATCGCGATAAAATGGTGATTGAAGGCACGATGCCGATTCCGCTTTCCTTCCCGTTTACGCCGGCGTCTGACATGGCGGGCGTGGTGGAAAGCATCGGCGAAGGCGTTACGCGTTTCAAACCCGGCGCGCGCGTCATCTCAACCTTCTTCCCTGAGTGGATCGACGGTAAGCCGCAGGCGGACGCGCGCAATTTGCCCTATAAAACGTCCGGCGGCTACTTCCAGGGCATGCTGGCCGAATATGTGATTGTGAATGAAGATGCGCTGGCGGCATCCCCGGAGACCCTGGATGACGCAGAGGCCAGCACCTTACCCTGCGCAGGGCTAACCGCATGGTTCGCGCTGGTGGAGCGCGGTCATCTACGTGCCGGGCAATCGGTACTGGTGCAAGGTACCGGTGGCGTGGCGATTTTCGCTTTGCAAATTGCAAAAGCGCACGGCGCAGAGGTGTTTGTCACCTCGGGAAGTGATGAAAAACTGGCGCTGGCCAAAAAACTGGGGGCCAGCCAGGGTATCAACCGGCTGAAAGGCGACTGGGCTGAAGATACGCTGGCACTCACGCAGGATCGCGGCATCGACCATATTATCGAAACCGTGGGTGGGGAGAACCTGAAGCATTCCCTGCGCGCCGTTGCCGTTCACGGACGTATATCGGTCATTGGCGTGCTGGCCGGGACGGACATTTCGCTGTCTGCTGGCGAACTGTTGCTGAAATCCCCGGTCATTCAGGGGATTGGCGTGGGACATCGCCGGGCGCTGGAAGATTTCGTCCGTGCCGTTGACGTCACGGGTTTGAAACCGGTGATTGAGCATCGCTACCGCTTCGATGAACTTGAACAGGCGCTCGAACATCTGGATCGTGGCGCGTTTGGTAAAATCGTTCTCACCCGCGAGTGAGTCGTCGTTCTCCGGGATGAGCATAAAAGGGGGTTTTTGTTGCGCAATGTAGCTCTATTTTTGTGTGCTTAATCGCGTTAGCATGAGGCAGCACTCATTTATCCCGGGGAACTCATGGCTATCAAACTCATTGCAATCGATATGGACGGCACGCTGCTGCTGCCTGACCACACTATCTCTCCAGCCGTTAAAAACGCGATCGCCGCAGCACGCGCAAAGGGCGTGAATGTGGTCCTGACCACGGGTCGTCCGTATGCCGGCGTGCACAGCTATCTGAAAGAGCTGCACATGAATCAGCCTGGCGACTACTGCATTACCTATAACGGTGCGCTGGTGCAGAAAGCCGCGGATGGCAGTACGGTTGCGCAAACCGCGCTGAGCTACGATGACTACCTGTTCCTGGAAAAACTGTCACGTGACGTGGGTTCCCACTTCCACGCACTCGATCGCAATACGCTCTACACCGCCAACCGCGATATCAGCTACTACACGGTACATGAATCCTATGTCGCGACCATTCCGCTGGTGTTCTGTGAAGCCGAGAAGATGGATCCGGCCACTCAGTTCCTGAAAGTGATGATGATCGACGAGCCAGAGATCCTGGATAAAGCGATTGCGCGCATCCCGGCTGAGGTAAAAGAGAAGTACACCGTGCTGAAAAGCGCGCCGTACTTCCTCGAAATCCTCGATAAACGCGTCAATAAAGGTACGGGCGTAAAATCGCTGGCCGACGCGCTGGGCATCAAACCTGACGAGATCATGGCGCTGGGCGACCAGGAAAACGACATCGCGATGATTGAATACGCGGGTATGGGTGTGGCGATGGATAACGCCATCCCGTCGGTGAAAGAAGTGGCTAATTTTGTTACCAAATCCAACCTCGAAGACGGCGTGGCATACGCCATTGAGAAGTTTGTGCTGCAGTAACGCTCATTTTCAGTCATCAGCCTCGGTTATTAACCGGGGCTTTTTTTTGCGCTGAATTTATTGAATTGTTCTTTTTGTGATCTGGATTGTAGTACAACATTAAATTATTGTACTACATTACCACCACAGCAAAGACGAACGCCCTCACGTTTGTACTGCAAAAGTGAGGTGAAATTCAGCGGTCGCGGTAAAGTAGTGATGGACATACAGAGCACAAGGACTCTCCATGACTCTCAATAAAACCGATCGCATCGTCATCACGCTGGGCACCCAGATTGTGGGTGGGAAATACGTTCCCGGTTCGCCGCTACCGGCAGAGGCTGAACTGTGTGAGGAATTTGAAACCTCGCGCAACATCATCCGGGAAGTCTTCCGCTCGCTGATGGCGAAGCGGCTGATTGAAATGAAACGCTATCGCGGCGCGTTTGTCGCTCCGCGCAACCAGTGGAACTACCTCGATACCGACGTTCTGCAGTGGGTGCTGGAAAACGACTACGACCCACGGCTTATCGGCGCGATGAGCGAGGTGCGAAACCTGGTTGAACCGGCCATCGCTCGCTGGGCGGCGGAGCGCGCAACGTCAGGCGACCTGGCGCAGATTGAGTCGGCCCTGAACGACATGATCGCCAATAACCAGAACCGGGAGGCGTTCAACGAGGCGGACATTCGCTACCACGAAGCGGTGCTGCAGTCGGTGCATAACCCGGTATTACAGCAGCTTAGCGTGGCGATCAGCTCGCTGCAGCGAGCGGTATTTGAACGTACCTGGATGGGCGATGAGGCCAACATGCCGAAAACGCTCCAGGAACATAAAGCGCTGTTCGATGCGATACGGCATCAGGACGGCGATGCGGCAGAGCAGGCGGCGCTCACCATGATTGCCAGCTCGACACGAAGGCTGAAGGAAATCACATGACATCTCGCTACATCGCAATTGACTGGGGATCGACCAATCTGCGCGCCTGGCTTTATCAGGGCGAGCAGTGCCTGGAGAGCAGGCAATCGGAAGCAGGCGTTACGCGTCTGAACGGGAAATCCCCCGAAGCGGTGTTAGCAGAGATAACGCAAAACTGGCGCGATGGCGCCACGCCGGTGGTGATGGCGGGGATGGTCGGCAGTAACGTAGGCTGGAAAGTCGCGCCTTATCTACCGGTTCCCGCCCATTTCTCCGCTATTGGCGAGCAGTTAACGTTCGTTGGCGACAATATCTGGATTATTCCCGGCTTGTGCGTCTCTCGCGACGATAACCACAACGTGATGCGCGGCGAAGAGACGCAGCTGCTTGGCGCGCGCACGCTTTCTCCTTCTTCTGTCTACGTCATGCCCGGAACGCACTGCAAGTGGGTCCAGGCCGACGCTGAGCAAATCCACGATTTTCGCACTGTGATGACCGGCGAATTACACCATTTGCTGCTCAATCACTCGCTGGTGGGCGCCGGTTTGCCGGAGCAAGAAGCCTCGTCAGAGGCGTTTGCTGCCGGGCTTGAACGTGGGATCGCTTCCCCTGCCGTTTTGCCGCAGCTTTTTGAGGTTCGCGCCTCGCACGTGCTGGGAAATCTCCCGCGCGAGCAGGTTAGCGAGTTTCTTTCTGGCCTGCTGATTGGCGCAGAGGTCGCCAGCATGCGTGATTTCATCGCGTACGAGCAGGCCATCACCATTGTCGCCGGCGCATCGCTAACGTCGCGCTACGAGCAGGCGTTTCGCGCCGTTGGGCGTGATGTTGCAACGGTATCCGGCGACACGGCATTTCAGGCAGGAATAAGGAGCATCGCTCATGCAGTGGCAAACTGATCTTCCCCTTATCGCGATTTTGCGCGGCATTACGCCCGGTGAAGCGCTAGAGCACGTTGGCGCGGTTATCGACGCCGGGTTCGACGCGGTGGAAATCCCGCTCAACTCCCCGGAATGGGAAAAAAGCATTCCGGCGGTGGTGGATGCCTATGGCGATAAAGCGCTGATTGGCGCGGGTACCGTGTTACAGCCGGAGCAGGTGGACAGGCTGGCGAAGATGGGCTGCAAACTCATCGTCACCCCCAACATCAACCCCGAGGTCATCCGCCGCGCGGTGGGCCATGGCATGACCGTGTGTCCGGGATGTGCGACGGCTACCGAAGCCTTTATTGCCCTCGATGCGGGCGCGCAGTCGCTCAAAATTTTTCCGTCTTCGGCCTTTGGCCCTGACTACATCAAAGCGCTGAAAGCGGTCTTACCCGCCAGCGTGCCGGTCTTTGCCGTGGGCGGCGTAACGCCAGAAAACCTGGGCCAGTGGATGAACGCTGGCTGCGTGGGCGCGGGGCTGGGCAGCGATCTCTATCGCGCTGGACAGTCCGTGGAACGTACCGCACAGCAGGCGACAGCATTTGTGAAAGCGTATCGAGAGGCAGTGAAATGAAAATAACCAAACTCACCACGTACCGTTTACCCCCGCGCTGGATGTTCCTGAAAATCGAAACCGACGAAGGCGTGGTTGGCTGGGGCGAACCGGTGATTGAAGGGCGTGCGCGCACCGTTGAAGCTGCGGTGCATGAGCTGGGCGAGTACCTGATTGGTCAGGACCCTGCGCGCATCAACGACCTGTGGCAGGTAATGTACCGCGCGGGTTTCTACCGCGGAGGCCCGATCCTGATGAGCGCGATCGCAGGCATCGACCAGGCGCTGTGGGATATCAAAGGCAAAGTGCTGAACGCGCCGGTCTGGCAGCTAATGGGTGGCCTGGTGCGCGACAAAATCAAAGCCTACAGCTGGGTGGGCGGCGACCGCCCTGCGGAAGTGATCGACGGCATCACGCAGCTGCGCAACATTGGCTTTGATACCTTCAAGCTCAACGGCTGCGAAGAGATGGGCGTTATCGACAACTCGCGCGCGGTCGATCGTGCCGTGAATACCGTGGCGCAAATCCGTGAAGCCTTCGGCAACGAGATTGAGTTTGGTCTGGATTTCCACGGACGCGTCAGCGCGCCGATGGCCAAAGTGCTGATTAAAGAGCTGGAACCGTATCGCCCGCTGTTTATCGAAGAGCCGGTGCTGGCCGAGCAGGCGGAGTACTATCCGAAGCTGGCAGAACAGACCCATATTCCGATCGCGGCGGGTGAACGTATGTTCTCGCGCTTCGAGTTCAAGCGCGTGCTGGAAGCGGGAGGTATTGCGATTCTGCAGCCGGATCTCTCCCACGCAGGCGGCATCACCGAATGCTACAAAATTGCCGGGATGGCAGAAGCCTATGATGTGGCGCTGGCCCCGCACTGCCCGCTTGGCCCGATCGCGCTGGCTGCCTGTCTGCACGTCGACTTTGTTTCCCGCAACGCCGTGTTCCAGGAGCAAAGCATGGGCATTCACTATAACAAGGGCGCAGAGCTGCTCGACTTTGTGAAAAACAAAGACGATTTCAACATGGAAGGCGGTTTCTTCAAACCGTTAATGAAGCCTGGCCTTGGCGTGGATATTGACGAAGCCAAAGTCATTGAGCTGAGTAAAAACGCGCCGGACTGGCGTAATCCCCTGTGGCGTCATGAAGATGGCTCCGTAGCGGAGTGGTAACTCTCCGGCTGGCGCTTCGCCACCGGGCAAAAATCGTAAATACAAAAATATAACCCTCTGTAAATTACAGGGCATGGTGAGCGGCTTCGCTATGCCCAAAATCTGGAGACAGATTGCGATGGATATTCCAGTTACTGCTGCAAAAACCGGGCGTCGCCGCTACCTGACGCTAATCATGATCTTTATTACCGTGGTTATCTGCTATGTTGACCGCGCCAACCTTGCCGTGGCATCGGCTCATATTCAGGAAGAGTTTGGCATCACCAAAGCGGAAATGGGCTACGTCTTCTCGGCGTTTGCCTGGCTTTATACGCTGTGCCAGATCCCCGGCGGCTGGTTCCTTGACCGCGTCGGCTCACGTCTGACCTATTTTATCGCCATTTTCGGCTGGTCCGTGGCGACCCTGTTCCAGGGCTTCGCGACCGGGCTGATGTCGTTGATTGGCCTGCGCGCCATCACCGGTATTTTTGAAGCGCCGGCATTCCCCACCAACAACCGTATGGTGACCAGCTGGTTCCCGGAGCACGAACGCGCTTCCGCCGTCGGTTTTTATACCTCCGGACAGTTTGTCGGCCTGGCGTTCCTGACGCCGCTGCTGATCTGGATCCAGGAGCTGCTGAGCTGGCACTGGGTGTTCATCGTCACCGGTGGGATTGGCATTATCTGGTCGCTGATCTGGTTCAAGGTTTACCAGCCGCCGCGTCTGACCAAAAGCATCACCAAAGCCGAGCTGGACTACATCCGCGACGGCGGTGGCCTGGTGGATGGCGATGTGCCGGTGAAAAAAGAGGCGCGTCAGCCGCTGACCAAAGCGGACTGGAAGCTGGTCTTCCACCGTAAGCTGGTAGGCGTGTATCTGGGCCAGTTTGCGGTTACCTCAACGCTGTGGTTCTTCCTGACCTGGTTCCCGAACTATCTGACGCAGGAGAAGGGGATTACCGCGCTGAAGGCGGGCTTTATGACCACCGTACCGTTCCTGGCGGCCTTCTTCGGCGTACTTCTTTCCGGCTGGCTGGCCGATAAGCTGGTGAAAAAAGGCTACTCGCTGGGCGTGGCGCGTAAAACGCCGATTATCTGCGGGCTGCTGATCTCAACCTGCATCATGGGTGCCAACTACACCAACGATCCGGTGTGGATTATGACCCTGATGGCGGTGGCGTTCTTCGGGAATGGTTTCGCCTCTATCACCTGGTCGCTGGTGTCGTCTCTGGCACCGATGCGGCTGATTGGCCTGACCGGCGGCGTATTTAACTTCGTTGGCGGGCTGGGCGGCATCACCGTGCCGCTGGTTATCGGCTACCTGGCGCAGGACTACGGCTTCGGCCCGGCGCTGGTCTATATCTCGGCGGTTGCACTGGTCGGTGCGCTCTCCTACATTCTGCTGGTGGGCGACGTTAAACGAGTAGGCTAAATCCCGCTGATGTTTTACCCTGATGCGAAAACCGCGCATCAGGGTATCCCCATGAAACAAATCACCTTCGCTTCCCGTCACCACCAGCTCACCAATATCAATACCTGGACGCCGGACAGCCAGTGGCTGGTCTACGATGTGCGCCCGTCAGGCGCGTCGTTCACCGGTGAAACCATTGAGCGGGTTAACGTCCATTCAGGCGAAGTGGAGGTGGTTTATCGCGCCACTGACGGCGCGCACGTCGGCGTGGTGACCGTTCATCCTGCCCAGGAGAAATACGTCTTTATCCACGGCCCGAAAAATCCGGATGCAGACTGGCACTATGATTTTCATCATCGCCAGGGAGTGATTGCGCATCATGGCCAGGTGAGCAATCTGGATGCGATGGATATCACCGCGCCTTACACCGCAGGCGCGCTGCGCGGCGGCAGCCACGTCCATGTCTACAGCCCGAACGGGCAGTTCGTCAGCTTTACCTATAACGACCATGTTCTGCACGCGCGCGACCCTAAGCTTGATTTACGCAACGTCGGCGTGGCTGCGCCTTACGGCCCGGTGAACCCGAAGGGGAACCATCCCCGTGAGTACTCGGGCACGTTCTGGAGCGTGCTGGTCACCCGCACGACGCCCGACCCGCAGCCGGGCAGCGATGAGATCAACCGCGCCTATGAAGAGGGCTGGGTGGGTAACGACAGGCTGGCGTTTATCGGCGATACCCTTTCTGCGCAGGGCGAAAAAGTGCCTGAACTGTTTATCGTCGACCTGCCAGAAGACGAGCAGGGCTGGAAGCGTGCGGGCGATACGCCGCTGCAGGGCACGGCAGAAACCCTGCCTGCGCCACCCGCGGGGGTGATGCAGCGCCGGTTAACCTTTACCCACCAGAACCGCTATCCGGGTCTGGTGAACGTACCGCGTCACTGGGTTCGCAGTAACCCACAGGGGACACAGATTGCATTCCTGATGCGTGATGATAACGGTATTGTGCAGCTGTGGCTGATCTCTCCTGAGGGCGGCGAGCCGCACCCGTTAACCCATACTGAGAGCGGCATTCAGTCTGCGTTTAACTGGCATCCTTCCGGCAATCATCTGGGGTTTGTGCTCGAAAATCGGATCGCCTGCTGCGATGTACGAACCGGCAAGGTGACGTTTTTGACGTCCGATCACGGCAACCCGCCGTCTGCTGATGCGGTGGTGTTTTCGCCGGACGGGCGCTTTATCGCGTGGATGGAAGAGACAGGCGGTTTCCGTCAGCTTTGGTTAACGGAAACCGCGCAGAACTAGCGTGGAGGCATTGCTGCGGGCGGGATGACGGCGTTTGTCGCCAGGTTTTCCTGCTCGCTTTTTTCTACCCGTGAGCGCACGGAGTTGTCCTTACGAAATATATCCCACGGCAGCAGAAGCGTATCCGCCACAGCCGTAAACGGCATATCCAGGATAACCAGGGATTTGGTGCCCCAGTTTGTATCGTCATCGGAGATCATCGCCGCGCTGGCGCGCGTCCCCGGATATGTTCCTTCTTTACCGCCGGTGTGAGACATCACGCTCGAACACCCGCAAAGTAAAACTACCCCGCTGAACGTCGTCAGCTTTATCAGAACATTTTTCATCATCACTCAGTCATCGTTAATGGCACTGCATAGACCTGCAACTCAGGGTTATAGCGAGCCTTATCCAAAATGGATAGCCCGATAACCCCGCACTGTGGCAGCCATCGCAATTTAACCCTTTGTGCTGTTGTCCCAGTCTAAGCGAGATGCACAAAAGTGCAAAAAAAAGTGCAGTCGTCGTGCTTGAAAAGCCCGATTGCAGACCCATTTTAATAACGTGGCCCGATAACGAACACGCCTGATGGGTGTTCGGGGGCGCAAAGGCCTGTCCATGGTGGAAGGCTACATTTTCTCGCTGATTTCAGGAGTTTTATTTATGCGTAACTTCGATCTTTCTCCGCTATACCGTTCTGCAATTGGTTTTGACCGCCTGTTTAACCATTTAGAAAATAACCAAAGCCAGAGCAACGGCTACCCTCCATACAATGTTGAGCTGGTTGACGAAAACCACTACCGCATCGCCATTGCCGTCGCCGGTTTTGCAGAAAACGAACTGGAGATCACCGCGCAGGACAACCTGCTGGTGGTGAAAGGTTCTCATACGGCTGAGCAGAAAGAACGTACCTACCTTTACCAGGGCATCGCCGAGCGCAACTTTGAACGCAAGTTCCAGTTAGCCGAGAACATTCACGTGAAAGGCGCGAACCTGGTCAACGGTCTGCTGTTTATCGAACTGGAACGTGTGATTCCGGAAGAGAAAAAACCGCGTCGTATCGAAATTAACTAATTATGCGGGTCGCGCGAGCGGCCCACCCAGACTTGCTTGCCGTAATGGGAGCATATGTGAATCCGTCAGGATTTGCAGGAACAACTGCGCACAAAATTAAACTGTGCCGAACTCGCTTCTCAGAAGGAGATTTAGTATGCGTAACTATGATTTATCCCCCTTACTGCGTCAGTGGATTGGTTTTGACAAACTGGCTAACGCCCTGCAAAGCAGCAATGAGCAACAGACGTTTCCGCCTTACAACATCGAAAAAAGCGATGATAACCACTATCGCATCACTCTGGCGCTGGCCGGTTTCCGCCAGGAAGATCTGGATATCCAGCTTGAAGGCACGCGCCTGACCGTGAAAGGGTCGCCGGAACAACAAGAGACCGAGACCAAATGGCTGCATCAGGGGCTGGTTAATCAGCCGTTCAGCCTGAGCTTTACTCTGGCAGACCATATGGAAGTATCTGGTGCAACGTTTACCAACGGGCTGCTGCATATCGACCTGCTCCGCAACGTGCCGGAAGCCATCGCGCCGCAGCGTATCGCCATTAGCGATCGGCCAGCGTTGAACAGTTAACAAGCCCGCCGATCCTGTAGGTCGGGTAAGGCGTAGCCGCCACCCGACAATACTCACAGACAGCACGAAGCCCTGCCCCGGCAGGGCTTTTTTGTGCGCCATCGCCCATACAATCACCCCCGGCTCTGAGAGAATCCTTAGCATAACTAAGGTTATGCTAAGGAAGGGGATCATGAGTGATATCGCGTTAACCGTCAGCGTGTTGGCCCTGGTCGCCGTCGTTGGGCTGTGGATTGGTAATATCAAAATCCGCGGCGTCGGGTTTGGGATTGGCGGTGTGCTGTTTGGCGGTATTTTTGTCGGGCATTTTGCCGACAAGCTCGGGCTGGTCCTCAGCGCCGAAATGCTCCACTTTACTCAGGAGTTCGGCCTGATCCTGTTCGTCTATACCATTGGCATTCAGGTGGGACCGGGCTTTTTCGCCTCTCTTCGGGTTTCCGGACTACGGCTCAACCTCTTTGCCCTCGGTATTGTGGTGATGGGCGGGCTGGTCACCGCGATTCTGCACAAGATCTTTGATATCCCGCTGCCCGTCGTGTTGGGCATTTTCTCCGGGGCGGTTACCAACACGCCAGCGCTCGGTGCGGGGCAGCAAATCCTGCGCGATTTGGGCATCGAACCCGGCATTGTCGACCAGATGGGGATGAGCTACGCCATGGCCTATCCGTTTGGGATTTGCGGCATTCTGCTTTCCATGTGGCTGGTACGCGTCCTGTTTCGCATTAACGTCGACAAAGAGGCGAAGGACCACGAAACCACGCTCACCAACGGCCATATGCCGATCAAAACCATCAACATTCGGGTCGATAACCCCAACCTGAACAATATGGCGATTCAGGACGTGCCGATCCTGAACAGCGCCAACATTATCTGCTCGCGCCTTAAGCGCGACGAGATGCTGATGGTGCCCGCGCCGGGCACCGTTATCCAGCAAGGCGATCTGCTGCACCTGGTCGGCCAGCCAGGCGATTTAAACAACGCGCGGCTGGTGATTGGTCAGGAAGTGGATACCTCGCTCTCCACCCGCGGCACCGATATGCGCGTGGAACGCGTTGTGGTGACTAACGAGCACGTTCTGGGCAAGAAAATACGCGATCTGCAGGTCAAAGAGCGTTATGACGTGGTCATCTCCCGGCTTAATCGCGCGGGTGTCGAGCTGGTTGCCAGTCCTGAGGCCAGCCTACAGTTCGGCGATATCCTTAATCTGGTCGGGCGTCCGTCGTCCATTGACGCTGTCGCGGATATGGTGGGTAACGCCCAGCAAAAACTGCAGCAGGTGCAGATGCTGCCGGTGTTTATCGGCATCGGGCTTGGCGTCCTGCTCGGCTCCATTCCGGTATACGTGCCGGGCTTCCCGGTCGCGCTCAAGCTGGGCCTGGCGGGCGGGCCGCTGATTATGGCGCTGATCCTCGGGCGTATCGGCTGTATCGGTAAGCTCTACTGGTTCATGCCGCCGAGCGCCAACCTCGCGCTGCGCGAGCTGGGCATTGTGTTGTTCCTGGCAGTGGTTGGCCTGAAATCCGGTGGGGATTTTGTTGATACCCTGGTCAGGGGGGAAGGGATGAGCTGGGTCGGCTACGGCATATTTATCACGGCGATCCCGCTGCTGACGGTAGGCATACTGGCGCGTATGTTCGCTAAAATGAACTACCTGACGCTGTGCGGCATGCTTGCGGGCTCCATGACGGACCCGCCCGCGCTGGCCTTTGCCAACAACCTGCACGCCACCAGCGGTGCGGCGGCGCTGTCCTATGCCACCGTCTACCCGCTGGTGATGTTCCTGCGCATCATCACCCCGCAGCTACTGGCGGTGCTGTTCTGGGGGATTAGCTAGCAGGTCGTCCGGGTGGATGCGCCGCAGATGGTAGTCCACCTGGTAATCGCTGGTATTTCGGAACATGACGGAATAGTTGAGGAACTCGCCGCTGTCGCTGTAGGAAAGGGAAGTGATCCGCAGCAGCGGCGTTTGTTCCGGCAGGTTCATATAGCCAGCCAGCTGTTTATCTGCCAGCACCGGCGTCAGGCTCTCGTAGTTGCCGCTGATGGTGATCCCGCACTCCTTCTCGATGTAATCAAACTTTGACCCTTCAAGATGCGCCAGAGACAGGTTGCGGAACAGCTTCACCGGCATAAAGCTGTCCTCCAGCATCAGTGGCTTTCCGTCCACGTAGCGCACCCGCCGTGAAAAATAGATCCGCTCATCCACCTGAATCCGCAGCTGGCTGGCGATGGCGGGCGGGGCGGGCATCACTTCGAACTGCAGCACCTTGCTCTGCACCTCTTTCCCCTGCTGGCGCAGCACCTCCACCAGCCCGGTCAGGTTAGTGGTTTCGTGGTGAACGTCTTTACGCGAGACAAACGTGCCGCTGCCGTGCCGCCGCTCAACCAGACCCCAGCTCACCAGCAGATCCAGCGCCTTGCGGATGGTCATTCGCGCCACGCCAAACTCCTGCGCCAGCGCTTTTTCGCCCGGCAGCGGGCTGCCGATGTTGTAGTCCGACGAATTCAGCCGCAGCCGCAATCTGTCGGCGATTGATTTGTAGATCACCAGTAGACCTCTCTGCCCTTATCAGGGCGTGGATGGCGTCCTGACATGTCCATATTTACAGCAAAAAGTAGACCTGATTGGTCAAAATAAAACCATGAATGCGATCACGAATCGCAGCGGCACGCCATGTTCGCGCATCAGTAAGTTCTTATGCTCACCTCAGGCCAGCAAAAAAACATAAAGGCCTCTACCCCCTACAGGTTGTTACGTGAGGATTTAAAAATGCTCAGTCAAATACAACGTTTTGGCGGTGCCATGTTTACCCCGGTGTTGTTGTTTCCGTTTGCCGGGATCGTGGTGGGAATCGCCATTATGCTTCGCAACCCGCTGTTTGTCGGCGAAGCGTTAACGGCCCCCGATCATCTTTTCGCGCAGATTGTTCACATCATTGAAGAGGGCGGCTGGGCAGTGTTTCGCAATATGCCGCTGATTTTTGCCGTCGGCTTACCGATTGGCCTGGCGAAGCAGGCGCAGGGCCGCGCCTGTCTGGCGGTGCTGATTAGCTTCCTGACCTGGAACTACTTCATCAACGCGATGGGCATGACCTGGGGCCATTTCTTTGGCGTCGACTTCTCTGCTGAACCTACCGCCGGAAGCGGGCTGGCGATGATTGCCGGAATCAAAACGCTCGATACCAGCATCATCGGTGCCATTGTGATTTCAGGTATCGTTACCGCCATCCACAACCGCTATTTTGACAAGCCACTGCCGGTCTTTCTGGGGATTTTCCAGGGCAGCTCGTTTGTCGTTATCCTCGCGTTCTTCGTCATGATCCCCTGCGCCTGGCTGACGCTGCTGGGCTGGCCGAAAGTGCAGATGGGCATCGAGTCCCTGCAGGCTTTCCTGCGCTCTGCCGGTGCGCTGGGCGTGTGGGTGTATACCTTCCTGGAACGCATTCTGATCCCAACCGGGCTGCACCACTTCGTCTACGGTCCGTTCATCTTCGGTCCGGCGGCGGTGGAAGGGGGGATTCAGGTCTACTGGGCGCAGCACCTGCAGGAATTCAGCCAGAGCACGCTGCCGCTGAAAACTCTCTTCCCGGAAGGCGGATTCGCGCTGCACGGCAACTCTAAGGTGTTTGGCTCGGTCGGGATTGCGTTGGCCATCTGGTACACCGCGTCGGCGGAAAACCGCGTTAAGGTGGCGGGGCTGCTGATCCCGGCTACGCTCACCGCCGTGCTGGTGGGTATTACTGAGCCGCTGGAATTCACCTTCCTGTTTATCTCACCGCTGCTGTTTGCCGTCCACGCCGTGCTGGCGGCGACCATGGCGACGGTGATGTACCTCTTCGGCGTCGTGGGGAACATGGGTGGCGGCCTGCTGGACCAGTTCCTGCCGCAAAACTGGATCCCGATGTTCCACAACCACGCGTCAACGGTATTCACCCAGATCGGCATTGGCGTCTGCTTCACCGGTCTCTATTTCGTGGTCTTCAAAACGCTGATTGAGCGGCTGAACCTGAAAACCCCGGGCCGGGAAGAGAGCGAAATCAAACTCTACAGCAAGGCTGACTATAAGGCGGCGCGCGGGCAAACCACCGCCCCGGCGGCGGCCAGCCAGCAGGTTGGACAGGCCGCCGGATTCCTGCAGGCACTCGGCGGTGCGGCCAACATCGAAAGCATCAACAACTGCGCCACCCGCCTGCGCATTGCGCTGGTCGATATGGCGAAAACCCAAAGCGACGACGTCTTCAAAGCCCTTGGCGCACACGGTGTGGTGCGACGCGGCAACGGCATTCAGGTGATTGTTGGTCTGCACGTTCCCCAGGTGCGCGACCAGCTTGAATCGCTAATGAAAACCCCTTTAACGAACGACCAAACTACCCTGACAGAGGCTATATCATGAAAAAATTCTCAGTTGTCATTGCAGGCGGCGGCAGCACGTTTACGCCTGGTATCGTCCTGATGCTGTTAGCCAACCGTGACCGTTTCCCGCTGCGCGCCCTGAAGTTTTATGACAACGACGGCGCGCGTCAGGAGACCATCGCCGAAGCGTGCAAAATCATCCTCAGAGAGCAGGCTCCGGAGATTGAGTTCAGCTACACCACCGATCCGAAAGCGGCGTTTACTGATGTGGATTTCGTGATGGCGCATATCCGCGTGGGCAAATACCCGATGCGTGAAAAAGATGAGAAAATCCCGCTGCGCCACGGCGTGCTGGGCCAGGAAACCTGCGGACCGGGCGGGATCGCCTACGGCATGCGCTCTATCGGCGGCGTGCTGGAGCTGGTGGATTACATGGAGCAGTACTCCCCGAACGCGTGGATGCTGAACTATTCCAACCCGGCGGCGATTGTCGCGGAAGCCACGCGCCGCCTGCGTCCGAACGCCAAAATCCTCAACATCTGCGATATGCCGATCGGCATTGAAGGACGCATGGCGCAGATTGTCGGCCTGAAAGACCGCAAACAGATGCGCGTGCGCTACTACGGACTGAACCACTTCGGCTGGTGGACATCTATTGAAGATCTTAACGGTAACGATCTGCTGCCAAAACTGCGCGAATACGTGGCGAAAAACGGCTATGTTCCACCTTCTGAAGACGTACATACCGAAGCGAGCTGGAACGATACCTTCGCCAAAGCAAAAGACGTGCAGGCGCTGGATCCGGACACCATGCCGAACACCTACCTGAAGTATTACCTGTTCCCGGACTACGTGGTGGCGCACGCCAACCCGGAACGGACCCGCGCCAATGAGGTCATGGATCACCGCGAGAAGCATGTGTTCAGCGCCTGCCGGGCGATTATCGAAGCCGGAAAATCCTCCGCCGGTGAGCTGGAAATCGATGAACATGCGTCGTACATCGTCGATCTGGCGACGGCCATTGCCTTTAACACCCAGGAGCGGATGCTGCTGATTGTGCCAAACAACGGGGCCATCCATAACTTTGACGCCGACGCGATGGTGGAAATTCCGTGTCTGGTGGGCCATAACGGGCCGGAGCCGCTCACGGTGGGTGATATTCCACACTTCCAGAAAGGGCTGATGAGCCAGCAGGTGGCGGTAGAGAAACTGGTGGTGGATGCCTGGGAACACCGCTCGTACCAGAAACTCTGGCAGGCGATTACCCTGTCGAAAACCGTGCCGAGCGCGTCCGTTGCGAAAGCGATTCTGGATGACCTGATCGAAGCCAACAAAGAGTACTGGCCAGAGCTGCATTAACCTTCCAGACCGGCATCGCCCGATGCCGGTCTCCTTGTCCTGGTCGATTTACGCTATGCTGAAGCCTGCCTGTAGCACGACAAGGAACCTTCATGAAAATTTCCCGCCTCGGCGAAGCGCCGGACTACCGCTTCTCGCTGGCTAATGAACGCACGTTCTTAGCGTGGATCCGCACGGCGCTCGGTTTTCTGGCGGCAGGCGTCGGCCTCGACCAGCTCGCGCCTGATTTCGCCACGCCGCTGATTCGCGAAGTGCTGGCGCTACTGCTGTGCCTGTTTGCGGGCGTGCTGGCGATTTACGGTTACCTGCGCTGGCTGCGCAATGAGAAGGCGATGCGTCTGAAGCAGGATCTGCCCTATACGCGCGGATTACTCATCATCAGCGCAATCCTGCTGGCGGTAGCGGGCGTGGTGATGGTGCTGGTGTTCTATGGCGGATAGCCGCAAAGCGCGGCGCGAAGCGGACCCCGGCCTGCAGCCGGAGCGGACGTCCCTCGCGTGGCTGCGCACGCTGCTGGGGTATGGCGCGCTGATTGCCCTGGCGATTAAGCACAACTGGCACCGCACCGGGGTGCCGTTCTGGATCTCTGTTGTTGTGCTGGCGCTGGTGGCCCTCATTTTATGGCGCTATACCCGCAGCCGTAACCTGATGGACGTGGCGCAGGACGATTTTGTGCAGCCGAAAGCGGTGCGCGATAAGTTCCTGATCGCGCTCGCTGTTCTCTCGCTGTCGCTGTTGTTTGCGGTAACCCACATTCAACAAATTTTGCACCTGTAGACCGGGTAAGGCGCAGCCGCCACCCGGCATAATTACTTCCCTTTAGCCAGATACTTCGCCATCTCGTCTTCCGGCACCATGCCGCCGCCGGTCGCCCACACCAGGTGAGTGACGCTGGCATCCGAATGCACGCGCAGCGGGCCGGCCATGCCTGCCAGCGCGGACGGCTCCAGGCGAATCCCTTCCTCCTGCGCCAGCCAGCCCAGCATGTCGTACATGCTCTGATCGGAGAGGGTGTAGAACCCGTCAAGCAGGCGCTCCATCGCGCGGCCCACGAAGCCCGACGCGCGTCCTACTGCCAGCCCATCCGCTGCCGTGACGTTATCAATGCCCAGATCCTGCACGGCAATCTCATCATGCAGGCCGGTGTAGACGCCCAGCAGCATGCACGGAGAGTGCGTAGGCTCCGCAAAGAAGCAGTGCACGTTATCGCCAAAGGCCAGCTTCAGGCCAAACGCCACGCCGCCAGGGCCGCCGCCGACGCCGCACGGCAGGTAGACATACAGCGGATGCTCCGCATCCACCACGCGGCCCTGTTCGGCAAACTGCGCCTTCAGGCGCTCGCCTGCAACCGCGTAGCCCAGGAACAGGGTGCGGGAGTTTTCATCGTCGATAAAGAAGCAGTTCGGATCGCTTTCCGCCGCTTTTCGTCCCTGCTCCACCGCTACGCCGTAATCCTGCTCATACTCCACGACAATGACGCCGTGGCTGCGCAGTTTGGCTTTCTTCCACTCGCGGGCATCGGCGGACATATGCACCGTGACCTTAAAGCCAATACGAGCGCTCATAATGCCGATGGACATCCCAAGGTTGCCGGTTGAGCCCACCGCGATGCTGTACTGGCTGAAGAAGTCCTTAAAGCGCGGTTCCAGCAGAATGCTGTAGTCGTCTTCGGTGCTTAGCAATCCGGCTTCCAGCGCCAGCTTTTCCGCGTGGGTCAGCACCTCATAGATGCCGCCGCGCGCTTTAATCGAGCCGGAGATTGGCAGATGGCTGTCTTTTTTCAGCAGCAGCGTGCCGGGAATGGATTTGCCAGATTCTTTCTCCAGCCGCGCCTGCATTGCCGGAATGGCGACCAGTTCGGATTCAATAATTCCCTTCGTGGCGGCCGTCTCCGGGAAGGCTTTCGCCAGATACGGCGCGAAGCGGTTGAGACGAGCATGCGCATCGTCCACGTCGGCTTTGGTCAGCCCGACATACGGCAACCCTTGTGCAAGCGTGGTGGCGTTCGGGTTGAGCCAGGTCGTTTCTTTCAGGGCAATCAGATCCTCAACCAGAGGAAACTGTGCGGTTAAAGTAGTGATAGTTGCGTTTTCCATAATACGTCTCGTCGCGCTCAGATAATGAAAGAAAGCAGGAATGTGCCGCCAAGTGCAAGCACCGAGGCGATAAACGTCGCCGTCGTATAGTATTTGAAGGTCTCATTCAGGGTCGCGCCGCAGTATTGCTTCACCAGCCAGAAGAGAGAATCGGTCACGATCGTGCAGCCAATAGCGCCGGAACCGATGGCAATGGTGATAATCTCCGGGCTTACGTTCGGATAGAGCGGCAGCATCGGCGCGACTATCGCCGTCGCCCCCATCATCGCGACCGTAGCGGAGCCAACGGCGGCATGCAGCACCAGCGCCACCAGCCAGGCGAGCAGGATAGGATGCATGTGCAGGTTCGAGAGAATATGCGCCAGTGAATCCGCCAGTCCGCTGGTTTTGAGAATGGCGTTGAACGCGCCGCCCGCGCCGATAATCAGCAAAATGTTGGCGATAGAGCCGAAGCCGTGCTCGGTGTGCGTCAGCATCGTGCCCATGCCCATATGCTGGCGGATCCCCAGCAGGTAGTAGGCGACAAACACGGCGATAAACATCGCGGTGATTGGGTTGCCGATAAACTCCAGCAGGGTATACAGCGTGCCTTCTTTTGCCATATTCAGCTCGGCGATGGTTTTCACCAGCATCAGGGCAATCGGCAGCAGCACGGTAAACAGCGTCGCACCCAGCGACGGCAGAGTGTGCTCTTCACGCACCTTCAGGTCTGAAAATTCCGCCGGAACCGGTTTAAACGGCAGACGGTTGCCGAGCAGTTTCAGGAACAGCGGGCCACCGACCAGAGAGGCCATCAGGCCCACCATCAGACCGTAGACAATCACCGTTCCGACGTCCGCACCTAATTTGTTGGTGACAAACAGCGCAGCCGGATGCGGAGGCACCACGCAGTGCACCGCCATCAGTGCGGTGCAGAGCGGAATGGCAAGCTTGAGCAGCGACGTGTTGGTCTTTTTGGCGATGGAAAACGCCAGCGGGATCAGCAGTACCACACCCACTTCCACGAACAGGGTAATGCCGCAGATAAGGCCCACCAGCACCATAATCACGTCTGCTGACAGCCAGCGGCAGCGCTGCAACGTAATCCCGATGCGCTCTGCCGCGCCGGAAACTTCCATCATTTTGCCGAGAATAGTGCCAAGGCCGATAACCGCCGCCAGGAAGCCCAGCGTACCGCCAATTCCGCTCTCAATGGCGTTCACCATATCCAGCGGGCTCATCCCCATCATCGCGCCGACGAAAAAGCTCGCCAGCAGCAGCGCGAGGAACGGGTGAAACTTCAGTTTTACGATGGTTAAAACAATCAACACGATGCTGACAAGCAGCGTTGCCACAACCCAGACCTGAGATCCCATATCTCACCTCACCCTTATGTCATCTGGGGGTATTGGACGAAAAAACGGCGTGGGCTGACAAACGATATAAATTGGCGTTCAGGTGAGCCAGATTGGATCAAGTGAGTGACTGAACTCTAAAAAGCACACTTATTTCGTCATTGGTTCACATTAATTCATGCTTGAGCGGTATGCTGAGCGCAGAAATAACGTGTGAGAATTGTGATGACCGATGCGAATGAAGCCAGAAACCGGATGTTAAACGGCTGGCAGCTGTCGAAAATGTACACCTTTGAAGTAGCTGCCCGGCATGAGTCCTTCGCACTGGCGGCGGAGGAACTCTCGCTCAGCCCCAGCGCGGTGAGCCACCGCATCAACCTGCTGGAAGAGGAGCTGGGCATTCAGCTGTTTGTCCGCTCACACCGTAAAGTTGAGCTGACGCAGGAGGGAAAGCGCGTTTACTGGACGCTGAAATCGTCTCTCGACACCCTGAATCAGGAGATCCTGGATATCAAAAACCAGGCGCTGTCCGGTACGCTAACGGTGTACTCCCGGCCGTCGATTGCTCAATGCTGGCTGGTGCCGATGCTGGGGGATTTTACCCGCCGCTACCCGTCGATTTCACTCACCATCTTGACCGGCAATGATTACGTTAATATGCAGCGAACGGGCGTCGATCTGGCGCTCTATTTCGACGATACGCCGCCAAACCACCTTTCTCATCACTTTTTGATGGACGAAGAGATTTTGCCCGTCTGCTCGCCGGCGTATGCCCGCGAACATGAACTGCTTAAAAACCCCCATAACCTCAGCCACTGCACGCTGCTGCATGACCGTCAGGCCTGGAGCAATGATTCCGGCACGGACGAATGGCTGAGCTGGGCACAGCACTTTGCGGTGAATATGCCGCCATCATCGGGCATTGGTTTCGATCGTTCCGATTTAGCGATTATTGCGGCCATCAACCACGTAGGCGTCGCGATGGGAAGAAAGCGGCTGGTGCAGAAACGGCTCGAGCGGGGCGAGTTGATTGCGCCGTTTGGTGAAAAAACCCTCAAATGCCATCAGCATTATTACATCTCAACGCTTCCCGGCCGCCAGTGGCCGAAAATTGACGCCTTTATCGGCTGGCTGAGAGAACTTGCAAGGTGAAGAATTATTACGCTTTGACGCTACACCAAATGTGAAAAAGCGTGCTAAATACAGGTAATGCTTTTGATTTATCCAGGGTAAACCGTGTTAAAGCCTTTTATTGCCTCTGCGTTACTGATCTCTTCCGGCTGGGCGGTTGCCGCTGAGCCGCCGCTGACGGCTGCCCACTATGCGCAGCAGCTGGGCGTCGGAATGGATGTGGACTGGGCGCGCACCGAGCGCGGTATTCGCGAGTTCGATCCGCTGGTGGTTCGCGATTTCCGTGCAAAAGGCATTACCCATGTGCGTATCCGCGTGGCCGATGAACCGACGGAAGCGCGGCTGATCCACCTGCGCAAGCTGGTGGAAGCCTGCGAGCAGTATGGCGTGATCCCGATAGTCGCTTATCAGGCTGATGAATACAAAAACGACCCGAAAGCCGATAACGAGAAAGAGACGATCAACTGGTGGATTGCCGTGGCGCACTATTTCGGCCAGAGCTACCCTCTGCTGGGGTTTGATCTCATCTATGAGCCGGCTGACAAGCTCAATCACAACCTGGCGTCGTTAAACCGCGTCTATGAAAAAACCATTAAAGCGATCCACGACATTGACCCGCAGCGCATGATCTTCATCGCACCGCGCCTGCGCGCCGCGCCGGAGGATTTAACCAGCCTGAAGCTGCCTGCCCATAGCCAGAACTACCTGCTGGCGGAGTGGCATGTTTTCCCGTGGGGGCCGCTGAAAAATAGCGGTAAATATCCGTGGACGTCCGGCACGGCGGCGGAGAAAGCGGCTATCCATAACCGCATCAATACCGCGCTGCGCTGGCAGCAAAAAACCGGACACGTTAGCTGGGTCGGAGGCTGGGGCGTTGGGGAGTCAAGCCGCTTAACGCCGACTGCGTCACAAATGGCGTTTGCCACGTATATGGCCTGCGAGCTGCAAAAGGCGAAAATTCCGTATGCGCTTAACGCGGATTTTCAGTTTTACGACGGAGAAGAGGGCGCCTGGCGGCCTGCGCCAGAGCCGTTATTACAGGCTATGATCGCACCTGTCTGTGAAAAGCCCGGCGAGAAGCCGGGCCATCATGCGGTTAAACCGGCTGCTCGTGATGCGGGACACGCGACGCCAGCGGCAGCCAGCACAGTAAAATCAGCAGCCCCATCAGCGTCATCAGTAACCCCAGACTAGCCTGCCCGGTCTGCGGCATCATCGCGGAGAGCCAGGCCAGCGCGCCGGAACCGATGTTCTGCAAACCGCCCACCAGCGCGCCCGCCGTGCCTGCAAGGAACGGGAACGGCTCCATCGCGCCGCTGGTGGCGAGCGGGAACAGCATGCCCGCGCCGAAGAAGAACAGCGCCGCCGGGATCAGCAGCGTCCAGACGGTCATCACGCCGAACAGCCCCGGGAGCCACATCATTACGCCAGCCAGCAGGCAGCTGATCACCGACTGCCACATCAGGGTTGAGAAACGCTTGTTCTGACGTCCGGCAAACCAGGCGCCAAAGAACGCTGCCGGGATTGGCAGAATAAACAGAATACTCACCACCATGCTGCTCAGGCCAAGACCCGCGCCCAGCAGCACGCCGGAACAGGCTTCGAACACCGCAATGCCCGCCAGACCGCCGATCAGCATCAGCAGGTAGCAGGTAAACGATCCGTTACCGAACAGCGTTTTATAGCTGGTGATGAGCTTCGTGCGTGGCGCGTCCTGCGGGCGCGTTTCCGGCATCCAGCGCGCCATGCTGAAGGTCACAATGATGCAGAGCGTCAGCAGGAAGGCGTAGCAGGCGCGCCAGGACCACATCGTGTCCAGCAGGCCGCCAATCAGCGGTGCCAGCAGCGGGCTTACCAGAATCCCCATATTCAACAAGCTGTTGGCATGGCGGAGCTGGGTGCCCTGATACATATCACGCGGTAAGGTTCGCGCCATCACACCGCCGACGCCGGTACCGACGCCCTGCAGGGCGCTGGCGGCAATCAGTACGGTCAGGTTGTGAGTGGTCATCGCAATCACCGTCGCGACCATGAAAATGCACATGCCGACTAAAATCACCGGACGGCGGCCGATACGGTCGGAGAGCGGACCATAGAACAACTGCGAAACGCCATAGGTCAGCAGGTAGGCTGCCATCACGCTTTGTACTGCGCCCTCGCGGACGTTAAGTTCCTTTGCCATATCGGCAATCGCCGGAATGTAGATGGTTTGCGCCATCTGACCGACGGCCACCAGTAACACCAGCATCAACAATAAGTTAACGTTCCTTTGTTTTTTCATGTCGCTGAATACTTTTGCCAAAAGAGAAAAATGAAGAATAAGTGACTGCGCATTCCCATAAATGCGCGAGGAATCTACCACAGTGAGATGACAAATTAAGCATTACTGTGATGAATGGAGAAACAAGACAAGGCAGGATTTGTAAACAAGATCGGCAACTAATGTTGCCAGTGATTTACGCCAGGCGCAGCAGAATCGCACCGCCCGCAATTCCCAGCGCCGCAGCAATACGCAGGCCCGCAACCCGCTCTTTTAAAAGCATAAAAGCGATAAGCGCCCCAAAGAGAATGGAGGTTTCACGCAGCGCCGCGACCACCGCCAGCGGTGCCTGCGTCATTGCCCAGAGCGCCAGGCCATAAGAGCCCATGGTTCCCACGCCGCCGAGCAGCCCCTTTTTCCAGTGCAGACGGAGATAGCTGGACGCTTCACGCCGACGCGCGACCATCGCCCAGCTCAGCAGGCAGAAGCCGTTCATAAAGAAGGTCCACAGCGTGTAGCCCAGCGCGGTGTCCGAGAGCCGCACGCCGGTGCCGTCCACCAGCGTATAGCCCGCGATAAAACAGGCATTCAGCAGCGCCAGCCAGATCCCTTTTCGCGACTGCATGCGTCCGTTCATCGCCATCGCCAGTATCGACAGGCAGATCACCCCGATGCCGGACCAGGCGAGCCACGAGAGGCTATCGCCGAGCGCCAGCACGCTTACCAGCGCCACCAGCAGCGGCGCGGTGCCGCGCATCAGCGGATAGGTCTGGCTCATATCGGAGACCTGATAGGTCTTCGCCACCAGCACCGTGTACACCACCTGTAAGGCGCAGGAGACAATCAAAAACGGCCAGCTTGCGGCAGAAGGCTGCGGCGAGAAGGGGAGCAGCACCAGGGCAATCAGCGTGGCGGAGCCGCTGACGCTGATTGCAGAATAGAGCTTGTCCGTTCCGGCTTTGACGATGGCGTTCCAGCTGGCATGCAGCAGCGCGGCGAAGAGTAAAATGCAGAAAACGGTGATGGTCATGGCGTGTCGGGTGGTGAGTTGTCACTTAACTGTAACATTCGCAATCCGATGCCGCCAGCCGCTCAAATTGCGCAAAACAGACGGTGCGTCACCCGCGGTTCGTCAGACACCAGCGTAAAACCCGCCTGACGATAGAAACCGTACGCGGCGTCCGGCGCATGGGTATTGAGGAAATCAAACCAGATGCTGGCATCGGCCATCACCACGGTCAAAAGCTGTTTGCCAATGCCCAACCCGCGGCACTTCTCGCTGACGTAGAGATGGCGAATGCGGCCGGCGCGCGGCTGCTGGCTGAACGGATCGCGGTTAAGACCGCATACGCCCACCAGCTTGCCGTTGAGAAAGGCGCCCAGCAGCTTTTCGCCCGGCGCGTTAAAGCGGTTTTCACCCCGCTGCCAGTTCTCTTCCAGCCTGCGCAGCATGTTGAAATTCAATGCGATACTTTCAGCCTTCAGGGCGATGTACCCTGGCTCTTCTGGCGTAACAGGCTCAATTAACAGACGCGACATAGCATTCCCTCGTTATTAAAGAGGGGCGGTTTCCCGCCCCTCTCAGGTGCGACTTGAACCTGAATCAGCGAATGAATTTCAGGACAGCATCAAGCAGTTGCAGTACAGCAACAATGAGTTTGAGGATAAGTATCACCATATCCACTACGCTCATACGCGTCTCCTTTTGGTTAAAAGGAGCACGATGCTGGCGTACCTTTCCGCCGCCTGTTGCCAGCACCTGGATTGACGTAACACAGTGTGCTCACTTCAGGGGTTAAGGCACTGACGGCACCACCCGTTTCAGCCAGGACTTCGTTGCGCCGGTAGAACTGCGGCCCCCTCGCTCACTGCGAACATCCTCATTATAGATAAATACTGTATGTATGAACAGTATTTTTTGGACAGAACACGAAACCCCATCCATACTCAAAAACGTCAAAATCCGTGCCTGAATTGCGCGTTCGTCTTCGATCGCGTATACTTTTTTGCGTTGACGTAACACAGTGTGTTCTGCGGCGACCAACCGCAAAACCCTGATAAAAACCTCGCTCCGGCGGGGTTTTTTGTTTTTATCACTTAACAAACGAAACGTGATCCCTGACGCATTTTTGCGCAGATGAAAATATTTCCATTGTCACGCCGAAAAACCTGTGTTTGTATAAATTCAATCAATGAATCCAAACACAGGTCCCCAATGACTTCATCCATCTTCACTTCGACCCTACTAAAAACTGCGCAACCAGCCGCAGTGGTAGTCGTGCGTGTGGTGGTGGTCGTCGGCAATGCGCCGTAGGGACTGGATCAACACACGAATCCAAAACCCCGCCGGCGCAAACCGGGCGGGGTTTTTAGTTTAAACGCCTCCCGGAAAGTCGGCCCATAAAAGGACTGGAGCATGGCAATTTCGGGCACAACATCCACCAAGACGCGTTTCACCGGCGCGCAGCTGATCGTTCATTTGCTGGAACGGCAAGGTATCACCACGGTTGCGGGCATCCCTGGCGGCACGGTGCTGCCGCTGTACGATGCGTTAAGCCAAAGCACGCAGATCCGCCACGTGCTGGCGCGCCACGAGCAAGGGGCAGGCTTTATCGCTCAGGGCATGGCGCGTACCCAGGGCAAACCGGCGGTCTGTATGGCCTGCAGCGGCCCGGGTGCAACCAACCTGGTGACCGCCATCGCAGACGCGCGCCTCGACTCCATTCCGCTGATCTGCATCACGGGTCAGGTGCCGTCCTCGATGATCGGTACCGATGCATTCCAGGAAGTGGATACCTACGGCATCTCTATCCCCATCACCAAACATAACTATTTAGTTCGCGACATCGCCGAGCTTCCTCAGGTTATCAGCGATGCGTTTCGCATTGCGCAGTCTGGCCGTCCAGGCCCGGTGTGGATAGACATTCCTAAGGATGTCCAGACCGCGGAAATTGAGATCGACGTGCTGCCGGAGCCGGGCGACCGTGCGCCCGCGCCAGAATTCAGCGCTGAGAGCGTGCGCGATGCCGCCGCCATGATTAACGCCGCCAAACGTCCGGTGCTCTATCTGGGCGGTGGGGCAATTAACGCCGCAGATGAAATCCGTCAGTTTGCAGAAAAAGCCAATCTGCCCACCACCATGACCCTGATGGCGCTCGGCATGCTGCCCAAAGCGCACCCGCTGTCTCTGGGAATGCTGGGCATGCACGGCGCGCGCAGCACCAACTACATTCTGCAAGAGGCTGATTTACTGATTGTTATGGGCGCGCGTTTTGATGACCGGGCGATTGGTAAAACCGAACAGTTCTGCCCGAATGCCAAAATCATTCACGTGGATATCGACCGCGCCGAGCTGGGCAAAATCAAACAGCCGCATGTGGCTATTCAGGGGGATGTGGCGGAAGTGCTGGCGCAGCTGATCCCGCAAACTGACGCAACTGACCGCGCCGACTGGCGTCAGCTGGTGGCCGATCTGCAGCGCGAGTTCCCTGGCGCCATCCCAACCGAAGGCGACCCGCTGAGCCACTACGGGCTGATTAACGCCGTTGCCGCCTGCGTGGACGACAGCGCGATCGTTACCACCGACGTTGGGCAGCACCAGATGTGGACTGCCCAGGCGTACCCGCTGAACCGTCCGCGCCAGTGGCTGACCTCTGGCGGCCTGGGTACCATGGGCTTTGGCCTGCCCGCCGCCGTGGGCGCGGCGCTGGCCAATCCGGACCGTAAGGTGATCTGCTTCTCCGGTGACGGCAGCCTGATGATGAACATTCAGGAAATGGCGACCGCAGCCGAAAACCAGCTGGACGTGAAAATCATTCTGATGAACAACGAGGCGCTGGGGCTGGTACACCAGCAGCAAAGCCTGTTCTACAAGCAGGGGGTATTTGCCGCGACCTATCCGGGGATGATTAACTTTATGCAGATTGCCGCCGGTTTTGGCCTGCACACCTGCGATCTGAACGCGGAAGAGGATGCCCACGCGGCACTGCAGGAGGCGATCTCTCGCCCTGGTCCGGCGCTGATCCACGTGCGTATCGATCCTGAACAAAAAGTGTATCCGATGGTGCCGCCAGGTGCGGCAAATACTGAGATGGTGGGGGAATAAGCCATGCAGAAACAACATGATAACGTCATTCTGGAACTCACCGTCCGCAACCACCCTGGCGTCATGACTCACGTCTGCGGGCTGTTTGCCCGCCGCGCGTTTAACGTGGAAGGCATTCTCTGTCTGCCGATTCAGGGCAGCGAGCACAGTCGCATCTGGCTACTGGTCAATGATGACCAGCGTCTGGAGCAGATGATGGCTCAGATCGACAAGCTGGAAGACGTCACCAAAGTGGCACGCAACCAGTCCGATCCCGCCATGTTTAACAAAATTGCGGTGTTCTTCGAGTAAATCGCTTAAGGTAAGCGTCTTTCGCTCTTGTAGGCCGGATAAGCGCAGCGCCATCCGGCTTTTTCAGACCGCAGGAACTCACATGACCACCATCGCCCTTATCGACGACCACCTTATCGTCCGCTCCGGATTTGCCCAGCTTCTCAACCTCGAACCCGATTTTCAGGTCGTGGCCGAGTTCGGCTCTGGTCGCGAAGCGCTGGCGGGCCTGCCGGGGCGCGGCGTGCAGGTCTGTATCTGCGACATCTCGATGCCGGATCTCTCCGGGCTTGAGCTGCTAAGCCAGCTTCCAAAAGGCATGGCGACTATCATGCTGTCGGTCCACGACAGCCCGGCGCTGGTGGAGCAGGCGCTTAACGCGGGGGCACGCGGGTTTCTCTCAAAACGCTGTAGCCCGGACGAGCTGATCGCCGCCGTGCGTACCGTCTCCACCGGCGGCTGCTATTTAACTCCGGATATCGCCATCAAGCTGGCGGCCGGACGCCAGGATCCGCTCACAAAGCGCGAGCGTCAGGTTGCGGAAAAACTCGCGCAGGGGATGTCGGTAAAAGAGATTGCCGCCGAGCTGGATCTGTCCCCGAAAACCGTGCACGTTCATCGCGCCAACCTGATGGAAAAACTTAACGTCAGCAACGACGTCGAGCTGGCGCGCCGCATGTTCGACAGCTGGCAATGAGTCCCGTCTTTTCGCGGCTAATCGCCGTCGTTGCCAGCTTCTTTATCTTCTCCGCCGCCTGGTTCTGCCTGTGGAGCATCAGCCTGCACCTGGTGGAACGCCCGGAGCTGGCGGTGCTGTTGTTTCCCTTCGGTCTGCGTCTGGGGCTGATGCTGCAATGTCCGCGCGGCTACTGGCCCGTTTTGCTGGGTGCTGAATGGCTGATGCTGGTCTGGCTGTCGCAGGAAGTCGCCCTCGCGCATCTGCCCTTATTGATGACCGGAAGCCTGCTCACGCTTCTTCCGGTTGCGCTTATTTCCCGCTATCGTCACCAGCGCGACTGGCGCACGCTGCTGCGTCAGGGGGCGGCGCTGATTGCCGCAGCCTTGCTGCAGTCCTTGCCGTGGATGGGGGAAAAGGAGATGCTCAACGCGCTGCTGCTGACCCTCACCGGCGGCCTGACGCTGGCCCCGACCTGTCTGGTTATCTGGTATTACCTCACCAGCACCGTCTGGCAGCCGCTTGGCCCGGCGCTGGTATCTCAACCCGTGAACTGGCGCGCCCGGCATCTCATCTGGTATCTGCTGCTGTTTGTGGTAAGCCTGTGGCTTCAACTGGGTTTACCGGCCGAGCTTTCGCGCTTTACCCCATTTTGCCTGGCGCTCCCAATTATCGCACTGGCCTGGCACTATGGCTGGCAGGGAGCGCTGATCGCCACGCTGATGAACGCCATCGCGCTGATTGCCAGCCAGACCTGGCACGACCATCCGGTGGACCTCCTGCTTTCCCTGCTGGCCCAGAGCCTGACCGGGCTGCTGCTGGGGGCGGGCATTCAGCGCCTGCGCGAGCTGAACCAGTCCCTGCAGACCGAACTGGCGCGCAACCGTCGTCTGGCGGAGCGCCTGCTGGAGACCGAAGAGAGCGTACGGCAGGAGGTTGCCCGCGAGCTGCACGATGATATCGGCCAGACCATCACCGCCATCCGCACGCAGGCGGGCATCATCCAGCGTCTGGCGGCGGAAAACGCCGGCGTGAAGCAGGGCGGGGCGCATATCGAACAGCTTTCGCTGGGGGTCTATGACTCCGTTCGCCGCCTGTTAGGACGGCTGCGCCCGCGCCAGCTCGATGACCTGACGCTGGAGCAGGCGGTACGCTCCCTGATGCGCGAGATGGAGCTGGAAAGCCGCGGCATTGTCAGCCATCTCGACTGGCGCATCAATGAAGCCACCCTGAGCGAAGGCCAGCGCGTGACGCTGTTCCGCGTCTGTCAGGAAGGGCTGAACAATATCGTCAAACACGCCAACGCCAGCGCGGTGACGCTGCAGGGCTGGCAGCAGGATGAAAGCCTTAAGTTGGTGATAGAGGACGACGGCTGCGGCCTGCCGCCGGGCTCCGGCCAACAGGGCTTTGGCCTGGCGGGCATGCGCGAGCGCGTGAAGGCGCTCGGCGGCACGCTGAACATCTCCTGCACCCACGGGACGCGCGTCAGCGTCAGCCTGCCGCTAAGGAGCCACCATGTTTAAAACCCCTGTTAACGCCGCGCCGATAGGCAATAAAGCGGAAATCGACGCCCGCTACCGCTACTGGCGTCGCCATATCCTGATCACCATCTGGCTCGGCTATGCGCTGTTCTACTTCACCCGCAAAAGCTTCAACGCCGCCGCGCCGGAAATCCTCGCCAGCGGCGTGATGACGCGTACCGATATTGGCCTGCTGGCGACGCTGTTTTACATCACCTACGGCCTGTCGAAGTTCTTCTCCGGCATCGTCAGCGACCGCTCCAACGCGCGCTATTTCATGGGCGTTGGGCTGATTGCCACCGGCGTGGTGAATATCCTGTTTGGTTTCTCCACTTCTCTCTGGGCCTTTGCTCTGCTGTGGGCGCTGAATGCGTTTTTCCAGGGCTGGGGCGCGCCGGTCTGCGCCCGCCTGCTCACGGCGTGGTACTCGCGCAACGAGCGCGGCGGCTGGTGGGCAGTCTGGAACACCGCGCATAACGTCGGCGGGGCGCTGATCCCGATGGTGGTGGGCGCGGCGGCGCTGCACTACGGCTGGCGCGCTGGAATGATGATTGCCGGCGGGCTTGCCATTCTCGCCGGGCTGTTCCTCTGCTGGCGCCTGCGCGACAGGCCACAAACCGTTGGTTTGCCCGCGGTGGGCGACTGGCGGCACGATGAGATGGAAATGGCGCAACAGCAGGAGGGGGCGGGGCTGACGCGTAAAGAGATCCTCACCAAATACGTGCTGCTAAACCCCTATATCTGGCTTCTCTCGCTCTGCTACGTGCTGGTTTACGTGGTGCGTGCGGCCATCAACGACTGGGGCAATCTGTACATGTCCGAGACGCTCGGCGTGGACCTGGTGACCGCCAACTCGGCGGTGACGATGTTCGAGCTGGGCGGGTTTATCGGCGCGCTGGTGGCGGGCTGGGGCTCGGATAAGCTGTTCAACGGCAACCGCGGCCCAATGAACCTGATTTTCGCCGCCGGGATTTTGCTCTCCGTCGGCTCCCTGTGGCTGATGCCGTTTGCCAGCTACGTGATGCAGGCGGCGTGCTTCTTCACCACCGGTTTCTTCGTGTTCGGCCCGCAGATGCTGATCGGCATGGCGGCGGCGGAGTGTTCCCACAAGGAGGCGGCCGGCGCGGCGACGGGCTTTGTCGGGCTGTTTGCCTACCTCGGCGCGTCGCTCTCCGGCTGGCCGCTGGCGCGGGTGATCGACATCTGGCACTGGAGCGGTTTCTTCGCGGTGATCGCCATCGCTGCGGGGATTTCTGCCCTGCTGCTGCTGCCGTTTTTGAACGCGCAGGCGCCGCGCGAGTCCAGCGTGATGTGATGCGCCTCACCTTTTCGCCCCGAATGGCATAAAACTAAGAAATTTTCCCGGTTTTACCTGGACGCTGTCTCAGGCGTCTCTCCCGGCTGATTTTTACAATGCCTGCCATTCGCAGGTAAAAATCAGCTCAGGAGCAAACCATGCTGGCCTTCCTCAATCAGGTGCGTAAGCCGACCCTGGATCTGCCGCTCGACGTGCGGCGCAAAATGTGGTTCAAACCGTTCATGCAGTCTTATCTGGTGGTCTTTATCGGCTACCTGACCATGTACCTGATCCGCAAGAACTTTAACATCGCGCAGAACGACATGATCTCGACCTACGGGCTGAGCATGACGCAGCTGGGGATGATTGGCCTGGGCTTCTCCATCACCTACGGGGTGGGGAAAACCGTTGTGTCCTACTACGCGGACGGCAAAAACACCAAGCAGTTCCTGCCGTTTATGCTGATCCTCTCCGCTATCTGTATGCTCGGCTTCAGCGCCAGCATGGGCACCGGCTCCGTTAGCCTGTTCCTGATGATCGCCTTCTACGCCCTGAGCGGTTTCTTCCAGAGTACCGGCGGGTCGTGTAGCTACTCCACCATCACCAAATGGACCCCGCGCCGCAAGCGTGGTTCGTACCTCGGCATGTGGAACATCTCCCACAACCTCGGCGGGGCGGGTGCGGCAGGCGTGGCGCTGTTTGGCGCGAACTACCTGTTCGACGGCCACGTGATCGGCATGTTTATCTTCCCGTCGATTATCGCCCTGATTGTCGGCTTTATCGGCCTGCGCTTCGGCAGCGACTCCCCGGAATCCTACGGCCTCGGCAAAGCTGAAGAGCTGTTCGGCGAGGAGATCAGCGAAGAGGACAAAGAGACCGAAGAAAACGAGATGACCAAATGGCAGATCTTTGTTGAGTACGTGCTGAAAAACAAAGTGATCTGGCTGCTCTGCTTCTCGAATATCTTTCTGTACGTGGTGCGCATCGGTATTGACCAATGGTCGACCGTGTATGCCTTCCAGGAGCTGAAGCTTTCTAAAGAAGTGGCGATTCAGGGCTTTACCCTGTTTGAAGTGGGCGCGCTGGTCGGCACCCTGCTGTGGGGCTGGCTCTCTGACCTCGCCAACGGCCGTCGCGCGCTGGTAGCCTGCGTCGCGCTGGCGCTGATTATCGCCACCCTTGGCGTGTACCAACACGCCAGTAACCAGTACGTTTACCTGGCGTCCCTGTTCGCGCTCGGCTTCCTGGTGTTTGGTCCGCAGCTGCTGATCGGCGTAGCCGCAGTTGGCTTCGTACCGAAAAAAGCGATCGGTGCCGCCGACGGGATTAAAGGCACCTTCGCTTATCTGATTGGTGACAGCTTCGCCAAGCTGGGTCTGGGGATGATTGCCGACGGCACGCCAATTTTCGGCCTCACCGGCTGGGCAGGCACCTTCGCGGCGCTGGATGCGGCAGCGATTGGCTGTATCGTTCTGATGGCGATGGTTGCGGTGCTGGAAGAACGTAAAATTCGCCGTGAAAATCGTGCGCAGAAATTAAAAATAGCCTGAGTGTGCAGGTGACTTCTTTGCCCGGTGTGTGATGCCGGGCTTTTTTATTCGCTGAATTAAGACCTACCCCAGAACAAAAATATCCCCTGTTGACGGGGTGACAGTGCCCGGCAACCACAAATTGCCCCATTTACCCGTACAATGGCAGCCCATTATTTTGTCGGGCTGTAAGCCGTGCAGAAACTGCCTGGCTGCCCAGAGCTTACGCGGTGACGCACAGCGAAGATGGAAACCGCCGAAAATTGCATGGATATGATTGATGCCGGTTATTCTCTGGCAATGACGCACAATATCAATCAGCCCTCGGTGCCCACAGCCGATAAAAATGACCAGGCCACGGTCAGATTTATAAATCAGAACCCCTTCATCTTTTACATAATCCGTATTCGCATTTTTACTGCCGATAACACCGTAGGCGTGCGGTTTGGCGACAGGGATCTCCCCTGACCATATAAAGCGCTCCCCAATCTGGAGCGGGGTACTGCTGTATTCCATGCGGTAGCGTGAATAATCATTATTCAGCGACAATTTTTTTAGTCTGGCGGTATACCCTGAAAACTGTATTGCCGAGTAGCGCTCGCAGGCCACGTGGGGATGGCATACGATCCGGCAATTATCCGGTAGCCACGGAACGCCGCCACAGTGGTCATAGTGCCCGTGAGAAAGTACCGCTGCGGTCAGGCGAGTCAAATCGACCCCCATCAGACCCGCGTTATGCAGGAAGCTATCATCAGGACCGGTATCAAACAGAATGGAATCATTTTCATCCTGTATAAACAGGCTGAGCCCTGCTTTAGCCCGCAATAAGTTTTTAGCGCCGGGGTTAGGTCGGTTCTCCAGCAGGACACTGATTGTTATGGACATGTTCGCTCTTTCCCTGAAGTAATGATTCGTTACCGCCAGCCGTTGACCATACACCGTGGATATACAATCGTCCCCATAAAAACTAAAACGATTTTCCTGCCCTTTTTCCAGCGCTTTTCAGTTCACTATTATGCTTCTGCCCGCTGTTGACGCCCTGCGTTTCCCGCTATGATGAGCGGCTAGTCTAAGGAGAACGCATGGTCTGGATAATGCTGGCAACGCTTGCCGTGGTGTTTGTGGTCGGATTCCGTATCCTGACCTCAGATTCCCGCCGCGCCATCAAACGCTTAAGCGAGCGGCTGGGGATCACCCTGATGCCGGTCGAGTCGATGATCGACCAGTTCGGTAAAACGCCCGGCAATGAGTTTATCCGTTATCTTGAACGCCCCGACGAGGCGCATCTGCAAAACGCCGCGCAGGTGCTGTTGATCTGGCAGGTCTGCATTGTCGACGGCAGCGAAGAGAACCTGCATACGTGGCACCGCTTGCTGCGTAAAGCCCGCCTGGCCGCGCCCATTACCGATGCGCAAATTCGTCTGGCACTTGGCTTTATGCGCGAGATGGAGCCCGATCCGCAGGAGCTGAATGCCTTCCAGTTACGCTATAACCAGCTCTTCCTGCCGGAAGAGGGTGTGTTTTATCTGCATTAAGCCGTTTTTCCGCACAGGATATTTTGAGCGTTAAGAATTTCTTCTCTGTTTTCATTGAGGCGGGTGGCGGCATAGATATCTATGTTTAACCTTTTTGCCTCCGCGTCCGTGAGTTCACGGTAGCAAAGTCCTTCCTGATTAAAGGTGCATTTCGACTGAGGCAGCAGCGCAAATCCTTTCCCTCTTGCGATACGGCTTAGCATCACGAGGGTATCATCCGGCTCTTTTATCCGCTTCAGCGGCGTTTTCATCGTATCAAAGTAGCTTTCGCATTTGTCGTAGAATGACGGGTTAGCACTTCTGGAAAACCAGAAAATGGGAAGATCGCTAATATCCTCCAGCGCGACTTTCTCTTTCAGGCTGGCAGGATGTAAAGAGGGCATTGCGATGAGCAACGGTTCCTGGCAGACCCAGCGGTATTGAACAATGTCTTCATGACCCGTTCCTTTTTCACCGGTCAGCACCAGATCCAGCATATTTTTTGACAAGCTTTGCAGCAGTTGGGCAGACGTCAGGTCCGGCGTTTCGACATCATCTCCCGCGTTCATTTTTTGAAGCTGGGTATTCACGGGTTCAATATATTCAAAATTAAGCGTCCGCGTGAGCCCGATACGCAGGCTCGTTTCAGAAGAGAGAGGATCTTCTTTTAGATTACTGATGTCTTTAAGTATTTTTTCTGCCTGAACAACCAGCGCACGACCTGCTTCAGTGAGGCTAACGTCATGCGTGCTGCGGCTGAACAACTGACGTTTCAGAACCGCTTCCAGACACTTTATCTGACGCGTCAATGGCGGTTGAGTCATGCGTAGACGTTCGGCAGCCTTACGGAAATTCAGTTCATGTGCAACAGCGAGAAAGCATTGTAATTGTTTGATACTGGGCAGGTTATTGCTGATTAAATGTTCTGCTGTGGCCATACGTGAGTCCTGAATGCGAAAAGGTATTTAGTCTTTTTTCGATTTTGATATTACACGCTAATGCTATGAAGAAAAACCTCATTTAATAGTAATACAAAAAGTATATTACAAATTTAATAATTCCACTTGCGCGCTGAGCTGATAAATTCATTTCTGCTTTTTCTTATTTTTATCACAAGGATATCTCTGTTCTAAAGTATCCCGAGGAACATAAAAAAGGCTCGCGGAAATATCAACGTTGGCACAAAGATATCGGGTTCCACAGTTTGTGGGTAACAACATTTAATATTTTTCTGATTCGCAAAAATTTACTGATTATTATATTGAGGTGGCGAGTATGGCTGTAGAACGTTTTCCGCAAAAAATGACCTTAAAGTCATGGCTTGCTTTATTTATTCTGGCTATTTCAACGTTTACTATTGTTACCACTGAACTGGCGCCAGTAGGTTTATTAACGCCAATCGCAGAGGGGCTACAGTCTTCAGAGTCCGCGGTGGGCATGACCGTGTCGCTTTATGCCTGGGTAGGGGCGTTGAGTGCGCTGTTTGCTTCAGTCTTTTTAGGGAATGTGTCCAGAAAGCGGCTTTTACTCGTGCTCACCGTGGTGCTTCTGATCTCCAATATTATGGCCGCAACGGTAACGAGCTACAGCATGCTGCTTAGCGCCCGCGTACTGGGTGCACTTGCTCATGGAGCATTCTGGGCGATGATCGGCGCGACGGCGGTAGCCATCGTACCTGCCAGATATATTGGGGTGGCGACGTCAATCGTATTTGGAGGCGTTTCCGCAGCAAGCGTTTTTGGCGTGCCGGTATCTAACTATATTGGTATTCACTTCGGCTGGCGGCAGGCATTCTGGATGATGGCCGCGTTGAGCGCAATTGCCTTTGCAGGCATTAGCGTTCTTATTCCCCACATTACCAGTAAAAGTGCGCTTGGTCTGGATGCGTTAAAGAGCGTGTTGAGATCGTCTACCTTATGGAAAATATATTTAGCAACTATGCTGGCTGTGACGGCCCACTTTGCTGCCTTTACGTATATTGAACCCTGGCTACATACGCAGAGTTTACTGTCCAACGCCTTTATTCCTGCGGTGCTTTTTGTTTACGGTATTTCGGGGCTGGCCGGTAATTTCCTGACCGGCGTGCTGATTGATAAGTATCTCAAGCTGACGGTCTCTATGTCTGTTCTGTTGATCTGTGCAGTGCTGTTCTTCCTGGGCCTGTCAGATTCATCGCTCTCTACTGGGCTGATATTCACCGGCATGATTATCTGGGGTGTGGCCGTGTCAGGAATATTTGTCGGCTTCCAGACGTGGGTTTTACGTATGGCGGAGGATAAAACCTTCCCGGCCTCTGCAATCTACGTGTCGTTTTTCAACACCGCCATTGGTATCGGCGCGTCAGTCGGTGCCTGGATGGTTTCATCATTTTCACTGCCGCTCCTGTATATCGTCGCCGCCACGGCCATCGGCCTTTCCGTTCTGCTTGTCGCGTTTATTCCTGCCACGTTGAGCGCAAAACCATTCCGGATGGAGAAATCGTATGAGTCCAGTTAACGCCCGCACCCGCATACGGCATGGATGAAAAATTATCATTGCCGACAACGAATAAAAAAACCGGGGAAACCCGGTTTTTTATTTCATGATGAGGTATCAGGCGTTCACGCCCTTCATACCCTCGGCGGAATAGCGATCGCCTTTGATCGCTATCCGGCGATGAAGGTTATTCAATGATTCAATGTCATTCATCTCAAGCACAATGTCGGCAGCTTGCGCATTCTCGGTCAGATAGTTGAGGTGCTTAGTGCCAGGAATGGGCACAAGCTTATCGTATTGCGCTAACAGCCAGGCAAGGGCAATCTGACCTGCGGTACAGCCGTACTTCACCGCCAGCGGGTGGATGACATCGAGCAGTTGGCGATTATGATCGAGGCTGGACTGAACAAAACGTTCGTTATTTCTACGGAAATCACCTTCTGCAAAGTCGCTATTGTTCAGGTATTTTCCCGTCAGGAAGCCTCTGCCAAGAGGCGAGTAGGGTACCAGACCGATGCCTAACTCTTTCACGACCGGCAGAATGCTTTCCTCGATGTCGCGTGTCCACAGAGAATATTCCGTTTGCAGTACGGTGACTGGATGTACCGCATGGGCCCGTTGCAGCGTTGCAGCCGACACTTCGCAAAGGCCGATGTGGTTGATCTTGCCCTCTTTAACCAGGGTGCGCAGACAATCCATACTCTCTTCGACCGGTGTGGCGTTACTCAGTCTGTGTAGATAAAAGAGGTCGATTCGCTCCACGCCAAGCCGCTTGAGGGACTCATTACAGCAGCGGATGATATAGTCAGGCGTATTGTTGATGGTGCGGGCGTAAGACTCGTCAGGCGAGCGGTCGATGCCGCACTTCGTGGCTATTTTGAACTGCTCGCGAGTGCTTTTATCCAGCCCGGCAAGAAAATGACCGATTAGTCTTTCATTATGACCACGGCCATATAAATTTGCGGTATCAATAAACGTCACGTTCAGATCGATGAGGCTATGCAATACCTGCAGTGAGGCTTTGTCATTAGTCTGGCCATAAAATTCACTCAGGCCCATGGCACCATAGCCGACAGCACTGACGGTAAGATTTTGAGATAAAGTACGTGTTTTCATAGTTTCTCCTTTTCAGACGCTATGATTGTTTCACCTCAAATGTGGATACTGAATTTTCATTTTCGTTATGCTGAAAAGGTATCAGTCGACGACGCTCTCCCTCCTGGTTCATTAAAAACGTCAAAAGTTGTCTAAACGTTAAATCCGTCACACTTTTGATGATAAACTGCGCGACTTTTCCGCACGTTTTTATCTTCAGGTGACGCCATGACAGAACATATCCAGCCCTCGACCAGACCGCAGACCAAAGAGGTTGCTCGCCCCAACTGGTCGGCGGTTTTTTCCGTGGCGTTCTGCGTCGCCTGCCTGATTACCGTTGAGTTTCTGCCGGTGAGCCTCCTGACGCCGATGGCGCAGGATCTGGGCATTTCTGAAGGCGTGGCGGGGCAGTCCGTCACCGTGACGGCCTTTGTGGCGATGTTCGCCAGCCTGTTTATCACGCAGGTGATTGGCGCGATTGACCGCCGTAAAGTGGTCATTCTTTTCAGCGTCCTGCTGACGCTCTCCTGCCTGCTGGTCTCCTTCGCTGAAAGCTTCACCTTACTGCTGCTGGGGCGCGCCTGTCTCGGACTGGGGTTAGGCGGCTTCTGGGCAATGTCCGCCTCGTTGACCATGCGCCTGGTGCCCGCGCGTACCGTGCCAAAAGCCCTGTCCGTTATCTTTGGCGCGGTCTCTATCGCGCTGGTGATTGCTGCGCCGCTGGGTAGCTTCCTCGGCGGGATTATCGGCTGGCGTAACGTCTTTAACGCGGCGGCGGTGATGGGGCTTCTCTGCATTATCTGGGTGTGGAAAGCGCTGCCGTCGCTGCCGGGCGAAGCGGCGCATCACAAACAGAACATGTTCAGCCTGCTTAAACGTCCTGGCGTGCTGGCGGGGATGACCGCCATCTTTATGGCCTTTGCCGGGCAGTTTGCCTTCTTCACCTATATCCGTCCGGTGTTTATGACCATGGCGGGCTTTGACGTGGACGGTCTGACGCTGGTGCTCCTGAGCTTCGGTATCGCCAGCTTTGTCGGCACCTCGCTGTCGTCCCAGTTCCTGAAACGCTCCCTGAAAGTGGCGCTGGCGGGGGCGCCGCTGGTGCTGGCTGTCAGTGCAGCAGTGCTGGTGCTGTGGGGCAGCGATAAGTGGGTGGCCTCTGCGGTTGCGATTATATGGGGCTTTGCCTTTGCGCTGATCCCGGTGGGCTGGTCGACGTGGATTACCCGAACGCTTGCCGATCAGGCCGAAAAAGCCGGGTCGATTCAGGTGGCGGTGATCCAGCTGGCGAATACCTGCGGCGCGGCGGTGGGCGGCGTTGCGCTCGACCATCTGGGGCTGACGTCACCGCTGGTGATTTCCGGCACGCTGATGCTGCTGACGGCGCTGCTGGTGGCGGGGAAGGTTAAGGCGAAGTAGTACTTTTCTCCCTCTCCCGTGGGAGAGGGGTGGGGTGAGGGCATCAGGCTACGCCGATGCCTTAACCCTTCTACGCGAATCCATCGAAATCAGCACCACCGACGACACAATCAGCAGCGTGCCCAGCCAGTCTGGCAGGGTGAACGCCACGCCCAGCAAAATCACCGACAGTAACGCGCTGCTCAGCGGCTCGGCGCAGCTCAGAATGCTCGCCTTCGGCCCGCCGATCATCTGCGCGCCTTTCAGGTACAGGCTGAACGTCAGCGCGGTGCCAATCACCACCAGATAGAAAAACGCCAGCAGCAGGCTGCCGTCAATCACGAACGTGGTCCCGCGCCCGGCGTAAAACGGCGTCAGCATCAATCCGGCAATCAACATGCTCCAGCCGACAATCGGCAGCGTGCCGTAGCGGGCAATCAGCGTTGACGGATACGTGGTGTAAAACGCCGCGGCAAAGGCCGAGGCGATGCCGAAGAACAGCGCGGCAGGGGAGATGGAGAGCGACGTCGGATCGCCGTGGGTGACCAGCAGGAAGGTGCCGACAAGCGACGTCATGATGGCCGACAGCACAAACACGCCGGGGCGCTTTTTTCGCGCCAGCGCGAACCACGCCACGATAATCGTCGGCGACAGAAACTGCAGCACGGTGGCGGTAGCGGCGTTGGATTTTTCAATCGTCAGCAGGAAGGTGAGCTGCACGGTGAGCGCGCCGACCAGCGAGAAAATCAGCAGGCTGATGGCGTCTTTGCGATGCTTGATGACTGAGAAAATCTTGTCGCCGTGAACGAAGGAGAGCGTCAGCAGGATCACGCCGGTAAACAGCAGGCGAACCATGGTCAGATAAGGCGAAGAAATGTGGCTTTTCTCCATGATGTACTGCGCGCAAACGCCTGAACTTCCCCATAAAACGGCGGCGATCAGGACGTTTAGCATCCCTTTACGTGTGGAACCCATGTTCTCCCCTGTTATGTTTGTTTTTTTGTAGCATAACATGGGATCTTGCCGGGTGGCGCTGCGCTTACCCGGCCTACAAGGTTTTGTAGGCCCGCGCAAGCGCAGCGCCGCCGGGCGAAAAAAACGGCGCTGTACTAGAACCACGCCTCCCACATCGCGCCGACGTTGAAGTCGTCGAGCGTTTCGTCTTTGGTGCCGTTCACGCGCGCGGTGCGCTCGTTATCCACTTTGCCGCCGGTCACGTAGAAGCGCAGCATCGGGCGGAACTCCGGCCCCATGGCGATAGACATGTTCTGCGACAGGGTCAGCTTCCAGCCCTTGTTATCGCCCCCGTTGTCGTAATCAACGTGCTGCCAGCCCGCTTCCAGCCAGGTGGAGTGAACGTCGTTCCACCAGTGCATTGGGCGCACGATGGCGTTGTAGTTCTTGCGGTTGTCGGTCTTATCGCGGCTGTTGTCGTAGTCGTGGAAGGCGAGGATGTACTCCACCTGCGTCGCCTGGGTGAATTTGTACAGCCCTTCAAAGCTGGCGTAGACCGTGGTCAGATCCTCGGTTTTGTTGAACACGCTGTTGTCCGCGTTATCAGAGTAACGGGCGATCACCTTGTTCACGCCGCTGTCGTTGGTGTGGCTCAGCACCACGCCGCCCTGCCAGGCGTTCAGACGTTCATCGCTCTCCACCGCCTTGGAGTCAAAGCCGTAGTTGGCGTACAGCTCCATGTCGATCGGGCCGATCTTCATGCCGTGGATTTTTGAGGTCGCGGCGTAGTTACCTTTGTCGCCCGTGCCGGAACCGCCGGTACAGGTGATGCGCGACGGGTTCGCTTCATCTTCCATCACTTCCGGGCTACAGGATTCCACTGCCGCCACGGTGGCGACGTCAAACTGCACGCCGCCGATATCGAAGTTCTTCACCCCGGCGCCCTGGCCGTCGTGGTTCATCCAGAAGTAATCGTTGATGCCCTGCTGCGGACGCTGGTGGAAGTCACGGCCGGCCCAGAAGTAGGCGTTCGGGTTGGAGGCCATAATGTTGGTCACCCCGGCGTAGGCCTTTTTCAGGTTAACTTCGTCGCCCCAGTGGTCGATCATCACGTTGATGTCCCAGATGGCGCCGTTTTCACCCTTAAAGGCTTTGGAGAGCTGGAATTCCCCGCCGTTGCCTTCGTTACCGAGACGACCAATGGCGGACGCGCCGTTATAGGAACCGTCTACCGCCACGTATTTCTGATCGGCCGCCTGGAAGTGCGCGCCGTAGCGGGCGTAGCCAGTAAACTTAATGCCGAATGGAATCGCCATATCCGGTGATTGCGCCGCGCTTTGCGGCTCGGTCACCACGTCGGCTTTTTTCGCGACGGCGGCATCCATTTTGGCCTGACGCTCAGCCAGCGCTTTGTCCACCGCTTTTGCCACAATGGCGTCGATTTGCTCCTGCGTGAATTCTTGTGCGAGCACGGAAATTGGGCAAAGCGCGGCGATAACCGCCATGGTTAATGGAAGTTTTTTAATCGTATTCATGGTTATCTCAATATAGTTTAGTTTTATTCAGACAATAACCATCCCGCTCCGATCTGACAGAGTATGTCGCTATCATCAGAACAAGTGGAATTCTATTTAAGGTACAGAGGTATTACATTAACATTATTTCGCCATAGACTATCTCTGATATAAATGAATAATTTCTTCAGACAATTCACGCGCTAATAGCGAATTCATTAAATGATCCTGCGCGTGCACCATAATTAAGGTCATCGGCTGGCGGGCTTCACCCGCATCCTGCTCGATCAGTTTGGTCTGCATCTTGTGCGCCTGGCGCGCGTAGCCGTCGGCTTCGCGCAGCAGGCTTTTGGCTTCGTCAATGTTGCCCCGACGCGCCGCGTGCAGTGCCTCAAAGCACAGGCTGCGGGACTGGCCGGCATTGACGATAATTTCCATTACGGCTTCTTCTAGTGCGATCATCACAATTACTCTCTGTCAAAACTGTTATTCAACGCGGTGGCGGCAAACCACTCCCCGCTTTTCTTAATGGTGCGCTGCTGCGTCTTTAAATCGAGCTGGATAAATCCGTAGCGATTTTTATACGCATTGCACCACGACCAGTTATCAATAAATGTCCACATATGGTAGCCAAGGCAATTGCACCCTTCGCTAATGCCCTTATGCAGCCAGGCTAAATGTTCGGAAATAAACTCGATGCGGTATTGATCGTTAATCTGGCCATTTTCAATAAAGCGCTGCTCGTTTTCGACGCCCATGCCGTTTTCAGAAATAAAGCAGCGTGGGTTGCCGTAATTGTCGCGCAGGTTAACCAGAATATCGTAAATACCCGGCTCGTAGATTTCCCAGCCGCGGTACGGGTTCATCTTGCGGCCCGGCATCTCGTAGCTATCAAAGAACCACTCCGGCATAAACGGCGCCTGCGGGTTCACCGCGCTGTCGCGGCACTTCACGCGACGCGGCTGATAGTAGTTAATGCCGAGCAGGTCGATTTTCCCTTCCGCAATCAGGAAACCGTCATCCGGTTTACAGGCGGGTAATTGATCGTAGGATTTCAGCAGCGCCACCAGGTCTGCCGGGTATTCACCGCGCAGGACCGGGTCAAGGAAGCTGCGGTTAAACATCAGATCCGCAACGTGCGCCGCTTTCACGTCAGCCGGGTTTTGCGAACGCGGGTATGACGGCGTCAGGTTCAGCACGATACCGATCTCACCCGCGTAATGTCCGGCGCGGTAAGCCTGAACGGCCTTCGCGTGGGCCAACACGGTGTGATACGCCACGGTAGCCGCCCGACGGAAATCCACCACGTTCGGGTAGTGGAAGTCGTAGAGATAACCGCCCTCTACCGGCACGATCGGCTCGTTGAAGGTAAACCAGTGCAGCACGCGGTCGCCAAACAGGTCGAAGCAAATTTGCGCATAGCGGGCGTAAGCGTCCACCACATCGCGGTTTTCCCAGCCGCCGATTTCCTGCATCGCCATCGGCATGTCGAAATGGAACAGGGTGATAAACGGCGTGATGCCCTGTTCATTCAGCTCATCAATGACCTGATTGTAAAAATCGACTGCTTCCGGGTTCACTTCACCGATACCGTCGGGGATCAGGCGCGCCCAGCTAATCGAGGTACGAAAGCTGTTGTGGTTCAGCTGCTTTAACAGCTGAATATCCGTTTTCCATTGCTGATAAAACGTGGAGGTCTGCTGCGGCCCCACGCCGTTGTGAAAACGGTTCGGCTCGCGGGCAAACCAGTAATCCCACGTGGTTTCACCCTCTCTTGCCCCTTCCGTCTGGAGAGCGGAGCTTGCGCTGCCCCACCAGAAGTTATCGGGAAATGCGTATTTCATAACTCTTCCTCTTTGACTTAATGGCTTGCTGTTTCAGCGGCACCGACGGTCGCCTGAGCTTTCTGCTCTTCGTTTTTGATGAGCGTACGCTCATAGGCACGCAGGAACGGCAGGTACATCAGCGCGGACATCACCATACACACCAGGCACATCACCACCGGGCTTAGCGCCCAGTTGGCGGCCCACGAGGCACCAATCGGCGCGGGGGTGGTCCACGGCGTTAACGACACAACCTGTGCCAGCCAGCCGAGCTTCGTTGCGCCGTACGCCAGGCAGGCGTTCACCAGCGGAACAAACACGAACGGGATAAACAGCATCGGGTTCATGATGATCGGCGCGCCGAACAGAATCGGTTCGTTGATGTTAAAGAAGCTTGGCACAATGCCCATTTTTCCGATGGTACGTAAGTGCGTTGCGCGGCTGCGCAGCAGCAGAAAGGCCAGCGGCAGAGTAGAGCCCACGCCGCCAATCAGCAGGTAGTGATCCCAGAAGCCCTGCAGGTAGACGTGCGGCAGCGCGGCACCCGCGGCCAGCGCCGCCTGGTTTGCCGACAGGTTTGCCATCCAGAACGGGTTCATGATGCCGGTGACAATCAGCGAGCCGTGGATACCGGCGAACCAGAAAATCTGGCACAGCAGCACGGAGAGCAGAATGGCTGGCAGAGAGTCCGACGCAGAGACCAGCGGCTCCAGCAGGTGCATAATCGCCTGCGGAATAATCATCCCGGTCTGCGCTTCAATGAACAGGTTTAGCGGATGCAGAGTGCCGATCACCACAATCACCGGGATCAGGATCTCAAACGAGCGCGCCACGCCGGTCGGCACTTCTTTTGGCAGGCGAATGGTCACGTTGTTCTGCTTCAGCCACGCGTAAACGCGGGTGGAGTAAATCGCGGTGATCAGTGCGGTGAAAATCCCCTGGCCGGACAGATACTGAGTGGAAATCTTACCGTCTGCATACGGTGCGGCCACCAGCAGGAAGGCCATAAAGGCCAGCAGGCCGGACATCACCGGGTCGAGGTTAAACTGACGCCCCAGGCTTGCCCCAATCCCCACCGAAATGAAGAAGGTCATCACGCCCATGCTGAGGTTAAACGGCAGCATCAGCTGCTCGCGGTAGGTCTGGGAGAAATCCAGCCAGCCGCGGGCGAAGCTGTTAGTGGTATCCGCCGAGAACGGCGGGAAGATGAACACCAGCATAAACGAGCCGATGATCATAAACGGCAGCGCGGCGGTAAAGCCGTCGCGGATTGCAATCACATACTTTTGCTGTCCAAGCTTTGCGGCCAGCGGGGTAATTGACTGCTCAATCACCGCGACCATTGATTGATATAACGAACTCATGTGAACACCTTTTAGTGTGCCGCTTCGATAAGCGACAGAGCATAGTCCAGTACTTTATCGCCGCGTTGCATGCCGTAATCCATCATATCAATGGGTTGCACTGGAATGCCTTGCGTCGCCGCCTTGTCTGAGAGTGTCTTTAACATGTATTTCACTTGCGGTCCGAGAAGGACGACCTGGTATTGCGGAAACTGCGTATCAAATTCGGAAACACCGTACGCATCTATCTTCACCGGCAAACCACGTTCTTTCGCGACATCGACCATTTTGCTGACCAGCAGGCTGGTGGACATCCCGGCAGAGCAGCACAGCATAATCTTGAACATCAACAACCATCCTCTAAATGTAAAAAGTTATTGCGAGGATGATTGGACATTATACGGAAACCGGTTTCCATTCATAAAAGACAGAAGTGTGACAACCATCAAGATCCCTTACTTATGAGGCTAATTAACCGGATGCATGTCACAGAATTTGGCTGTTTTGACATCATTTTGAGTGGAAACGGAAAATCGGTTTCCATGAAAAACGGAAACGGATATACTCCGTTCTGGCTATAATGTGAGCCGAAGCGGTCATGGAATTTGCAGGCGAAAGGTAAGCCTGTCAGGGGAAAGAGATGTCGACAATCAATGATGTATCACGTCTTGCCGGGGTGTCTAAAGCCACGGTATCGCGAGTGTTGAGTGGGTCGCGTGGCGTAAAGGAAGCCAGCCGTCAGGCCGTTCTGAAGGCCGTGGATGAACTTAACTACCGCCCAAATGTGATTGCGCAGTCGCTGCTGAGCCAGTCGACGGGCTGTATCGGGGTCATTTGCGCGCAGGAAAACATTAACCAGACCACCGGTTATCTCTACGCACTGGAAAAACAGCTAAGCCAGCATCAAAAACACCTGCTGTTGCGCTTCGCGCATAGCAAAGCGGAAGTGATGCACGCCCTTGAAGAACTCTCCTGCGGGCTCTGTGATGACATCCTGGTGATTGGCGCACGTTTTCCGCTGGACGTCGATATGGACAACGTCATCCTGGTTGACTGTATGGAGTCTGATAATTCCAACAGCATCCAGTTCGATCACGCCTTTGCCACCGAAACCGCCTGTAACTACCTGACCAGCCAGGGTCGACGCCAGATTGCCCTCATCCACCCGCACGGCAGCGGTTTTGCTGACCAGGTTCTGCTTGGCTACAAACACGCGCTGGAGAAAAATTTCCTGCCCTTTAATCGCAACCTTGTTTTTATGGACGCGACCTCCTCATCCGTTGCGCTACAGGAGCTGCTGAATAACGCCAGCACCCTGAATTTCAACGCGCTGCTGGTGGCGGACGAGCAGGAAGCCCAGCGGGTGATCCCGCAGCTTCAGGCGTTCAATAAATCCGTGCCGGACGACATTATGATCTTCAGCCTTGCCGGATCGCTGCACCTGCCGGGTATCCCGGTGATCCCGGCTATTGAATATTCAATGGATGCGATGGCAGCGCGTATCGTGAGCTGGCTGACGGAAAAAACGCAGATGCTCGGGTCCTACGTTCTGCGCGGGGATTTGATTATTCCGGATGTGCGTAAGCGTTAAAAATGTTGTGTAGGCCGGGTAAGGCGCAGCCGCCACCCGGCGAGAAGCACGTTTCCAGCCCTCAATAATCTTCCATACAATCCACCTGGCCAATCGCTGCCCAGTAGGCGTCCAGGTTGTCGCGCTTGACGGCGGTAATGGCGTTTTTGATCAGCAGCTGATTGGCCTCAGACGACAAAATCATCTCCTGCCAGGCCTTATCGCTCTGTTTTTTCTGTGGCGTACAGGTTTTCTTCACATCTCTAAGAACCTGTTGCTTGATTTGCGCCTCTTTCGCCGGGTCGTCCTTTTCCTGAGCATGGACAAACGCAGCGAAGAGCAGACAAACCAGCAGGCAGACCAGGTGCGCAGCTTTCATCGAAACCCCCTTTAAGAGACACATGCTTCCCATGAAATATATCGTTACATTCAGTGTAGCGACGCCATCCGAAAGTATGAATTTTCTCCAGAAAATATCTGTGAGATAGTCAAACCGCACACAAAAACAGGGAGAACGCTATGCAACTGAGTATTACCACTACGGTTACGGGGCAGGAAAAAGAAGAGTTATTAGTGGGATTAAGGGCCTACAACGCGCAGTTTTTGGATATGGCGACCTTTAGCGGCGATATTGGTGTGTACGTACGAGATGAAAAAGGCGTGATGCTGGGCGGGTTAATCGGCGTACGAAAAGGCGACTGGCTGAATATTGATTATCTGTGGGTGAGCGACACCGTGCGGGGTAGCGGCGTTGGCAGCCAGCTCATCAAAACGGCGGAAGATGAAGCCAGACGTAAAGGCTGCAAGCACGCGCTGGTGGATACCGCCAGCTTCCAGGCGCGTCCGTTTTATGAAAAACAGGGGTATCAGCTGCAGATGTCTTTGCAGGATTACCCCTATGCGGGTATGCAGAGACACTATCTGGCGAAAGCCCTTTAAGCCCGGTTCTGTCATTAGGCATCGAGATTCATCGCCCGGTGGCGCTACGCTTACCGGGCCTACACTTCCCCGTCATGTAGGCCGGGTAAGCGCAGCGCCACCCGGCAACAGACCGCATATAACTTATCCTTCTTATTGATTCTTTTTCGGTTTTTATTTCACCGTCTCGTTGTCGATATAGTCACTACAACATTAATCAAAAGGAACTGTCTTGTGAAACGTCGATTGGGTGCTCTGGTTCTCGCGGGTCTGCTGCTGGCAGGATGCGATCAAAGTGGCAGCGATGCCAAACACATTAAAGTCGGCGTCATCAATGGCGCTGAACAGGACGTGGCGGAAGTCGCCAAAAAAGTGGCAAAAGAGAAATATGGCCTCGATGTGGAGCTGGTGGGGTTCAGCGGTTCGCTGCTGCCTAACGATGCCACCAACCAGGGTGAACTGGATGCCAACGTCTTCCAGCATCGCCCGTTCCTCGCAGAAGATAACAAGGCGCATAACTATAAACTGGTCGCCGTGGCGAACACCTTCGTCTTCCCGATGGCGGGCTATTCCCGCAAAATTAAATCCGTGACCGATCTGAAGGACGGAGCGACCATCGCCATTCCAAACGATCCGACCAACCTTGGTCGCGCACTGCTGCTGCTGCAAAAAGAGAAGCTCATTACCCTGAAGCCGGACACCGGTCTGCTGCCAACGGCGCTGGATATTACCGCCAACCCTAAGCACCTGAACATTATGGAACTGGAAGGCGCGCAGCTGCCGCGCGTGCTGGATGACCCGAAAGTGGACGTCGCCATTATCAGCACCACCTATATTCAGCAAACCGGGCTGTCGCCGGTGCATGACAGCGTCTTTATTGAAGATAAAAACTCTCCGTACGTGAACATTGTGGTCACGCGCGAAGACAACAAAGACGCGGAAAACGTGAAGGCGTTTATCCAGTCTTATCAGTCGCCTGAAGTGGCAAAAGCGGCTGAGACTATCTTTAACGGCGGGGCGGTACCGGGCTGGTAACGCCACCGGCTTTTACGCCGTCACGCTGGCGTCTATCCGGCTTTCTGGCCAGAGAAAACCCTGGCCAAACCGGGCGCCCGACGCGCGGGCTCGCTGCAGATCCTGCGCGGTTTCAATCCCTTCAACGACGACAGCCCTGGCAATCTTATCTCGGACGAAGTGAACGAGTTCGTCAAACCGGCCAGCGGTGTTGAGCTCTGAGCGGTCAAGTTTGATGCCATCAACCGGCAGGGCAAGTCGCGCATAATCGTCTGCCAGCTCGTAAGTCAGGTCGTCCAGCCAGATTTTCCAGCCCGCCGCTTTAAGCCGATGCAGGTTTTTATGAATGCTGCGTTGCTCTGCGGTACTCATACGGGTCAGGGTTAGCGGGTCCTGAATCTCAATCGTTAAGCGTTGCTGGTGACGTAGCGCAAGCAACAGATCGATGGATCTGGGGTCAAGCAGCTGATCTGTCGGAAAATTAAGCCAGTACTGGCCTTTATCCTGCCTCTGTAATAGCGTCTTAGCCTGCCAGAAAAAGATTTGCAGCGCACAGCGGGTGGGCAGCGAAGCAAACAGCACATCAAGATTGACGTTGTGGATCTCTACAAGAACCTCATGCGCCACGGCCTGGCCGGAATGAAAATCCACTAAAGGCTGAAACCGCAGCCCCGTGATGGTATGCAGCATGGGAGAGGGAAGAACGGTGTACATGACGAGGCCCTGAGAAAAAAAAGGTTCCCGCGGACGCGGGAACAAAGGCAAACGACACACGGTCGAGAAGTTAATTCAGGATCCAGCGAATGCTCTGATAGAACGAGGGTCCCCGGACGGCCTTGAGCTTATTCATGGCGTTGTTTTTGTAGAAGTAGACCAGCCTGACGTTGCAGCCCAGCTGGCGGGCAATTTGCTTGGTTTTCAGATTACATGAGTAACCCCGAAGCACGCTGGCCTCCTCATTAGAGAGTCTTGCAGGGCGCTGTCGCGTCGTAATACTGACGTTGTAATGGTTTAATGCCTTTGGCGTCTGGCTCATCAGGATTTGCCACATCGCCTTGATATCCCCCAGCGAAACACGCTTATTGATGATCCCATCCACATGCTTAAACTTCAGAAAACCAGCGGATAACGAATAGATATATATCCTCGCTTCAGGCTGTATTTCTTTCATGCGCAGAATGTCTTCATTTGGCGTGATCATAAAATTGCCGGTATTTAGCGGATCGTAAATCACGATGTCCCACACCCGTTCGCTGAGAAGAAAGTCTTCAATATTGCTAAATCCATGGAAAATAACATCCCGATGCTCGTCAGGTTCGCGGTTGCCAAGATATTGCAGGCCAATCATTGTGAATTCGCAACTATCAACAACCGCCACATATATTTTTTCTTTCATGGTCATTCTCCTTTAGCTGAGCACCAGGTCCCTGTAAGCGAAAAAGTCATTCGAATGTAGTCGTCACCCATTAATGTGTGGTGGGATGATGCGTAAAATGTATGCCAGAGGAACATAACGAGTAAAGGGAATGTTTTTTATTAGAGGGAAATAAAATTCAAAAAATATTTTAATGTCAGAACCAATGTCTTTAATCTTCTAATAATATTGCAAACAGATTTTTATTCTGAAAAATAGCGAAGATTAAGATTTGGTCTGGTGCAAAGTGGCTGTGAAGGTCGATTTTTGTGGGGGGTATGGCTCTTTCGGTCCCGAAAATCTTTACCCTGGCCTAGTGTTTTTCCCCGCTGCAGATTTTTATCGCCATAGCCGTTAAAATCCTGGAGGGAATAAGTTGTGAGCGTGATTTTATTAAATTACTATCACTCTTCTTTATTCGTGTTAGCAATGAAATAATATGATTTATACTGAATTAACCGTCAGGATCCTTGTGTTTTATCGAGTCAATATTCTGCAGGAGATGATAAGCGATGCGCTACAGAAATTACTGCCTGAATATTCCCTGCACATAACGATAGTTGAATCAACAGAGCAGCTCTTTGATGCGATTATCGATCGCCAGGTTGATATTGTGATAACCGAGTTCAGTTATCTGTTTAATCATAAGGCGTGGGGTGTACAAACCAGTAACAGGCTTAATATGTTGTGTCATACGCATAACGTAAAGCGTGTGCTGTTTGTTCCGGAATTACAGTACGGTTTATTAAAAAAAGTGCTGGAGATGAAGTATGAGCTGACACTTTCTCTGCAGGATGCGCCCGGGGAGTTAAAAACTGAATTGCGGGCGCTGCTGACGACAGAAGACGTTAAGCCGCGGATCTCATCTTTTCTGAAGGGGATGATGCGTGCCGGCGCGCGATCGCGTTCGGTGCTATCCGCCAGGGAATGGGAGGTTCTTCATCTTATTGTGGAAGGCTATACGGTGACCGAAATTGCCCACCTGCGAAGCCGCTCTGCCAGTACCATCGCCACCCAAAAGCACAATGCGATGAAGAAGCTCAACCTCGCCAACCACAGTGAACTGATCAAGTACCTGCAGATGGCGGGGAAAATCGGGAATTAAGCGAGAATGTCTCATGATTGCGTATTACGGGTAGATAATATTCAGCGTGGCCGAGGTATTCAGCTTGCCCTGGCTGACCTTCGCCGGTGCCCAGACATAATACGACGCCGCCATTGGCAGGGTGAAGGTCTTGCTCAATGCCTCGCCCGCCGCCACGCTAAACAGCAGCGTGGCGCTCCCCCGGCTGGTGGTCGAGGTTGAGAAGACGACCGGCAGCTGCGGGTTGTTCCTCTGAATCAGCCGCAGGCCAACGCCCTGCGCGGCGCTGCTGCTGGTGTCGACCAGCACGGAACTGTCGGTCGACAGCAGTTGGGTGCTGGAGAGGAACATCTCAATCGACCGGTCAGAACTCCCGTTCGTCGCCAGATTCTGGCAGCTCATATTGAGCGTAAAGGGGGTCAGCCCTGGCTGAGCAGAGGCACTCAGTTGGGGAATACCGAGCGTAGGCAAATGAACCGTCAGCCCCGCGTTATCGAACGAGCAGGTCGTCAGCTTCGGCGCATATTTGATGGTCATCGGCTGACCAAACATATCGCGGTTATCGTATGGCCACTTAAAGCCGTTAAACAGCCACTGCACAATTTTCACCAGCTGGTTTATCGGCCAGGTAACGATCTCCCAGAACGACATGCCGCTCATATCGCTGACGAAAAGCACATCGCTCATGGTCGCCGTGTCGCCCGTGAGCGTGGTGCCGCTCTGGTTAACCAGCGTAAAGCGCACGGTAAACGGCGTATTCAGCTCAGAGGCCGTATGGTTACCGCCCGCGGTCAGCGTTTTGTTGGGTTGCGTGCTGGTGATCTCCGCCCGCACCCTATATTTATCGTTGCTGAAGCCCAGAATGGTGGCGTACTTACTGTCGGTCGAGAGGATCGGCGTGTAGGAAAACTCGCTGTTGCCGGTTGAACAGTTAAACGAGCCGCTGTACTGGGTGCTGAAGCTCCCGGTCCAGGTCGGTGTGGCCGGCGTCAGCTTATCCGACAGGTCGATGCTGATCGGCGGGCCATAGGAAATACTGCCCCCGGAACAGGTGGCATAGCTTGCCCCGCTAACACAGGCGAGAAACAGAAAGGTCAGTAACCGTATCATGTTGATGTTCCGTTAGTTATGGCAAACAGAGGACGGGCTTTCCAGTCCCCACGCCGGAGTGGCGATAGTGCAGTTTCCGCCACGCAAATGAACGTTAAGCTCGCGTGGTGGTTGTTCCGCGCGGATATAGAGCACGCTGGCCTGGCCGACATAACCTACCGACTCGCCGCGCTCATTCAGCACTTCGGTGCCAAACGGCAGCGGCGCCCCGTCTGGACGGCTGGCGCGAAGCATCCAGGACTGGCGTTGGTCGGTGTCGAAGCGGATGTAGTTCACTGCGCCATCGTATGGGGCGACGTTAGCGATGTTGCCGCGCACTTCCGCCCCACGGCTGTTCGCCGTTTCGGACAGGGTGATGGCGTTTTTACGGTACGGCGTGGCATAGGGAACCAGCGCCACGCCATCACGGTTGGTCACGATGCTTTCATCGCCGTTGACCATCAGCCCTTCAGCCTGTGGAGCATCCACAATCGTCATGGTGGTGCCGGTTTCGTTCGAGGCAAGCAGATGCCACGGCACGGCCACCAGGCTGCCGCGCCCGTTCAGCCCGGTCTGGCGGTAGTCGGAGGATTCACTGTATGAGCCGCCCAGCGTGGCGAAGTTTGCACGGTATGCGGTGTTCACGCTGGCCGTGTTATTCCCGCCCCGGGCATTGCTGCCGGAGAGCGTATAGCTCAGGCGGTTTGACTCCAGCGCGTTGCCGCTCATGCTGATATTGCTCTGTTCGTAATGCGAATCGCTGGCCGTCAGGCTGGAGGTGATCCACGCGTTATTATCAAATAGCGAGAACGGCAGGCTGAGGGAGAGGTAAAAACGCGTCTCTTCTTCACGCTCGCTGTTGCGCACCCGGCTGGCGGAGACGGTATAGCTGGCCCGGCCGATATCGTTGGAGTAGCCGGCCTGATATTCGCGCGAGGTTTGCCCGGAATTCCAGTAGTCGCGCTGCGTGCCGGAGATAAATACCGTGCCCCAGTTATTGAGCAGCCGCTGGTTCAGGTTCAGGGTGAAGGTATTTTTAGGCTGCGCGGCGCGCAGGGCATCCCAGGTGCTCATCGTCATCTCCGGGGCGACCCCGAAGCGATCCTCATACTCGTTATACTGCGCTTTCAGGCGTTGATACCCGTCCCGGGAGTAGAGCGCGTCGCTAAAGCTGTAATAGCCTTTTGTGGAATAACGGTAGGCCGCCAGCGTGAAGTTGGTGGCAGTGGTATCGATAAACTTACTGTACGACACGCGAAAGCTTTGGCCGCTATCGGTTCTGTCCTGCAGCGTCGTCTTTGCATGGGTGACGTCAACGGAGACCGCGCCGAACGGTAAGTTCCAGCCGGTGCCGATAAGCCCGGCCTGATAATCGTCGCTCACGATCGTACCGGTATAACCTGTCATCAGGTTATTAAAGCCATAGCGCAGCGTGGCCTGCAGGAAGGTCGGTTCCGCCTCAAGGGTGCTCTGATGGACTTTACCGGCGACCACGCTGTACTCGCTCACGCCTTCTTTAAGCATACCGGGCACGGCAGAGAAGGGCACCGTGAAGGATTGCTGTGAACCGTCGGCTTCACGCACGACCACCAGCAGGTCGCCGGCCGACCCGGTAGGTTGAATACTGTCGAGGGTAAACTGTCCCGGCGGAACGTTTTCCTGATAGATGACGTTACCGTTCTGGATCACTTTGACCAGGGCGTTGGTGCGCGCCACCCCGTGCACTACCGGCGAAAAGCCTTGCTGTGAGTTGGGACGCATTTTTATATCTGATGCCAGCGAGACGCCGCGCACGCGCAGGGAATCAAACAGATCGCCCGGAATATAAAAGTCACCCAGCGTCAGGTTAGATTTCAGCGCCGCCAGCGGGCGGCGCAGGTAACGGGTGTTGTTCTGCCAGCTGCTGTCGCCGCTCGCGGATTTGCGCCACGTGCTGCTGTCGCGAAACTGCCAGCCCAGCAGGTTGGCTCCGGAATCCAGCCCGGCGTAAAAATCGTCATTGGTCTCTTTCGCTGAGCCTTTCGTCCGCGTGTTGTACCAGGTGGTGTTCCAGGAGAGCATGAGTGCCGGGATCCCTTCATCCCAGAACTGGGGGGCAACATAGCCCTCTTCCGTGTGCAACACGGCCGCCTGCGGCACGGTGAGTGCCAGGCTCAGGGTACCGGTATCCGTTTTCACCTCGCCACCCTGAACGAGATCGTGCAGTTGCACTTGTCCCTGAGCAATGGCGGGCGCCGGGATCGCTTTGGTGTTGATCCCCAGCATCAGGGCATCTTTCCACGCAAGGCGAACGTCATCCTGTTGTTCGCCATAGGTCACCGTATAGCGTCCTTTCCAGTCCCCGTTGACGTAAATATCCATCTCCTGCGGGCCGGCAGGCATGGCGTTGTTTTCGTAAAAGCGTGACAGATCGGACTCACCGGATGCGCCAGCAAGCAGGGAGGTATCAAACGATACCGCCCCCGATTTATGCGAAAGCAGAAGCGAGCAGACAGCCAGCATACAGAGCCTGTTTTGTTTCAATTTCATGGTGAGTCTTTCCGGTCACTGGCTGATGAGCGTGCGGGTTTTGTAAGCACCCAAATCGTCCACATACATCAGCTGGTAGGTTTGGCCGCGTTTCACCGCGTTTTTCGCCGCAACGGTGAGCTGACCGAATGGCGATACCATCGGTGATTCCTGCAGTAATTTGGTTTTGCCCTGGGAAATATTGGCGACCGTAATATGGAAAGGACTCTCATTTACGATGCGAAACTGTTTTCCGCTGGCAATCAGCGTCAGTTTTCCCGTCGCGTCATCCAGCGTGCCGGTTAACGCGGCCGGGCGATAAAACAGTTTGATGCGTGATTTAATCGCCAGCTGAACGGTATTCTGGTTTTGCACATTTTCCGGCTTCGGGGGAATATCGAGCACGTTCAGGAAAAAGACCGATTCACGATCGCCCGGTAAATTCGCAGGCAGCTTTTTAATACGCAGTTGCTGACCATTATGTTCGCTGACCTTCACCACCGGCGGTGATGACAGAAACGGAACGTTTGCCGTTTCCGGTGTGGAATTAATATCGCCGTCATCAATCCATGATTGCACCAGTGCAGGGGCATCACCCGTATTGATTAACTGAACAATCACCTCTTTGTTATTCTCAGGGTAAAGAACACGCGTGCCATTAATGACAATATTGGCGCATGCGTGGCCCGCGCTGAGCAACAGAGATGCCAGCATAATAATCTTACGCATAATGGTAACCTTAAAAACAGGCTTCGCAGGGACGAAGCCTGTTTAACTGAAATTACAGATAGGAAATGGTGTACGTCACGTTAGAGCTCAATGCACCGACCGTTGCGGCAGCGGCGTTGGTTTTATAGTAATAAACGTCCAGCGTCAGCGTTTCAGAATCTGGCGCTGTTGCGGTACCCATAATGCTGGTGGTGTAAGCCTGATTAAGCGTAACAGGCGTTGATTTACCCGGTTCCACTAATGCGAAACCTACGTTACGCGCCACGCTGGCATCGTTTTCATTTACGCTGTTATTCAGCAGGTATTTACCGTCGGTAGAAATATTATCGGCGCTGGAGAAGTACACTTTCAGCGGCGTGCCGGTCGTACCCGCTGCTGGCGTACAGCCGGAGAAGGTTAACGCAATAGATTTTTTATTTTTAGTAATCAGGCCAACCGTCGTTCCGGCATCCTTAACCGAAATTGGTGAGAGGGCGACGGTCATATCGGCGCTTTTACCGCCATTAATCGTACAGGTGGTATCGGTAATGGCTCCGGTAAAGTTAATTACGCCACCTGCTGAGTTATCGGCGGCAATCGCGTGAGTAGATGCAATGGCTGCGCCAAGCACAGATACGGTCATGATCGTTTTGAACATGATAAACTCCATAATGTTTTGTTTTATATAAAAAAGAATGTTTCCCGGCTGCGCAACACACTGTTACCGGCTAACGCGCATAGCGACCTGAGTACGAGCCTTGACGATATTATGTTGCATCAAAAAGACACATAACAAAACATTATTCCGGTAAACTCAATATAATAAGATTATAATCTTGATATAATATTTTTTTAAAGATCATAATCTAAACACCTTCATTCGAAGCTCTTAATTAATGAATTAATAATTGTGAATTTATGAAATTTTCTATGCCGCATCCTCAAATAATATTTGATGACTTGACCACACACCCTTTAGACCTATTATTGCGAGACAAATACAGTCGTTTATAACAGTGGTGTAATAATCATATGAAGTATCTTATTGATCTCGCAATGCTTTATGAAGTGGACTCCGGTGTGATCATGATAAATGGAGAAGAGGAATCTTCAATTAAGTTATCCAATCAGGCGGCACGTTTGTTATATGAACTCATCATTAATAATGGCAAAACCCTCGACAGGGACGACCTGATTAAGAAAGTCTGGGAAGACCGCGGTTTTTCCGGTTCCTCGGTCAGTCTTAATGTTGCCATCAGTGAAATCAGGAAAGCCTTTCGTAGTTTAGGACGTGACCCTCTGCTGATTAAGACCATTCGGGGTAAAGGTTTTAGCCTGGCCGCGCATATTGAACATCACACGGTGAGGCCACCCGTTTCTGCCCCGGAGAAAATCGCGGCGGAGGCATCCGATGTTGTGACTCAACAGCGAGACCCGCCAGCACGCCTGCGTCGTCGGGACAGCGGCTTTACCACGCTGTGCGTGATGGCGCTGGTCGCCATTGCCGGTATTACGGCACTTCTTTTCTATCAAAACATGCGCGTGACCGAACGCCCGAAAGAGTCCGATATCCATCTGCTGGGCAAAATTGATCGCTGTACGGTTTATCTTATCGATAAGAATATGTATCAGTCGCAACAGACCTGGTTTAGCCTGGCCAAAGAGGCCATTACACGTCAACAAATAGACTGCGAACATCAAACCGCTGATGCGTATTATTCAAAATTTAAAAAGTCACAACTGGAAAATGATTTCCTGGCTGTCTGTTATCGGCAGGATAGTGGCGATGGCTATAAAAATTGCATCTCTTACAGAAGCCTGACAGGGAGTTAAGAACATGTCAAAGAGATACCTGAGTATATTATTGAGCGGGGTACTGCTGCTTGCTGTTATCGCCATTGCCCTGTTTTATCCTGAAAAAAACCAGGAGAAAGGATTTGGCTGTCAGTCTGATACCATTTCCAGGAAAACCTATTCAACGGGAGAGACAACCGGTCTGTCATTAACGACGCTACTTCTGTTTAATAGCAAAGATATGATCACGGTGATCCATAAAGGCGTATTCACTCGCGGAGGCAAGCGCTATTTAATTGAACGCAACTATGTGCTTAATGTTGAGAAAGTTGCGGGGAGTGATATTTACTATATTAAAGGAAAAAAGCTGCACAAATCTGAGGATGATGTTGCACCGGATGGTATTGTCAATGAACTGCTGCTGGATGGTATCGACTTCTTTTATGTTACCCAAGTGAAGAGTCGTGTCTGGCTAATTAAAGGGCTGGTATTGCCTATAATGATGTGCGTGGCCGTGCCGACATCCTGATATTCTGCAAAATAATAAGAATAGATGTTTGTCTATTAATCAAAAAGTCTCAATTTTATTCATTATGTAACAACAAGATGCAAAAGCATTCTGTTATTTTTCATCTTTTCCTGTGAGGGGAATGAAATTTTCTGTATTGCCTCATTATTTTTGGGGTGACTATACTCCGCCTCGAAAAAGGGGCTCCCCTTTTTTAAACATCTGGATTCTTTTTTGAAGGACTAAATAAATGAATAAACTGAACGCTATCGTTCTGGGCTCACTGCTGTCTCTTTCCGCCCTGAGCGCTGTTAATGCAGCGGAAACTACCGCTTCTGCAACCTGGCAGGCTTCTGCAACGAAAGACAGCGATTCCGATCTGGTTGTTACGCCGACGCGTGCACTGAACTTCGTTTACAGCGCAAACACGAAAGCTTTTAACACCGACACCGGTCTGTTTGATGTGGTAATTCGTGGTGACCACTCTTCTGCTACCAACTTCAAACTGGAAGCGATCGTTGATGACTCTGACAACACCCTGTTCAGCGTTGGCGGCGAAACAACCAAACTGAAAGTGGGCGCGCGCTTTGGCGGTACCGATCTGGGTTCCATCGGTGGCACTGTGGGTGCGAAATCAACAGCGTGGACTACGCTGGTTGACTCTTCAAACAACACTGGCGTCTCTTCTGGCCTGTGGAACCTGACCACCAGCGCAGGCGCAACGGCGAATACCGAAGTGACCGGCCAGGACAAATTTGTGTTCTACGTCGATTCTGCACAGGACAACACCGGTGCAACGAAAGCGTTCAAAGACCTGACCAACAGCCTGTGGGAAGGTACTGTATCCGTTGCGTTCCGCGCAACCTGGAGCTAAGAGCTGACAGTCACAGGGGCGTAAGCCCCTGTTTAGGGAAATATCATGTTTAGCCTTAAACCCATCTTCTTCTCTTTATTATTTATCTCCTCCTCCGCGCTGGCGATTAATGTTGGCAAAGTCACCACCATTATTCCTGCCAATGCGGACTCCATCGCCAAGGAATTAAAAAACGAAGCGGATAGCGTGCGCATTATTTCCATCAGCGCCCAGCGTATCAGCAGCCCGATGGATGAAGGCGTGGTGATTAATCCGGAGAAAATAGACGAACTGTTGCTGACGCCTACCCGCATGGTCATGCCCGCCGGGACCAGCAATATCGTCAAATTTTACTACCACGGTAAGGCCGATGACCGGGAACGCTACTACCGCATTACCTTCATTGATGAAGGGGTCAGCGAAGATCTCGATAACGGCACGCAAAAGAATGGCAAAGGGATGACCCGCGCCGTGGTGAGCACCATTCTGGTGGTACAGCCCCGGAAGAAGAACGTCGATTTTGTCTACGTGGCCGGAAAGATAACCAATAAAGGCAATACCGCGTTTCGCGTTAATGCGAGCGGGACATGCCTGAAACCCAACCCGGAATCACCGACCACACCGTGCGTTAAAAACTTTTACCTGATGCCGGGTACCTCTCGCGCGATCGACGATATCAACGTTACGGACAACCATTTTCATCTCGGAATTTGGGACCTGAAACAGTTCATTCCTGTTAAGTAAGGATGCATGGTGAAAAATAAATTAGTGTTGCCGGTGATGATGGCGTGCGCATCCGGCCTTTTGCCCGCGTCTGCGCATGCTGCCTCCAGCTCCGTGGTTATCGCTAATTACCGTTTTCCCGACTCGCTCTATGCCCTGCTGGAGCAGGGGATCAAAATCCCGGTTTATTTGGTCAATACCCGCCCGAATGCAACGCAAAAGGCGGGCAGCGCAAATGATGTGAGCGAATATGTCCGTATTGGCGACGTGACGATCTACGCGAAAGATCGGCAACTCGGGCTGCGCGATGTTCAGGTCCAGGAGTCAGACAACGGTATTCGTCTGTCGAAAGCGATGCGGACGTTGCTGCAAAGCATCAACGGCAAGCAGTTTGACGACCACATGCGTATTCCGGTGAACGCCGGGTCGGCGTTCGAACTGGATCAGAAAAAGATGCGCCTGTTGCTGAACCTCTCTCAACGTGATTACGGGGTGAATATTCGCCCGCGTGAAGTGGATATCGATGCCCCTGAATCAGACGACCTGAGCGGCACGCTCTCCTATAACCTCGGCGCGTATCATACCGAGACCGGCTACGGCGACAGCTGGTCTTCCGGCTATCTCAACGCCAAAAGCTGGATCTCGATGGGGGTCGATCACCTGCTGGTCGATGGCTCAGGCTATGTTAACGAGAACAGCAGCGACACCCAGATGAACGCGGTGATGTGGGAACGCGACTATCAGGGCATGCGCTACGCCGCCGGGATGCTGAACGGCTGGGCGATGCAGTCTCTGGCCAGCGTCAGCGGTATCTCCGGCGGGGAAGTGTACGGCGTATCGGTAGGGAACCAGGCCAACTCGCGCAAGCGGGACAATACCCTCTCCCTGACGCCAGTGGTGGTCTATTTCCCGACCGCCGGGGAAGCGCGCATTCGTCGTGACGGCCAGCTTATCGGCATTCAGCGCTTTGACGTGGGCAACCACGAAATTGATACCAGCGCGCTGCCCTACGGTATCTATAGTGTAGAAGTGGAAGTGGTCAGCGGCAGCCGCACCGTGTCGCGCAGCATGTACACGGTGAACAAACCTTTCAGCAATAACGTGTCGGAGTCGCTGCGCTGGCAGACGTGGGGCGGTATTTATAGCCGCGACAAATCCGTCGTCAATTATAAAAAGTACGCCAAACGGAAAAACGAGCAGGACAACAGCTACTACTACGATTACGACACTAAACATAAAGACACCATGTCGCTGGTCGGCACCTCCTTCAGCAAGCGCAGCGGGATGGTCGACTGGAACGCGTCCGGCTATATGATGCGCGAGCACGTGGTCAGCGAACTGTGGGCCTCCCTGAACCTGACCGGGTATTTCTCGGTAAATACCCAGACGATGGCCGCCTCTGACGGCACGTACCGCGCCAACTACGGGGCTAACGTCAGCCTGCCGTGGAATATCGGTTCGGTCTGGTACTCGCATGAACAGCTCTCCAGCGGCAAATTCCTCGATATCTATGAAAACAAAGGCAACACGTGGGGCGCGTCGTTCAGCCTGCCGTCGTTCGGTCTGCCGTCTGCCGGGAACCTGAGCCTGATGCGGCAGGAAGACGACGTATACCGCTACAAACGCTATCAAATTGACTACTCCCAGGGGGTGTACGCCGGTCGTTACGGCACGGCGCGCCTGCGGGTGGGAATGTCGCGCAATAAATACGAGGGTTATTACGAAGAGAAAGACCGCTACGTGATGCTCGACTTCGCCATCCCGCTGGGTAACACCGTCTCCGTGGGCGTTTCCCATAACCGCGATACCGGCACGGCGCTCAACGTCAGCGCCAGCCGCCAGTTCGAAGGGGATTACCTGAAGTCGGTCACCGCCAACGTCTCGCGGGCCTTCAGCAGCAACCAGGATCGCACCGTGAGCGGCGGGGGCAGCGTGAGCTTCGACACGCCGTGGAACAGCAACATTCTTAGCGTGCAGAGCGGCACCAGCAAAGGCTGGAACTCCACGCTGACCAGTGACGGCAGCGTCGGCTGGTCGAAAGAGGCGATTGCGGCGGGTAAAGGTACCGACAGCGCGGGGGTGATTGTCAGTACCGGGCTGAAATCCGACGAGTCGCTCACGCTGAAGCTCAACGGTCGTACGGAGCGGATTAAGGGCGATAAAACCTGGCTGTCGTTGCCGGCCTATCAGGCCTATGACCTTGAGGTGATGAACAGTGAAACCGGCACCGAAAGCTATGACATTGGCGCGAATGCCCGTCGTCATATCACGGTCTACCCGGGGAACACGGTGGTGATGAAGCCGCAGGTGAAAAAAATCGTCACCCTGTTTGGTCGCCTTGTTGATGCCAACGGTAATCCGGTGAGCGCCACGCAAATCAAAAACCACGTTGGGCTGACCCGCACCGAAAACGACGGTCGCTTCGTGATTGACGTGGACAAGAACAATCCGGTTCTCAGCATTGCCACACCGGACAACAGCGTCTGCGAGGTGCGTCTGGATATCGAGTCCAACCGCGGCGCGCTGTGGCTTGGAGACATCTCCTGCGATAAGGGCGATTTCGTCTGGCAGGAAGCAAAAGGAACACGGGAACGTGACGATGAAAAAAATATTCGCTCTTAATCTGCTGCTGATAAGCGCGGCGGCGCAGGCGCAGCAGATGCCCTATTTCGCCATCAACAACCCGGATAACAACGGGACGGGCAACACGGCTGCGCTGTTCAGCCTGAACAGCACCTCGACCGCGTTTTTACATGGCTCGCGGGAGTGGCCAACCCTGAGCGCCAAAACCAACAACGGGATTGCCACGTATATTCCGGATAACAGCTTTAACGGCCCTGCGGGCAGCGCGTTGACCATTAACTTCAGCGTCACCGGCTCCAGCGCCTCGCCGTTCTTTAAGGGCACCGCGTGTTCTTCAGGCTGCGGCACCACGGGCTATACCGCAACGACCAGCTATACCGACACCTCAATGGTGGTGAAGCCCCCGGTCGTTGAGCCGGGCAGCTCTTATGGCCGCTGGGTGCTGGGGGATCCGTTCTTTAACTATCTGCTCAATGCGGCCCCCGGCAACGAGGTGACCATTACCTCCACGCCGCAGACCTCCTCTATCAATAAGGTGACCACCACCAACACGCTGCACAAGGTGGGGACGTTGACCATGACCAACTCGCGGGCGCTGGATCTGGGGATAGACCCGATCAGCGGCGAGGTCACGATTGTGGATGGAACAACCGGGGCGACCTGTACCAAATACACCCGTAATACGGTGTCGGGCGTGCTCTGCTCGCTGCTGGAATATACTTTCGTCGGAGAAGATATCACCGGCTATAGCCCGGGCCTGGCGCTGACGTCATCCCGCGTTAACGGCGTGCTGCAGTCGCACATGAGCGGCGGAACGGGTCTGTCGGCGGAAATCACCTTTGATGAGAGTAACTGGTACAGCATCTCGGGCGGCATTATGAGCGACACCCGCGTGCTGGCGAATACCTTCCTCGCTGCGCCGCAAAAAAACGGCGGTAAGGCCTACCTTAAAATCTTTTTACCGAAGGCGCTGATTTTGAGCGTGGCGCAGGCGGGAGATGGCAGCAACATTGGCAATATTGTCAGCCTGTGCCTGACGCCGGGCAACAGTTCGCTGGCGGCGGATTTCTGCTTCCAGCCGGGTGGGGGACTGGTCATTAACCCTATCCAGCCAGGACTTGCGATTGTGCCGGATAGCCCGGACTACACGCTCGACCCTAACGGCCTTGGCGGCTCCGGAAAAGGGACAATTGGCGAGGCGCCGATTGAGATCCCCTACACTATTACCTACAGCGGCGCGCAGAAAGACGCGGCGATCGCGGTAACGGTGAAGATCACCGGGCCGACGCAGAGCCTGAACGGCGTGGACTACTGCGCCTTTAGCGGCAACGGCTTCACCGTGCCGATACCCGGCAATGTGCTGGTGGGCAAAAGCCACACGCTGAAGGCGCATAACTGCAAAGGCGACGTGCTGTCCATTCCTGCCCCCGCCAGCCATGCGGAAGAGTGGGACAAAATAAGCTCAGGGGTGACGGACATGTGGCTGTGGAAAACGCCGCTGGTATTGCAGTTTGTGATGAATAACCCGGTCTCGAAAACCACCTATGACGGTAATAGCTGGTTTGGTGAAGTCACGGCACAGGGGCGAATTGATGTCAGCGCTTCCTGGAATTAAATGATGATGACTGGAAAATTCCTGGCTATTTTTGCAATAAATTACTTCATTTCTGCAAGCGCAAATGCTTTAATTATTGAAAGCCTAAATATTGATTTTCTACCCGAAAAAGAAGTTGTTTTTCAGCCAATAAAAAACGATACCAGCGTCCGACAGAATTATACTGTTTCGCTTATTCAGGTCGATGTTCCTAAAGAGCACGGGAAAGAGACTGAAATAAAAGATGGCGAGGTGATGTTCTCGCCGAAACAGTTAACGCTGGAGAGCGGCGGGCAGGCCGGTTTTAAGTTTTATTACACCGGCCCGCACGACAGCAAGGAGCGCTATTATCGCGTTAAATTCACCGAGACGCCGCTCCAGGCGCGGGTTGTGATGAGCAAAGGCCAACGCATTCAGTCGGATGTGGTGGTTTCGCTTGAGGCTATTTTAATTGTCCGGCCATGGACAAGACATTTTGATTATGCGTTTAGCAACGGGGTGGTGAGTAATACCGGGAATACCTGGTTTAAATATGTTTCCTCGCAAGGATGTAGCTCACAATATAATGATTCAAAATATCTTCCGCCGGGTCAACGGCTGGAAATAGATAATTACGCGCAGCCCGCAAGGCGGATGATTATTTACGGAAATAAAATCATCCCGCTTTCAAGCTGCCCGTAACAACCGCTTTCCTTCATAAAAGGAAATTAACCTTTGGCGCAAGCTGAAGATTTACAACTACAGGAGAATAAAATGAAAGCGATTTCATTCGTAGAAGCGAAAGACATTATCGGTGGGGCATTAAACCCATTCGCTGGCCTCGTTAAGGGCGCACAGCTGGGTTACGACACCGGTGCAGGCATCATGGGTATGGTAGGTGGTGTGGCTGGTGGAATTCTGGGTGGCGTAATGGGCTTCCTGGGTGCGCTGGTTGGCAGCTACAACTAATTCAGATTAACAGGAAGACAATCATGCAAGTTATCGATTTCAAAAAAGCACAGGCCATCATCGGTGGTTGGGATCCGTTCGCTGCTGCCATTCAGGGCGCGAGCGCAGGTTATAACGCAGGCAGCCAGATGTTAGGCGCGCTGGGCGGCACCGTCGGTGGTGTGTTTGGCCTGCTGGGCGGCTTCATCGGCGGCTTCTTCAGCGCATAAGTTGTTGACCTATGCACCTATGGCCCGCTTGCCGGGCCATTTTTTTATTTCAGCCACGGATAATTATGTTTTCGCTTTTTCAGTATAAAAAAAAGGGTAAGACACCCGTTATTCGCCAGCATGAATTTACCGAATGCGGACTGGCTTGTCTGGCGATGGTGCTGGGGCACTATGAACACCACGTCTCCGTCAGCCAGCTGCGCAGGGAGCTTTCAGTCTCTGCCGACGCGGGAACCTCAATGGCGGAATTAATGACCCTCGCCAGCGATAAAAATATGACTGGCCGGGTGCTTAAGGGCGAACTCACTGAAATTGAAAGTGCCGAACTGCCGCTTATCGCCTTCTGGCGCGGCAATCACTTCGTGGTGATCGTGAAGGTCGACGGCCGCAGCGTGACGGTTCACGATCCGGCCAGCGGCGTGCGTCGCTACAGCCTCAAAGAGGCGCAAAAACTCTTTACCGGCTACGTGCTGGAGCTAAAGCCAACGCCGCGCTTCGACAAAAAAACGCCTGACGAGACGCTCACGCTGGGACGGTTGGCCAATAAATCCCCGAGTTTATTCCAGCGGCAGGTGCTGCTGTTTGTGCTCTCGATTTTTACCCTCATCACCATGCTGGCCAGCCCCACCTACGTGCAGCTGATCATGGATGAGGCTATCTCGCGCAACGACAACGATCTGGTGATCTTACTCACCGCGATTTTCGCCATCGTTTTTATTTTTGAAGTCATTGGTAAATTCCTCAAGCAGATACTTGAGATCCTGATGCGCAACATTGCCTATGACGACCTCAGCCAGTCGGTACGCCGCTATATGCTGCGCACCCAAACCGGCTGGTTCCGCAGCCGCCCGCCGGGCATTGTGCTGGCGATTGAAAAATCACTCCATGCCTGCGCGGAGTTCATCAGCAATGGCTATGTGCAGATCCTCTTTTCCAGCCTGATCGCCTTCACCAGCCTGCTGTTTATGCTGCTGTATAACGTGAAAATCGCCGTGCTGACGATGCTGCTGATGGGGGTTTTCTTCCTGATCCGTTTTTCGCTGATTGGCCCTTACCAGCGTGCGGTGGACGACTCCATCGAGCGCACCGCGAAGTATGAATCGCTGCTGGTGGAGACGCAGAAGGGGATCATCACCCTGAAGGCCAACAACATGGAGCAGGCCCGGGACGCGGTGATGGACAAATCCCAGCGCGAACACATTGCCGGCCTGATGCGCAAAGAGCGCCTGCTGGCCCGCTTTGATATCGCCTCGCTGCTGGTAATTAACGCCGAGCAACTGCTGGTGGTCTGCTTCGGCGCCTGGCTTATCCTGGAAGGGCAGATGAGTATCGGGATGCTCTACGCCTACATAAGCTACAAACGCTATTTCTCCGATGCGATGGTGCAGGTGGCGCAAAAGCTGCTGGACAAAAATGCGCTGAAAGGGCCGCTGGATCGCGTTGGCGACCTGCTGTTTGCCCCCTCCGAAGCCAGCCAGTTCGGCCGGAAGATTGTTACCTCGCCCGTCAGTCTGGAGTTTGAGGATGTCTCTTTTGCCTACCCGGGGCGTGAGGCGACGCTTCAGCACATCAACATGACCCTGAAGCAGGGAGAAGAGGCGGTGATTGTCGGCCAGAGCGGTTCCGGGAAAACCACGCTGCTGCGTCTGATCTCCGGGATGTTGCTCTCCACCTCGGGCAGTTTGCGGATCAACGCGATCCCCATTACCGAGTGCGATCTCTCCTCGCTGCGCCAGCATATTCGCATCGTGCACGCGGACGATATTCTCTTTACCGGCTCAATCCTGGATAACCTCTCCTGTTTTGATAGCGCCCCGGACAAAGAGCGGGTGATTGCCGCCTGCCGTCTGGCGGAGATCGACCACGTTGTGGCGCGTCTGCCGCACGGCTATGAAACGGAGCTGCTGCCGGGGAACACTTTTTTCTCCGCCGGGGAGATGCAGCGTCTGGTGCTGGCGCGCGCGCTGTACAGCCAGCCGAAGCTGCTGCTGTGCGATGAAGTGACGGCAAACCTCGATAAAACCACCGCGCAGAAGGTGCTGGCGAACCTGCGTGGTCTGGGAATTGGCCTGGTCTTTGTCACCCACGCGCCGGAGGTGGTCGGCTGCCATGGACGGCTCTACACCATGGAAAACGGCACGCTGCGGGAGAATGAGCAATGATGTTTCTGCCCCGTCTCTATGCCCGACTTTGCGCCCGACAGGCCGGACGCACGCTGCTGGCAGGCCGGATCACGCAAAACTACAGCCAGTTTATGCGCTGCCCGGAGGCCGACGTCCCGGCCGATTTCCTGCGCCAGAACGCCCGGGAGATGAGTGGTTTTAACTTCGTGGAGCAGATCTTCCCGCCCGCGCTGTGGCAGCGCAACGTGCGTTTCGATCTGCACGCCCGCGTGGCGGAATTCACCCGCGAGCAGGATTTCTATTCCCGGCCTCGCACCCTGCTGCTGGGCATGCGCTGGGCAGGTTTTGGCCTGATCGCGGATGCGCTGCTTGCCACCGCGCCAGAAGACGTGCGCTTTCAGTTTGTCACCCGCCATCCTGCGCTGCACAAGCTCATGGCCGCTCACGAAGGGCGCCGTGCAGGGGCGTTTTTCGCTCCACAACGGCTGGTGACCGTGCTGCTGATGGATGAACGCCTCCCGGATGCGCCTCTGTTCATGACCCACGCGGGCGACCAGAAAGCGTGGCTAACGGATGTGTCGACGCGTTTTTTAACGCGCTACGGATACGCGATTCGCACGCTGCTGCCTGCCTGTTCGCTGCACTCGACGGAATTTGGGTTAGAGAGCCAGACGTATGCGCCAGCGGACTACCGCCAGGCTGCCACCGCCACGCTGAATGCGCTGCGTAAAACCCCCACGCTCTGGAGTGCATGGGACGATCTTTCAGTGATTTATCATGGATGACATGTCGTGAAATTAAAAAACCGAAACCGACAACGTCGGGCGCTAATCCCGCACCATTTTTCAAAGAGCTACGAGATCAACGCCCCGCGGCTGAAAAGCGTGCTGACGCTGTTTATCTCCTTTTTCCTCTGCCTGCTGGTCTTTTCTATCGTCTTTAATTTTTCGGAGACCACGCTGGCGCGCGGCGTGCTGATCCCGGCCCAGGGCGATGTGGAAGTCCGTGCCAGAGAGTCTGGCACCATCGTTGATTTTGCGGTGCGTCCGGGCCAGTACGTGAAAGAGAATGACCCGCTTTTTACCGTTTCGCAGGACTACGGCGGCAAACAGGGGTCGGTTGTGCAGTTCGACCGCGAGCAGATGGAAGCAGAGAAAAAGCGCAGCGAGCAGCGCGTGCAGACCATCGAAGATTCTATCGCTGCGTACCGTAAAAACCTGGCGCAGCAGCTGGATATTGCCGACCGGCAGATAGTGGTCTCCCGTGATAAGGTGAAAAAGCTGCGTGCATTACTCAAAAACAGCACCGACACCTATGAGGCGTGGAAAGCGATATCCGGTAAAGGCTATGTTTCAAAGGTGGATCTCGATAAAAGCCACAACGATGTGCTTAACGCCCAGCTTAATCTGACCCTGGAAGAGAGCAGTATTCTCGACCTTGAGGCGCGCAAAACCAGCCTCACCGACAGCACCCAGTCGCAAATCGACTCCCTGAGCCAGGAACAGCTGTATGTGAGAAACCGGATCAGCGAAATCGACCGCAACCTCTCCAGCCGGGGCAGCTCAACGATGGCGATGCTGGCTCCTGCCGACGGCTACGTGGTGGCGATCAACTTCCCGCCGGGCCGGGCCATTACGCAAAACAGCGAAGTGGTGGTGGTGATCCGTAAAAATACTGCCGCCTCGATGGAGGGGTATCTCTATGTGCCTGCCACGGGGGTGGGCCGGGTGGCGAAAGGGGATAAAGTGAAGCTGCGCTTTGACTCCTGGCCGGTGGATAAATATGGCTCGGTGGAGGCAACCCTGTCTGATTTCTATGAAGTGAATATCGATGCCCATTCGGCGCTCATCCCGCTGCAGGAGGGGCAGAACTACTACCTTGCCAAAGTGCAGGTTCCTTCCTGGTTTACCGACCCGGACAAGAAAAAGCGTCTGCTGATGGGCGGGATGACGGTTAATGCCGATATCGTTATCGATCGTAAGCCGCTCATCAACCTGCTTATTGCGCCGCTGGAGCGAGTGCGCAAGCGGTTTATCGATTGACCCGATTTCATCGGTTATCGCCCTTTAACCCACATTGTTAAGCCGGGTAACGGGCTATCCTCCTTATCACACCAACCGGAGGATAGCCCATGAACATCACCCATATTCGTAACGCCACCCAGCTGATTACCTACGCCGGAAAACGTCTTTTAATCGACCCGATGCTCGCCCCGAAGGGCGCTTATCCAGGTTTTCCCGGTACGGCGCATGCCGACCTCCGCAACCCGCTGGTCGAGCTCCCCGTAGACGTCAACACCCTGCTGGACGCCGACGCGGTGATCGTCACCCATACCCATGACGATCACTGGGATCGCACCGCAGCGGAACTGATCGCCAAAGACAAACCGATCTACGTGCAAAACGACAGCGACGCCGCGCTGCTGCGCAGCCAGGGGTTTAGCAACCTGACGGTCATGACCGATGCGACTACCTTCGGCGACATTCAGATTGCGAAAACCCACGGCGGCCAGCACGGTACCGACCGCGCTTACGCCGTGCCTGAGCTGGCGGAGCGGCTGGGCGAGGCCTGCGGCGTGGTGCTGCGCCATCCTGATGAGAGGACGCTCTATCTGGCAGGGGATACCGTCTGGCGCGAAGAGGTGGTAGCCGATCTGCAAAAGCACCAGCCGGATGTGGTGGTGCTGAACGCCGGCTATGCCCACGTCATTGGTTTTGGGCCAATTATTATGGGTCAGGAAGACGTGCTCAACGTCCATTTCCTGCTGCCGCAGGCTAAAATCGTGGCGAGCCATATGGAGGCCATCAACCACTGCCTGTTGACCCGCAGCGCGCTGCGTGAGTACGTTGAAGCCAACCAGGTGAGTGACGCGGTGAGCATTCCCCAGGACGGTGAAACCGTTATATTCTGAGTGTGTTAAAGGGAAGGGAGAGGCAGATGTCGCTAATCAACGTCGCAATTGTCGCGGTGGACGGGTTCAGCCCGTTTCACTACTCTGTTCCCTGCATTCTGTTTGGCGATTCGGTCTCCGGCGAAAAGCGCTTTAACGTCACTATCTGCGCCGAAACGCCAGGTTTTCTCACGTCAAAAGACGGATTTGCCCTCAACGCTACGGAGGACTACTCCGCCATTGGGCTGGCCGATATTGTCGTCGTTCCCTACTGGCAACACGTCCTTGAACGCCCGCCTCAGACGCTGCTCGACAGCCTGGTACAGGCAAGAGACAGCGGCGCGGAGATCGTCGGGCTGTGTCTTGGGTCGTTTGTGCTGGCCTATGCGGGGATCCTCGACGGCAAACGTGCGGCCACCCACTGGGAGTTCGAACGCCAGTTTCAGTCGCTCTTCCCGAACGTCCGGCTGGATATCAACGCCCTCTACGTGGATGACGGCAATATCATCACTTCCGCAGGCACTGCCGCCGCGCTGGACTGCTGCCTGTATATCATTCGCCAGCGCTTTGGCAGCGTGGTCGCAAACCAGATTGCCCGCCGGATGATTGTTCCACCCCACCGCGAGGGCGGGCAGGCGCAATTCATTGCCCAGCCGGTGCCGAAAGATACCCGGGACGGACGGATTAACTGCCTGATCGACTATCTTCAGCAGCACATCACCGAACCGCATAGCCTAGACTCGCTGGCGGAGGTGGTCTCAATGAGCCGCCGCACGCTGACCCGTCACTTCGTTAAAGCCACCGGGATGAGCGTTGCCGACTGGCTTACCGCCGAACGCCTGCGGCGCAGCCAGCTCTTGCTTGAAGCCGGAAATATGCCCGTTGAAAGCGTGGCCGAGCTGGTGGGGTTTAATTCCGCTGTTACCTGGCGACAGCAGTTTAAGGCGCGTTTTGGGGTCAGCCCGGCGGAGTGGCGAAAGACGTTCCGTGTTCAGCCGTCTTTATAATTCTGTCTCGATGGAATAAAAAGGCGTGGGCGGCATCTTCTGGCTGACGGTTACGAGCGATCCTAACGAGAGCGCTTTAAACACCGTAATCTATTGTTTTCTATTTTGGCGCCAGTGTCTTTTTAGCGTGATCCTGTTTTTTTGCTGTTTAATGCTGATGTATCAGACGGGTTACAAGACGCATCTCTTCCGGTTAAGATATTCCACGTTACTTTCCAGAAGAAAAGGTAGTGGCATGAACAATATTGAAACGCAGTTACTTGAATCAGGTTTCACCGTAAAAGAGTTAGCGTATCTGAACCGAAACATCAGTCGTTATGGTTCATCCTTGCTCGAGGTCGTGCTTGAGTTAGGTAAGCGATTTATCATGGTTCTGTGTATTACTGCGGCTGTGGCTCTGATTTTCCTGGCGCTTCTTTTTTTCGCTGAACATTACAATCTTGTTTCCGGGGGCATTTCTCTTTTCATAGTGTTGGTGATTGTCTGGTTTTTTCAACCCCCGGTCATTACTTACAAAGCCTGGCGCTACAGAAAGAAATACATTAGTTCTGGCCAGACGCATTAGAAATTAAATCAAACGAGACTTTTGCAGAGACACCCCAGCCTACAATTTTCATAGTGAGCGCTGCGCGATTCATTCCGTCGACCTTGCGGTAGAAATCCAGCGGGAGATAGCGAAACAGACGCCATGATTCGGGTTTTCGGATGGCGCCAAATACCGTATAGACGCTTGCTGCCAGGCTTACGCTGTTGAATACTCCCAGTGCTGATTCACGTTTAAATCCCATAAACTGAGCGATATCCATGACGCCATCTGCCAACATACCTTCAGAATTTGGTTGATGTTGAAGCGTTCTGTTAATTTCTTTTGAAATGGCATTTGCACCATCCATAACCAGAATCGCTCCTGCAAGCGCACCCACTGGATTCATTGTCATCATTGCACCAACACCTGCAACAATCTGTAACCCTGAAAGTACAACCTTAATCGACGAGATAACGTAACCGACGACTTTGTTATTTTCTTTAACCAGTTCAATCTGAGCAAAAAGCTGAGCTGTACGTGAGCGCAGCATTCTGCTTTGATCAAGAAGACTTTCGTTCTCAGCCCGGATGTTTTTCAGGCATTCCATGCACTCCTCATGACTTCTGGCCGCCCGGGTAGCGCTAAATTGTTGCATCACAAACTGCCGAATATCATCCATAAATTTAATCCGTGCGAGTCCGTCGCTGAGATGTTGCCCTCCGACAATATTCGCAGTATTGATAAGCTTCCGTGCTTCAAGGTTTATCATTGTTTCAGCCCATGCACGGGCGTTCTGACCAGGGAAAAGTGCAATATCCATTTTAATTTTCTCATCTGATAACCAACGTTTACAGATTATCCTGCCAGCATAAACTGGCAACCATAAATTGAAAATTGTATTGCGAACTGAACGTGCCTAACGTACATGACTGAAGAAAGTATTCTGTAATTATCCCGCCAGTACGGCGGGATTTTTGTGTTACTGAACGATAACCCGACCATTCAGCGGCTGTAGCGGGCGGTTATTGCTGTGTTCAAGCGCCTGCTTAAATGTCTCCAGCTGTTTTTCTGACAGCGTGACGGTATTTTTCATCACTATCCAGCGCAGCCCTTCGGTGCAGGGTGGGGTAGTTAGTGAACCACTGAAGCGATAGTAGTGAAGATCGTCCGGAAACAACGGACGCAGATTGAAGCGTTTGTCGATCGAGACCTCGCGGTTCTTTTCTTTCGGAAGACGTTCCAGCAACGGGGTCAGCGCGGAGTTCTCCGGTCCAGTCTCAAACATGACGGCAAGCACCGCGATGTCACCGTTTTCGCTGGCATGGACAAAGTGTGCCTCAAGCGGGAAGGATTTACCGTTAATCCGGTTCTCGCTCGGGGTATGGAAATGGTACTGGCGCAGGATGAAAGTGGTGTCATCCAGACGGAATTCATCTTCATCTCCAGCGGTGACCAGAAGAGTGTGGCCGTTGTTAACCAGTTTTTCGGCTGCGGTATGGAAATCCAGCGTCAACGGTGGCAGCGTGGCGTCAAAGGGATGACGGATATCAATAGGGGACTGGTATTTACCGGTCTTGCAGGTGGCAAACGTGTCACTGAGTTTCCCCCAGTTGTCAGGGCCACCTTTACCTTCATACGCCCAATGCGGGGTCGATTCCGCAAAGGCGGAAACAGACAGGGCAAACAGGGATACGGTAAGGAGTCGTTTCATGATATGTCTCAGTAGTTAAAGTAGGTAAAGATAGAGATGACATCGCATTCACTCCTACAAGACCCGTCCTGAAACGTGATTTTAAAAGTGGGGAATGAAAGGCGCTAACCCAGCCTCTCCACCCTCGTCTCCCCCTCCACCATCGACAGCTGGTACAGCGAGAACGACCTCTGCTTCTCAATCAGCTTCGCCAGCTCCGGCGAGTGGCTGGTGAGCCAGATCTGCGAGTAGCGGCTGGCCTCGGCGATTAAGCTCGCCAGTGCGGGCAGCATCTGCGGGTGCAGGCTGTTTTCCGGTTCGTTCAATGCGATAAACGCTGGTGGGCGCGGGCTTAACAGCGCCACCGCCAGGCACAGAAAGCGCAGGGTGCCGTCGGAGAACTCCGCCGGTTCCAGCGGCCTGCTCAGCCCCTCGCGCTGCATCATCATGCGGAAACGTCCGCCGGTGTTGTCGCTGTAAAACACGCAGCCGGGGAAGGCCTGGTCGAGGATGCGCATCAGCAGCAGCTCGTCGCCAATCTCCACGATGGTCTGAAACGCCGCCGCCAGGTTGGCGCCGTCGCTGGCCAGTACCGGGGAGCGGAAGCCGACCTGCGGGGCGCGCATCGCCGAGCCGGATGAGACGGAAAACTCATGATAAAATCGCCAGTTACGCAGGGACTCGCGCATCTGCGACACTTCCGGGTAAAGGTGCGGTTCGCCGAGCTGTCCGAATACCGATTCATTCTCATACAGCGTGCCGCTGTGGGTCACTTTCTCGTGATGCACGTTATTCAGAAACACCGCCTGATTTTTACGCTTCATCAGCTGTGACGAAGGTCGACGGTGCTGGCCGCTCAGCCAGATGGACTCCTCTTTGATAACCGGGTCGAGCTGAAACTGCGAGGGATAGGGCAGCTTCTCCACAAACCCGACCTGCAGCTCGTATTCGTAGGTCTCTGTTTCCACCGCCAGGTTCATCCGCCTGAGCTGGTCGCTGCGGGTTTTGCCTGCCCAGAACACCTTCAGAATGCCGCCTTCGTTCGCCAGCGCCTGGGAAAATTGCCCCTGCGCGGCGCTGTGCATCAGGTGTATCGCCTTGTAGATATTCGATTTCCCGGTACCGTTCGGCCCGAAGACGATGTTGAGCTGCTCCAGCTCCAGCGACATCTCGCGGATGGAGCGGTAGTTTTGGATGTGCAGGGTGTTAATCACAGGCAGGCCCCTTTCTGCAGAATAAGCCTGTATATAATCACAGCCTTTTAGATAAAATGCAAAAAAGAGACGACAGTGAGGGTGTCGTCTAAACGGGGTACTGCTTTGGGCCTCTAAGGGTCAATGGGCCTTCGCATTTTTATGATCACTTAACAGCCAGACGCAGACCCAAATCATCAGGATAGGGATCAAAGTAGTTTTGCGTCATCAGATACCGGTCAGGGTATTCGGCCAGATAATGCTTCAGCAGCGTGATCGGCGCGAGGATGGGCAGCAGCCCGTCGCGGTAGTGCAGGATCACGTCGCGCAATTCGCCGCGCTGGCGGCTGTTGAGCTGGTTACGGAAATAGCCCTGAATATGCATCAGCACATTGGTGTGGTTTTTCCGCGAAGCGGGTTTCTTCAGGATGGCCATCAGCTTATCGCGGTACGCCACAAAGAAGGCGTCCAGGTCTTCCCACTCGTGCAGCGAGGCGACGAACGGGCCGATTTCGCGGTAGCCCGCCTGATGGTGCGCCAGCAGCTGGAGTTTATAGCGGCTGTGGAAATCCAGCAGCGCGCGGCGCGTCATGCCGTTGGCGCGCAGCGTGTTCAGTTCGTGGAGGGCGAAGACGCGTTCAATGAAGTTCTCCCGCAGCACCGGATCGTGCAGACGACCATCTTCTTCCACGGGTAGCCACGGCCGGGTTTCAAGGAGCGCGGCGGTGAACAGCCCGACACCCTCCTTGCGGCCCTGGTTGCCGTTTTCATCATACAGCCGCACGCGTTCCATGCCGCAGCTTGGGGATTTCGCACAAACGATAAAGCCCGCGAGATCGCCGATTTTCGGCAGGTATTCCGTCGTAAAGTCGGCCATTTTTTGCGTGACATCGTCGTGAGGCGGCTTGCTAAAGCGCATTTCGAATTCACCGCGGGTGGTTACCGTGAGGCGCAATGCTGGCCGGGGCGTTGGCAGGCCAATCGCCATTTCCGGGCAAACGGGCCTGAAATTCACCCACTGGGCCAGCTCGTCCATGACAAAGCCCATACGCTTGTGTCCGCCGTCAAAGCGAACGGCGGATCCGGTCAAACATCCGCTAATACCCAGTACAGGTTTCGTTGTCATGGTGTGTACCTCCAGTTCTCATACTTAAAACTTACACAATATGACTATTTTGTCCAAGTATTGGCGGAATTATTTTTTATACTCTTTAATAATCAATGCTGTTTAGCTGCCTTTGTAGGTCGAGTAACCGTACTGGCTCAGCAGAAGTGGAATGTGCAGTTTCTCGTTGGTGCGGGTCACGGTGAACAGCACCGGGACTTCCGGGAAGAAGGAGTCCAGCTTTTTGGTGTGGAAGTAATCTGCGGTTTTGAACGTCACTTTATACACGCCAGGCTGCATGTCCTGATCCTGCGGATAGAGCGATTTGATACGTCCGTCATGGTCGGTTTTGCCGCTGGCAATCGGGGTCCATTTGTCCTGCTGCTGCTTCTCCAGCGTAACGGTAACGTCTGACGGTGGCATCCCGGTTTGCTGGTCGAGAATGTGTACGCTCAGCGTGCCGGCAGGGGCGCTAAAGGCAGCAGGGGTAAAGGCCATCGCGGCCAGGATCAACAGAGGGGCAGTTTTTTTCATGGTGTTTTCCTGTGGAGTTATTCGTCACAGGAAAACGTTAGCATCTGCGGCGCGGGAAAATATTCAACTTTTCGTGAAGATTCCCGCAGGAGAAAATTATCAGAGGATAATCACTTCAAGCGATACCTGCTGCTGCCACTGCTCCAGCTGCTTTTTCCGCCCGGCGGTGAGTTTGCCGCTGGTAACCAGAAGCCATTTACGCTCCGGGAAAATTTCCGGTGCCAGCGCATCAGGCGGAACCGGCAGGATGTCGATCCGGTGGCCCTGCCCGGTGCGCGTTAAGGCTTCGAGCCAGATCTCGCACGGGTCGTTCAGGTGCCAGCCGCTGAGCAGAATATTATCGCCCGGCGCTTTTTTATCACCCTCAAGGCAAAACGAGGTGTAGGCGATGATGATGCCGTCGAGGATCGCGCGCAGGGTCATGGCGGCGGCGACGTTAGCTGAAACCTGGCTGCGCACCGGGCGCAGCACGTTCGCGACCAGCTCCGGCCTTGGGTATTCGCGTCCGGCGTCGTAAATCATCTGGCGCAGGGACTCGACTTTGCCGTCCTGCAGGCGTTGCAGCATGTTCTGTTGCAGGGTTTGCCAGTTGTTGGTCCGGCCCGGCGTGGGGCGTTCCAGCAGCGGTTTGACCTGGCCGATCGGGACGCCTTTTTTTACCCAGTCGAGGATTTTTAGCGCCTGCTGGACGTCTTCATCGCTGTACTGGCGGTGGCCGCCTTCCGTGCGCTGTGGCTTGAGTAAACCATAGCGACGCTGCCACGCCCGTAGGGTGGTGGCGGTGATGCCGCTGAGTCTGGCGAATTCGCCGATGGAGTAAGCCATGTCCGTGTCCAGAGTGGAGGAATACTCTCAATATACTACGAATTCTCCCGAACGGGATGAAGCACCGAAACGGTGCACTACACTTAACATCCAACCGTGCAAATGAAAGGAATTCTCATGAAGCTATGGCCTGTTGTGACCGGTGTTGCCATTGCCCTGACCCTGGTTGCCTGCAAATCCCCCACGCCGCCGAAAGGCGTGCAGCCGATTTCCGGTTTTGACGCCAGCCGCTATCTCGGCAAATGGTATGAAGTCGCCCGTCTGGAAAACCGCTTTGAACGCGGGCTGGAGCAGGTAACCGCCACCTACGGTAAACGCAGCGACGGTGGCATTAGCGTGCTGAATCGGGGGTACGACCCGGTGAAGAACAAGTGGAGTGAGAGCGAAGGCAAAGCGTATTTTACCGGCGAACCGACCACGGCCGCGCTGAAGGTGTCGTTCTTCGGCCCGTTCTACGGCGGCTATAACGTGATCAAGCTCGACGATAAGTACCAGTACGCGCTGGTGAGCGGCCCGAACCGTGATTATCTGTGGATCCTGTCGCGCACGCCAACCCTTCCTGAGGCGGTGAAGCAGGATTACCTGAACACCGCGCGCAGTCTGGGCTTCCGGGTTGACCAGCTGGTGTGGGTGAAGCACTAACCCCTACTGGTAGGAAAACGTAATGCTTGCCAGGGCATTGGCCGAACCGGGGACCAGTTCGCCGGTTCGGATGTACTGCGCCTGGAACGGCAGCGACAGGGTTTGTGCCGCGGTGGTGCTCTGGATAAAGAACTGGTTCGTTGTGCCCGCCGCCGAGCTGTCTGGCCCCATCATCAGCGGGCCGGTGCCGTTGTAGAAAAACTGCACCCCAACGCCGGACGCCGTGGAGTCGCCGGTCAGTGTCACCACCGACGAGGTATTCGACGGCGTGGTCTGATCGGTCATCACCGCGTTAACCGCCACGTTCGCGTCGCAGGTCAGGCTGACGTTAAACGACCCGGAAGGTGACGTGCTGCCCACGGTGGTCAAGGTGCGGATATCAATCGTGCCCAGATCGACATTCGCGCTTTTTGTTCCCACCGTACAGCCGCTCGCCGTCACGGTAATGGCGGTGGGGTTAATGATCACTTTTGCCGTTTTGACCTCGTTGTTATATGCGGTCAGGACCGCGGCGTTGATGGTGGGGATCTGGTAAACCCCTGATTTCAGCGCCGTGCCGGTCTTAATAAAGGTCACCTTGGCGGACCAGCCCAGATCGGTGGCGTAGCCATTGGTCCCGTCCGCCGGGTAGCTTTGCGTAATACCGCTCTGCAGCGGTATCCAGGCGGAGCCGTTAAAATCCTTCAGCCCGATGATATAACCCACGCCTGGGACCCCAGTTTCAAAAATGGTGTAGTTAACCCCGTCGACGGTGACCGTCATCCCGCTCGAGATGGCGCTGCTGCTCGGCTCCAGCGTGCCTTTGGAGCAGGTAAAAACAAGCCCGCACCAAAACACCTGCTGCACGCTGGCGGTGGCGCTCCAGGTCGATCCGATTATGTTGCCCGGCACCACCGAATCCGCTGGCCCGTTGTAGGTCATCGGCTGAGGGGAAAGGGTAATATCCGATTTCCACTCCATCGCCTGTACGCTGGCGCAGAGCAGTAATCCGGTGATAAAAAACACTAAACGCATCATTGATACTCCGTAGTCCAGGTCGCGAAAGCAGAGACGTCTCCGGCATTGACGGGCGCGCCCGTGGCGGCCAGTCGGGCATAGAAGGTCATCTCTACGCTGTCATCGCCCGGTGTGCCCCAGGCGGTGGTTTGCGTGTTCAGTGGGAGCAGCACGCTGTCTTTATCGAGGATCTGCACCGCCACGCCGGTTGCGCCGCCGTCGGCAATTTTAACCAGCTGCGGGTCGTCATTGTCCGGCGTGCCGCTGAAGCGGATTTTTACCCCGGCAAAGGTCGGCCCGCAGGCTTCAAGCCTGATCGTGAAGGGCGTTTTGATATTGCTTACCGCCCCTGCGCGGGCGAACTGTTTCATCCCAATGGTCCCCAGCGGTACCTCTTGCTCTTTGGAGTCCGCGGCGACAACACAGGTGTTGCCGATCAAATTCCCGGTGACGGAAACCAGCACGTCATAGCCGCGAACGGGGAGAGTAAAAAACAGCAGCAGGACGATGCTGGTCATCCGGAGCGTTACTGACATACCACCTCCTGTGAATAAAGGCCGGTGCGGGCATTATAATTTTGCTTATTTAACGCATAGTTAATGGTGCAGCGCTGGTCTCTGTTGCGGCCCCACACTGCGCTCAACATACCCTTAACGGGCAAGCCGGACAGATACAGACTGCCGCCGTCGCCAACGATGCCGCTGGTTTTGTCATCACTGAGTGAGACCAGCGTGCCGAAGGGGAGCACGTCGTTGCCGTGACGCACGATAAACATCGCTTTTGCCCCCTGACGCGTGACGATGGTGGCACGAGCCAGGGCGCCGTCGGTGGGCGTTTTGTTGACGATGGCATTCTCGAGCTCCACGTCGTTGCCCGCCGTGGTGACGTCCAGCGCAACCTGATTGACGCGATACGGCGTGGCGTAGGGGATCACCGCGTATCCCCGGCTGTCAGTTTTGATGCCCTTATGATTAAGCACGGAAACGTTGCTGGCCCCGGGAGCTTTAACCAGAATATTGGTATTGCCGAGCGGCTGGCTTAGCGTCAGGCCATCTTCATGCAGCACCGCGCCGCCGCTCATCCCGTAGCTGAGGTTTTGGGAATCCCGGGTGTAGCTGTAGCCGAGGTTATAGTCTCCGCGCGCACCTTCGTACTGCAGGGCGACATCACCGCCGTACTGTTGCTGCTTGCTGTAGCGCTGGTTAACGCTATAAAACAGGTTCTCCTGGCCCGGCAGATATCCGCTCACGCCGGTGCTGGCGGTGGTGCCGGTAGAATCCGCATGGGTGGTTGTAAACCGGGCGCGCGTGGCGAGCTGCGGGTTACCAAACGGCACCGACAGGGAGAGCGCCAGAAGGTTCTCTTTCTTGTTGTCATACAGGCTGGCGCTGCGCTGAACGCTGACGCCAAGCGACACGTTACGAAACGTGGCGTTCCACGCGAACTGCAGGCTTTGCGTGGTGTTTGACGTGTTCCAGTAGGTTTGCTGATCCCACGACAGTGACAGCGAGCCGTATTGCCCCATCGGCTGCGACAGCAGCAGCTGGTTCTTGGCTTTACGCGACATCCGCAGGTTGTACACGGTGTCGTAATGGGTGGTGACGGTGCCATCGTCTTCCACAATCTGCTTTGGTGACCCGCCCGCCATCCCTTTGTACGTGGTATCGCTGAGGGTATAAAACCCCTCCGTGGAGTAGCGCAGCGAGAAGAAGTTTACCCGCGTACCGGTGTCGTTCAGCAGCTTGCTGTAGCGCAGTCGCACGGAATCGCCTGTGTATTGCCGATCGTCCGCCAGCCGGCTGCGGGCGTGGGTCAGGTCAATGGAGTAGGCACCAAAGCGGCCAAGGTTTTGCCCAACCCCGAACGCCAGACCGTTATAGCGATCGGCAAACTGCGCCCCGCCGTAAAACGTCAGGCCATAGCGCCAGCCGTAGAACAGCTCGCCCTGTGCGAAAGAGGGTGACGCCTGATCCCCCATCGGGCGATAGGTCCCGGCACCGAAGGCATATTTCACCTGCCCGTTACGCACCAGGTTCGGCACGCTGGCAAAGGGAAGCGTGTATTGCGTCTGGCTGCCGTCGTTCTCCTGAATGGTGACCGCGAGATCGCCACCTGACGATGTCGGGTAGAGATCTTTCAGCACAAACGCCCCCGGCGGAACGGAGGTTTGATAGATGATGTTGCCGTTCTGGCGAACCGTCACTGTGGCGTTGCTGCGCGCGATGCCGCGGACTTCCGGCGCGTAGCCACTCAGGCTGGCAGGCAGCATGTTGTCATCGGTTTTCAGGGCAATACCGCGCAGGCCCACGGAGTCAAAGACCTGTGCCGAGGTATAGGTTTCACCGGCGTACGCCTGGGCATTCAGGCCGGGGATATCCCTCTGCAGCCAGGTTTGCACGTGAGTGAGCTCGTTGTTGTCTTTGGTCCACGTGGTGAAATCACGCAGCCGCCACGCGCCGAGGTTGATGGCGCTGTTCAGGCTTGCAAACAGCTGCCGATCGCGCGTGCGCGTCTCGCCCTGATATTCATTGTTCGAACCATTCACCACATAATTCAGCCACGCGGCAGGAATGCCTGCCTCCCAGCTTTCCGGGCTGACGTACCCGCGCGGTAAATTGCGCATCGCACTTTGCGGCACGGTGAAGTTCAGGGTGAGCGTCTGCTGGTCAAAATCAAACCGGGCATCGGCAAATGCCTGTGTCAGGAAGACGCAGCGCTGCGCCAGCGGCAGTGCGCCGCCTTTTGCCTGCTTGCTATCGATGCCCAGCGCGGCGATTTGTTCAGGTGTGAGGCACGGCAGGGCTTCTCCCGCCGTATTTTCAGCAATGCGGAACGTGACATTCCCGGTGAACGCGTAGTTGTTATTGATATACACGTTGAGGTTGTAGTCTCCTGGCGGCAGCGCGCTCCCGGCGTTAACCCAGGCGAGATCGGCGCTGTTTGCGCTCTCGCCGTTGAGAAACGCGGGGTTAAATTGCAGTTCGCTTTCGGCCGCTACGGCTTGCCGAATCACCAGGGAGATCACCGTGGCGCACAGGATTTTTCTTTTCACGTGGTCACGCCTTACTGTTTTTATTATTGGGATAACGACGCGCGCGTGGCGGGGGTCCATGCCCCAAAATCGTTAATGGTCTGATAGCTCATGCTGCTTGCATGGCTGAAGGTTTCGGCCAGCGTCAGGCTGGATTTCGGCGGTACCATTACCGGCTGTACCGGCATACCATCAATTTTCACGTTGATAGTGGTGAGGTAGTACGGCGTTGGGTTCGTGAGCGTGACTTTCCCGGCGCGATAGGCGCCAGAAAGGCTTTTCCATGCCTCGCCTGCGCCTTGTCCGAGGCTCTGCGGGCGATAAAAGACCTTGATGCGGTTTGCTGACGCAAACTGCAGCGAATTGCCTGAACCGCTTTTGGTCTGCTGCGGGATGGCTTTGACCGTCATCCAGTAGAGCGTTTCGCGATCTTCCGGCAGGGCCTTACCGTTAAACATGATTTTCACCGCACTTTCGCTGGCGGGTTTCATGACGAACAGCGGTGGTGTAATCACGAAATCGTTGGTTTTCTGTCCTTTCTCGTTTTCCACCCATGACTGGATCAGGAACGTGGCATCGGGATGTGTGTTCCTGACCTGCAGCATGGACTGGGTGGTGGCGCTGGAGTAGACCATTCGCGTTGCGCCCAACCCCACGCCGCCGGCATACGCGGCGGTTGAACATACTGTGGCAGCCAGGCAAATCCAGGTGTTTACGCGCATAGTGACGCTCCTCAAAGCTGAGCCAGGCCCGGCCAGCAGACCGAGCCTGAAAATTACGAATAGGTAACGGTGTAGGTCGCGACAGCGCTGGCATCACCCGCGGTGGCACCGCCCTGCGGCGAGTAATATTTCGCGCTGAAGTTCAGGGTGTTGGCGCCTTTACGCAGAGGGATGGCCGCAGCAGGTTCACCCAGCTTCACTACCTTGCCCTGTTCGTCATAAAGGCGAATCGCCACATGCTGCGCGGAACTGGCGCTGCCGTTTGCCCCAACGGCCAGGCTATTGGCATCGGAGGTGTCCGGCGTACCGGTGAAGGTGACGGCCACGGTTGTTGCGGCAATCGGGTTCTCATCCGTTGAGGCTGAGGTATCGGCGATTTCGCAATCTTCCAGGGTGATGGCAAACGCTTTTGCCGTGCTGGCTTCACTCCCTGCGGCCGCCAGCGTTGCGGTACGCACTTCGCCCATATCAACGTCAATGTTGGCGCTTCCTGCGCTGATGGCGCAGGCGGAGGTCACGACTTTGCCGCTGAAGTTCACCGTACCGCCGCTGGTAGTTGCCGCCATGGCGGAACCGGCAGGCAGCAGAGCGGCAATGCTTAATGCCAGGAGTGAGCTGTGTTTTACGTGTGCTTTCATTTTTTAATTCCTTTGTTGTTATTGATGAGATTTGCTCTGAAAGCGGCAGGTCTAACTGGTTAAAAAGACCAGCAAATCTGTCTTATTCCTGAGCCCGAGTTTTCGTATCGCGGAGCTTTTTAAAGCGCTAACCCGGCGATAAGAAAGCTTCTCTATTTCTGCGATGTAACTCATATCCAGTCCGTTCCGGATTTCCTTTAAGACCCTCCACTCTCCGGGCGTCAGCGATAACGCCGTTGGTTTCATTTTTGGGCGATAACGGCTATCGACCATTTTTAATAATTTTGCCCGCCAGTGATAAACCGATTCATGCAGCGAGATATAGGCATCGATATCGCCTCTGATCCATTGCGATGAATGCGCAGGGGCGGAGTACATACAAACAATTACGCCGGGATATTTCGCTTTTATTCTTTTTAGCCCATTAAGATAATCATATCCCGTGTGATATTTGTCAGATCCTGATAACAGGAGAATATCAATGGGTGTGGTTGATAATACGTTATCAAGCTGCTGAAAATCCCCGACTGTAATTTCAATGTGAGATTCTGGCGTAATACTCCTTAATAATGTGATGATGCCCTTTCGTGCAAAATGGTCGCCACCCATTAACACGATGCGTAAATGTTGTTGTGTTTCATTCTTATTCGCCATGTTAGTCCCTCGATTTATAATAGTAATAAGACAAACCGATACGGTTAAGGTTGGTCTGTATTCTCGAAGTAATCACGCTATGCATGGTGTAGGCCTACTATACGCCGGCCATAAAAGAGGTAATCTGAATTAATCTTAACTTGTATTAATTATCGATTCTGATACCGCTGATGATCGGACATCCTGTTAATGTTTCTCCTCGTTATTGCCTGTAAATAATCATAACCACTTTTTTTTATTAATATCTGGCTTTGTTAAATGTTGTGTAAGGGAAGTGTCTGTTGGTGTCAGTGCGGGTGCTGAAGTGCTTACGGAGGATAACAATTTCCGAGTGTTATCATCGATTTATACTGATGATACCGCGGGGTGAATATTGCTAAAAATAGCGTTATCTATTGATTTTAAAGGAGGTTAAGAAAACTTAAGCGTTAAGCGCTCTGTATATTTCAGACGTCCATGTCCAAGGTGTTCAATTGCGTGTTTTGTATGGTTTTGTCAGTGTCAAGCATGACGGACTACTCCTTCTCTGCCGCCTTGTTTATTCATCACTTCAGAAAACTTCAGTGATAGAATGTCGGGCCCAGCCAGAGCGCGCCAGAGCGGCGTTTAACGCGTCTCACGCTTCAGTGAAGCGACAGAGAGAAGAGAGGAAAATAAGATTTTTCGCCAATTGCTGATATATACAGCATAAGCTTTATCAGCCACATTAATCCTTAAGTTATGTGGCGAACGTATTCAACATTCGCCGGTGTACTGATATGTCGTCGTGAAGAACGGCGCAATTGAACGGAGAACACTCACCAACGCTATGCATAAGCATTACATCATAAATAATAGAGTTGAGTTTCATCCCGCGGCCAGTACGCTGAGGGATATCGCCAGTCCCGATCGGGTTGTGGTTTTAAATTCCCCGGCAGGCCGATGTCTGTTGTTATTAATAGAAAGAGCCGGGACCATTGTCACGCAACAGGAATTTCTGGATATTGTCTGGCAGCGCCGCGGTATGCTGGTCTCGCCAAATACTTATTATCAAAACATCTCTATTCTGCGAAAAGGGCTGAAAAAGATTGGCTTTGAGGTTGACCCCATCGTCACTATTCCGCGCATTGGGTTAACGCTGGCGAGCGATACGCAAATCGTGATTAAAGACGCCCATCCTCGCCCAACGGAGCTACCAGAGGAAGAGGCGCCTGAGCCACGCGTCATGACCACGCCTGCCGTGCCGCCACCGTTGTTGGCGGAACCGGTAGCCGTAACCGGCGCGTCCGTGCATCGCTCCCGGTGGCTGACCGGTATCCTGATCGCCCTGCTGGTGCTGGTTGGAGCTGGTATCGTGGGTCACAGCAGCGCGCGTGAAAATCGCTTTATCGATGATTATCGGTTTGCTGCCATGGTCGGGGCGTGTCATGTCTATCTTGCTCAGGATATTCAGACCCAGAATGAGCGGTCGAAAGCCCTGACGTATGTGACGCAGTTTAAGGACGCGTGCACGAGCTATCCGTGGGTGTATATCAGCTGGTACCCCCTGCTGCCGCGTGCGTCCGTGATTCGGTGTGACAGATCGATGAAGGAGCCGAATCGCTGCATCTCTGACTATTTTATTGAGGAGCGCTAGCATGACCCGTTTTCGTCAGCTGCTGTATTTGTTCACCGCATGCCTGCTGTTGGGAGTAATGCTTTCGGGTTATTACCTGTGGCACCGGTATTACGTGCAGCCTTTTTCGTGTCAGGCGAATCTGGTACAGCATCATCCCGAAGAGAAACTCTCTCTGTGGCTGAATTACATCTTTGACGGCAACAGCGGGACGCTCAGTATGAATGCCAGCGTTGATAGCGACCCGACAAAAATTATCGACCGGAAAATATTCTTCCGGGTGGAGCGCAAGGATAATGTCTTTTTACTGACTTCCGTGCGGCATATGAAATTCCCGGACGATAATGTTACCGATAACTGGCTCGAAAAATATGAGCCGCAGTTCTTCGTTTACCCTGGGAAAAGTATTTATTTCCGGATTAATGAACAACAAAATGGTAACTATATTTTTACGTTAGGAACATTACCGACATATGTATGCCGAAGTTCAAAAAAAGGATAAGCGTATTTAGTTAACATTTATCAAAACCGCCATTTTCATTTATGCTTGATTGAGAGCTTGAGGATTATCTTAGGAATATAAATAGCAGCCACGCGTTGCAATAATGCTGTTCTAATTCAAATTTGGCAAGAAAATGAAAACTCTCTTTGACTCTTCCGGTGGAGGTATATCTGCGTCGGAAACGCAGTTGCATGTTGGGTTACTGCTGTGGCCACGATATTCACTGTTAGCCTTGTCCGGCTTGCTGGAAGCGTTGCGATATGCAACCAAAGCCCAGAAGAAAAAAACATTTAAAATCAGTTTACTCAGCGAGCAGCCTGATAACCCCATCACCAGCAGCTCCGGGGTGAGCATCAGGCCCGATGCCGCGTATGTGCCGCCGGAGACGTTTAACTACATTGCGACCATCGGCGGCGAGCTGGAGTACCTGTCGCAGGGTTACCCCGGGGACAGAGAATACCTCGCCCATGCCCACCATATGAATATCCCGCTGATTGGGATCGGCACCGGCAGTTTTGTGCTGGCGCAGGAGGGGTTTTTGAACGAGCGGCGCGCATCGATCCACCCTTTCCATCTTGAGCGATTCCGCCACGCCTTCCCGCAGGTATACGCCGAACAAGGCTATGATTTTATTGACGAGGGGGATGTCCTGACCTGCCCCGGCGGGATTTCAACCATCACCCTCGCGACAGAGCTTATCCGCGCCCACGCCGGCAATGAGATCGCCCATAGCGCCTGCCAGCGCCTGTCCCTGACGGCGCATGAGACGGCCACGCCCCGGCCTGCCAACATTGCCCTGATCCCGGACTCACGCCTGCGCCGTGCGGTCATGATGATCGAGCAGTATCTGACACGCCCGCTCAGCACCGCCGGGCTGGCGAGTGAAGTGGCGCTCAGCGAGCGTCAGCTTAACCGCCTGTTTCACGCCGAGTTTGGCAAAACGGCGCGGGAATTCATCCGCAGCGCCAGGCTGCGCTACGCCTGCTGGCTGCTGAAGAACTCGCAGCAAAGCGTCACGGACATTGCGCGGCGGATGGGCTTTAGCGACTGCGCGCACTTTATCCGTCACTTCCAGACCGAATACGGCTGTACGCCTGGGGCATGGCGCACGTCTCAGAGCTAATGCCCCGATTTCGTGCTTTCTTCGTAGGGTATTACTGGCTCGCCTGGATAGACTTCCGTTAAAAGCCCAACGGAGGGAAGACGACATGAACTGGCAGCCTTTTCGCGGCGATGCACCGGAAAATATGACGATTTTCAGTGCGTCATTTCCCGACATCAGCGACCAGTGGCCGATGAAAGACGATGCTGCCCGTGAAATCGCCACCCTTGACCGGGCGCTGAAAGCCGAGCCTGCGCTCCGGCCTCCGCTTGTTGAATACGAAGAGGGGGGACAGGCCGTGCTTGTCCCACAGAACCGCTATTCCGAACAGGCTTTTCGCAACCGTCCGGCGCTTACCGCGTGGCGAACCCGGCTGGTGCCCTCCGCGCTGGCGCTGTTTGTGGTGCAAAATCCGCTGGAAGACCGCCTGCCCGACGGAACCAAAATGGACAGCGACAGCCGCCAGTGGTTTATCCACGCTAACGATGCGGTAGGCGTACGCTCCCGCGCCCGGGTGCTGGCCGCGCTGGTGGATAAGTACATTCATAATGAAAGCGAGAACAACTGGGTCAGCCTGGCGAGCGGGGCCGCCATTCCGGTGCTGGAGGCGCTGCGCGAAGCAAAGCTCGACGGCCAGCAGGTATATCTGACGCTGGTGGATAAAGACCCCGTGGCGCTCAGCTGGGCCGAAACTATGGCGGCGCAGGAGGGCATTGTGGTGGGCGAACAGCTGACCCTGCTCCGGCGCAACCTGGTCCATACGCTGGTGCGTAACGAAGATTTACTGCTGGAGCTGGGCGAGCATCAGGCCGAACTGGTCGACGCGCTGGGAATTTTCGAATACTTCAACGATACCGATGCGGTGATTTTCCTCCAGCGCGTGCTGCGGCTGGTAAAGCCCGGCGGGGCGGTGATTGTGTCGAACATGCTGACCAGCAGCCCGCAGATTGACTTTGTGCTGCGCGGTATTGGCTGGGAGGATATTCACCCGCGGTCGTTACAGCAGCTGCAGGATATCCACATCGCGGCGGGCGTCCCGGTTGAAAACGTCACCGTGGTGGTGCCGAAGGATGGGGTGTACGCGGTGATGGAGATTAAAGCGTAGCTCGGTCGGTTTCCTCTCCCTTGAGGGAAAGGATTAGAGTGAGTGGGAACAGGCCGCACAGAGTGACTTGAATTATTTTGGTTTTCCAAACATGATCCCCCCATGAAAATAGAAACCGCACACCCCTCACATTTCGAGCGCCTGGTCGCCATCTGGGAATCTTCCGTTCGCGCCACCCATCACTTTTTACAGGAAAGCGATATTGCGGCGCTGCGTCCGCTATTGCTCAACGCGTATCTGCCAAACCTCACCGTCGTGATGGCCCGCGATGACGCAGGCGTTATTCACGGTTTTTTAGGCGTGGATGAAAACCGCATTGAAATGCTGTTTGTTGATGACGCGAGCCGGGGAAAGGGCATCGGGAAATTACTGCTGAAATATGCCATCGCAGAGTTTGGCGTAAACGAAGTGGATGTGAATGAGCAGAACCCGCAGGGCGTGGCATTTTATCGCCATATGGGGTTTGAGCAGATCGGACGCTCGGAAGTGGACGGGCAGGGAAATCCGTTTCCGCTGTTGCATATGCGGTTAGTTGAATAGCCTTCACTCCCTCTTCCTGCGAAGAGGAAGCCTGCAAGCTAGTTACTGGTAATTTGCCCGATGATGACGCCACGCACTTTTTCGCCATCGAAGTAATAAGAGACAGTATTACTCTGGGTGAATCCATTCTGTACTGGCGTCTCCTGATAAAAAAGCATCGCGTTGTTTTTGGCGATCTCTTTCTTACCGAACAATTCGACTAAGTTCCCATACGTCGCATTTAACAATGGAAGATGAGCCACTGAGACTTTGACATGCTCCGTTGTTTTCGCACACTCGCTATGGATGCCATCCTGGGCTATAGCGAGCGCAGTTAGCAATCCTGCACCCATTTCGTTATCAGAAATGAACCAGTAATTCGTTCCATCGTCGTCATGAAGGCAGACCCAGCGTGCGGAACTGCCTTTCTGAACTGCTGTGCCGGAGATATCTGCCAGAGGAGTAACCTCCATCTGAACGGTTTTCTTTCCGATTACGATGGTGGGGGAGAGGGACATTGTCGTTGAAATTTCTGCCAGCGTTCCGTCTTCGTCGTAATACTGGGTAGCAAAGCCGGTCATTTCAGTTGCTAAGACATGCGTACTGGCTGCAACGAGTAATGGCAATAAACAAAATAAACGCTTCATTTGACAATAAGTACCGTATCGTTGCTTTTCCAGATACTCCTCCTGGCACTTAGAGGGGCAATGATGCAGCCCTCTGAAGAATCATCAGGGTGCAAACTGCTTTTACCATGAATCTTAAAAGCATCCCTACCGCACATATCATTTGTCGAGTAAGGCGTAAGGCTGAGAGTATATTTTCCAGTATGCGCTGAATTATGGGGTGAACCGATTGTGTAGGTTCCTCTGGGAAGAGGTCCGCTGTTTTTTACACATTCTTGCGAAGGATCGTTTTTATAACCACTTGCTCCTGCATAATCCGCATCAAACTGATATACACCATCCAGGTAAAATTTGTGCTCTTTTACATCATATTCCCAGGACATACTTTCTCCTTAAGCGCGTTCTTTCCATGTGTCAGCATGAATGATGTTTCCATCAATATAGTGCCATGTTATTTTTTCGTATGTCAGATCAACATATTCATGGTGTGTATAATGTTCATTCTGTGGGTGTTTAATATCAAACATGATAGGTTCAATTTGTACTACTCTTGCATTTTCTAATGTAGTCTTAAAGTAAGCCTCCTCTAGCCCGTTATAGTTGATCCTGTAGAATATAAATTCTGCTTTTTTTAGCGTTTGTCCAGTGGTCAAGGCTTTGTATAGATAAGAGGATGATGAATCAATCTCTTTCATGAATGCATAGGTACTACAAATGCGTTTTGCTGTGATTTTCCCAAAAAACTTATCGATAGGTTGTTCAACAGAGTGCATCAACTCAATCACTTCAATTGAACCTTCACGATTTTTTACTTCGACAGAACCTTTAATTCTCCGGCCTGCATCATCCTCAAGCCATAAGTAAACAGGTATAGCCATCTCAATCTCCTTTTATAGACTGAGGGAAACTACTCTTCATTAATTATTTAAATTGTGACTTATGTTTCAAAATGGAAATGCTGAAAAACTTTGGCTGGTTAAAAAGAAAATGATCGTTGCGAGATATATGTGGCGTGAATTGATGTTAAAAAAACATAAAATTGATTTATAGTTGCTCTTCCATCGCAAGAATAATAATAACTAAAAAATAGTATCAAGTATTAAAATGGTGAATGTCATAAAATAACGGACATGTACCGTAATTATCGATTAGTCTGCTTATCCCATTTTAATAAACCGACGATAGCCGATGGCGAGAATGACGGGCAGACTAAAACATTGAACGTTATATACTTTACCATCGCTGGCAGTTGTTCGGTAAAACCGAACAACTGAATTATCGACCAGTTCACCCTCATCAAAAATATTCTTGATATGCCCACTGATCGTTGCTTTGGCTTTGCCGTATAACTCACAAATCGTAGCCTGTGAGAGCCACAAAGTATCGCTTTCGAAGCGGCATTCAATGCGAGCTTTCCCATCTTTGCTAGCAAACATGACGAACTCACCGGCTGGTGAATTGATTAATTCTTCATATGTCATGCTGCCCCCACCTCATAAGGCTGATGTCGGTAAGTTCGTAGTATGCCAGAAACAGCCGCTAAGCCAGGTGGTTTGTATTTGATTTTGCGAGGCGCTTTCCAGCATGCGGAATTTGGATCGCTGCAAGCGCGTTCTCTATCTCAACGAGCTTTGCTTTCGTCCGTTTATAATCATCCTGCAACCTCTGCTCCTGCTCGTTATACGCCACCAAAACGATGCATCCTTTCATGACTTTTATTGTGATCTGCTGTCCGGTATCAAAGCCCGCCGCGCGCAGCCACTTGCCGGAAAGGATGATTTTCGGCGTGGATTTGTCGAAAACATTCGGGCGGTATCCCACAATTAACGAACGCTCGGTTCCGGATTGGTCGGTGTCTGGGGTAGAATGCGAATCAGCCATAATCAACTCCTTGATAGTTGGTGAGGTTAGCTCTCGTCCGGTATTGCGAGTACCTGGCGAGGGCGTTTCATTCTCAGATACACGTGTGTTAAGGTACGTACCTGAATGATGATATCTTGCTCTTGTAGGTACGTACATGTCAACAGCCAAACGTGACCCTAATCAGTCAAAATCCGGAAAAGCACCGACTTTTCAGATTCGCATTACGCCGGAATTGAAGGCGCAGTTTGAGGAAGCTGCGAAGGCTGAAGGGATGAGTTTGGGGAATTGGCTTAAAACTCTAGGACGTCAAGAACTAATTCGTTTAGGACATAAGCCATTTTCAGGAGGATGATATTTATTTTTTATTCTTATCTTGTTTGCTAGTTAATTCAACCTTAATTGGATTATCTCCTGAAAGGAGAGAAGCTAAACCTTTTCTTATTTTAATTTGATCAAGATTCATATCACCATGCGCAGTGGGAGAATATATGGCGTTTTCCAAATGGACCTTGTCAAAGTCATATCCAATATCATTTGCCATCTCATAAAGCAAGCTCAAAAAAAGTTGATTGCTTTTTTGATTCCATAATTCAACCCCAGATTGCGTTAGGGGTACAGTTGAGCAAAGGTGAGCGAAATATTCCTTCCAAGCTAATGTGACTTTTTTTTCTGAATCGGAACGCTTTACTTTCCCGCGTTTTATATCTCCATAAAAGGCTAAGTCAATCATATTTAATGCTTGAACATGTTCAGGGAGTAAACGAGATGAAATAGCCCGAGTAGCCATAAGCTGAGAGAATATTTTAACTTTTATTGTTTGTTTTTCTGATTTCTTCTCTAAGTATTTTTGTACTCTAACAGCTATTAATGGGCTAAAAAGGGTAGCAAAGACAGTAGCGATAGCTAGAGCTAAATTCATTTTTTATTCTCTTACGCTAAAAAATTAATTTAAGAGAATAATAGACGATGTTTATTAGCGTGAGAAGGTTTATTTTGGCGGAAGATCACAGGAGTCGAACCTGCCCGGGAACGCTGGCGTCCCCAACTGGATTTGAAGTCCAGCCACCTCACCGGAGATGACGATCTTCCGCGCCTGCATTGCTACATGGAGGCGGGGCGCATTATAGCTACTTTCAGGCATTTACCACATACCCCGACACACTTTTTTCACCTCTCTTTTGACCTGAATGGCCCCCTTTCAGTTAATTCTTAAGAAAATCCTCATGTTAGCCCTGCGTGCTGCCAACATTTATCCCGATCACAAAAAACAAGAAACGTAATTTGCTAACCAGAAAACGCAATACTCGCCCCTGGAACAATGGTTTAAAACCTCTGTAACCGGTCTCAGTGCCCTCATCGCCACACGGCAGGCGCCTGACGACCAGCAAAGGATTACAGAACCAGGAGGACGAAAGTATGAAAATCAGTGATGGAAACTGGCTTATTCAACCGGGGCTGAACGTGACGTATCCGGTGCAGGTGTTCGACGTGGAGCAGCAGGGCAACGACCTGGTGGTCTACGTGGCGCCGCGCGACGTTCGGGAACGCGCGTGGCAGCTCGATACGTTGATGTTCACCGTCCGGCTTTTCGCACCGCAGGAAGGGATTGTCGGGGTGCGCATCGAGCACTTCCAGGGCGCGCAGGATAAAGGCCCGCACTATCCGCTCAACGTGCTGAAGGATGTGAAGGTCGAGACGGTAAACAACGCGGAGTTTGCCGAGCTGAAAAGCGGCAACGTCAGCGTGCGCGTCACCAAAGGCGAGTTCTGGGCGCTGGATTTCCTGTGCGACGGGCAGCGCATCACCGGCAGCCAGCTGAAAAACAACGGCTACGTGCAGGACGACACTACCGACCGCAATTACCTGTTTGAACGCCTGGATCTGGGCGTGGGGGAAACGGTCTACGGTCTGGGTGAGCGCTTTACCGCCCTGGTGCGCAACGGTCAGCGGGTCGATACCTGGAACTGCGACGGCGGCACCAGCACCGACCAGTCCTACAAAAATATCCCGTTTTATCTGACCAACCGCGGCTACGGCGTGCTGGTCAATCATCCGGAAAACGTCTCCTTCGAAATTGGCTCGGAGAAAGTCTCCAAAGTGCAGTTCAGCGTCGAAGGGGAATTCCTGGAGTACTTCGTGATCGACGGCCCGACGCCGAAAGAGGTGCTGAACCGCTATACCCGCTTCACCGGGCGTCCGGCACTGCCGCCGGCGTGGTCGTTCGGCCTGTGGCTGACCACCTCGTTCACCACCAACTACGACGAAGCGACGGTAAACAGCTTTATCGACGGCATGGCCGAGCGCGACCTGCCGCTGCACGTCTTCCACTTCGACTGCTTCTGGATGAAGGCCTTCCAGTGGTGTGATTTTGAGTGGGACCCGGTGACCTTCCCGGACCCGGAAGGGATGATCCGCCGTCTGAAAGAAAAAGGGCTGAAGGTCTGCGTGTGGATCAACCCCTACATCGGCCAGAAGTCACCGGTATTCCAGGAGCTGAAAGAGAAGGGCTACCTGCTCAATCGCCCGGACGGCAGCGTGTGGCAATGGGACAAATGGCAGCCGGGGCTGGCGATTTATGACTTCACTAACCCGGATGCGTGCCGGTGGTATGCCGACAAGCTGAAAGGCCTGGTGGATATCGGCGTCGACTGCTTCAAGACCGACTTCGGCGAGCGTATTCCGACGGACGTGCAGTGGTTTGACGGGGCCGATCCGCAGAAAATGCACAACCACTACGCCTTCATCTATAACGAGCTGGTGTGGAACGTGCTGAAAGAGACGGTGGGCGAGGAAGAGGCGGTGCTGTTTGCCCGCTCCGCGTCCGTCGGAGCGCAGCAGTTCCCGGTTCACTGGGGCGGCGACTGCTATGCCAACTATGAATCGATGGCCGAAAGCCTGCGCGGCGGGCTGTCGATTGGTCTGTCCGGCTTCGGGTTCTGGAGCCACGATATCGGCGGGTTCGAAAACACCGCCCCGGCGCACGTCTACAAGCGCTGGTGCGCGTTTGGTCTCTTCTCCAGCCACAGCCGCCTGCACGGCAGCAAATCCTACCGGGTGCCATGGGCGTACGATGACGAATCCTGCGACGTGGTACGCCACTTCACCGAGGTGAAATGCCAGCTGATGCCGTACCTGTATCGTCAGGCGGCGCTGGCCCGCGAGTTCGGCACGCCGATGCTGCGGGCGATGATGCTGGAGTTCCCGGACGATCCGGCGTGCGATTACCTCGACCGCCAGTACATGCTGGGGGATTCGGTGATGGTCGCGCCCGTCTTCTCCGAGGTGGGTGACGTGCAGTTCTACCTGCCGGAAGGACGCTGGACGCACCTGTGGCACAACGATGAAATCCAGGGCAGCCGCTGGCATAAGCAGCAGCATGATTTCATGAGCCTGCCGGTTTACGTGCGCGACAACACGCTGCTGGCGCTGGGCAACAATAAACAAAAACCGGACTACGCGTGGAACGAGGGGACGGCTTTCCAGCTGTTTAACCTGGATGATGGCACCACGGCGGTGAGCGAGGTGCCTGCGGCGGACGGTTCTGTAGTATTTACGCTGAAGGCATCTCGTCAGGGCGATACCGTGACCTTTACCGGCGCGGGCGACGCGCGGAACTGGTCGGTCTGCTTGCGCAACGTGCAGAAGGTGAGCGGCGTGAAAGGCGGTTCACACGCAGGCAGCGAGTGGGGCGTGGTGGTGAAAGCAGAGGGGAATGAGGTAGTGGTTCACTTCTGAGCCGCAAAAATGCCCGGTGGCGCTTCGCTTACCGGGCCTACATGGGATCGTAGGCCGGGTAAGGCGTAGCCGCCACCCGGCTTGTTTATTGCACTGGCGTTGAAACTACACCACCCGTCATCGTCTGCTGCACCTGCTGTTTATCCATATTCACCGCGTTCAGCTTGCCGTTCACCGTTGGCTTCAAGGGCGCACTGGCCTGCACGCTGCCGCTGGCGGTGAGCTGAATATTGCCGTCGCCCGCAATCGGCAGCGCAGGCCAGCCCCACTGCTGCAGCACGCTGAGCGGCACGCCGCGCCCGTTCAGGCTCACGGTAGCCTGTCGTTGCGGAAGCTGTGAAACCGTTGCGGTCGCTTCAAGTATTCCTTTCTCGGTAAACGCGCTCAGGTCGGTAATATTCACCGTGGCGGCGTTGGCATTCAGCGCCAGCGACGGACGACGCACGTCCACGCGGTTAAAGGTTGCCGCCGCGCCGTTCAGGGTTGCGCTGCCGCCCCAGACGCCCCACTGGCGATCTTTCACCAGCTGCAGGTTTGCGCCATAGCCATCCAGGGACGTGATCTGCCACGGGAAGGCAGGATCGATGTCGATCACCAGGTTACGGCTCAGGCCGAATTTTTGCAGCGTGACGCTGTTCAGCCATTCCGGCAGAGGCTCCATCCACAGCGTTTTCCAGTTTTCGGGCAGGGTGTACTCCAGCCCGGCGATGGCGACATCGTCCAGCACCAGCGCTTTGCCGTCGCGCAGCCAGTTACCGGAGGTACGCACCATGCCGCCTTCCCAGCGGGAGGTGAACTGGCGCAGCGCCATGCCTTGCGGAGAGAATTCCGCATTCAGGATAGGGTCGAACAGATGCAGTGAACCGTAGATGAACTCGCTGGCGTTCATGGACAGGCGGCCTTCCTGGCTCTGCCAGTCACCTTTGCTCAGCGTCAGATTGCGCAGGCTCAAATCAAGGTCGGTTACCGCCCAGTCCGGGCCCTGCAGCCGGGCGTCGGTAACATCCAGACGACCAATCTGCAGAGAAGGGATGGTCGTCAGCGGCGCGAAGAACGCCATCAGCGTTTTATCGCTCTGCAGGCGGATTTCGTTCAGACGCAGGGTATCGATAATCCAGCTCCCGTCGGCGTTGCGCAGGGCAGAGCCGGTGAGCGAGCCGCGGGCCATATCGGCACCAATGGTGTTCAGCACCACTTCCTGGCCGTTAAGCTGGCCCTCGATCAGCACGTTGGTGGCCGGTACGCCGTTCAGGGTCAGCGAGCCAGCGCTCATCTGAATCTGCGCATTTTTACCCAGCACGTTCCCTGCTTCCGGTTGCCACGGGCTGACGCCGCCCGTCACCTTTTGCGCGCTCAGATCCCACTCGGTATTGGGGCTGTTGAACGCCATATTGCTCAGCTGCAGGCGATCCGCCTGTAAGGGCAGCGGCGCGGTTTGCGGGGAGAGATTCAGCGTGCCGTCGAACAGCGTAATGGTGTCCATATGCAGCGGATCGGTTATCTGACGGCTGCTCAGGCCAATATCAACTTTTTTGGCAACCAGCGTGGCGGGTTTACCGTCCCGACCGAAGGTGACGTTTTCCAGAATGATGTGGGAAGGCGACGAAAAGTGGTGGTTCATTTTGTCGAAACTGAGTTCGTAGTCGGTATTCACCGTCACCCAGCTGCTGACCTGAGCCGCGCCCCAGCGGGTCTGGAGCAGAATATAGAGCGCCAGTATCACGATGAGCAGGGCGACAAGAAGATAGACGAGTAGCTTTCCAATAAATTTCATGGTCTTCCATCCCGCAAAACACACATAGAGGAGTTATGCACGATTTATGCGCAATCCTCAAGGCGGGAATGGTGTAATGAGATGTCACGGCAGGCATTGACTGCCTGCCGTGAGAGAAATCAATTTTTCTCAGGCGGGAAAACGAGGTTCAGAACGATAGCGGTGATACCGCCCGCGGCAATGCCGGAAGAGAGCAGGTTTTTCACCCAGTCAGGGGCAAACTGCAGGATTAACGGCTGCTGAGAAACACCCAGACCGACGGCCAGCGACAGCGCGATAATCATAATTGCGCGGCGGTTCAGTGGCTCGCGGGAGACGATACGCACGCCAGAGGCCGCGATCGTCCCGAACATGACCAGCGTTGCGCCGCCCAGCACCGGCTCTGGAATGTGCTGCACGAAGCCGCTCACTGCCGGGAACAGGCCGAGAACGATCAGCATCAGCGCCACCACGAAGCCAACGTAGCGGCTGGCCACGCCGGTCAGCTGGATCACGCCGTTGTTCTGGCCGAAGCAGGAGTTCGGGAAGGTATTAAATACCGCAGAGACAAACGAGTTCAGGCCGTTCGCCAGCACGCCGCCTTTCAGACGCTTCATGTACAGCGGGCCTGAAACCGGCTGCTCGGAGACGTCGGAGGTGGCGGTGATATCGCCGATAGTCTCCAGAGACGTGATCATAAAGACCAGCATCAGCGGCAGGAGCAGACCCCAGTCAATGCCCAGGCCGTAGTAGAGCGGCGTTGGGACGGTGATCAGCGCGCTGTTGGTCGGCGCGGTGTTCTCCGGCAGCATGCCCAGCGCCCACGCCAGCAGATAGCCTGCCGCCATGGCGATCACCAGCGAGGCGACGCGCAGGTAAGGGTTACGCTGACGGTTAAGCAGAATAATGATTGCCAGCACGACACCCGCCAGCAGCAGGTTTTTCGGTGCGCCAAAGGTGTGGTCGCTCATTGCGGCATAACCCCCGCCGATGGAGGTGAGACCTACCTGAATCAGCGACAGGCCGATAATCATGACGACCACGCCGGAAACCAGCGGGGTGATGACGCGACGCGCCAGATGCAGAACGCGGGAGATCACCATCTCCGTGCAGCTTGCCAGCATCAGGGTACCAAACAGCGCCGCCATCATGGTCGGGACATCCGCACCGCCGGTTTTCAGGGCTGTACCGCCCATGATCAGCGGCGCCACGAAGTTAAAGCTGGTGCCCTGAATCGACAGTAATCCCGACCCCACCGGACCCCACGCTTTAATTTGAATAATCGAGGCCACGCCGGAGGCGAAAAGAGACATGCTGATGATGTGCTGCGTGTCCTGCGCCGGTAAGCCGAGCGCCTGGCAAATCAACAGCGCCGGGGTGATCACCGCAACAAACATCGCCAGAAGATGCTGGCAGGCGGCGAAAAGCGTCTGCGGCAGCGGCGGGCGGTCTTCAAGGCGGTAAATCAGTTCGCTATTTTGCTTCTGCGCAATCGGTTGCGCATCAGGCGACTCTATGGTGTTAACGGACATCGGCGGCAATCCCACGGTGGAAAAGCGGGCATTTTATCTGACCATCTGGTAAAAGCAAACGATTGCCAGCAAAAAAAGACAAGAAAATCTGCCGCTGTGAGCAGGTTTTCTACAACCCATCGGGAAAAAAAATTACACTTTTTGCGCCGGGAGCTCATGAAGAGCGCAAACCGGCCCAGGATAACGCCGCGTGTGTATGGAACACGCGCAAAACAGGAGCCTTTTATGATTCATCTCGATACGTTGTCGACCCTTGTTGCCGCAACGCTGGTCTTACTGCTTGGCCGTAAGCTGGTACATAGCGTTTCCTTTCTGAAGAAATACACCATTCCCGAACCTGTCGCCGGCGGCCTGCTGGTAGCGCTGGCCCTGCTGGTGCTGAAGAAAAGCATGGGCTGGGAAATTGATTTTGATATGTCCCTGAAAGACCCGCTGATGCTGGCCTTCTTTGCCACCATCGGCCTGAATGCCAACCTGGCGAGCCTGCGGGCGGGCGGCAAAGTGCTCGGCGTATTTTTGATTGTGGTGGTTGGGCTGCTGCTGATGCAAAACGCTATCGGCATCGGGATGGCGACACTGCTGGGGCTGGATCCGCTGATGGGGCTGCTGGCAGGGTCAATTACGCTGTCAGGTGGTCACGGTACCGGGGCGGCGTGGAGTAAATTGTTTGTCGAGCGCTACGGGTTTGAAAACGCGACGGAAGTGGCGATGGCCTGTGCGACCTTTGGTCTGGTGCTGGGGGGACTGATTGGCGGCCCGGTGGCGCGTTATCTGGTGAAGCACTCCACCACGCCGGACGGCAGACCGGACGATGAGCTGGTCCCGACCGCATTTGAAAAGCCGGACGTCGGGCGCAGCATTACCTCGCTGGTGCTGATTGAAACCATCGCGATGATCGCCATCTGCCTGACCGTGGGCAAACTGGTTGCGCAATGGCTGGCGGGCTCAGCGTTTGAACTGCCGACGTTTGTCTGCGTGCTGTTTATCGGGGTGATCCTGAGCAACGGCCTGGCGCTGATGGGCTTCTACCGCGTGTTTGAACGGGCGGTCTCGGTGCTCGGCAACGTCTGTCTGTCGCTGTTCCTGGCGATGGCGCTGATGAGCCTCAAACTGTGGGAGCTGGCCTCGCTGGCGCTGCCGATGGTGGCCATTCTGGCGGTTCAGGCTCTGTTTATGGCGCTCTATGCCATGTTCGTCACCTGGCGCATGATGGGTAAAAACTACGATGCGGCGGTGCTGGCGGCGGGGCACTGCGGGTTTGGTCTGGGGGCAACCCCTACGGCTATCGCCAACATGCAGGCGATCACCGAACGATTCGGGCCATCGCACATGGCGTTTCTGGTGGTTCCGATGGTCGGGGCGTTCTTTATTGATATCGTCAACGCGCTGGTGATTAAGCTGTACCTGATGCTGCCGATGTTTGCCTGAAATCAGGCGTTGGAGTAGCGTTCGGTTTCCGGCATCCAGCGCTCAATTAACGCTGCCGCCTGTTCGGGGTAGCGTTCGTGAATATGGCGGGCAAGGCGCTGAACCTCGGGGATCATGGCCTGATCGCGCAATAAATCCGCGACTTTGAATTCCGCGTTCCCCGTCTGACGCGTGCCCAGCAGTTCTCCCGGGCCGCGGATCTCCAGGTCTTTTTGCGCAATCACAAAACCGTCGTTGCTGTCGCGCAGCACCTGCAACCGCATCTGGGCGGTTTTCGAGAGCGGAGCTTTGTAGAGCAGGACGCAGTGGGACGCCACCGCGCCGCGGCCAACGCGCCCGCGCAGTTGGTGGAGCTGGGCAAGGCCCAGACGCTCCGGGTTTTCGATGATCATCAGGCTGGAGTTTGGCACGTCCACGCCGACCTCGATCACCGTGGTGGCAATCAGCAGATGTAAATCACCCTGTTTAAACGACTGCATCACCGCCTGTTTTTCGGCAGGCTTCATGCGTCCGTGAACCAGACCCACGTTCAGCTCTGGCAGAGCCAGCTTGAGCTCTTCCCACGTGGCTTCTGCAGCCTGCGCTTCCAGCAGCTCAGACTCTTCAATCAGCGTACACACCCAGTAGGCCTGACGTCCTTCATGCGTGCAGGCGTTGCGCACGCGGTCGATGATATCGCTGCGGCGCGTGTCCGGAATGGCGACCGTCGTCACCGGCGTACGACCCGGCGGCAGTTCGTCGATGGTGGAGGTGTCCAGATCGGCGTAGGCCGTCATCGCCAGGGTGCGCGGAATGGGCGTGGCGGTCATGATCAGCTGATGCGGGTGGAAACCCTGCTGCAATCCTTTTTCCCACAGCGCCAGACGCTGGTGCACGCCAAAGCGGTGCTGCTCATCGATAATCACCAGCGCAAGGCCGTTAAACTGCACCTGCTCCTGGAAGATGGCGTGCGTGCCGACAATCATTTGTACCTGCCCGCTGGCAATGGCGTCCTGTTGCGCAAGGCGCGCTTTGCCTTTTTGCTTCCCGGCAAGCCAGCCCACTTCAATGCCCAGCGGCGCGAACCAGGCGCGGAAATTGTTGGCGTGCTGTTCGGCAAGCAGTTCGGTCGGCGCCATCAGCGCCACCTGTTTGCCGTGGGCAATCGCGCGCAGGGCGGCCAGGGCGGCAACCAGCGTTTTACCGGATCCCACGTCGCCCTGCACCAGCCGCATCATCGGCACGTCGAGCGCCATATCGCGTTCAATCTCGGCGGTGACGCGCGCCTGTGCGCCGGTGGGTTTGAACGGCAGCGAGGCCAGCAGCTTATCTTTGAGCTCATCGCGCAGGCTTAAGGGCTGGGCATGGAAACGCTGTGCGCCTGCACGAAGCGCCAGCATGCTCAGGTTATGTGCCAGCAATTCCTCAAGGATAAGACGCTGTTGGGCGGGGTGTTTGCCGCTTTCTAAATCGCTGAGCTGCAGCGTTGGCGGCGGGCGGTGCAGGGTACGCAGCGCCTCGGGCAGGCTCATCATCCCCTGCGCCAGCTCTGGCGGCAGCAGCTCGGTAATGGCGCAGGTATCCAGCAGCTCCAGCGCCTGATCGGTGAGCTTACGCAGCGTCGCCTGCTTGATGCCTTCGGTTGTCGGGTAGACCGGAGTGAGGGTCTCCTGCATCTCCGGCGTGCTGAGATCGCCCTGCACGCGGTACTCCGGGTGGATCATCTCTGCGCCGTATTTCCCACGTTTGGCTTCGCCATAGGCCAGCACCCTGCGGCCCGTCGCCAGGCTGTTTTTCATCGCCGCGCTGAAGTTGAAAAAACGCATGGTGAGAATGCCGGTGCCGTCGCTGATCTGACAGGTCATCATCCGGCGTCCGCCGAAAGTGATGTTGCAGTTCAGGACTTCGCCTTCAACGGTGGCATAAATGGCGGGCAGCAGATCGCCAATTTTGTAGAGCTGAGTGCGGTCTTCATAGCGCAGGGGGAGGTGGAGCAGGAGATCCTGCACCGTGTGCAGGCCGATTTTAGCCAGCTTACTGCTTTGCGCCGCGCCCACGCCCGTCAGGCTATTGAGCGGGATGGCATCCAGCAGGCGGCCTTTCATCGGTTACCCAGCGTACTGCATGGTGGCCCACCACTCGGCATCGGCTTCGATCTCGCCCTGCGCGTTGACGTGGGGGTAAGGCAATTTTTTCTGCTTCGCAACGCGAGCCAGTACCGGATAACCACCTTCAAACAGCAGGCGCTGCTGTTCATCTTCCGGCAGCATGCTGTTGCTGCGCTCGTACATCCCGGCGTTTTGACGCTGGCGCTGCGCTTCATACAGAATGAGCGCGGAGGCCACGGAGACGTTGAGGGACTGAACCATGCCGGTCATCGGAATGATGATGTCCCGATCCGCCAGATCCAGCGCTTCCTGGGTGATCCCGGTTTTCTCCTGACCCATCAGAATGCAGGTCGGGCGGGTGTAGTCGATCTCGCGGAAATCCACGGCTTTAGCGGACAGGTTGGTGGCAAGGATCTGCATACCGCGTCCTTTCAGGTGCGAGACGGCTTCACCAATGGTGTGATGATTTTTGACAGACACCCAACTGTTGCTGCCTGCCGCCGCCGAGACCGTATTTCGCATACGGCCGTCCGGCCAGATGGCGTGCACTTCATGCACGCCGACGGCATCTGCGGTACGGACGATAGCAGACACGTTATGAGGTTTATGGACCTGCTCCATGCAGACCGTCAGGTCAGGCTGACGCCTGGCGAGCATGTCGCAGATCCGTGCATAACGTTGTGAATTCATGCCACTAGTTTCGGTTACGGGTGACTTTAATCACGTCCGGCATGACGCGAATCTTGCGCATAATATTCGCCAGATGCACGCGGTCGCGGGCGGTCAGACGAATAAAGGCGCTATAAACGCGGCCATCTTTTTCTTCCGTGTTCAGGCTTTGAATATTGGAAGACGCCGTGTTGATCGCTGCCGTCAGGTTCGCAAGGGCACCCTGGTGGTTGAACATATCCACCTTAATTTCGGTGATAAACTCCTGCGCGGTCTCTTTATCCCACTCGACCGCCATAAACTTCTCCGCTTCTTTTTGATAGCCGCGGATGTTACGACAGGATTCATGGTGGATAACCAGCCCTTTACCCGGGCTGACGTGCGCAATAATCGGGTCGCCAGGGATTGGACGGCAACATTTTGCGAACGTGATAAGCACCCCGTCCGCGCCTTTAATCGGCAGGTGTCCGTGGCTTTGTGTGGTGGCAGGCACGGCCGTCGTGTCGCCTTGCTGCAGGTTCTTCGCTACCACCACGCTCATGGCGTTGCCGAGGCCAATCTCTGCCAGCAGATCGTCAAGCGACGCGAGCTTCATGCGCTCCAGCTCATGCTGGATATTTTCCTGCGGGATTTCAGCCAGCTTGCGGCTACCACCCAACGCGTGGTTGAGAAGACGACGCCCAAGGCTGACGGAATCATCACGCTTGAGGTTTTTCAGCAGCTGGCGGATTTTGGCGCGCGCTTTGGAGCTCACGACAAAGTTCAGCCAGGCCGCGTTCGGACGTGCGCCCGGCGCGGTAATGATTTCCACCGTCTGGCCGCTGGAAAGCGGCTGAGACAGCGGGTAAGGCTGTCTGTCGACGCGCGCGCCCACGCAGGCATGCCCGATATCGGTATGCACGGCGTAAGCGAAGTCGACCGGCGTTGCGCCCGCAGGCAGTTCGACAATGCGCCCTTCTGGGGTGAAAACGTAAATCTCATCCGGGAATAGATCGGATTTGACGCTCTCGATAAATTCAAACGAGCTACCCGCACTCTGCTGCAGTTCCAGCAGGCTCTGCATCCAGCGCTGGGCGCGGATTTGTGCGGTCGTGCTGCTTTCGCCACCGTGCTCTTTATAGGCCCAGTGTGCGGCAACACCCATCTCCGCCATCTGGTCCATGTCTTCGGTGCGAATTTGCACTTCAACAGGCACGCCGTGTGGCCCGATCATCGAGGTATGCAAAGATTGATAGCCGTTCGCTTTTGGAATGGCGATGTAATCTTTCATGCGACCCGGACGCGGTTTATACAGGCTGTGCATCTGCCCCAGCACGCGATAACACGTGTCGGAGTCGTGGACAATTACGCGGAAGGCGTAGATATCCATGATCGAGTGAAAACGCTGCTCTTTGAGCACCATTTTGCAGTAGATGGAGTAAAGATGTTTTTCGCGACCGCTGACGCGGCATGGAATGCCTGCTTCCTGTAAGCGCCCTTCAATTTCCGAGAGGATCTTTTGAATCATCTCTTTACGGTTACCGCGTGCGGCTTTAACCACCTCTTTAATCACGCGATAGCGGTTCGGGTACAACGCTTCAAAACCCAGCTCTTCCAGCTCGGTTTTAATGTGATGAATACCTAAACGGTGCGCCAGCGGACTGTAGATTTCGAGGGTTTCACGGGCAATGCGGCGACGTTTGTCCGGGCGAAGTGAGCCCAGCGTGCGCATATTGTGGGTACGGTCAGCGAGTTTGATGAGAATGACGCGGATATCCTGCACCATCGCCATAATCATCTTGCGGAAGTTTTCGGCTTGCGCCTCTTTCTTGTCGCGGAAATTCAGCTTATCAAGCTTAGAGACCCCTTCCACCAGTTCGGCAACGCTTTTGCCAAACAGCTGTTCCATGTCCTGGTAAGTGGCAGGGGTATCTTCAATCACGTCGTGCAGCAGAGCGGCCATCAGCGTTTCGTGGTCGAGTTTCATCTCGGCCAGAATACAGGCCACCGCTACCGGGTGCGTGATATAGGGTTCACCGCTTGAACGTGTCTGGCCCTCGTGAGCGTCACGTGCAACGAGATACGCCTGCTGAAGACGCTTAATCTGGTCTTCAGGCAGGTAGGTTTGAATCAGTTGATTCAGGCTTTCAAACAGATACAAGGGCGACCCGCAGGTTTAATTAACGACGACCTTCAGCAATAGCGGTTACGGCCTGCAGTTCTGCGGCTTCCTGCTCTTGCTGCTCCTGGCGCTCACGCACGTCGAGGATCTGGTTGTTGATCAGACCTTCTTCGATTTCGCGAAGTGCAATAACGGTGGTTTTATCGTTTTCTTCCGGTACCAGCGGATCTTTCCCGCCTACCTGCATCTGACGAGCGCGACGCGCGGCGACCAGCACCAGGTCAAAACGGTTACCAATTTTCTCTACAGCGTCCTGAACAGTTACGCGTGCCATACTTAAAATGCTCCACAGGTGAAGAAATGACTGGGCATGATACTGAATGTGGGTTCAGTCTGCCAACAGTTTGGTGATTAATGCGTCATGTCGCTGCTTCTGGCGGCTCATACGCAGACGTTCTGCGCGAAGAATGGTTTTGAGATCGCTCAGCGCGGCATCAAAATCATCATTCACAATAAGGTAATCATATTCCGCGTAATGGCTCATTTCTGCAACAGCCTGTTCCATACGCTTTGCGATCACTTCTTCGCTGTCCTGACCGCGGCCACGCAGGCGGCGATCCAGCTCATCTTTCGATGGCGGTAAAATAAAGATACTGCGCGAGTCGGGCATTTTCTTGCGAATTTGCTGTGCGCCCTGCCAGTCGATGTCCAGGAACACATTCACGCCCGTGGCCAGAACCTGCTCAATGGTTTCACGCGAGGTGCCGTAGTAATTACCGAAAACTTCAGCGTGTTCAAGAAACGCGTCTCTGCCGATCATTGCTCTGAATTCGTCGTGATCCACAAAGAAATAGTGTTCACCGTGCACTTCACCCGGACGCGGCGCTCGCGTGGTGTGAGAAACAGAAACCTGTGTGTCGTACAACGGTTGGGTTTTTAACAGTGCCTGAATAAGGCTGGATTTACCCGCGCCACTAGGGGCAGAAACAATATAAAGCGTGCCTTGAGCCATGAGAGTCTTTTGTATGTGTTAGCGAAGAAGTCCTACATACGGGCTTATTATACACGTCACCGCCGTGTGACGTAGCCTTTGTCACACTTTTTCCCCTGGATTATTGAATTTTGCGTACCGTTTTCAGGTTTTATCTGTGGTTTACAGCAACAAAAAGAAATACCGGATAGCGCCTCGCACAGTGAAACGTTGTGGTTAGCGTTGTTTTAGACATCGCGGTATACCTCCTGCAACGCAAAGGAGGAGTAGCGATGTGGCGATGGATAAGCGGGTTAATGTTGTTGTGGTGCGGCTATGGCGCGGCGGTGTGTCCGGTGTGGTCGCAGGCAAAAGCAGAGAAAGAAATCGCGTCGTTAAGCGCGCAAATCAAACGCTGGGATGATGCTTACTGGAAGCAGGGCGTGAGCGAGGTCAATGATGAGGTTTATGACCAACTTAACGGGCGGTTAAAACAGTGGCAGCGTTGTTTTGATACTGTTCTTTCTGAGAACACCCTTCCAGCACTGGCGGGAAACGTAAAACATCCAGTCGCCCATACGGGAGTCCACAAAGCTGCCAGCAAAGAAGCACTTAATAATTGGATGCGCGGTCGGAGCAATCTCTGGATGCAGCCAAAAGTCGACGGCGTAGCAGTCACACTGGTGTATCGCGACGGAAAGTTAACCCAGGCCACTAGCCGTGGTAATGGGCTAAAAGGCGAAGACTGGACTTCGCAAGTGCGTTTAATTCCGTCTGTGCCCAAGGACGTATCTGGCGCGCTGGCAAACAGCGTTTTACAGGGGGAGCTTTTCTGGTTACGTGAGGGGCATGTTCAGCGGCAGATGGGCGGCATGAATGCTCGCGCAAAAGTAGCGGGTGCGATGATGCGACAAAAGGACAACGCGCTTCTGAACCAGACAGGGATATTTATCTGGGCCTGGCCGGATGGGCCGAAAGGCATGCAGAACAGGTTGTATGAGCTTTCCAGGGCAGGATTTTCTCTGACTGCACGTTATACCCTGCCGGTTGAGGCCGTGGATGCCGTCGAAAAACAGCGTTCGGCATGGCAAAACACAGCATTACCCTTTGCCACGGATGGCATTGTGGTTCGGTCAGCAGATGCACCCCCGGGTGAAAATTGGTTGCCTGGGGAAGGCAGTTGGGTCGTCGCATGGAAATATACTCCTGCAGCACAGGTCGCTGAGGTCAGTGATATTCATTTTTCCGTGGGGCGAACGGGCAAAATTTCCGTTGTCGCGGCGCTTGAACCTGTAAAGCTGGATGATAAACAGGTGCAGCGGGTGAGTCTGGGGTCGGTCGCGCGCTGGCAAAGGCTAGATATTGCCCCGGGAGATCAGATACAAGTCAGCCTGGCCGGGCAGGGGATCCCCCGGTTTGATAAGGTTGTCTGGCGAGGGACGGACCGACATAAACCCGAGCCTCCGGCCGCGCGTTATCATGCTCTAAGCTGTTTTTATGCTTCGCCTGAGTGTATGGAGCAGTTCTTTGCCAGGCTGACGTGGCTCAGCTCAAAGCAAGTGTTCGATATTGAAGGATTAGGCGAGTCAGGATGGCGTGCGCTCTGGCAGGCGCATCAGTTTGAACATCTCTTCTCATGGCTGTTATTAACTCAGGCGCAACTGCAGGCTACACCGGGATTTTCCTCAGCACGCGGGCTGGCGCTCTGGCATCGATTTAATCTGGTGCGTGAGCAACCGTTTATCCGCTGGCTTATGGCATTGGGTGTTCCGCTGACGCAGGCTTCATTGAAGGCGATGGGGGATATAACGTGGCAGAAGATGAGCGGGCGTAACGCAAAGGACTGGCAGACCTTGCCGGGAACGGGAGAGGAAAAGGCCAGGCAAATTGTTAACTGGATACATGCGCCAGAAGTTGATGTGCTGGTCAGATGGCTTGCTCAGCAGCACATCAACGGGTTCTGAAATTAGTGTGCGCTGTGCTTGTAATGAAAAACGGGTAGCCCGAGCTTCAGACGCAGCGCGAGCATGCGGGCCGTAAAGCCAAACAGCAATGTGGAGATGACCACCACATCCTGGTTAGAAACATAATGCTGCAGGGCGATATAGAGCACCGCTGCAGCGAAGGATATACCTGCATACAGCTCTTTCTGGAAAACCAGGGGAATGCGTTTGCAGAACATATCCCGCAGCACACCACCGAACACCCCTGTGACCACGGCAGCAATGGTGGCGATGACCGGCCCTTCACCCATATCGAGCGCAATTTGTGCGCCGATGATTGAAAAGACGATCAGCCCCAGCGCATCAAGCACCAGGAACAGGCGGCGTAGATGGGGCATAACGGGTGCCACAATGGTGGTTAATACGGCAGCTGTCGCCACGATAATCACATACTCAGGGTGTTTAACCCAGCCGAGTGGGTAATGGCCCAGCAGAATATCGCGCACGGAACCGCCGCCCAGCGCGGTTGCTGTGGCAATAATGATCACGCCGAAGGTGTCCATCCGGCGACGCCCGGCGGCCAGTGCGCCGGTCATGGCTTCTGCGGTGATACCAATGAGATAAAGAATGTGAAGCAGCATATACCCTCCGGTGTGAACGCGTGGAGGTTAGCGATTTGTGCGCAAGATCACGATTGAGATTTTCTAAGGTGACTCAGTTTGCCATATAAAATTTTATCAATTTATGTTGAACAGGCTTGATGAAAGAGGGGTTATTGAGAAAAAAAGCAATTAGATGGATTAGAAATAATAATGGGTGGTGCCGGCTGCACCACCCGTAAACGTTACTCGATATTCTGAATCTGCTCGCGCATTTGCTCAATCAGAACCTTGAGTTCAATCGCTGAATTGGTCACCTCAGCGTTGATCGACTTAGACGCCAGCGTGTTCGACTCGCGGTTGAACTCCTGCATCATAAAGTCGAGGCGGCGGCCTACCGCTTCTTTCTTCTTCAGAATGTTGTAGGTTTCTTTAACGTGCGCTTCCAGACGGTCCAGCTCTTCAGCGACGTCAACGCGCTGCGCCATCAGGACCAGCTCTTGTTCCAGACGGGTGTTTTCCAGCTGAACTTCCGCTTCTTCTAGTTTGGCGACCAGGCGCTCGCGCTGCCACTGCAGCACTTCTGGCATATGGGTGCGCACTTTCGCGACTTCAGCGGTTACGCCTTCAAGACGCTGCTCAATCATCCCTTTCAGTGCCTGGCCTTCGGTTTCGCGGGCAACGATAAAGTCGTCCAGGGTACCGTCGAGGGCTGCAAGGATTTCGGCGGCAATGGCATCCAGATCCTGCTCACCGGCGGCCATGACCCCAGGCCAGCGCAGAATATCAACCGGGTTGATTTCGCCTTCATCGCTCTGCATTTTGACCCAGTTCGCCGCATTCACGAGCTGTTTCGCCAGTTTTTCGTTGAGGATCAGCTCACCCTGCGAGCTGGCATCAGGCTCGAAACGCAGGTTACATTCCACTTTACCGCGCGTCAGACGCGTACGGATACGCTCGCGTACAACAGGCTCAAGGCTGCGGAACTGCTCCGGCATACGGAAATACGTTTCCAGGTAACGCTGGTTTACCGAGCGCATTTCCCATGTGGCGCTACCCCAGCTACCCTTGATTTCACGCCGGGCGTAGGCGGTCATACTGCGGATCATAGACATTCCCGTTTTTAAAGGAGAGATGGGGGGATTATAGCTTTCGGGGGCTTCTCAGGATAGGAATAAGCGTCCTTTATCCGTATAATGCGCAGCCACATTCGTTTCAAGCCGGAGAATCCATCATGCGTCCATCAGGTCGTAGCGCCAACCAGGTGCGTCCCGTCACCCTGACCCGTAACTATACAAAACACGCTGAAGGCTCCGTGCTGGTTGAGTTTGGTGATACCAAAGTACTGTGCACCGCGTCCATCGAAGAAGGCGTTCCGCGCTTCCTGAAAGGTCAGGGCCAGGGCTGGATCACCGCAGAGTACGGCATGCTGCCGCGTGCGACCCATACCCGTAACGCCCGCGAAGCGGCAAAAGGCAAGCAGGGCGGCCGTACCATGGAAATTCAACGTCTGATCGCGCGTGCGCTGCGCGCCGCCGTTGACCTGAAAATCCTCGGTGAATTTACCATCACGCTGGACTGCGACGTGATTCAGGCAGACGGCGGCACGCGTACAGCCTCCATTACCGGCGCATGCGTGGCGCTGGCGGATGCCCTGAATAAACTGGTTGCGGCCGGTAAGCTGAAAACCAATCCAATGAAAGGCATGGTTGCGGCGGTCTCCGTGGGCATTGTTAACGGTGAAGCGCTTTGCGATCTGGAATATGTTGAAGATTCCGCTGCCGAGACGGACATGAACGTGGTGATGACCGAAGATGGTCGCATCATTGAAGTGCAGGGCACGGCAGAAGGCGAGCCGTTCACCCATGAAGAACTTCTTGCCCTGCTGGCTCTGGCCCGGGGGGGAATTGAATCTATCGTCACGACGCAGAAAGCGGCGTTAGAAAATTGATTTTAAAGGCGACCAATGAGTCGCCTTTTTTTTGCCTGTAAGACAGAAAAACCAAAGGAGCAAATCCATGAAATCGTATCAGCGCCAGTTTATTGAGTTTGCGCTTAACAAGCAGGTACTTAAGTTTGGCGAGTTTACGCTGAAATCCGGGCGTAAGAGTCCCTATTTCTTCAACGCCGGGCTGTTTAATACCGGGCGCGATCTGGCACTGTTAGGCCGTTTCTATGCCGAAGCGCTGGTGGATTCCGGGATTGATTTTGACCTGCTGTTTGGCCCGGCCTACAAAGGCATTCCGATTGCGACCACCACCGCGGTTGCGCTGGCGGAACACCATGACCGCGATGTGCCGTACTGCTTTAACCGCAAAGAGGCTAAAACCCACGGTGAAGGCGGTAATCTGGTCGGCAGCGCGTTGCAGGGCCGCGTTATGCTGGTCGACGATGTGATCACTGCAGGCACGGCGATCCGCGAATCGATGGAGATTATTCAGGCCAACGGTGCGACGCTGGCTGGCGTGCTGATTTCTCTGGATCGTCAGGAGCGTGGTCGTGGTGAAATTTCTGCTATTCAGGAAGTGGAGCGTGATTACAGCTGCAAAGTGACGTCGATTATCACCCTGAAAGACCTGATTGCGTATCTGGAAGAGAAGCCTGAGATGGCGGACCATCTGGCAGCGGTACGTGCATACCGGGAAGAGTTCGGGGTTTAATTGCATTGCCCGGTGACGTCAGGTTTACCGGGCAATGCAACCTGTAGGCCGGATAAGGCGAGGCCGCCATCCGGCAATGATGTTACTGCAACTGCGCAGCCACTAACGGCCAGCGGGCGTCAAAATCGTCCGTTGGACGGTATTTGAATTCGCTGCGCACAAAACGTGAGAGCATGCCTTCGCAAAACGCCAGTATCTGGCTTGCCAGCAGCGTTTCATCAATACTGTATCCTTCGCCTTCACGCATTTTCTTCTCGCGCAGTACCTGACGCAGCTGTGCTTCAATACGTTCGAAAAGCTGGTTAATGCGGCCCTGCAGTCTGTCCTGCTCGAACATCAGCGCGTGACCGGTCAGGATACGGGTTAAACCCGGGTTGCGTTCACCAAAGCCCAGGATTAACAGCACAATCAGACGCAGACGCGCGGTGGTGTCTTTTTCGTCTTTCAAAATCAGGTTGATGCGCGTGATCAGGCTGTCTTCAATAAATTCGATCAGGCTGTCGAACATCCGGGTTTTGCTCGGAAAATGACGGTACAGCGCCGCCTCAGACACGCCCACAGAGGCGGCCAGTTTAGCGGTAGTGATGCGTTGACTGCCATCGCTGGATTCAAGCATCAGAGCCAGAGATTGAAGTATTTCTTCGCGACGATTCCTTTTCGCGGTTTGTTTTTCTGCCATGTTACAAAATACCCCTGAAAATAAGCACTTGCCAGGCTGTCATCCACACAGCGACCGCAAACTGAAGTTTGCGGTTTGTTATTGCATTATGGCGCTGTGGGAAACGTCTCTGTCGGGCGGTTATTTGCGCCCGGAATGGCCGAAGCCGCCTTCGCCACGGTCGGTGGCGTCAAAGTCTGCCACCAGGTTAAATTCTGCCTGTACCACCGGTACAAAGACCATCTGCGCGATACGTTCGCCGGGCTCAATGGTGAAACTGTCCTGACCACGGTTCCAGACGGAGACCATCAGCTGACCCTGGTAGTCAGAGTCAATCAGGCCAACCAGGTTACCCAGCACAACGCCATGCTTATGGCCCAGGCCAGAACGCGGCAGAATCACCGCCGCCAGAGACGGGTCAGCAATGTGAATGGCCAGGCCAGTCGGCACCAGGGTAGTGGCACCCGGCGCCAGTTCTACGGCGTCATCGAGACAGGCGCGCAGGTCAAGTCCGGCAGAGCCGGAGGTGGCATAGGTTGGCAGCGGGAATTGCTCGCCAACACGCGGGTCCAGAATCTTAACGTCGATTTTTTTCATCATAACGGGTAACGATCTCGTCGAGTAATTGTTGGCCCAGGAGTTCCTTGCGCTCAAGCGGTAAGACTTTATCTCCATCCTGCCAGAAAAGGTGCAGTGCGTTGCTGTCGCTGTTAAATCCTTGTGTGGCCAGCGATACGTCGTTCGCGCAAATCAAATCGAGGTTTTTGCGGGTACGTTTTTGCCGGGCATATTCTTCCACATTATTTGTTTCTGCGGCAAACCCAACAACGTAAGGACGATGGCTTTTTAGTGCGGCGACGCCGGCGACAATGTCCGGGTTTTTCACCATTTTTAGTGTTAATTCATCACCTTGCTTTTTTATTTTAGCCTCGGCGATGGTCTCAGCGCGATAGTCTGCGACGGCCGCACAGCCGATAAATATCTGCTGGTTTTGCGCGTGTGCCTGCACGGCGGCTTCCATCTCCAGCGCGGTGGTGACGTCAACTCGCTTTACAAACGCAGGTGTAGGCAGCGATACCGGGCCACTCACCAGCGTGACGTTTGCGCCGCGCTTTGCCGCAGCGGCGGCAATGGCAAAGCCCATCTTACCGGAGCTGTGGTTAGTGATATAGCGCACCGGATCCAGCGGCTCGCGCGTGGGGCCCGCGGTAATCATGATGTTGAGATGTTGCAGATCGTTGACAGGCGAAAAATGGGCGGCGGCCATATCAACAATCGTCAGCGGATCAAGCATGCGACCCGGGCCAACGTCACCACAGGCCTGGCTGCCGCTGTCCGGTCCCCAGATAAGCAGGCCGCGTGCAGCCAGCGTCTCCAGATTGTGCTGGGTGGCCGCGTTGCGGTACATCTGCTGGTTCATGGCAGGCACGACGGCAACAGGCGCAGGCGTGGCCAGGCAAATGGTGGAGACCAGGTCGTTTGCCATACCGGCTGCCACCCGCGCGATTAAATCCGCTGTGGCGGGGGCGAGGATAACCAGGTCAGCCCATTTTCCAAGCTCAATATGGCCCATTGCAGCTTCGGCGGCCGGATCGAGCAGGCTGTCAGATACCGGGTACCCTGAAACCGCCTGCAGGCTCAAGGGAGTGATAAAGGCTTTACCGCCTTCGGTGATCGCGACCCGCACATCTGCCCCGCGCTCGCGCAGACGACGCACCAGCTCCGGCGCTTTATAGGCAGCAATACCGCCGCTCACGCCAAGAACGATTTTTTTACCGGCCAGGCTCATCATGATTCTTTCCTGTTGGGTTTCACCAGAGAGCGGGCATTTTATCACAATCCCCAAAACGAGGTGATTTTGTCCTTCGGACACTTTGCGAGGCGCTACGCAAGTACGCAACGTGGTCGTCGAGCCACTGACTGGCCTGTGGCAGCATGCGGTAAAAAAGGAGAAAGAGCATGGATGAAGAGGATGAGCAGCTGCTACCGCGCGAAAAACTACTGCGCTATGGCGTCACCCTGTTAAAAGACGATGAGCTGCTGGCGCTCTTTTTACGTACCGGAACGTCCGGGAAGACCGTATTTACGCTGGCAAAAGAGCTGATAGCGCATTTCGGTTCACTGCATGGGTTGCTGACCGCCGATCTGGCGCAGTTTAAGCACGTCGAGGGGATCGGCGTGGCAAAATATGCTCAGTTGAGAGGCATTGCTGAACTGGCCCGCCGTTTTTACAAGGTCCGCATGGAGGAGGAAGATCCGATCCTGACGCCCGCGATGACGCGTGAATTCCTGCAAAGCCAGTTAACCGATGCCGAGCGTGAGATCTTTATGGTGATCTTTCTCGACAACAGAAACCGGGTGCTGAAACATAGCTGCCTCTTTGCGGGCACGTTAAGCCACGTCGAGGTGCATCCGCGTGAAATTGTGCGGGAAGCGATAAAAGTGAATGCAGCGGGCGTGATCCTCGCGCATAATCACCCCTCTGGCTGTGCAGAACCGAGCAGAGCTGACAAAGAAATCACCGAACGCATTATCAAATGCTGTCAATTCATGGACATTCGTGTGCTGGACCATCTGATAATTGGCCGCGGAGAGTACATTTCTTTTGCAGAACATGGCTGGATTTAGGCTATTTCTCGCGATCCATCGGGATCTTTGTCTGTTCGGGACTTGAGCACACCGCCGAGTCAGCGTATACTACGCCACCTTTGAGAATCTCGGGTTTGGCATTTGGGCCTGGCAATCGAGAGTTCACTTAGAACTATGCGATGACCGGGCTGTAAAGCCTGACGAGGCGCCGATACCCCATACGAAGCTCGAGCTAATTTGATTTTTGGAGAATAGACATGTCCCGAGTCTGCCAAGTTACTGGCAAGCGTCCGGTGACCGGTAACAACCGTTCCCACGCACTGAACGCGACTAAACGCCGTTTCCTGCCGAACCTGCACTCTCACCGTTTCTGGGTTGAGAGCGAGAAGCGTTTTGTCACCCTGCGCGTATCTGCTAAAGGTATGCGTGTAATCGATAAGAAAGGCATCGATACAGTTCTGTCTGAACTGCGTGCCCGTGGCGAAAAGTACTAAGTACTTAAAGAGGAAATAAATCATGGCTAAAGGTATTCGTGAGAAAATCAAGCTGGTTTCTTCTGCTGGTACAGGTCACTTCTACACCACCACGAAGAACAAACGTACTAAGCCGGAAAAACTGGAACTGAAAAAATTCGATCCAGTTGTACGCCAGCACGTACTGTACAAAGAAGCTAAAATCAAATAATTTTAGTCTCCTTGTATTGAAAAACCCCGCAACTGCGGGGTTTTTTGCATTCTGCATCTCAACGGAGGAACCATGCCTGAATTACCTGAGGTAGAGACCAGCCGCCGCGGCATTGAGCCCCATCTGGTCGGCGCGACTATTCTTCACGCGGTTGTCCGTAATGGGCGCTTGCGCTGGCCGGTATCCGATGAGATCCATGCCCTGAGCGATAAACCCGTCCTTAGCGTGCAGCGCCGCGCTAAATACCTGCTGCTGGAACTGCCCGACGGCTGGATTATTATCCATCTGGGGATGTCCGGTAGCCTTCGCATTTTGACCGAAGAACTGCCTGCGGAAAAGCACGACCACGTCGATCTGGTGATGAGCAACGGCAAAGTGCTCCGTTACACCGACCCACGGCGCTTTGGTGCGTGGCTGTGGACGAAGGAGCTGGAAGGACATAACGTACTGGCGCATCTGGGCCCGGAGCCGCTCTCAGACGCGTTTAACGCGGAATACCTGCAAGCGAAGTGTGCGAAGAAGAAGACTCCGATTAAGCCCTGGCTGATGGACAATAAGCTGGTGGTCGGCGTGGGAAATATCTACGCCAGCGAATCGCTGTTTGCGGCCGGGATCCATCCCGATCGGCTGGCCTCTTCGCTGTCGGCGAAGGAGTGTGAACTGCTGGTCCGGGTGATTAAAGCTGTATTACTGCGCTCGATTGAGCAGGGTGGGACAACGTTGAAGGACTTCCTGCAAAGCGACGGCAAGCCGGGCTATTTTGCCCAGGAGCTGCAGGTGTACGGGCGCAAAGGCGAACCGTGCAGAGTCTGCGGCACGCCAGTTATTGCCACGAAGCACGCCCAGCGCGCGACGTTCTACTGCCGCCAGTGCCAGAAATAGCGCTACTTTAGCTTTTCCATCAACGCCTGGTGGACGTTAGTCGGCAGGAAATGGGTAACGTCCCCGTGATGGCGCGCCACCTCTTTTACCAGCGTGGAAGAGATAAACGACCACTCTTTGGAGGGCATCAGGAATACGCTCTCCAGCTCCGGCATCAGGTGGCGGTTCATGTGCGCCAGCTGCATCTCATATTCGAAGTCTGCCACAGCGCGTAAACCACGGATCAGAATGTTTGCCTGCTGAGCGCGGGCGAAGTTAGCCATCAGGTCGCTAAACCCGACCACCTCAACATTCGGCAGGTGCGAAATGGCATCGGTGGCAAGCTGTACGCGCTCGTTGAGGTCAAACATCGGTTTTTTGCTGGGGCTGGCGGCAATGGCCAGGATCACCTTGTCGAACATGCACGCCGCACGGGTGATGATATCAAGATGACCGTTAGTGATCGGATCGAAGGTACCCGGATAAATCGCTTTTGTGCTCATGGCTCACGTTTTCTCTGAGTAGCCGCGGCAGAGCGCCCACAGCTCGGTGTATTTGTTGAAAGTATACTGGGCATTCACCACCGCCAGTAACCACCCCTGTTTACCGTCCAGTACGCCACCACGCAGCAGGAGCGTTTTCAGAAACGCGCCCAGCGTATGGGTGAAGATACCGCTCAGCGTGGCCTTCTTGCCGCGCTGGTGGCGCTCCTGCGCCCATGCGGTGGCATAGTTAAGCTGTTTACGCTGGAAGCTGGCGAAATCCCGACAGGTCAGGTGCAACAGATCGCCCGCCAGAGGGATCACCTGGGCGCTATCGCAAGCCAGGGATTCATGGACCAGGTTGTCGTTGTACTGATACCGCTCGCGCTCGTAGAGGCGCATCACGCGGTCTGGATACCAGCCGCTGTGGCGCATAAAACGGCCGAGGAAGTAGTTGCGGCGGGCGATGCTGTAGACCGCACCAGGCTGAGGCGAGGAAAGCACCGCCTGAATGGCCTGCTGAAGTTCTGGCGTGATGCGTTCGTCGGTATCGAGCATCAGGACATAATCGCCAGTGGCGTACCCCTGCGCGCGCTGGCGCTGGATGCCATAGCCTTGCCAGTCGGTGTTGATAAAGACCTTTGCGCCCGCTGCGCGGGCAACGTCCACCGTATTGTCCGTGCTGCCGGAATCGAGCACGACGATTTCGTCAGCCCAGGCGACGGAGGCCAGACAGTCCGGAAGCAGGTCGGCGGCGTTTTTGGCGATCATCACGACCGACAGACGCGTTGACATTAGTGGCTCCGCTGAGGCAAATAAGGTTGCAGAAGTTGCAGCAGGCGGGTCAGTGCGCCCTGGTTCTGATGCAGCACCTCGACGGCATGACGCCCGTACCACAGGCGATAATCTTCGTCAGTCAGAAGGGTCGAGACCTCCTTGACCACCGAATCCGCATCAGTCACGGTAATTAAACCATCGGCCTGCTGCAATTTAGCGCAGATATCTTTGAAGTTAAACGTGTGTGGCCCCATCAGCACCGGAATGGCGTGGGCTGCTGGCTCCAGCGGGTTATGACCGCCGCGCGCCACCAGGCTGCCGCCAACAAAGGCCAGATCGGCAATGCCATAAAGTAGCATCAGCTCGCCCATGGTATCGCCAATCACTACCTGAGTGCTGCCGGAAGGGATCTCACCGCTGCTGCGCAGGGTGTAGCTGAAACCGCCTTTCTGCACCATGTCGCGGGCATCTTTAAAACGCTCCGGATGACGTGGAACGAGGATCAGCAGTAAATCGGGGAATTTTTCCAGCAACTTACGGTGCGCCTGGAGGATGATCTCTTCTTCGCCGTCGTGGGTGCTGGTCGCAATCCAGACCTGACGACGCGGAGCCCACTGGCGACGCAGTGTGATCGCACGGGCGGCGAGTTCAGGCGTGACGGAAATATCGAATTTAAGGCTGCCCGTTACCGCAAGCTGGTTGCGTTTCAGGCCTAGCGCGATGAAGCGCGCCGCATCTTCTTCATTCTGCGCCGCAATCAAGGTGATTTTACTCAGCAGGCGACGCATAAATTTGCCCAGCTTGCCGTACCCTTTTGCCGAGCGCTCAGACAGGCGGGCATTAGCGATAACCAACGGGATCTTACGGGCATGCAGGGCGGAAATCATGTTCGGCCACAGTTCGGTTTCCATCACGATCACCAGTTTCGGGCGAACGGTATTCAGGAAACGATTCATGGCGCAGGGCAGATCGTAAGGGAGATAGACGTGTTGAACGTCTTTGCCAAAAGCGGATAACGCGCGCTCCGACCCGGTCGGCGTCATTGTCGTGACGGTGATCGGCAGAGACGGGTAGCGGTGGCGCAGGGCGCGAACCAGCGGGATCGCCGCCAGCGTTTCACCGACAGAAACGGAATGCAGCAAAATACCGTCCGGTAAGACTTTATTGCGGCAGAAGCCATAGCGCTCAGCCCAGCGTTTACGATACGCAGGCGCTTTACGGCTACGAAGCAACAGTCTCAGCCACACCAGTGGCTGAATGATGTAGAGCAGAGCGGTATACAACAATTCCAAGCGATTATCCGTTTTTTTAGTTTCGGCGGGCAAATTCTAAGCATTTAAGCCGGGTAAAGCTATCTCTTATGCCAGATACCGTTTCAAACGGAAATAACGGCGGCCAAGTCGCCAGCGCTGGCGCAGCCCACGGGCATTTTTCCAGATGAGTGCCCAGATACCTCGGTCGAACAATTCACGAATAATTTCGCGTTTTTTACTGAGATCGCCGATGTTGTTAATGGCGTGCAGAATGCCCAGCCCCTCTTTTGCAATCTGCCACCGGCAGGCCGGTACCCGGCGTACGGCTTCCGGGTAACGCTGGTTGATAACATCCAGCATTTCCAGGATTTTCATGTAGTGACGAGCGTTACGCATGCGCGTGTCATCTGTCCCTGGCGTGTGCGAGACGGAGGCGGAATGAATCAGGTAGTCATAGAAGGTTTCGTCAGTGTACTGCACGCGTTTGGCCGTCAGCAGCACTTCGGTGGTCCACGGGATATCCTGGTGTCGCAGCCCATGTTCAAAGGTGAAACCCTGCTCTTTAATAAACGCGTGGCGATAAATATTCAGCCAGGTAACGTGCAGGAATTTACGCGACGCCAGCGCGCGCTGTAGCCACGTTGGGCCATCCAGTACGTCTGTGGATTGCAGTTTGTCGGACGGAAAGATTTTCTTCGACGGCCTGCCGTCATCGTAGATATACGTGCCGTTGCAGGTCGCCACATCGAGATCGTTCTTTTTAGCCATCTCAAGCAGGCGCGGATACATACCCGGGTAAATGACATCATCGATATCCGGGAATGCAACATACTCGCCTGTTGCTTGCGCGAGACCTGTATTACGGGCCGCTGAGACGCCCTGGTTAGCCTGGTCAATGACCTTGTAGAACGGAAATTCTCCGGCGTACTGAGCAATGATGGCGGAGGAGTTGTCGCTTGACCCGTCGTTCACAACGACCAGTTCCAGACTGTCCAGATGTTGAGCTTTGATGCTGTCGAAAAATGCACTGAGGAATTTTTCACCGTTATAGACGGCGACTACAAGGCTCAATAAAGGTTTGTCGGACATGCTTTCTCCGTTGTGTTCAGGGCAGGCCACCCAATATGGTGATACCATTCGTGCTGTATTATATCTGGTGGATACTAAAAACATATGCCTGGAGGGACAAAGATCCTTTTCAGGCGGCAAATTAGCGTCACGCGGACGAGATTCTTAACAGGAAATGTATGCATATTGTTCACACTGAAGCAGACGGCGGCAAAGGCGGACAGCCTCTGCGCATTATCAACGAATCGCTAGGGATGATTCAGCGTGGCCATCAGGTGACTATCCTTTGTCCGGAAACTGCGCCGCTGCACGCGCTGGCGCGCGATGCCGGGTTGACGGTTGTCACGATGCCGTTGAAGCGCAAGAACCTTAAAAATCTACAGTTGTTGCGTCGCTGGTTGAAGGATAATCGCCAGTCGATTGACGTCATTAATAGCCATAACTCCGCCGATACCTGGCTGGTGGCGCTGGCAAATCTTACGCTTTCCAACCCCGTGCCGCTGGTCCGCACCCGTCATGCGTCAGGTGTACCGCGCAACAACTGGACGACCCGCTGGCTGTTCCGCACGGCCTGCGCGCATATCGTGACCACAGGGGAGGCGTTACGTCATCAGGTGGCAAATATTGGTGTGCCGATGTCCCAGAGTACGTCGGTGCCAAGCGGTGTCGATACGCAGCGTTTTCACCCGGGAGATAAGCACGAAGCCCGCGCGCATTGTGGCTTATCGGAGTCAGATTTCTGGCTGGGCGTGGTGTCGCATTTACGTCCGAACAAAGGTCACAGCGTACTGCTGCGTGCCCTGGCGAAAATCGACAATCCGCAGATCAAGCTGGCGATTGTCGGCGAAGGCCCGCACAAAGCGACGCTCGAACAGGAAATTACAGCGCTGGGGTTACAGCAACGCGTGGTGATGGCGGGACATCAAACCGAGCCAGAACGCTGGTTCCCGGCGTTTGATATTGCGCTGAGCCCTTCGCACGATATGGAAGGTGTCCCGCAGGGCGTGCTGCAATCGTTAGCCTCCCGTATTGCAACCATTGCAACGGATGCCGGTGGAACGGGAGATGCGGTGATTAACGGGCAGACGGGATTGTTGATCGCGCAGCGCGACGAAAACGCACTGCACGATGCCATATTAAAACTCTATGACGACTCAGCCCTTCGCGAGGCACTCGCGCAACAGGGGTATGACTACCTGAGCACGCACTTTACCCGCGAATGTATGCTGGACGCGATGGAGAAGGTCTTCTCTGATGCCGCTCAGCGTAGCAAATCGCGATAAAGCGTTTGTAGCTCTCGCGCCATTCTGTCCAGGGTGAAAGGCTCCGCAGTTGCACGTGCAGCAGCGGAGTAATCGACACCCTGTTCGCGGCCTTTCAGCCACAGAGAGATGGCCTGCTGGTAGCCTTCGCTGTCCAGCGCATCGCGCACCCAGCCGTTTTGACCCTCGGTTATCCACTCTGCCGCGCCACAGCCGTGGCTGGTGAGCAGCGGCAAACCGCAGGCCAGCGCTTCCACGCAGACGTTCGGGAAGGGATCGTAGAGCGTCGGCAGGATAAGCGCATCCGCCGTGCCATACACTTCGCGCACGTTGGCAACGGGCCCCAGGAACTTCACGCGTGAGGAGACTCCCAGCGCTTGCGCCAGTTTTTCAAATTTCCGCGCATGTTTATCGCGCCCGGCAATCAGCAGCCAGACGTCAGGATGCGCCACAATGGCACGCAGCGCGGTGGCAACACCTTTACGGCTGAAACCTGACCCAACATACGCCAGCACCGGTGCTGCCTGGGGAATGCCCAGCGCATCACGCTGCGAAAGGGTGCGTACCTCAGGGCTGAACTGGGTAGTGTCGACGCCGTTATAGATCACCGTCAGCTTGTCATCCGACAGCCCGAAGCGGCGGGCGATATCGTCGCGCACCATCTTCGAATTACAGATCACCTTGCGCAGCTGCTGATGGGTAAACATTTGCGTCTCAGCCTGCAGAATGTAGCGGTGATAGCGGCTCAGAGATTGCGCCCAGCGCGCCAGCGGCGACAGAATACGACCATATTGCTCAAGCCAGGTGGCGTGAACTCCATCACCCGCCCGGAAGATGGTCGCTCCTGGTATGCGTTCGTGGCTTTGCACAATATCAAACTGCGCAAAATGCGCGGCGGCTTCGGTGGCAAAGCCGGATTCACGGGCGATGCGATTGCGAAACGGCGGATTGACCGTCAGCGTTTTCCAGCCTGCGGCATCTTCCCACTGGCGGGCAATCAGCGTGACGTCAAGCGAGGTATCCTGCGCCAGCACGTTAAGCGCACGTGAGACGAAACGCTCTGCGCCACCGTTGGGGTTGTAGGTCTGTCGAACAATCGCCAGCTTCATGCAGGTGTTCCCGTTTCCAGGAGCATCGTATCAATGGCGCTCAGCACCTGCTGCGGGGTGATGGCGGTGATGCAGTCTGAAACACCGCTGTCTCCGCAGCCCGCTTTGCCGCACGGCTGACAGGTAAACCCGGCCACAATCACACGGTAGTTCACCCCCCACGGTGCCCACTTGATGGCACCGGTAGGGCCAAAGATGGCGACGGTCGGCGTACCGACGGCGCTTGCAAGGTGCATCGGCATAGAATCCACACCAAAGTACACCCGCGCGTGCTTCATGAGCGCGCCCAGCTCTTTCAGGTTCAGCTGACCGCTTAAATCAAAGACCGGCTGGGTGAGGGCAGCGCGCAGCTCATCCATGTAGGCCTTCTCTTCTTTTGACGGTGCGGCGGAGAGAATAATCGGCAGGCCGCGCGCCGCCAGGTTATCAATAGTGGCTGCCAGCTTTTTGATATCCCAGGCCTTAAACATCCAGCGCGAGGTCGGGTGAACCAAAATGTAGGATTGACTCGCGAGCCCAAACCCGGCCAGTTTTTCGGCAACAGAGGCTTCTGCCGCGTCGCCAGGCACAAAGAGGGTATGTTTGTCTTCGTCGGACTGTGGATGAATGCCGATCCGGCGCAGGGCGTCCAGATTAACCTCCACCATATGACGGCTGTTGTCCTGAATCGCCGGGTAGAGCGTGGTGAACGATTTCACCCAGCGACGACGCGCCAGGCCCCCGCGTTTATCCGGCTTAAAGCCGACGGAGACGCGCGGTTTCAGGCGACGCGCCAGACGCGCGCCGTGCCAGTGTTCGGTCAGGTTAATCAGCACGTCATACTGACGGCCTTTCAGGGTATTGAGCAGCGCGCGGTAGAGGCGGAATTGTTCAAACCACCCCTTTTTACGCCAGTTGCGCCCGATAGTATGGACCTGGTCGATATGCGGGTGGCTGGTCAACATCGCCTGCGTGTCGTCATAGACCAGCGCATCGACTTCCACGTTCGGCCAGTTCTTCTTCAACACGGTGAACACCGGCGAAGTAAGCAGAACGTCACCGTGGTGACGCAACTTAACGATCAGCACGCGCTTTGGTGGACGCTCCGCTGAGAAAAAATCAGACATAGGCTCTCTCTGCTGCCAGCAAAGGCTCTAATTGCGCAAATACCGCAGCGGCACTGAGGTCGCTCAGCTGCGATGAGTATTCCGGGCGGCAGATATATTGATTTTTTCCATAGCCGCCGATAAGACCCGGGTCCGTTGGGCCGTAAAGCGTAATATTAGGTCGATCCAGCGCCGCCGTCAGGTGGCTGAGGCCCGTATCCACGGAGACCACTGCCGCAGCGCCTGCCAGCTCCTGGGCTACACCGTCAAGTTTCATGCGCGGCAGAACGTCCACGTAATCAAACCCTGCCGCCAGACGTTTGGCGCGTGCTTCTTCGTGTGGCGCGCCCCACGGAAGTTTGATACGTAGCCCAGAATTCCCCAGCAGGCCGATCAGTTCCCGCCAGTGCGCTTCCGACCAATGCTTGTCGTCGCGGGTCGTCGCATGAAGAAAAATCAGATAAGGCGAGTCTATTTGTTGCGAACTGTGCAGGAAATGCTGCGAAATGGCGTAATCACCCTGCGTTTCGGGTTTGGCATAGCCAAGACTCTTTGCAAACAGCTCGCGGGTACGTTCCACGGCGTGCTGTTGCTTCGCGATGTGGTGGCGGCGGTTATAGAACAGGCTCGCCAGCGGTTCGCGGGCGGTTTGCCAGTCCATGCCGTGCTTTACGCCGTGCGCCAGACGCGTCACCAGCGCGGCGCTTTTGACCAGCCCCTGCGCGTCGATGATGGCATCGTAACGTTGCGCCTGTACTGCCTCGCGGAAGGCTTTGCGTTCGGCTTTAATCGGGGCAGAAAACCATGCTTTGCGCCAGCGGCGAATCGCCACCGGGATCGCGCGGTCGACCGCTTCATGCCAGGTGGGGATTTGCGCGAAGCCCTCTTCCACCACCCAGTCAAAACGAATGCCGGGAATGGCCCGCATGGCGTCCGTCAGTGACGGCAGCGTATGCAGAACATCGCCCATTGACGAAGTTTTAACGATCAATACCCGCATTCGTTATCCTTCTTCGCTCAACAGCAGTTCGTTAAGCTCTTCAAGAACGCGCTGCGGGGTAATGTCGATCAGGCTCTGGTGATAACCTTCTGCGGCATCGCCTTTGCGCACTTTGTGATAGCCGGTGATCAGGCGGATGACGCGCGCTTTATGAGAAAGCGGTGGCGTGAAGTCCGGGCTGCTTGGGCCATACAGCGCAACCAGCGGGCGGTTGAGTGCAGCGGCGACGTGCATCAGGCCAGAGTCGTTGGTGACCACGGCGCTACAGGCGGCAATCAGGATAACCGCCTGCTCAAGCTGGGTTTCTCCCGCCAGGTTGCGGCACCATGCCTGCTGTTCGTTACTGAGCGTCGCGAGGATTTCATTGCCTGCCTCGTGGTCTTTTGCCGAACCGAACAGGACTATCTGGTAGCCTTCGTCAATCAGCTGTTTCGCCAGCTCCGCATAGTGGTAGTGTGGCCAGCGTTTTGCCGGGCCGAACTCGGCGCCAGGGCAGAAGCCAATCATCGGGCGTTCAGACGAAAGCCCAAACGCGTTGCAGGTCTGAGATTTTTCACCGTCGTTAACCTGAAGCTGTGGCCAGAGCAGCGGCTGTGGCAGGTCTTTCGCGCTGCGCATCACGCCTTTGTCATAGGCCAGCGCCACGTAGCGCTCCACCATCAGCGGCCAGGCCTCTTTATCCAGCACGCGCGCATCGTTCAGCAGGCCGTAGCGCATTTCACCGCGCCAGCCGGTACGGTGCGGGATGCCTGCAAAGAAGGGCACCAGGGCAGATTTAAAGGAGTTTGGCAGGACATACGCGCGGTCATAGCGCTTCTCGCGCAGGCTATGGCCGAGCTTGCGGCGTTCGCCAATTTCCAGCGCCCCGTGGCCAAGCGGCATCGGGATCGCCTCGTTAACTTCCGGCATACGTGATAACAGCGGACGGCACCATGCGGGTGCCATCACGTCGATTATCGCCTGGGGATAGCGCGCCTTGAGCGTGCGATAGAGACTCTGCGACATCATCATGTCGCCCACCCATGACGGGCCGATCACCAGAATTCTCATACTTACGCGTCGCGGTTCAGCCAGGCCATATACTCCGTTACGCCTTCGGCAACGGTCTTGAACGGCTTGTCATAACCCGCTGCACGCAGGTTGGTCAGATCGGCCTGAGTGAACGCCTGATAACGGCCTTTAAGCTTGTCCGGGAAAGGAATGTACTCAATGCTGCCTTTTTTGTGATACGCCAGCGTGGCATCAGCCACCGCCTGGAAGGATTCCGCGCGGCCGGTACCGAGGTTGAAGATGCCGGATACGCCGTTTTCCCAGAACCACAGGTTCACTGCGGCAACGTCGCCTACGTAGACGAAGTCACGCTTAAAGCCGTCGCTGCCTTCGAACAGTTTTGGACTTTCGCCGTTATTCAGCTGGGTGTTCAGGTGGAACGCTACGCTTGCCATGCTGCCTTTGTGGCCTTCACGCGGCCCGTAGACGTTGAAGTAACGGAAGCCCACAATCTGGGAATTCGCTTCTGGCAGAACCTGACGGACGTATTCGTCGAACAGGAACTTGGAGTAACCATAGACGTTCAGCGGCTGCTCATATTCGCGGGACTCGATGAAGTCCGACGTGCGGCCGCCGTAGGTTGCCGCAGAAGAGGCGTACAGGAAGGGAATTTCACGCTCGAGGCAGTAGTGCAGGATCTCTTTGGAGTACTGATAGTTGTTGTCCATCATGTACTTGCCGTCCCACTCTGTGGTGGAAGAGCAGGCACCTTCATGGAAGATAGCTTCGATCTCGCCGAACTCTTCGCCTGCCATAATCTGGATAAGGAAGTCTTCTTTATCCATGTAGTCAGCGATGTTCAGATCCACCAGGTTGACGAACTTGGTGCCATCTTTCAGGTTGTCAACCACCAGGATGTCGGTGATGCCTTTGTCATTGAGAGCCTTAACAATATTGCTGCCGATAAAGCCTGCGCCGCCGGTAACGATGATCATAACTGTAACCTTTGAAGTGTGAAGCCCGGGGACAATCCCGGACGCTAATGTTTCTATCATATCATTAGTATGGCTGCCCTTCAGCCATTCACCTTCATAGGGCAGGGGTACGCGTGATTTATGCTGCAAAAACGACAAGAGATAATGTGTCATCTCGTCATGAACTATAGGTTTGGGTAATATGTCCCGAAATTTGCCGAGTCTGGAGAATTGCAATGCGTGGTGATTTTTACAAACAGTTAAACAGCGACCTCGACACCGCACGTGCGGAAGGGTTGTTCAAGGAAGAGCGTATTATCACGTCTGCTCAGCAGGCGGACATCACCGTTGCCGATGGCAGCCATGTGATCAACTTTTGTGCGAACAACTACTTAGGTCTTGCGAATCACCCTGAGCTGATTGCCGCTGCGAAGAATGGCATGGACACCCACGGTTTCGGTATGGCCTCCGTGCGCTTTATCTGCGGTACCCAGGACAGCCACAAACAGCTTGAGAAAAAGCTGGCGAACTTCTTAGGGATGGAAGACGCGATTCTGTACTCCTCCTGCTTCGACGCCAACGGTGGTCTGTTTGAGACCCTGCTTGGTGCAGAAGATGCAATTATCTCCGACGCCCTGAACCACGCTTCCATCATTGACGGCGTGCGTCTGTGCAAAGCGAAGCGTTTCCGTTACGCCAACAACGACATGGCGGAGCTGGAAGCGCGTCTGAAAGAAGCGCGCGAAGCAGGCGCTCGCCATGTGCTGATCGCCACCGACGGCGTGTTCTCGATGGACGGCGTGATCGCCAACCTGAAGGGCGTGTGCGACCTGGCAGATAAATACGATGCACTGGTGATGGTCGATGACTCTCACGCGGTCGGTTTTGTCGGCGAAAACGGCCGTGGTTCCCACGAATACTGTGACGTGATGGGCCGCGTGGACATCATCACCGGTACGCTGGGCAAAGCGCTCGGCGGCGCGTCCGGCGGCTATACCGCCGCGCGTAAAGAGGTGGTTGAGTGGTTGCGCCAGCGTTCCCGTCCGTATCTGTTTTCCAACTCCCTGGCTCCGGCCATCGTTTCCGCCTCTATCAAAGTGCTGGAGATGGTGGAATCAGGCGCTGAACTGCGCGATCGTCTGTGGTCCAACGCGCGTCTGTTCCGTGAAAAAATGAGCGCCGCAGGTTTTACCCTGGCCGGTGCTGACCACGCCATTATTCCGGTGATGCTGGGCGATGCGGTTGTGGCGCAGAACTTTGCCCGCGAACTGCAAAAAGAAGGGATTTACGTCACCGGGTTCTTCTTCCCGGTGGTGCCAAAAGGTCAGGCGCGTATCCGCACCCAGATGTCTGCGGCGCATTCGCCTGAACAAATTGAGCGTGCGGTGGAAGCCTTTACCCGCATCGGCAAACAGCTGGGCGTAATTGCCTGAGGACGTGTGATGAAAGCGTTATCCAAACTGAAAGCGGAAGAAGGGATTTGGATGACCGACGTGCCGGAGCCGGAAGTCGGTCATAACGATCTGCTGATCAAAATTCGTAAAACGGCTATCTGCGGTACTGACGTTCACATCTACAACTGGGACCAGTGGTCACAGAAAACCATTCCTGTGCCCATGGTTGTCGGTCATGAGTATGTCGGCGAAGTGGTGGGTATCGGCCAGGAAGTGAAAGGCTTCAAAATTGGCGACCGCGTCTCCGGTGAAGGCCATATTACCTGCGGTCACTGCCGTAACTGCCGCGGTGGGCGTACCCACCTGTGCCGTAATACCATCGGCGTGGGCGTGAACCGTCCGGGTTGCTTCGCGGAATACCTGGTGATCCCGGCTTTTAACGCGTTCAAAATTCCAGACAATATTTCTGACGATCTGGCCTCCATCTTCGATCCGTTCGGTAACGCGGTTCACACGGCGCTCTCCTTCGATCTGGTCGGTGAAGATGTGCTGGTCTCCGGTGCGGGCCCCATCGGCATTATGGCGGCAGCGGTCGCGAAGCACGTCGGTGCGCGTAATGTCGTGATTACCGATGTAAATGAATATCGTCTGTCGCTGGCGCGTAAAATGGGCGTGACCCGCGCGGTAGATGTTTCCAAAGAGAATCTGAACGACGTGATGGCAGAGCTGGGCATGACCGAAGGTTTTGACGTGGGTCTGGAGATGTCCGGTGCGCCACCGGCGTTCCGCACAATGCTGGATACCATGAACCACGGTGGCCGCATCGCAATGCTGGGTATTCCACCGTCGGATATGTCTATCGACTGGAACAAAGTCATCTTCAAGGGGCTGTTCATCAAAGGGATCTATGGCCGCGAGATGTTTGAAACCTGGTACAAGATGGCGGCGTTGATTCAGTCTGGTCTGGATCTGTCCCCCATTATCACTCATCGTTTCTCCGTTGATGAGTTCCAGAAAGGCTTTGACGCGATGCGTTCAGGGCAGTCCGGGAAAGTTATTCTGAGCTGGGATTAAACCTGCCTGCTGGCACCGCTTTTACGGGTGCCAGCGCTTTTTCTTAGCGGTTTGACTTTCCAGAAGTTACTTGTTAACTTTTGGCGAAATTTTCTCCATCCTGTCTTCTCCGCACGTTCATTCTTGCAGTCAAAATGATTACGTCAGGAAAGATGTTGCCAGGCTAATCAGGTCATTATGTCCACACTGTTTTCACAGAAGTTGGTTGAGACTCCTTCGCGATTTACCGCTTTCTTTACAGTGGTTATTTCTCTGCTAATAGTCATTGGGGTTAATATTATACATGCTAAATATAACGCGGTAATTAACCGTGCGCTGGTCTTCGCGCTGATATTGCTGACGTTAAAATGTATAAAGAATAAATTAATCAGAAATGTACTGGCGATTATTTTATTAATTCCGGTTGCGGCAGATATTACTTTACAGTTATATGCCTGGAGTAATTTCAATTCTGCGTTTAGTTATGGGTTTGCGCTGAGCGTACTTAATACGACACCGGGTGAAGCAAGTTCGATGCTCGGCCTATACTGGCGCGATTGCCTGATTTTTGTCGCCCTCTCTGCGTTGTTCATTTATACCGCCAATACCGGGATGTGGCCTATTGCACCGCGTTTCCGTCGCTGGCCCGCCATTGCGCTTGCCGTCACGCTGCTGGCTTTTTATGGTCAGGCTTTGCAGCATCAACTCAGAAAAAGCAGTGTCGAAAGCCTGGCGCAGCGCGTGGTTCAGGCTACGCCTGTTAGCACGTCCAAAGTCTTTATGCAGGCCATTGAGGATAATGCAGTGGTGGCCAACATCGGTAACAATATTCCTGATTATAAAATCACACTATCTGATACCGGCATCGAGAACTATGTGCTGATTGTTGGCGAGTCCGAGCGTACGGCAAATATGGGTATCTATGGTTATCAACGAGATACTACTCCGGAGCTGGAGAAGCAAAAATCGCAACTCTTACTGTTCCGCAATGCCGTTACACCTGCACCTGTCACGATTATGGCGGTACCGCTGGCGTTGACTGCGGATACCGTGAATGCCCGCGATCCGCGCAAATATGGCGATAACGTCGTCAATATCGCTAACAAAGCAGAGTATGGTACTTACTGGTTTAGTCGCCAGGGCAAAGGTGGGGCGCATAACAACGTCATTACCGGTATTGCCCTGAACACGAAACAGCATGAGTGGATTGACGGGGGCTACGACGAAGACCTTCTGCCGCTGTTGCAGAGTGCGCTAAAAACGCCGGGCAAAAAATTGATTGTTCTGCATTTGTACGGAAGCCACGAGCCTTCCTGCCGACGTTTCCCAGCCAGCCAGGCGCTGCTGCACGGTGATAATGAAGCCGATGATTGCTATGACAATTCGGTGCGATACACGGATACGTTAATGGGTAAGATCTTTAGCCTGCTCGAAAACTCGCGCTCATCCGTCATGTATTTTTCCGATCATGGCCTGATTCGCGATCCGAAGCGTGCTGTAGCTTACTCCCACGGCAATGTTAATCCTCCGCGAGAGGCTCTGCATATCCCGGTGTTTATCTGGTACGGACATCAGGTAGATTCCGATAAGCAGTTCACCGGAGATTACAATACCGTCTGGTCTGCTGATGATATTAATACGCTGGCTGAGCTTTGGCTTGGGATCCATCGTCAGGGAGAACCTGTCCTGTCGGTACAGTCATGGCTTGCCGGTTACAATAAAAACGTAACCGTGCTGGACACGACCGGGAAGTCCTATGACTGGCGTAATATTCGTTAACACAGGTGCGATAAACTTGTTTTTTGCAGTGTGCTAGCCTGCTTTGCCTTTTAGTAAATGGAATGATGATGATTAATGTAGAACGAGATAAGGTCCAGTTTGTATTGCTGCAGCTACTCTTCGGACTGTGTGCTATTGCTTTGGGTTGCGTAGTTGTTTCTCCTAATTTATCCGCCAAAATTTTGGGCCTGGCGGGTGTTACCGCATTCATTATTTTCTTATTGGATATTAAAAACTTCAGAAAGAACGATGCATTCTGGCTTTGTCTGGTCCTGCTGATTATCGGGATTTGCGATCTGGTCTGGTACCGGATGTATAAGGTTGACAGTGAGGCGATCAACTCGTATCGCGCCTATCTGGAAGTCGGGAAAATCTGCGTTTTCGGGGCATTCTCCATCTTCGTGTTTGTAAACAGAAATCAGCTCAACGTCGGCAGCAATAAGATTCATATGTTGCTGGTCATCGCGCTGCAGGTGATGATTGTTGTCTACGCAGGGTACCAACACCTGTTTCTTGAAAACCAAAGGGTTACACTCTCCCTTGCCGGTGGGACGGATGCGACAGGGGCCGCTTATACCATTGCATTTATCTCGTTCTACACGATTCTGGTGCTCCAGCACAGTTCAAGCAGATGGAAAGAGCTGTTTATACTCGGACACTTTTTTATTACTTTCCTGGTACTGGTGGCGACAGAAACTCGGGCAGCCATTCTGACCTATCCGATTATTTTCTTCGCATTGCTGGTGGTGAAGTTGTACAAGGAAAAGCATATCCCGTGGAAGGGGGTTGCTGTTTTCCTGATTGCGCTGCTGGCTGGCGCCTTTATGATGAAAGACAACCTGGTTAAGCGTTATGACGACTTTAACAATGACATTGTTTCCTATGATAAAGCGAACAGTGCCACTTCGGTTGGTGCCCGTTTAGCGATGTGGAAGACGGGGCTGGCTGCCTCTAAAAACAATTATTTATGGCAGTCTACTGATGAGCGAAACGTAAAGATAATCGCAGAAGTTAATAAAGACCCAAGCCTGTCAGGCGCGCTGGGTTACATTCGCGGCCATCTTCATAATGAAATCGTTGAAACGCTTTCTGTAAAAGGTCCTTCAGGCGTTATTCTTTATATTCTGTTTGTGATATCGCTTGGCTGGTATGCATTACGCAAACGTAAAAGTATTATTCTATTCGCTTTCCTGGTTTCGATTGTTATGTTCGGCGTGGGTGGCGTGATGTTCTATTCAAAAACAACCCCTGTTGCCTGGATGCTAACGCTGATAATGTCGGTTGTTTTCCTGGAGCAAAACAAACACCGTACGGTCATTAAGTAATCGTTTTGATTCTCCATCGGGAAAAAGGTATTCTCCCGATGGAGAAATACCTTTTACCAGACGAGCACGCCATGAACGAACTGATTTCAGTAATCATCACCACCTACAACAGAGAGGAGTTGCTGGAACGTGCAATTCGTTCAGTTATTGCTCAGACATACCCCACGGTAGAATTGATTATTGTTGATGATTGTTCTAATGATAAAACCGCTCAACTTATCGAGCGTATGCGCGCAGAGTGTGAAGCGCGTTTTGTACATTTCATCTACGAACGTAATGAAAAGAACAGCGGTTCTAACTTCTGCCGTAACCGGGGCTATGCGCTTTCGCACGGCGTGTTTGTAACGGGACTCGATGACGACGACTATTTCTTGCCAGAACGTCTAACGAAACTCGCTGAGCGGTATGATGATAAGTATGCTTTCGTGACGGATACTCCCGCAAGGCTGGACAAAACCCACCGCACCTATCCGGATACTGATGATAAAAGACTCATTGAGCTGCAGGATATTTTGTGCGAAAACGTGGTGGGCAATCAGGTATTGACCACAAGAGAAAAACTGTTAGGTGTCGGCGGGTTTTCTCCTGAAATAAAACAACAGCAAGATCGCGATGTCTGGATTAAATTAATTCTGAAATATGGTCCAGGTATCAAATACAGCTTCAGTACGGCGATGGTGGATGCTGAACACGGAAGTAATCGCATTACGTCACAAGTAAAAAAATATAATGCGTACCGTAAACTCTATTTTAAATATCGCCAGCATATGTCTGAAGTGACTCGCAGTAATAATTTGTTCCAGCTTATGTCGTTTCGAGGTTTTAAATCAACGCGTATGAATTGCTTATTACGTGGGCGTAAAAAAGACGCTAAATTAAAAATGAAACTTTTTCGCCGTACGCTAAAAGAGCTATTCTGAAATTAACAAGGTGAAATGATGAATCTTAATGCAACGAATAAGCTCATCAAGAAAACCCGACGCTGGCACAAAAAAACGGGTTTTTCTCTTTTCCAGCGTGCGGCCAGCCATTTTGAGCGGAAGAAAAAAGAGACGATTTTTAGCGTTATTGATGATCTGAAGGTTCAGCCTGACGATGCGTACGCAACGGAACCGATGCAATCGCGCATTATCTGGATCTGCTGGTTCCAGGGGTTGGATAGTGCACCTGAGTTGGTGAAACGCTGCATTGCATCCGTACAACGTAACACGCCGGATGCGCAGGTCATTATCCTGACGGATGAGAATATTCCAGACCATCTCACTCTCCCTGAACACATCAAAACGAAATACCAGGCCGGTCTTATCAGTAAGGCGCAATACTCTGATATTGTTCGCTGTTCGCTGCTGTATCAATATGGCGGGATCTGGATGGACGCCACGGTGTTCATGACGAAGCCGTTACCGGAAACATTTTTTGAGAAGACCTTTTCATCGCTACGTTTTGAACCGTCTGAAAACGCATTGAGTGAGGGTTACTGGACGGCCTATTTTCTTGCAGCCCAAAAGGGAAACCCACTGGTGAAGATGGTGCGGGATATTCTGTATCGCTACTGGCAGCACCACAATACCCTGATTGAGTACTTCCTGATCGATTACAGTTTCTTATATGCGCGCGAGCGCTATCCGCAGTTTCGTCAGGTCATGGATCAACAACCGGTCACCGGGAATAATCGGTTTTTAATTCGCCAGTTCATCTCAGCGAAACCTGATATAGCGGCGATGAAGGCGCTAAATAATGATCCCGTGGGCATTTATAAGCTCTCGCACAAAGAGCAATACCGTACTGCAGACAACGGCCAGCCGACAGTATACAGCCAGATCCTCGAGGGCTCCTTCCACCTTTAGTAATAAAAAAGCCACCATGACGGTGGCTTTTTTATTATCACACTTTCTTACCCCATCCCTGCCACTGCTGCTGGACATATTTCACCAGCGTACTGTTGCTGATGCTGTCTCCGATAACAGAGAAGAAGCGGGTCGCGTAGACCGGTTCAAGCGGTTGCTTAGGTACGCAGCGCTTCACGCCGCGGAACGGATTACGTGGTGCTGTCGGGGCGGGCTGTGCAGAATTTGGTGTAGAAGTATCCACCTGCGGCTCGTTCAGCAGATCGCTCGGGCGAACCAGCGTGATATCGGCAGGCAAGGTCGGCAGCATTTGCTGCAGGACGCGAACGGTAGACGGGTGCGGGTGACCGATGGCAATGGCCGAGCCATTACGGCGGGCCAACTGTACCGCGCGGTTAAACTGCACGCGAATATCGGCTTCGTTCTGGGTATCATCCAGAAACACCTTGCGCTTAATCACTTTTACGCCCGTTCCCTGAGCGGCACGCATCGCCTGGCTGTTGCCGATGGTCATGCTGTCGAGAAAATAGAGGTTGTAACGCTCCAGCGCCTGCATCACTTTAAGCATCCCGTACAGGCTCGATGTCATCGCGCTGCCCATATGGTTGTTCAGCCCCACGGCATACGGCACTTTATTGTAGGCGTCGCGGATGATGCGTTCGATCTCATCGCTGCTCATATCCGGGCGCAGGGTATCTTTTTCCAGCGGCTGCTTGCTGAGCGGGGCCATGGGTAGATGGATGAGAACCTGATGCCCGGTGTTGTGGGCTTTGGTCGCCATCTCACGCGCGTGGGGCGCATTCGGAAGGACAGCGACTGAGATGGCTGACGGCATCGCCAGCACCTGGTTTTCATAGTGCGGACGATAACCGAAGTCATCAATCACGATAGCGAGCTTGCCTGCGTATACCGGTGCAGCCAGCGCCAGTGCGCTGACGACGGAGAGAACCATTCGACGAAATTGAAGCAAAACTTATCTTCCCAACCACGGCTGTGGATTGACCGCCTGACCCTGGCGACGAATTTCGAAATAGAGTGACGGGCGGCCCTGACCGCCACTGCTGCCCACAAGGGCGATGGGTTGACCTGCGCGCACCTGAGTGCCGACGCTGACCAGCGCGCTCTGGTTGTAGCCGTAAAGACTCATATCACCTTTACCGTGTTCGACCACCACCACCAGTCCGTAACCCTGCAGCCAGTCGGCCAGAATCACGCGGCCATCGGCGATGGCCTTTACTTCGCTACCTTCAGACGCACCGATAACTATCCCTTTCCAACGTAGCTCACCCTGCAGCTGTTCGCCATAGCGATGCAGAATTGAGCCGCGAACGGGCCAGAAAGCCTGACCGCGAGGAGAGCCTAAACCGCCGGTACGCGACATCAGGGAACGTTCGCTTTCGCTTGGCTTGTAGGTGGTCCCTTTGCGGGACGCTTCCTGCTGCTTGTCGCGAACGACCTGTGCCTCGCGGGCCTCTTTTTCGGCGCGCGCTTTCGCCGCGGCTTCCGCACGGGCGATACTGTTACGCAATTTTGATTCGTTAGCGCGCATTTCGCTCAGCTGGCTCTGTCCTTCCTGAATGGAGGACTCAAGACCAGAAAGGGTTTTCTTACGCTCGTTGCGTGCCTGCTCAAGTTTCGCCTGCTGAGCCTGCTGATCGTAGAGCAACGTCTGCTGCTGGCTCTGCTTCTCTTCCAGCTCGGCTTTTTGCGTGGTGACTTCTTCACGCGTCTGCTTCAGCTGCGCGATCGTTTCCTGACGCGCCTGGTTCAGATAGCCAAAGTAGGCCTGCAGGCGCTGGCCGCGCTGGCTCTCTTCACCGCTGAGGATCAGTTGCAGGCCGGTGTGTTCACCCTGACGGAATGCGGCATCAAGCTGAGCCGCAAGATTGCGCTCCTGTGCATCACGCTGACGTTCCAGTTTGGCAATCGACGCGTTCATCTCGTCGATCTGTTTATTCAACTGGGCGAGGGTGTTTTGCGTTTCACGTAATTGACGTGCGGCGGCGGAGATGGCTTCTTCCTGCTGCTTAAGCTGGGCGAGCAGAGTGGCGCGCTGCTGTTGCTGCTGGCGTACCGCACGCTCTTTGGCGGCGATATCGGCCTGAATGGATTTCAGCTGGTCGCGGTCATCCGCGTGGGCGGATGCGGCGCACAGCAATACGCCAGCGCTGAGTGCGCTGGCGTAAAACAGAGGTCTGACTGATAACCTAAGCGGCTTCACGACCCATGTGATTGAAAAAATCGCCTTTCCCCTCATGGGGAGCGATTATTCCACGATGAACAGCGGCTTACCAGTCATCTCTTCAGGGATCGGCATCCCCATCAGCGTCAACATGGTTGGCGCGATGTCTGAAAGCTTACCGCCTTCCACTGCTTTCAGTGATTTATCACCAACATAAATCAGCGGAACAGGCAGGTTGGTATGGGCCGTGTGCGCCTGGCCGGTCGCCGGGTCGCGCATCTGTTCAGCATTACCGTGGTCAGCGGTGATCAGCAGCTGGCCGCCAACGGATTCAACAGCTTTCGCGACCTGCTCAACGCAGTGATCCAGCGCTTCAACCGCTTTAACCGCGGCTTCCATTACCCCGGTATGGCCGACCATGTCGCCATTCGGGTAGTTACAGATGATGGTGTCGTACTTGCCGCTCTCAATGGCCGCAACCAGTTTTTCAGTCAGTTCGGCAGAGCTCATTTCTGGCTGCAGATCGTAAGTGGCGACTTTAGGCGAATTAATCAAAATGCGGTCTTCGCCTTTGAACGGCTCTTCAACGCCACCGTTAAAGAAGAAGGTCACGTGCGCATATTTCTCGGTTTCAGAGATACGCAGCTGTGTCTTATCGTTCTTCGCCATCCACTCACCGAAGGTGTTTGCCAGCGAGGCCGGCGGGTAAGCGCATGGGGCGTTGATATCGGCGGCGTATTCGGTCAGCTGGATGAAGTCGAGATTTACGACTTTCTTACGGGCGAAACCATCGAAGTCGCTGTTGACGAACGCACGGGTAATTTCGCGCGCGCGGTCAGCGCGGAAGTTCATGAAGATCAGCGCGTCGCCATCTTCCATGGCGGCATCGGCCTGGCCTTCAGTACGGATAACGGTCGCTTTCACAAACTCGTCATTTTCATCACGCGCGTAAGCGGCTTCAAGCGCTTCCACGGCGGTCGCGAACTGGAATTCACCTTTTGCCAAGGTCATCAGGTCATAGGCCTGTTCTACGCGATCCCAGCGATTGTCGCGGTCCATGGCGTAGTAACGACCAATAATGGATGCCACGCGGCCTTTACCCAGTGCGGCAAATTTGTCTTCGAAGGCTTTCAGAGAACCTTTCGCGCTGCGCGGGGGTGTATCGCGGCCATCGAGGAAGGCGTGCAGATAGATTTTTTCAGCACCACGCTCAGCGGCCAGCTCAACCATCGCCATGATGTGATCTTCGTGGCTGTGTACGCCGCCTGCAGAGAGCAGACCCATGATGTGTACGGCCTTGCCAGCAGCGACGGCTTTATCGACCGCGCCAGACAGCGTTGGGTTGGAGAAGAAGGTACGTTCTTTAATTTCAACGTCCAGACGCGTTAGATCCTGATACACGATACGCCCGGCGCCCAGGTTAACGTGACCCACTTCCGAGTTGCCCATCTGGCGGTCCGGCAGGCCCACTTCCAGGCCAGATGCGTCAATCAGCGTATGCGGACGTTTTGCCCACAGCGAATCCATGACCGGAGTTTTGGCGTTGAAAATAGCGTTATCCTGGCTGTCTTCACGGTAGCCATAGCCATCCAGAATCACCAGTACCATAGGTTTTTTAGAAACCGACATTGCGACAACCTCATGCTCAAGAGTCAAAATTTGCGTAATTTTACTACAGCTGAATCGATCAAATAGCCGCAGAAGATCAAAGAAAGCGCAGGGGCAAGGGGGAGACCAGACCATTTTGAGGCATTTTTTAGGTGGCATGCCGCAGAAAATGGATTAGGTTATGGTCGCTGGCTGTATTTGCCAGAACGCACAGGTATACTCCTGTCCTGGTTTTTTTATCACTTAGTCGGGAGTAGTTACCCTCCATGCAAGAAATTATGCAATTCGTTAGCCGCCATCCGGTTCTGAGCATCGCGTGGATTGGCCTGCTGGCTGCTGTGCTGTTCACCACATTTAAGAGCCTGACGTCTAAGATTAAGGTTATCACCCGTGGTGAAGCGACGCGTCTGATTAACAAAGAAGATGCCGTCGTTGTCGATCTGCGTCAGCGTGACGATTTCCGCAAAGGTCACATTGCGGGCGCAATCAACCTGCTGCCAGCTGAAATCAAAGCGAACAACGTCGGTGAGCTTGAGAAACACAAAGCCCAGCCGATTATCGTTGTTGATGCGACCGGCATGCAGGCACAGGAATCTGCCAGCGCGCTTCATAAAGCAGGTTTCGAAAACGTAACGGTGCTGAAAGAAGGTATTTCCGGCTGGAGCGGGGAAAATCTTCCTTTGGTACGCGGTAAATAAGGAGTTCAGTCATGGCCAATATTGAGATCTATACCAAAGCGACGTGCCCGTTCTGCCATCGTGCGAAAGCGCTGCTGAACAGCAAAGGCGTGACGTTCCAGGAACTGCCAATCGATGGTGACGCGATCAAACGCGAAGAGATGATCAAACGTAGTGGTCGTACGACGGTTCCGCAGATTTTTATTGATGCGCAGCACATTGGCGGCTGTGATGACTTGTATGCGCTCGACGCCCGTGGTGGACTCGATCCGCTGCTGAGCTAAGAGACTTTAGGACAATTTAAAAGGGTTTTTCCATGTCAGAACAAAACAACACCGAAATGACTTTCCAGATCCAGCGCATCTACACCAAAGATGTTTCTTATGAAGCGCCAAATGCGCCGCATGTTTTCCAGAAAGACTGGCAGCCAGAGGTTAAACTTGATCTGGATACCGCATCTACCCAACTGGCAGATGATGTGTATGAAGTCGTACTGCGTGTGACCGTTACCGCGTCTCTGGGCGAAGAAACTGCATTCCTGTGTGAAGTACAGCAGGGCGGCATCTTCTCTATCGGCGGTATCGAAGGCAACCAGATGGCGCATTGCCTGGGTGCGTACTGCCCGAACATCCTGTTCCCGTACGCGCGTGAATGCATCACCAGCCTGGTTTCTCGCGGTACATTCCCGCAACTGAACCTTGCGCCAGTTAACTTTGATGCGCTGTTCATGAACTATCTGCAGCAGCAAGCTGGCGAAGGTACTGAACAACATCAGGATGCCTGATGAGTACTGTTAATGCGTCAATGACTGTGATCGGTGCCGGCTCATACGGCACCGCTCTTGCCATCACGCTGGCAAGAAATGGTCACGAAGTGGTTCTCTGGGGCCACGATCCAAAACATATCGCCACGCTGCAGCGCGACCGCTGCAACGTCGCGTTTCTCCCGGACGTTCCGTTCCCCGACTCCTTGCACCTTGAAAGCGACCTTGCGACCGCGCTGGCGGCCAGCCGCAACATTCTGATTGTGGTCCCGAGCCATGTATTTGGCGAAGTGCTGCGTCAGATTAAGCCGCTGATGCGCCCTGATGCGCGCATTGTATGGGCGACAAAAGGACTGGAAGCTGAAACGGGACGCCTGCTGCAGGATGTTGCCCGCGAAGCGCTGGGTGAGGATATCCCGCTGGCGGTGATCTCCGGCCCGACCTTTGCCAAAGAGCTGGCCGCTGGCCTGCCAACGGCGATTTCGCTGGCATCAACCGATCAGACCTTCTCCGACGATCTGCAACACTTGCTACACTGCGGCAAGAGCTTCCGCGTCTACAGCAACCCCGATTTTATCGGCGTACAGCTGGGCGGTGCGGTGAAGAACGTGATTGCGATTGGTGCCGGGATGTCCGACGGCATTGGTTTCGGTGCCAACGCGCGAACTGCGCTGATCACCCGAGGGTTGACCGAGATGTCCCGCCTGGGCGAAGCGCTGGGCGCCGATCCGGCCACCTTTATGGGGATGGCGGGCCTGGGCGACCTGGTGCTGACCTGTACCGACAACCAGTCTCGTAACCGCCGCTTTGGCATGATGCTCGGACAGGGCAGCGATGTAAAAGGCGCGCAGGAGAAGATTGGTCAGGTGGTTGAAGGCTACCGCAATACCAAAGAAGTTCGCGAATTGGCGCACCGGTTTGGTGTCGAAATGCCAATAACCGAGGAAATTTATCAGGTATTGTATTGCGGAAAAAATGCGCGCGAGGCAGCATTGACCTTATTAGGTCGTGCGCGAAAGGACGAGCGCAGCAATAACTAGTCGGAACCGTTGTCACCTGAATGACCCAGCCAGCGCAGAACTGGCTGGTCATTAACTATCGTCTGGAGTAAGCAATGCCGTGTGAAGAACTGGATATCGTCTGGAACAATATTAAAGCCGAAGCCCGGGCGTTGGCCGACTGCGAGCCTATGCTGGCCAGTTTCTACCACGCAACGCTACTTAAGCACGAAAATCTCGGCAGCGCGCTGAGCTATATGCTCGCCAACAAGCTGGCTTCCTCGATCATGCCTGCTATCGCTATTCGTGAAGTGGTGGAAGAGGCTTACGCCGCAGACCCGGAAATGATCGCCTCTGCCGCCTGTGATATCCAGGCCGTGCGCACGCGTGACCCGGCAGTCGACAAATATTCTACGCCGCTGCTGTACCTGAAAGGCTTTCACGCCTTACAGGCCTACCGCATCGGCCACTGGTTATGGAACGAGGGCCGCCGCGCGCTGGCGATCTTCCTGCAAAACCAGGTCTCCGTGACCTTCCAGGTCGACATCCATCCGGCGGCGAAAATCGGCCGCGGGATCATGCTTGACCACGCCACCGGGATTGTTGTCGGTGAAACGGCGGTCATTGAAGATGACGTGTCTATTCTGCAATCGGTAACGCTGGGCGGTACCGGTAAAACCAGCGGCGATCGCCATCCGAAAATTCGTGAAGGGGTGATGATTGGCGCGGGGGCCAAAATCCTCGGCAACATCGAAGTAGGACGCGGCGCGAAGATCGGCGCGGGCTCTGTTGTGCTCCAGCCTGTGCCGCCGCATACTACTGCCGCTGGCGTGCCGGCGCGCATCGTTGGTAAACCCGACAGCGATAAGCCGTCCATGGACATGGATCAGCACTTCAACGGCATCCACCATACGTTCGAGTATGGTGACGGCATCTGAGATTTTGCCCGGTGGCGCTGCGCTTACCGGGCCTACCGTAATATGGCACCCGGGTAACCCAACTGGCGCCATGCTTCATAGACCACCACCGACACCGCGTTCGACAGGTTCATGCTGCGGCTGTCCGGCATCATTGGAATACGGATTTTCTGCTCAGCGGGCAGGGCATCCAGAATAGTGGCTGGCAGGCCGCGCGTTTCCGGACCAAACATCAGATAGTCACCGTCCTGATAGCTCACGGCGCTGTGTGCTGGCGTACCTTTGGTGGTCAGAGCGAACATGCGCTGTGGCTTTTCGGCTTCCAGAAATGCGGCGTAATCATGATGGCGAACCACGGCGGTAAATTCATGATAATCCAGCCCCGCGCGACGCAGGCGTTTGTCGTCCCACGTAAAGCCCATCGGCTCAATGATATGCAGGCGAAAACCGGTGTTTGCACACAGGCGGATGATATTGCCGGTATTCGGCGGAATTTCTGGTTCGAATAAAACGATGTTAAGCATGCTGCCCCCTTAATTGCGGGGGCAGAATAGCAGAAAAGAGAAGGACTACGCGACGCCGGGTTCCTGCGAGCGGCTATACAGCATTTTGTAGACAGTTGCCGCAGCAGCCACCAGTGCGGGCACGCTGAGGATCATTAAAATACTGTCTGCCTGCCACTGCATGGAAAGAAGCTGAGCGCTGGTCATGGTTCCCGCCACGCCGCCAAAGCGGCCGATCCCCTGCATCCAGGCGATGCCCGTCGCACGGCACTCGGTAGGGTAAAAGGTGGCGGCCAGGGTTTGCATGCCCGATTGCGCGCCGTTCATCGCGATCCCCATCAGGAAGATCAGCCCGCCAAACAGGGCGATATGATTATGCTCCATGCCGAGCAGCAGGATCAGCCCCATCGTCAGGACAAACCCGCCCGCGACCACTTTGTGCGCTTCCCAGCGGTCCATCATCCAGCCTGTAAGCAGAATGCCTGCGGTACCGCCGAAGGTGAACAGCGAAGTCAGCCATGCGGATTCCGCCAGAGCATAACCCATTCCCTGCATCAGCGTCGGCATCCAGCTCAGCAGGACGTAGTAAATCACCAGTCCCATAAAATAGGTCACCCACAGCATCAGGGTGCCGGGCAGCCAGGGCATGGAAAACAGCTGCGTCACGCTCCCTTTTTTAGAAGTGACTTTCTCCTCTGCCAGGAAAAAGCGCGTGACGCTCTCCAGCGTGCTGCGGGAGAATCGACTGGCGATACGACGAACCTGCATGACGTCTTTCCCGCGCTGCACCAGAAACTTCACCGACTCCGGCAAAAACAGCGCCAGCAGCAGCGTTAGAATCAGCGGAGCAATTGCGCCGGTCAGCAGCACGCTTCGCCAGCCATGGTGAGGAATAAGCCAGGAAGAGATCGCGCCGCCGCCCGCCGCACCCAGAGGGAAGCCGCAGTACATGGTATTAATCGCCATGGCGCGGCAACGTTGGGGGGCAAACTCGGAGATAAGCGTAATGGCGTTCGGCATGGCGGCACCCAGCCCCAGGCCGGTCAGGAAGCGCCATAGCGTCAGGGTATTCAGACTTTGCGCCCAGGCCGTCCCCAGGCTCGCGAGGCCGAAGAACAGGCAGGAGAAAACCAGCACGCGCTTGCGTCCCACCCGGTCCGATACCGGACCTGCGATCAGCGCACCCAGCGACAGCCCCAACAGCGCAGCGCTCAGTACCGGACCCAGATCCTGTTTATGTATCCCCCATTCTGCCGACAGCGTAGGCGCGATGTAGCCCATCGCCGCTGTATCAAAACCATCGATCGCCAGAACCAGAAAGCCCAGCACGATGAGAAGCCAGTGAAACCGTGAAAAGGGACTGTCGTCGATCACCTGCTGAATATCCACCTTACCTGAATACGTCATGCGCTCCCCTCCAATCTGATGTTGTTTTTGTGTTCTTGTATTTGCTTGTCTATACAATTGCGGACGGCAGGTGGATGTCAAATTTTCTTATCCAATATGTTATCTGGATGTTATTTTTGGCATAAAAAAGCGCCCGATGGGGAATCGGGCGCGTGAAAAAGAGGTGTTAACGGCGGGACAATTCAGGCCGCGTTATCCTGTGCAAGCGGAGCCAGCGCCGCCGGTAACTGACTTAATTCCTGCACCAGAGAGTCTTTGCTGATTTCCCCGATCGTTTTCGCACCGGTCAGCGTCATCGCGACCTTCATCTCTTTTTCGATCAGGTTAAGTAGATTTGCCACGCCTGCCTGGCCCGCCGTCGCCAGCGCATACAGATACGCCCGACCCAGCAGTACGCTGTCCGCGCCGAGTGCAATCATGCGCACCACATCAAGCCCGTTACGAATGCCGCTGTCGGCGAGAATAGCGATATCGCCTTTTACCGCATCAGCAATTGCCGGAAGGGCGCGTGCGGAAGAGAGTACCCCGTCAAGCTGGCGTCCACCGTGGTTAGAGACCACAATCCCGTCTGCCCCAAAGCGTACCGCGTCGCGGGCATCTTCCGGGTCGAGGATCCCTTTGATCACCATCGGGCCGTCCCAGAATTCGCGGATCCACTCCAGGTCTTTCCACGAGATGGACGGATCGAAGTTGTTTGCCAGCCAGCCGATGTAATCTTCAAGCCCGGTAGGTTTCCCGAGGTAAGCCGAGATGTTCCCGAGATCGTGAGGACGACCGTTCAGGCCGACATCCCAGGCCCACTGCGGGTGGGTCACTGCCTGCCAGTAACGACGCAGGGCGGCATTCGGGCCGCTCATGCCGGAGTGCGCATCGCGGTAGCGCGCGCCGGGTGTCGGCATATCGACGGTAAAGACCAGCGTGGAGCAGCCCGCCGCTTTGGCGCGCTCCAGCGCGTTGCGCATAAAGCCGCGGTCGCGCAGGACGTACAGCTGGAACCACATTGGGCGCTTGATGGTCGGGGCGACCTCTTCGATCGGGCAGACGGACACGGTTGAGAGAGTAAACGGAATGCCTTTGGCATCCGCCGCTGCAGCCGCCTGGACTTCGCCCCGGCGGGCGTACATGCCGCACAGACCAACGGGCGCAAGTGCCACGGGCATGGAGAGCGTCTCGTTAAACAGTTTTGTCTCAAGGCTCAGGTCAGACATATTTTTCAGCACGCGCTGGCGCAGAGCCACCTCAGACAGGTCTTCCACATTGCGGCGCAGGGTGTATTCGGCATACGCTCCACCGTCGATATAGTGGAACAGGAACGGCGGCAAAATGCGCTGCGCCGCGGCGCGATAGTCACTGGCTGCTGAAATGATCATGCTTTGTTCTCCCTGGAAATATCACTGTCGCCAGGCAGGCGGGTAATACGCGCCTGTCGGGCCTGGTCTTCATCGAATCGTTTAATCGTGGTGTGCACGAAGCCCAGATGCGCCATCATCGCTTTGCGCGCAGCCTCGGCATCACCCGCCAGAATGGCGTTGAGCACCGCCTCGTGCTGTTCTGTGAGCCGGGCAAACACCGGCGGAACCAGATACATGCGCTGGCGGCTCTGCTTCACGGAGGATTGCAGCAGGTCGAAGAACCCGCGCATGGTCTGGAGCAGGACCACGTTGTGCGATGCCTCGGCAATCGCCAGGTGAAAGCGCACATCCGCCTGGGAGGCGATATCCGGATCGCTGCTTTGCGTGGCCTCAAAGCAGGCGATGAGCTTCTCTTTGTCGGCGTCGGTTGCCCGCATGGCCGCGTGCCAGGCGGTACTGGTTTCGATGGCGTGACGCGCTTCAAGGATATCGAAGCTGTAGTCCGGATCGTTTTCCATCAGCGTTTTCAGCGGCTGAACGATGTTTTGCTCGGACCAGTCGTCATGCTGCCAGCGCACAAAGGTGCCGCCGCCGCGACGGCTCACCAGTACCCCTTCGCTGACCAGCGTGGCCAGCGCTTCACGCAATGAGTTACGTGATACGCCAAGCTGGGCAGCGAGCTGGCGTTCGGCGGGCAATTTCATGCCCGCTTCCAGCTGTTGTTCTTCAATCAGCGCCCGCACGCGAGAGGCAATCTCGTCGGACAGGCGTCTGGGCATCACTATCATGGGATCATCCAGGTTAAGACATAGGCCTGCAGGGTGGTGATCACCCCAACCATGCAGGTGAATATCAGGCTGTGTTTCACGGTAAAGCGGAACAGATCCGACTCTTTACCGACCAGACCTACCGCCGCACAGGCAATGGCGATGGATTGCGGCGAAATCATCTTGCCGGTCACGCCGCCGGTCGTGTTAGCCGCCACGAGCAGCACATCTGATACGCCGATTTGCTGTGCGGCGGTAGCCTGCAGGGCGGCAAACAGGGCGTTAGACGAGGTATCTGACCCGGTCAGGAACACCCCCAGCCAGCCGAGGAACGGCGAGAAGAAGGTGAAGGCGTGACTGGTATGGGCCAGCGCCAGTGCCAGGGTCGATGACAGGCCGGAGTAGTTCGAGATAAACGCGAACGCCAGCACCATGCCGATGGAGTAAATCGGCAGCATCAGCTCTTTAATGGTCGCCGCAAAGGTCTGCACCGCGGCTGCAGGCTTCATGCGCAGCCACACCACGGAAAGGATAGCGGCAAACAGGATGGCGGTACCGGTGGCAGAGAACCAGTCGAATTTATAGACCGCGGCATACGGCGTGGCGGCGTGCACCACCGGCGGCATACGAGCGACCATCTTGTCGAGGAACGGCACAGAGATATTAATCACCATGTCGTACAGCGCGCCGCCCGGGGCGAACAGGGCTTTAAACGGCGGGATGCTCCACAGCGTGACCGTTGCGGTCAGGAACAGGAACGGCGACCAGGCGCGTACCACCTGGCCTGCGGTATAGCCCGTACGCGCCAGGGTTTGATCCACCTGCGAAGCACCCATATCGGCGAAGCGGAAAATACGTACCGGCTGCCAGCGTTTCAGGAACAGGGTCAGACAGACCAGAGAGACCAGCGAAGAGATAATGTCCGGCAGCTCCGGGCCGAGGAAGTTCGAGCTGAGGTACTGCGCGATAGCGAACGAACCGCCGGCCACCATCACCGCAGGCCAGGTCTCTTTCACGCCGCGCCAGCCGTCCATAATCGCCATGATCCAGAACAGGACGATAATGGTCAGGAACGGCAGCTGGCGGCCAACCATCTGACCAATCTCAAAGCTGTCCAGCCCGGTCACCTGGCCTGCGACCAGAATCGGAATACCCATCGCACCAAACGCCACAGGCGCGGTGTTCACAATCAGACACAGGCCCGCGGCATACAGCGGGTTAAAGCCCAGGCCAACCAGCAGCGCAGCGGTGATCGCCACCGGCGCGCCAAAACCTGCCGCCCCTTCCAGAAACGCTCCGAAGGAGAAGCCGACAATCAGCATCTGCAGGCGCTGGTCCGGCGTGATGGAGAGAATCGACGAGCGGATAATGTCGAACTGCCCGGTTTTCACCGAGATTTTATAGACAAACACCGCCGCGATGATGATCCACGCAATCGGCCACAGGCCGTAGAAGAAACCATAAACGACAGAGGCCAGCGCGCGATCGACCGGCATTTTGTAGAAGAACAGTGCCACCATCAGGGCGATGGCAACGGTATATGTCGCGGCGAGGTAGCCCTTCAGCTTGAGCTTAATCAGCGCAAAGAAGAAGAACAGGATCGGAAGCGATGCGATCAGGCTCGAGAGCCAGATATTGCCGGCCGGGTCGTAGTTTTGTTGCCAGAGGCTCATGCAGGTCTCCTGGGGACCAGACAGCCTGCGCTGCGGGCGAGTCTCCGCTCATCTCTGCGTCACAGTCTGTGTAAAAGTGGTCCTGCCAATGTTGTGTTGTAGGGTTAATGACAATAAATGGTTAACTAAATGTTGAGTGTCGGCAATAGTTTTGTGATGTAAACGATGTTTTTGTGAATCATGGGGATTTTTTTCGTCTATTGGTAGGACCAATATCAGGATGGCATGTTTTCGTAGTGCGATTTTTTTAACATTTAGGTATTGATAGTTTCACTTATGCTGATAAACGTTCACCCGGCACAGCCTCCATAAAGACTATTTTTGAATCGTTTAGGAAACTTCTTTCCGAAAGACCTATTCTGCTTAAAAGGCGAAATTTCTATTTTGTGATGAGAGCGAACTGCTTCCAGGCATCTTCCCGGTATTTAGATAGGTTAACGATATGTTTTCTTGGAAACGTTTACGCAACGGAGCACTGCTGGTTATAGCGGTGCTGCTGCCGTTTTTTAACGCCAGAGCAGCGCTGGTGCTGAGTGGAACAAGGGTTATATTTCCGGCAAGCGAAAACCAGGTGTCAATAAAAGTTGATAACCCGACAGACAATGATTATTTAATGCAGAGCTGGGTGGAAGATGACGCAGGTAAACCGCAGCAAGATATTTTAGTTGAGCCGCCTGTCGCACAAATAAAAGCTAATCATAAAGTTGAGTTAAGATTTAGCCTGGTCGACCCAGCTTTAAAAAATAATAAAAGTGAGCAACTCTTCTGGCTCAACGTGAAAGAGATCCCTCGTGTTGATGCCAACTCTTCGAGTTCTGAACTGTTATTGGCGATGCAAACAAAGATAAAAGTATTTTATCGCCCCGCAGGCATTGAACCTGAATCTGGCGACGCATGGAAAAAATTAACGTGGCGGCGCGCGGGTAAAAACATTGAGGTAAATAATCCGACCCCTTATTTTATCACCATTGATCACGCGATGATTGATGGCCATACAAAGATTGACGTCGATATGATTTCTCCCTTTTCAACAAAAGCTGTGCAGTTGCAAGGTATGGCAAAAGTTAATTCTATCTCCTGGAACGCTATCAGCGATTTTGGTGACGTAACAGAGATGACTTCATCACAAATTCGATGAGTTCTTTATAAAAAAGTGGATATATAATGAAAAAATTGACTTCTTTGGCAATGGCGTTTGCTCTCACTGGTGTTGCCGGTTCTGCTTTTGCAGGCACGTCGACAGACAACGCCAATGCGACAGCTCTGCACGCTTCAACTACCGTTCATTTTAACGGGTTAGTTGAAGAGCCGACGTGTTCTTTTAAAGGTAAATCGATGAAGGTGGTGCTGCCTGTGGTGAGTACTGCGGCATTTGATAAACTGGCAGAGGGAGATCCAGCAATAAATACACAAAAGAAAGATTTTTCTCTCCATATTTCATGTGCAGACCACTTTCAAGCCAACAGGATGCATATGAAAATTACGGGGCAAGGAGAGAAAAATATTCTTGAAAATACCCACGGTACAGCGAAAGGAATGGGGTTGCAGATCTTTAGCGGCGACGGAAATACCGTCCTGCCAATCGGGCAAGAGTTAAATAGCGATACTGCTGGCCTTACTAACGCCTTCCAGAACAATGATAATACACTTCAACTTAGCACGAGATACGTTCGTGCATCTGGCGATGTCACTGGTGGTAAACTCGCTACCGATGCTGTATTTGAAATATATTATAAATAAACAGATGGACCCTGCCACGTAAGCGGCAGGGTTATTTGCTGCTCTTCTGTACCTGATTAATCTTTAAGCTGAACAGCATCACATGAAGAAAAATGCTATTTTTTCTCTTGTTTTCTTTATTTTTTCAACCGCCCACTCAGAAGAAAAATATGACCTCTCTTTCTTCGAGGATGTTGGCGGTGTAAGCATAAAGGATGCTGCTGAGTTTGATAAAGGAAATGACGTGTTACCAGGTGAATATTCCCTGACCGTCTATCTGAATGATAAAGAACTACCGGAGCAACAGATTACATATAAAAAAATCAGCGCTGATAAAATTAGCGCAGTTTTTTCCTGTAACACCCTCAAGCAGTGGGGCGTGGTAATTGAACACTGCTATGACGATCCCAGACCGCTAGAGGATTATATTCCAGAAACCAGCATGCAACTGGATCAGGGTGAAAACACACTCTCAATTACGATCCCGCAGAAATATCTGAATATCACCTCGATAAATGATATCGCGCCTCCTGAAAAATGGCAGGATGGTATCAATTCTGCGTTTACCACCTATAACCTTAATTACGATGATACGCGTAGCACGACGCATGTTAAATCATTTTACGGAAATTTCACTAACGGTATTAATCTGGCTGGATTTCAGTTCAGAAACAACGGGTTTATGACAAAATCCGACGACTCTGGAATGCACTACGTCAGCAGCACAAGTTATATCAGTCATGATATGGATGCATTACGAAGTACAGCCGTTGCCGGTGATTTCTTTACCTCGGGCGATCTGTTTCCCTCCCAGAATCTTCGTGGTGTGAAACTCGCCACAAGCACTGATATGCTCTCGAACGCTCAGCGAACCTATGCTCCGGTGATTTCGGGCGTAGCAAAATCGAATGCTACTGTCATTATTAAGCAAAACGACCTGGTAATCGCTACACGGAAGGTCACGCCTGGTCCCTTTGCCTTAAAAGATATCCCAGCCTCGTCAAATGCAGGGGATCTGGATATTTCAGTTATCGAGGCAAACGGCGAAAACCGACACTTCATCCAGCCTTACAATTCCGTCAACGTTCTGGTGCCTGAAAACGTCTTTCGCTACAGCGTCTACCTTGGACGTAACCGGACGTTATCCTCTGCTCCACAATTACTCGAAGCTAATGGCCTGTACGGTGTTTCGAACGCGATAACACTCATCAACGGTTTTCAATATGCAAACCACTACCTGAATGTTGCTGCTGGCACGGGAGCAAATATCAGATGGCTGGGTGGTATTTACGTGACGTTAAATAAAAGCCAAAGTGATTTCATACAGAAGAAACAAGGTTATGTCATTAAATCTGGCCTGACGCATAGCATTGGCCTGACAGACAGCTATCTCTATTTTACCGCGGAAAATAAATTATCCCAGGGCTATTCCGACTTCGAAGATGCGGTAAGGGCTTCGCCTAAAAGTGATTATAAATCGCGATATGCCTTACAGCTCAGCCAGCAGTTAGGCGCTGTAAACCTGACGCTAAACTACACGCAGCAGTATGGATTTAAGCGTGAAACGAGCAGGGAGATGGGCGGCAGCATGGTCTTTAGTCTCCGGGATATGCAATTCATTGCCAATATTACCCATCGCTATGGCGACAGTTCTGAAAACAGTGTCTCGTTCAATGCCTCAATACCGCTGGGTAAAGAGGAAAAATATTACGTCAACTATAGCCAGTCACATGGGACAGCAACAGATAGCCGCCTTTCGCTCTCGGGGAGTTTGCTCGATGACGACAGCCTGAATTTCGACTCTGGCGTATCGTCAACGGCGGGGCAGCAGCAATATGACTCCTCGCTGAACTGGAGCGCCGGTAAAGGAAACCTCAGCGCGGGCTGGAGCCAGGGGGGAGACAGCAAAGAGCTGAGCATCGGGTTGAATGGCTCCATGGTCGTTCATCATCATGGCATTACCTTTGGACAACCCCTTGGTGTGAGTAGCATCTTAGTCCACACCGATCGTATATCAGGGCTGCATATCACTGACGTTAATGACGTCACGACGGATTATTTCGGCAACGCGATTGTGAATGACGTCTCACCATATCGCTATAACGAAACATCACTCTCTTCCGAGGGGCTAAATCAACAGATCGAGATCGACAGTAACATCTATCAAACCGCTCCACGCGCGGGGGCCATTGTGGAAGTCGATACCAAAGCCAGGCGGGTACAGATTCAATATGCGCACATTTACAGTACAAAGGGCGATCCTGAACCGTTTGGGTCGCAAATTTATGATGCTGATAATCAACGTGTCGGGATCGTTTCAGCCGGGGGATTAATCGCGCTGGATATTCTTCAACATCGCTGGCCCTATCATGCCAGCGACTCGTCTACTCATGCCGTCTGTACTATTGATCTCAATGGAGTTAACAAGAAAAAGCACATATGGGAATTACAATGCCGATAAAAAACGGCGCTCTGCTGGCGCTGGTTGTCTCATTCTCCACCTCTGCCACGACTCTGATGCAAAATATGCCAGCAATAACATTGCAAAATATGGCAGGACAAGAGGATGGAACCCTGTTAAAAACATTACCCCTCTCTTCCCTGGCTGCCAGTGCGTTAAATGAAACACAGCTTTCCATTGCCACCGATGCCGGGATGTGGGACACCTCACGAAGTATTTTTAAAACAACTGTACCGGGAATTGGTTTCAGCCTTTGCGATAAAGACAACAATCGATGTATTTCGAGTCTTTCAGACTGGATCCCAGGAGAAAGTCTCTCTCTTCGTCTCTATAAAATTGGCAATCTCCATGGGGGACGGTACGCGATACCGTCACTGAGCATCTACGGTAAGACACATCCGCTGTTGCGCATAAACCCACCCGCGTTGATTGTTAACACCACGCTTTGCGGGGTGACAACTCAGCGAATCAAAGTCACTTTCCCGTCCTTCACGCTAAACAAGAACGGAGAAAATTTACCCAGTGTCGGCTTTAAAATCCCCGTTATTTGCCTGAACCCCAATGATTATGGAAAAGTTGATCTACAGTTCACCTACCATGGCGATCTTATCGATAGCAATACGCTACCGACTCAACTTGGCAATATTGGCATTCAGATTGCCGATGACCACAATATGCCGGTGGTGTTTAATACCGTGATCAGCCATGCTTCCCCGTCCTTTTCCTATCGCGCGCGTTTAATTACTGTCCCCGGAGAGACCGCCCATTACGGAAGATTTTCCGCTGATGCCACGGTTCTCATCACTCTCAAGTAGAACAAAAATCAATCAGTTAAATCGTATGTCATCCTGGATGGCATACGTTCTTGTGCTGGTACTGGATTCTGTTATCTCCTCATAACATCAGAGCTAATTTGTAAATCATGTTCTAAATACAGGATAAAAATCTAATTATATTCGATGGACCTTTTTATCTTGCTGTAAGCAGCGGCCAGTGGTGTTATTTGAGCCCGACGAAAATGATAATTCTGGGAGCTATCATGTGGTTAAGTAGTAGTAAATATGGCTTACTTATCACCATCTTCAGCAGCGTTGTGGCAACGTGCCTGATGGCGTGGGCCGTTTATTCCTCCAGCGATCTCTTTTTTTGGTGCAGTGCATTTGTCCAGATGAGCGGTGGTTACGTCATTTCATGGTCGAAGAAAAAAGACGATCGGGAAGGCAGCATTGTTAGTTGCGCAATTATTACCGGGGCAATAATGCTTACGGCAGTCGTGGCTAACTATGTATTCTTCGATATAAAACCGTCTCCAGGAGCATGTCTTGCCTGGATAATGCTACTGGCTGGTTTTTTCATCCTGATGAAGACAAAAGTAGAAGATTTTAATTGATGCAAACCGTACATTTAACCTGTTATTTTATTGTTACCATCATGACGCGTTCTTTAGGGGTGGCATTGCTCTCCGGCTCTCAGCGATTGAACAGAAAAATGGCGTTTTCTATTTATGTAGTCACTTTATTGTTGTCTTATTATACGTTATCAAGCTATGTCGCTTACCTGGATTTTGCACTTATCTGCATCACCATAGCAGGCGCCTGCTTGTGTATGAATATGATCTGGGTTGCTTTAAATGGAAATCTTAAATTGTCTCGTTTAAGGTTGCTTGGCACTGGATTGGTTCTTACCGGAGGGCTATTGCTTATCGTTCTATAAATTTTATGATCTGTGTATTTCATGAAAGATAAACGTAGGAATAAATCCACCCACATTAAGAGATTGTAAAATATAGTGGGTGAATGTTACCTCATGGCGTAAAGGAGCGAGGGTGTTTATTGTTGTTTAGGTTTCGTATAGCTACCGATCGTTTTCTCTCTTAGGGGATCTGATAAAGTTCGACTCCACTTTTTTTCAGTGATTGCGACTGTGCTTTATTACATATCTGACAACATGTTATTTAACCCCGCCGACCATACGATCGAATGCGGTGATAATGATGAATTTATTAAGCTCAGTATACCTGCAAGTCAGTTGCTGGAGCTGCTTATCTTGTCGGAAGGTGAGTTAGTTACCCGTGATTACTTGCTGACAGAGGTATGGGATAAAAATGGGCTAAGAGGGTCCAACAACAATCTCAATCAATACATGAGCATGCTTAGACGAACGCTTGCCAATCATGGGTGTGATAATCTGTTTATCACTATCCCAAAAATTGGTTTTCGTCTTAATACTGATATCAAGATTGAAACGCGTAGTGGTCCCGGTGATCAGGTTAATGAACCTGAAAATAGACCAATGCGTAAACAAAACGGTAAAGATCTTAAGATTCTGGTTATCGCTTTTCTATGTATTCTCGTTCCCTTAGCCGTTTTCATCGCCCTCAAGCAGTCTACGTCCCACTACGATATTGTCAGCAGCGATTTGGTTGAAGTTGCTCCGGGCTGTAAAGCGCTTTATTTACATAAATTTAGCGAGAATGAGAAAATCCGCGCGAAAGTTCAAATTAATGAGATGCTTAAGGACCTGAAACTTAAGTGCGATGCAGGAAATACTCTTCTGTTTGACAATGTCGACCCCATCCCGGATGAAAATGACTATGGACGGACTTTCTTTTCGTATTGCCATAATGTGAGCGGAAAAACGTTAGCAAATTGTACTGACTTTTTTTATTCGGACTGGAAAAGACATCATGAATAGAAAAAAATATGCCATCCTCTTCCTGAGTGCCCTTTTTCTTGTGGGGGTTGTATTTTCATTCTTTGAAACTAAAAGTGATGATAAGTACGAGGATTTTCGCTGCAATGGGCCAACGCGCTATTTCCTTGAGAATGAAGAAATCATGGTTAATCAGGATCTACGGGTATCGGGGCACGATACAGCTTATCTTACGCTGGAAGGATATGCTTCAACGAGTGAGGGACGAAAAAAACTGCATCGCATAATCTACATGAACAATGGGAAAAAAGCCTACAAACACTCGTGGCTCTTTAATATTACCAATATTCATAAATCTGTAAACGATACGTTAAGCGATCGGGAATTTGAGCCATTGTTGATGGAGCTAACAGGAGACAGTTCCCTTATTTCTTTTGATATCAACCACCTGTCTGAGAATCTTTATCTCATCGGCACGCCCCTCAGCTATATTTTTACCTGCAACGGCTACTAAATAATTTTTTTCTGATGAAAGCCACAATACCACTGGGATGAATTCATCCCTGCGGTGTGTGGCAAACCTGGTTATCAGTTTATCAATCGCCTTTCTTGCCGGATGGCACATCCCTCGCCACACTCTCATCATCTTTATCAATAAATAGCGCTGTTATTTGTCGCCTTTTGCACGTGTAGCGCCGCTGACAAAACCCGTACAACTCGCACTTTTGAAGCAGTCTGAGGGATGACTACATTCTTTTTATACCCCTGGATGCTGTTCATCTGAGACAGTTTGCCCGTTCTCTCTGTATCGTTCCCCAGTAATCACTTCCCGATGGCTTACAATGGCTACGTTGTTACGGTAATTTCTTCGCTTGCCGCCCCTTACATCTCCAGATGCACTCATTTTGATGATAAATGTCCAGGAGTAGTGGTATTTAGCAATCTCTCAGGAGATGAAAACAAGCATTTAATGCTTGTTTTTATTGTTAGAAATATAAAAACCAATATAAATATCTATATGTTTGAGCTGTGCAGCATAAGATACCACCTTGATGGCGATGTATGGTTATATAGATGCATCAGAGGTTGGCAGTGCAGCCAACCAGATTTTTCTAAAAGAGATGAATAAGATGCGTTATTTCCTGGCCCTGATGATTTTTGCTTTCGCTACCAACTGTTCAGCAGCATCACAAACATCCGTCTCATTTCAGGGGATGATTACCGAGGCGGTATGCCACATTTCTACGTCACACGGCAATATCAGCTCAAACTGCACTAAACAGAATGCACACCATACGGCTTCTTATCATGTTTCTTCTGTAGATAACCAGACGTTCGCCCTGCCAGGAAATGTAGGTCATATGCAGTTAAAGTGGCTGAACGCCGCACGTACTAAAGGATTACTTGTTGCCTTTTACCGCTAATGGCTCACCGGGTAAGCGGCATAAGCAGGCGTTAGAATTTCCCGGAACTTATCAGCAATATCCATATGATGTACCAGAACGAAATCAATACCGTAAAAACTTCAAATATAATCCTTAACATTATTTATTCCTTCCAGTAACTCATCAAACTTGATGCTTTTATAGGCATTCACATCTTCGTCTTTAATAACCATGTTCAGTGCGTTAACCACGTCAGGATCCAGTGAACCGGCTGCCGCTTTTATTTGCATCTGGCTGATTGCATCTGTAGTTGAGCATTGTGAACGGCCGTTAGCGCTAAAACGCAGAGAGACATACTCACAGGCGACTGAAATAATTCTGGCACTGAGATCTAGCTGTGTGCCGTATAAACCCTCAGGAAACCCCTTACCGTCAGGCTGTTCATGAGGGCTACTTGCAATCATTCCTGTCCTGAACATACCCGGTATTGAGGAAAGGATTTCGCGAGTCGTCATTGGGTACGCTTTTAAATATGCCATGGTGTTATCAGGCAAAGCGCACGACTTCGTAAGAAGCCCGGCGGGAAAAGCAAGTCTTCCTAGCCCATGAAGCAAGCCAGCCAGGCGCAGCTCCTTAATTCCCGACTGCGAGAAGCCGTACATTCGAGCAAGTTTTACACAATATTTAGCCACCAGAGGTGAATAGGGCACGCTATACAGGCAATGCAGGTCAACTATACTGGCGATGAGAGTTGCGACCTGGTTCAGGTCATCCTCAGTCAGCGTTCGGGATGAAAAGGGAGACAGTGCCCGAACATCATTTAATAAGTTGGGTGAGGCGAGCTTTCCCCTGATGTCAGGATAGTATTCAAGTTCGCGCAGAGAGAGGATGTCATCCAGTGAGTAGCGGGAGCCGATAGAATCGCACAAGGTTTCAATGGCAGATGTAGGATATTGACCTGGATGATGTTCATTCAAGGTGAGGAGATCAAAATTATCAACCAGGTCGAGTAAACGACAATGGGGATGTGGTTCATTTTTTTCAAATATAAGAGGCATACTGTCTGATATTATCGATACCTGGCTAAAAGCTTTTTGGCAATCGGATAAACCCCAGCTTCTTTTCGAACCTAGTTCATAAAGTAATGCTGCAACATATACCCTTTGTTGTACAGACTCACTGGCGCCTTGCTGACGTAAAAGAGTCATAGCGATAAAAGCGCGTCGTAATCCTCGGTTTCCACTTTCTGGAGTTAGCCGGTCGAGCGCTATGGAAAAGCCAGTTAAAAAATCGGTTAATGCAATATTCACAATTATGTTCCCGTTCAAAAGCATTTTTTTTAGCTTTCGCCTGCAGTTCTAGCCGCTGGCTCAGGAAACAATAATTGCAGTTCGCAAGCAATTTAATTCATAAATGATGAGATATATAGGTTTTTATTCCGGTGGGTTATATTTTCTTGGTTTTATATTTTGGATTGTAAGGCATTCCCGATCTCCCATTGCAGTGGATAGCAGAGTTCAGATCGCGACATTTAACCTGTATACTTCTTGCAGATGCGGCATGTAGATCAGGGCAAAATGAAATATCTCATTGATAGATTAGTTGTATTTAATACCGACGACGGCACCCTGCATTTGCCTTCCAGCGAGGATGTAATCAGGCTGGCTTTACCTGCTGCACGATTGCTGGAGACGTTTTTGTCGTCTGAAGGAAGAGAGCTGACGCGTGAATATCTTCTGGAAACCGTCTGGGATAAGCATGGCTTGCATGCCTCTGGAAATAACTTAAATCAATACGTCAGTATTCTTCGCCGTAACCTTTCTCTGCTTGGCTGTCATGAACTCATTATTACTTTGCCGAAACTGGGGTTCAGGCTGAATGCGGCTATCAGCATTGAGATTCTGGAAACGGATCCTTCTTCTCCGGACCCATCCCCATCCATTGTTACGCCTTCTGGCCATTTCCAGCGCCATTTTTTCATTGGTAGTATTATTCTTACTTTGCTTATAGGGGCGGCTTTCGGATACTTTTATTATGGTGATACAAATAACGGTGCGACGGTGCTTCATGAACAACACAATGAATGCGATATTTATTATCTAAAATATATTTCTGATGAAGAAAAGAAAGAAGCATTAAGCAAAATCATGAGCATCATGAAAAATAATGGCATTCAATGTAAAAAAAATGATGTGATCATCTATAACAGTGAAACAAGTCTGTCTGATAAAGTTGATTCAAGAGAGGTCTTGTCGTATTGCCATGCCGGGAAAGACCGCGTTGTTATTTCATGTGATAATTTCTACCGCTACAGATGGGATAAAACGCAATGAAGACAATATGGCTGAGTGTGGGATTGTTGGCAACGATTATGTTGATCTCTCTTACCCTTTTCCTGAGAGGCAATGAAATGGTGTCCCCTCTGAAATGCAAGGCATTTAGCAGAGCAACGATTGATGTGCAAAATGGCCCTTTAGTCTTTTCCATTGTTGAAAATTTACAGCTCTATAATGAAAGAAAGGAGGGTATGATCCATTACAATGGTTATGTGAAATCACCTGACGAAAATATGTATCTCGAGCGCACGATATATCTTTCTAATGGTATTAAAATCGATAAAGATACGTTCACTTATAAAATCAATAGAATCGTCGCAGCCCCGCTTGATACGACCTCGGATAATACATTTGATCAAATGTGGCTAGAAAACACCAGTGACAATAACACGTTAACGCTTAATATCAAGAACATAAGAGACAGTATATTCACTGTGAGTAGTCCTTACTCGCTGCAGTATACCTGCGTCAAATATTAGCCGGGTTCTCGATACGCGTTGATTGGCTTAATACAACCTCTGCCAGAGGCAGAGGTTGTAAGAGTATCAGAACGCGGTCTTACAAAAACCCGTCATCTCTTTCAGGCCCATTTCGCGGCCAAGTTCGGTCATCGGGTGCACGACCACCAGACCACGGACGCTTTTCTTCAGCTTGCCCATGTCGGCCTGCTCTTTTTTAGTGATCGCACGGCGGTGCGGCATGTCCATCAGCTTCTGCGCTTCTTTGCTCAGCTTCTGGCCTTTGACTTCGCGCAGGCGCTCGATTTCTGTCTCCAGCGTGGCGGCCTCTTTTTCCAGCTCGGCATACTTCTCGGCGGACTCGACCAGCGAGAGGCCAGCCATCTGGTGGCGGATGAGATCCAGGCGGTCGCTCAGGCGTTTAATTTCGTTCTTTTCGACTTCTTTCATGACAAATAACTCTGAAAACGGGGAATTTACAGGGAAGGATACACCAATGTGAGCAGGCTTACTTCTGAAACGCTTTTTTTAAGCTGATTCGGGAAATCAGCTCAGTCAGGGAGAGAACCATAGTGGAACGGACAACCTGTTGATAACGCAGCTTTTGCATCGCATATAGCTCTGGATCGCTATTATCAAACTGCGGAGCAGGGGGGAGTGCGGTAACGCAATGCAGCTCGCCGAAGGGCCCCAGAATCTCATCGTCGGTAAAGGTGTACTCGTTACCGTCATGGTTGAGCTCTTCGCGCAGCGCCATTAACAGCTCCGCATCTTCATACTCTTGTCGGTTCAACACGCCAAGACCATAAATCAGCTTCAGACGCACGGAGAGATCGCCCAGCGGTCCGTCTCCGTCCAGTAACGGTTCTACAGCATATTTTACCGCGTAGTCGTCTTTGCGAAACACCTGAAGCACCAGAATATTCACTGCCTCGGTCAGTAACTCGACGGCAGCAATCAGGAAGCTTCGTACGGTTTTGCCAGCATTCAGACGCTCAAGCACACGATTTTCAAAGGCCTGGGTTTGTTCCATTATTGCCTGCATATCTGACAATCTGTTATCTGGGCGCAGGCTAACCTGCGCCACATTGTGCATCATTTGGTTGCGTTGTATGCGTTAACCGCCTCCGCAACCACGTCGCTGTTGGCGTCCAGACCGGAAATCTGCGCCAGCGCAGCCTGTGCGCCTTTGTCATCAATCAGCTGAGCCAGCTCAATCGCCTGTGGGTCCTGTTCGCTGCGGTAGTGCATCGCGGCGGCAATCCCTTTCACCAGGTTGGCGTGCGGCAGACCGTATTCCAGCGTGCCGAGCAGCGGCTTAATCAGGCGGTCGCCGGCGCTCAGTTTACGCAGCGGCTGACGGCCAACGCGCTCAACGTCATCTTTCAGATACGGGTTTTCAAAGCGACCGAGGATTTTCTGGATGTATGCTGCGTGTTTCTCAGCATCAAAACCATAGCGTTTGATCAGTACCGCACCGCTCTCTTCCATTGCCCCTTTTACCACCGCACGGATCTTCTCATCGAGGATCGCGTCACGGATGGTCTGATGACCGGCCAATTTTCCGAGGTACGCGGTTATAGCATGCCCGGTGTTCAGCGTGAAGAGTTTGCGTTCGACAAATGCCATCAGGTTATCGGTTAATTCCATGCCCGGAATGGTCGGCAGCACGCCCTTAAACTGGGTTTTATCGACAATCCACTCGCTGAAGGTTTCGACGGTCACTTCCAGCGGGTCATTTGTGGCGGATTCTGACGGCGGCACGATACGGTCAACGGCGGAATCGACAAAACCCACGTGTGCTTCAACCCAGGCCTTGTCTTCGTCTGCTACAGCGTTGAGCACGTGGCCTTTCAGCTGCGTGGTGCCGCGCACCATGTTTTCGCAGGCAATGATGTTCAGCGGGGTGTCGATGCCCTGTGCTTTGCGTTTTGCCAGACCTTTTGCGACGGCAGGGGCGATGCGCTCCAGCACGACCGGGCCCACGGCAGTGGTCACCAGATCGACGCTGGCGATCAGGTCGATAACATCTTCGCCGATGCTGCTTACCGCGTTGACGCCAGATACCGTCTCAACCTGCTCGTTTTCTCCTACCACATGAACCTGATAGCTATGACGGGCATTCAGGGCATCCAGGACGACCTGATTCACATCGGCGAATGTCAGCGTAATGCCCGCGTCTGCCAGCAGTTTACCGATAAAACCACGACCGATATTACCTGCGCCAAAATGTAATGCTTTCATAGTGTTAACCTTTATCAATGTTTTTACCCGAGAGGGCTGGGGTCAGGAACTTTTCCCCTCACCCTAGCCCTCTCCCCATGGGGGAGAGGGAGGAGTACCGTTATTTGTTGAGCAGTGCCAGAACTTCTTCAACGCTTTCAGTCTGTGCCAGGCGCTCAATGACGGACTCATCATCCAGCGCGTTGGTCAGGCTGGTAATCACCTGAATGTGCTCGTTGTTGCGAGCGGCGATACCAATCACCAGACGGGCAATGTCATCTTCTTCTTCACCGAAGCGCACGCCCTGCGGGTACTGACAGAATACGACGCCGGTTTTCAGGACGCGATCTTTCGCTTCAACCGTTCCGTGCGGCACCGCGATGGATTCGCCCAGGTAGGTTGGCGTCAGTTTTTCGCGTTCCAGCATCGCGTCAACATATTCAGGCTGAACGTAACCGCCTTTCACCAGCTGCTCACCGGCAAAGCGAATCGCTTCTTCTTTGGTCGCCGCTGTACGACCGAGGAAGATGTTCTCGGCACCCAGTTTGAACAGGTGGGCGTTGCTCTCGTCAAAGCTGTCCTGCAGGCTGGAGCGTACTTTCACTTCGTTGTCTTCGTGACGCTGCGCGGCAACCAGACGTTCGGTCAGGTTAGTGTACAGACCGCTGTCGAGGAAGTTGGTCAGTGAGATGTGCTGTGCCTGCGGTACCTGGCGCATGGCGCGTTCGGTCAGGTCACGGTGCGTAATCACCAGGTCAACATCCGGTGGCAGGCTGTTAATGGCGCTGTTGGTCACGGAGATGTTGGTCAGGCCCGCATCCTGCACTTTCTTACGCAGCACGCCTGCACCCATTGCGCTGGAACCCATACCGGCATCACAGGCAACGATGATTTTACGCACGTGGCTCAGGTCGTTAGATACGTCGCCCGCCGCCAGTGGGGTCGCGCCTTTGGATTCGGCTTTCATGTCGTGCATACGACGCGTTGCCGCTTCGATATCGTCGTCTTCTTTCACTTTGCTGGTTTTCAGCAGGATAGAAGAGACAACGAAGGAGACCGCCATTGCCGCACAGATGGCCGCGATGTTCGCGAAGTAAGCCCCTTTTGGCGTCATCGCCAGTACCGCCAGGATGGAACCCGGGGAGGCAGGAGAAACCAGACCACCGCCCAGCACGCTCAGGGTGAACACGCCGGTCATACCGCCGAGGATAACGGCCAGGATCAGACGTGGGTTCATCAGCACGTACGGGAAGTAAATTTCGTGGATACCGCCCAGGAAGTGAATGATAGCCGCACCGCCAGCTGACTGTTTCGCGCTGCCACGGCCAAAGAACATGTACGCCAGCAGAACGCCCATACCCGGACCTGGGTTCGCTTCAATCAGGAAGAAGATGGACTTGCCGAGGTCATGAGACTGCTGAATACCCAGCGGCGAGAAGATACCGTGGTTAATGGCGTTGTTCAGGAACAGGATTTTCGCTGGTTCAACGAAGATAGACGCCAGCGGCAGCATGTCATGCGCCACCATAAAGTTAACGCCCGCTGCCAGAATTTTAGACAGCACTTCAACCGCAGGGCCAATGCCGAGGAACGCCAGAATCGCGAGGATCATCCCGATGATGCCCGCAGAGAAGTTGTTCACCAGCATTTCGAAGCCGGATTTGATCTTACCATCAACCCAGACGTCGAATTTCTTAATCGCCCAGCCGCCCAGAGGACCGGCAATCATCGCACCGAGGAACATCGGCATATCCGCACCGACGATAACACCCATGGTGGTGATAGCCCCCACGACGCCACCACGGTCACCGCCCACCAGACGACCACCGGTGAAACCGATGAGCAGCGGCAGGAGATAGGTAATCATTGGGCCAACAAGTTTCGCCAGCGTCTCGTTAGGCAACCACCCTGTCGGAATGAACAATGCAGTGATGATACCCCACGCGATAAACGCGCCGATATTTGGCATCACCATGTTGCTGAGGAAACGACCAAAGCTTTGAACTTTGATCTTGAAATCGGATGACATAAAACACCCCTTCTTATGTTTACGCTTAGGCTTGCGGCCCGAGGTTTATCGTTAATGTGCGGCGGCAGAGGTAGCCGGACCCTGTTCTGATGCTGTGAAATCTGGCACTGAATCGTTCAACTGTCCAGATAGCGAAAATTTGTGTGATGCGCATCACGTAAATGTAGGGGGTGTGGCATTCAATGAGGTGATCTGAATCACAAAAACAGTGGACAAAAAAAATACGATGCCGAGAAATAACGCAAAAACCACCTGTTTATGTGATTGTCGTCACGTTTTGGTATTGTGTGTTTGTTTCTGGATTGTGACTGATTTCACAAAATATTTTTATGCAGATTTCTCCAGCTGCGATCGGCGGCAAACTTTGCTTAGCGATTCTGTTTCAGGATGGCATAGCGCAACACGTAAAGCTAAAAAACCACTTTTGATGTGTGGTATGGCGAAAAGTTAAAAGGTGGATTACGCTCATATTGTAAGGTTAAGTCTATTATTATTCAGGATATATTTTGACACGCTTATAAACTTGCATGGAGATATTATAAAAACCCATACTCCCCGGCTCTGGAAATAATAAGTACCACCCCGTTTTTATAAAAATTAATTAGGTTGCGTACTGTTATATTAATTTAATGAATTGACGTTGTTTAAGTGAGGAGAATATGTTTCTCAACTATTTTGCGCTTGGCGTATTGATTTTTGTATTTCTGGTCCTTTTTTACGGAATCATCGCCATTCATGACATACCTTACAATATGGCCAAAAAGCGTAACCACCCGCATGCCGATGCGATTCATACGGCAGGGTGGATTAGCCTGTTTACGCTTCATGCCATCTGGCCGTTCCTGTGGATTTGGGCCACGCTGTACCGTGAAGACCGCGGTTGGGGCATGCAAAACCATATTACAAAGCCTGATGAGGTCCCGGGCATGGATGCGCTGGCCAAACGCGTGGCGGAACTCGAACAAAAGCTGGCCGTAGTACAGCCTACTGCTGATAAGAACACGCTGGAGCGCTAATCATGGATCTGTTGATTATTTTGACCTATGTGGCATTTGCCTGGGTGATTTTTAAAATATTCCGTATTCCGGTAAACCAGTGGACGCTTGCCACCGCGACATTAGGTGGTGTGTTTATTGTTGCCGGACTTATTCTGCTAATGAACTATAACCATCCGTATACCTTTACGGCGCAAAAAGCGGTTATTTCTATTCCGATCACGCCGCAGGTGACTGGCGTGGTAAGTGAAGTAACCGATAAAAATAACCAGCTCATTAAAAAAGGCGAAGTGTTATTTAAACTGGATCCAGGCCGTTATCAGGCGCGCGTTGACAGACTCCAGGCTGACCTGGTGACCGCGACGCACAACATCGATAATCTGAAAGCGCAGCTGGCGGAAGCCGTCGCCAATACCACGCGCGTCTCCGCTGAGCGCGATCGCCTGTACAAAGATTATCAGCGCTACCTGAAAGGCAGCCAGGCGAAGGTGAATCCCTTCTCTGAAAGCGATATCGACAACGCGCGGCAGAACTATCTGGCACAGGATGCGCTGGTAAAAGGCTCCGTTGCTGAACAGGTGCAGATTCAAAGCCAGTTAGACAGCATGGTGAACGGCGAGCAGTCGCAGATTGCCTCACTGCGCGCTCAGCTTGCTGAAGCCAAATACAACCTGGATCAGACCGTGGTGCGTGCGCCGAGCAATGGGTATATCACCCAGGTGCTGATCCGTCCGGGGACCTATGCCGCCGCGCTGCCTCTGCGCCCGGTGATGGTCTTTATCCCTGAACAGAAGCGTCAGATCGTGGCCCAGTTCCGCCAGAACTCGCTGCTGCGTCTGAAGCCGGGTGATGAAGCGGAAGTGGTGTTTAACGCGCTACCGGGCCAGGTGTTCACCGGTAAGCTCACCAGCGTTCTGCCGGTGGTGCCTGGCGGGTCGTATCAGGCTCAGGGCGCGCTGCAGGCACTGAGCGTCGTCCCGGGTACGGATGGCGTACAAGCGCTGATTGAGCTGGAGCCTAACGCCGACGTCGATGCGCTGCCAGACGGTATCTATGCCCAGGTGGCCGTCTATTCGGACCATTTCGCCCACGTGTCGGTCATGCGTAAAGTGTTGCTGCGTATGACCAGCTGGATGCACTACCTCTATCTCGATCACTAATCCCTCCAGGGCAGGAATGCGACACGCATACCTGCCCTTTTTTCATCGCTTGATCCATACTGACGTTTTTTCCGGCATCAAGGATCAGGCAATGAAACTCATCGGCAGCTACACCAGTCCCTTCGTGCGAAAAATTTCGATTCTCCTGCTGGAGAAAGGGATTGAATTTGAATTCATCAATGAACAGCCCTACAACGCCGAAAATGGCGTCGCGCAGTACAACCCGCTGGGGAAAGTCCCGGCACTGGTGACGGACGAGGGTGAATACTGGTTCGATTCCCCCATTATTGCGGAGTATATCGAGCTGTTGGGCGTTGCCCCGGCAATGCTACCCGCTGACCCAAAAGCGGCGCTGGCGGTGAAGCAAATTGAAGCCCTGGCAGATGGCATTATGGATGCGGCTCTCACCTCCGTGCGTGAACAGGCAAGGCCCGCCGCCCAGCAGTCAGAAAACGAACTACTGCGCCAGCGGGAAAAAATCAGCCGCAGCCTGGACAGGTGTGAACAGCTTATCCGGGAGGGGAAGATCGAAACCGACAGCCTGAACCTGGCGACAATCGCCATCGCCTGCGCCATTGGCTATCTCAACTTCCGCCGCGTTTCCCCTGGCTGGTGCGTAGACCGTCCGCTGCTGGTGAAGCTTGCAGACACGCTTTTTAGCCGCGAGAGCTTTGCCCGTACCGAACCACCAAAGGCTTGATGCGGGTTATAACACTTCGCCGCTGGAGGCGGTACAATCTCTCCACATGTTAACTCCCTCTCCCGTCGGGAGGGGGGAAGATATTTACTCGCCAGGCGCTTTCATGACTACTCATCATTCGCTGTACAGCCAGATCCCCGCTACCGACCGTCTTCTTCGCGAGCCCCGCATTCATGCTGCCGTTGAGCGTTTTGGCCATACCGCGACGGTGGAGATGTTACGCCTGCTTCAGGATGAAGCCCGAAGCGCTATTCAGTCAGAAAACGCCTTACCCGACTGGTGTGCAGCGTGGGAGCAGGAAGTTGAACGCCGGCTGGACGAGAAAGCGCAAAGCGCGTTACGCCCGGTGATCAACCTGACGGGTACCGTGCTGCATACGAACCTGGGCCGCGCGCAGCAGGCGGAAGAGGCTATTTCTGCGGTCGTGCAGGCCATGCGAGCGCCTGTGACGCTGGAGTACGATCTGGACGGCGCCGGGCGCGGGCATCGCGATCGCGCGCTGGCGGAGCTGCTGTGCCGGCTGACCGGCGCGGAAGATGCCTGCATTGTGAATAACAACGCTGCGGCGGTGCTGCTGATGCTGGCGGCCACCGCCAGCGGCAAAGAGGTGGTGGTTTCCCGCGGCGAGCTGGTGGAAATTGGCGGGGCGTTTCGCATCCCGGACGTGATGCGCCAGGCGGGCTGCACGCTACATGAAGTGGGCACCACTAACCGTACGCATGCGAAAGATTATCGCGCGGCGGTGAATGAAAATACCGCTCTGCTGATGAAGGTCCACACCAGCAATTACCATATCGAAGGCTTCACCAAAACGGTTGAAGAAGCCGAGCTGGCGGCGATTGGGCGCGAACTGAATATACCGGTGATTGCCGATCTCGGCAGCGGCTCGCTGGTGGATCTGAGCCAGTACGGTCTGCCAAAAGAGCCGATGCCGCAAGAGATGATTGCAGCGGGCGTCAGCCTGGTCAGCTTTTCCGGCGACAAACTGCTGGGCGGGCCGCAGGCCGGGATTATCGTGGGTAAACGCGAGCTGATTGCGAAGCTGCAGCAGCATCCGCTCAAGCGCGCCCTGCGTGCCGATAAAATGACCCTTGCCGCGCTGGACGCGACGCTGCAGCTTTATCTGCATCCCGAGAAGCTGGCCGACAGCCTGCCCACGCTGCGTCTGCTAACCCGTGATGCCGCCTCGATTCGCGCCCAGGCCGAGTTACTGCTGCCGCGCGTAGCTCCGCACTACCCCGATTTTGACGTGCGCATTGAGCCTTGCCAGTCTCAGATTGGCAGCGGTTCGCTGCCGGTGGACAGGCTGCCGAGCGAAGCGCTTACGTTCACCCCGCGTGACGGGCGCGGCAGCCGCCTTGACGCCCTGTCGTCGCGCTGGCGCGGTCTGCCGACGCCGCTTATCGGGCGGATTTACGACGGCCGAATGTGGCTGGATCTGCGCTGCCTTGAAGATGAAGAGCGATTTCTGGAGATGTTGTTGAAATGATTATTGCCACCGCCGGTCACGTCGACCACGGAAAAACCACGTTACTGCAGGCGATTACCGGCGTAAATGCCGACCGCCTGCCGGAAGAGAAAAAGCGCGGCATGACCATCGATCTCGGCTATGCCTACTGGCCCCAGCCCGATGGCCGCGTTCTGGGTTTTATTGATGTACCGGGGCATGAAAAGTTTCTGTCTAACATGCTGGCGGGTGTGGGGGGCATCGATCATGCCCTGCTGGTGGTGGCCTGTGATGACGGCGTCATGGCGCAAACCCGCGAGCATCTGGCGATCCTGCAGCTGACCGGCAACCCGCAGCTGACCGTGGCGCTGACCAAAGCCGATCGCGTGGACGACGCGCGCGTCAGCGAGGTGCGCGAAACGGTGCAGGCAACCTTACGAGAATATGGTTTTGCCGATGCAGCGCTTTTTGTCACCGTGGCAACAGAAGGGCGAGGTATCGACGAACTTCGCCACCATTTACAGCACCTTTCGTCACGTAGCCACGCCAGCCATCACCGTTTCCGTCTGGCCATTGACCGGGCGTTTACCGTCAAAGGCGCAGGTCTGGTGGTCACCGGTACGGCGCTGAGCGGTGAAGTAAAAGTGGGGGATAGCCTGTGGCTGACGGGCGTTAACAAACCGATGCGCGTGCGCGGCCTGCATGCGCAAAACCAGCCCACAGAGCAGGCCCACGCCGGGCAGCGGATCGCGCTTAACATTGCCGGGGATGCGGAAAAAGAGCAGCTTAACCGCGGCGACTGGCTGCTCGCCGATGCCCCACCTGAACCGTCTGAACGCGTCATTGTCTCCCTGCAGACGCACGCGCCCCTGAGCCAATGGCAGCCGCTGCATATCCACCACGCGGCCAGCCATATCACCGGGCGCGTGTCGCTGCTGGAAAACGACCTTGCCGAACTGGTTTTCGATTCGCCGCTTTGGCTTGCAGACAACGATCGTCTGGTACTGCGTGATATTTCCGCGCGCGAAACGCTGGCCGGGGCGCGGGTGGTGGTGCTTAACCCACCGCGACGCGGCAAGCGTAAACCTGAATATCTGCAATGGCTGGCAGCGCTGGCGCAGGCCAGAGAGGATAGCGCCGCGCTACAGGTGCATCTTGAGCGCGGTGCGGTGAGCCTTAAGGATTTTGCATGGGCACGCCAGCTGAGCGGGGAAGGTTTACGTCAGCTGACCCAGGAACCGGGCTTTATTCAGGCCGGAAACAGCTTGCTCAACGCCCCGGTTGCGGCAAACTGGCAGCGTAAGATACTGAACACGCTCGCAACTTACCATGAACAGCATCAGGATGAGCCTGGCCCGGGTCGTGAACGTCTACGACGCATGGCGCTGCCGATGGAAGACGATGCGCTGGTGCTGCTCCTGATTGAAAACATGCGCGAAAGCGGGGCGATCAAAAGCCACCACGGCTGGCTACATCTGCCGGATCACAAGGCCGGATTCACCGCAGAGCAAGAGGCTGTATGGCAAAAAGTGGCTCCGCTGTTTGGCGATGAGCCGTGGTGGGTTCGCGATCTGGCTCGCGAAACGAACGCCGACGAGCAGGTGATGCGTCAGGTATTGCGCCATGCGGCGCAGCAGGGGCTGATAGTCGCGATCGTGAAAGATCGTTATTACCGTAACGATCGTATCGTTGCGTTTGCGAACCTGATCCGCGAGCTGGATCAGGAGCGGGGCTCTACCTGCGCCGCTGATTTCCGCGACCGACTGAACGTGGGCCGCAAGCTGGCGATTCAGATCCTGGAGTATTTTAATCGCATCGGCTTTACCCGCCGTCGCGGTAACGATCATGTCCTGCGAGATTCGCTGTTATTTCCTGAAACTCCGTGACCCCCGTCGTAAACACCGTTACCGGCTGGCGAGAAAATCGCCAGCCGGAACTACCCTTGTTGTACACCAACAGCAAGGAGACGGTCATGACAAACAATCCTCCCTCATCGCGTATCCAGCCCGGCGAGTATGGTTTTCCCCTCAAGCTGAAGCCCCGTTATGACAACTTTATCGGCGGCGACTGGGTCGCTCCCGTCGACGGCGAATACTATTCCAACCTGACCCCCGTTACCGGCCAGCCGCTGTGTGAGATAGCAAGCTCCGGCAAGCGTGATATCGATCTGGCGCTGGATGCGGCGCACAAAGCGAAAGATAAATGGGGCCATACCTCCGTTCAGGACCGTGCGGCCATTTTGTTCAAAATTGCCGACCGGATGGAGCAAAATCTGGAGCTGCTGGCGACGGCAGAAACCTGGGATAACGGCAAGCCGATCCGGGAAACAATGGCGGCAGACGTGCCGCTGGCCATTGACCACTTCCGCTATTTTGCCTCCTGTATTCGCGCGCAGGAGGGCGGAATAAGTGAGGTTGACAGCGACACCGTGGCGTATCACTTCCATGAACCGCTGGGCGTCGTCGGGCAAATTATTCCGTGGAACTTCCCGCTGCTGATGGCTAGCTGGAAAATGGCGCCGGCGCTGGCGGCCGGAAACTGTATTGTGCTTAAACCGGCGCGTCTGACCCCGCTCTCGGTTCTGCTGCTGATGGAAATCGTCGGCGATCTTCTGCCGCCGGGCGTGATTAACGTGGTGAACGGTGCGGGCGGTGAGATAGGTGAATATCTGGCCACCTCAAAACGGATTGCCAAAGTGGCGTTTACCGGCTCGACGGAAGTGGGTCAGCAGATTATGCAGTACGCCACGCAGAACATCATTCCGGTGACCCTGGAGCTGGGCGGGAAATCCCCGAACATCTTCTTCGCAGACGTGATGGAAGAAGAAGATGCCTTCTTCGATAAAGCCCTGGAAGGGTTTGCGCTGTTTGCGTTTAACCAGGGCGAAGTCTGTACCTGCCCAAGCCGCGCGCTGGTGCAGGAGTCCATCTATGAGCGCTTTATGGAGCGTGCCATTCGCCGCGTCGAATCTATCCGCAGCGGTAACCCGCTCGATAACGTCACGCAGATGGGGGCGCAGGTCTCGCACGGACAGCTGGAAACTATCCTCAACTACATTGATATCGGCAAGAAAGAGGGCGCGGATATTCTGACCGGCGGTCGCCGTAAAATGCTGGGTGGGGATCTGCAGGAAGGGTATTACCTTGAGCCGACGATCCTGTTCGGTCAGAACAACATGCGCGTTTTCCAGGAGGAGATTTTCGGACCGGTGCTGGCCGTGACCACCTTCAAAACGATGGAGGAGGCGCTGGAAATTGCCAATGACACACCGTATGGCCTGGGGGCGGGCGTCTGGAGCCGCAACGGTAATCTGGCGTATAAAATGGGTCGAGGTATTCAGGCCGGGCGCGTATGGACCAATTGCTACCACGCCTATCCGGCACACGCGGCTTTTGGGGGTTATAAGCAATCGGGCATCGGTCGTGAAACCCATAAGATGATGCTGGAGCATTACCAGCAGACGAAATGTCTGCTGGTCAGCTACTCTGATAAACCGCTGGGGCTGTTCTAATCGCCCAGCTCAGGCCGTCCATGGGCGGCCTGAGCAATTTGCTGGCGCAGGCAGTTGAGGACGCCATCCAGAACGTATTGCACGCGCCAGGGCTGGTATTCGCGTTTGCGGAAAATGGCCGTCAGATCGAGCCACCACTCCTCCTGATGCGGGAAGCAGGGAACCAGCATGCCTTTTGTTAATTCTTTTTTCAGACTCTCTTTTGGCGCAAAAACAATCCCAAGGTTATTTCTTGCCAGCTCCAGGGCCGTCTGCGTATTGTCGCAAATATAATTACCGGTTACCCGGTAATCATGCACGTTATCACTGCCGTGCACGCGAAAGCGCCAGATGTTTGCATCATCGACCAGCATGGAGTCAATGAGAATGCAGGAGTGATTAATTAACTCTTCAGGTCCCGTCAGGGGATGTTTATTTAAATATTCAACGGTTGCAAATGCCGTAACGGAATATTTTGTCAACACGCTGGCGACCAGGCTTTCATCTTTCGGTTGAGCATAGGTAATTAAAATATCGCAGTCATCCGGAAAGGAAACACCTTCTGAAAATTCATTACGGTCCAGGTTGTAGGTTTTCAGGGAGATGCGGATGTCACCAATGTCCTCTATCTGATGGATCACGTGGCGCGCAAGATAGGTCACGATACCTGTTGGGGCATAGATCGTGACTTTCCCGCGCTTTTCATGCTTGTAATCAGCAATGAAGTTAACAAGTTGACTGTTCTTATCCAGCGTAGCATTCACGTAGGGGAGTAACGCTTCGCCAAACTGGGTAAGGGCCAGCTGACGAGTGGTACGCTCGAATACCTTGAGCCCCACCCGCGTTTCAAAATCAGACAGATATTTACTGACGTTGGCCTGCGCCATGCCCAGCAGGGCGGCGGCATCACCAATGCTGTGGGTTGCGGCAATGACGGAAATAATTTTTAATTCGCGTGGCTTTAGCTGTAATTTACTCATCATGCGCACCCATCTATATGATTTTATATATAATATTATATAAACCGCAGCGTTGCATTGGCAAATTTGTAACCATTATTATTCGCCTCGCTTGTTTGGCATTTAAATGGATTACATGTAATGACTATTAAATACAATTTACTCATCGCTGCCACGTTATTTGCAACATCCTCTGCAATGGCCGGTGACTTTTCACTTGGAGCGGGGGCTGTATTTAATGAGTCTCCTTACAAAGGATATAATGAAAATACCAGCGCAGTACCGTTAATTAGCTACGAAGGCGACAGATTCTATGTGCGCCAGACCACGGGCGGATGGATCCTGTGGAAAGACGCAAAAAATGAATTCAGCCTGACCGCGTCGTGGATGCCGCTGCATTTTGATCCTGATGATAACGACGACCATCAGATGAAGCAGCTGGACGAGCGCAAAGCATCCGCCTTCCTCGGCGGCGCCTACTACCGCCACGAGAGCTGGGGTTCCCTGAAAGTGGCCGTCTCTGGCGATGCGATGGATGAAAGCGGCGGCGTGATGGGCGAAGTATCGTACTTCCGTCCAATCAGAATGGAACGCCTGACTCTGACGCCATCGATCGGCGTTTTCTACAGCGATGAAAGCTATAACGACTACTACTACGGTGTATCCGGCAGCGAGTCTCGCCGCTCGGGTATGGATGAATACACCGCCGGCGACAGCTGGACGCCATACGTCGGCCTGGCGGCTAAATATCAGTTAACCCAGAAGCTGTATCTCAACGCCAGCGCGGTTTATACCGTATTACCTGACGACGTGAAGAACAGCCCGATGATCGACCGCGACGACAGCTTCGCGCTGATGACCGGCCTGACCTGGCGTTTCTGATGCAGTAAAGCCGGGTGGCGGCTTCGCCTTATTACTCCCTCTCCCGTGGGAGAGGGTTGGGGTGAGGGCAACAGGCCGCAGATATTCAGCCTTCATCTACCCAAATCCGCATTTCCCCTTCTCCCCGGTTTGCCCAACTGAACCAGGGAACAAAGGTCAGCGTCTGGGGCTGACGTTGTACCGGCGAGCGATCATACTGCCACAGCGCATCCGTATCCTTCACGTGACCCCCCATCCCCTCTGTCTGAATCAGCATCTTGTGTGCAAATATCCCGCGCCCTTCAAAGACCCGAAATTCGCTGCCAGCAGGCAGGGAGAGGTTATGTAAGTTCGCCCCGTTATCGGCCTCTTCCAGGCAGTAGACCAGCGGACCGCGCTGCAGGGCGACTTTGCCCGCCTGTTGGCGTACCTGCGGGTTTCCGTACACGCGGCGAACCGGCATCGGTAGCGTCAGCGTGACGACATCTCCTTCTTGCCAGGTACGGGTCAGGTAGAAATATCCCCGGGAGATTTCACCCGCAACGGTTTCACCGTTCAACGACACGGCAGGTGCCGCGCACCAGTCCGGGAGGCGCAGGGCCACGGTATGCCTCACCGGCACAGGCGAGACGATCTCGATATTCACCTCTTCCTGCCACGGATAATTGCCTCTAATTCGCAGCGCCAGGGTTTCGTCGCCAACCGGAATGGTGACATCGTTGCCCACGTAGAGATTTATAAACAGCGCATCCGGGCGAACGGTGTAAATGTAATGCCCCAGCGACGTCAGCACGCGCGCGATATTCGGCGGGCAACAGGCGCAGCCAAACCAGCGCTGGCGGACGGGTTTCACGTGATCGTAGATATGGTTGAATGCCTGGGTTTTCGGATGTACCTCCAGCGGGTTCACATAGAAGAAGTGTTTTCCGTCCAGCGCCATGCCGCCAAGCACCGTGTTGTATAGCGCGCGCTCCATCACGTCGGCGTAGTGGCCGTCGGCCTCCATCTCCAGCATCCGGCGGGCAAACATCATCAGACCGATGGAGGCGCAGCTTTCGGCATAGACCGTATCGTTGGGTAAATCATAATCGCGGCTGAAGGCTTCACCGCTGCTTTGCGACCCGATCCCGCCGGTAATATACAGCTGGCGCAGCGCCATGTTTTTCCACAGCCGCAGGCAGTCCTGTCGTTTACCCTCGTCATGGCTCAGGCGTGCCAGATGCGCCATGCCCGCCATCAGGTAGACAAAACGCACCGCGTGTCCAATAGCTGTTTGCTGTTCGGCAAGCGGCTGATGCGCCTGGCTGTAGGCTTTGTCTTTGACCATCCATGCCGGGCCATAGGTGTTCCAGTATGACGTTCTGCCGCGCTTCTCGTATTCGATATCGTAGAAGTGAGGCTGCACGCCGCGTTGTTCAATGAAATATTTCACCAGCGTGAGATAGCGTGGCTCCTGCGTGATGTCGTAAAGCCGCATCAGCGCCAGCTCGATTTCCGGGTGGCCTGGATAGCCGTGAAGCTGGCTCTCACCGGGGCCAAACACGCTGTCGATATGATCCGCCAGCCTGCACGCCACCTCCAGCAGACGGCGTTTTCCGGTTCCCTGAAAATACGCCACGCCGGCCTCAATCATATGCCCGGCGCAGTACAGCTCGTGGCATTCGGCCAGATTGGTCCAGCGCTCGTCGGGGGCCTTTACCGTAAAGTACGTGTTGAGATAACCATCTTCACACTGCGCTGCGGCAATCAGTTCAATGACCTCGTCGGCGGTTTTTTCCAGTTCAGCATCCGGTTTCTGGCACAGCGACCACGCCACGGCTTCCAGCCATTTCGCCACGTCGCTATCCTGAAACACCATACCGTAGAACTCGCCCTGCTCCTGGCCCGCCGCAATGCGGAAGTTGGTGATGGCGTGGCTGGGTTCGGCTTCCGTCACGCGATCGTTTAGCGCGTCCCACTGGTAGGGGATCACTACCTCACGTACCAGCCGTTGATACTGCCCGAGAAACGGGTCGTTAATTTTCAGTTGATGCAGGTCGGCTTCCATTATGGACATAGCGTTCTCCTCAGGACGGTACGTGACGCTGGCGCAGATCGGTGGCAATGCGCGACATCATGGGGTTAGTGAGTCTGCACCAGCGGATGGATACTGCCAGCAGCAGATGGAAAAGGGCGGGCAGAAGTGTCTCCATGGCGGTGATGCCCTGCAGTGAAGCAGGCGTCTGGTTATCCGCTCCCGGCTGATAGGCGACGGCGATAAACACCAGGCTGACGATCCCCGCGCTGGATGCCCACGCGAGCTTGATGAAAAACAGGTTAAAGGCGAAGTTCATGCCCGACGAGCGCACGCCGGTTTTCCACTCGCCGTAGTCGTCGGCAAACGCCATCAGCGAGAAGTGCAGCGGCAGGGTAAATCCGAGAATGACGCCATTGCTCAGAATGACGATCAGCCACAGCGCCTGGTGGGCCGGGCCGTCGGGCAGAAACCACATTCCCACCGCGAGCGCGGCGAGGACCAGGTTGGTATAATAGTAGAGTTTGACGGTATCAACGCGGCGAGAAAGGGGGTTTACGATCACCGCGCCCAGAATAGCCGCAAAGGTCACCATGGTGAAAAACAGCGACGTGTATGCGGTGCTGCCCTGCAGCACGTAGGTGATGAAGTACATGTAACCGCCGCCGCGAATGTTAAACACGTTGATCAGCAGGAACGACATCACCAGCATCAGCAGCAGCTGATCGTTTTTACGCAGGCCGGCCAGATGCTCGCGCAGGGTGAATTTGCCCATCAGCGCCAGCGGAACGCGCTCGCGTACCCAGAAAAAGCAGCAGAGGAACATCACCACTGCGATGGCGCACAGTACGCCTACACCCAGCTGATAGCCCCGCGCGGCGTTGCCCTGGCCCAGCGTTGCGACCAGCCACGGCAGGCCCACGGAGACCAAAAAGCCTGCCACACCGCACAGCACAAAGCGCCATGACTGGCAGGAGATTACCTCGCTGTGACGGGTCGTCATGGTGTTGATCAGCGCGCAGTAAGGAACGTTGATGGCGGTATAGCCAACGGACAGCAGCAAATAGGTGCCGAACGCCCAGGCGATTTTCACGCCCATGCTGGCTTCCGGAACGGTGAATGTCAGTACGCCTATAATTCCAATCGGGAAGGCGACCCACAGCTGCCACGGGCGAAAACGTCCCCAGCGGCTTTGCGTGCGGTCGGCAAGCACGCCCATCACCGGATCGGAAATGGCATCAAACACGCGCAGGGCGATAAACAGCGTACCCACGAGCGCCGGGGTCAGGCCAAAAATATCGGTATAGAAAAAAGTCAGAAAATTCATGATCAGGCAGGTAATCACCGTCCCGCCCGCATCACCCAGGCCGTAGCCAATTTTTTCGCGGACGGACAAGCGGCTATCTGTTGCCTCTTGCGTCAGGTCTGATTCTGTAATCGGTGTGGAAGTCATGAAGTAACTCCTCATTAATCGAATTTATTATCGTATTTGTGCAAGGTACTCATTTATTCTGCACCGAACGGAAAGGCCAACAAGGGAAGGGAAAAGTATAAAAAGATGACGATTCCGACCTGATGATAAAAATGTGATTCCGATCGGACAGTTATTCGAATATTGATTAATAATCAAAGCGTAATTTGAATATCAACGGCAATAAAAGCGGAATGGTGAATATCCATGCTTGAATTATCCATAGCGCTTCCGATTAACGTCCAGAATGGCGGGCTGTTTATTTCCAGGGGCGTGGGCCGCCACCCTGCGCGGAAGTTAACATCGTGGGAGATTATTTTTGTCGAAAAAGGGACATTAACGATCCAGGAAGAACAGCATGTCTTTGAGGTGAATGCGGGAGAAAGTTTACTTCTCTGGCCGGGCCGTCGACATGTGGGCGTGGAGGATTTCCCGGCGGACCTGCGCTTTTACTGGCTCCATTTTGAGGTTGAAACACAACATGGTTTGTTGCCAAATGCCGCCCCTCTGGCAATAGAGCAACACTGTCGTGTAAGGGACGCGCAATATGTCATTGCGCTATTTCGGCAATTCCTCAGCGAGCAGGAGAAATTACAGCGAAGCGTGGCGCTGGAGATGATTTTATTATTGATTCTACAGCAGTTGTCGAGCTCTTCGGGATATGAAGATAAAGCCGATGAGGCCGGTGCGGCGATGGCGTGGAAGGCGAAGCAACTTATTCGCACGCAGTTTCATTTGCCGCTTTCTACGTCGCAGCTGGCAAAAGAGTTGCACTGCAATGCTGATTACCTCGGACGCGTGTTTCGCCGGACTTTCCATTTAACCCTGACGGAGGCAATACATCGCCAGCGCGTCAGGGCGGCAGAAAAGCTGTTGCTGGATGGCTCTGCCTCGCTCACCGAAGTGGCAACCCGCTGCGGTTTTAATGACGTGGGCTATTTTCGGCAGATATTTTCAAAACACACGGGCTTAACCCCCGCCGTCTGGAAACGGCGGTACTGTAAAGAGCATATTAATTCCGGCTGATCACTGGCCGTAATAGGCATTCGCCCCGTGCTTGCGCAGGTAATGTTTGTCGAGCAGTTCCTGCTGCATAACCGGTAACTGCGGTGCCAGCTGGCGCGAGAACAGGCCCATGTACGCGCACTCTTCCAGCACGACGGCATTGTGGACCGCATCGGCAGCATCTTTACCCCAGGCGAACGGGCCGTGGGAGTGAACCAGAACCGCCGGGATCTGCATTGGACTGAGATCGCGCTCCTCAAAGGTTTTAATGATCACTTCACCCGTCTGGTATTCGTACTCCCCTGCAATTTCGGCCGTGGTCATCAGGCGCGTGCAGGGAATTGGCCCGTAGAAATAGTCGGCGTGCGTTGTGCCCCACGCCGGTAAATCCAGCCCCGCCTGCGACCAGATGGTGGCGTGGCGGGAATGGGTGTGTACGATGCCGCCAATCTCTGGATAACGGCGATACAGCGCAAGATGGGTCGGCGTGTCTGACGAGGGCTTTTTGCTACCTTCGACCACCTCTCCGGTGGCGATATTCACCACCACCATATCCTTTGCTGTCATCACCTCGTATTCCACGCCGGAGGGCTTGATGACCATCATGCCGCTTTCCCGGTCGACCGCGCTGACGTTTCCCCAGGTAAACGTCACCAGCTGGTGGGCAGGCAGCGCCAGGTTTGCCGCCAGCACCTCGTCTTTGAGTTTTTCTAACATGCCATGCCTCCTTCCTGCATACGGGCTTCAATCCAGCGGCGCGCCTGGATAATCTCCAGCACCGGCTCTTTTGCTTTTTCAGTCCACATTTCAATCAGAAATGCGCCGCGATAGTTCAGCTGATTGAGCGTGTTAAACACGCCAACAAAATCGACGCAGCCTTCGCCAAACGGCACATCGCGGAACTGGCCGGGGCTTTGCTCGGTCACGGGTTGGGTATCTTTCAGGTGGATCGCAGCGATGCGGTCAATACCCAGTGTCAGCTCGGCAGCCACATCGTTGCCCCATGCGCTCAGGTTGCCGACGTCCGGGTAAACGCTGAACCACGGCGAGGCGAGCATGTCGTCCCATTTTTTCCATTTGCTGATGGAGTTCATAAACGCGGTGTCCATGATCTCCACCGCCAGCATCACCTGCGCGGCAGCGGCTTGCTCTACGGCCCACGCCAGCCCTTCGGCAAAGCGCTGCTGCGTGCCCTCGTCGTGCTCTTCGTAGTACACGTCATAACCCGCAAGCTGGATGGTGCGAATGCCTAAGTCACGCGCTAGCTTAATGGCCTTCGTCATGATTTCTCGGGCCCGTTCGCGCACGGTTTCATCGCGGCTGCCAAATGGGAAGCGACGGTGGGCAGACAAACACATGGAGGGGATCGCCACACCGGTTTCCAGCATCGCTTCCACCAGCGAGGCGCGCTGCGTGGTGCTCCACTCAAGGCGCGATAATCGTTCGTCGGTCTCGTCGACGGACATCTCAACAAAATCGAACCCGCAGCTTTTCGCCAGAACCAGGCGCTCGGGCCAGGAGAGATCTTTCGGCAGCGCTTTTTCGTAGATACCTAACGGATGCTGACGCATGATTACGCTCCCCAGATGTCGCAGATTTGTGAGTGGAATGCCTGTGCCACCTGCGGTGGATTAGCGGCGCCTGCCAGCGCGCGTCCTGCAATGAAGGCTTTAACGTTGATCTGCTTAAACAGCGGCAGGTCGGCGGGAGTGATGCCGCCGGTAACCGAGAGCTGCAAACCGATGTCAGAGAGCGCTTTCATTTTCGCGAGATCCGCTTCACCCCACTGCTGTCCGCTGGCCTGTGCGTCGCGCCCGCGATGATAAATGGCCTGTTTCACGCCGACACGGTGCCAGGCGCGCGCGTCGTCTAGCGTCCAGTTGCCAAACAGCTCCATCTGGATTTCACCCCCACAGCGCAGTGCCACCTCGTGGCCTCTTTCAACGGTGGCCAGCGGTGCGGCACAGATGATGGTCATCCAGTTCGCGCCAGCGCCAAATGCCTGTTCTGCCAGCGTTTCTCCGGCGTCCGCCACTTTCCAGTCCGCCACGACGATCTTATCCGGGCACTGCTCGCGCAGGGCGCGCACGGCGTTTAGCCCTTCGGTCAGGCACAAAATGGTGCCCGCTTCGACGATATCGACGTGATCTGAAAGCGTCGCAACATCGCGCTGCGCGTCCTGAAGTGAAGTGTGGTCGAGCGCCAGCTGCAGTAATGGTCGGCTCATAGGTCGTACTCCTTAATTTGGGCGTGGTAACCCTGTAATGCTGAAATCAGTAACTGGTAGCGGTGATATTTGCGCTGGTAGGCCGCATGGGCGTGCATGTCGGGTTCGATGATCCGGATGTCATGTTTAAGCGCGCGCTGCGCGGAGTGGAAGTCGGTGAAAACGCCGGTGCCCACCATCGCAGCCAGCGCCGCGCCGGAACATCCCGTCTCTTCCACCTGCGGCAGTTCAATGGCCAGCCCGCTGACGTCTGCGAGCATTTGCATCCATACATCCGAATGGGTGGGGCCACCCGTCACGCGCAGGGCGTGTACGTGGGTAAAGCGTTCGAGCATGCGGTTGAGGTGGGTCAGGTGGCTAAACACCACACCCTCGTAAACCGCCTGGAGCAGGTGCGCACGAGTGTGTAGCGCCTGCATGCCGTATAAACCGCTGGTCATCTCCAGCCCGGCGTTGCTGCCGTAGAGGAACGGCAGGAAGAGCAGATCGCTTTCGGCTTTCGGCAGGCTGGCCACGGCGCGGTTGATTTCGCTAAATGGCATATCGCCCCACTGCGCGGTCAGCCACTCAAGGTTCCCGGACGAGGTCGGGCTGGCTTCGTGAACAATGTACTGCTGTGGGTGAACGTAACGCCCATACACATAGGGAAACGGTTCGTTGTCCCGAAGCGCATTGGCAATCCCGCTGGTGACGGCCCAGGTGCCCATCACGGCGTTCAGCGTATGTTCGTCGTGCAGTCCGGCACAGATCGCGGTGGAAACCACATCAAACAGTCCGCCAACGACAGGAGTTCCCGCCGCGAGACCGGTAAGCGCGGCTGCCTGAGCGGTGATTTCCCCGCAAATTTCTGCTGAACCGACAATCGGCGACAGTGCGCCATCAATCTCGCTGATACCGAGCCAGCGTGTAAGCTGCGGGTCATACTGGCCGGTATTCATGTTGTAGAGATTGGACTCGGAGATGTTGCTCTCCTCGCAACCTTTCACGCCGGTCAGACACCAGCGCAGATAGTCGTGTGCCATCATCACGCAGCCAATGTGCTGATACCGCTGCGGCTCGTTCTCTTTGACCCAGCGCAGAAGCGAGGCCGGATGCCCGGTCCACAGCGTCTGGCGCGTGTGCGGGTAGAGTTTTTCGGGGATGCCGTCCTGCTGCCAGCGCTGCACAATGTCCAGTGCCCGGCGGTCAGAGGAGAGGATGGCGTTGCCCAGCGGTTGGTCCTGTTTATCGAGCAGAAACAGTCCCTTGCCCTGTGCAGAAATACCGACACCTTTGATCTGTTTTCCGTTTACCCCTGAATTTTTGAGCAGCAAGGCAACGGTCGCGTGACAGTACTGCCATAGCTGATGCATATCCCGCTCGGCATAGCCTGCTCGAGGGCTGAGCGTGGCAACGGAGCGGCGTTCGATACTGACTTCTTTGCCCTGGCTGTTGTACAAACCGGCTTTCAGATAAGTACCGCCACAATCGATACCCAGCCAGAAAGGCTCTTTTTCACTCATCTTCTTCTCGCTTAATTGCCGGGCGGCGCTTCGCTTACCCGGCCTACGGTTTGGTTTAGTGGGTTAGTTGAGGGCATCAGACCGCACGTTTATGTGGGGTCACCGTGGGATTGGGCTCTGCGCCGGCATCGCATTTCGCCGGCAACAGCAGGGCCAGCAGCGATGCCAGTGCCAGAGAGATCGCCAGGCAGTAAACGCCCGCATCTTTGCTGTACAGGGTGATCAGCACGCCCACGGCATACGGACCACAGAACCCACCGAGGTTCCCCAGAGCGTTGATCACGCCACGCGCACCGCCCGCCATTTCGGCGCTGAACAGACGCGCCGGAATGGTCCAGAACACGCCCGCAGCGGATTGCAGGAAGAAGCCGCAGCCCACCAGTGCGGCATAGGCCAGCCAGGTGTTTGCTTTCAGCGCCACGGAAAGGAACATGCAGAGCGCGAAGCCAATCAGCGGCAGGGAGACAAACAGCTTGCGCTTGCCGGTGCGGTCAGAGAGCGTAGAGAACAGGAACATGCCCGCAATGGCACCGATGTAGGGCAGAATAGCGAGCATTCCCACCTGGCCGATGCTGGTGTGCGTCAGCTCCTTCAGAATGGTGGGCAGCCAAAGGGTGTAACCGTAAATCCCGGTCTGATAGAAGAAGTTCAGGGCGATCAGCTGCCACATGGTTTTGTCAGACAGCACCGCGCTGAGCGAGGCATTTTTCACCTCTTTTCCGGCGATGGCCTGCTGTTCCGCCGCCAGCGTTTGCACCAGATAGTTTTTCTCGGCGTCTGTTATCCAGCGGGCTTCCTGCGGACGGTCGTAAACGGTGAACGCCCACAGTACCAGCACCACGACGGACATCAGACCCTCAATAATGAACAGCCAGCGCCAGTCGAGTGCGGTAATAATCCAGCCTGACAGCGGAGCCGTGATGATCCCGGCGATGGGCACAAACATGATCACAATCGCGTTGGCGCGACCGCGCTCGGCGTCCGGGAACCAGTTACTGATCATCGTGAGCACAACGGGCAACATCCCGCCTTCCGCCACGCCGAGTAAGAAGCGCAGTACCAGAAGCTGATACTGGTTAGTCACAAGCCCGGTCAGAACCGAGATCACCGCCCAGGCGACCAGTGACCAGCCGATAAACTTCTTGCCGCTGCCGTGCACGGCAATCTTGCCGCCGGGGACCTGCAAAAACAGATAGCCGATAAAGAATATCCCGCCCGCCAGGCCTGCCATGGTGGCGGAAATACCCAGCTCTTCATCCATGCCACCCGGCATCGCAAACGCGATATTCACGCGGTCCATATACGAAATAATACAGGCGATAAGAATGGGAGGAATGATTCTTAGCCAGCGCTGACGCGGAATATCCGCATGTAGAGCTTGAGTAGACGTATTCATATTTAATCTCTCAGTGTAGGTAACCGGAATACGATTTTTTAATTGTTATTGTGTTGCTTTTTTCATGGCGCTAATGCCGTCGCGCAAAATAGCAATGCGATGGTTGACGTCAGCATTAGCATTTATTTCCAGTAACTTAATACCGGAGAATTTCAATGTTGCGGCGCTCGCCGCAGTAAAGAGTGATTTTGCGTGTTCAGTGGACATCAAACTGTCGGCGCAGAACGAAGAAAACGGCGCGTGCAGATCCTGCCATTCTCCGTACGCACCCAGGGCGGTCGTACCCGAGAACATCAAGGCTCCCAGTTTCCCGGCATCGAGCGCGGCCTGAACATGTTCAAGCGGAAGGGTCGTATTACGGCCTTCGATGGCCGAGCGCGCCCAGTTGATACAAACGCTGATGTCCGTTCCTCTCACCACCTCCAGCACCTGCGCCAGGGGCAGGAAGCCTTTACGCGGCGCGGGTCCCGTCATGGCGTCGCAGTGTTCCAGCACAAGATCGCAGGGCCAGTCCCAGCCCGCGATTTCACGGATGGAACGGGCGAACGCCTCGGTAGCCTGCTCAACTGAAGCATTGCCCGCCTGCGGTGCTGCCTGCATTTCCAGGGCGATCACTTTGCCGGGAAAACGGGCGTTAACCGCACTAATCTTTTGATGCAGATGGCGGTAATATTCAACGCATGCTTTACGCTGTTCTTCGTCAGCAGACGCCAGGCCAAACGCGCCGTGAGTGCCGCGGCGGCGCATGGTTTCCATTACCGCGGTGACGACGATTTGCCAGTTCCCAGGCGTATGACGGAACAACCATTCATCACCAAACGGATGGAGGTTTTCCAGGCAAGGTTGTTCCAGCCCACGGATGTTGGGCGTGTCGGAAAGTTCCCGCCAGAAGGTTTGTTCTTCTTGTTCCCCTTTCTGGTGAAACGAGGGTGCGCAGGGGTACGCACCAATAATAAAACTGGTATTGGTCATTTCGCGTTCCTGTATTTATACCCGTCATACTTCAAGTTGCATGTGCGTTGGCTGCGCTCGTTCACCCCAGTCACTTACTTATGTAAGCTCCTGGAGATTCACTCTCTTGCCGCCTTCCTGCAACTTGAATTATTTAGGGTATATCAGAAAATTAATCTAATTCGCTGATTGCCACTTTCACCACAATTTTACGAATTGCGGATTCCTTGTTTTTAATACAGGCAGGACGGTGTACATCCTGCGGGAAAAATATGGCATAACTGCCGGGTATCATTTCGATAAACGATTCGTGTTCGCTGTCGTGATAAAAAATAATATCCCGCTGTTCCAGTAATGATTCGCTTATTTCGTTATTGCCGGTATCAATGGCGATACCGATTTTCTCTTCACCCCAGGCCAGAAACTGTATATCCAGATAACGGCGATGCACTTCCGGGCGATTCTCGTGCTGTTCCCGGGTGGTGAGATCGAGCACCTGGGCAAAGATGTTGCGCCCCTCAATTTCAACGACACCCGGCTGTAGCATGCTGAAATCTGTGGTACGCAGAAAATCTAACGCTTTTTCAATCGCCCGCGGCAGGCGACACGGATTTGGCTGCGAAATATGTCCGAATATCATGGCCTACTCCTTACAGAGACTGGATTTTCGCCCACACGCTGTCGTCTACCGTGATGCCGTTGCGGCGGTTCTCTTCAAGCAAACGGGTGAACTCATGCCCCGGCAGACGAACGGCGACATTTTCATCAGCGCGTTCGGCGGTGGTGATGAAGTCCATGATGCGCTGCAGTTTGGCATCGCGGGTCGGACCGTCGATCAGGCGATCAACCTCGATGGCGATAAAGATCTGAGACACGCCGTATTCGTCACTGTTGTCCTGCGTCACTTCCGCGACGGAAGAGCCGTTGGAGAGCAGGGTGGCGATCATGTCGAGCACGATGGATAAACCTGAACCTTTCCAGTAACCCATTGGCAGAATCCGGCGGTTTTTCTCAATCACGCCGGGCTCTCGGGTGAGATTACCCTCGTCGTCAAAGCCGCCATCTACCGGCAACTCGCGCCCGGCAAGGCGATTCACTTCCAGCATGCCGTAGGAGAACATCGACATCGACATATCGACCATGGTGATCGGGCTGGAGGGAATGGCAACGATCAGCGGGTTCGTGCCGATGCAGCATTCTTTTGATCCCCACGCGGGCATGACGGCAATGGAGTTGGTCCAGCAAATGCCGATGTAGCCCTTCTCCGCCGCCTGCCAGCCGTAGCTGCCGCCGCGCATCCAGTGGTTAGCGTTACGCAGTGCCACCAGACCAATGCCGTGATCGGATGCCAGCTCAGTGGCGCGATCCATCATCTTTTTCGCCGTCAGGTTGCCGATTGAGCGCTGGGCGTCCCACTGTTCGATAGCCCCTAATGTCGTCACTCGTTTGGGCTGGGCGTCGGGAATGATGTCGCCAGCGTCAAGCTGCTGAATAAAACGCGGGAAGCGGTTGACGCCGTGTGAATAGACGCCGGATTCCGTGGTGCGGGCAAACATTTCCGCGCAGGCGTCTGCGGTATCCGCGTTGACACCGCGATCGAGAAGAACCCGATTGAACGCCGCTTTCAACTCTTCGAAGGTCACTTTCATCCCTGTTCTCCTGTTTTTTTAAGGGCAAGTGCGAGTGCTTTTTTATCGCTAAATTTCACTATGCGAAATCTGATTTCAAATATAGCGATCAAATTTTGCCAGATCAACGACATTCATGTTTTTCAAAATCGATTAAAATCAAACGGTTGTGTTTTTTCTGTTGAGATCGTGAACTGAACCACACTTTGCGCTACCATCAGGGCGCGATAAAAAGGAGCCATTTAATGAGCATGAAAGAGAGCGAAATGACGCAAGAAAAAGAAAGGCCAGCAGGTAGCCAGAGCTTGTTTCGCGGCCTGATGCTGATTGAGATCCTCAGTAACTATCCGAACGGGTGTCCGCTTGCGCATTTATCGGAACTTGCGGGGCTGAATAAGAGCACCGTGCACCGGCTGTTGCAGGGGTTGCAGTCGTGTGGGTACGTTACGCCAGCACCCGCGGCGGGTAGCTATCGGCTGACTACTAAATTTATCGCCGTCGGGCAAAAGGCGCTGTCCTCGCTCAATATCATCCACGTGGCGGCGCCGCACCTTGAAGCGCTGAATATTGCCACTGGCGAGACGGTGAACTTTTCCAGCCGGGAAGACGACCACGCCATCCTGATTTATAAGCTTGAACCGACAACCGGTATGCTGCGCACGCGTGCTTATATCGGTCAGCATATGCCGCTGTACTGCTCTGCGATGGGCAAGATCTACATGGCGTTTGGTCATCAGGATTATGTGGCGAGCTACTGGGAAAGCCATCAGGAACAGATCCAACCTTTGACGCGCAACACCATCACTGCACTGAGTGCCATGTACGATGAGCTGGCGGAAATTCGCGATCGCAGCATGGCGATGGATAAAGAAGAGAACGAGCTGGGCGTCTCCTGTATTGCCGTGCCGGTGTTTGATATCCACGGCCGCGTCCCGTATGCGATTTCTATTTCGCTTTCGACGTCGCGCATGAAGCAGGTGGGTGAGAAGAACTTACTCAAGCCGCTGCGCGAAACGGCAGAGGCTATCTCAAGAGAGCTGGGTTTTAACGTGCGCGAGGCATAACACATGAACCGATTTATCATGGCGGATGCGGAAAAATGCATCGGGTGCCGCACCTGCGAAGCGGCCTGTGCGGTGTCGCATCAGGACGCCGTCTCCGCAAATGCCTTTATGCCCCGCCTTCGGGTGGTGAAGGGCGGTTCTTACACCACGACAGTGGGTTGTCATCAGTGCGAGGACGCGCCGTGTGCCAACGTCTGCCCAACCCATGCTATTCGCCGCACTGCAGGAGCCTGGCTCGTTGAGCAGACGCGCTGTATTGGGTGCAAAAGCTGTATGGTGGCGTGTCCGTTTGGGGCGATGCAGGTTAGGCTGGAGGGAAACAGGGCGCAAGCGGTGAAATGTGATTTGTGCATGCATCGCGAAGGCGGACCGGCCTGTGTGGAAGCCTGTCCAACCCACGCGTTGCGCTGTGTTGATCCCGCCAGATTACGCGCCGAGCGGCAACGTCATCTGGCGTAAGGTTTTACTGACCGTCTTCGCGCCAGGCTTTCTCAATTTCTTCAGCCAGAATTTTGACACCCGCTTCGATTTTATCCGGATCGGGCACGTAGTTCATGCGCATGCACTGGTGCGTATGCGGCCACGGCTTATCCAGACCCGGGAAGAAGTAGTCGCCCGGCACCATCAGCACGCCGCGCTTTTTCAGGCGCTGGTAAAGCAGTTCGGTGGTGATAGGCAAATCCTTAAACCACAGCCACAGGAAAATCGCCCCTTCAGGTTTGTGGATCAGGCAGCGTTCTTCTGGTAAGTAGCGGCGAAGTATCGCAATCGTCTCCTGAACGCGCTGGTAATAGAACGGTTTGATCACCTCATTGGACAGACGCAGCAGATCGTTGCGTTTGATCATTTCGCACATCATCGCCGGGCCAATGCCGCCCGGCGAAAGGCTGATGATGCCGTTCATATTGGTAATGGCGGTGATGATTTTCTCATTGGCGATGATGATGCCGCAGCGGCTTCCCGGCAGGCCCAGCTTGGAGAGGCTCATGCACAGGACAATGTTCGGGTTCCACAGCGGGCGTGCTTCGCTGAAGATAATGCCCGGGAACGGCACGCCGTAGGCGTTATCGATCACCAGCGGAATGCCGTGCTGATTCGCCAGCGCATCCAGCTTCATCAGTTCGTCGTCGGTGATCACGTTGCCCGTTGGGTTCGTCGGGCGTGATACGCAGATCATGCCCGTCTCTTCACCAATATGCAGGTGTTCAAAATCGACGTGATATTTGAACTGGCCTTCCGGCAGCAGCTCAATGTTCGGGCGCGCGGAGACAAACAGGTCCTCTTCCAGGCCCGAATCGGCATAGCCGATATACTCCGGGGCTAGCGGGAACAGCACTTTTTTGGTGGTGCCGTCGGCGCGACGTCCGGCGAACAGATTAAACAAGTAGAAAAATGCGCTCTGGCTGCCGTTTGTCAGTGCAATATTCTGTGGTTCGATATCCCAGCCCAGCTCTTTACGCAGCATTTCGGCGAGGAGTGCCAGCAGTTCGGTTTTACCCTGCGGGCCGTCGTAATTGCAAAGCGCATCGGTTGCTTTGCCGCTTTCCAGCATCTGAGCGAGCAGGGTCTGGAAATAGGTATTCATCTCCGGGATTTGAGCCGGGTTTCCGCCGCCGAGCATGATTGCGCCTGGTGTGCGCAGCCCGTCGTTGAGGTCCTCCATCAGGCGAGTAATGCCTGAATGGCGGGTAAATTTGTCGCCGAAAAGTGAAAACGTCATAGCAGGTGATCTGTCGGGCTGATTTTGAAAGTGGGTAACCATAACGCTAGCACCGTGTTGGTGCAAATCGGGTGATGTGGTCGGATTTGTTGTTTTATAGGGTGGCTTTGGATTTTTTTAGTGAATAGTTCTGGGGATTTGCTCTCACCCTAACCCTCTCCTTGTCGGAGAGGGTACTGGAGTGAGCCGTTATTGATTACCTGCCCATATCACCATCACCTTATCGCCATTATGCTCGCGCACGAAGCCATACCCTTCTTTCAGCGACAGTGTGGTTTGTTTGCCTTCGCCTATCGCGGGATGTCGGGCGCGGAACTGACCCAGCGTCTGCCAGTGGGCGACGGTTAAGACCTGTTTGCCCGTCACGTCCTGCCAGTTCATATCTGAGCGGGTGCCCTGCAGCGGGTCGGAGCCCGTCGGGCCGAACGGACGTTCAGATTCATCCCCGTAATAGATTTGTACGCTACCCGGCGCTAACAGGAGCAGCTCGGCCGCGCGCTGGCCGCCTTCACGGAACAGGCGCGTGTCATGCGAAGAGAGATAACTCAGCACATTGAAGCTTTGCAGCTCTTCCGCCATCTGCTGCCACGTGAGGTCCATATCGGCCAGGCAATCCACTGCTTTTGCCGCCTGCTCCTGATAATCAAAGTTGATCATCGCATCAAAACCGTGGCGGTAGTAATCGCTCTGCATGACCCCATGGCCCCAGGATTCGCCGGTCATCCAGAATGGCGCGTTGTCGAGCTTTTTATCCGGATTCGCGCCTTTCCAGGCGGCCAGCGCCTGGCTTGCCTGGTCTTTCAACTGTTGCCATGCCGCAAGCTCAACGTGCTTCGCGGTATCCACCCGGAAACCGTCGATGCCGTATTCACGTACCCACTGGCTGAGCCAGTGGGTCAGGTAATCGCGCGGGGTATATCCCGGAATGGCTTTCGCATGGGTATCGGGCTTGTGTTGATAGAAGTTAGGTAACCCGGAAGGTGGGGTGGATTCCGTTTTGAGGTCGGGTAAGAACGCCAGCGACAGGGTTAAATCATTGAAGCCAGGGTTGTCGTAATCGCCAATGTCGGTGCGGATCCACTTTTTACCCCACCATTTTTCCCATGCGGCTTTATCGCTAAAGTTGATGTAGTCGTTAAAGCTGTGCCAGCTTTGGCCCGCGTCCGGCTTCCAGTCCGTCCAGCGTTCTCCCAGCGTCTTTTTGAGTTCATCGCCCTGCAGGTACAAGGCGCCAAACTGGTACTCCTGCATGTCCGCAAGCGTTGCGTAGCCCGTATGGTTCATCACGATATCAAACAGGATGCGAATGCCGCGTTTATGCGCTTCATCAACAAGATGACGTAAATCCTCTTCGGTGCCCATGTTGGCGTCGAGCGTCGTCCAGTCCTGGGTATAGTAGCCGTGATAGGCGTAGTGCGGGAAATCACCTTTGGTTCCCCCCCCAACCCAGCCGTGGATCTGCTCAAGCGGAGAGCTTATCCAGAGGGCGTTCACGCCCAGCTGCTGTAAATAATCGAGCTTGCTGGTAAGTCCCTTAAGGTCGCCACCATGGAACGTGCCGATCTCCTGCATGCCATCTTTATGACGGCCATAGCTGTTGTCGTTGCCTGGGTCGCCATTCACATAACGGTCAGTCAGTACGAAATAGACGGTGGCGTTTTGCCAGCTGAACGGCGCAGGCTTGTCGGTTTCGGCGCGTTCAAGCAGCAGCAGGCCGTTACTGTTGGCGGCTGGCTGCAGGGTGATTTTGCCATTCTGCACCGTCGCCGTCTGTTTACTGTAGTAGTCGCGCACCACGGAGCCTTCCGGGAAGGTATGGCTTACGTCCAGCGTCAGCGGTTTACCGTCCCACTTCGGGCACTGGCGGATAACGTTTGCCACCGGCTGTTCTGCGGCACTCTGAATGGTCAGCAGCAGGGTGGGCGTGCCGGATCGGGTATCAATCCGCATCTGGTATTCACCGTCGCGGAACAGGCGCCACTGGGGCGGTGTGGCTTCACAGGGTTTGAGCGACAGCATCTCGTTGAGTTTTATCGCTTCTGAGGGCTGCCAGCACGTGTTGTCAAAACTCACTGTCAAAGGGCGCGTACCCTTCGCAAGCTTTGCCTGGCTGGTGAAAATCCCCGTGCCTTCGGGACTAAATGCAGTAAACCCGGGCGATGACCAGTCTGCATGTGCCAGTGCGGGTAACATCAGAAAGGCTATTGCGGTGCGTTTCATTCCATTTTCCTGTCGCGGCATTTTTGACCAGTGTGCCATCAGGCGGAGGGTAAAAACTCATCCCCGACCGCTTTCTGCCAGGAGGATGCGTGAGGATGAGTGATCCCGCGCAAAATTAAGCAGTTAACTGCGATACCGCACACATTTTTTCGGGAATGGTGTTTTTGTGAGCACTTTTTAGATGACATAGTTTCGGAATTGGACTATTTCTATACGTGCTCTTGAAGTCTATTTTTGATATAATTTGAGATTCCGCTCTCAAATTTGTGAAAAAAATAAGGTGTTGGGATGATTACATCCGACCAGGAGACCTAATGATATCGACTCCCATTCGACGATATGGGGCTGCGATACTCATGTTACTCACCACGGCATTTTCGGGTGAGGTGCTTGCGAAGACGCACACGGATACAACGAGTAAGAAAGCCCACGTAATACAGACGACAAGTAGTAAGGTTAGCAGTAAACAAGAGTATTCTCGCAATAGTGCAAAGAGTAGTTCACTTCCTGATTTGCGAAAATACCCTTCCGGAACACCAAGGAAAAAAGCGTTTCTCCGGACGGTAATGCCTTACATCACGAGTCAAAATGCCGCGATTACTGCGGATCGTAACTGGCTGATTTCAAAACAGTACGACAGCCGCTGGTCGCCGTCAGAACGCGCGCGTCTTAAAGATATCACGAAGCGCTACAAGCTGAGCTGGAACGGTAACACGCGTCGTGTGCCGTGGAATGCTCTCCTTGAGCGTGTGGATATCATCCCGGGTAGCATGGTTGCGACCATGGCTGCTGCCGAAAGTGGCTGGGGTACTTCTAAGCTGGCGCGCAGCAACAACAACCTCTTCGGTATGAAGTGTGGGAAAGGTCGTTGTAACAATGCACCAGGCAAGGTGAAAGGCTATTCTCAGTTTGAATCAGTGAAAGATTCCGTGAGTGCCTACGTGGTGAATCTGAACACGCACCCGGCCTACTCCTCATTCCGTAAATCACGCGCGCAGTTGCGTAAAGCGGATCAGGAAGTGACGGCCAGTACGATGATCCACAAGCTGAAAGGGTATTCGACGAAGGGACAGAGCTATAACAACTATCTGTTCGCCATGTACCAGGATAACCAGCGCTTAATCGCCGCCCACATGTAATCTCAAAAAACGCCTTCCACTGGAAGGCGTTTTCTTTTCTATATCAGCACCTCGCTGTAGCGATCCCGGTACTCTTTTGGTGTGGTGTCATACTCTTTGCGAAACACCGAATAGAAATATTGCAGGGACGGGTAACCACACATCTGCGAGATTTCATTGATCGACAGTGACGTGGAGATGAGCAGGCTGCGGGCTTTTTCCAGCTTCTCAGCGTGGATGACGGCATGAATGGTTTCGCCCACTTCTTCTTTGAAGCGCTTCTCCAGATTCGAACGCGAAATGCCCACCGAATCCAGCACCTGATCGACCTTAATCCCTTTGCAGGCATGGTTGCGAATATAGTGCATGGCCTGAATAACGGCGGGGTCGCTTAAGGAACGATAGTCGGTTGAGCGACGCTCTACGACGCGGACAGGCGGTACAAGCAAGCGCTGAAGCGGCAGAGATTCTTTATCCAGCAGACGATGCAGCAGCTTCGCCGCCTGGTAGCCCATCTGACGCGTTCCTTGTGCAACAGAGGAGAGCGCCACGCGAGACAGATAGCGGGTCAGTTCTTCGTTATCAATGCCAATCACGCACAGTTTTTCAGGCACCGGGATGTGTAAATGTTCGCAGACCTGCAGTACGTGGCGCGCGCGGGCGTCCGTCACGGCGATAATTCCGGTTTGCGGCGGCAGCGTTTGCAGCCAGTCCGCCAGGCGGTTTTGCGCGTGCTGCCAGTTTTCCGGCGCGGTCTCCAGCCCTTGGTACACCACGCCGCGATACTTCTCCTGCGCGACCAGTTGGCAAAACGCGTGTTCGCGCTCAACGGCCCAGCGCTTGCCGCTGGTAGCGGGTAGGCCATAAAACGCGAAGCGGTGAACGCCTTTCTCTTTTAAATGGAGAAAGGCGGCCTCGACCAGGGCATGGTTATCGGTAGCAATATAGTGGACCGGCGGATAGTGTTCGGGCGAATGGTAGGAGCCGCCGACGCCCACTATCGGGACGTCGACGTCGGTCAGCAGTTGCTCGATGACGGGATCGTCATAGTCGGCGATGACGCCGTCGCCCAGCCAGTCTTTGATGTTTTCCAGACGGGTGCGGAAATCTTCTTCAATAAAGATATCCCACTCGGATTGCGACGCCTGCAAATATTCACCAACACCTTCTACAACCTGACGGTCATAGGCTTTATTGGCATTGAATAACAACGTAATGCGGTGACGCTTTTCAAACATGGCTCACTTCCCAATTAAGTCACAATACCGTTATCAGGCCCGTCGCTTGGTTGCCGAGTCCATCCAGACTGCCAGTAAAAGAATGGCCCCCTTGACGATATACTGCCAAAACGTCGGGACGTCCATCATACTCATCCCGTTATCCAGCGAAGCCATAATAAATGCCCCCATGACTGCTCCCGCCACGCTACCGATACCCCCTGCGAGGCTGGTGCCACCAATAACACAGGCGGCGATAGCATCCAGCTCGGCAATGTTACCGGCGGAGGGCGAACCGGCCCCCAGACGCGAGCTGAGGATCAACCCGGCGATGGCGACCATCAGGCCGTTAATGGCGAAGACCGCGAGTTTGGTGCGTTCGACGTTAATACCCGACAGACGGGCGGCCTCAAGGTTGCCGCCAATCGCATAAATACGGCGGCCAAACGCGGTGCGCGTGGCCATAAACATGCCGCCCAGCAGCAGAAGCGCCAGCAGCAGTACGGGTGTCGGGACACCGCGATAGTCGTTAAGAAGCCAGATTGCGCCCAGCACAATGACTGCCGTGAGCGCCTGACGCCCCACTACAGACGTTGACGCCGTAGAAGCCAGACCCAGCGCCTGACGGCGCATACGACCACGCCACTGCCAGGCAACAAACGCCAGCAACCCAATCACACCGATCGTAAAACCTATGCTATCTGAGAGGTAACTCTGGCCAATCTCCGACATTGCCGCGCTGGTGGGGGAGACGGTGGTGCCGTTGGTGATGCCGATTAAGATCCCACGGAAGGCCAGCATCCCCGCCAGGGTGACAATGAACGACGGCACTTTACGGTAGGCGACCCACCAGCCGTTCCAGGCGCCCAGTACCAACCCCAATACCAGCGTGACCGCCACGGTCAGTGGCAGCGGCCAGCCAAGCCAGACGTCAAAAATGGCCGCCACACCGCCGAGAAGTCCCATCATCGAACCGACCGACAGGTCGATTTCCGCAGAGATAATCACGAACACCATGCCCACGGCCAGAATGCCGGTGATGGCAGTCTGGCGGAGCAGGTTAGAGACGTTACGCGCGCTTAAGTAAGAACCATCGGTCATCCAGGTAAAGAACAGCATGATGACGATAATTGCCGCGATCATCACGAAAACCTGCAGGTTCAACGCTTTTAGCCCCGCGAACGCACCGGGCGTCGGAACAGCGACTTTGATATCAGACGGATTGCTTTTCGACATGACGTTCGCTCCTTAAAGCGGCTTCCATCACCTGCTCCTGCGTCAGGTTATGGTTAATCAGGTTGGCTTTCAGTTTTCCCTCGTGCATGACCAGCACGCGGTCGCTCAGGCCGAGCACTTCGGGTAACTCAGACGAAATGACAATGACGGCAATCCCTTGCTGTACAAGCTGATTAATCAGTTTGTAGATTTCATATTTGGCTCCGATATCAATCCCGCGCGTTGGTTCATCAAGGATTAATATGCGTGGATTGAGAAGCAGGCAGCGCGCCAGAATCGCCTTCTGCTGGTTGCCGCCGCTCAGCCGGCCAATGGCCAGTTCCGGTGAGGATGTTTTTACCTTCAGTCTGGCAAGCGACTGAAGGATGCACTGCTGCTCTGCGGCATCGTCCAGGCTGCTCAGTGCACCTGAGAATCGATCGAGTGCCGCAAGCGTAATGTTTTTACCTACCGCCATGACCGGCACTATGCCGTCTTTTTTACGATCTTCCGGGACCATGGCAATGCCGCGGGCAATTGCCTGCTGGCAGTTATCGATTTTCACCGGCTGGCCGTCGATATAAATAGTGCCCTCCCAGCGCCCCGGCCACACGCCAAACAGGCACTGTACGGCTTCGGTACGCCCGGCGCCGACGAGTCCCGCAATGCCGAGAATTTCGCCGCTGTGAAGAGAAAACGAGACGTTATTGACGCGCTTGATGTGTCGGTTAACAGGGTGCCATGCCGTCAGGTTTTCCACGCGTAACACTTCGTCACCCTGGGTGTGAGGCTCATTAGGGTAGAGCGCCGTCAGCTCGCGGCCCACCATCATGGTGATGATGTCATCTTCACTCATGCCCGCGGCTTCACGCGTGCCGATATGTTGCCCGTCGCGGATCACGCAGATGGTGTCCGAAATAGCTTTAACCTCGTTCAGCTTGTGCGAAATGTAGATGCAGGCGATACCGTGATTTTGCAGGTCGCGGATGATATTGAGCAGAACCGCGGTTTCCTGTTCGGTGAGCGAGGCCGTTGGCTCGTCAAGGATCAGCAGCCTGACCTGTTTATTAAGCGCTTTCGCTATTTCGACCAGTTGCTGTTGCCCAAGGCCCAGATCCCCCACGCGGGTATCCGGTGAAATGTTGAGGCTCACCTGTGCCAGCAGCTTTTCACAGCGCAGCGTCATAGTGTCGTAATCCAGTACGCCGTGGCGGGAAATTTCGGCCCCAAGGAAAATGTTCTCCAGCACGGTGAGATGTTTCACCAGTGCCAGCTCCTGGTGGATGATGGCGATGCCTTTACGTTCGGTATCGCGAATGTGCGTCGCCTGGATAACTTCGCCGGCAAAGACGATTTCGCCTTCGTAACTGCCGTGTGGGTAGATCCCGCACAGCACTTTCATCAGCGTTGACTTGCCCGAACCGTTTTCGCCACACAGAGAAACCACCTCGCCGGGGTTCAGCCGGAGACTGACGTTATCGACGGCTTTCACCATGCCGAAGCGCTTGGTGATGCTTTTCATTTCAAGTAAATAAGGCATAACTGCTCCACATAACCCGAGGGAAGAACAGTACAACGTGATGCGCCCCCGCAGAGCAGGGGCCGCGCCGGATTACAGTTCGCTCTTCTTGTGGAAACCATCTTTGATGACGGTGGCGTCAATGTTCTCTTTATTGACTTCAATTGGCGTGAGCAGACGAGCCGGAACGTCTTTAAGCCCGTTATTCAGCGTTGCGTCTGCTTTCGGTTGCTTACCATTGCCCAGCTCCACGGCGATTTCCGCCGCCGTATTGGCAAGCTGGGTAATCGGTTTGTAGACCGTCATGGTTTGGGTGCCTGCGATAATGCGTTTTACACCAGCCAGATCGGCATCCTGCCCTGAGATGGCGACTTTTCCGGCCAGCCCCTGGGCGCTCAGAGCCTGAATAGCACCGCCTGCGGTGGCATCGTTGGAGGCCACGACCGCATCAATTTTGTTGTTGTTGGCCGTCAGCGCGTTTTCCATAATTTTCAGCGCGTTTTCTGGCAGCCATCCGTCGGCCCATTGATCGCCAACCACTTTAATTTTCCCGTTGTCGATGTACGGCTTAAGGACTTTCATTTGCCCTTCACGGAACAGTTTGGCGTTGTTGTCCACCGGGGAACCGCCCATCAGGAAATAATTGCCCTGAGGCACTTTATCGATCAAGCTTTGCGCCTGTAATTCCCCGACTTTTTCATTATCGAACGAAATATAATAATCAATATCCGCATTATTAATCATGCGGTCATAGGCCAGAACTTTTATGCCTTCTTGTTTGGCTTCTTTCACCACGTTACTTAATACCTGGCCGTTATAGGGGATAATGACCAGGACATCAACGCCACGGTTGATCATATTCTCAATTTGCGACATTTGCGTTTCTTCGTTGCCGTTAGCCGACTGAACAAACACGCTTGCGCCAAGTGATTCTGCTTTTTTAACAAAAATATCGCGATCTTTTTGCCAGCGCTCCAGACGCAGGTCGTCAATCGCCATACCAATTTTGACCTCTTTGGCATGACCGGCAAAACTGGCAAGCAGGAGCGTAGTGCAGAGCGTTAGGGTCAGGTTCTTTATCTTCATAATTATTAGGCCTTTTTGTAGGGGTATGTGTTGCTGAGATAAAAGAAACATTCACTGCTGAGACGCAGCAAATTTTTAACGTGGAAAGGCCCGCTGGCAATTACAGATTTTTATCTTCTCATTATGATATTTGGTTTATTTCTGAATTTATGACCGCGATCGGGTTTTAAAATGCGTAACCTATTAATTACATTTGATTCTGGAATAAACACCGAAAAATAGTTTGCCTGCGCTTTATTTTGCGAGCCAGCGCACAGTTGTGCATTCTCTCAATAGCAGTGTGAAATAACGTAATTGAGCAACCCAAAATGTCTATTCACTATTACTCCTGTATCAACGACTCGCCGCATACCCTGATTATGGAGCTCAATATGCAAGCTTATTTCGACCAACTCGATCGTGTTCGTTACGAAGGCCCAAAAACGACCAATCCTTTAGCATTTCGTCACTACAACCCGGATGAGCTGGTGCTGGGTAAGCGCATGGAAGATCACTTGCGCTTTGCCGCCTGTTACTGGCATACCTTCTGCTGGAACGGCGCCGATATGTTCGGCGTGGGTTCCTTTGACCGTCCGTGGCAACAGCCGGGTGAGGCCATCGAGCTGGCGAAACGTAAAGCCGATGTGGCGTTTGAGTTCTTCCACAAGCTGAATGTGCCGTACTACTGCTTCCATGACGTTGACGTGTCGCCGGAAGGCGCATCGCTGAAAGAGTACCTGAACAACTTTGCGCAGATGGTGGATGTGCTGGCTGCGAAGCAGCAGCAGAGTGGCGTGAAGCTGCTATGGGGCACGGCAAACTGCTTCACTAATCCTCGCTACGGCGCGGGTGCGGCAACCAACCCGGATCCAGAAGTGTTTAGCTGGGCGGCTACGCAGGTGGTGACGGCAATGAACGCCACGCATCAGCTGGGCGGTGAAAACTATGTCCTGTGGGGTGGCCGTGAAGGCTATGAAACCCTGCTGAACACCGACCTGCGTCAGGAGCGCGAGCAGATTGGGCGCTTTATGCAGATGGTTGTCGACCATAAGCACAAAATCGGTTTCCGCGGCACGCTGCTGATTGAGCCGAAACCACAGGAACCGACGAAGCACCAGTATGATTACGATGTAGCGACGGTGTATGGCTTCCTGAAGCAGTTCGGCCTGGAAAAAGAGATTAAAGTTAACATTGAAGCCAACCATGCCACCCTGGCGGGCCACTCTTTCCACCATGAGATCGCGTCTGCGATTGCGTTGGGTATCTTCGGCTCTGTCGATGCTAACCGTGGTGATGCGCAGCTGGGCTGGGATACAGACCAGTTCCCAAACAGCGTGGAAGAGAATGCGCTGGTGATGTACGAAATCATCAAAGCGGGCGGCTTCACCACCGGCGGCCTGAACTTTGACGCCAAAGTGCGTCGCCAGAGCACCGATAAATACGATCTGTTCTACGGCCACATTGGCGCGATGGACACGATGGCGCTGGCGCTGAAAGTGGCCGCGCGCATGATTGAAGACGGCGAGCTGGATAAACGCGTAGCGAAGCGTTATAGCGGCTGGAACAGTGAGCTGGGTCAGCAAATCTTGAAAGGCCAGTTATCGCTGGCGGAAATTGCGAAGTACGCTGAACAAAATAAACTGGCACCGCAGCACCAGAGCGGGCACCAGGAACTGCTGGAAAATCTGGTCAATCACTACCTGTTCGATAAATAACAGCATGTAGGCCCGGTAAGCGCAGCGCCACCGGGCATTTTCAGTTAAGGAATCCACTATATGTACATCGGGATCGATCTTGGCACATCGGGTGTGAAAGCCATCCTGTTAAGCGAGCAGGGCGACGTGTTAGCAACGCAGACAGAAAAGCTGCAGGTTTCACGTCCGCATCCGCTGTGGTCGGAACAGGATCCGGAGCAGTGGTGGCAGGCGACGGATCGTGCAATACAGGCCTTAGGTGAACAACACAGTCTGCGTGACGTCAACGCGCTGGGGATTGCCGGCCAAATGCACGGCGCTACGCTGCTGGACAGTCAGCATCGTGTGCTCCGTCCAGCCATTCTCTGGAACGATGGCCGATGTGCAGAAGAGTGTGCACTTCTTGAGACGCGTGTTCCTGCCTCTCGCGAGATTACCGGCAACCTGATGATGCCCGGCTTTACTGCGCCTAAATTGCTGTGGGTTCAGCGCCACGAACCGGACATTTTCCGTCAGGTGGCAAAAGTTTTGCTGCCAAAAGATTATCTGCGCTTTCGTATGACGGGCGATTTTGCTTCCGACATGTCCGATGCCGCCGGCACGATGTGGCTCGACGTGGCGAAACGTGACTGGAGTGAGGCGATGCTGGATGCCTGCCATCTGACTCGTGAACATATGCCCGCGCTGTTTGAAGGTAGTGAGGTGACAGGCACATTGCTGCCAGCGGTTGCTGAACGCTGGAATATGCCTGCCGTACCGGTGGTTGCCGGGGGCGGTGACAACGCGGCGGGGGCTGTCGGTGTCGGCATGGTTGAGGCAGGGCAGGCCATGCTTTCGCTGGGAACGTCTGGCGTCTATTTTGCCGTCAGCGACGGGTACCGCAGCAATCCTGAAAGCGCTGTGCACAGCTTCTGCCATGCCCTTCCGGGGAAGTGGCATTTGATGTCGGTGATGCTCAGTGCAGCCTCTTGCCTGGACTGGGCGGCAAAGCTCACCGGCATGGCCGACGTTCCGGCGCTCATTTCCGCGGCCCAGCAGGCGGATGACGGTGCGGGTACAGTCTGGTTTTTACCGTATCTTTCTGGAGAGCGTACGCCGCATAACAACCCGGAAGCGAAAGGGGTGTTCTTTGGCTTAACCCATCAGCATGGCCCGGCTGAACTGGCGCGTGCGGTTCTGGAAGGCGTGGGGTATGCACTGGCCGACGGGATGGACGTGGTGCATGACTGTGGCCTGAAACCGGCAAGCGTCACCCTGATAGGCGGCGGCGCGCGAAGCCCGTACTGGCGACAGATGCTGGCGGATATCAGCGGGTTACAGCTGGATTTTCGCACCGGTGGCGATGTCGGGCCAGCGCTCGGCGCAGCGCGACTGGCGCAGATAGCCATGAACCCGGAAAAACCGCTTTCGCAACTGTTGCCGCAGCTTACGCTTGAACAGGCGCATTTGCCTGACGCGGCACGCCATGCGCGTTACGCGGAAAGGCGCGACGTGTTCCGCAAAATCTATCAGCAGTTACTGCCGCTGATGTCGTAAACACGCTTGTCCGACAGAGGCACGACGATGTCCTTTTTTGGTCTGTGCGTGCCTTTATTTCCTTGCCAGTATGGTGTCACACCCACTGGCGAGGAGAACCATCATGTCACGCATTGCATTAATCAACATCGATACTCAGCAGTCATTCCATCATCGTCATTACTGGCAGGAAGACGAAATTCCTGCCTTTCAGCAGGCGATGCTGGGGCTGATTGAAGGCTGCAAAGCGCGCGGTATTCCGGTCGTTGATATTTTTCATGTTGATGAAGACGGCCCCTTCACGCTGCAAAGCGGCTATGTCAAACCGATGGCCTTTTTGCGTCATCAGCCGGATGTGGTTTTCCAGAAACACGTCCATAATGCCTTCACGGATACCGGGCTCGACCGCTGGCTGCGTGAACGTGATATCAACCAGCTGATTATCTGCGGCATTCGTACTGAACAATGCTGTGAAACCACCGCACGGGTGGCATCCGATCTGGGTTATGCTGTGACCTTTGTGAGCGAGGCAACGCTGACGTTTCCCATGACGTACAAGGGCATTACCCTTAGCGCAGCGGAAATTCGCCATCGTACCGAAACGGTACTGGCCGGGCGTTTTGCCGAGATTAAAACGGTAGCGGAGACGCTGGAGTCACTGTAATGCGCATCGACGTCTGGTTCGTGATGTTGCCTGGGGTGCTGTCATTAGATATGACGGGCCCGGCAGAGACCTTTGTGCTGGCTGGCGACGCGTTTCGTCTGCACTATATTGGCCCGCAACCTGAGGTTCCGACGTCGATAGGCCTGACGATGAGCGGCATTAAGCCGCTGCCCGAAAGCCTGCCTCCCGGCAGCCTGCTGGTCCTGCCGGGGGTGAGCGACTCCCGCTCTCAATTCTCCACGCCGCAGGCGCAGCAGATTCAGCACTGGCTGATGCGCCTGCAGCCGCAGATCCAGCGCCAGGATATCACCGTGATGTGCGTCTGTTCAGGGGCACTGCTGGCGGCGAAATCGGGCCTGCTGAATAACAGACAGTGCACAACTCACCATGACGTTATTAGCCGTCTACGTACCGCGGTTCCCACGGCGACGATTAAAGAAAACCGGATATTTGTGCAGGATGAGAATATCTGGACCAGTGCCGGGATCACGTCGGGTATCGATCTGGCGCTGCATATGATTAACCGCCTGTGCGGCCCCGAAAAGGCGCTGACCGTGGCGCGTGAGATGGTGGTCTGGTTCCGACGTTCCGGTGACGATCCTCAGCTATCTCCGTGGCTACGCTACCGCAATCATCTTCATCCGGCCATCCATCGGGCGCAGGATGCGCTTACCGCCGAGCCGCAAAAAGCGTGGAGCGTGCCAGATATCGCCGCGCTGGCGCACGTCAGCCCGCGTCACCTTACCCGCCTTTTCCAGTTACATTTAGGGATTAGCGTTCGCGATTATCTGGAGCAGCTGCGTCTGGCGGTGGCGGAGCAGTGGTTATTGCAGGGGCGCGGTGTGGAACAGGCTTCACTGGCGGCAGGCTTCTCCTCTCCACGCCAGTACCATCGCGCCCGGCAGCGAAGCGTTAACTGACGAAGCGGCGTGTGTCTATTTTTTGCAGCAGCATCGACAGCAGCAGGCTGACAACCAGCGTAGCGGCAAAAATCCAGATAATATCCAGCACCGGCCAGCTTTTTAGCTCTACGCCTCTTGTCCGCAGCGCGTGGATCACCAGTGCGTGAAAACCGTAAATCCCGAGAGAGTGCCGCGAGATCATACTCAGTACGGGCAGGGGACGCGTGTTCAGAGTGTTTTTGGCGAGCGTGAGCAGCGAAACGGCACAGATAAAGACCATTGGCCCGCAATACAGATACCAGGTATCGGCAAAATTGCCGCGCCACTGCAGCTCATGTAGCGTCCCGCGCGCAATGACGATCACACCAGCAATAAACAGCGCCGCGCAGAGCCAGTTCAGACCGCGTTTTTGCGTGTCCATCATGCCGATAGCGCGCCCCAGCATGCCGTAAAGCACGTAGTAAAAGGTATCGCCGTTGATATAGAGGTTGACCGGCAACCATTCAAATCCGTCGATTTTCTGCGAGACCGTATTCGGGTTGGCGATAATGCCGATCACCATCATCAGGGCCAGAAGCATTTTTCCGCTGACATTTTTCACCTGAATGAGGGGGGAGACCAGATAGATAACGATAATGGCGAAGAAGAACCACAGATGATAGAACACCGGTTTTTGCAGCACGTATTTCAGCGATAGCCCGGCGTTAATTGAGGTGAACAGGGTGATATAGACCAAGGCAATGGCACTGTAGAATCCCAGGCAGGCCGCGATACGAATGAAGTGCCTCGGTTGCGCGCTACGCTCGCCAAAAAAGAGAAAGCCGGAAATCATAAAGAACAGCGGCACGCTGACGCGTGAAGCAGAGTTTAGAATATTGGCGATATCCCAGTTAACGGGGCTGATGCTGTGCGCATTTGTGATATACCAGGTCGTCGTGTGGATCATGACCACCATCAGACACGCTATTCCTCGCAGGTTATCAATCCAGTTAATTTTTGACTGCATCAGATCCTCGTATTCCCTGTAAATTGAGTGTGACTACCATTGTCCAAAAGTCTTCGTTTGGAAAATTCTGAGTTTTATTCAGCAGGCTTGTAGGGAGGCCGCGAGATTCGCAGAATGCCGGACCTTAATCTATAAAAGCTTTGATACTAAAAATAACAGCCACTGACCAGGGCGGTAATAAAAATGATGATGAAGCGTGCGGCGTCACTCTTTCTGCTGGTAATCCTCGCGGGATGCAGTGCCCCACAAGAAGCCCCTGTGCAAAAAGCGCAGCAGGGCAAAATGAGCCCGGAGCGTTCACTAAATATGGAAGCGCTTTGCAAAGATAGGGCTGCCCGACGTTATAACTCAGACGTTCAGGACATTGATGTCACCGGGTTTGTCCGCTTTCAGGGAAGCTATGAGCTGCGGGGCCATACGTCACGTAAAGAGGGCTTTGTCTGCTCGTTTGATGCGGACGGCCAGTTTTTACACCTCTCCATGCGCTAGCCTGCTCGTATAATCAACAGCCAGACGTCCACGACGTTCTGGCTTAACTGCTTATTTCCCAATTTTCCCTAAACAACCCCGTTTCGTACTGTATATCTTGCAGCCAGCGGGTATACTGGTCCCTTCCATTTAAAACCACACGTATCCAGCACGAAATACTATGCAAAAGTTTGATACCAAGACCTTCCAGGGCCTGATCCTGACCTTACAGGATTACTGGGCTCGTCAGGGCTGTACCATTGTTCAACCTTTGGACATGGAAGTCGGCGCCGGCACTTCACACCCGATGACCAGCTTACGCGCGTTGGGGCCAGAGCCAATGGCGACCGCGTATGTGCAGCCTTCCCGTCGTCCGACCGATGGCCGTTACGGTGAGAACCCGAACCGTCTGCAGCATTACTATCAGTTCCAGGTGGTGATTAAGCCATCACCAGACAATATTCAGGAACTGTACCTCGGGTCGCTGAAAGAGCTGGGTATGGATCCAACCATTCACGACATCCGTTTCGTGGAAGATAACTGGGAAAACCCAACGCTGGGTGCCTGGGGTCTGGGTTGGGAAGTGTGGCTGAACGGAATGGAAGTGACCCAGTTCACTTACTTCCAACAGGTTGGCGGTCTGGAATGTAAACCGATCACGGGTGAAATCACCTACGGTCTGGAGCGTCTGGCCATGTACATTCAGGGCGTAGACAGCGTTTACGACCTGGTCTGGAGCGACGGCCCGCTGGGTAAAACCACCTACGGCGACGTGTTCCATCAGAACGAAGTGGAGCAATCCACCTATAACTTCGAATACGCTGACGTGGACTTCCTGTTCACCTGCTTCGAGCAGTATGAGAAAGAAGCGCAGCAGTTGCTGGCGCTGGAGACTCCACTGCCGCTGCCTGCTTACGAGCGTATTCTGAAGGCCGCCCACAGCTTCAACCTGCTGGACGCCCGAAAAGCCATCTCCGTGACTGAACGTCAGCGCTACATTCTGCGTATTCGTACCCTGACCAAAGCCGTTGCAGAAGCTTACTATGCGTCCCGTGAAGCCCTTGGCTTCCCGATGTGCAACCGAAACAAATAAGAGGCGGCCATGTCTGAGAAAACTTTCCTGGTGGAAATCGGCACCGAAGAGCTGCCACCAAAAGCCCTGCGCAGCCTGGCTGAATCTTTCGCTGCGAACGTGACTGCTGAGCTGGATAACGCTGGCCTGGCACACGGTAAAATTGAGTGGTTTGCTGCCCCGCGTCGTCTGGCGCTGAAAGTGGCAAATCTGGCGGCGTCTCAGCCGGATCGTGAAGTGGAAAAACGTGGCCCGGCAATTGCCCAGGCGTTCGACGCGGAAGGCAAGCCGAGCAAAGCGGCTGAAGGCTGGGCGCGCGGTTGCGGCATCACCGTTGACCAGGCCGAGCGTCTGACCACCGACAAAGGCGAGTGGCTGCTGTATCGCGCCCATGTGAAAGGTGAGAGTGCAGAAGCGTTGCTGCCTGACATGATCGCCACCTCGCTGGCGAAGCTGCCAATTCCTAAACTGATGCGCTGGGGCGCGTCCGACGTGCACTTCGTGCGTCCGGTTCATACCGTGACCCTGCTGCTGGGCGATACCGTCATCCCAGCCACCATCCTGGGTGTGGCGTCCGATCGCGTGATCCGCGGCCACCGCTTTATGGGTGAACCGGAATTCACCATCGACAATGCCGACCAGTACCCGCAGATCCTGCTGGAACGCGGTAAAGTCATTGCCGACTACGAACAGCGTAAAGCCAAAATCAAAGCGGACGCAGAAGAAGCGGCGCGTCAGATCGGCGGAAATGCAGACCTGAGCGAAAGCCTGCTGGAAGAAGTGACCTCTCTGGTGGAATGGCCGGTTGTGCTGACCGCGAAGTTTGAAGAGAAATTCCTGGCCGTTCCGGCTGAAGCGCTGGTGTACACCATGAAGGGTGACCAGAAGTACTTCCCGGTCTATGCCAACGACGGCAAGCTGCTGCCAAACTTTATCTTCGTGGCGAACATCGAATCGAAAGATCCGATCCAGATTATCTCCGGTAACGAGAAAGTGGTGCGCCCACGTCTGGCGGATGCCGAGTTCTTCTTCAACACCGACCGTAAAAAACGTCTGGAAGATCATCTCCCGCGCCTGCAAACCGTGCTGTTCCAGCAGCAGCTGGGCACGCTGCGCGACAAGACCGACCGCATCGCGGAGCTGTCCGGCTGGATCGCCCGTGAAATCGGCGCGGACGTCAATCACGCGACGCGTGCGGGCCTGCTGTCCAAGTGCGACCTGATGACCAACATGGTGTTTGAATTTACCGACACCCAGGGCGTGATGGGGATGCACTACGCGCGTCACGATGGCGAAGCGGAAGATGTGGCTGTTGCTCTTAACGAGCAGTATCAGCCGCGCTTTGCGGGTGACGAACTGCCGTCCAACCCGGTTGCCTGTGCGGTGGCGATTGCCGATAAGATGGACACCCTGGCGGGTATCTTCGGTATCGGTCAGCATCCGAAAGGCGACAAAGACCCGTTTGCGCTGCGTCGTGCTGCGCTGGGCGTGCTGCGTATCATCGTTGAGAAGAACCTGAACCTCGATCTGCAAACGCTGACCGAAGAAGCGGTGCGTCTGTACGGCGATAAGCTGACCAACGCGAACGTGGTGGATGATGTGATCGACTTTATGCTCGGTCGTTTCCGCGCGTGGTATCAGGACGAAGGTTACACCGTTGACACCATTCAGGCGGTGCTGGCGCGTCGTCCGACCCGTCCGGCTGACTTCGATGCGCGCATGAAGGCGGTTTCCCACTTCCGTACGCTGGAAGCGGCATCTGCCCTGGCCGCAGCCAACAAGCGTGTATCCAACATCCTGGCGAAATCCGACGAGACGCTGAACGAGCGCGTGAACGCCGCGACCCTGAAAGAGCCGGAAGAGATTGCTCTGGCGATGCAGGTTGTAGTGCTGCGCGACAAGCTCGAGCCGTTCTTCGCGGAAGGTCGCTACCAGGAAGCGCTGGTGGAGCTGGCTGAACTGCGTGAAGTCATCGACGCCTTCTTCGAGAAAGTGATGGTGAACGTAGAAGATAAAGAGCTGCGTATTAACCGTCTCTCTATGCTCGAGAAACTGCGCGAGCTGTTCCTGCGCGTAGCGGATATTTCGCTGCTGCAGTAATGTGCCCGTTGTTACAAATGCTAAAAACCCGCTTCGGCGGGTTTTTTTATGGGGCTTTTGTAGGCTGGATAAGCGCAGCGTCATCCGGCAGGCTTAGCCGATCGCGATTGTGCCTTCATCCGTCTTCAGCCAGCGCGGTGCCTTTAGCGTATCGGCAAAGTAGCTGACCAGTTCGCACAGCAAATCTTCCATCACGATTTCAGATTGTCGCGGCAGTGAGCCGTTCATCAGCATCTGCGTAATCTCCTGACAGTAGCGCTCCAGTTCGGCCCGCCATTGAGATGCAACAGGCCGTACGACACAGAGCCTGTGTCGCCAGTGAAGTGATTCAGGGTTCCAATCCCGGCACCTGATTTTGCAGGTGCAAAGAGAACTTACTGATCATCAAAACAGGCGGCAATAGATTTGGGCTATGCCACTGAGGATACTACCATTTCTGGTAAGAGGCTCGCAAAATTACCGTCTGTTCCCCCTCACCCCAGCCTCTCCCAAAGGGAGAGGGAGTATAAGTCGTCCAAAATTTAACCTTGAAACGTTCAACACATTACCGCTATCCTTATCCGCGTTAACTTTCTCGCGCTGGAGCGCCCCCCAAAAATGAACAAACACGACTGATGAATTTCGATCCTTGCTAAACGCCACCGCGTCGGCAGGGGATGTTTTGATTTCATTCAGGAGTGCTTATGGCTCATTTTGCGCAGTCCCCTTCTTTTATTTTGCATCAGGTCACCTGTCAGTTTCCGACGGGCGATATTCTTTTTGGTCCGCTGAATCTAACGCTTGAACCCTCCCTGTGCGCGCTGGTTGGCCGCAACGGCAGCGGGAAAACGCGTCTGTTGCGCATGCTGGCGGGGCTGGATGAACCGGCTACCGGTCATATTGAACGCTTTGGCTCACATGTCTATGTGGCGCAGCAGCACGCTATTTCTCCGCAGACGACGGTTGCGGAACTGCTCGGGTACGACGCGATTTTTGCGGCGCGTAAGCGCATTGATAGCGGCGATTACGAACCTGACGATCTGGACACGCTCGACGGCCACTGGGATGTCGCCGAGCGCCTGCGCGAGGCGTTTATCAATGCGAAGCTCCCACCGTTTGACCCGGATAAACCTGCCGGTGAACTCAGCGGCGGCGAGCGTATTCGTGCCCTGCTGTGCGGGGCGTTTACGGCGGACGCGGACTTTCTGCTGCTGGACGAACCCACTAACCATCTGGACCGGCAAGGCCGGGCGTGGTTCTACGACCAGCTCAGTCGTTTTCAGGGCGGCGTGCTGGTGGCCTCCCATGACCGCGAACTTCTGGAGCTGGTGCCGCGTATTCTTGAACTGAGCCCTTCGGGCCTGCGCAGCTACGGCGGGAATTATGCGGATTATCAAACCCAGCGCGATGCCGAACAGCAGGCGGCCCGCGCGGCGATGGAACATGCTGCAACCGAGCGCAAACGGACCCGGGCACGCATGCAAAAAGAGCATGATGACAGCCAGCGGCGTTCGGCAAAGACATTACGCACCGTCGATACCCTGAATATCGCCTCGTTTGAGCGGGTCAAATATAAAGGTGCGGCAAAGGAACGGATCGGCGCCTGGAAAAAACAGCATAGCGATCAAAATGCGGTGCTGAACGCCGCGGTCAACAAGGCTCGCGAACGGGTTGAAGAGGATAACCCGGTGATGTTTACCCTACCGGGAAGTCAGATCCCGGAGGGCAAACAGGTGCTGGTGCTGGAGGAGCTGGTGTTGCCGCATGTGCCTGTTCCACCCATCACCTGGCGCATGGACGGACCGATGCGCGTGGCGTTAAAGGGCCCCAACGGCTGCGGAAAATCGACGCTGTTAAAAACGATCCTCGGCGAGATCGCCCCACGTTCAGGTATCTGTAAAGTTTCCGTCAGCTGTGCTTATCTCGACCAGCATCTGTCGCAGCTCGATCTTTCGCAGTCGGTCATGACGCATCTCAACTTGAGTCATACGCCACTGGAAGAGGGGGTATTGCGCACCCGTTTAGCGCAGCTTCAGCTGGGGGCCGATAAAGTCACGCTCCCGCTGGCGGCGCTCAGCGGCGGGGAGCGTCTTAAGGCCGCCCTGGCCTGCGTGCTGTGGCGTGCAGAGGCCACGCAGCTTCTGCTCCTGGATGAACCGACCAACCATCTGGATCTGGCTTCGGTGCAGGCGATTGAAGCGGCGCTGGCCGGTTTCCCCGGGGCTCTGCTGGTGGTATCACACGATGAGGCTTTTTTAAGAGGATTAACATTAACGCATGAATGGGTCTGGGAAGAGGCGGGCTGGCGTTGTGATAGCCTTTAAAACACAAGCCCCCGCAAAGGCGGGGGCATTCAAACTTCACTATGCTATCTGTTTGCTGAGTGCAGGGTTGGCCTGAATCAGGCGCATCAGCCTTAACTCGGTTGGGGTGGGTTTCTCACGTTTTGACTCCCACTCCTGCACCATAGCCACGCTGACACCCATCGCTCTGGCGAATTCTTCCGTTTTCAGTCCTGTCCCTTTGCGCAATTGCTCATATTCTGTAAAGGGATTGGATTTTTGTTGCAGGGTAATCGTCTGCGGTACATCTTTAAAAATGATCTGTTCCAGACTGCTCAGCAGTTCAAACTCAGGATCTTTATATTCCATTGAGGACTCCTCTTAAATCTCACATCGTGATCAAGAACATCAGAGAGCCAATTAAGAATAGTCCCTAATACAAACCCAGGATCCTCGCGGTTGTGATTAATCGTGCGGTAACGATCGCTTTACCCGATTCAGCGATATGGATAGTTATGCTAATTCCCTGATTAGTCATATGTCGGCTTCGTCAGGTATTTTTTTGTAAATGGTAAGAAATAAATCGGCAATAGCCGTTTTGCATGAAAAGAGTATCTTGCAAGGCTGACCTGGACTATCCTTGTCAGCGTCGGGCACGCGTGTGCCGGTGTGCGCTTTTTTGGGTGAAAGGAGTAATAAAATGGCGACAGGAAAGTCCTGCTCTCGCTGGTTTGCGCCTATTGCGGCGTTGTTGATGGTTGTTAGCCTGAGTGGGTGTTTTGATAAAGAAGGCGATCAGCGCAAAGCGTTTATCGATTTTCTGCAGAATACAGTGATGCGCAGCGGCGAGCGGTTGCCAACGCTGACTGCGGATCAGAAAAAACAGTTTGGCCCCTTCGTGTCCGATTACGCCATTCTTTATGGTTATTCACAGCAGGTGAGCCAGGCGATGGATTCCGGTATCCGTCCAGTGGTGGATAGCGTGAACGCCATCCGCGTTCCACAGGATTATATGACGCAGCGTGAACCGCTACGCCAGTCCAACGGTGCGCTTGGCGTGCTGAGCCAGCAGCTGCAAAATGCGAAAATGCAGGCTGATGCGTCACGTTCTGCGCTGAAGCAGGGCGACGATCTCAAACCGGTCTTCGATAAAGTGTATGAGAAAGTGGTGACCAAACCTTCTGAAGCACTGCAACCGTTGATTCCAGCCGCGCAAATTTTCACGCAGCAGCTGGTTCAGGTGGGAGACTTTATCGCCCAGCAGGAGGCTCAGGTGAGCTTTGTTGCCAATGGCATTCAGTTCCCGACCTCACAGCAGGCTAGTCAGTACAATACGCTGATTGGGCCGCTGGCCTCCCAGCATCAGGCTTTTAGTCAGGCCTGGAGTATAGCCGTTACGGCCACAGAATAAACCGAAAAAACCCCGCCTCAGGCGGGGTTTTTTTATACATACAGAAAATAACGCTTGTCATTCCTCTACCATATCGGTATAACTATTCCTGTCGGTTTGTTACACAGACCTAAAGCAGTTTAGTAAAGCAGTCCAGATTGTTATCCATAGATACCCTTCGTAGTGACCCTTCCTTCATCGCTTAAAAATCTGTAACGCAACCCATCAAGCCGGAAGGCACAATATATTTTTAATAAGGTAATTTCTATGTCTGGTAAAATGACTGGTCTGGTAAAATGGTTCAACGCTGATAAAGGTTTCGGCTTCATCACTCCTGACGATGGTTCAAAAGACGTGTTCGTACACTTCTCTGCTATCCAGAATGAAGGCTACAAATCTCTGGACGAAGGTCAGAAAGTTTCCTTCACCATCGAAAGCGGCGCTAAAGGCCCAGCAGCTGGTAACGTTGTAAGCCTGTAAGCTTCCAACCCAGTAGCAAAAAATTCTAAAACCCGCCTTCTGGCGGGTTTTTCGTTTCTACCGTTGTACCTGCGGATTCACGCAGTTTATCTCCACCTTACCGCTTAGGGCGGCGATAAGGTTATCTACCGCTGTGGCCGCCATGTTGTAGCGTGTTTCATGTGTTGCCGAGCCGATATGGGGCAGAGCGACCACGTTAGGCAGCGAAAGCAGTGGAGAATCCACCGGCAGCGGCTCCTGCTCGAATACGTCCAGACCTGCGGCGTGGATCTCACCGTTTTGCAGGGCTTCAATCAGCGCCTCCTCATCCACCACCGGGCCACGACCCGCGTTGATGAAAATGGCTGACTTCTTCATTTTCTCAAATGCCTCTTTGCCAATCAGATGACGTGTCTCGTCCGTCAGCGGCAGGACCAGGCAGACAAAATCGGCTTCCTGCAGCAGGGTATCCAGTTCACAGTAACGGGCGTTGAAACGTTCTTCGGCTTCACTGTGATGGCGACGCGCGTTATACAGAATCGGCATGTTAAAACCAAAATGCGCGCGCTGCGCCAGCGCCAGCCCGATACGCCCCATGCCAACAATACCGAGCGTTTTGCCGTGAACATCCACGCCGAACCAGTCCGGACCAATGCTTTTTGTCCATTCGCCCGATTTGACGCGCTCAGCCACTTCCACCACGCGACGGGCCGTGGTGAGTACCAGCGCCATCAGCGTGTCGGCCACGGTTTCCGTCAGGGCATGTGGCGTATGCATCAGCAGGATCTTGCGGGCGTTAAGGGCATCTACGTCGAAGTTGTCGTAACCCACGGAAACGGTAGAGGTAGCACGTAGCTTCGGCATTTTCTCCAGCAGGGCGACATCCACTTTCTCGCTTGAACCCAGCAGGCCTTCGGCGCTGGCGAACGTATCGGCGTGCTGTGCCACGGTCTCCGGGCTCAGATTCTTCACCTGCGTGACGGTGAAGTGTTCTTCAAGGCGTTTCTGCAGATCTTCCGGCAGTGCTTTATACAAAATGACGGACGGCTTCATGCTAATCTCCGTTGATTTTTAAGGATTCAGGCGTGGCGAGCGCCGACAGGGTGCTGTTGATTATTAGCAGGCTTAACAATCAGAGTAAGCCACACGGAAGCGAAAAGTGCCACCCCCATAAAGATGTACGAGGCTGACGGACTGCCGGTGGCACCGTTCAGGTAACCGACGAACCAGGAGCCGCAGAACGAACCCAGCGCACCCATACTGTTAATCAGCGCCATCGCGCCACCTGCCACGTTACGCGGCAGCATTTCCGGGATGATGGCAAAGAACGGACCGTACGGGGCGTACATGGCTGCACCGGCAATGACCAGCAGAGCGTAAGAGGCCCAGAAGTGATTCGCACCCACGGCCCAGGAGCCAATGAAAGCAAAGGCAGCGATCAGCAGCAGCGGCCAGACAAACAGCTTACGGTTCTGCAGCTTATCCGATGCCCACGATGCGACGATCATGGCGATGGTTGCTGCCAGATACGGTACGGAAGAGAGCCAGCCAACTTCTACCATGCCGAGGTTTTCGCCGCCGCTGCGGATAATGGACGGCAGCCACAACACAAAGCCGTACACGCCAATGCTCCAGGTAAAGTATTGCGCGCACAGCAGGATCACGTTGCGGGAGCGGAAGGCTTCACCATAGTTACGTACTGCCTTCAGCCCCTGCTGTTCTTTATCCAGCTGCGCCTGCAGTGCCGCTTTTTCATCTTCGGAAAGCCATTTCGCCTGTGCAGGTTTATCTTTCACCAGCACCCACCAGCAGAATGCCCAGATCACAGCCGGAACCCCTTCGATGATAAACATCTCGCGCCAGCCGAAAGACTGGATCAGGTAGCCAGACACCACCGACATCCACAGTACCGTGACCGGGTTACCGAGGATCAGGAAGGTATTCGCGCGTGAGCGTTCAGATTTGGTAAACCAGTTGCTGATGTAGATCAGCATCGCGGGCATGACCGCCGCTTCAACGACGCCGAGGATAAAGCGAATGGCAGCCAGGGCTGGAATATTGTTCACCATGCCGGTCAGTGACGCGCAGGCACCCCACAGAATCAGACAGATGAAGATCAGCTTACGCACGCTGCGGCGTTCCGCATAGATAGCGCCGGGGATCTGGAAGAAGAAGTAGCCCAGGAAGAAAAGGGCACCCAGCAGGGAGGAGACACCTTTGGTGATCCCAAGGTCTTCGGTGATCCCCGCCGCGGACGCGAAACTGAAGTTGGCACGGTCAAGGTACGCCAGGCTGTACGTGATAAACACGATTGGCATGATGTACCACCAGCGTTTTACTGCATTGGTCGAACTGTTCATAGGCTTGCCTCTGTTGTTGAGGTTGTTACCGCCGTTGTCTGTAGGGTACACGGTGGCTTAATTATTTGGTGCGGCTTGCTGCCCCCACCCTGGCCCTCTCCCACAGGGAGAGGGAATTTAAACGCCGAGCTCTGCTCGCGTTGGTAATCCTTCGCTGTCGCCCTGTACCTGAATGGCCAGCGAGCCAATCTTGTTACCCCGCGCGACGGCCTGCTGCAGCGTTTTGCCTTCCAGCAGGGCGCTAATAACGCCCACGGCAAAACCATCGCCCGCGCCGACGGTGTCGACAACGTTCTCAACCTTCACCGCAGCGACCGCGCCCTGTTCGCCGTCGGCCGTTTTAAACCATGCGCCATCGGCACCGGTTTTCAGCACCACCGCTTTTACGCCTTTATTCAGGTAGAAGTCGGCAATGCCTTCCGGCGTGCTTTCTCCGGTCAGGATCATCCCTTCTTTCAGGCCTGGCAGAACCCAGTCCGCCCTGAACGCCAGATGGTTCAGCTTCTCGACCATTTCCGCTTCGCTTTTCCACAGCACCGGGCGCAGGTTAGGATCGAAAGAGATCGTTTTTCCCTGGGCTTTCAGCGTTGCTGCCGCATGATCCAGCAGTTCATACGAGCTGGCAGAGAGCGCTGCCGCCACGCCGCTCAGGTGCAGATGGCGCGCACAAGCAAAATAGTCGGCGTGGTAATCCGCCACGGAGAGATGGCTTGCGGCCGATCCTTTACGGAAATACTCCACGATGGGATCGGTTCCATTTTCGACTTTCGATTTAAGCTGAAAGCCGGTAGGGAAGCGTTCGTCGAGGGTGACGCCTGAGGCATCAATACCCTCTTTTTTCAGCGAGTTGAGAACGAAATGGCCAAAGCTGTCGTCCCCCACGCGGCTGACCCAGCCGACGTTCAGGCCGAGACGCGCAAGTCCCGTCGCGACGTTCAGCTCGGCGCCTGCCACGCGTTTGATAAAGTGCTCCACAGCGCTCAGCTCGCCCGTTTCGGTGGCGACGAACATCGCCATGGCCTCGCCGATCGTGATGACATCCAGCGTCTTGTGCATGATTTACTCCTCGCGTAGCAGGTTGACGTAATGGCGGGTAACGGCGGTTAAATCCGCCCCTTCCAGCGGGAATTCGATACCGCGCGGGGCATCGGCTGGCAGCTGGCTGAGCAGATCCAGCCAGCGCGCATCGGCGCGGTCCGGTGCGACGGCGCGGAAGTTATCTTTATGCGGCACGGCGGCTTTCACGTGGATATAGCTCACGGCAGAGGCCAGATGGCGGGCCGCTTCTTCGGGAGAGTCACCGACCCACAGCCAGTTACCCATATCGAAGGTCAGCGTGATGGGGAGCGCCATTTCCCGGCAGGCGGCCTGGAAGCGCTGCATAGGCGCAAGCTGACCGCAGTCGGTCTGATCGTTCTCCACGACCAGCGCCATGCCGCTGGCGTTCAGCAGGGTACGCAGGGCTTCGAGAGGCTGTGCGTCGCTAAAATGGCCCAGGGAAACCTTGAGCCACAGCGCGTTCAGGGTGTTGGCCTCAGAGAGATAGCGGGGTAGCTCCGGGTTGAGGGTGCCGTCCGGCATAAACAGGGCGGCAGGAGCGGAGTAGCACGCCAGCAGACCCAGCAGCTCAATGGATTCACCCAGCGCAGGCAGCGCCAGCAGTTCTTCGCTGTTGAACAGCTCGCGGCGGATCTCCACGCCGTCTGCCCCTGCGCCTGCAATAACGGGAAGTATTGCCCGCTGACCGCCTGCCTGTCGCACCTGTTCCGCGCCATACGCGGCGGTGACCACCATAATTTTCCTGTCCATCTTCGGACTCCATCGCAACATATCAATACTATTACGCTAGGTGGAACCGGTTCCAAAGAAAAGGTCAGGATGTCGAATTTATGATCGGTATCACAAGGGAAAATTAACGCGCGGTGGAGCCGCGAACGATCAGCTCGCCGGAGAAGACCTGCTCGCGAACGGCATCGCTGATGCCTTCAATACGACGAACTACTTGTTCTACAGCAGCATAGCCAATCTGCCAGGTGGGTTGTTTGAGGGTAGTAATACCGACGCCAGCCAGCTCCGCCCACTCCAGTTCATCAAACCCCAGTAGACCGATGTCGCTGCCCCAGTGCAGGCCAATGCGCTTGAGTGAACGGGCGACCTGCAGGGTTAGCGCCCCGTTGGCAGAGATAACGGCTTTGCGCATTCCGCGATGGCGAGTGTGGAACTGACGAAGGGTGTTGTCGAGCTGCCCGGCTTCGTGAAGCGGGGTTTCGGCATTTTCGGCGATCACACCGGGATAGCGTTCCAGCGTGGCACGAAACGCGCTCAGACGTTCGCGACGGGTGTTAACCATGCCCAATGGTTCGCTCAGAAACAGAATCGCTTCGAAGCCTTGTTCGATGAGATGTTCGGTGGCAGTCGTGGCTGCCTGGGTGTTATCCAGCCCAACTACATCACAGGCAAATTCGGGAATTTTACGGTCGATGAGGACCATGGGCAGGGAGGACTGCTGCAGGCGGTTTAGTCCCTCTTCACGCATGCCCACCGCGTTAACCACAATTCCTTCCACCTGGTAGCTGCGTAGCAGATCGAGGTAATGCAGCTCCTGATCGACTTCGTTGTTGGTATTACAGACCAGCGGCGTGAAACCCTTCTCGCGACAGGCAGCTTCGATACCGCTGAGCACGTTAACGGAATAGGGGTTGGTGATATCGGCGATGATAAGCCCAATAAGGCGGGTGCGGCCACGTTTGAGTCCGCGCGCCATGAGGCTGGGACGGTAGTCGAGATCGGCAATGGCCTGTTCAATTCGAGCCAGCAATGCATCGGACAGCAGGTGTTTCTCGCCGTTAAGGTAGCGCGAAATACTGGTTTTACCGGTTTTGGCGGCTTTCGCCACGTCGCTGATGGTGGCCCGGGTTGGTTTGCTCATCGCTGATTTCCCTGAATTTAGTGAGAATACCTTAGCGGGAAAATCTGACGAAGCAAGTAATTTGCCCGGTGGCGCTACGCTTACCGGAGGTTGCGGTCTGTTGCCCTCACCCCAACCCTCTCCCACGGGAGAGGGCGCAAACACTAAAAACGGCAACGGGGTTGCCGTTTTGCTTTTACCTACTGCACAGGACTCAACGTAATCTCTACGCGGCGGTTCTGTGCTTTACCTTCCGCCGTGCTGTTGCTGGCGATAGGGTTAGCTGGGCCCATTCCGCTGGTGCGGATGCGGTTCGCTTCAACGCCCTGGGTAATCAGCGAGCTGGCTACGGAATCGGCGCGCTGCTGAGACAGACGCATGTTCAGATCCTGGCTGCCGGTGCTGTCGGTGTAGCCCGTCACGTTCACGGCGGTCTTATTGTACTCTTTCAGCACCATCGCCACGCCGGTCAGGGTATTCGCGCCGGCCGGTTTCAGCGTTGCGCTGCTGCTGTCAAAGGTCACGTTGTTCGGCATGTTCAGGATGATGTTATCGCCGCTGCGGGTGACGCTCACGCCGGTGCCTTTCATTTTGTCGCGCAGTTTCGCTTCCTGCACGTCCATGTAATAACCGACGCCGCCGCCCAGTGCTGCCCCCGCCGCTGCGCCAATCAGTGCGCCTTTGCCGCGATCTTTCTTGGAGGAGGAGAGCGCCCCAACGCCTGCGCCGACCAGCGAGCCGATACCTGCACCGATACCGGATTTACCCGCTTCGCGTTCGCCGGTGTAAGGGTTGGTTGTGCAGCCAGAAACAGCCAGTGCACCGCTCACCAGAGCGGCAATAACGAGTACGCGTTTTTTCATCTTCTTTCCTTAATCCTTTTTATTCTTTGCCACGACGAGCGTGGCAGTTGATTATGACGTCCGGATACGGAGAAAATTCCGGGTATAACTCTGAAATTTGTGACAAACCATAAACTGCCTCAATAAGAAGGCCGTAAAACCTGCACGCAACCAGGAGCGCACGCTTGAGCACCTCAACAAAAACCATTCTGACCGCCGCCCACTGGGGGCCGATGCTGGTCGAAACCGACGGTGAAAATGTCCTGTCGTCTCGCGGGGCATTGCCAACCCAACATTCCAACTCTTTGCAGACCGTCGTTCGCGATCAGGTGCATAGCAAAACGCGCGTGCGCTGGCCGATGGTGCGTAAAGGTTTTCTGGCTTCGCCGGACAAGCCGCAGGGTATTCGCGGTCAGGATGAGTTTGTTCGCGTTAGCTGGGATGACGCGCTGGCGCTGATCCATACCCAGCACAAGCGCATCCGCGATACCTGGGGGCCATCCTCCATTTTTGCCGGATCCTACGGCTGGCGTTCTAACGGTGTGCTGCACAAGGCCTCGACGCTCCTGCAGCGCTATATGAGCCTGGCGGGAGGCTATACCGGTCATCTGGGGGATTACTCCACCGGTGCGGCGCAGGCAATCATGCCGTACGTCGTGGGGGGGAACGAAGTGTACCAGCAGCAGACCAGCTGGCCGCTGGTGCTGGAGCATACCGACGTAGTGGTGCTGTGGAGCGCCAATCCCCTTAACACATTGAAAATTGCCTGGAACGCCAGCGATGAGCAGGGCATTGGGTATTTCGACGCGCTGCGCAAAAGCGGTAAGCGCATCATCTGCATTGACCCGATGCGTTCTGAAACCATGGACTTCTTTGGCGACAGCGCCGAGTGGATTGCCCCGCATATGGGCACCGACGTGGCGATGATGCTGGGTATCGCCCATACGCTGGTAGAAAACGGCTGGCACGATGTCGAATTCCTGACGCGCTGCACCACCGGCTTCGATAAATTTGCTGAATATCTAATGGGTCAATCCGATGGGGTGGTAAAAACCGCAGAATGGGCGGCCGGGATTTGCGGCGTTCCTGCGGATAAACTCCGAGAACTGGCAGCGTTGTTCCATAAAAATACCACGATGTTAATGTCCGGATGGGGGATGCAGCGCCAGCAGTTTGGCGAGCAAAAACACTGGATGCTGGTGACGCTCGCCGCGATGCTCGGTCAGATCGGGACGCCGGGCGGGGGGTTTGGTCTCTCCTATCACTTCGCGAACGGCGGTAACCCCACTCGTAAAGCCGCCGTGCTGGCCTCTCTGCAGGGCTCGGTGCAGGGAGGCGTGGATGCCGTGGATAAAATTCCGGTGGCGCGTATTGTCGAAGCCCTGGAAAACCCGGGCGGTTTTTATCAGCACAACGGTCTGGACCGCCACTTCCCGGATATTAAATTTGTCTGGTGGGCGGGCGGGTCAAATTTCACACATCATCAGGATACCAACCGCCTGATCCGCGCCTGGCAGAAGCCGGAGCTGGTGGTGATTTCAGAGTGCTTCTGGACCGCCTCGGCCAAACACGCCGATATCGTTCTCCCGGCGACCACCTCGTTCGAGCGTAACGATCTCACCATGACCGGCGACTACAGCAACCAGCATATGGTCCCGATGAAGCGCGTCGTGGCCCCGCGTGATGAAGCGCGTGATGATTTCGACGTGTTTGCTGAACTGAGCGAGCGGTGGGAGGCGGGCGGCCGCGAGCGTTTCACCGAGGGGAAAACTGACCTCGAATGGCTGGAAACCTTCTATCAGATTGCCGGGCAGCGCGGCGCGGCGCAGGGCGTGACGCTTCCGCCATTCGCTGAGTTCTGGGAGGCGAACCAGATCGTCGAGATGCCGGAGAGCGAACAGAACGCGCAGTTTGTCCGTTTCGCTGATTTCCGCCGTGACCCGGAAAATCACCCGCTGAAAACCGAGAGCGGAAAGATGGTGATCTACAGCGAGCGCATCGCCAGCTTTGGGTATGCTGACTGCCCGCCACACCCTATGTGGCTCGAGCCGGACGAGTGGCACGGCAACGCCCGGCCGGAGCAGCTGCAGGTGTTGTCAGCCCATCCCGCACATCGTCTGCACAGCCAGCTTAACTACACGTCTCTGCGTGAGCAGTATGCGGTTGCAGGGCGAGAGCCGATTACGCTGAATACTCTCGATGCAAAAGCCCGCGGGATTGCCGACGGTGACGTGGTGCGCGTCTGGAACCATCGTGGACAGGTGCTGGCAGGGGCGGTGGTTAGCGACGGGATTAAACCGGGCGTGATTTGCATTCACCAGGGCGCATGGCCTGACCTTGAGCCAACCGAAGGCGGTATCTGTAAAAACGGGGCGGTTAACGTGCTGACCATAGATCTCCCCAGCTCGAAGCTGGGGAATGGTTGTGCAGGGAACACGGCGCTGGCCTGGGTCGAGAAATATCAGGGGCCCGAGCTTACCTTAACGGCGTTTGATCCGCCTGCCAGCTCATGATCCAGGTCGGGTGCTGAGTATCATCCTGCCAGGCGCTGTCTTCGATACGAAAGCCCTGCGCGTGGTAGAAATTCACCGCCCGGATATTTTTCTGGTACACCTCAAGGCTTAAGTGTGGGAAGCGCTGTTGAACGTGGTTCAGCAGCGCGCGCCCGATGCCTTTCCCGATGCACGTCGGTGCGACAAACAGTGCGCCAACAAACTGAGACTGCATCACGCTGATAAAACCGCATGGTTCGCCATCCTGTTCCCAGACCCAGGTTTCAGCTGACGGCAGGTAAACGTCCCGCACCATGGCCTCGTTCTCTTTCCAGTAGCTTGCCTCGATAAACGGATGCGCTTCTGCGGTGCTTTCAAGCCATAAGCTCAGAAGCGGCGCGGTATTCTCACTTTGCCATTTGCGGATCATGGTGGCCTCCCGGATGACAGAAGCAGCCGGTAACATGGTCGTTGACCAGGCCACAGGCCTGCATAAAGGCGTAGCAGATGGTGGAGCCGACAAACTTAAAGCCGCGTTTTTTCAGAGCCTTCGAGAGCGCATCCGAGGCCGGGGTGGAGGCGGGGATTTCCGCGAGCGTGGCGGCCTGCGTGACTTGCGGATCGTTATTCACAAACGTCCAGACAAAGTCTGAAAACGATTCGCCGTTTTGTTCCATTGCCAGGTAAGCGCGTGCGTTACCGATGATGGCCTGGATCTTACCCCGATGGCGGATGATGCCAGCATCCTGCACCAGTCGTTCCACGTCTTCATCGGTCATGGCGGCGACGGCGACAGGATCGAACTGGTGGAAGGCGTTGCGATAGTTTTCGCGTTTCTTCAGTACCGTAATCCATGACAAACCCGCCTGCTGGCCCTCCAGGCAGATCATCTCAAAGAGTTTTTTGCCATCGGTTTCCGGCACGCCCCATTCCCGATCGTGATAGTCGATATAAAGCTGATCCTGGCTTACCCAACCGCAACGTTCCATCCGTAATCTCCCTTATTGATACTGATTTCGCAAAATTTTCATCCAGACTGGCTTGACGTGTTTACTATAAAGACAATAGTTAATACAAGGGCTATAAGCTCTTCCTGAATAACGACAAATATCGCCGAATTCGGCTCTCTCTGGGGTCGCGTTGATGATGATAAAAAAAATCAGTGGTCGCCATGCTGTTTCTGGCCTGGTGGGAATTTCAGCCTGCCTGTTTTTTTGTAATACAGCGTCTGCCTGGCAACAGGAATATATCGTTTCAGATGCACAAAATAATACGGCGGAACGCTATACATGGGACGCGGATCACCAACCGCGTTATGAGGATATTCTTGCAGAGCGTATTCAGTCTTCACAAAATGCGCCTGGCCTTGCCCTGAATGTACCGTCTGGCACCACGATGGAAGCGGCGATGAGTGTGGGCTGGAATTTTCCGGTTTCAGCGCGTACCACCACCGGTCCGGTGGTGGCGTGGCGTTATGACGGCACGACTCCCATGATGATCAACGAGTTCGGTGATAGCGCGACGACGCAAGCACTCACCGACCCGCTCTGGCATGCCAGCGTCAGCACGCTGGGGTGGCGTGTGAATACCCAGTATGGCGATCTTCGTCCCTGGGCGCAGATTAGCTACAACCAGCAGTTTGGTGAAAACCAGTGGAAATCGCAGTTTGGCATGCCGCAAACGCCGGCCCCCGCGCAAAACGGTAGCTGGATGGATGTAACCGTTGGAACGGATATTCCGTTTAACACGCATGTTGCGGCCTATGCGTCGCTCGCCCAGGGGGAACATACCACCACCGGTGAAGAGTTTTTGTACACCCTGGGTGTCAGCGCGAATTTCTAGAGTTGTTACTTTTTTAAACGTTACGATAACATCCTGAATACAACAACCGCAGGGGTTACAGCGATAGCAGGCACTAACACACTATCGCTTTATTCCCGGCGCAGGTCATTCATTCCCGATTCCAGGCATTTCATTCCGTTCCGCCTGCATTTCATGCCGTTTTACCCCAGGCGTATTAAGGTTTTGTTTATTGTTGTCCTCAGCGAACTTCCTTAATTTCTCTTGCAGGACAACTGCCATGAACACATCAACTTATAACCGCACGCGCTGGCTCACGCTCTTTGGCACCATTGTCACCCAGTTTGCACTGGGCTCGGTTTATACCTGGAGTCTGTTTAACAGTGCGCTTTCCGACAAACTCGGTGCACCGGTCAGCCAGGTCGCGTTCTCCTTTGGCCTGCTGAGCCTGGGACTGGCGATTTCGTCTTCCGTTGCGGGCAAGCTGCAGGAGCGTTTCGGTGTGAAGCGTGTGACCATGGCGTCCGGCATTCTGTTGGGCGTAGGCTTTTTCCTGACGGCGCACTCCAGCAACCTGATGATGCTGTGGCTAAGCGCCGGCGTGCTGGTGGGGCTGGCCGATGGCGCAGGCTACCTGCTGACCCTGTCGAACTGCGTGAAGTGGTTCCCGGAGCGTAAGGGCTTGATCTCCGCATTTGCAATCGGTTCTTATGGTCTCGGCAGCCTTGGCTTCAAATTTATCGACTCCCATCTGCTGGCGTCCGTTGGCCTCGAAAAAACCTTCATGATCTGGGGCGTAATCGTGCTGGTGATGATTCTGTTCGGCGCCACGCTGATGACCGATGCGCCGCAGCAGGCGGTCAAAACCGTTAACGGCGTGGTGGAGAACGACTTCACCCTCGCGCAGTCCATGCGTAAACCGCAGTACTGGATGCTGGCGGTGATGTTCCTGACGGCCTGCATGAGCGGTCTGTATGTCATCGGTGTGGCGAAGGATATTGCCCAGGGGATGGTGAAACTGGATGCGGCCACGGCAGCCAATGCGGTGACTGTTATTTCCATTGCCAACCTCTCCGGTCGTCTGGTGCTCGGTATTCTGTCTGACAAAATCGCCCGTATCCGTGTGATTACGATTGGGCAGGTGGTTTCGCTGGTCGGTATGGCGGCTCTCCTGTTTGCCCCGCTGAACGAAGCGACCTTCTTTGCGGCGATTGCCTGCGTGGCCTTTAACTTTGGCGGCACTATTACCGTCTTCCCGTCACTGGTGAGCGAGTTCTTTGGCCTGAACAATCTGGCGAAAAACTACGGCGTTATCTATCTGGGCTTCGGGATTGGCAGTATCTGCGGTTCGCTGATTGCTTCCCTGTTCGGTGGGTTCTACGTGACTTTCTGTGTGATATTTGCCTTGTTGATTATTTCTCTGGCGCTCTCTACCACAATTCGCCAGCCGCAACGCGAAGTTTTCAAAGAAGTTCATGCATAATGACGACGAGAAAGGCCGGTAATCCGGCCTTTTCCTTATGTAAAAAATGCAGCGTTGACTCAATCGCTAAATTCCAGATTCGTTTTTTTGTAAATAACTGTACCGATCACACACTCTGCTGCCACTTTTTCCCATCCCTGTGGTCTACTTACCACGCCTGTAGACGTTTCATTGAACGATCCCCTGAGCGTATGTTTAATCTGCCCACTTTTTAATCGAGGTGAGCGGCGGTACTGTCCCTTTTTCCGGGTAGCTTGCATGAAATACATTAAATCGATGGCGCAACAAAAGCTCTGCTTTTTGCTGGCGTTGTACATCGGCCTGTTTATGAATGGCGCAGTTTTTTTCCGTCGGTTTGACGGTTATGCGCAAGATTTTACCGTCTGGAAAGGAATTGCAGCGGTTGTCGAATTGGTCGCCGCGGTACTGGTCACCTTCTTTTTATTCCGTATTCTTACTCTGTTTGGTCGTCGCGTATGGCGAGTGCTGGCAACGTTTATCGTGCTGTGCTCGGCGGGGGCCAGCTATTACATGACCTTTATGAACGTGGTTATCGGCTACGGCATTATTGCCTCGGTGATGACCACGGATATCGATCTCTCTAAAGAGGTCGTGGGGTTGCACTTTATTCTCTGGGTGGTGGCGGTCAGTGCCTTACCGCTGCTGCTCATCTGGAGTAACCGCTGCCGGTACACGCTGGTTCACCAGATCCGCACGCCAGGAAAACGTTTCAGAAGTGTCGCGATAGTCCTGCTGGCCGGTCTGATGGTCTGGGGGCCAATTCGTCTGCTGGAGGTGAAGCAGAAGTATGATGAGCGTACCTCCGGCGTGGATATGCCAAGCTACGGCGGCGTGGTTGCCAACTCGTATTTACCGTCTAACTGGATCTCCGCGCTGGGGCTGTATGCGTGGGCGCAGGTGGATGAGTCTTCTGATAATAAATCGCTGATGAACCCAGCGAAGAAGTTTACCTATGTCCCGCCAAAAGATATCGATGATACCTATATCGTCTTTATCATCGGGGAAACCACGCGCTGGGATCATATGGGCATTCTTGGCTATAACCGCGATACAACCCCAAAACTGGCGCAAGAGAAAAACCTGATTGCCTATCGCGGCTACTCCTGTGATACCGCCACCAAGCTCTCCTTACGCTGCATGTTTGTACGTGAGGGAGGGGCGAGCGATAACCCACAGCGTACGCTGAAAGAGCAAAACGTCTTCTCGGTGCTTCATCAGCTTGGGTTTACATCTGACCTCTATGCGATGCAGAGCGAGATGTGGTTCTACAGCAACACCATGGCGCAGAATATTTCCTACCGCGAGCAGATTGGCGCGGAGGCGCGTAACCGTGGTAAGCCCGTCGATGACATGCTGCTGATTGATGAGATGAAATTGTCTCTCAACGGTAACCCGGATGGTAAGCACATGATTATCCTGCATACCAAAGGGTCGCACTTTAACTACACGCAACGCTACCCGCGTAGCTTTGCGAAATGGACGCCGGAATGTGTCGGGGTGGACAAAGACTGCACCAAAGAGCAGCTGATTAACTCCTACGACAACTCCGTGACGTATGTGGATCACTTTATTGATACGGTGATTGACCAGGTGCGTGATAAGAAAGCGATTGTGTTCTATGCGGCGGACCACGGTGAATCCATCAATGAATTCGAGCATCTGCACGGTACGCCACGTAAGATGGCGCCGCCGGAGCAGTTCCGTGTACCTATGATGGTGTGGATGTCTGACAAGTATCTGGAAGATCCTGAGAAAGCGAAGATGTTTGCTCACCTGAAGAAAGAGGCGGATATGAAGGTGCCGCGTCGTCACGTTGAGCTGTACGACACCATTTTAGGCTGCCTGGGATACACCTCTCCAGACGGTGGTCTTAACGAAAATAACAACTGGTGCAAACTCCCTGAAAGCAGCCAGAAAGCCGCGCAGTAGCTCGCCTGGCGAGAATATCGCCAGTTGAATGGCTTTTTGAAAATAAGGGATTGACGGGGGCGCACCCCAGCAGTAAGATGCGCTCCGCATTCGGCGAGTAGCGCAGCTTGGTAGCGCAACTGGTTTGGGACCAGTGGGTCGGAGGTTCGAATCCTCTCTCGCCGACCACATTCTGAAAAGGGCTAATCGCAAGGTTAGCCCTTTTTGCATTATGACCTTAGCCCGCCAGAGTCATCAAAACACCCCTTAGACCTGCTTCTCCCTGCCTGTTAACGATTTTGTGACATAATCCATTGTATTTTTTTATATATAGATTGATCTTTTTTCGCGTTGCTTATGGATAACCTCAGCATTTTTCGCTGTGCGTTTTAACGTTCGCGGTATTTAGTGCTCAGATAATCACCATTCTGCAAGAAAATTTACCCATTCTGAATAAAAGTTAATCACTGACTGTCGCTAAATATGAAGATATTTGTGCTGCAAGATAGCGAGTAGCATAAATTTCCCTGCTGAAAACTGGCATACATGGTTTTTTTAATCTTTGTTTGCGGTTTCTCACACTCAGCGTAAATCCCCGTCACCTGTATTGACGTTTTCACATTCTGTTGACAGATTGTAGGGCATGAGGGGCATTTCAGGGACGATCTGCGCTGCAACTCAAACGCTCTTCTGAAAGGATTCTCCATCCCTTTAAAGCCTTCGGGCATCACCGACCGGACCGGGTAAAAAATAAATAAAGGTCTGGCGGCGTAACACAACAAAGCAAAACATCACATTGGAGCAGAATAATGAGTATTTCCTTGAAGAAGTCAGGGATGCTGAAGCTTGGTCTGAGCCTGGTGGCTATGACCGTGGCAGCAAGCGTACAGGCAAAAACCCTGGTTTACTGTTCTGAAGGCTCGCCGGAAGGCTTTAACCCACAGCTCTTTACCTCTGGTACGACTTACGACGCAAGCTCTGTACCGATCTATAACCGTCTGGTTGAATTCAAAACCGGTACCACGGAAGTGATTCCGGGTCTGGCCGAGAAGTGGGAGGTCAGCGAAGACGGTAAAACCTATACCTTCCACCTGCGCCAGGGCGTGAAGTGGCAGGACAACAAAGAATTCAAACCGACGCGCGATCTTAACGCCGACGACGTTGTGTTCTCCTTCGACCGTCAGAAAAATGCCCAGAACCCGTACCACAAAGTTTCTGGCGGGAGCTATGAATACTTCGAAGGGATGGGTCTGCCAGACCTGATCTCTGAAGTGAAAAAAGTTGACGATAAAACGGTTCAGTTCGTACTGACTCGCCCGGAAGCGCCATTCCTGGCTGACCTGGCCATGGACTTCGCCTCTATTCTGTCCAAAGAGTATGCGGACAACATGCTGAAAGCCGGTACGCCGGAGAAAGTCGACCTGAACCCAATCGGTACCGGTCCATTCCAGCTGCTGCAGTACCAGAAAGACTCCCGTATTCTGTACAAAGCGTTTGAAGGCTTCTGGGGCACCAAGCCGAAGATCGACCGTCTGGTCTTCTCCATCACGCCTGATGCGTCAGTGCGTTATGCAAAACTGCAGAAAAACGAATGTCAGGTTATGCCATACCCGAACCCGGCTGACATCGCGCGCATGAAGCAGGATAAAAACATCAACCTGCTGGAACAGGCGGGTCTGAACGTGGGCTACCTCTCCTTCAACACCGAGAAGAAACCGTTTGATGACGTGAAAGTGCGTCAGGCTCTGACGTATGCGGTGAACAAAGAAGCGATCATCAAGGCGGTGTATCAGGGTGCTGGCGTTGCAGCTAAAAACCTGATCCCACCAACCATGTGGGGCTATAACGACGACGTTAAAGACTACAGCTACGATCCTGAGAAAGCGAAAGCGCTGCTGAAAGAAGCGGGCCAGGATAAAGGCTTTACCGTTGAGCTGTGGGCGATGCCTGTTCAGCGTCCGTACAACCCGAACGCACGCCGTATGGCAGAAATGGTTCAGGCTGACTGGGCGAAGATTGGCGTTCAGGCCAAGATTGTGACCTACGAGTGGGGCGAGTATCTGAAGCGTGCCAAAGCGGGTGAACACCAGGCGGTAATGATGGGCTGGACCGGTGATAACGGGGATCCGGACAACTTCTTCGCCACCCTGTTCAGCTGCGCGGCGGCGAAAGACGGCTCTAACTACTCTCGCTGGTGCTACAAGCCGTTTGAAGACCTGATCCAGCCGGCGCGTGCAACCGACGATCACAACAAACGTATTGAACTGTACAAACAGGCTCAGGTTGTTATGCACGATCAGGCTCCGGCGCTGATTGTTGCTCACTCCACCGTGTACGAGCCAGTGCGTAAAGAAGTGAAAGGCTACGTGGTTGATCCACTGGGCAAACACCACTTCGAAAACGTATCTGTTGAATAATTAAAAGCAACGCCAGGCGGCGCTGCGCTTGCACTGGCCTACGGTATGTAGGCCGGGTAAGCGTAGCGCCACCCGGCAGCAGTGCTTTATTCCCTCTCTAAAAGGGGAGGGAATAAGATTTGTGAGCAATACAGACGCCACGCCATTGGTTGTGCGTCATCAGAGAGAATCCGGGTTATGTTGCAGTTCATCCTCCGACGTCTGGGACTTGTTATCCCCACGTTTATCGGTATCACCCTTCTCACTTTTGCCTTCGTCCATATGATCCCCGGCGACCCGGTAATGATTATGGCGGGTGAGCGTGGTATTTCCCCTGAGCGCCATGCACAGCTGCTGGCTGAGCTCGGCCTCGATAAGCCGATGTGGCAGCAGTACCTCCATTATATTTGGGGCGTCATGCACGGCGATTTAGGGATTTCGCTGAAAAGCCGTCTTCCGGTGTGGGACGAGTTCGTGCCGCGTTTTAAAGCGACACTCGAGCTTGGCGTCTGCGCCATGATTTTCGCCACAGCGGTGGGCATTCCTGTTGGGGTGCTGGCTGCCGTTAAGCGTGGCTCTATTTTTGACCATACTGCCGTGGGCCTGGCGCTGACCGGCTACTCCATGCCTATCTTCTGGTGGGGCATGATGCTGATTATGCTGGTATCGGTGCAGCTTAACCTGACACCGGTCTCCGGGCGCGTCAGCGATATGGTCTTCCTGGATGACTCCAACCCGCTCACCGGCTTTATGCTGATTGATACGGCAATCTGGGGTGAAGAGGGCAACTTTATTGATGCCATCGCGCATATGATCCTGCCTGCCATGGTGCTGGGCACCATTCCTCTGGCGGTGATCGTGCGTATGACCCGTTCATCCATGCTGGAAGTGCTGGGTGAGGATTATATCCGCACCGCGCGCGCCAAGGGCCTGACGCGCATGCGCGTCATCATCGTTCATGCGCTGCGTAACGCCATGCTGCCGGTGGTGACCGTTATTGGTCTGCAGGTGGGGACACTGCTGGCAGGGGCGATCCTGACCGAAACCATCTTCTCCTGGCCGGGTCTCGGCCGCTGGCTGATTGACGCGCTGCAACGCCGTGACTATCCGGTTGTGCAGGGCGGTGTACTGCTGGTCGCGACGATGATTATCCTCGTCAACCTGCTGGTCGATTTGCTGTACGGCGTGGTGAACCCGCGTATTCGTCATAGGAAGTAAGGGGCCATCATGTCACAAGTAACTCAAAATAAAGTGGTCGCAGCACCGGTGCCAATGACGCCGCTGCAGGAATTCTGGCACTACTTCAAACGCAATAAAGGTGCGGTAGTCGGGCTGGCGTATGTCGTCATCATGATTCTGATCGCGGTGTTTGCGAACGTCCTGGCGCCGTATAACCCGGCGGACCAGTTCCGCGATGCGCTGTTGGCCCCCCCTGCGTGGCAGGATGGCGGTAGCCTGACGCACCTGTTAGGTACCGATGATGTGGGCCGCGATGTGCTGTCGCGTCTGATGTACGGCGCGCGTCTGTCGCTGCTGGTCGGCTGCCTGGTGGTGGTGTTGTCCCTGATTATGGGGATCGTGCTCGGTCTGGTTGCCGGTTACTTCGGCGGTATCGTTGATAACATCATCATGCGTATCGTCGATATTATGCTGGCGCTGCCAAGTCTGCTGCTGGCGCTGGTGCTGGTGGCAATCTTCGGCCCGTCAATTGGTAACGCCGCGCTGGCGTTGACCTTCGTGGCGCTCCCTCACTACGTACGTTTAACCCGTGCGGCGGTGCTGGTGGAAGTGAACCGCGATTACGTCACGGCGTCTCGCGTGGCGGGGGCGGGTGCGATGCGCCAGATGTTCGTCAATATTTTCCCTAACTGCCTTGCGCCGCTGATTGTTCAGGCGTCGCTCGGTTTCTCTAACGCCATTCTTGATATGGCCGCTCTTGGCTTCCTGGGCATGGGTGCGCAACCGCCAACACCGGAGTGGGGCACCATGCTCTCCGACGTGTTGCAGTTCGCACAAAGCGCCTGGTGGGTTGTCACCTTCCCGGGTCTGGCAATCCTGCTGACGGTGCTGGCATTTAACCTGATGGGTGATGGTCTGCGTGATGCACTTGATCCCAAACTGAAGCAGTAAGAGGCACGAGATGGCGTTATTAAATGTAGATAAATTATCGGTGCACTTCGGGGATGAAGGCACTCCGTTTCGCGCCGTGGACCGCATCAGCTACAGCGTAAATCAGGGCGAAGTGGTTGGCATTGTCGGGGAATCCGGTTCCGGTAAGTCAGTCAGTTCACTGGCGATCATGGGGCTGATTGATTACCCGGGCCGCGTGATGGCGGAAAACCTGCAGTTCAACGGTCAGGACCTGAAGCGCATTTCTGAAAAGCAGCGCCGCCAGCTGGTGGGCGCGGAAGTGGCGATGATTTTCCAGGACCCGATGACCAGCCTGAACCCTTGCTACACCGTCGGTTTCCAGATTATGGAAGCCATTAAGGTGCATCAGGGCGGGAATAAGAAAACCCGTCGCCAGCGCGCGATCGATCTGCTGAACCTGGTGGGGATCCCTGACCCGGCATCGCGTCTGGACGTTTACCCGCATCAGCTTTCCGGTGGGATGAGCCAGCGCGTGATGATCGCGATGGCGATTGCCTGTCGACCAAAACTGCTGATTGCGGATGAACCGACGACGGCGCTGGATGTGACCATTCAGGCGCAAATCATCGAACTGCTGCTGGAGCTGCAGCAGAAAGAGAATATGGCGCTGGTGCTGATTACACACGACCTGGCGCTGGTGGCCGAAGCGGCGCACAAAATCATCGTGATGTATGCCGGCCAGGTGGTCGAGACCGGCAGTTCGCACGATATCTTCCGCGCGCCACGTCACCCGTATACCCAGGCGCTTTTACGTGCGCTGCCAGAGTTTGCCCAGGACAAAGCGCGTCTGGCGTCTCTGCCGGGCGTGGTGCCGGGTAAATATGACCGTCCGCAGGGTTGTCTGCTTAATCCGCGCTGTCCGTATGCGACAGATAAATGCCGGGCAGAAGAGCCTGAGCTGAATCAGCTTGCTGACGGTCGTCAGTCGAAATGCCATTACCCACTCGATGATGCCGGGAGGCCAACACTATGAGTACGCAACAGGCCACCACGCAACAACCGCTGTTGCAGGCCATCGACCTGAAAAAATACTACCCGGTGAAGAAGGGGCTGTTTGCCCCTGAGCGCCTGGTGAAGGCACTGGACGGCGTCTCCTTTAATCTCGAACGCGGTAAAACGCTGGCGGTGGTGGGGGAGTCAGGCTGCGGCAAATCCACGCTGGGCCGTCTGCTGACGATGATTGAAGTGCCGACCGGCGGGGAGCTCTATTATCAGGGGCAGGATCTGCTCAAGCACGATCCGCAGGCGCAGAAGCTGCGTCGCCAGAAAATCCAGATTGTATTCCAGAACCCGTATGGTTCTTTGAACCCGCGTAAAAAAGTGGGGCAGATTCTGGAAGAGCCGCTGCTGATTAACAGCAATCTGAGTAAAGAGCAGCGACGTGAAAAAGCCCTGGCGATGATGGCGAAGGTCGGCCTTAAAACCGAGCATTATGACCGCTACCCGCACATGTTCTCCGGCGGCCAGCGTCAGCGTATCGCTATCGCGCGGGGCCTGATGCTCGATCCGGACGTGGTGATTGCCGATGAGCCGGTGTCGGCGCTCGACGTTTCCGTCCGTGCTCAGGTGCTGAACCTGATGATGGATCTGCAGCAGGAGCTGGGGTTGTCTTATGTGTTCATTTCCCACGACCTGTCGGTGGTAGAGCACATTGCCGATGAGGTGATGGTGATGTACCTGGGGCGCTGCGTGGAGAAGGGGACCAAAGATCAAATCTTTAATAATCCTCGTCACCCGTATACCCAGGCGCTGCTGTCTGCGACGCCGCGTCTGAACCCGGACGATCGTCGTGAGCGTATTAAGCTGACGGGTGAACTGCCAAGCCCGCTGAATCCACCGCCGGGGTGTGCATTCAACGCGCGCTGCAGTCGCCGCTTTGGCCCTTGCACCCAGCTACAGCCTCAGTTGAAGGATTATGGTGGTCAACTGGTTGCCTGCTTCGCGGTCGATCAGGATGAAAATGGCGAGAAGCCACATGCATAAAGTAAAAAACCGGCGCTAAGCCGGTTTTTTTTATGTCTGCTTTGTTATTTCCGCAAGCGAATCTGGTCGACCGCGTGCTTCTCGCTCTTGGTGAGGATCAGGCTCGCGCGCTCGCGCGTCGGCAGGATGTTCTCTTTGAGGTTTACGTAGTTGATCTCATTCCAGAGTCCTGTTGCCACATTGATCGCTTCTTCTTCAGAAAGCTGAGCATAGTGATGGAAATAGGAATCCGGGTCAGTGAACGCCCCTTCACGGAACTTCAGGAAGCGGTTGATGTACCAGTTCTGCAGCAAGTCTTCCGGCGCATCGACATAAATAGAGAAATCGACGAAATCTGAGACAAAGACATGATGCGGATCGTGAGGATAGTCCATCCCGCTTTGCAGCACGTTTAACCCTTCCAGAATCAGGATGTCTGGCTGCACAACCGTTTTGTCTCCACCCGGGATGCGGTCGTAGATCAGATGCGAATAGACCGGCGCAGTCACGTGAGGCACGCCAGATTTCAGGTCAGAGACAAATTTCACCAGACGGTGCATATCATAAGACAGCGGGAAGCCCTTCTTCTTCATCAGCCCGCGTTCTTTTAATACTTCGTTCGGATGCAGGAAGCCGTCTGTTGTGATCAGCTCCACGCTGCGGTGTTCTGGCCAACGGCTCAATAGTGCCTGCAGGACACGCGCGGTGGTGCTTTTACCCACGGCCACGCTGCCTGCAATACTAATGATATAAGGAATGCGTTGACCGTTCGTCCCGAGGAACTGCTCCAGCACAGCCTGACGGCGCAGGTTGGAGCTGATATAGAAGTTAAGCAAGCGAGAGAGGGGGAGATAAATCTCTGCCACCTCTTCCAGGGACAGATCTTCGTTTATCCCTTTTAACCGTGCGATTTCACCTTCCGTCAGCGTCATAGGGACGGAATCACGCAGGGCAGCCCACTGACTGCGGTTAAAGTGAAGATAAGGCGTCATTAACGTTTGCTCTTTTTTGCTCATAAGCATGCTTCAGTGAGCCAGCATCACACTGCCGGATCATGGCTCATCACACAGTTAATTTTGGACAATGGGCAGGAGGTTAACACCAGATGACAGGAATAATAAGAAAAAAGATGGATAGCGCTGCGTTACGCGCAAGCCGTCACGCTACGGTGTATACGGTGCAAACCACGCTAATATGTTGGATATTTGACCGTGAATGACTACTTTTACAGCGCCTGGCACGTTGTTCGGATAAAATGTGAGCGAAAGAACGTTTTATGCAAATTTTTAGTTGCATGACCGCGCAGGTATCCATAGAATGCGCGCTACTTGATGCCGACTTAGCTCAGTAGGTAGAGCAACTGACTTGTAATCAGTAGGTCACCAGTTCGATTCCGGTAGTCGGCACCATCAAGTCCGGTGGGGTTCCCGAGCGGCCAAAGGGAGCAGACTGTAAATCTGCCGTCACAGACTTCGAAGGTTCGAATCCTTCCCCCACCACCACTTTCTGGCAGCGTTAATGCAGCCGGAGCTGGTTGGAAAAATTAGCCAGCTCAAACTGAAAAAGAGAGAAATCTCTTTTTTTGTTACAGAAAGAACTGGGTAGCCGAGTTTCAGGATGCGGGCATCGTATAATGGCTATTACCTCAGCCTTCCAAGCTGATGATGCGGGTTCGATTCCCGCTGCCCGCTCCAATACGTGCTGATATGGCTCAGTTGGTAGAGCGCACCCTTGGTAAGGGTGAGGTCCCCAGTTCGACTCTGGGTATCAGCACCACTTCACTTCTCCTTCCCGTTTCTCTCTGTTTCAATTTTACTGTATTCAACAATTCAGGCATTTCGCCTGGTTGATGTGGTGATATCACCGATTTATCCGTGTCTTAGAGGGACAATCGATGTCTAAAGAAAAGTTTGAACGTACAAAACCGCACGTTAACGTCGGTACTATCGGCCACGTTGACCATGGTAAAACAACGCTGACCGCTGCAATCACTACCGTTCTGGCAAAAACCTACGGTGGTTCTGCTCGTGCATTCGACCAGATCGATAACGCACCAGAAGAAAAAGCTCGTGGTATCACCATCAACACTTCCCACGTTGAATATGACACCCCGACTCGCCACTACGCACACGTAGACTGCCCAGGCCACGCCGACTATGTTAAAAACATGATCACCGGTGCTGCGCAGATGGACGGCGCGATCCTGGTTGTTGCTGCGACTGACGGCCCTATGCCTCAGACTCGTGAGCACATCCTGCTGGGTCGTCAGGTAGGCGTTCCTTTCATCATCGTGTTCCTGAACAAATGCGACATGGTTGATGATGAAGAGCTGCTGGAACTGGTAGAGATGGAAGTTCGTGAACTGCTGTCTCAGTACGATTTCCCAGGCGACGATACCCCAATCGTTCGTGGTTCTGCTCTGAAAGCGCTGGAAGGCGACGCAGAGTGGGAAGCGAAAATCATCGAACTGGCTGGCTTCCTGGATTCTTACATCCCAGAACCAGAGCGTGCGATTGACAAGCCATTCCTGCTGCCAATCGAAGACGTATTCTCCATCTCCGGTCGTGGTACCGTTGTTACCGGTCGTGTAGAGCGCGGTATCATCAAAGTTGGCGAAGAAGTTGAAATCGTTGGTATCAAAGAGACTGCGAAGTCTACCTGTACTGGCGTTGAAATGTTCCGCAAACTGCTGGACGAAGGCCGTGCTGGTGAGAACGTTGGTGTTCTGCTGCGTGGTATCAAACGTGAAGAAATCGAACGTGGTCAGGTACTGGCGAAGCCAGGCTCAATCAAGCCACACACCAAGTTCGAATCTGAAGTGTACATTCTGTCCAAAGACGAAGGCGGCCGTCATACTCCGTTCTTCAAAGGCTACCGTCCACAGTTCTACTTCCGTACAACTGACGTGACCGGTACCATCGAACTGCCAGAAGGCGTTGAGATGGTAATGCCAGGCGACAACATCAAGATGGTTGTGACTCTGATCCACCCAATCGCGATGGACGACGGTCTGCGTTTCGCAATCCGTGAAGGCGGCCGTACCGTTGGTGCGGGCGTGGTTGCTAAAGTTCTCAGCTAATTGCTGATAACATTTGACGCAATGCGCATGAAAAGGGCATCATTTGATGCCCTTTTTGCACGCTTTCACATCAGAACCTGGCTCATCAGTGATTATTTTTGTCATAATCATTGCTGAGACAGGCTCTGCAGAGAGCGTATAATCCGTAAAGGGATTAAGCGTATCGATTTGGTCGCCTCGCAATCGCGGGGTGAAATTATTTGTAGAATTCTTCTGACAGGTTGGTTTATGAGTGCGAATACCGAAGCTCAAGGGAGCGGGCGCGGCCTGGAAGCGATGAAGTGGGTCGCTGTTGCCGTGCTGCTGATTGTGGCAATCGTTGGCAACTATCTTTATCGTGACATGATGCTGCCGCTCCGCGCGCTGGCAGTGGTGATTCTGATTGCTGCAGCGGGCGGTGTCGCGCTGTTAACGACGAAAGGTAAAGCAACCGTTGCTTTTGCACGTGAAGCGCGTACCGAAGTCCGCAAGGTGATTTGGCCAACTCGCCAGGAAACACTGCACACCACTCTGATTGTGGCTGCTGTGACTGCGGTAATGTCACTGATCCTGTGGGGACTGGATGGTATTCTGGTTCGCCTGGTTTCCTTTATCACTGGCCTGAGGTTCTAAGATGTCTGAAGCCCCTAAAAAGCGTTGGTACGTCGTTCAGGCGTTTTCCGGTTTTGAAGGCCGCGTAGCTACATCGCTGCGTGAGCATATCAAATTACATAATATGGAAGAGTTGTTTGGCGAAGTTATGGTGCCGACCGAAGAAGTGGTCGAGATCCGTGGCGGCCAGCGTCGCAAAAGCGAGCGCAAATTCTTCCCGGGTTACGTGCTGGTTCAGATGGTGATGAACGACGCGAGCTGGCACCTGGTGCGCAGCGTACCGCGCGTGATGGGCTTTATCGGCGGCACGTCTGACCGTCCGGCGCCAATTAGCGACAAAGAAGTTGATGCGATTATGAACCGCCTGCAGCAGGTGGGTGATAAGCCGCGTCCGAAAACGCTGTTTGAACCGGGTGAGATGGTTCGTGTTAGCGACGGTCCGTTTGCTGACTTTAACGGCGTGGTTGAAGAAGTGGACTACGAGAAGTCCCGCCTGAAAGTTTCTGTTTCTATCTTCGGTCGTGCGACCCCGGTAGAGCTGGACTTTGCTCAGGTAGAAAAAGCCTAAGCAGCGATCAAAAAAGCGACGATTTAACCGTTGCACAAGGCGCGAGATTGGAATACAATTTCGCGCCTTTTGTTTTTATAGGCCACAGCCTGTAAAACGAATTTTATTCACGGGGAGCCTCTCTGAGGCGCTATTACCCAATCAGAGGATTTTAGAATGGCTAAGAAAGTACAAGCCTACGTCAAGCTGCAGGTTGCAGCTGGTATGGCGAACCCAAGTCCACCAGTTGGTCCAGCACTGGGTCAGCAGGGTGTGAACATCATGGAATTCTGTAAAGCGTTCAACGCAAAAACTGAATCCCTGGAAAAAGGTCTGCCAATCCCAGTCGTAATCACTGTTTACGCTGACCGTTCTTTCACTTTCGTTACCAAAACCCCTCCAGCAGCAGTTCTGCTGAAGAAAGCGGCTGGTATCAAGTCTGGTTCCGGTAAACCGAACAAAGACAAAGTGGGTAAAATTTCCCGCGCTCAGCTGCAGGAAATCGCGCAGACCAAAGCTGCCGACATGACTGGTGCCGACATTGAAGCGATGACTCGCTCAATCGAAGGTACTGCACGTTCCATGGGCCTGGTAGTGGAGGACTAAGAAATGGCTAAACTGACCAAGCGCATGTCCGTGATCCGTGACAAAGTTGATGCGACCAAACAGTACGACATCAACGAAGCTATCGCTCTGCTGAAAGAACTGGCAACTGCTAAGTTCGTTGAAAGCGTTGACGTTGCCGTTAACCTGGGCATCGACGCGCGTAAATCCGATCAGAACGTTCGTGGCGCAACTGTACTGCCACACGGTACTGGCCGTTCCGTTCGCGTAGCTGTATTTGCTCAGGGTGCAAACGCTGAAGCTGCTAAAGCTGCCGGCGCTGAACTGGTAGGTATGGAAGATCTGGCTGATCAGATCAAGAAAGGCGAAATGAACTTTGACGTTGTTATTGCTTCTCCAGATGCAATGCGCGTTGTTGGCCAGCTGGGCCAGGTTCTGGGTCCACGCGGCCTGATGCCTAACCCGAAAGTTGGTACTGTAACTCCTAACGTTGCTGAAGCGGTTAAGAACGCTAAAGCAGGTCAGGTTCGTTATCGTAACGACAAAAACGGCATCATCCACACCACCATCGGTAAAGTGGACTTTGACGCTGACAAACTGAAAGAAAACCTGGAATCTCTGCTGGTTGCGCTGAAAAAAGCAAAACCAACTCAGGCTAAAGGCGTGTACATCAAGAAAGTTAGCATCTCCACCACCATGGGTGCAGGTGTTGCAGTTGACCAGGCTGGCCTGAGCGCTGCTGCAAACTAATGCCTTTACGTGGGCGGTGATTTTGTCTACAATCTTACCCCCACGTTTGCTAACAAAAGTTAGCGGCTAAAAGATTTGTTCGTTGGAGCCTGGCCTAATCCAGGCCTCCGTCGAAGACCGCAGGTGTTTCGCAAGAGACTTAATCCCCTGCGTAGACGGTGACAGAACGCTAAGATTATTTTTGGATACTCTGGCTTGTTTCTGCTCACCGTATTAAGACGCTCTTCCCGTTGGGTTGAGTGAAGTGAGTTCCGGAACATGAGTTCCGGCAAACATCCAGGAGCAAAGCTAATGGCTTTAAATCTTCAAGACAAACAAGCGATTGTTGCTGAAGTCAGCGAAGTAGCCAAAGGCGCGCTGTCTGCAGTAGTTGCGGATTCCCGTGGCGTTACTGTAGACAAAATGACTGAACTGCGTAAAGCAGGTCGTGAAGCTGGCGTATACATGCGTGTTGTTCGTAACACCCTGCTGCGTCGCGTAGTTGAAGGTACTCCTTTCGAGTGCCTGAAAGACACGTTTGTTGGTCCGACCCTGATTGCATACTCTATGGAACACCCGGGCGCTGCTGCTCGTCTGTTCAAAGAGTTCGCGAAAGCGAATGCAAAATTTGAGGTCAAAGCTGCAGCCTTTGAAGGTGAGTTGATCCCGGCATCGCAAATCGATCGCCTGGCAACCCTGCCGACCTACGAAGAAGCAATTGCACGCCTGATGGCAACCATGAAAGAAGCTTCGGCTGGCAAACTGGTTCGCACTCTGGCTGCTGTTCGCGATGCAAAAGAAGCTGCTTAATAGCAGTTATCTTTATAAAGCATTTGCTTACGTATAAACTTATTCTGATTTTCAGGAACAATTTAAATGTCTATCACTAAAGATCAAATCATTGAAGCAGTTGCAGCTATGTCCGTAATGGACGTTGTAGAACTGATTTCTGCAATGGAAGAAAAATTCGGTGTTTCTGCTGCTGCTGCTGTAGCTGTAGCTGCTGGCCCGGTTGAAGCTGCTGAAGAAAAAACTGAATTCGACGTAATTCTGAAAGCTGCTGGCGCTAACAAAGTTGCTGTTATCAAAGCAGTACGTGGCGCAACTGGCCTGGGTCTGAAAGAAGCTAAAGACCTGGTAGAATCTGCTCCAGCTGCGCTGAAAGAAGGCGTGAGCAAAGACGACGCAGAAGCACTGAAAAAATCTCTGGAAGAAGCTGGCGCTGAAGTTGAAGTTAAATAAGCCAACTTTTCTGGTTGCAGCCTAAGCAATTAGGCTGATGGCTGGTGACTTTTTAGTCACCAGCCTTTTTGCGCTGTAAGGCATCAGTAGCATTTCACACTGTTTGACTGCTGATTGTCCTGACAATGCATGTTTCTATCGACGACTTAATATATTGCGACAGGGTGCTCGCTCTGTGTAAATCGCGACGAAATGGTTTAAGCGTGATAGCAACAGGTATTGCGGAAAGTATTCAATTTTCCGGTCCACAAAATGGTGTTGCACAAACTGTCCCTTCGTCGGACAGATGGGTCGACTTGTCAGCGAGCTGAGGAACCCTATGGTTTACTCCTATACCGAGAAAAAACGTATTCGTAAGGATTTTGGTAAACGTCCACAAGTTCTGGACATTCCATATCTCCTTTCTATCCAGCTTGACTCGTTCCAGAAGTTTATCGAGCAAGATCCTGAAGGGCAGTACGGTCTGGAAGCAGCCTTCCGATCCGTGTTCCCGATTCAGAGCTACAGCGGTAATTCCGAGCTGCAGTACGTCAGCTATCGCCTTGGCGAGCCGGTGTTTGACGTTCAGGAATGTCAGATCCGTGGCGTGACCTATTCCGCACCGCTGCGCGTAAAACTGCGTCTGGTGATCTACGAGCGCGAAGCGCCAGAAGGCACCGTAAAAGACATTAAAGAACAAGAAGTCTACATGGGTGAAATTCCACTCATGACAGACAACGGTACTTTTGTTATCAACGGTACTGAGCGTGTTATCGTTTCCCAGCTGCATCGTAGCCCGGGCGTCTTCTTCGACAGCGATAAAGGTAAAACACACTCTTCCGGTAAAGTACTGTATAACGCGCGCATCATTCCTTACCGTGGTTCATGGCTGGACTTCGAGTTCGATCCAAAAGACAACCTGTTTGTCCGTATCGACCGTCGTCGTAAACTGCCTGCAACCATCATTCTGCGTGCGCTGCAATATACTACTGAGCAGATCCTGGACCTGTTCTTTGAGAAAGTGATCTTTGAAATCCGCGACAACAAGCTGCAGATGGAGCTGGTGCCGGAACGTCTGCGTGGTGAGACCGCGTCGTTCGACATCGAAGCCGACGGCAAAGTGTATGTGGAAAAAGGTCGCCGTATCACCGCGCGTCACATCCGTCAGCTGGAAAAAGATGATATCAAACACATCGAAGTTCCGGTTGAATACATTGCAGGAAAAGTAGCCGCGAAAGATTACGTTGATGAATCAACTGGCGAGCTGATCTGCCCGGCGAACATGGAGCTGAGCCTGGATCTGCTGGCTAAGCTGAGCCAGTCTGGCCACAAACGTATCGAAACGCTGTTCACCAACGATCTGGACCACGGTCCTTATATCTCTGAGACTATCCGCGTCGACCCAACGACCGATCGTCTGAGTGCGCTGGTTGAAATCTACCGCATGATGCGTCCTGGTGAGCCACCAACTCGCGAAGCGGCTGAAAGCCTGTTCGAGAACCTGTTCTTCTCCGAAGACCGCTACGATCTGTCCGCGGTTGGTCGTATGAAGTTCAACCGTTCTCTGCTGCGTGATGAGATCGAAGGTTCCGGTATCCTGAGCAAAGACGACATCATCGAAGTGATGAAGAAGCTCATCGATATCCGTAACGGTAAAGGCGAAGTGGACGATATCGACCACCTCGGCAACCGTCGTATCCGTTCCGTAGGCGAAATGGCGGAAAACCAGTTCCGCGTTGGCCTGGTACGTGTAGAGCGTGCGGTGAAAGAGCGTCTGTCTCTGGGCGATCTGGATACCCTGATGCCTCAGGATATGATCAACGCCAAGCCGATTTCTGCAGCAGTGAAAGAGTTCTTCGGTTCCAGCCAGCTGTCTCAGTTCATGGACCAGAACAACCCGCTGTCTGAGATTACGCACAAACGTCGTATCTCTGCACTCGGCCCAGGCGGTCTGACCCGTGAACGTGCAGGCTTCGAAGTTCGAGACGTACACCCGACGCACTACGGTCGCGTATGTCCTATCGAAACGCCTGAAGGTCCAAACATCGGTCTGATCAACTCCCTGTCCGTGTACGCACAGACTAACGAATACGGTTTCCTCGAGACTCCGTACCGTAAAGTGACTGACGGTGTTGTAACCGACGAAATTCACTACCTGTCTGCTATCGAAGAAGGTAACTACGTTATCGCTCAGGCGAACTCCAACCTGGATGACGAAGGCCACTTTGTAGAAGATCTGGTTACCTGCCGTAGCAAAGGCGAATCGAGTTTGTTCAGCCGCGACCAGGTTGACTACATGGACGTATCCACCCAGCAGGTGGTATCCGTCGGTGCGTCCCTGATCCCGTTCCTGGAACACGATGACGCCAACCGTGCATTGATGGGTGCGAACATGCAACGTCAGGCCGTTCCAACTCTGCGCGCTGATAAGCCGCTGGTTGGTACCGGTATGGAACGTGCTGTTGCCGTTGACTCCGGTGTTACTGCGGTTGCTAAACGTGGCGGTACTGTTCAGTACGTGGATGCCTCCCGTATCGTTATCAAAGTTAACGAAGACGAGATGTACCCGGGCGAAGCAGGTATCGACATTTATAACCTGACCAAATACACCCGTTCTAACCAGAACACCTGTATCAACCAGATGCCTTGTGTATCTCTGGGTGAGCCAGTTGAGCGCGGCGACGTGCTGGCAGACGGTCCGTCCACCGACCTCGGTGAACTGGCGCTTGGTCAGAACATGCGCGTAGCGTTCATGCCGTGGAACGGTTACAACTTCGAAGACTCCATCCTCGTTTCCGAGCGTGTGGTTCAGGAAGATCGTTTCACCACCATCCACATTCAGGAACTGGCATGTGTGTCCCGTGACACCAAGCTGGGGCCAGAAGAGATCACCGCTGACATCCCTAACGTGGGTGAAGCTGCGCTCTCCAAGCTGGATGAATCCGGTATCGTTTACATCGGTGCGGAAGTGACCGGCGGCGACATTCTGGTTGGTAAGGTAACACCGAAAGGTGAAACCCAGCTGACGCCAGAAGAGAAACTGCTGCGTGCAATCTTCGGTGAGAAAGCGTCTGACGTTAAAGACTCTTCTCTGCGCGTACCTAACGGTGTTTCCGGTACGGTTATCGACGTTCAGGTCTTCACCCGTGATGGCGTTGAAAAAGATAAACGTGCGCTGGAAATCGAAGAGATGCAGCTCAAACAGGCTAAGAAAGACCTGTCTGAAGAACTGCAGATCCTCGAAGCGGGTCTGTTCAGCCGTATCTATGCGGTGCTGGTTGCCGGTGGCGTTGAAGCTGAGAAGCTCGACAAACTGCCACGCGATCGCTGGCTGGAACTGGGCCTGACCGACGAAGAGAAACAGAATCAGCTGGAACAGCTGGCTGAGCAGTATGACGAACTGAAACACGAGTTCGAGAAAAAACTCGAAGCGAAACGCCGTAAAATCACTCAGGGCGACGATCTGGCACCAGGCGTGCTGAAGATTGTTAAGGTGTATCTGGCTGTTAAACGTCAGATCCAGCCTGGTGATAAGATGGCAGGTCGTCACGGTAACAAGGGTGTTATCTCTAAGATCAACCCGATCGAAGATATGCCGCACGATGCTAACGGTACGCCGGTAGATATCGTACTGAACCCACTGGGTGTACCGTCTCGTATGAACATCGGTCAGATTCTGGAAACCCACCTGGGTATGGCTGCGAAAGGTATCGGCGACAAGATTAACGCCATGCTGAAGCAGCAGGAAGAAGTCGCGAAACTGCGCGAATTCATCCAGCGTGCCTACGATCTGGGTACCGACGTGCGTCAGAAAGTCGACCTGAACACCTTCAGCGATGAAGAAGTGCTGCGCCTGGCTGAGAACCTGAAAAAAGGTATGCCAATCGCAACGCCGGTATTCGATGGTGCGAAAGAAGCTGAAATTAAAGAGCTGCTGCAACTGGGTGGTCTGCCAACGTCTGGTCAGATTACGCTGTTTGACGGCCGTACCGGTGAACAGTTCGAGCGTCCGGTAACCGTAGGTTACATGTACATGCTGAAACTGAACCACCTGGTCGACGACAAGATGCACGCTCGTTCTACCGGTTCTTACAGCCTGGTTACTCAGCAGCCGCTGGGTGGTAAGGCACAGTTCGGTGGTCAGCGCTTCGGGGAGATGGAAGTGTGGGCGCTGGAAGCATACGGCGCGGCATACACCCTGCAGGAAATGCTCACCGTTAAGTCTGATGACGTGAACGGTCGTACCAAGATGTATAAGAACATCGTGGACGGCAACCATCAGATGGAACCGGGCATGCCTGAATCCTTCAACGTACTGTTGAAAGAGATTCGTTCGCTGGGTATCAACATCGAACTGGAAGACGAGTAATTCTCGCTCAAACAGGTCACTGGTGCCGGGTTAACCCCCGGCACCAGATTGTGCTAACTCCGACGGGAGCAAATCCGTGAAAGATTTATTAAAGTTTCTGAAAGCGCAGACTAAAACCGAAGAGTTTGATGCGATCAAAATTGCTCTGGCTTCGCCAGACATGATCCGTTCATGGTCTTTCGGTGAAGTTAAAAAGCCGGAAACCATCAACTACCGTACGTTCAAACCTGAGCGTGACGGCCTTTTCTGTGCGCGTATTTTCGGGCCAGTAAAAGATTACGAGTGCCTGTGCGGTAAGTACAAGCGCCTGAAACACCGTGGTGTGATCTGTGAGAAGTGCGGCGTTGAAGTGACCCAGACCAAAGTGCGTCGTGAGCGCATGGGCCACATCGAGCTGGCGTCTCCAACCGCTCATATCTGGTTCCTGAAATCTCTGCCGTCCCGTATCGGTCTGCTGTTGGATATGCCGCTGCGTGATATCGAACGTGTTCTGTACTTCGAATCTTATGTGGTTATCGAAGGCGGGATGACGAACCTGGAACGTCACCAGATCCTGACTGAAGAGCAGTATCTGGACGCGCTGGAAGAGTTCGGTGACGAATTCGACGCGAAGATGGGTGCGGAAGCTATTCAGGCCCTGCTGAAGAGCATGGATCTGGAGCAAGAGTGCGAGCAGCTGCGTGAAGAGCTGAACGAAACCAACTCCGAAACCAAACGTAAAAAGCTGACCAAGCGTATCAAACTGCTGGAAGCGTTCGTTCAGTCTGGTAACAAACCAGAGTGGATGATCCTGACCGTTCTGCCGGTTCTGCCGCCAGATCTGCGTCCGCTGGTTCCGCTGGATGGTGGTCGTTTCGCAACGTCCGATCTAAACGATCTGTATCGTCGCGTTATCAACCGTAACAACCGTCTGAAACGTCTGCTGGATCTGGCTGCGCCGGACATCATCGTACGCAACGAAAAACGTATGCTGCAGGAAGCGGTAGATGCCCTGCTGGATAACGGTCGTCGTGGTCGTGCGATCACCGGTTCTAACAAACGCCCTCTGAAATCTTTGGCCGACATGATCAAAGGTAAGCAGGGTCGTTTCCGTCAGAACCTGCTCGGTAAGCGTGTTGACTACTCCGGTCGTTCTGTAATCACCGTAGGTCCATACCTGCGTCTGCATCAGTGCGGTCTGCCGAAGAAAATGGCACTGGAGCTGTTCAAACCGTTCATCTACGGCAAGCTGGAACTGCGTGGCCTCGCCACCACCATCAAAGCCGCTAAGAAAATGGTTGAGCGTGAAGAAGCTGTCGTTTGGGATATCCTGGACGAAGTTATCCGCGAACACCCGGTACTGCTGAACCGTGCACCAACCCTGCACCGTTTGGGTATCCAGGCATTTGAGCCAGTCCTGATCGAAGGTAAAGCTATCCAGCTGCACCCGCTGGTTTGTGCGGCATATAACGCCGACTTCGATGGTGACCAGATGGCTGTTCACGTACCGCTGACGCTGGAAGCCCAGCTCGAAGCGCGTGCGCTGATGATGTCTACCAACAACATTCTGTCCCCAGCGAACGGTGAGCCAATTATCGTTCCTTCTCAGGACGTTGTATTGGGTCTGTACTACATGACCCGTGACTGTGTTAACGCTAAAGGCGAAGGCATGGTGCTGACTGGCCCGAAAGAAGCTGAGCGTATTTATCGCGCTGGCCTGGCCTCTCTGCATGCGCGCGTTAAAGTGCGTATCACCGAATACGAAAAAGATGCAAACGGCGAATTCGTGGCGATGACCAGCCTGAAAGACACGACCGTTGGCCGTGCCATTCTGTGGATGATCGTACCGAAAGGTCTGCCTTTCTCCATCGTCAACCAGGCGCTGGGCAAGAAGGCTATCTCCAAAATGCTGAACACCTGTTACCGCATTCTGGGTCTGAAGCCGACCGTTATCTTCGCTGACCAGACAATGTACACCGGCTTTGCTTATGCAGCGCGTTCAGGTGCATCTGTTGGTATCGATGACATGGTCATCCCAGAGAAGAAACACGAGATCATCTCTGAAGCGGAAGCCGAAGTTGCTGAGATCCAGGAGCAGTTCCAGTCTGGTCTGGTTACCGCGGGCGAACGCTATAACAAAGTTATCGATATCTGGGCTGCGGCGAACGATCGTGTATCCAAAGCGATGATGGATAACCTGCAGACCGAAACCGTGATTAACCGTGACGGCGTAGAAGAGCAGCAGGTTTCCTTCAACAGCATCTACATGATGGCCGACTCCGGTGCGCGTGGTTCTGCAGCACAGATTCGTCAGCTGGCAGGTATGCGTGGTCTGATGGCGAAGCCAGATGGCTCCATCATCGAAACGCCAATCACCGCGAACTTCCGTGAAGGTCTGAACGTACTCCAGTACTTCATCTCTACTCACGGTGCGCGTAAAGGTCTGGCGGATACCGCACTGAAGACAGCGAACTCCGGTTATCTGACGCGTCGTCTGGTTGACGTTGCGCAGGATCTGGTTGTGACCGAAGACGATTGTGGCACCCTCGAAGGTATCACCATGACCCCGGTTATCGAGGGTGGTGATGTTAAAGAGCCACTGCGCGATCGCGTACTGGGTCGTGTAACCGCGGAAGACATTCTGAAGCCGGGTACTGCAGACATTCTGGTTCCACGCAACACGCTGCTGCACGAGCACTGGTGTGATCTGCTGGAAGCGAACTCTGTTGACTCTGTGAAAGTACGTTCCGTTGTATCTTGTGACACCGACTTTGGTGTATGTGCGCACTGCTATGGTCGTGACCTGGCGCGTGGCCACATCATCAACAAAGGTGAAGCAATCGGCGTTATCGCGGCACAGTCCATCGGTGAGCCGGGTACACAGCTGACGATGCGTACGTTCCACATCGGTGGTGCGGCATCTCGTGCGGCTGCTGAATCCAGCATCCAGGTGAAAAACAAAGGTAGCATCAAGCTCAGCAACGCGAAGTCTGTTGTTAACTCCGCAGGCAAGCTGGTTGTGACCTCTCGTAACACCGAGCTGAAGCTGATCGACGAATTCGGTCGTACCAAAGAGAGCTATAAAGTGCCTTACGGTGCTGTTATGGCGAAAGGTGATGGTGAGCAGGTTGCTGGCGGCGAAACCGTAGCAAACTGGGATCCACACACCATGCCGGTTATCACCGAAGTAAGTGGTTTCATCCGCTTTACTGACATGATCGACGGCCAGACCATTACTCGTCAGACTGACGAGCTGACCGGTCTGTCTTCTCTGGTGGTTCTGGATTCTGCTGAACGTACTGCCGGTGGTAAAGATCTGCGTCCTGCACTGAAAATCGTTGATGCTAACGGTAACGACGTTCTGATCCCTGGTACCGACATGCCTGCGCAGTACTTCCTGCCGGGTAAAGCGATCGTTCAGCTGGAAGATGGTATTCAGATCGGTGCGGGTGATGCTCTGGCGCGTATTCCACAGGAATCCAGCGGTACCAAGGACATCACCGGTGGCCTGCCACGCGTTGCAGACCTGTTCGAAGCACGTCGTCCGAAAGAGCCTGCAATCCTGGCTGAAATCAGCGGTATCATCTCCTTCGGTAAAGAGACCAAAGGTAAACGCCGTCTGGTTATCACCCCAGTAGATGGCAGCGAGCCGTACGAAGAGATGATTCCTAAGTGGCGTCAGCTCAACGTGTTCGAAGGTGAACGTGTAGAACGTGGTGACGTGGTTTCCGATGGTCCAGAAGCACCGCACGACATTCTGCGTCTTCGTGGCGTACACGCGGTAACGCGTTACATCACCAACGAAGTACAGGACGTTTACCGTCTCCAGGGCGTTAAGATTAACGATAAGCACATCGAAGTTATCGTTCGTCAGATGCTGCGTAAAGCAACCATCGAAAACGCAGGCAGCTCCGAGTTCCTGGAAGGCGAACAGGTTGAATACTCTCGCGTTAAGATCGCTAACCGCGATCTGGAAGCGAACGGCAAAATCGGTGCGACCTTCGCACGCGATCTGCTGGGTATCACCAAAGCGTCTCTGGCAACCGAGTCCTTCATCTCAGCAGCATCGTTCCAGGAAACCACGCGTGTCCTGACCGAAGCCGCTGTTGCAGGTAAACGTGATGAACTGCGCGGTCTGAAAGAGAACGTCATCGTGGGTCGTCTGATCCCAGCGGGTACCGGTTATGCGTACCACCAGGATCGTATGCGTCGTCGTGCTGCAGGCGAACTGCCAGCTGCACCGCAGGTGACTGCTGAAGATGCATCCGCGAGCCTGGCAGAACTGCTGAACGCAGGTCTGGGCGGTTCCGACAACGAGTAATCGTTGATGCCATAAATAAAAAAACCCGCTTCGGCGGGTTTTTTTATATCTGCGTTTTATCAGTTAATCAGCGGCAGCCGACGATACAGCTCAATCATATCGCCCGCCAGGTCCTGAATGACCATCGCGTTCATCAGGTGATCCTGAGAGTGGACGGTGATCAGGTTCACCGGAAGTTTCCCGGTCCCTTCGTCAAGACCGATGAGCTGCGTCTGTATAGTGTGCGCATGTTTCACATATTCGCGCGACTCTTCCATCGCTTTTTCTGCTTCGTCAAACTCACCTTTACGCGCCATCTGTAACGCCGTCAGGGCCGCACTGCGCGCCGCGCCTGCGTTGACCAGCAGTTCCATAATCGTGGTTTCTAAGTCTTCCATTATGACTCCAGAAGTTTGAGCGCTTTTTCCAGTACGGCATCACCTTTCATCATGCCGTAATCCATCATGTCGATCACCGCGACCTTTTTACCCAGCGGGTCGGCCTGCGCCTGTAGTTTTGCCTGCTCGTATTTAACCTGTGGCCCCAGTAATACGATGTCGGCCGTCGCGATGTTGTCTTTAAACTCCGCAACCGGAACGGCTTTAATAGTGACTTCAACCCCTTTTTTCTGTGCGGCGTCTTTCATACGTTGAACCAGCATGCTGGTTGACATTCCCGCTGCACAGCATAAAACGATGTTCTTCATAATCAGCCTCGATCTACATGTGTTTACTGATAATTATCCCGTGCAGAACGCTTCAACAACCGCTTTACCGCGATTGTGTGTCAGGCATCACAAAGAAACCGATGATTTTCTGAAACCGGTTACAATTTTGTATTGTCGGGTACCCGGCCCGTCGAAACGGGCAGGGGGAAAGAGGGCGGATTAGCTGATGGACGTGCGAATAATGCGGTTTTTTCCCTGCTGCTTCGCGCTGTAGAGGGCGTTATCAACGCTTCCCACAAATTGCTCCAGCGGTTCGAAATGCCACTCCCCAAGACCACCGCTGAACGTGACCCGCAGGTTCTCTTCTCGCCAGACGCGTTTTTCAACGGCGGTACGCCACGCTTCCAGCAATGAGAGCGCGGAAGGTATCTGCTCAGCCAGGAAGACCACCGCGAACTCTTCTCCACCGTAACGGTAAACCGAGACATGATGTGGCTGCATTATCTGGATCCCTTCGCGGGCCACGTTGCGCAGGACGATATCACCGGTCAGGTGACCCAGCGTGTCGTTAATCGACTTAAAGTTATCAATATCCACCAGCGCCATCGCGAAAGGCTGCTGGGTATTCAGCTGCTCCGCAACATCGCTATCGAACGCGCGGCGGTTTTTACAGCCCGTCAGCGCATCGTGAGTTGCCTGGCGCACATACGCCATTTCGCGCTCTTTATTGGACTGGATAGTGTGGCTCAGCATCGCTTCCAGACGTGGAGCTTCGCTTACATCGCCGGTTTTGATGGCATTGATAATGTGCATCAGCACGCTACGCGAGGCGTGGCGGAGGTATAAGCCGAAGAGGACGATGATGATGGCCGCCAGCGCGAACCCCCAGCCAACGATCGTCGTTTCGTGGCGGGTAATATCGTTGAGTGTCGCACCCGATACCCGGTAAATGACAAACCAGTCAGGGTTAGTAAACGAGTAGTAGTAATACCAGGCGTTGCTTTTCTTGTCGTAAAGATGACCTTCGCCGCTGGTCATTTTGTCCATCAGCGCTTCGCTCACGTACTGTTTGAAGAGCGCGCCGGTATCAGGGTGCAGCACGACGGCGCCATCGCGTTCCACGACGAAGAATTCCCCCTGAACGGGCGCCACCATCTGACGCAGGGTGTAGCCCATTGAGGTCAAATCGAGATGAAACGCGATCGTTCCCTTCAGTCTGCCTTCCGGCGAAATCAACGGCTTATAAAGTGTGACCGTCGGATGGCCGGTGAAGTAGTCCATGTAGGGACGGGTATAGTGGCTGAAGATACTGGCTTCCGCCTGGGCGACAAACCACGGCCGCGTCCGGGGATCGAAGGTTTTACTCTTCTCCGTAGGGAGCACTTCCGGTGCGCGAAGATAATGCCCCTGCGTGTCGGCCAGCGAGATGGAGGACACGGTCGGCATCAGGTTCTGCAAATGCATTATCATCTGCAGTCCCTGCGTCGGGTTGACGTTGAGCGTCTCGTTTAACCTGTCGTTACGCGAAAAGTACATGGCAGAGCGGCCCAGGATATAGTCGTTTTCACGCAGAATAGACTCGGTGTAATTCACCGCCAGGTTGTGCGTGAAATTGCTGTTTATCTTATGATAATCCTCAAGAAAATCCTTTCTCTGTGAAAGCGTCACCGCGATCGCGATCACCGCAAAACTGCAGAGGATCCCCGCGAAGCTGAGCATGATTGGCCGGGTAAAAGAGAGCTTTTTGCTGTGAAGTGCCATGAGTTGTACATCGATCCTGATGGTGAATACTTTTCGTCTGCCGATATCCTCTCAGCATAGTCGCTGTCCTGCGGTTAGCGGTGAATTATACGGAACACGGTTTCTGATGGGATGATTTATCTTAAGAACCACTAAGAAAATACTTATTAAACGAGTGGGTGCTTTTTGTGCAATGAATCAGAGGCAGGGCGAAACGAGGAAGAAGCTTTTCGCCCTGGTCAGCATCCGTTGCTAACGCTGTGACAATAAAAAACCGGATGAGTGCTGGCAATCATCCGGTGGTGACTTTCCGTAGCCCCTCGACAATTTTTTACCGCGTTGCGGTGCGTTGCAACGTTATTGCGAGGCTCTTCCCAGCCAGCTGTCCCAGTCTTTCCAGACAGGCTGAAGGCCCTGTGCCGTCAGGGCTGCGGCTACCGCTTCTGGACGCCGTCCGTCATGCGGGACAAACTGCTCCAGCTCCGGACGATCGTCGGCATAGCCGCCAGGCTGCGTTTTGGAAAACGCGCTGACGTTGTTAATTGCAAGCGGGATCACGCGATCGCGAAACGCCGGGGACTCACGCGTTGAGAGGGATAATTCAACTTCCGGGGCAAGCAGGCGAAATGCGCAGATGGTCTGCACCAGCTGGCGTTCATCCATCAGCGACGCTGGCTCAATCCCCCCCGCGCAAGGCCGCAGGCGGGGGAAAGAGATAGAATAACGGCTCTGCCAGTAGTGCTGCTGGAGCCAAAGCAGATGTTCTGCCACCATGTAACAATCCACCCGCCAGCTGTCGGAGAGCCCGATCAGCGCACCCAGACCGATTTTGTCGATGCCAGCTCGACCCAACCTGTCCGGCGTTTCCAGCCGGAAAAAGAAGTCTTGTTTCTTACCTTTCAGGTGGTGTCGGGCGTACGTCGCCTCGTGGTAAGTCTCCTGATAGACCATCACCCCGTCCAGTCCGAGCGTTTTTAGCTCCGCGTACTCGTCCTGCGACAGGGGCTGCACCTCCATCTGCAAAGACGCAAACTGACGACGAATGGCGGGAAGGTGCTGACGAAAATAGTCCATTCCCACTTTCCCCTGATGTTCGCCCGTGACCAGCAGAAGATGCTCAAAGCCCATTTCACGTATGGCCGCACACTCATGGGCAATCTCACCCGCATCGAGCGTTTTTCGCTTGATGCGGTTGCTCATGGAAAAACCGCAGTAGGTGCAGTCATTGGCGCACAGGTTTGAGAGATAGAGCGGCACGTAGAAGCTCACCGTATTGCCAAAGCGCTGACGGGTAAGCCTCTGGGCTCGCTGGGCCATCGGTTCGAGGTACGCGCTGGCCGCCGGGGAGAGCAGGGCCATCAGATCCTCGCGGGTCAGATGACGGGCCTGCAGCGCGCGCTCCACGTCAGCAGCCGTCTTGCTGTTGATGCGCAGGGCAATGTCGTCCCAGTTTAGCTGCCGCCAGCGCTCGGTAAACATGCTCATGAGATCGTCTCCAGAAAACCGGTCAGGGGGCTGGTGGCCTGCGCCTGAGAACTGCGCGAGCCGGGGCCGGACTCCCTTGCCAGCAAGCCGGCCTCTACGGCCATGCGGAACGCTCGCGCCATCATAACCGGATCGTCGGCAACCGCGATCGCCGTGTTCACCAGCACTGCGTCGGCACCCATCTCCAGCGCCTGCGCGGCATGGCTTGGCACGCCAATGCCCGCATCAACCACCACCGGCACGTTGGCCTGCTCGATGATGATCTCCAGCATCGCGCGGGTTTCCAGCCCCTGGTTGGAGCCAATAGGTGCTCCCAGCGGCATCACCGCCGCACAGCCGACCTCTTCCAGCCGTTTACACAGGACCGGGTCGGCTCCGCAGTACGGCAGGACGGTAAACCCTTGCTGCACCAGTTTTTCAGCCGCTTTCAGCGTTTCGATGGGGTCAGGCAGCAGCCAGCGGGGATCCGGATGAATTTCCAGCTTCAGCCAGCGTGTGCCGAGCGCCTCCCGGGCCAGCTGTGCGGCAAAAATCGCCTCTTCGGCCGTTTTCGCCCCGGAGGTGTTTGGCAGCAGCGTGACGTCCGCTTCCAGTAAGGGAGCCAGAATGGCGTCGCTGTGGTGACGCAGGTCCACGCGCTTGAGCGCCAGCGTCACCAGCTGGCTGCCGCTTTCACGAATGGCATCCACCATCAGCTGCGGCGAGGCGAATTTTCCGGTTCCGGTAAACAAATGCGAGTCAAAAACTTTATCGGCAATACGTAGCATCTCAGCCCCCTGCGATAACCTGAAACAGCAGGATCTGGTCGCCTTCATTGACCTGCTGATGTTCCCACTGCTCGCGCGGCAGGATCTGTTGATTGAGCGCCAGCGCCGTTCCCGGCTTGAGCTGGCGCAGCTTGTCGAGCAGTACGGCAACGGTGAGCCCGTCGTCGCATCTCATCGGCTCATCGTTAAACAGAATGCGCATCGCGGCCTCCACATACCGGGCAACGGCCGGCGCGGTGTAACGCCAGATGGCGCCAGCCGCTGGAGCGGGCATCAAACAGCCGCAGCGTATTGCGTTCCGTCTCCATGCCGCTGAGCAGCTTGATGGCCTCCAGGGCCTGCATCGTGCCCATCACGCCGACCACCGGACCAAGAATGCCCGCCGTGCGGCAGTTGCGCACCGGCTCGGCATCATCCGGCCACAGGCAGCGATAGCAGCCCTGTACCCACGGTGGCGTCAGGACCATCATCTGTCCGCCGAACCCCACCGCGCTGGCGGTGATAAGCGGCGTGTTATTTGCCACGCAGGCGGCGTTAATCGCCTGGCGCGTCGCCATGTTGTCGGTACAGTCCAGCACCACGTCGGCAAGGGCGACTTCACGGTGCAGGCTCTCGCCGCTAAGACGTTCCTGTCGCGCAATCAGTTCGATGTCCGGATTAAGCTGGCTTAGCCGCTGCCGGGTGATGTGCGCTTTCGGCTGGTTGATATCCTCGGTGGTAAAAAGGATTTGTCGCTGCAGGTTGCTGAGATGAATGTCGTCATCATCGGCCAGCACCAGCGTGCCGATACCAGCGCCTGCCAGATAAAGCGCCGCAGGTGCGCCTAATCCGCCCAGACCGACAATCAGCACCCGGCTGGCGAGCAGTTTTTGCTGCCCGTCAATGGCGATATCCTCCAGCAGGATCTGACGGCTGTAGCGCATAAAATCGCGATCATTCATCGCCAGCTCCTGCCAGCTGTAACAGCTGTGCGGTGGCGGACTGCCAGTCTGCGGCCTGGGTGATGGCGCTGACGACGGCAATACTGCCGACGCCAGTCTCCAGCACAGCCGGAGCCCGTTCAAGGCTAATGCCGCCGATGGCGACGGTGGGGTAATCGGCAAGGCGTTTGACGTGACTTGTCAGCTGCGTCAGTCCCTGCGGTGCGGAGGGCATCTGCTTGGTCTGCGTCGGGAAGACGTGGCCCAGCGCGATGTAAGAGGGACGGGCTGCCAGCGCCACGTCGATCTCCATGCCGTCGTGTGTTGACACCCCCAGCCGTAATCCGGCTTCGCGGATAGCGCTCAGATCCGTTGTTTCCAGGTCCTCCTGACCCAGATGCACGCCGTAAGCCTGGTGCTTAACGGCCAGCCGCCAGTAGTCGTTGATAAACAGACGGGCGTTAAACTGACGTCCCAGCGCAATGGCGGCAACCACATCGGCTTCCACCTCGTCATCGCGTTTATCCTTGATGCGCAGTTGGATCGTTCGAACGCCTGCCTCCAGCAGGCGTTCGATCCACGCCACGCTGTCCACCACCGGATAGAGCCCTAAACGGTAGGGGACGGGCGGGAAATCGGGCTGGTACATTACGCCTCCTCTTTTTTGAGGTAGATTTCGCCGCCTTTGGCGCGGAAGGTTTCGGACATATCCGCCATACCTACTTCAATGGTCTGCGCGGCGGCGTAGTCGCGCACCTCCTGGCTGATTTTCATCGAGCAGAATTTTGGCCCGCACATAGAGCAGAAATGCGCGACTTTGCCCGACTCCTGCGGCAGGGTTTCGTCGTGATAGGCGCGGGCGGTGAACGGGTCCAGCGCCAGGTTGAACTGATCTTCCCAGCGGAATTCAAAGCGCGCCTTCGACATGGCGTTATCGCGGATTTGCGCGCCCGGATGGCCTTTGGCTAGATCTGCCGCGTGGGCGGCAATTTTGTAGGTAATCAGCCCCTGCTTCACGTCCTCTTTGTTTGGCAGGCCGAGGTGCTCTTTTGGCGTCACGTAGCAGAGCATGGCGCAGCCGAACCAGCCGATCATCGCCGCCCCAATCCCGGAAGTGAAGTGGTCATAGCCTGGCGCAATATCGGTGGTCAGCGGCCCCAGGGTATAGAAGGGTGCTTCGTGGCAGTGCTCCAGCTCTTCGGTCATATTGCGGCGGATCATCTGCATCGGCACGTGTCCCGGGCCTTCAATCATCACCTGCACGTCATACTCCCAGGCGATTTTGGTCAGTTCACCCAGCGTGTGCAGCTCGGCAAACTGCGCTTCGTCGTTGGCATCGCGGATAGAGCCTGGGCGCAGGCCGTCGCCCAGCGACAGAGAGACATCGTACGCGGCACAGATTTCGCAAATCTCGCGGAAATGTTCGTAGAGGAAGTTTTCCTGGTGATGGGAGAGGCACCACTTCGCCATGATAGATCCGCCGCGCGAGACAATACCGGTCAGACGTTTCGCCGTCATCGGCACGTAGCGCAGCAGCACGCCCGCGTGAATGGTGAAGTAGTCTACGCCCTGTTCAGCCTGCTCCAGCAGCGTGTCGCGGAAGGCTTCCCAGGTGAGGTCTTCGGCAATGCCGCTCACTTTTTCCAGCGCTTGATAAATCGGGACGGTGCCAATCGGGACCGGGCTGTTACGCAGGATCCACTCACGTGTTTCGTGAATATAGCGGCCGGTGGAGAGATCCATCACCGTGTCCGCGCCCCAGCGCGTTGACCAGACCAGCTTTTCGACCTCTTCTTCGATGGAGGAAGTGACGGCCGAGTTGCCGATGTTAGCGTTGACCTTCACCAGGAAGTTGCGCCCGATAATCATCGGCTCGGATTCCGGGTGGTTGATGTTGGCGGGGATAATTGCGCGGCCGGCGGCCACTTCATCACGCACAAACTCCGGCGTAATATTTTCTGGCAGACGAGCGCCAAAACCTTCGCCCGGGTGCTGGTGGCGCAGCACCTCGCTGCGGATACGCTCGCGCCCCATGTTTTCACGGATGGCGATGAACTCCATTTCTGGCGTGACGATCCCCTGACGCGCATAGTGCAGCTGGGTCACGCATTTGCCTGCTCTGGCGCGTTTCGGCGTCAGTAGCCCGGTGAAGCGCAGCTCGTCCAGACCGTCGTCGGCCAGGCGTGCTTTGGTGTACGCAGAGCTACGCACGCTCAGTTCTTCGCAGTCGTTACGCGCGTCAATCCACGGCTGGCGCAGCTTTGCCAGACCCTGCTGAACGTTGATGGCAATATCCGGATCGCCGTACGGGCCGGAGGTGTCGTATACCGGCACGGCTTCGTTGTCTTCGAACTGCGGATTCTCTTTGCTGCCGCCGATAAGCGTCGGGCTGAGCTGGATTTCCCGCATCGGGACGCGGATATCGGCCTGCGAGCCGGAAATGTAGATGCGTTTAGAGTTCGGGAAAGCGGTGCCTTCCAGGGTATCAATGAAGTGTTGGGCCTGTGCGCGCTGTTCGCGGCGGGTCAGTTTTGCAGTAGACATAGCTCATTCCAAAAGTGAAGGACATGGCTTGTCAGACGACGGATGAAGCAAGAGAGGATCGCCCTTAGGCGATACAACAGCAGTGTGACTCTTGTTCCCTTCGCAGGTATTAGCCTGATCAGGTTCCGCGGATCCCGAATTAACGGTCTCAGCCCGTGCTTTCACACTGGGCACTCCGACAAGAAAAATCCCCCTCGCGAGAGGGGCGAATGGTTGTAAATTACTCGTTAACGATTAAGAACTCAAGCAGGGCGCGCGATGTTATCTTCGTGGCTGACATCCAGGCCGATATCCAGGGCGAGGGTGATCAGCTTATCTTCCAGCGTGAATCGCTCTTCCAGCGCTTCGCCAAGGTCGGAAAGCGCCCGCTGGAACTCAAGATAGTTGTCGTGATCGATGGCGTTCTCAAGCGTGGAATCGTAGTAGTCCATGATCTGCTGGGTGTTGGCTTCCAGCAGCGGATAGAGTTTGCTGGCCGCTAAATACGGCGTTGTCCCTTCCATTTCACGGATAATGCGTTCATAAATATTGAAATGGCCGTCGGACAGATAGTCGACCAGGCCCTGACAAAAATCATCCAGCGATTTTTCATTCAGTCGCATAAACGATTCTTTGCCAGGCTTAATACCGACCAGATTGTAATAAGCCACGAGTAGATGCTTGCGCACATGTAGCCAGCGATCCACCAGTTTGTTACTTCCTCTAACGCGCTCAGTCAGGCTTTCCAGCTGGTTTAACATGGTCGACTCCGCAAGGTTTAGGATTGAATCTGCTTATCCAAAATGTAACCACAATGCTAACAACATGTCAGTGAAGCGAAGGTAGTGCAATAGATATGGATCGTATTATTGAAAAATCAGATCTGGGTTGGTGGATCGTCAGTCACGAACAAAAATTATGGCTGCCCGCCGGGGAAATCCCCCATGGCACGGCGGAAACGTTCGATCTTGTCGGACAAACCGCGCTGTGGATCGGCGAGTGGCAGGCCGAGCCGGTGTGGTTGATCCAACAAGCGCGTCGCCAGGATATGGGGTCTGTGCGGCAGGTGCTGGATCAGGATGTCGGGCTGTTCCAGCTGGCGGGGCGCGGCGTGCAGCTGGCGGAGTTTTACCGCTCGCATAAATACTGCGGCTACTGCGGTCATACCATGCACCCGAGCAAAACCGAGTGGGCGATGCTCTGCAGCCACTGCCGCGAGCGCTACTATCCTCAGATTGCACCCTGCATTATCGTCGCTATCCGTCGGGAGGATTCCATCCTGCTGGCGCAGCATACTCGTCATCGCAACGGCATTCACACCGTACTGGCCGGGTTCGTCGAAGTAGGCGAAACGCTAGAGCAGGCGGTGGCGCGTGAGGTGATGGAGGAGAGCGGGATCAAGGTGAAGAACCTGCGCTACGTCACCTCCCAACCCTGGCCGTTCCCGCAGTCGCTGATGACGGCATTTATGGCTGAATACGACAGCGGTGAGATTGTTATCGACCAGAAAGAACTGCTGGAAGCGAACTGGTATCGCTATGACGATTTACCGCTGTTACCCCCACCGGGCACGGTGGCGCGTCGGCTGATAGAAGATACCGTGGCGATGTGTCGAGCCGAGTATGAGTAGTGTTACACTGAGGCCATGACGCTTAAGGAACTGCAAAAATGACCGAACTGAAGAACGATCGTTATCTGCGTGCGCTGCTGCGCCAGCCCGTTGATGTTACCCCGGTGTGGATGATGCGCCAGGCGGGACGTTATCTGCCAGAGTACAAAGCCACGCGTGCGCAGGCGGGTGATTTTATGTCGCTGTGCAAAAACGCCGAGCTGGCCTGCGAAGTCACGCTCCAGCCGCTGCGCCGCTTCCCACTGGATGCCGCTATTCTCTTTTCGGACATTCTGACCATTCCGGATGCCATGGGCCTTGGTCTCTATTTCGAAACCGGTGAAGGCCCGCGCTTCACCTCCCCAATCAAAAGCAAAGCCGACGTGGATAAGCTGCCAATCCCCGATCCGGAAGGTGAACTGGGCTACGTGATGAACGCCGTGCGCACCATTCGCCGCGAGCTGAAAGGCGAAGTGCCGCTGATTGGTTTCTCCGGCAGCCCGTGGACGCTGGCGACCTATATGGTTGAAGGCGGCAGCAGCAAAGCCTTCACCATGATTAAAAAGATGATGTACGCCGAGCCGCTGGCCCTGCATGCGCTTCTCGACAAGCTGGCGAAGAGCGTCACGCTCTATCTCAACGCGCAGATTAAAGCGGGTGCGCAGTCGGTCATGATTTTCGACACCTGGGGTGGCGTGCTGACCGGCCGCGATTATCAGCAGTTCTCTCTGTACTACATGCATAAAATCGTCGACGGCCTGCTGCGCGAAAACGAAGGTCGCCGCGTGCCGGTAACGCTGTTCACCAAAGGTGGCGGTCAGTGGCTGGAAGCGATGGCGGCAACCGGCTGCGACGCGCTGGGTCTCGACTGGACCACCGATATCGCCGATGCCCGCCGCCGCGTGGGTGACAAAGTGGCACTGCAGGGCAATATGGATCCATCCATGCTCTATGCTCAGCCTGCCCGCATTGAAGAAGAAGTGTCGACTATACTGTCTGGTTTCGGCCAGGGTGAAGGCCACGTCTTTAACCTCGGCCACGGCATTCATCAGGATGTGCCGCCAGAACACGCTGGCGTATTTGTGGAGGCGGTGCATCGGCTTTCTGCCCAGTATCACAAGTAAGGAGTGGTTATGGATCTCGCGTCGCTACGCGCTCAGCAAATCGAACTGGCTTCATCGGTGATCCGCGAGGATCGTCTGGATAAAGATCCTCCGCAGTACATTGGCGGAGCAGACGTCGGATTCGAGCAGGGGGGGGAAGTAACGCGAGCGGCGATGGTGGTCTTGAAATACCCTTCGCTTGAGCTGGTGGAATACAAGGTGGCGCGTATCGCCACCACCATGCCGTACATTCCGGGCTTTCTCTCCTTCCGCGAATATCCCGCGCTGCTGGCAGCGTGGGAGCAACTCTCGCAAAAACCTGACCTGTTGTTCGTCGATGGACACGGTATTTCACACCCGCGCCGTTTAGGCGTTGCCAGCCACTTTGGGTTACTGGTGGATGTGCCGACCATTGGCGTCGCCAAGAAACGCCTGTGTGGCGCGTTTGAACCCCTTTCCGCGGAGCCGGGCGCGCTGGCGCCGCTCATCCACAAGGGTGAACAGCTGGCATGGGTCTGGCGCAGCAAGGCGCGATGCAATCCGCTGTTTATCGCGACCGGGCATCGGGTGAGCATGGACAGTGCCCTGGCGTGGGTTCAGCGCTGTATGAAAGGTTACCGATTGCCGGAACCGACACGCTGGGCAGATGCCGTTGCGTCATCGCGTCCGGCATTTATTCGTTGGCAGGAAATTCAGCCCTGATTCAGGTAAACTGCGGCTAATTTCCGTTTCGAGACATCATCATGTTACAAAACCCGATTCATTTGCGCCTTGAGAAGCTGGAAAGCTGGCAGCACGTGACGTTTATGGCTTGCCTGTGCGAGCGCATGTACCCTAACTATGCTGCGTTCTGCAAGCAGACGGCGTTTGGCGAAGGCCAGATCTATCGTCGTATTCTGGATTTAATCTGGGAAACGCTGACGGTGAAAGACGCGAAGGTGAACTTCGACTCTCAGCTGGAAAAGCTGGAAGAGGCGATCCCGGCAGCGGATGATTTTGACCTGTACGGTGTCTATCCGGCCATCGATGCCTGCGTGGCGTTAAGCGAGTTGATCCACTCCCGTCTGAGCGGTGAAACGCTGGAGCATGCTATCGAAGTCAGTAAGGCATCTATCACCACCGTGGCGATGCTGGAAATGACCCAGGAAGGTCGTGAAATGACAGACGAAGAGCTGCGGGTGAACCCGGCGGTTGAGCAAGAATGGGATATTCAGTGGGAAATTTTCCGCCTGCTGGCTGAGTGTGAAGAACGCGATATTGAGCTGATAAAAGGGCTGCGTGCGGACTTGCGCGAGGCCGGCGAGAGTAATATTGGTATAATTTTTAACCAATGAGACAATAAAACTTGAGATAACGCCCGTTTTGTCGCTCCTCGACTCTTCCCTTTCGACCCTTGTCTGGTCTACATTTGGGGGGCGAAAAAAAGTGGCTATCGGTGCGTGTATGCAGGAGAGTGCTTTTTTGGCATTTTCGTCGCACTCGATGCTTAGCAAGCGATAAACACATTGAAAGGATAACTTATGAACAAGACTCAACTGATTGATGTAATTGCGGACAAGGCTGATCTGTCTAAAGTGCAGGCTAAAGCTGCTCTGGAATCTACCCTGGCTGCTATTACTGAGTCTCTGAAAGAAGGTGATGCTGTACAGCTGGTTGGTTTCGGTACCTTCAAAGTGAACCACCGCGCTGAGCGCACTGGCCGCAACCCGCAGACCGGTAAAGAAATCAAAATCGCCGCAGCTAACGTGCCGGCATTTGTTTCTGGTAAAGCACTGAAAGACGCTGTTAAGTAAGACGCGTGGCAGTGAACAGTTTTAGCGAAGGGGCGGCAACGCCCCTTTTGTCTTTCTGGCGTGGAACGCTCGCGCTGGCAGGTATGCTGTTGCTGTCAGCCTGTAGCCATGACACCTCTCTGCCGCCGTTTACCGCCAGCGGCTACGCGGATAACCAGGGCGCGGTCAGGATCTGGCGCAAGGATTCCGGCAATGAAGTTCATCTGCTTTCTGCCTTCAGCCCGTGGCATAACGGCAATACGTCGACTGCGGAATACCGCTGGCAGGGCGATGACCTGACGCTGATTGAACTGAACGTCTACAGCAAAACCCCCGAACACGTGAAAGTGCGTTTTGATGACCATGGCGAGCTGAGCTTTATGCAGCGTGAAGTCAGCGGTCAAAAACAGCAGCTTTCCAGCGATCAAATCGCCCTCTACCGCTATCGTGCAGAACAAATCCGCCAGACCAGCGATGCACTTCGTCTGGGGCGCGTCGTGCTGCGCCAGGGGCGCTGGCATGCCGATGGGACGGTGACGACCTGCGAAGGTCAGACGGTCAAGCCTGAGCTCGAATCCTGGGCGACCGAACATATTCAACGCCGTCAGCGTCATTCATCAATGGAGGTGAGTGTGGCGTGGCTTGAGGCGCCGGAAGGCTCTCAGCTGCTGCTGGTGGCGAACGAAGACTTCTGCACCTGGCAGCCGACAGATAAGAGTTTTTGATTTAAGTCCCCTCTCCCAAAGGGAGAGGGTTAGGGTGAGGGGGAAATTACTCGCCCTGCTCACGCGCAATCGCGCGATAACCGATATCCTGACGGCTAAAGCTACCGTTCCAGTGAATATCCGCCATCAGCGCATAGGCGCGTTTCTGCGCTTCTGCAACGGTATGACCCAGCGCGGTCGCACACAGCACGCGTCCGCCATTGGTCAGTACGCGGTCGTCATCAGACAGCTTCGTTCCGGCGTGGAATACCTTCGCGCCTTCAACCTCTTCCAGCGGCAGACCGTGGATTTCATCACCGGTGTTGTAGTTGCCAGGGTAACCACCCGCAGCAATCACCACGCCCAGAGACGCACGCTCGTCCCATTCTGAGGTTTTCTTGTCGAGCTTGCCTTCGCAGGCCGCCAGACACAGATCGACCAGATCGGATTTCATGCGCAGCATGATGGGCTGGGTTTCCGGATCGCCAAAGCGGCAGTTGAATTCGATAACCTTAGGGTTACCCTGCTTGTCGATCATCAGACCCGCATAGAGGAAACCGGTGTAGGTATTGCCTTCTGCCGCCATTCCTTTCACGGTTGGCCAGATGATGCGATCCATCGTGCGCTGGTGTACTTCGTCAGTCACTACCGGAGCAGGGGAGTAGGCACCCATCCCACCGGTATTCGGGCCGGAATCACCATTACCCACGCGCTTATGGTCCTGGCTGGTGGCCATCGGCAGAACATTCTCGCCGTCGACCATCACGATAAAGCTGGCCTCTTCGCCGTCGAGGAACTCTTCGATCACGATTCGGTGGCCAGCATCGCCAAAGGCATTGCCCGCCAGCATATCCTGAACCGCGGCTTCGGCTTCTTCGAGCGTCATCGCCACGATCACGCCTTTTCCGGCGGCCAGACCGTCGGCCTTGATGACAATCGGCGCGCCTTTTTCACGTAAGTAGGCCAGAGCGGGCTCCACTTCGGTGAAGTTCTGATATTCCGCCGTTGGGATGTTATGACGTGCGAGGAAATCTTTGGTGAAAGCTTTGGAGCCTTCCAGCTGAGCTGCACCTTCCGTTGGGCCGAAGATTTTCAGGCCCGCAGCGCGGAACGCATCAACTACGCCAATCACCAGCGGCGCTTCCGGGCCGACGATGGTCAGGTCGATTTTCTCGCTCTGGGCAAAGCTCAGCAGTGCCGGAATATCGGTCACGCCGATAGCAACGTTCTGCAGCGCAGGTTCCAGCGCAGTGCCTGCATTACCCGGTGCGACAAAGACGGTTTTTACCAAAGGAGACTGCGCCGCTTTCCACGCCAGAGCGTGCTCGCGTCCGCCGTTACCAATTACTAATACTTTCATTTTCAGCTCCGGGAATTAATGGCGGAAGTGACGCATGTCGGTGAAGATCATCGCAATGCCGTGCTCGTCGGCGGCGGCAATCACTTCGTCGTCGCGGATTGAGCCTCCAGGCTGGATCACGCAGGTGATGCCGACAGCGGCTGCCGCATCAATACCATCACGGAACGGGAAGAAGGCGTCAGAGGCCATGGCGGAGCCTTTGACTTCCAGACCTTCGTCACCTGCTTTAATACCCGCGATTTTCGCAGAGTAAACGCGGCTCATCTGGCCTGCGCCTATCCCGATTGTCATGTTCTCTTTCGCGTAGACAATGGCGTTGGATTTAACAAACTTCGCCACTTTCCAGCAGAACAGTGCATCACGCAGTTCCTGCTCGCTCGGCTGACGTTTGGATACCACGCGCAGGTCGGCTTCTGTCACCATACCCAGATCGCGGTCCTGAACCAGCAGACCGCCATTCACGCGTTTGAAGTCCAGGCCCTGAACGCGTTCCGCCCACTGGCCGCAAACCAGTACACGCACGTTCTGTTTTGCAGCGGTAATTTTCAGCGCTTCTTCGGATGCGGATGGTGCGATGATCACTTCAACGAACTGGCGGGAGATGATGGCCTGTGCGGTTTCAGCATCCAGCTCACGGTTGAAGGCGATAATGCCGCCGAACGCGGAAGTCGGGTCGGTTTTGTAGGCGCGATCGTAGGCATCCAGAATGGAGGTGCTCACGGCAACGCCGCATGGGTTCGCGTGCTTGACGATAACGCAGGCAGGCTCGCTGAACTCTTTCACGCACTCCAGCGCGGCATCGGTGTCGGCAATGTTGTTATAGGAGAGTGCTTTGCCCTGAACCTGCTGGGCGGTCGCAACAGAGGCTTCTTTTACCTCTTCTTCTATATAGAAGGCCGCCTGCTGGTGGCTGTTCTCGCCGTAACGCATATCCTGCTTCTTAATGAAGTTCAGGTTCAGGGTACGCGGGAAGCGGCCGGAAGGATCTTTGCTTTCACCGTGGTAAGCCGGTACCAGGCTACCGAAGTAGTTGGCGATCATGCTGTCGTACGCGGCAGTGTGTTCGAAGGCTTTGATGGCGAGGTCGAAACGCGTTGCAAGCGTCAGTGACCCTTCGTTGGCGTCTATCTCATTAATAATGGTTTCGTAATCGCTGCTCTTTACAACGATGGCCACATCTTTATGGTTCTTGGCCGCGGAGCGCACCATGGTCGGGCCGCCGATATCAATATTCTCTACGGCATCTTCCAGAGAGCAGCCTTCGCGGGCAACGGTCTGGGCAAATGGATAGAGGTTAACGACAACCATGTCGATTGGCGCGATGTCATGCTTTTCCATAATGGCGTCGTCCTGGCCGCGACGGCCAAGGATACCGCCGTGGACTTTTGGATGCAGGGTTTTGACGCGTCCATCCATCATTTCCGGGAAACCGGTGTAATCGGACACTTCGGTTACCGGCAGACCTTTATCTGCTAACAGGCGAGCGGTGCCACCTGTAGAAAGCAGCTCTACACCACGTGCAGAAAGTGCCTGAGCGAATTCGACGATACCGGCTTTATCAGAAACACTGAGCAGAGCGCGGCGGACTGGACGACGTTGTTGCATGGTAAATCCCCTGGATTTCACGATTACAGAGAGCGTTAGATGAATTTTCCTGCGAAAAACTCATCTAACACACCTGACGAGGCATCCTTGTGAAGCGCGAGCATTTTAACGAAAACGTTTGCGCAACGCTCGCACATTTTCACTTTTTCGTATCATTGTGGATAAGTCTGTGTGTAAAAAGGTATAAGGCGGGGTTTTGCTGTGGAATGCAGCAGTCAGTCATTTTTCTGTCATTTAGCGGTTGCGGCCTGCTGAGAACTCCCTATAATGCGCCTCCATCGACACGGCGGATGTGAATCACTTCACAAACAACCCGGTCGGTTGAAGAGAAAAAATCCTGAAATAACGGGTTGACT
>NZ_JARDVI010000008.1:0-233579 GCF_034008295.1 Enterobacter chinensis
TCAACCCGTTATTTCAGGATTTTTTCTCTTCAACCGACCGGGTTGTTTGTGAAGTGATTCACATCCGCCGTGTCGATGGAGGCGCATTATAGGGATCCCAATTTTTAGCACAAGTATTTTTTAGATCTTTTTTTCCGACTGTTGATTTTCCGCGCTTTTCGCTGAAATCCCGCCCGATTTGCTTAAATATTGACGTATTTTGCCTTGCCTCGATCCAATAATATGATCAAAGTCTTCTGTATAGCGCTCATCCTTAGAGGTAGATATGCCCGCAGTATTACGTCCTTATAAAGATCTGTTCCCCCAAAAAGGCGATCGCGTGATGATCGATGCCAGCAGCGTGGTCATTGGTGATGTCCGTATGGCGGATGATGTCAGCATCTGGCCGCTCGTCGCCATCAGGGGAGATGTTAACTATGTGTCGATTGGCACACGTACCAATATTCAGGACGGTAGCGTTCTGCATGTTACCCACAAGTCTTCTTATAATCCGGAAGGTAATCCACTCATCATTGGAGAAGAGGTTACCGTCGGTCATAAAGTGATGCTTCACGGCTGCACTATCGGAAACCGGGTACTCGTTGGCATGGGGTCGATTTTACTTGATGGTGTCATAGTAGAAGATGACGTAATGATTGGTGCCGGTAGCCTTGTCCCGCAAAACAAAAGACTCGAGAGCGGCTACCTCTATCTGGGAAGCCCGGTAAAGCAGATCCGCCCCCTGAAGGAGGCAGAGATCGAAGGATTAAAATACTCAGCGAACAACTACGTTAAATGGAAGAATGACTATCTGAATCAGGACAACCAAACCCAGCCCTGATCGTCCTCCTGCTGTTCACGGATTAAATCGCTGGCTTCTTCTTCCAGATCCCAGCGATTTTCACAAAATGCCTTTATCGGTTCAGAACCGCCAAAACGACGCAACAGTGTTTCCCCCGAAATGGCACAGGTAAGTTGCATACCCTGCACCAGCACCGGGAAACAGACTGCTTGTTTACTCTCATCCCAGTTCTCTCTGTCCGGGAAGTGAATAGCCTGATTCACGCCGAAAGCTCCTGCTTTAACTTTTCAATGACCGGCTCGACTGCAGGCAACACACCATGCCAGAGCAACACCGCATGCGCAGCCTGACCCACCAGCATTCCCAGTCCATCGGCTATATGTTTCGCACCGTGTTGTTCACACCAATTCAGAAAAGGAGTCTTCCCTTTCTGATAAAACATGTCATAGAAGTACATATGAGCGCTTACCAGCGAAGCGGGGATTGCCGGGATCTCGCCATTGATGCCGCTGGACGTGGCATTGATGACAAGATCGAATTCACGCCCGGCAAGATCCTCAAGCGCAACCGCACTCACGCTGCCGGTATGTGCAAACAACGCCGCCAGCGCTTCTGCCCGGGAAAAGGTTCTGTTGGTAATGGTTACCGCACAGTCCAGCGAAAGCAGAGGCAACAGCACTCCCCGCGATGCACCACCCGCACCAATCAGCAGGACCCGGAATCCGGGCTTGATAAAGGAGAGTCTTTCCAGATCGCTAAGTAAACCAATTCCGTCGGTGTTGTCACCCAGAAGACGACCATCCTCAAGCCGTTTTAAAGTATTTACTGCACCAGCAAGTGAAGCGCGCTCGGTCAGCTCATCCGCACGTTCGAAAGCTTCCTCTTTAAAAGGTACCGTCACATTCGCGCCTTTACCGCCCGCGGCGAAAAAAGCCTCCAGCGTTGCAACAAATGCATCCACTGGTGCCAGTACGCGACCGTAGGGATGATTTATCTGCAGCTGCTTCGCAAATTGCTGATGGATCAACGGTGATTTGCTGTGCGCAATCGGATTACCAAAAACAGCATAGGTTTCCATGAGATTATCCCTGGCGAAAACGTTCGCCGGTCAGAGCGTCACGAATTTCGGACGGATTCAGGCGCCCTCCCGTTTCACCGACAGCAACAGGGAAGTCTTTCCCGAACTGTGCCAATACTTCTTCGGTTGTCCGGCAAGGTGGCAATCCGGTCAGGTTGGCGCTGGTTGAAACCAGCGGTTTGCCATATGCGAGGCAAAGCTCTACGACCAGCGGGTGGTCAGTTACGCGAACGGCGAGGGTATTAAAGCGTCCGGTTAACCAGCGTGGCGTTGTCGGCTGCGCCGGGAAGACGAAGGTCACCGGCCCAGGCCATGCGGAGAAGATAGTCTCGCGCTGCGCCGGCGTCAGCATAGAGTCATCTATATAGGGTTTAAGCTGCTCATAATTCGCAGCGATCAAAATCAGCCCTTTCTCGACGGGTCTTTGTTTTAAAGTAAGCAGGCGGCTCACAGCCGTCTCGCTGTCAGGATCGCAACCGACCCCAAAAACAGCTTCAGTTGGATAGGCGATGACTTCTTCATTTTTCAGTACGTCCACTGCATGCGCAATAGAGCCTGATGGCAGGTTATTATTCACTATTTTGATCCGCCGTAACCGGCTTTCCACATTGTTTACTGGCGCAGAAGCGTTTCATACCTTGCGCGGTTTTCTTCTCTATGAGTAGCGGATAATTGCATTGAGGGCAGGTTCCCGCTACCGGTTTAAAATTGATAACAAACTGGCAATCAGGGTAGCGATCGCAGGAATGGAAGGTCTTACCAAAACGAGATCGACGCTGTACCAGTTGCCCGCGCTGACACTGAGGACAGGCAATCGCCGTTTCATCAGGCTTATCAATCTGTTCCGTATGTTCACATTCCGGATAACTACTACATCCAATAAACATGCCGAAACGCCCCTGGCGTAGCGCTAATTCGCCACCGCAGAGAGGGCAAAGCTGTCCCTCCAGAATTTTAACGATATGTCCATCCGCCTGGCTTTTCAGAGGACGAACATAATCACATTCCGGATAGTGTGAACAACCGAGAAACGGGCCGTGTTTCCCGGACCGAATAACAAGTTCAGCCCCGCACTGCGGGCAGGGCTCGTTTTTATGCACCGTGAATAGTGCTGATTTGGCCATAACAACTCTTGGTGCTGCACATTGAATTAATGCAGCATACCTTCATTCACTTCAAAGAGTAATTCTTCCATTTGCTGATAGGCATTTTCACAGCCCGGGATATTAAACAGAACCATCAGGATCACCCACTTGAGATCTTCCAGTTCAAATTCTGCTGTATCCAGCGCCATGACGCGCTCTATCACCATTTCTCTCGTTTCGAGGTTTAGCACCTGAATCTGCTCAAGGAATAAAATGAATCCCCGGCAGCTGGCGTCCAGCCTTTCACACTCTTCAGCGGTATAAATGCGTACTGACAATGGGTCAGAAGCAAGCTGCATCGGTTCGGCGAGGCCTTCCTGATAATCAGCCAGTTTTTCCAGCCACATCAACGCATTATAGATATCTTCCCGCTCAAACCCCGCATCGGTAAGATCCTGTGTCAATTTGTCCTGATCCACTCGCATTTCTGCTTCGTTATGGATGTAAGTCTCAAACAAATACATCAGTACGTCGAACATGGCATGCCCTCCTTAATCGGACATAGCCGCCGGGTACAGCTGCGATCCACCCTGCTAACTCCAGTTCGAGTAGCTGTGCTACCGTTACTGGCACAGGTTGGCCGGCACGTTCAGCGACAACGTCAACAGGTGTTACCTCATCTCCTACGTTAGCCAGGAGCTTGGGAAATGGCAATGCCACCTTTTCCTGATCTGATGAATAAAGTCGCTTTTCGGGATCTTCCTGCAGCCATTGCAGCCCATATTGCAAATTTTCAAGAATGTCCCCTACTTCCGTTACCGGTGTTGCCCCCTGCTTAATCAGCCAGTGCGGCCCCTCGCATCCGGGGTTACCTATCGGTCCAGGCAAGGCGAAAACTTCTCGCCCCTGTTCGAGCGCGCATCGTGCTGTGACCAGCGAACCGCTTCGCCGCGCCGCTTCAACCACCAGCACGCCCTGACTAAGACCGCTGATAATTCGATTACGACGCGGAAAGTTTGCTGGCCTGGGCTGTGCAGAAAGAGGAAACTCAGACACTATCGCACCGTCAGACTCGATAATCCGCATAGCTAATGCCTGATGTCGGCGGGGATAAATGCTAAAAAGACCGTTCCCCAGTACCGCTATACTTCGCCCTTTGACTGACAGCGCCGCGCTATGGGCAACGCCGTCAATACCGCAGGCCAGCCCGCTGGTAATCGTGAAACCACTTTGGGAAAGTTGTTCGCAGAAAATCTTTCCCCATCGCTCGCCGTACCATGACGGCGCACGGCTACCGACGACCGCCAGTTGGACAGCATTAAGCGTCTCAAGGTTGCCTTTTATGAATAACGCCCCGGGATAATCAGGAATCGCGCGGAGTAAAGGGGGATAAAGCGGATGATTAGCCGTCAATAAATGATTTCCCGGCTGCTCAAGCCATATAAGACTACGTTCCAGTTCACTTTCATCTGTCGCAAAAAACCGTTCAGCCTGCTTTACTGTCAGCCCGGCGTTTCTGACGACGAGAGCATCGATGCTTTCCTGCTTCTGCAGCTGTGCAGCCGCTTCGAGCATTGCATCACCATACAGAGAACCTGTGTGTATTAGCCGTAGCCATATCTCGGTAGACGTCATCCTTTCCCCTGCCATAAGCGGCCTGCGCAATCATTGCGATTGGTCACTGATGCTGTCAATCGATGGGGGTTTTGTCTAGAATAGAGAGAGTATTCTTATCAACTCCTGAACACGACTCTGGAAATTTATGGCAGTTTTGCAAGTGTTACATATTCCGGACGAGCGCCTTCGCATCGTCGCTGAACCGGTCAAAGAAGTGAATGCAGAAATCCAGCGTATCGTTGATGATATGTTCGATACCATGTACGCCGAAGAAGGCATTGGCCTGGCGGCGACGCAGGTGGACATTCACAAGCGTATTATCGTGATCGATGTTTCTGAAAATCGCGATGGCCGCCTGGTACTGATCAACCCTGAGTTGCTCGAAAAGAGTGGCGAAACCGGGATTGAGGAAGGCTGTCTGTCCATTCCTGAGCAGCGCGCTTTAGTGCCGCGTGCCGAAAAAGTGAAAATTCGTGCCCTGGATCGTGACGGTAATCCGTTCGAACTGGAAGCAGACGATCTGCTGGCAATTTGTATTCAGCATGAGATGGATCACCTGGTCGGTAAACTGTTTATCGATTATCTCTCGCCGCTGAAACAGCAGCGTATTCGTCAGAAAGTAGAGAAACTGGATCGTTTGCGTTCTCGCGCATAACGTCCCCCCGGATACAAGGATCATCGTGTCTAAAACACTACGTATTATCTTCGCGGGAACCCCTGATTTTGCAGCGCGTCATCTTGACGCGCTGTTATCTTCTGGTCACAAGGTTGTTGGCGTCTTTACCCAGCCGGACCGTCCGGCAGGTCGCGGTAAAAAACTGATGCCGAGCCCGGTAAAGGTGTTGGCAGAAGAGCATGGTCTACCCGTTTTCCAGCCCGCATCGTTGCGTCCACAGGAAAATCAGCAGCTGGTTGCTGACCTGAATGCCGATGTGATGGTGGTGGTGGCTTACGGTTTAATTCTGCCAAAAGCTGTGCTTGATATGCCTCGCCTGGGTTGCATCAACGTGCATGGGTCTCTGCTCCCGCGCTGGCGTGGTGCAGCACCTATCCAGCGCTCTCTGTGGGCAGGTGATGCTGAAACAGGCGTCACCATCATGAAGATGGATGTAGGTTTAGACACCGGCGACATGCTGTATAAACTGGCCTGCCCCATTACGTCAGACGATACCAGCGCCACGCTGTATGACAAACTGGCAGACCTCGGTCCGCAAGGACTTATCGAAACGCTCCAGCAGCTTGCTGACAATACGGCGAAACCGGAAGTTCAGGATGATGCGCGGGTGACTTATGCCGAAAAACTGAGCAAAGAAGAAGCGAGGATCGACTGGTCTCTGTCAGCTGCCCAACTTGAACGCTGCATTCGCGCCTTTAATCCGTGGCCGATGAGCTGGATGGAGATTGATGAGCAGCCAGTGAAAGTCTGGAAGGCCTCCGTCATTAGCAATGATACCACAGCTGAACCCGGTACGATTATTGATGCCAGCAAGAATGGTATCCAGGTGGCGACTGCGCAAGGAATTCTGAATCTTGAATCGCTACAACCGGCAGGTAAGAAAGCCATGAGCGCTCAGGATCTGTTAAATTCCCGTCGCGAATGGTTTATCCCGGGCAATCGCCTTGCCTGAACAAATTTATTCTTAAGGCCCGGTGTTTCCGGGCATTTTTATTTTTACGGTTATGAAAAAACAAAATCTACGTAGTATGGCGGCTCAGGCCGTTGAGCAGGTTATCGAGCAGGGTCAGTCATTGAGTAATGTCCTGCCTCCACTGCAACAAAAAGTCTCTGATAAAGACAAAGCCCTGCTTCAGGAGCTCTGCTTTGGCGTCCTGCGCACACTCTCTCAGCTTGAGTGGTTGATTAATAAGCTAATGTCACGCCCAATGACAGGCAAGCAGCGCACCGTACATTATTTGATTATGGTGGGTTTTTATCAACTCCTTCATACCCGCATCCCACCTCATGCCGCTCTGGCAGAAACTGTGGAAGGTGCCGTTGCGATTAAACGCCCTCAGCTGAAAGGGCTGATCAACGGCGTACTGCGTCAGTTCCAGCGACAGCAGGAAGAGCTTCTGGCTGAATTTGCCCAAAGCGAAACACGTTTCCTGCACCCGGATTGGCTGCTGAAGCGCCTGAAAAAAGCCTGGCCACAACAGTGGCAAAATATTGCCGAAGCCAATAATCAACGTCCACCGATGTGGTTACGCGTGAATCGTAATCATCATTCTCGCGATGCCTGGCTGGCCTTGCTTGAAGAGGCTGGAATGAGCGGCTTCACCCATGACGCATATCCTGATGCCGTGCGTTTAGCATCGCCTGCACCGGTGCACGCATTACCCGGTTTTGATGAAGGCTGGATAACCGTACAGGATGCCTCTGCCCAGGGTTGCATGACCTGGCTTGAACCTAAAAACGGTGAGCAGATCCTCGATCTCTGCGCTGCGCCTGGTGGCAAAACAACGCATATTCTTGAAGTGGCTCCGCAGGCCAGCGTGATGGCGGTGGACGTTGATGAACAACGTCTATCACGCGTCTACGACAACCTTAAGCGTCTGGGCATGAAGGCACAGGTTAAGCAAGGCGATGGACGCAAACCCGCAGAATGGTGTGGTGAAACACAATTCGACCGCATTTTGCTGGATGCCCCCTGCTCTGCAACCGGTGTTATTCGTCGTCATCCGGACATCAAGTGGTTACGCCGCGATCGTGATATTAAGGAACTTGCCCAACTGCAATCCGACATTCTCGACGCCATTTGGCCACATCTTAAACCTGGCGGAACGCTGGTTTATGCAACCTGCTCCATACTGCCGGAAGAAAACAGCCAGCAAATCGCGGCCTTCCTTAAACGTACCCCGGACGCCGCGCTGCGCGATACGGGAACGCCTGAATCCCCGGGTCAGCAGAACCTGCCGGGTGCTGAAGAGGGTGATGGCTTCTTTTACGCTAAGCTAATCAAAAAGTGATGTTGAGAACAGGTCACGAGATATGAAGATTATCATTCTGGGTGCAGGACAGGTTGGCGGAACGCTGGCGGAAAACCTGGTTGGCGAAAATAACGACATTACAATTGTTGATACCAACGGCGATCGCCTGCGTGTTTTACAGGATAAATTTGACCTGCGCGTTGTGCAGGGGCATGGTTCGCACCCACGCGTTCTTCGTGAGGCGGGCGCCGACGATGCCGACATGCTGGTTGCGGTGACAAGTTCTGACGAAACCAATATGGTGGCCTGTCAGGTGGCCTACTCGCTGTTCAACACGCCAAACCGAATCGCACGCATCCGCTCTCCGGACTATGTCCGCGATGCTGAGAAGCTGTTTAATTCAGAAGCGGTCCCTATTGATCATCTCATCGCGCCAGAGCAACTGGTTATCGACAGTATCTATCGCCTGATCGAATATCCGGGCGCCCTGCAGGTAGTGAACTTTGCCGAAGGTAAAGTGAGCCTGGCAGTCGTCAAGGCCTATTACGGTGGGCCATTGATCGGCAATGCGCTTTCCACGATGCGCGAGCATATGCCGCATATCGATACGCGCGTCGCGGCCATCTTCCGTCACGACAGACCCATTCGCCCGCAAGGCTCCACAATTGTGGAAGCAGGTGATGAGGTATTCTTTATTGCAGCCTCACAGCATATCCGTGCGGTGATGAGTGAACTTCAGCGTCTCGAAAAACCCTATAAACGCATTATGCTGGTCGGCGGTGGCAATATTGGGGCAGGTCTGGCGCATCGGCTGGAAAAAGACTACAGCGTGAAACTGATCGAGCGCGATCAACAGCGTGCTGCTGAACTGGCGGAAAAACTGCAAAATACGATCGTATTTTATGGCGATGCGTCAGATCAGGAATTGCTGGCTGAAGAGCATATTGATCAAGTTGATCTTTTTATTGCTGTCACCAACGACGACGAGGCGAATATTATGTCCGCCATGCTCGCCAAGCGTATGGGAGCAAAGAAGGTCATGGTGCTTATCCAGCGCAAGGCGTATGTCGATCTGGTCCAGGGCAGCGTTATTGATATTGCCATTTCGCCTCAGCAGGCGACGATTTCCGCCCTCCTGAGTCATGTCCGTAAAGCAGACATTGTCGGAGTGTCATCACTTCGTCGCGGTGTCGCGGAAGCCATTGAAGCTGTTGCTCACGGGGATGAAACCACTTCTCGCGTTGTGGGCCGTTCGATCGACGAAATTAAGCTGCCACCAGGCACAATTATCGGCGCCGTTGTGCGCGGAAATGATGTCATGATTGCCAATGATAATTTACGTATTGAGCAAGGCGATCACGTTATTATGTTCCTTACCGATAAAAAGTTTATTACCGACGTTGAACGTTTATTCCAGCCAAGTCCATTCTTCCTTTAATGTATCGGGTGCCTGAAAAAACGCACCCGAACTTTATCCTTTTCATTTCTGTGCCTTTTATTTTTCATAACGATTAATTATCCCGAATGGCAAATGGCTAATCATTTGTTAAACTTATAGTCGTCAGCTGGCACAAGGAGAGAAGAATGAGTTTTATTAAAGAATTTCGCGAATTTGCGATGCGCGGGAACGTTGTTGATTTGGCAGTGGGTGTCATTATTGGTGCGGCATTCGGCAAGATTGTTTCATCATTAGTCGCCGACATTATCATGCCACCTTTAGGGTTGTTAATTGGGGGTATTGATTTTAAACAATTCGCCTTCACGCTACGTGAAGCACAGGGCGATGTCCCGGCAGTCGTGATGCACTACGGCGTATTTATTCAGAACGTATTTGATTTCGTGATTGTGGCGTTTGCCATTTTTATGGCTATCAAGCTGATCAACAGGCTCAACCGTAAAAAAGAAGAGCCGGCTGCAGCACCTGCACCAACAAAAGAAGAAGTGCTGCTGAGTGAGATTCGCGATCTGTTAAAAGAGCAGAACAACCGCGTATAATCAACAGCTTAAAGCAGGAAGGCCAGTGGTAAATAAGCGATTCGCTTGTTTGCCACTGGCCTCCCAGTTACCCCGTTTTTCATGCTTGTCTTTACGCAGATAACTTCCTTTCCCTTTTTTATTTTTCTCAACGCGCTGTCTAAATAACGGGTCGTGAAGTAACGCCTCAATGGCATTATCCTTAATTTGTCCTTTCGTGTGCTGATAGCGGCTCATAATGTCTCCAGAGCAGGGTTTATGACGACGGGAGTCTAGACCCGGATGAACTAAAAATCAACAGCCCTGTTTTTCTCCACTCGCTCCCTGTTCAAGGGCTTCGAGAATTGAACAGTAAATACTGCTGTGGGCCGTCCCGCAGCAGGCATCATTCAGCCTTTGCAAAGAGCGCTGCATGGTTTGCAGTTCCTGAATGCGCGCTTCAACTTCACCAAGCCGGGCCTGCACAATGCTCTTAGATTCCTGACAGGTATGATGTTCCGGATCGATGCGAATCGATAACAACTCGCGGATCGAGTCCAGTGTAAAACCGAGCTGCCGTGCATAACGAATAAACCGCAGACGTTGAAGATCATTATCGGTATAAAGGCGAAATCCACCTTCAGTACGAACTTCATGATCGATCATTTGCTGCTTTTCGTAATATCGGATGGTATCCGGCGTGACGTTCGCGAGCTTTGCAAGTTCACCGATACGGTACATAACTATTCCTCGTTCATCTTCTGTATCAATCTTTCACTGTATTCCCCGTGCAGAAACTCGGTGTTCATTCCTGCCTGTCGCAGCTTGAGTTCAAGCAGGGCGAGCCGGCGACTAAGTTCAGCGTGTCGAGGATCGTCCTGACGGATCCCTTTGAGAAGATCGGCCAGTTCAACAGCCTCTCTTCGATGTTCAAGTTCCGGAGGAAGACAGCCTGCATTTTTCAGTAAACGGTATCCAGCCCGTAATTCCGGTGCGATGTGCGAATCATCGTCAAGTACAAGAGGTTCTCCGCTTCCCGGGAGATCGTCGAATTCGCCTTTCTTTTGGGCATCGCGAATATAGCGTTCTGCCCACTGATCGAGCAACCACATTACCGGCTCCAGGGGATGAACAGAATTGATACAGACATTGTAGAGAAGTGGGTGTATCGCGGATATAAAAAAACCCGCCGGAGCGGGTTTTTTTACGTTACTGCAGATTACTCTGCAGCAGCTTCTGCTTTCTCTGAACGATCAACCAGCTCGATGTAAGCCATCGGCGCGTTGTCGCCTGCACGGAAACCACACTTCAGAATACGAGTGTAACCACCGGCACGGCTCGCGAAACGCGGGCCCAGTTCGTTAAACAGTTTTGCCACGATCTCGTTATCACGAGTACGGGCGAATGCCAGACGACGATTAGCAACGCTGTCAGTCTTGGCAAGAGTAATCAGCGGCTCAACTACGCGACGCAGCTCTTTCGCTTTAGGCAGGGTCGTCTTGATGATCTCATGACGAACCAGTGAACCTGCCATGTTGCGGAACATAGCCTGGCGATGGCTGCTGTTGCGGTTCAGTTGACGACCACTCTTACGATGGCGCATGACCTTATCCTTCTCAGTAAAACCTTAACCTGTGATCCGGTTACTCGTCAGCAATGCTTGCTGGTGGCCAGTTTTCCAGGCGCATGCCCAGAGACAGACCACGTGAAGCCAGCACGTCTTTAATCTCAGTAAGAGATTTTTTACCCAGGTTCGGCGTTTTCAGCAACTCAACCTCGGTACGCTGTACCAGATCACCGATATAGTGGATAGCTTCTGCCTTGAGGCAGTTAGCAGAGCGGACAGTCAATTCGAGATCGTCAACAGGGCGCAGCAGGATCGGATCGAATTCTGGTTTCTCTTCTTTCACTTCCGGCTGACGTACATCACGTAAGTCAACGAAAGCTTCCAGTTGTTCTGCCAGGATGGTTGCCGCACGACGAATCGCCTCTTCAGGATCGATTGTGCCATTGGTTTCCATTTCGATGACCAGCTTGTCCAGGTCGGTACGCTGTTCTACACGCGCTGCTTCAACATTGTAGGCAATACGCTCTACAGGGCTATAGCATGCGTCGACTAGCAGACGGCCGATTGGGCGCTCATCTTCTTCCGAATGAATTCGGGCAGAAGCCGGCACATAACCACGACCGCGCTGAACTTTGATACGCATGCTAATAGCTGCGTTCTCATCGGTCAGGTGGCAGATCACGTGCTGCGGTTTGACGATTTCAACATCACCGTCGTGGGTGATGTCGGCTGCAGTCACAGGGCCAATGCCAGATTTATTCAGAGTAAGAATAACTTCATCTTTACCCTGAACTCTCACCGCCAGCCCTTTCAGGTTGAGCAGGATTTCAAGGATATCTTCCTGAACGCCTTCTTTGGTGCTGTACTCATGAAGTACACCATCAATCTCAACCTCGGTCACCGCGCAACCCGGCATCGATGAGAGCAGAATACGGCGCAGTGCGTTACCCAGAGTATGGCCAAAGCCACGCTCTAAAGGCTCAAGGGTCACCTTGGCGTGCGTCGAACTCACTTGCTCGATATCTACCAGGCGCGGTTTTAGAAACTCTGTCACAGAACCCTGCATTGTGTCCTCTCTTTGGTACTAAGCTTTACTTGGAGTAAAGCTCGACGATCAGGTGTTCGTTAATGTCCGCAGACAGATCAGAACGTTCTGGCTGACGCTTGAACGTACCTTCCATCTTGCCAGCATCAACTTCCAGCCAGGTTGGCTTTTCACGCTGCTCAGCCAGCTCCAGAGCGGCCTTCACGCGAGATTGCTTTTTCGCTTTCTCACGAATGCTAACAACGTCATTCGCTTTAACCTGATAAGAAGCGATGTTAACAACACGACCGTTTACCATGATTGCTTTGTGGCTAACCAGCTGACGTGATTCAGCACGAGTAGCGCCGAAGCCCATACGGTATACAACGTTGTCCAGACGACCTTCCAGCAGAGCCAGCAGGTTTTCACCTGTGTTGCCTTTCAGACGTGCTGCTTCTTTATAGTAGTTACGGAACTGACGCTCCAGCACACCGTACATACGGCGAACTTTTTGCTTTTCACGCAACTGCACACCATAGTCAGACAGACGCGGTTTACGCGCACCGTGCTGGCCAGGAGCTTGTTCAATTTTACACTTGGTATCGATCGCGCGAACGCCAGACTTAAGGAATAAGTCGGTGCCCTCACGACGGCTCAGCTTGAGCTTAGGACCCAAATATCTTGCCATTTTCTATCTCCAACTAACCTAAAAAACGAGCGTTATACGCGACGTTTTTTCGGCGGACGACAACCGTTATGAGGGATCGGAGTCACATCAGTAATATTAGTGATGCGGAAACCAGCGGCGTTCAGAGCGCGAACAGTAGATTCACGACCCGGACCCGGACCTTTAACCATAACTTCCAGATTCTTGATGCCGTATTCTTTTACGGCTTCAGCGCAACGCTCTGCTGCAACCTGAGCTGCGAACGGAGTGGATTTGCGAGAACCACGGAAACCGGAACCACCGGCTGTTGCCCAACCCAATGCGTTACCCTGACGATCAGTAATAGTAACGATGGTGTTGTTGAAAGAAGCATGGATATGAGCCACGCCGTCAGAGACTTGTTTTCTTACACGTTTACGTGCACGAACTGGTGCCTTTGCCATTATTCAATCACCCCGATTATTTCTTGATCGGTTTGCGCGGACCCTTACGGGTACGTGCGTTGGTCTTAGTACGCTGACCGCGCACTGGCAGACCACGACGATGACGCAAACCGCGATAGCAACCAAGATCCATCAGGCGCTTGATGCTCATGCTGATTTCACGGCGCAGATCACCTTCAACGACAAATTTGGCAACTTCGTCACGCAGCGTGTCGATTTGTTCTTCAGACAGCTCACTGATCTTAACATCTTCAGCGATACCCGCTGCAGCCAGAATGGCTTTAGAACGGGTCTTGCCGACGCCGTAGATCGAAGTTAATGCGATCACAGCATGTTTCTGATCAGGAATGTTAATGCCTGCTATACGGGCCACTATGCACTCCTACTATTTAATATGTACGCACCATGCTGAAAAGCCCGTTTTCAGGATACTCAAATGGAAACGTACAGACATACAAAAGATTGGCTGGCTAATCTAGCCAGCTCAACCCAACTTTGCAAGAAAAATATGCGAAATAATCAGCCTTGGCGCTGTTTATGCTTCGGCTCGGCACTGCAAATCACACGGATGACACCATCACGCTTAACGATTTTGCAGTTACGGCATAATTTCTTGACGGAAGCACGAACTTTCATTTTTACTCTCCGTAACTTCTCAGACGACCATTTAGCGGCCGTAGCCTTTCAGGTTCGCCTTCTTCAATGCAGACTCATACTGACTGGACATCATCAGAGTTTGCACTTGAGCCATAAAGTCCATAATCACGACAACAACGATAAGCAGTGAGGTCCCACCGAAGTAGAACGGTACTTTCATTGCATCACGCATGAACTCCGGGATCAGGCAGATAAAAGTAATATAGAGCGCACCAACCAAAGTCAGGCGGGTCATTACTTTATCGATATACTTCGCCGTTTGCTCTCCCGGACGAATTCCTGGTACAAATGCACCGGACTTCTTCAGGTTATCTGCTGTTTCACGCGGGTTGAAGACCAACGCCGTGTAGAAGAAACAGAAGAAGATGATCGCAGACGCATAGAGTAACACATAAAGTGGTTGCCCAGGCTGCAAATACAGCGAAATTGTTGTCAGCCAGTTCCAACCAGTACCGCCCCCGAACCATGACGCGATGGTTGCCGGGAACAGAATAATACTGGAAGCGAAGATTGCCGGGATTACCCCCGCCATATTCACTTTCAGCGGTAAATGTGTGCTCTGTGCAGCATAGACACGACGACCTTGCTGACGCTTAGCGTAGTTCACCACAATGCGGCGTTGACCACGTTCAACGAAGACAACAAAGAACGTCACTGCAAATACTAATACTGCAACCAACAGCAACAGGAGGAAGTGCAGGTCGCCTTGACGCGCTTGCTCGATAGTATGGGCGATGGCTGGCGGGAGGCCCGCAACAATACCGGCGAAGATAATGATTGAGATACCGTTGCCGATACCTCGTTCAGTAATCTGTTCGCCGAGCCACATCAGGAACATTGTCCCTGTGACCAGACTTACAACAGCGGTGAAATAGAATGCAAAGCCCGGGTTTAACACCAGGCCCTGCATACCAGGCATATTCGGAAGACCGGTAGCAATACCGATCGACTGGAATATTGCCAGCACCAGAGTGCCGTAACGGGTGTACTGGCTAATCTTACGACGTCCAGACTCCCCTTCTTTCTTCAACTCTGCAAGGGCCGGATGAACGACCGTCAGCAGCTGGATAATAATAGATGCCGAGATGTACGGCATAATACCCAATGCGAAGATAGAAGCACGGCTGAGAGCACCACCAGAGAACATGTTGAACATTTCAATGATGGTGCCTCGCTGTTGCTCAAGCAGTTTGGCAAGTACAGCGGCATCGATACCAGGGATCGGAATAAAAGAGCCAACACGGAACACAATCAGCGCGCCGATAACAAACAGCAGTCTGCGTTTCAGCTCGCCAAATCCACCTTTGGCACTTTGAAAATCTAATCCCGGTTGCTTAGCCATCTGCTACTTATTCCTCAATTTTACCGCCAGCAGCTTCGATAGCAGCACGAGCACCTTTAGTAACACGCAGGCCACGAACAGTTACCGGAGTAGAAACCTCACCAGCCAGGATCACTTTCGCGAACTCGATCTGGATACCGATAATGTTAGCCGCTTTCAGCGTGTTCAGGTCTACAACGCCGCCTTCAACTTTCGCCAGGTCAGACAGACGGATTTCCGCTGTGATCGCTGCTTTGCGAGAGGTGAAGCCGAACTTCGGCAGACGACGGTACAGTGGCATCTGGCCACCCTCGAAACCGCGACGTACGCCACCGCCAGAACGAGAGTTCTGACCTTTGTGACCACGACCACCGGTTTTGCCGAGGCCAGAACCGATACCACGACCCAGGCGTTTACCCGCCTTTTTAGAGCCTTCGGCCGGAGACAGAGTATTTAAACGCATCTCTTACTCCTCAACTTTAACCATGAAGTAAACCGCGTTGACCATACCACGAACAGCAGGAGTATCCTCGCGCTCAACGGTATGACCAATACGACGCAGACCCAGGCCAAGCAGCGTTGCCTTGTGTTTCGGCAGACGACCGATTGCACTGCGGGTTTGAGTGATTTTAATAGTCTTTGCCATGGTCAATTACCCCAGAATTTCTTCAACGGATTTACCACGCTTGGCAGCGACCATTTCTGGAGAATTCATATTTTCCAGGCCATCAATAGTTGCACGAACCACGTTAATCGGGTTGGTGGAACCATATGCTTTGGCCAGAACGTTATGAACCCCAGCAACTTCCAGAACGGCGCGCATTGCACCACCGGCGATGATACCGGTACCTTCTGAAGCTGGCTGCATGAATACACGAGAACCCGTGTGAACACCTTTAACTGGGTGCTGCAGGGTGCCGTTGTTCAGCGCGACGTTAATCATATTGCGACGGGCTTTTTCCATCGCTTTCTGGATCGCTGCTGGAACTTCACGCGCTTTACCGTAACCAAAACCAACGCGACCGTTACCATCACCAACTACAGTCAGAGCTGTGAAGGAGAAAATACGACCACCTTTAACGGTTTTAGATACGCGGTTTACCGCGATCAGCTTTTCCTGCAGTTCGCCAGCCTGTTTTTCGATGTGAGCCATCTTACACCTCTACCTTAGAACTGAAGGCCAGCTTCACGGGCAGCATCTGCCAGTGCCTGGACACGACCATGATATTGGAACCCGGAACGGTCAAAGGAAACATTGCTGATGCCTTTTTCCAGAGCGCGTTCAGCAACAGCTTTACCTACAGCTGCAGCGGCGTCTTTGTTACCGGTGTACTTCAATTGTTCTGAGATAGCTTTTTCTACAGTAGAAGCAGCTACCAGAACTTCAGAACCGTTCGGTGCAATTACCTGTGCGTAAATATGACGCGGGGTACGATGTACCACCAGGCGAGTTGCACCCAGCTCTTTGAGCTTGCGGCGTGCGCGGGTCGCACGACGGATACGAGCAGATTTCTTATCCATAGTGTTACCTTACTTCTTCTTAGCCTCTTTGGTACGCACGACTTCGTCGGCGTAACGAACACCCTTGCCTTTATAAGGCTCAGGACGACGGTAGGCGCGCAGATCTGCTGCAACCTGACCGATCAGCTGTTTATCAGCGCCTTTCAGCACGATTTCAGTTTGAGTCGGACATTCTGCAGTGATACCGGCCGGCAGCGGATGCTCAACAGGGTGTGAGAAGCCCAGAGACAGGCCTACTGCATTCCCTTTGATAGCTGCACGATAACCTACACCAACCAGTTGAAGCTTTTTAGTGAAGCCTTCGGTAACACCAACAACCATTGAGTTCAGCAGGGCACGCGCGGTACCAGCCTGAGCCCATCCATCCACGAAACCATCACGTGGACCGAAGGTCAGAGCGTTATCTGCATGTTTAACTTCAACAGCTTTGTTGAGGGTACGAGTCAGCTCGCCGTTTTTACCTTTGATCGTAATAACCTGACCGTCGATTTTTACATCAACGCCGGCAGGAATAACGACCGGTGCTTTAGCAACACGAGACATTCTTTCCTCCGATTAGGCTACGTAGCAGATAATTTCGCCACCAAGACCAGCCTGGCGCGCTGCACGATCAGTCATAACACCTTTAGAGGTAGAAACAACTGCGATACCAAGACCAGCCATAACTTTTGGCAGCTCATCTTTTTTCTTATAGATGCGCAGACCTGGGCGGCTGACACGCTGAATGCTTTCTACAACAGCTTTACCCTGGAAATACTTGAGAGTAAGTTCCAGTTCCGGCTTGGTGTCGCCTTCAACTTTAAAATCTTCGATAAAACCTTCTTCCTTCAGCACGTTGGCAATTGCCACTTTCAGCTTGGCGGAAGGCATGGTGACCGCAACTTTGTTCGCGGCCTGACCGTTACGGATACGGGTCAGCATATCCGCGATCGGATCTTGCATGCTCATCTGTCTTTACTCCCGTGATTCAATTGGTAATTACCAGCTAGCCTTTTTCAAGCCTGGCACTTCACCGCGCATAGCGGCTTCACGCAGTTTGATACGGCTCAACCCAAACTTGCCCACATAACCATGTGGACGACCTGTTTGACGACAGCGGTTACGCTGACGAGACGGGCTGGAATCACGCGGCAGAGACTGCAGCTTGAGAACCGCATTCCAACGATCTTCGTCGGAAGCGTTCACATCAGAAATGATCGCTTTCAGTTCAGCGCGTTTAGCGAAGAATTTATCAGCTAAAGCTACGCGCTTTACTTCGCGTGCTTTCATTGATTGCTTAGCCATTCAGTAACCCTACCTTACTTGCGGAACGGGAAGTCAAAGGCAGCCAGCAGAGCACGGCCTTCTTCGTCAGATTTCGCAGTAGTGGTAATGGTAATATCCAAACCACGCACGCGGTCGACTTTATCGTAGTCGATTTCTGGGAAGATGATCTGCTCACGGACACCCATGCTGTAGTTACCACGACCGTCGAAAGACTTAGCGGACAAGCCACGGAAGTCACGGATACGTGGAACAGCAATAGTGATCAGACGCTCAAAGAACTCCCACATGCGTTCGCCACGCAGAGTTACTTTACAGCCGATCGGATAGCCCTGACGGATTTTGAAGCCTGCAACAGATTTGCGTGCTTTGGTGATCAGCGGTTTTTGACCGGAGATTGCTGTCAGGTCAGCTGCTGCGTTATCCAGCAGTTTCTTGTCAGCGATCGCTTCACCAACACCCATGTTCAGGGTGATCTTCTCGACCCGAGGGACTTGCATGACAGAATTGTAGTTAAACTCAGTCATGAGTTTGTTAACTACTTCGTCTTTGTAGTAATCATGCAGTTTCGCCATCGTACTACTCCAAATTACTTGATAGTTTCGCTGTTAGACTTGAAGAAACGGACTTTTTTGCCGTCTTCGAATCTAAAGCCTACACGGTCAGCCTTGCCGGTAGCCGCATTGAAGATTGCAACGTTAGAAACCTGAATAGCAGCTTCTTTTTCAACGATGCCGCCTGGTTGGTTCAGGGCCGGAACCGGCTTCTGATGTTTCTTAACCAGGTTGATACCTTCAACGACGAGTTTGCCGGAAGACAGAACATTTTTTACTTTACCGCGTTTACCTTTATCTTTACCGGTTAACACGATAACTTCGTCATCACGACGGATTTTCGCTGCCATGATTCGCTCCTTAGAGTACTTCTGGTGCCAGAGAGATAATTTTCATGAACTTCTCAGTACGAAGCTCACGAGTTACCGGCCCAAAGATACGCGTGCCGATAGGCTGCTCGCTGTTATTGTTTAAAATAACGCATGCATTACCATCGAAGCGAATGACAGAACCGTCAGGGCGACGAACACCCTTCTTGGTGCGCACCACTACCGCCTTCAGCACATCACCTTTTTTGACCTTACCACGTGGAATTGCTTCCTTGATGGTGATCTTGATGATGTCGCCTACGCCTGCGTAGCGACGGTGCGAGCCACCCAGAACCTTGATACACATTACGCGACGTGCACCGGAGTTGTCGGCGACGTTCAGCATAGTCTGTTCTTGGATCATTTTAGTGCTCCGCTAATGTCAACTACTACCTGAGACTCTAAAATCAGAGCCGTTAAAAAGCCCCATATCGAGGGCGCGGCATTATAACACCGCTTCTGCAATATGGGTAGAAAAAATAAACGGCTCATCGCTGAGCCGTTTATTCGTATTGAGAAGGCGTACTGTATTACAGAACCGCTTTCTCTACAACGCGAACCAGCGTCCAGGACTTAGTCTTGGACAGTGGACGGCATTCACGGATTTCAACCTTGTCGCCGATACCACATTCGTTGTTCTCGTCATGTACGTGCAGTTTGGTCGTACGTTTGATGAATTTACCGTAGATCGGGTGTTTCACAATACGTTCGATAGCTACAACAATGGATTTCTCCATTTTGTCGCTAACAACACGACCTTGCAGAGTACGGATTTTATCGGTCATTACGCACCCGCCTTCTGAGTCAGTAAAGTCTTAACGCGTGCAACATTGCGACGCACTTGCTTCAGCAGGTGAGTCTGTTGCAGCTGGCCACTTGCAGCCTGCATACGCAGGTTGAACTGCTCACGCAGCAGGTTCAGCAGCTCAGCGTTCAGCTCTTCAACGCTTTTTTCACGCAGCTCTTTTGCTTTCATTACATCACCGTCTTAGTTACAAAGGTGGTTTTGATAGGCAGTTTCGCTGCTGCCAGGCCGAAGGCTTCACGGGCCAGCTCTTCCGGAACACCGTCCATTTCATAAAGGACTTTGCCCGGTTGGATCAAGGCAACCCAGTACTCCACGTTACCTTTACCTTTACCCATACGAACTTCCAGCGGCTTCTCGGTGATCGGTTTGTCCGGGAATACACGGATCCAGATCTTACCTTGACGCTTAACTGCACGGGTCATTGCACGACGTGCTGCTTCGATCTGACGTGCAGTCAGACGACCACGGCCAACAGCTTTCAGACCGAAAGTGCCGAAGCTAACATCCGTACCCTGCGCCAGACCACGGTTGCGGCCTTTGTGCACTTTACGGAATTTTGTACGCTTTGGTTGTAACATCAGCGACGCTCCTTATTTACGGCCTTTACGCTGCTGCTTTTTAGGTTGAGCAGCCGGTTTTTCCGGTTGTTCAACAGCAGCCATACCACCCAGGATCTCACCTTTGAAGATCCATACCTTAACGCCGATTACACCGTAAGTGGTGTGCGCTTCAGAGGTGTTGTAGTCAATGTCAGCACGCAGAGTGTGCAGCGGTACGCGACCTTCGCGGTACCATTCGGTACGTGCGATTTCCGCGCCGCCCAGACGGCCGCTAACTTCAACTTTGATACCTTTAGCGCCCAGACGCATTGCGTTCTGTACAGCACGCTTCATAGCACGACGGAACATAACACGACGTTCCAGCTGAGAAGTGATGCTGTCAGCAACCAATTTAGCGTCCAGTTCAGGCTTACGAACTTCAGCGATATTGATCTGTGCAGGAACGCCAGCGATATCCGCTACGACCTTGCGCAGTTTTTCTACGTCTTCGCCTTTCTTACCGATAACGATGCCAGGGCGAGCAGTGTGAATAGTCACACGAATGCTCTTAGCTGGACGCTCGATAACGATACGAGATACAGACGCTTTAGCCAGTTCCTTAGTCAGGTACTGACGTACTTTAAAATCGCTGTCCAGGTTGTCAGCGAATTCTTTGGTGTTCGCAAACCAGGTTGAGTTCCATGGTTTTACAATACCCAGGCGAATACCATTAGGATGTACTTTCTGACCCATTGCTAGTCTCCAGAGTCTCAGCGATCGGACACAACCACAGTAATGTGGCTGGTGCGCTTCAGGATGCGATCTGCACGACCTTTCGCACGCGGCATAATGCGCTTCATGCTTGGGCCTTCATCTACGAAAATTTTCGCGACTTTCAGATCGTCGATGTCAGCGCCATCGTTGTGTTCAGCGTTAGCAATGGCAGATTCCAGTACTTTCTTGACCAATACCGCAGCTTTCTTGTTGGTATAGGTCAGGATGTCCAGGGCCTGCGACACTTTCTTACCGCGAATCAGGTCAGCAACAAGGCGAACCTTCTGAGCAGAAGAACGAGCATGGCGATGTTGAGCTAAAGTTTCCATCTCTTCCTCCTACCTTATTTCTTCTTCGCTTTTTTATCAGCAGCGTGGCCGCGATAAGTACGAGTCGGTGCGAATTCACCCAGTTTGTGACCAACCATTTCGTCGGTAACAAAGACTGGAACGTGCTGACGACCATTATGGACAGCGATGGTCAAACCGATCATGTTAGGAAAGATCGTTGAACGACGGGACCAAGTGCGCAGGGGCTTCTTGTCTCCGCTTTCCACCGCTTTCTCTACCTTCTTCAGCAAGTGCAGGTCAATAAAAGGACCTTTCTTGAGAGAACGTGGCATGGCTTATCCTCTAAAATTATTTGCTACGGCGACGTACGATAAATTTATCAGTACGCTTGTTGCTGCGGGTCTTCTTACCTTTGGTCTGAACGCCCCACGGAGTTACCGGGTGCTTACCAAAGTTACGACCTTCACCACCACCATGTGGGTGATCGACTGGGTTCATCGCAGTACCGCGAACGGTAGGACGAACACCACGCCAGCGTGCAGCACCTGCTTTACCCAGAACGCGCAGCATATGCTCAGCATTGCCAACTTCGCCCAGAGTAGCGCGGCAGTCTGCTTCGACTTTACGCATTTCACCAGAACGCAGACGCAGGGTGACATAAGCACCATCACGAGCAACGATCTGAACGTAAGTACCAGCAGAACGCGCCAGCTGACCGCCTTTACCTGGTTTCATTTCTACGTTATGAACGGTAGAACCAACCGGGATATTGCGCATCGGCAGGGTGTTGCCTGCTTTGATTGCAGCATCAACGCCAGATTGAATCTGGTCGCCAGCTTTCAGGCCTTTAGGGGCCAGGATGTAACGGCGCTCGCCGTCTTTGTACAGAACCAGCGCGATGTTCGCGGAACGGTTCGGATCGTACTCAAGACGTTCAACAACTGCTGGGATACCGTCTTTGTTGCGTTTGAAGTCAACAATACGATAAGCCTGCTTGTGGCCACCACCGATGTGACGAGTGGTGATACGGCCATTGTTGTTACGACCACCGGATTTGCTGTTTTTTTCCAGCAACGGAGCAAAAGGTTTGCCCTTGTGCAGCTCAGGGTTAACCACTTTAACAACGTGGCGACGACCCGGAGATGTCGGTTTACATTTAACAACTGCCATTGTATTACTCCTCCGACTTACTCAGCGCCGCCAACGAAGTCCAGATTCTGGCCTTCTTTCAGGGTGACGTAAGCTTTTTTCCAGTCGCTACGACGACCGATACGCTGTCCGTGACGTTTAACTTTCCCTTTAACAACCAGGGTGTTAACGACTTCGACTTCGACTTCAAACAGTTTCTGCACAGCAGCTTTGATCTCTGCTTTGGTCGCGTCTTTAGCAACTTTGAGAACGATGGTGTTTGTTTTTTCCATCGCAGTAGACGCTTTTTCAGAAACGTGCGGTGCGCGAAGCACCTTCAGCAGACGTTCTTCACGAATCATGCCAGCATCTCCTCAACTTGCTTAACAGCATCAGCAGTCATTACGACTTTGTCGAAGGCGATCAGGCTAACCGGGTCGATACCAGTTGCATCGCGTACGTCAACCTTGTGCAGGTTACGTGCGGCCAGAAACAGGTTCTCGTCCAGCTCACCGGTGATGATCAGCACATCTTCCAGAGCCATGTCTTTCAGTTTCTGTGCCAGCAGCTTAGTTTTAGGCGCTTCTACAGAGAATGATTCGACAACGATCAGACGATCCTGACGTACCAGTTCGGACAGAATGCTTTTCAGCGCGCCGCGGTACATCTTTTTGTTAACTTTTTGACTGTGGTCCTGTGGACGCGCAGCGAAGGTCACGCCACCTGAACGCCAGATCGGGCTCTTGATAGAACCTGAACGCGCACGGCCGGTACCTTTCTGGCGCCATGGCTTTTTGCCAGAACCAGTTACTTCAGCACGAGTCTTCTGAGCACGAGTACCCTGACGAGCACCAGCTGCATAAGCAACAACAACCTGGTGAACCAGCGCTTCGTTGAAATCACGACCGAAGGTAGTTTCGGAAACAGTCAGCGCGCTCTGCGCGTCTTTCAATACTAATTCCATTGCTATCCCCTTACGCCTTCACAGCTGGTTTAACGATCAGGTCGCTACCGGTTGCACCCGGAACTGCACCTTTAACCAGCAGCAGGTTGCGCTCAGCGTCAACACGTACTACGTCCAGGCTCTGAACGGTCACACGTTCGTTACCCAGCTGACCTGCCATTTTCTTGCCTTTGAACACTTTGCCCGGAGTCTGGTTCTGACCGATAGAACCCGGAACGCGGTGAGACAAGGAGTTACCGTGGGTAGCGTCCTGGGTACGGAAGTTCCAGCGCTTAACGGTACCAGCAAAACCTTTACCTTTAGAGGTACCGGTTACGTCAACTTTTTTAACGTCAGCAAACAGCTCAACGCTAATGTCCTGACCTACGGTGAACTCTTCGCCTTCAGCAAGACGGAATTCCCACAGACCACGGCCAGCTTCTACGCCAGCTTTAGCGAAGTGACCCGCTTCTGGTTTGGTTACACGGTTAGCTTTTTTAGCACCAGTGGTCACCTGAACAGCGCGGTAGCCATCGTTAGCCAGATCTTTAACCTGAGTAACGCGGTTTGCTTCAACTTCGATTACGGTTACTGGGATTGAAACGCCATCTTCAGTGAAGATGCGGGTCATGCCCACTTTTTTACCGACTAAACCAATCATTGTATCAACCTCTCAATCGCTCGATGACCTGATTAACCCAGGCTGATCTGCACGTCTACACCGGCAGCCAGATCCAGACGCATCAGAGCATCAACGGTTTTCTCAGTTGGCTCAACGATGTCAACCAGACGCTTGTGAGTGCGGATTTCGTACTGATCACGCGCGTCTTTGTTAACGTGCGGAGAGATCAGAACGGTGAAGCGCTCTTTGCGGGTCGGCAGCGGGATCGGACCACGGACTTGCGCACCAGTGCGCTTAGCAGTCTCGACGATTTCCGCGGTTGATTGATCGATCAGACGATGATCAAACGCTTTAAGGCGGATACGGATTCTTTGGTTCTGCATGAGACCAGAGCTCCAATTATTTTATAAACGAAAATGATTACTCCTCAAACCCATTACGATTGATGGGAGAGTGTAACCGTTCTTACGTAGCTCCCCAATTGGGAGCATTGTTGAGTAACAAAATGAGCTACTCTGGTTCTGATTGAACCCGCCGTCAATTACGACAAGCCCGCGCATTATACGTAAATCTGGGCAAGACGCAAGTGACGTTTAGAAATTAAGCGCTGACGGTGCATTCTGCGTAAGCCATTCCACTATTTACAGCAACCTCTCCGTTCTCATCCTTTCCAGGGGAACCCTCACGCAAATTCCGTTTTTGCACATTGCCGGACATCTGTGATGCGAAGACTATTCGCCCAAACGGTGTTTAAGGATTTGAGCATGCTGACTTTACTCCCTTTTCTTTTGGCCTATTTTGTTCTGACAGGTTTACTGGTGCGCGAAGATATTCGTGCCGGCATGCTTCCGGATAAATATGTCTGTCCATTATTGTGGACCGGACTGCTCTTTCAGCTTTGCCTCCATCCGGATTCTCTTACTGGTGCTGTGGTCGGCGCGATGGCGGGATATATCAGTTTCGCGATGATTTACTGGGGCTATCGATTTATCTTCAGGCATGAAGGGTTGGGCTATGGCGACGTAAAGTATCTGTCGGCGCTGGGGGCCTGGTATGGCTGGTGCGAATTACCGCTTCTGGTATCAGTTGCTACTCTGATGGCACTGCTGTATCTCTTTATTTTTTCTTTAACAACCCCTGAGAGACAGGTATTAAAAAACCCACTGCCTTTTGGGCCATTTCTGGCAGCAGCGGGTTTATGCGTAGGCTGGAAGACGCTGGTTACTCTTCCACTTTAATCTGCGACTGAAGGTAGTTCTGTAGGCCGATCTTAGCAATGAGATCCAGCTCTGTTTCCAGCCAGTCAATATGGCCTTCTTCATCGGCCAGGATCTGGATCATCATATCGCGGCTGACGTAGTCATGTACGCTGTCAGCATAGGCAATGGCTTCACGGAGATCTTTAGCGCCTTCAAGTTCCAGCCTAAGGTCGGAACGCAGCATCTCTTCGACATCTTCTCCGATACCCAGCTTACCGAGATCCTGCAGGTTAGGAATGCCTTCAAGGAATAAAATACGCTCGATATATTTATCAGCGTGTTTCATTTCATCGATCGATTCATGGTACTCAACGTCGTTTAAGCGTTTAAGTCCCCAGTTTTTGAACATTCTCGCGTGAAGAAAGTACTGGTTGATTGCGACAAGCTCATTTCCCAATAATTTATTGAGATAACTTATGATTTTAACATCACCTTTCATTATATAGTCCCTCCGCTTCCACTCATTGAAGCGTAGATCGGGCTACAGGGATGTCAAAAAAAAGATGGTGCTTACGCGATCTCTTTGTATTCCGGGATCTGCATCAATTCATCCTGCATAATCTCTCGTGCAGCACGTACACATTTACCGCATTGATTTCCCACCGGAACAAACTTGCGAAGCTGCTGGAATGACTGAGGCTGAAACTGGCGAACGGCCTGACGTATTTTCTTGTCGCTTACACCATTACATAAACAAACGTACATAGAGACTCCCGTTCAAAATATGCGCAAAGTGTAAGTGAGAATGGTTATGATTACAATAGCACAAGCGCCGGAATACGGGGCGGGAGCAGGCAAAAAATGCGAAATTTTGTGACAAATCCTTAGCGGCAGAAAACAAAAAAGGACGCCGAAGCGTCCTTTTTTATTCAGGGCTAATACTTAGCTCAGAACTTTAGCAACAACGCCCGCGCCAACGGTACGGCCGCCTTCACGGATTGCGAAACGCAGACCGTCGTCCATCGCGATTGGGTGGATCAGAGTCACAACCATCTTGATGTTGTCGCCTGGCATTACCATCTCAACGCCTTCTGGCAGTTCGATGGTACCGGTCACGTCAGTTGTACGGAAGTAGAACTGTGGACGGTAGCCTTTGAAGAACGGAGTATGACGGCCGCCTTCGTCTTTGGACAGAATGTACACTTCAGATTCGAACTTGGTGTGTGGCTTGATTGAGCCTGGCTTCGCCAGAACCTGACCACGTTCGATTTCTTCACGTTTGATACCACGCAGCAGAACACCAACGTTCTCACCAGCACGGCCTTCGTCCAGCAGTTTGCGGAACATTTCAACGCCAGTACAGGTAGACTTCGCAGTCTCTTTGATACCAACGATTTCAACTTCTTCGCCAACTTTGATGATACCGCGCTCTACACGACCGGTAACAACGGTACCACGACCGGAGATGGAGAATACGTCTTCGATTGGCAGCAGGAATGGCTTGTCAATCGCACGCTCTGGTTCTGGGATGTAAGAATCCAGGAAGCCAGCCAGTTCGATGATTTTCGCTTCCCACTCTGCTTCGCCTTCCAGCGCTTTCAGAGCAGAACCACGAACGATTGGGGTATCGTCGCCTGGGAAATCGTACTGAGACAGCAGTTCACGAACTTCCATCTCTACCAGTTCCAGCAGCTCTTCGTCATCAACCATGTCGCATTTGTTCAGGAACACGATGATGAAAGGAACGCCTACCTGACGACCCAGCAGGATGTGCTCACGAGTCTGAGGCATAGGGCCGTCAGTCGCAGCAACAACCAGGATCGCGCCGTCCATCTGCGCAGCACCGGTGATCATGTTTTTAACATAGTCGGCGTGGCCTGGGCAGTCTACGTGTGCGTAGTGGCGAGTCGGGGTGTCATATTCAACGTGGGAAGTGTTGATGGTGATACCACGAGCTTTTTCTTCTGGTGCGTTATCGATCTGGTCGAATGCACGAGCAGAACCACCGTAGGTTTTTGCCAGAACGGTAGTGATTGCAGCAGTCAGGGTAGTTTTACCATGGTCAACGTGGCCGATAGTACCAACGTTGACGTGCGGTTTTGTACGTTCAAATTTTTCTTTAGACACGGCTATATTCCTTACTATAGTGCTCTCCCCTCTGGAGAGAGCACGGGACTTAGGTTTTAATCCTGTGGATTACTTACCACGGGCTTCAATAACGGCCTGAGCAACGTTGTTAGGCGCATCATCATACTTCAGGAATTCCATGGTGTATGATGCACGACCTTTGGTCAGAGAACGCAGCTGAGTTGCATATCCGAACATTTCAGACAGCGGAACTTCAGCGTGGATCTTAACGCCAGTTACTTCGGATTCCTGACCACGCAGCATACCGCGACGACGGCTCAAGTCACCGATAACGTCACCGGTGTTCTCTTCAGGAGTTTCTACTTCAACCTTCATGATTGGCTCAAGCAGAACTGGTTTTGCTTTCTTAAAGCCTTCTTTAAAGGCAATAGACGCAGCCAGTTTAAACGCCAGTTCAGAGGAGTCAACGTCGTGGTAAGAACCGAAGTGCAGACGAACACCCATGTCAACAACCGGATAGCCAGCCAGAGGGCCCGCTTTCAGCTGTTCCTGAATGCCTTTATCAACGGCTGGGATGTATTCGCCAGGAATTACACCACCTTTGATGTCGTTGATGAACTCGTAACCTTTAGGGTTAGAGCCCGGCTCCAGTGGGTACATGTCGATCACAACGTGACCGTACTGACCGCGACCACCAGACTGCTTAGCGTGTTTACCTTCAACATCGGTAACTTTCGCACGAATCGCTTCGCGGTAAGCAACCTGAGGTTTACCCACGTTCGCTTCAACGTTGAATTCACGCTTCATACGGTCAACGATGATGTCCAGGTGCAGTTCACCCATACCAGCGATGATGGTCTGGTTAGATTCTTCATCAGTCCATACGCGGAATGATGGGTCTTCTTTCGCCAGACGGCCCAGAGCCAGACCCATTTTTTCCTGGTCAGCTTTGGTTTTTGGTTCAACTGCGATGGAGATTACCGGCTCAGGGAATTCCATACGCTCCAGAATGATCGGGTGATCCGGGTCACACAGGGTGTCACCAGTGGTCACGTCTTTCAGACCGATAGCTGCAGCGATGTCGCCCGCACGAACTTCTTTGATCTCTTCACGTTTGTTAGCATGCATCTGTACGATACGGCCAAAACGTTCACGCGCCGTTTTCACGGAGTTCAGGATGGTGTCACCGGAGTTAACCACACCAGAGTAAACGCGGAAGAAGGTCAGGTTACCCACGAATGGGTCGGTAGCAATTTTGAACGCCAGTGCAGAGAACGGCTCTTCGTCGCTTGCGTGACGCTCAGCCGGCGTATCTTTACCGTCGTCCAGGATGCCGTTGATCGCAGGAACGTCAACCGGGGATGGCAGGTAGTCAACTACCGCATCCAGCATCGCCTGAACACCTTTGTTCTTGAACGCAGAACCACAGGTTACCAGGATGATTTCGTTGTTCAGAACGCGCTGACGCAGAGCTTTTTTGATCTCTTCTTCAGTCAGTTCTTCACCACCCAGGTATTTCTCCATCAGCTCTTCAGAAGCTTCAGCAGCGGATTCGATCAGGTTCTGGTGCCATTCGTCAGCCAGGTCCTGCATTTCAGCCGGGATATCTTCGTATTCGAAGGTAACGCCCTGGTCTGCATCGTTCCAGTTGATGGCTTTCATTTTCACCAGGTCGATAACACCGGTGAAACCTTCTTCAGCACCAATTGCCAGCTGCAGCGGAACAGGGTTCGCGCCCAGACGGGATTTGATCTGACCAACAACTTTCAGGAAGTTAGCACCCATACGGTCCATTTTGTTAACGAACGCGATGCGTGGAACTTTATATTTGTTCGCCTGACGCCATACGGTCTCAGACTGTGGCTGAACACCACCAACTGCGCAATAAACCATTACCGCGCCGTCAAGAACACGCATGGAACGTTCTACTTCGATGGTGAAGTCAACGTGGCCCGGGGTGTCGATGATGTTTACGCGATGCGGTTCGTACTGCTTAGCCATACCTGACCAGAATGCAGTAGTCGCTGCGGAGGTGATAGTGATACCACGCTCCTGCTCCTGTTCCATCCAGTCCATGGTGGCTGCGCCGTCATGAACTTCACCGATTTTGTGGTTTACACCGGTGTAGAACAGAATACGTTCGGTAGTAGTGGTTTTACCGGCGTCGATGTGCGCACTGATACCGATGTTACGGTAGCGTGCGATGGGTGTTGTACGAGCCATTTGATTCCTCGTTTATATCTTTAGGCGTTCAGTTAAGTTACCCAGAGCGGGCGGCTTCTCTGAAGCGCCCGCCTGGTGACTAATACTCCGAAGGGATTACCAACGGTAGTGTGCGAACGCCTTGTTGGCTTCTGCCATACGGTGAACGTCTTCACGTTTCTTAACTGCAGTACCTTTGTTGTCTGCAGCATCAGAAAGTTCGTTCGCCAGACGCAGAGCCATGGATTTATCACCGCGTTTACGAGCAGCTTCAACGATCCAACGCATTGCCAGAGCATTACGACGAACCGGACGAACTTCAACTGGAACCTGATAAGTAGAACCACCAACGCGGCGGGACTTAACTTCTACAGTTGGGCGAACGTTGTCGAGAGCGACTTCGAAAGCTTCCAGTTCATTTTTACCAGAACGCTGAGCCAGGGTCTCAAGCGCGCTGTATACGATTGCTTCTGCAGTAGATTTTTTACCATCTACCATCAGGATATTTACAAATTTTGCCAGCAGTTCTGATCCGAATTTCGGATCTGGAAGAATTTTACGCTGACCAATGACGCGACGACGTGGCATGGGAATACTCCGTTGTTAATTCAGGATTGTCCAAAACTCAAAGAGTTTAGTTTGACATTAAGATAAATCAGTTTGGCCTTACTTAACGGAGAACCATTAAGCCTTAGGACGCTTCACGCCGTACTTGGAGCGAGCCTGCTTACGGTCTTTAACACCTGAGCAGTCGAGCGCACCACGAACGGTGTGGTAACGAACACCCGGAAGGTCTTTAACACGACCGCCACGGATCAGGATCACGGAGTGTTCCTGCAGGTTGTGACCTTCACCACCGATGTAGGAAGTCACTTCGAAACCGTTAGTCAAACGCACACGGCATACTTTACGCAGTGCGGAGTTTGGTTTTTTAGGAGTGGTGGTATATACACGAGTACATACACCACGTTTCTGCGGGCAGGCTTCCAGCGCAGGCACGTTGCTCTTTGCAACTTTGCGTGCGCGTGGTTTGCGTACCAGCTGGTTAACTGTTGCCATTAAATAGCTCCTGGTTTTAGCTTTTGCTTCGTAAACACGTAATAAAACGACCTCATACAATATGAGGACGCGAAATTTTAGGGCTACGTCGAAAAGGTGTCAAGAAATATACAGCGATCTCAGATCACCAGTTCATTTGACTGGCGTGCGTCACAGTAAGATTGACGAAATCATTATAGCCAACCACGTCAATTTTGGCTGAAATTTGACCAGAAAGACCCCGCGCATCAAGATCGTCCTTCAGCGCAGAGACTGTTATGGGGGCATTGCAGAGGATTTCAACAAAACGACTGCCTTCAAGTGCGGCAAGCACACCATCCTGAATCAGCAGCAGGTCATCACCTTCGCGCAGCATACTCAGCAACGCGTCGATATCACATTGCCACGGTGAATGGCTCAGAGTATGGAGCATAGCAGCCTCAGAAAGTCAGAACGGTGTCGTAGTGGGAAAGGTGTTCGCGCAGTGCCGCAGAAGACAGCATTGTCACATCCAGCACGAAAGGCGTTGCCTCGTTTAAACCGCGCGCAGCCAGGGAGTCGGCACAGACATAGCATGTTTCGATGTCGTAAAGCGGTAACACTTTGAAGGTTGCGATGTAATCCCGTGCCAGAATGGCTTGAGGCTGTTGCCCCGCCAGAAGCTGAAATACACCGTCCCCCAAAAAGAAGACGCCGATATCGTCGGTCAGCGCTGATGTCGCGAGCAGCGCATCCAGCCCTTCTCTGCCGGACGCAGTACCATGCGGCGCTGAGGAAAAAACAAACGCGACACGCTTCATCAGAATTGCACCACTCTGTCGCAGGTTAACGCCGCCTGTGCCAGTGCCCCCAGGCCACTCAACGAAAAACCAGGCTGCAGGTTAGAACCCGATAAACCAAGACGAGCGGCTTCGGTTGCATCGGTCACGCCGCGGCGAAGTGCCGCCGCGACGCAGATATGCAGTTCTACGCCCTGCTTTTCGTTTAATGCCTGCCAGGCGCGCACCAGATCAAACTCATCGCTCGCCGGTGACGTAAACTGGTTCGCGTTATACACCCCTTCCCGATAGAAGAAGACGCTCACCAGCTCATGTCCGGCCGCCAGTAACGCATATGCAAACTGCAGCGCGCTGCTGGCCTGCTGAGTACCGTACGCCGGGCCTGTCACCATTAACGCAAAACGCATTACTTGTCTTGCCCCAGGAAATCACCGCTTTTGAACTGACGGATGTAGAGGTAGACCGTGTGCTTGGAGATGTTCAGACGATCGGCCACCTGGTTAATGGCGTCTTTAATATCAAAAATACCTTTCTCGTAGAGATTAAGCACGATCTGGCGATTCTTGGCGTTGTTCGAGACGTTGCGATCGGCATTCACCTCTTCAATCGTAAACTCAAGCGTCTGCGTCACCAGATCTTCAACGGAGGAGGCAAAGTTAACAGAAGAGCCAACATCCGGCGTTTCTGGTGGAATAAAGGTGCTCATGATTTGCGAGAATGGCACATCAAGGTTCATGTTGATGCACAACAGTCCAATCACACGATGCTCGCGGTTTCGAATCGCGATGGTTTCTGATTTCATCAGCACGCCGCTTTTGGCGCGGGTGAAATAGCATTTGGAGACGCTGCTGTCCGCGCCGGTCATGTCATGCAACATACGCAATGCAAGGTCGGTGATTGGCGAACCAATTTTACGGCCAGTATGCTCACCATTAGCAATGCGGATGGCGGAACACTTCAGATCTTGCAGGGAGTGCAATACGATTTCGCAGTGGGAGCCAATGAGCATCGCTAACCCGTCCACCACCGCTTCATAGGATTTCAGAATATCGAAGTCGGTCTGATCAAAAGGACGTTGATCCAGCAAATCAAGTTCACTGGTTTCGTTGGTTAAAAGCGACCTGGACATGAAAAAAACACTCCTTTTCAGGAGCCTGTCGTTAGGTTTTCAGGGCAGGCTCATTATCTACACGGACAACTAAATTAATACAGCGTGTATAGCGCTTTCCAGTGTTAATTATATCTGCCCCATAATAAAAAAACCGCCGCCTTAAAGGCGGCGGTTTTTATCACATTACTTCTTAGCGTCTGTCGCTGCTTTTTCTTCAGCCGGCGCGTCTGCCTTTGCATCCGCTTTCGGTGCTGGTTTGATATCCAGCAGCTCTACGTCAAAGACCAGCGTAGAGTTGGCAGGGATACCCGGAACGCCGGTTTTGCCATACGCCAGGTCTGGTGGAATAACCAGCTTGATCTTGCCACCTTTCTTGATGTTTTTCAGGCCTTCAGTCCAGCCAGGGATCACACCATCAAGACGGAAAGAGAGCGGCTCACCACGGGTGTAAGAGTTATCGAACTCTTTACCGTCGATCAGCGTACCTTTGTAGTTCACAACAACAGTATCGCTGTCTTTAGGCGCATCGCCGGTGCCTTCTTTCTCAACTTTGTACACCAGGCCAGTAGAAGAGGTTTTCACACCCTTCTCTTTAGCAAAGGTATCGCGGTAGGCTTTGCCTTTCGCTTCGTTGTCTTTAGCGTCCGCATCCATCTTAGTCTGAGCGGCACCCTTCACACGCGCTTCAAACGCCTGCAGAGTCTGTTCGATTTCCTGGTCAGACAGCTTGCTCTTATCTGCAAATGCGTCCTGAACACCCGCGATCAGCTGAGCTTTGTCCAGTTTGATGCCCAGTTTCTCTTGTTCTTTCAGAGAGTTTTCCATGTAACGACCCAGAGATGCGCCGAGTGCGTAGGCGGATTTCTGGTCGTCATTTTTGAACGCCGCTTTGCTGTCTGCAGTGGCAGCAGGCTTCGCAGCAGTATCAGCAGCGAATGACAGCGGCGCGTTCAGCGCAACAGCCATCGTCGTCGCCAGCAGCGTTACTTTAAACAGTGATTTCATCCATATCTCCAGGGCCTGGGGACTCTCACCCCAGCATTAAACGTAAATGAGTTACGTACTATAAATCGTTGCGGAAGAAATCTACAGACAGACTCCCCCGATTCTCGCCACTTTTCAGACTATTTTTGTTTAAATAAGTTTCTTGCTACAGGGATGAATACTGTACTTAGGGATAAACTCGGTTAAACTTCGCCGCCGCTGGCCCATTATGGCGAATCAGAAACAGACGAGGTGAATCATGAAGGACACGATGATAGAAGAGAGACTGGCCGAGCTTGAAAGCCGCCTGGCTTTTCAGGACATCACCATCGAAGAGCTTAACCAAACGGTGACCGCCCACGAGCTAGAAATGGCAAAACTGCGGGATCTGCTGCGTCTGCTCACTGAAAAAGTGAAGGCCACACAGGCATCGCATATCGCCTCTCAATCTGAAGAGACACCCCCACCTCATTATTGAGGCGTAAAAAAAGCGGGATCATCCCGCTTTTTTATTTTCCGCATGACGGAATTAGTGGCAACCGCAGCCGCCGTTACCGCAACCACCTTTACCGTGGTCGTGACCATGGTCGTGATCGTGGCCGTGACCACCGCAGCAGCCGTCATGGCCGTGATCGTGGTCATGGTCGTGGCCGTTTGCACCGTGAACGTGGCCATGAGCCAGCTCTTCTTCGGTTGCTTCACGAATCGCAACAACTTCTACGTTGAACTTCAGGTTCTGGCCAGCCAGCATGTGGTTGCCGTCAACCACGACGTGGTCATCTTCCACTTCGGTGATTTCCACAGGAACCGGACCCTGGTCAGTTTCAGCCAGGAAGCGCATGCCAACCTGCAGTTCGTCAACGCCCATGAACACGTCTTTAGGAACGCGCTGAACCAGGTTGTCGTCATACTGACCGTAAGCGTCGTTCGCGCCTACAGCAACGTCAAATTTGTCGCCAACTTCATGACCTTCCAGCGCGTTTTCCAGGCCGGAAATCAGGGAACCGTGACCATGCAGGTAGTCAAGCGGCGCACTCACCGGAGACTCATCAACCAACACACCGTCTTCTGTACGTACCTGATAGGCCAGGCTGACCACCAGGTCTTTTGCTACTTTCATGATATCTCCTGAGCGTGGGAAAATTGCTGGCGCAGATTGTAGCGGAAATCTGCACCCGTGTACCCTTTAGCTTAAAAAAACTCAGGGCATATCGCTAGTCCGGATGAAAAATCCCGATAACTTGCTCTTCTTTGCGTACATGATCGCGGGCCTCTTTATCGGCTTCTCGCATCTGGTGACCGCACTTAACACACTCAACAACATCAATATTATTTTCCCGCCACATCGCCAGGGTATCTTGCGCCTGGCAGGTCGGGCATTTTGCACCCGCAATAAAGCGTTTACGTACAGCCATCTTTCGTTACCCTTTATTCAAATTCATCCCAGCCATCAAGCTGGCGTCGTTCCTGTTGCATCTCTCGCTGGAAGATTTCCTCCAGTTCGCGACGCGCTTCCCGCACGCGGGAGATCTGCTCAGTATCAGTATGTACCGGCATCAGCTCGCGCAACATTTGCATATCCAGCCGGCGGAAATGCATCTGGGCGCGCTGCGCCTGATGAGGATGCATCCCCAACGAGATCAACGCCTTGCGGCCCAGCTCCAGCGCACTGGAAAATGTCTCACGGGAGAAGTGTTTCACACCCGCCTGTAACAGTTCGTGAGCTTCAACACGTCCACGCGCACGCGCCAGAATATGCAGATGCGGAAAATGCTGCTGACACAGCTCCACCAGCTTCATCGTGTCTTCCGGATCGTTGCAGGTAATCACGATGGACTCTGCTGCCTCTGCACCCGCCGAGCGCAATAGCTCGAGCTGGGTCGCGTCGCCGTAATAAACCTTATAGCCATATTTACGCATCAGATTGACCGCGCTGATATCGCGTTCCAGCACCGTGATGCGCATTTTGTTCGCCATCAGCAAACGCCCGATAACCTGCCCGAAGCGGCCAAAGCCCACCACAATCACCTGCGGCTTATCGTCTTCCACCCACGGCGCTTCATCTTCATCGTCAGTCGGGTTTAAGCGGCGCGACAGAAGTTTATCCACCAGCCTCATCAGAAGCGGTGTGGTCATCATCGACAGCGTAACTGTCACCAGCAGAAGCGCCATCTGATCGTCTTTAAACAGCTTCTGGGAGGAGGCGGTGGAGAACAGCACAAACGCGAACTCGCCACCCTGGCTTAGCACGCTGGCAAACTGCATACGTTCTGAACTGCGCAAGCCGTAAATACGCGCCATGACGTACAGCACCAGCGTTTTCACCGCCACGAGGATGGCAACGCTCATCACAACCCACAGCAGATGGGTATAGAGCACGCCGAGATTGAGCGCCATCCCCACCGAAATAAAGAACAGACCTAACAGCAGCCCTTTGAAGGGATCGATGGCAATTTCCAGCTCGTGCCGATATTCGCTCTCCGCCAGCAACACCCCGGCGATAAAGGTCCCGAGCGCCATCGACAGCCCCAGCGCGTCCATAAACAACGCCGATCCCAGCACCAGCAGCAGCGTCGCGGCGGTAAAGACCTCGCGCACGCCCGAGGCGGCAATAAAACGGAACACGGGGCGTAACAGGAAACGTCCGCCAATCAGCATGCCCGCGAAGGCCAGCACCTTCATGGCAATTTTCGCCCAGTCGAAGTGATCGTCGCCAGAGCCCGCCAGTAGCGGCACCAGCGCCAGCGCCGGGATCACCGCTAAATCCTGGAACAACAGCACCGAGAAGCCCAGTTGACCGGCTTCATTGCGATTCATCCCTTTGTCGCGCATCAGCTGCAGGGCCATCGCCGTCGACGACATCGCAAGGCCTATTCCGCCTATCACCGCCGCCTGCCAGGAGAAACTCGTCAGCATTAACAGGCCGCCCAGAATAGCGGCGCTGAACAACACCTGTGCAGCACCCACACCAAAGATAGAGCGTCGTAGCTGCCACAGCTTAGAAGGATTAAGCTCCAGGCCGATGATGAACATCAGGAACACCACGCCCAGCTCGGAGAAGTGGAGAATTTCATCCACATCGCTGATGAATCCCAGCCCCCAGGGGCCAATCGCGATCCCCGCCAGCAGATAACCCAGCACTGCACCTATTCCAATACGTGCAGCAAGCGGCACCGCGACGACGGCTGCAAATAAAAACAGCACCCCGGCGAGGAGTAAATTCGATCCTTCCATTAACGACCTCCTGCCGGAATCGGTGACGCCAGCCATTCACCGTAGGCTCTGGCGTGGCTTGCCAGCTCTTTCGGATCCTGACGCCGGGCCCAGTACACAATAATCGGGCTCATCCAGTGCATACGACACATTGCCGCCGTCAGCTCGAAAGGCCGCAGAATGTCGCTCATCGGATAACGATTCAGCCCGTCGTGGCGGTAAGCACTTTCTGGCTCACCGGTTGTGATCACGCTGCGCCAGTACTTTCCCGCCAGTTGGTTGCCCCCCACCCCGCTGGAAAAGCCCCGGCTCAGCACACGGTCCAGCCACTCTTTGAGCAGCGCCGGACAGCTGTAGGTATAAAGCGGATGCTGAAACACAATCACGTCATGCTGACGCAGCAGTTCCTGCTCGTAAGGGATATCAATAAAGAAATCAGGGTAGTGCGCGTAAAGATCGTGCACCGTCACGTTGCTGAGCTGTGTAGCCGGCTTAAGCAGAACCCGGTTCGCCACCGAGTCCTGAGATTCCGGATGGGCATACAGCAGCAGCACTTTTGCTGTCTGAGACATCATTCCCCTCCCGGTCTTGTTTCTGTTTTTGTGTATCGTCGTTGTTTTGGGCTACCATGGCGGCCCGGTGCGGAAAATGGCGCACACCTTACATTATCATAATGACAAATTAACATAGTCGGAACATACGGCGCTTCTATGATTGTTTTCTCCTCGTTACAAATTCGTCGCGGCGTGCGCGTCCTGCTGGATAACGCTACTGCTACCATCAATCCAGGCCAAAAAGTGGGGCTGGTCGGCAAAAACGGCTGTGGTAAATCCACGCTGCTGGCGCTGCTGAAAAACGAGATTAGCGCGGATGGCGGTAACTTTACCTTCCCGGGGAACTGGCAGCTCGCATGGGTAAACCAGGAGACGCCGGCCCTGAGCGAACCGGCTCTCGACTATGTTATCGACGGCGATCGTGAATACCGTAAGCTCGAGGCGGAACTCAACGCCGCTAACGAGCGCAACGACGGTCACGCCATTGCCACCGTTCACGGCAAGCTGGACGCCATCGACGCGTGGACCATTCGCTCTCGCGCCTCCAGCCTGCTGCACGGCCTGGGCTTCAGCAATGAACAGCTGGAACGCCCGGTCAGCGACTTCTCCGGCGGCTGGCGTATGCGCCTCAACCTGGCGCAGGCGCTGATCTGCCGCTCTGACCTGCTGCTGCTCGATGAACCGACCAACCACCTCGATCTCGATGCGGTTATTTGGCTGGAGAAGTGGCTTAAGAGCTATCAGGGCACTCTGATTCTGATCTCCCACGACCGTGACTTCCTCGACCCGGTGGTAGATAAAATCATTCATATCGAACAGCAAACGATGTTCGAGTACACCGGCAACTACAGCTCCTTCGAGCGCCAGCGCGCGACGCGCCTTGCCCAGCAGCAGTCCATGTACGAAAGCCAGCAGCAGCGCGTGGCGCACCTGCAAAGCTTTGTGGATCGCTTCAAGGCCAAAGCGTCAAAAGCGAAGCAGGCCCAGAGCCGCATCAAGATGCTCGAACGCATGGAGATGATTGCCCCGGCGCACGTGGATAACCCGTTCCATTTCAGCTTCCGCGCGCCGGAAAGCCTGCCGAACCCGCTGCTGAAGATGGAGAAAGTGAGCGCGGGCTATGCCGATCGCATCATTCTCGACTCCATCAAGCTCAACCTGGTACCGGGTTCACGTATTGGTCTGCTGGGGCGCAACGGTGCCGGTAAATCCACGCTGATCAAACTTCTGGCGGGCGAGCTTAACCCGATCAGCGGCGAAATCGGGCTGGCGAAGGGCATCAAGCTAGGCTACTTCGCCCAGCATCAGCTGGAATTTTTACGCGCGGATGAATCCCCGATTCAGCACCTCGCGCGTCTGGCGCCGCAGGAGATGGAGCAGAAGCTACGCGACTACCTCGGCGGCTTCGGCTTCCAGGGCGATAAGGTGACGGAAAATACCGAGCGTTTCTCCGGCGGCGAAAAAGCCCGCCTGGTGCTGGCGTTAATCGTCTGGCAGCGCCCGAACCTGCTGCTGCTCGATGAACCGACTAACCACCTCGATCTCGATATGCGTCAGGCACTGACTGAAGCGCTGATCGAGTTCGAAGGCGCGCTGGTTGTGGTTTCGCACGATCGTCACCTGATCCGCTCCACCACGGACGATCTCTACTTAGTTCACGATGGCAAAGTCGAACCGTTCGACGGCGATCTGGAAGACTACCAGCAGTGGCTGACGGACGTGCAGAAGCAGGAAAACCAGCCGGAAGAGTCCGCGAAAGATAACGCCAACAGCGCGCAGGCGCGTAAAGACCAGAAGCGCCGCGAAGCCGAACTGCGCACCCAGACGCAGCCGCTGCGTAAAGAGATTGCCCGTCTCGAAAAAGAGATGGAAAAACTGAACGCCACGCTTGCCATGGTTGAGGAGAAGCTCGGCGATAGCGGTCTGTATGACCAGAGCCGTAAAGCTGAACTGACGGATTGCCTGCAAACGCAGGCGAAAACCAAGTCGAGCCTCGAAGAGTGTGAGATGTCATGGCTCGACGCGCAGGAACAGCTGGAAGCGATGCTGCAGGCTGAATAACACCCCGGGAGGGCTATGAGTTTCGATATCACGAGCGAGATTACATTCCGCAAGCTCAGCATCTTCATGACGTTTATGGAGAAGGGGAATATCGCGCGTACCGCCGAAACTCTGGGCCTGAGCGGCGTCAGCGTGCACCGTGCGCTGCACACCCTGGAAGAGAACGTGCGCTGCCCGCTCTTTACCCACAAGGGGCGCAACCTGATTGCGCTGCCTTCCGCATGGACATTGCTGGAGTATTGCCAGGAGGTGATGCAGGTGATGGAGCGCGGGCTGGATGAGGCGCGTAAAATTGCCGGCATTGGCCAGGGTCGGCTGCGCGTCGGTACGCTCTACTCGCTCACCCTGGAAACCGTGCCGCGTCTGATTATGGGCATGAAGCTGCGTCGCCCGGATCTGGAAATGGACCTGACGATGGGCTCTAACGACACCTTGCTCCACATGCTGGACGATGGGTCGCTGGACGCCATCCTGATTTCCATCTCCGAAAGCGATATTGACCGCAACAGCCTTGAGGTTCTGCCGCTGTTCCATGACGACATATTCCTTGCCGCACCGGCTTCCGCCACGCTGAATACCCGCGGGCCTGCGGATCTTCGTGATTACAAAGATCAGAAATTTGTCGCGCTTGCTGAAGGGTTTGCAACCTACGCCGGGTTCCAGGAAGCGTTCCATATTGCCGGATTCGAACCGGAGATTGTTACCCGGGTGAACGACATTTTTTCAATGCTCAGCCTGGTTCAGGCGGGCGTCGGCTTTACGCTAATGCCGGGCAGGATGAAGAAGGTCTACGAGAATTCGGTGCAGCTACTGAAGCTGGCAGAGCCGTACCAGATGCAGCAGCTTATCGCGATTGTGTTCGCCCGCAACCGCGAGCAGGACCCGAGCCTGCGCGCATTGGCTGCCGAAGGCCGGATGTATGCGCGCAGCCTGCAGGAAAGTGCGTGATACAAAACAAGACAACCGAACCCGTAGGCCCGGTAAGCGCAGCGCCACCGGGCTAAAAACTCACGCGCGAAGCCGTTTTGCCAGATGCACCGCCACGTCCACCCCACTGCGCTCCAGTGAAATCGTCTCGCCTTCCCATGCTGCCTGTCGCGTCAGGCAGGTCAGTACGCCGCCGGGCGGCATCTCGATCGCCAGCCGGGCTTCGCGTTCGTTAGCGGATATCACCGCCTCCTGCCAGCGCACCGTACGCGCCATGTTCATCGCCAGATCGTCAGCGATTTTTTCCGGCTGCCAGAGCACGCGGCCGGTGCTGCCGCTCAGGTACGCACAGCGTGGACGAGCCAGCGTGACGGACTCAAACGCCGCCGCCAGCGTTTGTGCCGGTGCCGCCAGCAGTTCGCAGTGCGACGGCACGCTCACCGCCAGACGTTTAGCCTTGCTCGCCCCTTTTGCCAGCGCGCGCGCCGCCACCTGCGCCATCCCGTCATCGCTTCCGGCAATCACGATCTGCGTTTCGGCATTCAGGTTAGCAATATACGTTTCGGTACCCTCGATAAGCTGCTCCACCTGCGGCAGGGTCAGCCCCATAATCGCCGTCAGGCCGTAGCCGTGCGGATACGCCTGCTCCATCAGATCGCCACGCAGCGCCACTAGCTTAAGCGCGTCCGTAAATTCCAGCGCGCCTGCCACGACCGCTGCGGGATAGGCGCCAATCGATAAACCGCTCACTATGTCAGGCGACACGCCGCGTCGTTCAAGCTCGCGCGCCCAGGCCACGCCCGAAATCAACAGCGAAAGCTGAACCGCGCGGGTGTGGGTTAACGAGGCTGCACTGTCCAGCATATCGACTTCGCTACCCAGCACCTCGCGCGCCTGAGCCAGCGTCGTTCCCGGCAGATTTTGCAGCATACCTTCGTGCTGCGTGCCCTGCCCCGGAAAGGTAAACAGTATTTTCATCACTCCTCCCTTTGCCACGGATCCGCCACCAGGCGCGGTCCGCGGCAGGTTTTCAGCAGCGTTTTTCCATCGCGTAACCACTCCGCCAGCGCGAAGCCCCCTTCGGGCGTATCGACCTGCGTATCCGCCCGGCACAGTGCGCGGTTCAACTGCGACTGCCATGCGGTAAAAGCATCAGGCGAAATCGGCTCAGGGGCGCGGATCAGCAGGTCAAGATCGCTGTCGGCATGTATCACCGGAATGCCGGTCGCCAGCGCATAGCCGGTGCTGCCGGTAATGCCCCACGTCCACGGCCACGACTGCTGAGCAAGCTGTAACGCCACCTGAACCGGTGGCTGAGTCACGAACGGCGAGCGCAGCAGATCGGCCGTCACGCTCAGCGCCTCAGGCGAAACGACGCGGAGGACGTTTTCGGGCTTCACCCATCCGGCCGCACGTTGGTCGCGACGCAGGCCGCGCACGCCAACGGGGATGCGGCCGTCGCTATCAACATCACGCCGCACCACTACCGGCAGGCCGGTATGCCAGACGGCATCCACCCATGATTCGGCGATCCCTTCCAGCGCGTCACGCGCGGTAAGCCAGATAAGGTCGTGTGGGCGTAATGTTGTGGTCATGATTACATTCCTGAAGTCAGCGAGATAAACAGCGGCAGCGACAGGATACACAGTACGGAGCTTAACAGCAGCACGGCTTCAGCATCCGGCGACTGCACGCCAAAGCGGTTACCGAACACCACACCGAAGAAGCCCGCAGAAAGCGCAATCATCAGGATGGCGGTAATGGCGACGGAGCCGTGCAGACCGAAGATCAGCACGATACCCCAGGCAATCGCTGGCTGAATCAGCAGCTTTGCGATAGTCGACGTGATAACCATGGTGTTGATCTGAAGCTTACGGGCAGAGAGGATCACCCCGGTCAGGAACAGCGCCGCAGCGGTCGCGGCGAGCCCCAGCGGTTTAATCGCTGCAAGTACCAGTTCCGGCATTTTGATGCCGATGGCGGACAAAATCACACCCAGCAGCGGCCCCATCACGATCGGTTTTTTAATGGAACGCCACATCAGCACCGGCAGCATGGAAAGCGTTGAGCCGGAACTATTGCCTTCTGCGCGCGCTTTTTCACGCTCCAGGATCAGCAGGCAGAACGGCGTCATCAGCACTGAGCCGCAGGCAATAGAGACCGCGACGGACAGAGACGTGGAAGATCCTTCACCCAGCACGCTGCCCAGGATTGGCAGACCAAGCGCCGCATAGTTCGGCAACGCCACCGTCAGGGTCAGCACGGCCGCATCCTGCGGGGATTTCTTAAAGACTTGAGTGGCGAGGAAGTAGATGGCCGCATAGGTTATCCACATCGCCAGAGTCAGCACCAGAATCAGCGGTGACTGAGCCACAATGCCGGTCCACGGCGTTTGCACGGTGGCGCTAAACAGCGCGGCAGGCAGTGCAAAATCCATCACGAAAATATTGAGCAGGGAAACGTTTTTGTTATCGACCATCTTTGCCTTACCGGCCCAGAATCCCAGCAGCATGATGACGAAAATCGGTGCAAGAGCATGAACAATTACGTAAGTCATAAATCACCTGTAGTAAAAAAAGTTTTAGCACTGGCGCGATGATTATTATTTTTCAGGATGCAGGCTCCCACGCGGGCGCAGCGGGCGCGCCCACGGGGGGATGCATCTGGCAGGTCTTTTTTTTACTTACCAGCTGGCTCGCATACGTTCGCGTACGAGAGCAGAGCTGCGGCGGTTGTCAGCACCCAGACGATTTTTCAACGTGGTGTCCTGACGAGCGTCACTGATGGCCTGTTGCAGGGTTGTTTTCACCTGCGCCAGATCGTTATCGGATGGGGCATCCGGGTTGCTGATGTCCAGCAGGCTGGAGAGCAGCCCCAGCGTGGCGTAGTTGCTGATGTCATACGCCATAGGTGGAATGGTCGCTGCCAGTTTTTCCAGCGCCTCGACGGTACGCAGCGTAATGCGTGCCGCGGACTCTTTACCCATCGCGTGGATCAGCACGCCTTTATCGTTAAAGGCGATCAGGCGGTTGGCCTGGTAGCCGTGCGCCAGAAACGCGCCGGACATCGCCTTGCCGACGATCAGGCCAATCACCGGATGTCCGGCCAGACGCGCGTTCGCATAGGCTGCCGCCGCGCCGGCCAGCGCCTGATGAATACCAAACGCTTCTTCACGACGGCCGTAGGCCTGGCTTGGGACGTCAATTACCGCCACAATCGGGCGCTTAACGGCTTTATCGGCATCCGCTGCTACGGTTTCACTGACGACTTTCGCCAGCGTCCAGCCTTCCAGCAGACCGACTTCACCTTTCACCGCGCGTGGGAAATGGTTATTGGCGTCCGGAACTACCGCAACAAAGCGCACCGCTTCGCCATTAAGTTCACCGTCTGCCGCCTGCACGGACGGGCATAACCCTTCCACACGTTTTGCATTCGGGGCGAGGATGTCCAGCCAGAGTTCGCCACGACTAATTGAGTGAGTCATCATTTCACCTCCCGGGCAAAAAGCGCGTTAATTTGTTCGGCATCGGCCTGTTTGCGGGTATCGAAATTCGTCAGACGGTTCAGGTAATCGTCATAGTTATCGGTGCGATGTTTCGCCGGAACGCCTTTGGCTATCGCCTCGTTCATCGCCTGTTTCACCGCGTTGATACCGTCACCGACCAGCGCATCCACCAGCCCGCTTTGGTAGCGCACTTCGCCGCCGGTCATGCTCCAGATAAACGGACGATCGCGAGAGTCGTACTCTTCAATGCCCGCTTCCTGCTCGATAACCTGCGGGCCGTTCAGGCCGAGACGCGCTTCGCGGGTCACAATCAGATAGCTGCACAGCGCCGCCGCGATGGACATCCCGCCGAAGCAGCCGACGGTCCCGGCCACAATCCCGACAACCGGCGTGTAGCGACGCAGGTCAACAATCGCAGCGTGGATATCAGCAATCGCGGCCAGGCCGAGGTTCGCCTCCTGCAGGCGCACGCCGCCGGTTTCGAGGCACAGCACAGCCTGAGTCGGAATGCCGTTGCGGTTATCTTCCGCCGCCAGCTCCAGCGCTGCGGCCATTTTGGCGCCGGACACTTCGCCCATGCTGCCGCCCTGAAACGCGCCTTCAATCGCCACGACAACGGCTGGCTGACCGTTGATCGTGCCTTTCGCCACCACCATGCCGTCATCGGCCTGCGGGACAATACCCTGCGGCCCAAGCCACGGAGAGATAATGCCTTCAAACGGATCCAGCAGTTCGCGGTAGCTGCCCTCGTCGAGCAGGGCCTGCGCGCGCTGGCGCGCTTTTAATTCGATAAAGCTGCTGTCATCACGCATGGCTCACCCCCTCAAAAACCTGTTCGATACGAATGCGGGCCACGCCCGGCGTCGCGCCGAAATCATGAATGGTCAGCTTTCCTGCCGGCAGGCTGCTGACGGTTTGCAGGCGGTTGAATAGCGCCTCCCAGCGACCACGGCTGTTGTCGACTGAGGTGGTGATATCAATGGTTAACGTCTGGCCCGGTTCGGCGGTGAAGAGCACCTCCATATCCCCGGAGCCGACTACCCCTGCCAGCGCCCTGCCGCTTAACGCGCGGCTGGCTGGCACGGTCAATGTAATTTTTTCCATAACATCCTCTTAATGCTTTGAGTAAGGCGATTCGACGCGGTCAAGAAACAGCGTGGCGGCAAGCAGGTCGGCAGCACCGCCCGGGGAGGCATTAAGTGCCAGCATCTGACGGTCTAAGTTCGCCAGCGCCTGCTGACCCGCGAGGGTTGCACAGCCTCCCGCATTCAGTACCGCACGGGCACCTTCCTGCATGGCGTCCAGCCCCTCCATTCCGGCGCGCGACAGCACGCAGGTATCGGTGAGCGACGTCATGATTGCCATCAGCGCGTCGAGCCTGGCCTGCGCTTCACTGCTGCCGTTGAGACGGCTGAGGCGAAGCTGCGGCAATGCGCGCTGCATAACGTGCGGGAACGCCTGCTGAGCCTCTTCGCGGGCGCCCGGCACGCGATAACGGTGCGTGGCGCGCAGGCCTTTGCTGAACACCTTCGGCGCCGCATCGTCCGGAAGTTTCGCCAGCTGCGCGGCGGTGCTGGCGACGTCTTGCGCCCAGGCATCTCCGCCCAGCATCGCCACCGCGCTGACCAGCAATCCCAGCGCCCAAATCGCGCCGCGATGGGTGTTTACGCCCCCGGTTGCGGCCATCATTTGCTGCTCGCCTTCGCGGCCGAGCCGCCCGACGGTTTGCCGAAGCGCAATATCTGCCGGACGCTGCCAGCTTTGCTGCGCCAGCGCCTGAAACGTGAGGGTCAGGCTGTGCGCGGAGCGCTCCATCAGCGCAAGGGATAAATCGTGGTGCGCGCCGTTCCCCCGACTGTCCACCAGACCGGGTTTCGGGCTTAAACGTGCTTCGTCGATCAGACACTGCGTGGCGGTTCGCGCCAGCCATTCGGCACCGCCTTCAACCTGAATCTGGGGCAGAAGTTTCATTACCAGCTCCGGAATTTCGCAGGTGGGTTGTAGAGACCGCCGGACCACTCCACGAGGTCTGATACGCTGCCTGCCGCCAGCAGAGAGCGGGTGGCGTCGGTGCGGCGAATCCCCATATCTTCCGGGTAGACCACTTTGCCGCTCTGGCGCAGTTCCGCCACGCGTTTGGCGTCCACGCCCAGGCCGATATCGGTGATCCCTGCAACGGCCGCGACCATGGCACGGCGCTCTTCCAGATCTTTCGCCCGGTAAAGGTAGGCAATCCCCTCTTCCGTCAAGACGTGCGTTACGTCATCACCGTAGATCATCACCGGCGCCAGCGGCATACCGGAGGCTTTCGCCACGTCAACGGCATCGAGTTTCTCCACGAAGGATGGCTTCACGCCCGCCTGGAAGGTTTCCACCATCTGCACGACGAGTTTTTTACCGCGCTGCATCGGGTCAGGCTCGGTGATCATGTTCAGCCAGGCCGGGGTAGCGTGACGACGACCATGCGGGTCATGGCCCATGTTTGGCGCACCGCCGAAGCCGGAAAGACGACCGCGCGTCACGGTTGAGGAGTTGGCGTAACCGTCAACCTGCAGCGTAGAGCCGATGAACATATCCACCGCGTACTGGCCTGCCAGCTGGCAGAAGGCGCGGTTGGAGCGCATAGAGCCGTCGGCACCGGTAAAGAACACGTCCGGACGGGCGCGGATGTACTCTTCCATCCCCAGCTCGCCGCCGAAGCAGTGCACGCTTTCTACCCACCCGCTTTCAATGGCCGGGATCAGCGTCGGATGCGGGTTCAGCGTCCAGTGCTTACAGATTTTGCCCTTCAGGCCGAGCTGTTCGCCGTAGGTAGGCAGCAGCAGCTCAATCGCCGCGGTGTTAAAGCCGATCCCATGGTTCAGGGACTGCACCTGGTGTTCTGCGTAGATGCCCTTGATAGCCATCATCGCCATCAGGATATGTTCCTGCTTGATCAGGCGCGGGTCGCGGGTGAACAGCGGTTCGATAAAGAACGGTTTGTCCGCCACCACCACGTAGTCGATCCAGGAGCCAGGTATATCGACGCGCGGCAGGTCGCACTCGTCGTCCACCAGCTCGTTCACCTGCGCGATGACGATCCCGTCGTGGAACGCGGCAGCCTCGACCAGCGCCGGGGTATCTTCGGTGCTCGCTCCGGTGTAGAGGTTGCCTTTGCGGTCGGCTTTAAAACCGGCAATCAGCGCCACGTTTGGCGAAAGGTCGACGTAGAGGCGTGAGTAAAGTTCGATGTAGGTGTGAATCGCACCGATTTCGAGCTGACCGTCTTCCAGCAGCTGCGAAATACGAAGGCTCTGCGTCCCGGAGAAAGAGAAGTCCAGCTTGCGGGCGATGCCTTTCTCAAAGATATCCAGATGCTCGCTGCGGCCGACGCTCGGCATGATCATATGCAGGTCGTGGACAATTTGCGGGTTCACTTCAGCGAGGGAGCGGGAAAGGAAATCTGCCTGCTTCTGGTTGTTGCCTTCCAGAACGACTTTGTCGCCCGGTGCGATCAGCTTCTCCAGCATGGCGACAAGATCGCCGGTCGGCAGTACCTTGCCCTGCACCGGTACGGACGCCAGACGACGTGCTTTTTCGCTACGTCGGGTGTTCCATTGCCGGGTGGGTGTTTGCCCAGATAACATTATTAACCTCCTGATTCAGCTAATCATTTTGATTTGCTTAACGTTGAGTAAAGTGTGCGCTCTGGTGAGAAAGGCATCAATTAAGCGTAGAGCGGAATCATTAGCCTGAGAGTAATAATCAAGGTAAAGATTTGTGATCGGGATCAGTTCATGTTTCGGAAAACCAGGCTAAACGGGGTACAATTCGGAAAGTATCGTTAATTTCCGACAAGAATCAGCATCGCGCTTATGACCCAAATCATTCCATCAGACTTCGACATTGCAGCCGAAGACAGCACTGAGTTCGTGCCTATGCGCGGCGTCGCCAATCGCCATTTGCAGACCATGCTGCCGCGACTGATCCGCCGCAAGGTTCAGTTCACCCCGCACTGGCAACGCCTTGACCTGCCAGACGGTGACTTTCTGGATCTCGCCTGGAGCGAAGAACCGGAGCAGGCCCGCCATAAGCCGCGTCTGGTGGTCTTTCACGGCCTGGAAGGCAGCCTGCACAGCCCCTATGCGCATGGGTTAATTGAGGCGGCAAAAGCCCGCGGCTGGCTCGGCGTGGTGATGCATTTTCGTGGCTGTAGCGGCGAACCCAATCGTCAGAAACGCATCTATCACTCGGGTGAAACCGAAGACGGAACGTGGTTTTTACACTGGCTGCGTGAAAACTTTGGCACAGTTCCCACCGCTGCCGTGGGCTATTCGCTGGGCGGAAATATGCTGGCCTGTCTGCTGGCGAAAGAGGGTGAAAGCGTACCGCTGGATGCCGCAGTGATTGTCTCCGCGCCGTTTATGCTGGAGCAGTGCAGCTACCACATGGAGAAAGGCTTTTCCCGCGTCTATCAGCGCTACTTGCTCAACCTGCTGAAGGCCAACGCGGCGCGTAAGCTGAAGGCCTACCCGGATACCCTGCCGGTCAGCCTGCGCCAGCTGAAAAAAGTGCGCCGTATTCGCGAGTTCGACGATCTGATCACCGCGAAAATTCACGGCTTCGCCGATGCGATTGACTATTATCGTCAGTGCAGCGCCATGCCGCTGCTCAGCAAGATCGCGCAGCCGACGCTCATCATTCATGCCAAAGATGACCCTTTTATGGATCATCACTCGATCCCCGCTCAGGAATTCCTGCCCGACAACGTTCACTATCAGTTGACGGAGCACGGCGGCCACGTCGGGTTTATCGGCGGTACGCTGCGTCGCCCGAAAATGTGGCTTGAGACGCGTATTCCTGACTGGCTAACCCCTTATCTGGACGGTGCAAAATGATTATTCCCTGGCAGGATCTGGCTCCCGAAACGCTCGATAATCTGATTGAAAGCTTTGTATTACGCGAAGGCACCGATTATGGTGAACAGGAACGCTCGCTTGAGCAAAAGGTCAACGATGTAAAGCGCCAGCTGAAAAGCGGCGACGTATTGCTGGTGTGGTCAGAACTGCATGAGACGGTCAATATCATGCCCCGCAACGCGTTTCACGGCTGATCTTCCAACCTTTTCAGTCAGGGAGTTGCTATGTCTGCCAGACATCCGGTTATTGCCGTTACGGGGTCGAGTGGTGCGGGAACCACCACCACCAGCCTCGCATTTCGCAAGATTTTCGCCCAGCTGAATCTCCGTGCGGCGGAGGTCGAAGGCGATAGCTTTCACCGCTACACACGTCCGGAGATGGACATGGCCATCCGTAAGGCGCGCGATCTGGGTAAACACATCAGCTACTTCGGCCCGGAAGCCAATGACTTCGGCCTGCTGGAACAAACCTTTCTGGAATACGGTAAGAGCGGCAAAGGGCAGTCCCGCAAGTATCTGCATACCTATGATGAAGCCGTGCCCTGGAATCAGGTGCCGGGCACCTTCACCCCCTGGCAGCCGCTGCCGGAACCCACCGATGTGCTGTTTTACGAAGGATTACACGGCGGCGTGGTCACGCCTCAACACGACGTGGCGCGTCACGTGGATCTGCTGGTCGGGGTGGTCCCTATCGTTAACCTGGAGTGGATCCAGAAGCTGACGCGTGACATGAGCGAGCGCGGCCACTCGCGCGAGGCGGTGATGGATTCCGTCGTTCGTTCAATGGAAGACTACATCAATTACTTAACGCCGCAATTCTCCCGCACGCACATTAACTTCCAGCGCGTGCCGACGGTGGACACCTCCAACCCGTTCGCCGCCAAAACGATACCGTCCCTGGATGAGAGCTTTGTGGTGATCCATTTCCGCAATCTTGAAGGTATCGATTACCCCTGGCTGCTGGCGATGCTGCAGGGCTCATTTATTTCGCACATGAATACGTTGGTAGTGCCGGGCGGGAAAATGGTGCTGGCGATGGAATTAATCATGACGCCGCTGGTGGAGCGGTTGATGGAAGGGAAGCAGATCGCATAATCAGTTTTGCCCGGTGGCGCTGCGCTTACCGGGCCAACAATCCGTAGGGCGGGTAAGCGCAGCGCCACCCGCCAAAAGATTAAGCCTCGATCACTTCATACGAATGGGTAATTTTTACCGCTTTCTCCAGCATTAACGCCACAGAGCAGTACTTCTCCGCAGACAGGTCCACCGCACGCGAGACCGCCGCGTCTTTCAGTTCTTTACCGGTGACAACAAAGTGCAGATTAATGTGGGTGAACAGGCGTGGCGCCTCTTCGCGACGTTCTGAGGTGAGTTTAACCTCGCAATCTGTCACGTCATGACGACCTTTTTGCAAAATCGACACTACGTCAATCGCACTGCATCCACCTGCTGCCATCAGCACCATTTCCATTGGGCTTGGTGCTTTGTCGCCGGAGTTACCATCCATCAAAATCTGGTGTCCTGACGCGGACTCGCCCAGGAACGTTAAACCTTCAACCCACTTCACGCGCGCTTGCATATTTTTGAACTCCAACGTTGCATTTTTGGTGACAGATTACGCGTGTGTTACATTTCTCGCAATGGAAGGCGACCTGCATCATGCTGAAGCGAGACACCAGGAGACACGCGGCGAAAGCTATGCTAAAACACTCAGGATGCTACAGTAATACATTGACGTTACACGTGTATGCAGAGGACATCAAACTTTACTGGCTGCGAAACGTTACGGTAGCCGACTTCCCAGGGTATGGGTAAGAATTCGATTGCAACCCCAGAGTCCGGATGCATCTGATGACTCTGGTGACAGCTTATAACAGAGGATAACAGCGCATGGTGCTTGGCAAACCGCAAACAGACCCGACTCTCGAATGGTTCTTGTCTCATTGCCACATTCATAAGTACCCATCGAAGAGCACGCTGATTCACCAGGGTGAAAAAGCGGAAACGTTGTATTACATCGTTAAAGGCTCGGTGGCAGTGCTGATCAAAGATGAAGAAGGGAAAGAAATGATCCTTTCTTATCTGAACCAGGGCGATTTCATCGGTGAACTGGGCCTGTTTGAAGAGGGCCAGGAACGTAGCGCCTGGGTTCGTGCAAAGACAGCATGTGAAGTGGCTGAAATTTCTTACAAGAAGTTCCGTCAGCTGATTCAGGTTAACCCTGACATCCTGATGCGTCTTTCTTCCCAGATGGCGCGCCGTCTGCAGGTCACCTCAGAGAAAGTGGGTAACCTCGCCTTCCTGGACGTGACCGGCCGTATTGCGCAGACCCTGCTGAACCTGGCGAAACAGCCAGACGCAATGACCCACCCGGACGGCATGCAAATTAAAATTACCCGTCAGGAAATTGGTCAGATCGTTGGTTGTTCCCGTGAGACAGTAGGCCGTATCCTGAAAATGCTGGAAGATCAAAACCTGATCTCCGCCCACGGTAAAACCATCGTGGTCTACGGAACGCGTTAATTCCGCTTAAACGGCGTGCCACCACAAGGTGTCACGCCGTTTTTGTCTCTACTCCCCATGTGGCGCAGGCTGATCTATCACCCGGAAGTTAACTACGCACTGCGACAAACGCTGGTGTTATGTCTTCCTGTGGCCGTAGGCCTGATCCTCGGACATCTTCAGCAAGGCCTGCTGTTTTCTCTCGTCCCTGCCTGCTGCAACATTGCCGGTCTGGACACGCCGCATAAGCGCTTTTTCAAACGCCTGATTATTGGCGGCTGCCTGTTTGCGGGCTGTAGCCTCGCCGTACAGCTTCTGCTTGCCCGGGATATTCCGCTGCCGCTGATTCTGACCGTGCTGGCCATGACCCTCGGCGTCACGGCCGAAATCAGCTCGCTGCATGCCCGCCTGCTTCCCGCCTCATTGATTGCGGCCATTTTCACGCTTAGCCTCGCCGGAAATATGCCGGTGTGGGAGCCGCTGCTGATCTACGCCCTGGGAACGCTGTGGTACGGGCTGTTTAACTGGTTTTGGTTCTGGCTGTGGCGCGAACAGCCGCTGCGTGAATCCCTGAGCCTGCTCTATGTGCAGCTGGCGGATTACTGCGAAGCCAAATACACCCTGCTCACCCAGCATACCGATCCGGAAAAATCCTTGCCGCCGCTGCTGACGCGCCAGCAAAAGGTGGTGGATCTGATAAGCCAGTGCTATCAGCAGCTGCATATGCTCGCCGCCAACAAGAACCACGAATACAAACGGCTGCTGCGCACCTTCCAGGTTGGGCTGGATCTGCAGGAGCATATCTCCGTTAGCCTTCACCACCCGCAAGAGGTGCAAAAGCTGGTCGAGCGCAGCCACGCCGAAGCGGTGATCCGCTGGAACGCGCAGACCGTGTCGGCGCGCCTGCGGGTCCTGGCTGACGATATTCTCTACCACCGCTACCCCACGCGCTTTAACATGGAAAAACAGCTCGGCGCACTGGAGAAAATCGCGCGCCAGCATCCGGATAACCCGGTCGGCCAGTTTGCCGCCTGGCACTTCAGCCGCATCGCCCGCGTGCTGCGTACACAGCGCCCGCTTTACCCCCGCGATCTGATGGCGGATAAGCAAAAGCGGCTTCCGTTATTGCCCGCGCTCAGAAGCTATCTTTCTCTTAAATCTTCCGCTCTGCGCAACGCCGCCAGAATTAGCGTTATGCTCAGTACCGCCAGCCTGATGGGCATGGCGCTGCATCTGCCAAAACCCTACTGGATCTTAATGACCGTGCTGTTTGTCACCCAGAACGGTTACGGCGCTACGCGGGTGCGTATTCTGCATCGGGCCGGCGGAACGATGGCGGGGCTGATTATTGCGGGCGTGACGCTGCACTTCCACGTGCCGGAAGGTTATACCCTGGCAGGGATGCTGGCGATTACGCTGGTAAGCTACCTGATTATCCGCAAAAACTACGGCTGGGCGATGGTGGGCTTCACGGTGACGGCGGTATACACACTGCAGCTGCTCACGCTCAATGGCGAACAGTTTATTGTCGCCAGGCTGATTGATACCCTGATCGGCTGCCTGATTGCCTTTGGCGGCATGGTCTGGCTGTGGCCGCAGTGGCAAAGCGGGCTGCTCAGGCAGAACGCTCACGACGCGCTGGAGGCCGACCAGCAGGCCATTCGCCTGATCCTGAGCGACGACCCGCAGCCCTCCCCGCTGGCTTATCAGCGGATGAAGGTCAACCAGGCGCACAACGCCCTGTTCAACTCGCTCAACCAGGCAATGCAGGAGCCGGGCTTTAACTCGCACTATCTGGCGGACATGAAGCTCTGGGTGACCCACAGCCAGTTTATCGTCGAGCATATTAACGCCATGACGACGCTGGCGCGCGAGCACACGATGCTGACGCCAGACCTGGCGCAACGTTACCTGCAGTCGTGTGAGATTGCGTTGCAGCGCTGTCAGCAGCGTCTGGAATATGACTCGCCGGGTGAGTCGGGAGATTCGAATATTCTGGAAGCGCCGGAGACGTTAACCCACGGGCCTATGAGCACCCTGGAGCAACATTTACAGCGCATTCTGGGGCATCTGAACACCATGCACACCATTTCGTCGGTGGCATGGCGTCAGCGTCCGCATCACGGGATTTGGCTAACCCGCCGGTTGAAGCGAACCGAGTATTAGCCTTTAACGATCTTCGCGACCGCCGCGGCAAAGCGGGTTAATCCTTCTTCAATGTCTTTGTCTTCCACCACCAGCGATGGCGCAAAACGCATCACGTCCGGTCCCGCATTCAACACCATCACCCCTTCGTGGGCGGCGGCGTGCAGGAAATCGCGCGCGCGACCTTTGTACTGTGGCTTCAGCTCGGCACCAATCAACAGGCCCATGCCGCGGATCTCGCTGAACACGTCGAACTGGTCATCGATCTGCTGCAAATGCTTCACAAACAGCTCGCGCTTTGCGTTCACACCGTTCAGCACCGCCGGCGTATTGATGATGTCGAATGCCGCACCGGCAATGGCGCAGGCCAACGGGTTACCGCCATAGGTAGAACCATGCGACCCCACGTGGAACGCCGAAGCGATGTCCTGAGTGGTCAGTACCGCACTCACCGGGAAACCGCCGCCGAGCGCTTTGGCGCTGGTCAGAATATCTGGCGTCACGCCGTAGTGCATGTAAGCGAAGAGATCGCCGGTACGCCCCATCCCGCTCTGCACTTCATCAAAGACCAGCAGCGCCTGATGCTTGTCGCACAGCTCGCGCAGACCTTTCAGGAATTCCGGGGTTGCCGCGGTCACGCCGCCTTCACCCTGAATAGGCTCAACCACCACCGCGCAAGTGTGATCGTCCATCACCGCTTTCACCGCATGCAGATCGTTAAACGGCACGTGGATAATGTCAGCTGGTTTCGGCCCAAACCCGTCGGAATACTTCGGCTGACCGCCAACGGAGACGGTAAAGAATGAGCGCCCATGGAAGGCATTATGGAAGGCGATGATTTTGGTTTTGTACGGACTGTGGCGCGTGGTTGCGTAGTAGCGCGCCAGCTTGAAGGCGGTTTCGTTAGCTTCGGTGCCGGAGTTCATAAACAGCACGCGCTCGGCAAACGTGGCATCAATGATCTTGCGGCCAAGACGCAGCGCCGGTTCGTTGGTGAACACGTTGCTGGTGTGCCACAGGGTTTCGCCCTGACTTTTCAGCGCGTCCACCAGCGCAGGATGGCAATGACCGAGCGCCGTTACCGCAATCCCGCCCGCGAAATCCACGTACTCTTTACCCTGCTGATCCCAGACGCGGCTGCCTTTCCCCTTCACCGGGATAAACTCAGCCGGTGCATAAATCGGCAGAATCACTTCATCGAATGTCGCGCGGGTAATTGCTGGTTGTTCAGTTGCCATGTCATGCCCATCCATTTTATGTCACATTGATTGTGAAAATATAATCACAAAATATGCATAAAAAATCACAGCAAGGCAACAGATATTCAGCGATTGAGGAAATTTGCCAGCAGTGCGTGCCCCTGTTCGCTGAGAATACTTTCCGGATGGAATTGCACGCCTTCGAGATCCCATACTCGGTGACGAATCCCCATGATCTCCTGCGTATCGCTCCAGGCGGTCACGTCAAAACAGTCAGGCAACGTCGGTGGGTCAATCACCAGCGAATGGTATCGCGTCACGGTCAAAGGATTATTGAGACCCGTGAATACCCCGGTACCGGCGTGAGCGATCGGAGAGGTTTTACCGTGCATCACTTTCGCAGCGCGCACGATGGTGGCACCAAACGCCTGGGCAATCGCCTGATGGCCCAGGCAAACGCCCAGGATCGGTAGCTTGCCGGCATAATGTCGGATAACGTCAAGAGAAATACCCGATTCTGACGGCGTACACGGCCCCGGTGAAATCACGATTTTCTGCGGAGCCAGCGTCTCAATATCGGCGAGATCGATCTCGTCATTGCGGCGGACAACCACCTCAGCACCCAGTTCACAAAAATACTGGTAAAGGTTCCAGGTGAAGGAATCGTAGTTATCAATCAGCAGAATCATGGCGGCTCCCGAAAAAAATGCCGCCCTATTCTACTCAGATTCCCGCGCTTCGCTCACAACTTTGGCAAAGATAGCGTTTAACGCGGTTAAATCTCCCGTTGCGCCACTTCGATTAGCGGCCACCCACAGCTCGGGATCGATATCGCGCCAGTCCAGTGAGTAACCCGCGTGGAGTGCCAGTTGCTCAAAGAAAACGCGTTGGGCAATGCCGTTGCCGCGCATAAAAGGATGCAGCATATTGATTTCACAGTAGTAATGACTAACTTTGTCAACAAAAGCCGCCTTCTCAAGGCCCACAAGATACTTTTCGCTTTCAAGCGCCGCCATCAGTTCATTGCCCATCTTCTCGATGTATTCGAAATGGCAGAACGGAATATCACCTTTAAAAATATCATCGGTTCGGAACTCGCCTGCCCGCTTCATTTCACTGCGATACAGATGGCGATGAATAAGGCACAGATGGGGTAACCCGGGCGCGGGAGGCCCAAGCTCCAGTGTCTCAATATGGGGTTCTGAGGGACCATTACCTTTTTCAAGGAGACAACTGGCCTGTAGATTGACGTTACGCTGCTGCTCCCAGAGACGGGATTTTTGCTTGTCGGTGAGTTTTTTCACTTAACGCCTCCCTGAATAGTCCGTTTGCCACAAGTATAAGCAGCAAAACGCGCTTTCGCAGGGAGGGTCACAACACGGGCGAGTATCGCCCGTGTTGAAGAAGGTTATGGCAGAACTTTTGCAGAGAGGATCACGACAGGTTTTGACGGCACATTCTGGTACGGACCGACATCATGGGTAGGCACCTGAGAAATCTTGTCAGCCACGTCCATCCCTTTCACAATTTTACCGAAGACCGCATAGCCAAAGTCACGCTGACCGTGGTCGAGGAAGGCGTTATCCGCCACGTTGAGGAAGAACTGGCTGGTCGCGCTATCTTTGTCTGCGGTACGGGCCATTGAGATAGTGCCGCGCTTGTTCAGCAGGCCGTTGTCCGCTTCGTTTTTAATTGGCGGGTTCGGCTGTTTCTGCTGCATCTGCTCGTTAAAGCCGCCGCCCTGCACCATAAAGCCTGGGATCACGCGGTGGAAGGTGGTGTTGTTATAGAAACCACTGTTCACGTAGTCGAGGAAGTTTTTCACAGAAACCGGAGCTTTCTGGCTATTCAGTTCCAGCTCAATGTTCCCGGCGGAGGTGGTCAGCAGAACGTGAGGGTCCCCTTTTGCTGCCAGCGCAGCAGGGGAAACGGCAGAAAGAGCAAACACAGCTGCGACAGCCGCCAGTGTTGATTTGAGCATGAGAATTCCTTAACAAAGCGCAGTATAAAAAGCGAATGGCTTGATTCTAAAGAGCAGTATGAACGGAGACCAGCCTTTTACCTAATTTTACGAAATTGAAACAGTTGTAACCACGCAAACGATTGGTTATGACGGCTTTTTATGTGATCGCGATCACATAAAAAACTGCAATGAAGTTCTAATTTCTCTTAAAAGATATGAATAGATCACTTTAATGTCTAAAATCTGCCCGCTCTCAGCGCCCGATGGGCGCTTTTCTTTTTTTGAACAGGCCAGACATGACTAACAGCAATCGCATCAAGCTCACATGGATCAGCTTCTTCTCCTACGCCCTGACCGGCGCGTTGGTGATCGTCACCGGGATGGTGATGGGAAATATCGCAGACTACTTCCAGCTGCCCGTTTCCAGCATGAGTAACACCTTCACCTTCCTCAACGCGGGGATCCTGATCTCCATCTTCCTGAATGCCTGGCTGATGGAAATCGTGCCGCTGAAAACGCAGCTGCGTTTCGGCTTTGTGCTGATGCTCGCCGCCGTAGCGGGGCTGATGCTGAGCCACAGCATCGCCCTGTTCTCCGCCGCCATGTTTGTGCTCGGTCTGGTCAGCGGGATCACCATGTCGATAGGTACCTTCCTGATTACCCACATGTATGAAGGCCGCCAGCGCGGCGCGCGCCTGCTGTTTACCGACTCCTTCTTCAGCATGGCCGGAATGATTTTTCCGATGGTGGCCGCGGTTCTGCTGGCCCGCAGCATTGAGTGGTACTGGGTGTATGCCTGCATCGGTCTGGTCTACGTGGCGATCTTTATTCTGACCTTCGGCTGCGACTTCCCGGTGCTGGGCAAAAAAGCACAGACTACCGCAGAACCCGTCGCGAAAGAGAAATGGGGCATTGGCGTGCTGTTCCTCTCCATCGCCGCCCTGTGTTACATCCTGGGCCAGCTGGGCTTTATCTCCTGGGTACCGGAATACGCCAAGGGCCTGGGCATGAGCCTGAACGACGCGGGTAAACTGGTGAGCGATTTCTGGATGTCTTACATGTTCGGCATGTGGGCGTTTAGCTTTATCCTGCGCTTCTTCGACCTGCAGCGTATTCTGACCGTGCTGGCAGGTCTGGCAACCGTGCTGATGTATCTGTTCATCAATGGTTCGCCGGAACATATGCCGTGGTTCATTCTGACCCTGGGCTTCTTCTCCAGCGCGATCTACACCTCGATCATTACCCTGGGTTCTCTGCAGACCAAAGTGGCCTCGCCGAAGCTGGTTAACTTCGTCCTGACCTGCGGCACCATCGGCACCATGCTGACCTTCGTGGTCACGGGCCCGATCGTCGCTCACAGCGGCCCGCTGGCCGCTCTGCACACCGCGAACGGTCTGTATGCCGTGGTGTTTATTATGTGCTTCGCTCTGGGCTTCGTGACCCGCCACCGCCAGCACAACGCGGCAGCAGCGTCTCACTAAACCCTACGCCCCTTTGCGCTCGGCAGAGGGGCTGTTTCTGGCAAAGCTCACCTCTTCTCCCCCGATATCCATCTGGATCCACGTCTGTGCCAGTTGGGTTGTGGCAATCACGCGCCCCTGTCGCATGGACCAGCGCACCGGCACCTGACAGCGCACCGCTTCAAACCCGCTCTCCGCAGGCAGAATAATCAGATTCGCCGGGTTTCCCGTTTCAATACCGTAATCACTCAGGCCGAAAGTGCGGGCGCTGTTATGGGTTATCAGATTCAGGCCGCTGTCGATTTGCGGATAGCCCATCATCTGACAGACATGCAGCCCCATATGCAGCACCTGCAGCATGTTGCCGGTGCCAAGCGGGTACCAGGGATCAAAAACATCGTCATGACCAAAGCAGACGTTAATACCTGCTTCCTGCAGCTCTTTCACCCGGGTGATGCCGCGACGCTTCGGATAGTCGTCAAAGCGCCCCTGCAGGTGAATGTTCACCAAAGGGTTAGCGACAAAGTTAATCCCCGACATCTTCAGCAGGCGAAAAAGCCGTGAGGTGTACGCGCCGTTATAGGAGTGCATGGCGGTGGTGTGGCTGGCCGTAACCCGTTCGCCAATACCGGCCTCATACGCCAGCGTTGCCACCGTCTCGACAAACCGCGACTGTTCGTCGTCAATTTCATCGCAGTGGATATCCAGCGGACGGTCATATTTCTTCGCCAGATCAAAAGCGATATGCAACGACTGAACGCCGTACTCGCGGGTGAACTCGAAGTGTGGGATCGCCCCCACCACGTCAGCCCCCAGTTTTAACGCTTCTTCCAGCAGCGCCGCACCGTTCGGGTAAGAGAGAATACCTTCCTGCGGGAACGCGACGATTTGCAGCGTCACCCACGGCGCAACCTCCTGCTTCACCTCCAGCATCGCCTTCAGGGCTGTAAGCGTAGGGTCGGAGACATCCACATGGGTGCGGACAAACTGAATGCCGTTGGCAATTTGCCACTTCAGCGTTTTCCAGGCGCGCGCTTTCACATCGTCATGGCTGAGTAGCGCCTTGCGCTCCGCCCAACGCTCAATGCCCTCAAACAGCGTTCCGGACTGGTTCCAGTTCGGCTCGCCCGCCGTCTGGGTGGTATCAAGATGGATATGCGGCTCGATGAACGGGGGAATAGCCAGCCCACCGCGCGCATTCAGTACTTCATAACTTTCGGCATGGGTGTCGTCCATTGGGGTAATGTCACCAAATCGCCCGTTCTCAATGGCAAGCTGCCACAGCCCTTCCCGACCCGGTAAACGAACATTCTGAATAAGCCATAACGGTGTTGTAGACATACCTTTCCCCTAAAAAATGCAGCTGATATTCAGGCGTACCAATTTTTGCAAAACCGCCCCTGATTTGTACACAAATTCAACGAACACGAAAAGCCTGCTATTTCCGCCACTTATAAAAATCCTGACAAATCAGTCATATACCACCTAAGGAGTAGGCGAAGACGTATTTGATTTGCATCAATAAGCGCCCCTGCTGAATCGTTAAGGTAGGCAGTAATAGAAAAGAAATCGAGGCAATAATGAGCAAAGTCAGACTCGCTATCATCGGTAACGGCATGGTCGGCCACCGCTTTATTGAGGATCTTCTCGATAAAGCCGATGCTGAGCAGTTCGATATTACCGTGTTCTGTGAAGAACCCCGCAAGGCGTACGACCGTGTGCACTTGTCTTCCTACTTCTCCCATCATACCGCCGAAGAGCTCTCTCTGGTGCGTGAAGGTTTCTACGAGAAGCATGGCGTAAAAGTGCTGGTGGGCGAACGCGCTATCACCATCAACCGTCAGGAAAAAGTGATCCACTCCAGCGCTGGCCGTACGGTTTTTTACGACAAGCTGATCATGGCGACGGGCTCCTATCCGTGGATCCCACCGATTAAAGGCTCGGACACTCAGGATTGCTTCGTCTACCGTACCATTGAAGATCTCAACGCTATCGAATCCTGCGCCCGTCGCAGCAAGCGCGGCGCGGTGGTTGGCGGCGGCCTGCTGGGCCTGGAAGCGGCTGGCGCACTGAAAAACCTCGGCGTTGAAACTCACGTCATCGAATTTGCCCCAATGCTGATGGCCGAACAGCTGGACCACATGGGTGGTGACCAGCTGCGTCGTAAAATCGAAAGCATGGGCGTGAAGGTTCACACCAGCAAGAACACCAAAGAAATCGTGCAGGAAGGGACTGAAGCGCGCAAAACCATGCGCTTTGCCGACGGCAGCGAGCTGGAAGTGGACTTTATCGTCTTCTCCACCGGGATCCGCCCACGCGACAAGCTGGCGACCCAGTGCGGTCTGGCCGTCGCTCAGCGCGGCGGGATCATGATTAACGACACCTGCCAGACCTCAGATCCGGATATCTACGCTATCGGCGAATGCGCCAGCTGGAACAACCGCGTGTATGGTCTGGTGGCGCCGGGTTACAAAATGGCGCAGGTCGCCGTGGACCATATCCTTGGCACTGAAAACGCCTTCGAAGGCGCGGACCTGAGCGCCAAGCTGAAGCTGCTGGGCGTGGACGTTGGCGGTATTGGGGATGCGCATGGCCGCACGCCTGGCGCTCGCAGCTACGTTTATCTCGACGAAAGCAAAGAAGTGTATAAGCGCCTGATCGTCAGCCAGGACAATAAAACCCTGCTCGGCGCGGTGCTGGTGGGCGACACCAGCGACTTCGGCAACCTGCTCCAGCTGGTGCTGAACGCCATCGAATTGCCGGAAAACCCGGACGCGCTGATCCTTCCGGCCCACGCTTCCAGCGGCAAACCGTCTATCGGCGTGGATAAACTGCCGGACAGCGCGCAGATTTGCTCCTGCTTCGACGTCACCAAAGGCATGCTGATCTCCGCCATCAACAAAGGCTGCCACACCGTGGCGGCGCTGAAAGCGGAAACCAAAGCCGGTACCGGCTGCGGCGGCTGTATTCCTCTGGTTACTCAGGTGCTGAACGCCGAGCTGGCGAAACAGGGCATCGAAGTGAATAACAACCTGTGCGAGCACTTTGCGTACTCTCGCCAGGAGCTTTACCACCTGATCCGCGTGGAAGGCATCAAATCCTTCGACGAACTGCTGGCGAAGCATGGCCAGGGCTACGGTTGCGAAGTGTGTAAACCGACCGTCGGTTCACTGCTGGCCTCCTGCTGGAACGAGTACGTGCTCAAACCCGAGCATACGCCGCTGCAGGACACCAACGACAACTTCCTGGCAAACATTCAGAAAGACGGCACCTACTCCGTTATTCCACGCTCTGCCGGTGGCGAAATTACGCCGGAAGGACTGGTTGCGGTGGGCCGTATCGCACGTGAATTTAACCTGTACACCAAAATCACCGGCTCCCAGCGCATCGGCCTGTTTGGCGCGCAGAAAGACGATCTGCCTGAAATCTGGCGTCAGCTGATTGAAGCCGGCTTCGAAACCGGCCACGCATACGCCAAAGCGCTGCGTATGGCGAAAACCTGCGTGGGCAGCACCTGGTGCCGCTACGGCGTCGGCGACAGCGTGGGCTTCGGCGTGGAGCTGGAAAACCGCTACAAAGGCATCCGTACGCCGCACAAAATGAAGTTCGGCGTTTCCGGATGTACCCGTGAATGTGCGGAAGCACAGGGTAAAGACGTGGGGATTATCGCCACCGAAAAAGGCTGGAACCTGTACGTCTGCGGCAACGGCGGGATGAAACCACGCCATGCGGACCTGCTGGCGGCGGATCTGGATCGCGATACGCTGATTCAGTATCTCGACCGCTTCATGATGTTCTACATCCGTACCGCCGATAAGTTAACCCGTACCGCCTCCTGGCTGGATAACCTGGAAGGCGGTATCGACTACCTGAAAGCGGTCATCATCGACGACAAGCTGGGCCTGAACGAACATCTGGAAGCCGAGATGGCGCGCCTGCGCGAGGCGGTGATTTGCGAGTGGACTGAAACCGTTAATACCCCGGCGGCACAAACTCGCTTCAAACACTTTATCAACAGCACCCAGCGCGACCCGAACGTACAGGTTGTACCAGAGCGTGAACAGCATCGTCCAGCAACGCCGTATGAACGTATTCCGGTCACGCTGGTGGAGGAAAACGCATGAGCCAGTGGATAAACATTTGCGATATTAACGACATTATCCCCGCAACCGGCGTGTGCGCGCTGCTGGGCAGCGAGCAGGTTGCGATTTTCCGCCCTCGCCACGATGAACAGGTCTTTGCCATCAGCAACATCGACCCGTTCTTCGAGGCCAGCGTGCTCTCCCGCGGATTGATTGCCGAGCATCAGGGTGAACTGTGGGTTGCCAGCCCGCTGAAAAAGCAGCGCTTCAGCTTAACTGACGGACGCTGCATGGAAGATGAAAATGTCTCCGTGAAGCACTACGACGCCCGCGTGAAGGACGGTAAGGTGCAGCTGAAAGGCTAATCCCCCGCCTTTTCAATACGAAAAGCTTATGACCCCTTATGGGTAACGGCAGGAAAAACCGTATGTTCTGTGCGATTCCTGCTGTTATCCTGACGTCAATTATTACCCCCTCCATGAATGCTGCGAGGTAACGTCGTGGATCACCTGCCGATTTTTTGTCAATTACGCAACCGCGACTGCCTGCTCGTGGGCGGCGGCGACGTGGCTGAACGCAAAGCGCGCCTGCTGCTAGAGGCTGGCGCCCGACTGACCGTCAACGCCATTGCCTTCGCCCCACAGTTTGACGTCTGGGCGCAGGAAGGGATGCTTACGCTGGAACAGGGGGAGTTTAATGAATCCCTGCTGGATACCTGCTGGCTGACCATCGCAGCGACGGATAACGATGAAGTGAACCAGCGCGTCAGTGACGCCTGCGAAGCGCGCCGGATCTTCTGTAACGTGGTGGATGCACCGAAAGAAGCCAGCTTTATCATGCCGTCGATTATCGACCGTTCACCGCTGATGATCGCGGTGTCGTCCGGTGGTCGTTCGCCCGTTCTGGCGCGCCTGCTGCGGGAAAAGCTGGAGGCCGTGCTGCCCCAGCATCTTGGTCAGATAGCCCATTACGCCGGGCAGCTTCGTACCCGCGTGAAGCAAACTTTCTCCACCGTGGGCGAGCGTCGCCGCTTCTGGGAAAAATTCTTCGTGAACGACAGGCTGGCGCAGTCGCTGGCGAATCAGGACAGTAAAGCGATTGAAGAGACAACGGCGCAGTTACTCTCTGAACCGCTGGATCATCGCGGCGAAGTGGTGCTGGTGGGCGCAGGCCCTGGCGATGCGGGCTTGCTGACCCTGAAAGGTCTACAGCAGATCCAGCAGGCGGATATTGTGGTTTACGATCGTCTGGTCTCTGATGACATCATGAACCTGGTACGCCGTGATGCCGACCGCGTCTTCGTCGGCAAACGTGCGGGCTACCACTGCGTACCGCAGGAAGAGATTAACCAGATCCTGCTGCGCGAGGCGCAAAAGGGAAAACGCGTGGTGCGCCTGAAAGGGGGCGATCCGTTTATCTTTGGTCGCGGGGGCGAAGAGCTGGAAACCCTGTGTAACGCGGGTATTCCCTTCTCCGTGGTGCCAGGGATTACGGCGGCATCCGGCTGCTCAGCTTACTCTGGCATTCCACTGACCCACCGGGATTACGCCCAGAGCGTGCGTCTGGTGACGGGCCACCTGAAGACCGGCAGCGAGCTGGACTGGCATAACCTGGCAGCCGAAAAGCAGACGCTGGTGTTCTACATGGGGCTGAATCAGGCTGCCACGATCCAGGCGAAGCTGCTGGAGCACGGCATGGCGGCAGATATGCCCGTCGCGCTGATCGAAAACGGTACCGCCATTACGCAGCGCGTGGTGGATGGGGTACTGACACAGTTAGGCGAACTGGCACAGCAGGTCGAAAGCCCGGCGCTGATTGTGGTTGGCCGTGTGGTTGAACTGCGCGATAAACTCAACTGGTTCTCGAATCACTAACGCATACTCTTCCTTTCCGGAGTAGTCCTTAAGCGGACTACTCCCCTCTTACCGCTGTCGTTAACATACCGCCCCGAAGTGGAAATTTTCCCTTTATTCCCTTGAGTTACATCCAATTTTCGTTTTTAAGACAAGGAATGCGTATGTTTAAACTGGCAAAAGCCGCCGTTCTGGTCGGCCTGTTATCCACTCTGACGGCCTGCACCGGTCACGTACAGAACACCAAAAATAACTGCAGCTACGACTACCTGCTGCACCCGGCGATCTCCATCTCGAAGATAATCGGTGGTTGCGGCCCGGCGGCGCAGCAGTAAGCGATTTTCAGGCGTAAAAAAACCGGGGCTTTCCCGGTTTTTTTAGTTTTGGAGAGGGTGGCTTTTAGTCGGGTGGCGGCTCCGCCTTACCCGACCTACACGATCCCGTTGGCCGGGTAAGCGTTAGCGCCACCCGGCAAAGCAGGCTTAAGGTTTACCCACAAACCCAATCGCTTCGTACACCGCTTTCAGGGTTTCGGACGCGCGCGCGCTGGCTTTTTCCGCGCCCTCTTTCATCACTTTCTGCAGGAAGGCTTCGTCGTTACGATAGCTGTTGTAACGCTCCTGCAGCTCGGTCAGCATGCCGGAAACGGCATCTGCCACTTCACCTTTCAGGTGGCCGTACATCTTCCCTTCGAAGTGCTGCTCCAGCTCAGGAATGCTCTGGCCGGTAACACCGGAGAGAATATCCAGCAGGTTGGAGACGCCCGCTTTGTTCTGCACGTCGTAGCGCACCACAGGCGGCTCGTCGGAGTCAGTCACTGCGCGCTTGAGCTTTTTAACCACTGATTTCGGGTCTTCCAGCAGACCGATAACGTTGTTGCGGTTATCGTCAGACTTGGACATCTTCTTGGTCGGCTCCAGCAGCGACATCACGCGCGCGCCGGATTTTGGAATAAACGGCTCTGGCACTTTAAACACATCACCGTAAATCGCGTTGAAGCGCTGGGCAATATCGCGGCTCAGCTCCAGATGCTGCTTCTGGTCTTCACCCACCGGCACCTGGTTAGTCTGGTACAGCAGGATGTCCGCCGCCATCAGAACCGGATAGTCAAACAGACCGGCGTTGATGTTTTCAGAGTAGCGAGCGGATTTATCCTTGAACTGGGTCATGCGGCTCAGTTCACCGAAATAGGTGTAGCAGTTCAGCGCCCAGCCCAGCTGTGCATGCTCTGGCACATGGGACTGAACAAAAATGGTGCTCTTCTCAGGATCGATCCCACAGGCCAGATACAGGGCGAGGGTGTCCAGCGTGGCTTTACGCAGTTTCTCAGGATCCTGACGGGCGGTAATCGCATGGAGATCGACGATGCAGTAAATGCAATGGTAGTCATCCTGCATGCTGACCCACTGACGTAACGCACCCATGTAGTTACCAATGGTCAATTCACCTGAAGGCTGTGCGCCACTAAAAACGATGGGCTTAGTCATTATTCAATTCCTGATGTTCACTGTGCGAAAGCCCAAGTGCGGGCAACAAATCTTTGAAGTGGTCGAACACAACATCCGGCTCACTTAGCGTGATGGCCTCACCGTAGTTGTAGCCATAGGTTAATCCGACGGAAGGACACCCAGCCGCTCGGGCAGCCAGAATATCATTGCGCGAATCACCGACAAAGAGCAGCTCAGCAGGTGTTAAGGATAATTTTCCTGCCACCAGCAGCAGCGGTTCCGGATGCGGCTTTTTGTTTTGCACATCGTCGCCGCCCACAATCACGGAGAAGTACTTCGCGATATCCAGCGCTTCAAGCAGCGGTGCAACAAACGGCGTCGGTTTGTTGGTCACCAGCCCCAGCGGAATACCCTTCGCGTGCAGCGTGCTCAGCGTCTCCAGGACGTCCGGGAAGAGGAAACTGCCCTCCTCGACGGTCTCTTCATAGAAACGATCGAACAGTTTACGCAGAATGCGCTGCTGCTCTTCCTGCGGAATATCGGCACCATCGACGCTCGGTTTACCCTGGGCGGAACGCTGCGACGCTCGCTCCTGACGCGCCCACGTCAACGCGCGCTCCATCAGGACATCGGCGCCGTTGCCAATCCACGTGACGACACGTTCTTCGCCCGCAACGGGGAGTTCAAGGGCATACAGTGCCTGGTCGACGGCACTCGTTAAGCCCGGCGCACTGTCAACCAGCGTGCCGTCGAGGTCGAATGCCACACCCCGAATTGCCTGCAATTTATCCATGACTTACCTTCGCCAGCTCACGGCGCATTTCATCAATGACTTTTTTGTAATCTGGTTGGTCGAAAATCGCCGAACCTGCAACGAACATATCCGCGCCCGCTGCCGCAATTTCACCAATGTTATTCACTTTCACACCGCCGTCCACCTCCAGACGAATATCGTAACCTGACTCATCAATACGACGGCGTACTTCACGCAGCTTATCCAGCGTGTGAGGAATGAACGACTGACCGCCAAAGCCGGGGTTAACGGACATCAGCAGAATCACGTCCAGCTTGTCCATGACATAGTCGAGATAGCTCAGCGGCGTTGCCGGGTTAAACACCAGACCCGCCTTGCAGCCGTTCTCTTTGATCAGCTGCAGGGTACGATCCACATGTTCAGAGGCTTCCGGATGGAAGGTAATGATGCTGGCGCCCGCCGCGGCGAAATCTGGCACGATACGATCGACAGGTTTAACCATCAGATGGACGTCAATCGGGGCGGTAATGCCGTAGTTGCGCAGCGCCTTAAGCACCATTGGACCAATGGTCAGATTGGGGACGTAGTGGTTATCCATAACGTCGAAATGGACGACATCAGCGCCAGCCGCGAGAGCTTTAGCGGTGTCTTCACCCAGGCGGGCAAAATCGGCCGACAGAATTGAGGGAGCAATCAAAAACTGTTTCATCCGCATCTCCTTGAAATGTGTTTACCGGCGGGCAAAACGGCTCAGGGGCGATAAAGAGCCAGAAGTTCGTCCACCTTTTTACGTGTGCCGCCGTTGCTGCTAATGCTACGCCGCACTTTAACCTGAAAATGCTTCGCGGCTTTGTACCATTCGCGCGTATCAGGGGTATCGTGATTTGAAATTAACACCGGAATTCTTTTGCTGACCAGCTTTTCCGCCATCTCCGCCAGACGGGCCTGTTCGGCCGGGCTGAAGCTGTTGGTGTGATAGGCGGTGAAATTTGCCGTCGCAGACAGCGGCGCGTAAGGGGGGTCACAGTAAACCACCGAGTTTACGCCTGCCAGTTCCATACACTCTTCATAGGAGAGGCAGTGAAACTCGGCATGCTGTGCTTTTTCGGCAAAGTGATACAGCTCGTCATGTGGGAAATACGGGCGTTTATAGCGGCCAAAAGGCACGTTAAATTCCCCACGAAGATTATAACGGCACAGACCGTTGTAACCATGTCGGTTGAGATAGAGGAACAGCAGCGCCCTGCGGAACGGATCCTGGCTCTGGTTAAACTCCGCACGGAACTGGTAGTAAACGTCCGGGTTATTGTTCTCAGGCGTAAACAGTTTACGCGCCTCTGCGACATACTCATCGGTGCGATGTTTAACGATGTTATAGAGGCTGATAAGGTCGCTGTTGATATCCGCCAGGATATAACGAGAAAAATCGGTGTTCAGAAACACCGATCCCGCACCCACGAAAGGCTCGATAAGACACTCGCCTTTCGGCAGGTGTTTTTTAATATCATCGAGCAGGGGGTATTTCCCCCCTGCCCATTTCAGAAAAGCGCGATTTTTTTTCATGCTGACTAACTGATTACACCTTCTCCGGCTGTGGAGAAAGCTCCGACAGCATCCTGCGCTTTAAACATTACTTCAGATCGGCCTGAACCTGATGAATAGGTTTAGCCCATGGGTTTTTTGCCTGAACATCAGCAGGCAGCGCCGCCACGGCACGCTTTGCTTCATCTTTGGAAGAATACACACCGCTAACCAGCACATACCACGGCTGACCGTTACGGGTCGTCTGATAAACAACATAGTTTTTCAGATTTGATTTCTTCGCCCAGCTGTTGAGGTTGTCATAGTTAGACGAACTGCTCAGCTGCAGCGTGTAGTTGCTGGATGGCGCAGCCTTCAGCGAACCGACGTTACCTGCAGTTTTACCTGCCGCGCTGTTGGACGCTGTTGCCGTCGCAGCAGGGGCGGTTGCTGCAGGCGCAGCTGTGGCAGCTGGTGCCGTGGTGGTCGCCGTTGCTTTCGGCGCAGTCTGCGTGACTGGCGCTTTAGCAGGCTCGCTTACCGCAGCCGTTTCAGTGTGTTTCGGCTGTGCCGGTACGGCTTTCACTTCAGGCGCTTTTACCACTGCCTGAGGTTTGGTTTCACGCTTAGGCTCGATCACCGCCTGCTTACGTTCAGGACGTGTCGCAGTCTGCGTCTGGCGCGGTTTGGTTTCCGTCGCGGCCGCTTGCGGCTGAGCGCTACCACCGCGAATCGGGGCAACGGTTGCAGGTTCAGTTGGCAGCGTAGAGTTAACCACGACGTTATCAACCTGCTGCTGGTTCTGCGGCTGCGTCAGCGCATTATTCAGGTCGCCCTGAACTTCTACGCGCTGCTGGCCTTCAGGCGTAGCAGGTGCCTGGCCCTGAGCAGGGGTAGAAGAAACGGGCGGCAGAGAAACATCCTGCGGCGTTGTTGTGTTACCAGCGGTCTGCTCAGCGGAAGTGGTACCCGGTGCAGGCTGTGCGCCATTCGCCTGATTGGACGCATCGTTACCGGAAAGGTTAATGCTCTTCTCAGCGGAAGCGGTTTGCTCGGTTGAGTTCGTTGACGGTGCTTTTAGCGCGGAGCCAATGCCGACAATCAGCAGCACAAGCACCAAAACGCCAAGGCCCATCATGATGTACTGGCGGGAAGCCGGTTTTGGCGCAGCGGCTTTTTTACGTTTACGCGGGCGACGCTCTACAGGCTGTTCGTCCATTGAATCTTCTTCGGACTCATAATCCTCTTCTACTCGCTCATCGTGCGCGTTGCGGCTGCGCGAAGGGCGACGATCGTCTGCATCCAGATCAACATCGTCAAAGTTGATCTGCGGCTCGTTATCACGTTCTGAAGATTGACGAGAACGACCAGTACGACGATCGCTGGGATCGGGTTTCAGCTCGTCTTCTGGTTTGAATTCATCCATTTAACACCCCACTCAAAGGCTTATGCCAACGACTTTGCATTTCACCTGAAGCTAAACGACCACCTGCAACAGTGGCCTGACCTTTCTAGTTGTTACGCCTGCTGACAATCAGCGATAGCGCCAAGAACGACATCGTGCGGCACTCCGCCGCGCACTTCACTCTTCCCTATTGCAAGCGGGAGTACAAGACGCATCTCACCTGCCAATACTTTTTTATCGCGCATCATGTGGGGTAAATACGCTTGCGCCGACATCTCCTGCGGCCCGGTCACCGGCAAACCTGCACGCTCAAGCAGCGCAATGATGCGTGCCGTCTCTTCCGGTTTGAACTGCCCAAGACGTTCAGAGGTGCGGGCAGCCATTACCATTCCAGCCGCGACGGCTTCGCCGTGCAGCCAGTTACCGTAACCCATTTCGGCTTCAATCGCGTGACCAAACGTATGCCCAAGATTCAGTAAAGCACGTAAGCCCGTTTCACGCTCGTCTGCTGCGACAACTTCTGCTTTAAGCTCACAACAACGACGAATGCAGTATGCCAGTTTAGCCTCATCAAGGCGCAACAACGCATCCATATTCTCTTCAAGCCAGTTAAAGAACTCGCCATCCAGAATAATGCCGTATTTGATCACTTCCGCCAGACCAGAAGCCAGCTCGCGCTTCGGCAGGGTTTTCAGACAGTCGAGATCCACCACCACCGATGCAGGCTGGTAGAACGCGCCAATCATGTTTTTACCGAGCGGATGGTTGACTGCCGTCTTGCCACCCACAGAGGAGTCGACCTGAGACAGTAACGTGGTCGGGATTTGAATAAAGCGGACGCCACGTTGATAGCTTGCGGCCGCAAAGCCGGTCAGATCGCCCACAACACCGCCGCCCAGGGCAAGCAGTGTTGTATCGCGACCGTGCGGTTTTTGCAGCAATGCGGTAAAGACGGTATCCAGTACCGTCAGGCTTTTATACTGCTCGCCATCGGGGAGAATCACACTGTCGACTCTAACGCCCGCCCGCTCAAGCAGGTGGCGTACACGGTCGAGATAAAGCGGAGCCAGCGTCTCATTGGTAACCAGCATCGCCTGATCACCCGCTTTCAGTGGTAAAAAGGAAGCTGGATCGTTAAACAAACCAGCCGCGATGGTGATAGGGTAACTACGTTCCCCGAGAGTAACTGTAATCCTCTCCATGACGCGACATCCACCTTTAATGCTTTACCCGCAGGCGAGTGTATATTAAGCCAGAATCAGTTGCTTTCCAGCATATGAATAATCTGGTTTGCAACCACTTTAGCGCTCTGATCGTCAGTACGAATGGTCACATCGGCAATCTCTTCATACAGCGGATTGCGTTCATCGGCCAACGCTTCCAGAACTTCGCGTGGTGGCGTTTCAACCTGCAGCAGCGGGCGCTTTTTATCGCGCTGCGTACGTGCCAGCTGTTTCTCAATGGTCGTCTCAAGATAGACCACTACGCCACGGGCGGAGAGACGGTTGCGGGTTTCGCGAGATTTCACAGAACCGCCGCCTGTTGCCAGAACGATGCCCTGTTTTTCCGTGAGTTCGTTGATCACTTTTTCTTCTCGGTCACGGAAACCTTCTTCGCCTTCTACGTCGAAAACCCAGCCCACATCAGCTCCGGTTCGTTTCTCAATCTCTTGATCAGAATCGTAAAATTCCATATTGAGTTGTTGAGCTAACTGACGCCCAATAGTGCTTTTGCCGGCACCCATAGGCCCAACCAGAAAGATATTGCGTTTCTCTGCCATTTTATCGGTACTACTAAGACTATTCGTTAATGGTAATCCCCGCTTCGCAGACACCCAGCGTAGCAGGACATGAACTGAAACCTCATATGCAATAGAGCGAGAGTCAGACTAAAAATTATCTCAATACTCCGGCTTGTTTGGCAACTGATTAAATTACCACGCCGGGCGCATAAGGTAATAAGACGTAAGTCCAACTCAAATCGGTACTCCTTGTATGCTAATTCATGCCCCACGTCAAACATCTGCAACAAACTGAATGCAAAATCATTGCGGGGATCGTCACCCATCAGTGAATACCGACCAGGCGTGGTGTGATAAACACGACTAACTCACGTCGTTCGTTGTCTTTCCCATCATGGCGAAAAAGCGCCCCAATCCAGGGGATGCTACCCAGCCCGGGCACGCTGTCACTGCCGGTTTTGTTCTTCTGCGAAAAAATTCCGCCCAACGCCAGCGTTTCTCCACTTTTTACCTCAACCTGCGTTTCTATCTCCTGTTTGTCGATAGCCAGCGTTTCGCCGTCAGCCTGCTGCAGGACCTGTCCTGGCATATTTTCGCTGATGTGTAATTTCAGGCGCACGCGTCCCCCCGGCAACACCACCGGTGTCACCTCCATCCCCAATACCGCCTCTTTGAACTCAACGGAGGTTGCGCCGCTATCACCGCTTGAGACCTGATACGGGATTTCACTGCCCTGCTTGATACTGGCCGGTTGCATATGCGAGGCCAGCAGTCGCGGGCTGGCGATGATGTCGACCTGCTGCTTTTGCTCCAGCGCAGACAGCTCCAGATCCAACAGCCGACCGTTGATTCGCCCGATATTAAAACCCACGTGGCTGGTGGCGTTGGCCACAGAAAGATCGCTGCCAAGCGTCGTGAGCTGACCGACCCTGCCCGCGTCAGTGGCGTCGGCGAGATTCCACTTCACCCCCAGCTCGCGCAGGCTTTTTTCCGTCATGGTCACGATGTGCGCCGCCAGCTCTACCTGCTCGACGGGAATATCCATCTGAGCGGCCCAGCGCTGGAGCGTCTCCACCACCGTCTGGTTATCCCGAATCAGCAGGCGGTTGGTACGTTTGTCGACGGATAAACTCCCCTTTGGGCTCAGGAGTTTTTCTGCGGCTTTTTGCAGCTCTCCAGCATCGGCATAGGAAAAAGAGATGCTCTGTGAGACCAGCGGTGCATCAAGCTGGCGACGCGTCCGCTCCTGTTCAGAACGTTCCTGCTGTTCACGCTGCCACGCCGCGGTATGCACATAAAAAATACCCCCCTCCTCTCGCAAAACGAGTCCGGCGCTGGAGACAACAGTCTGTAACGCTTGCCGCCAGGGAACCCGCGTCAGGTTGAGAGAAAGCGTGCCGCTGACATCAGGCGATACCACCAGATTACGGCTCTCCTGCGCGACCAACGCCTGCAGGACCTGAACCACAGGGACATTATCCACCACCAGCGTGACCGGCTTTGGTGCGGCGGCCCACAGCGGTTGGCTGAACGCCAGCAGCAACAGCATTATCCGTAAATTCATTCTTATCCGTTCCTTCTCGTTGCCACGTCCATTGGACGGGCTCACAGGTATCACCCACATCAACAACCAGCTCAGATTCATTGATGGCTGTTATCTGCCAGCCCGCCGGGAAGCGTTCGTTCGCTTTCAGCCGGTGCCAGCGCTTTTGCCCATCCTGTAAGATGCCGATAGCCTGGCGTCCTCCCACCATGCCGCGATAATGCCACTGCGCCAGTTCGCCAATGGCGCAAGGATCGTCCGGCGGGCGAAACGGATCGCGCATACCGGTCAAGAGCAACACTGAGCACACCAGCAAATATCGCGCGCTATTTCGCATGATTCAGCTCCAGCCGCAGGCGTAACACCTTACCTTGTGGCGAAATAGCGAAAGCCGCGACCTGCACATCCCGCTGTGCCAGCCGGGAAAAAAGCCCCGGGATCGCTGGCCACTCAACCTCCAGCGCCAGTTCGCCTCCGTTCGTCAAAGGCTTCCAGTGAACCAGCGTCGTGTCACCATCCTGAAAATCAAGCGGGGAAAACGGCGTCAACACACGTACTTGCTCAGTTTTCGGGCGAGACGGCATCTGACTCACGGCAGGCCATAACGCTGCGTTTGCCCTTACGCCCTGGATCAGCTGGCTTTGTCGTTCACCACACTGTCTGTCTACCGGTCTTAGCAAGGTGCCCCACATAGCCAGTCCTGTCAGGAGGCTTCCCAGACACCAGAAAAGTGCCCGATGCCAGCAACGACACTCACACCAGCGTTCAAACAAGGTATTCACGCGTTATCCCTCGCTTTTGAGATGAAAGGTGAACACCCAGCGCCCCTGGCTGTCTTGCCGAAGCTCATCCGCCGTCCCGGGTGTAAAACCGGCAATTTGTCCAAGCGCATCACGCAGGGCAGCCAGGGCCGGCAGGGTTGTGGCATACCCGGTCAACATCAGCGCAGGCGGCTGATAGCGCAGTTCTGTCAGCCAGACCTGTGCAGGAATGGCGCTGGAAAGTGACTCCAGCACCGGTTGCCACAGGCGTTGTTGACGCGCAGGCATCTGCGTTTGTGCACCGAGTCTCTGACGAAAAGCCAGCACGTGCTGCACGGACTGCATTCCCGCCAGATCGGTTTGCAGGGCGTGCAGCCGCATGAGATAGGTCATCCGCAGGCAAAAAACGACCATGAGCATCACCAGCGCCGTACCGACAAACATCGCCCCCCAGAAGCGCAGGCATCGCGCGCGCCGCTGCTGTCGCCACGGTAGAAAGTTCGTGATGTTCATTCGGGCACCTGACTCATAGCCAGCGCCAGCGCAACGGTATAATCAGCGCCACATTCCGGTAATGGAGCATGGCGGCGCTCCAGGGTTTCCCATGGGTCACGCCGGCTATCAAACAGCGCGATGTCATCCGGACCCAGTGCCAGCAGCGCCGACAGCTCAGCTGCGTTTTCTGCTTCTGCGACAACTCGGCGCCCCCACTGGTGGCGCATCGCCCATAGCCACTGCCGATCGTCCCGCCAGGCGACGCACTGCGCCGGCGCGACGGCAGGAAGAAGATTCTTCAGTGCACTGGCGTCAGGGGTAATGGTCACCAGCCGCAAACGCAGCGTGTTCGCCAGCGCCAGAAGGGTTTCGATCTCATTGTTTTGTGCCGCAGTGACGTGAAAGGTGTTGCTGAAAGTATCCTGCGCGTAATCAAAACAGAGCGTATCTGCAGGCACCTCCAGTTCGCGAGAGAGCGTCGCGCCAAGCCACGAGAGCTGCTCGCTGTCGCGCAGCGCAATGGCCGGGCGGGGAAGCGACCGTTGCAGGGTGCGCGCTGCCGGGAAAGAGAGAAACACCCGGTGGAAGTGCGGCAACGTTTTCCGCCAGTCACGTAACGCATCAACCAGCTGTTCTGGCCGACAAATCTTGCCGTCACGAATGATGCCTTCGGCCAGAGGAATTGCCCACCAGCGGCGCAAGCACCAGCCCGAACTCTCCCGAACCAGCGCGACGATCAGCACCCTATCCTGTTGAATATGAACGCCGGTTTGCCATGTTTTGAAAGCCATGCTTCACGATCTCCTTATCGCCCGTCGACCTGACGGCTATATCAATGCATCAGGCTTGCCTTTATACTACCGCGCGATTGTTTAGAAACTGCCCAAGTGAAACCAAATGGGAAATCTCCGGTGAAGTTCGTAAAGTATTTATTCATCCTTGCAGTCTGTTGCATTCTGCTGGGAGCAGGCTCGATTTACGGTTTATACAAATATATTGAGCCACAGCTACCTGATGTCGCCACGCTTCGCGATGTGCGCCTCCAGATCCCGATGCAGGTCTATAGCGCCGATGGCGAGCTGATGGCGCAGTATGGCGAGAAGCGTCGTATCCCGCTGACCTTAAACCAAATTCCACCTGTTATGGTGAAAGCCTTTATCGCCACTGAGGACAGCCGTTTTTACGAGCACCACGGTGTCGATCCGGTGGGGATTTTCCGTGCCGCGAGCATTGCGCTGTTCTCTGGTCATGCCTCCCAGGGGGCGAGTACCATTACGCAGCAGCTGGCGCGTAACTTCTTCCTCAGCCCTGAAAAGACGCTGACTCGTAAGATCAAAGAGGTGTTCCTTGCGATCCGTATTGAGCAGTTGCTGAGCAAAGACGAGATCCTTGAGCTGTACCTCAATAAAATCTACCTGGGCTATCGTGCCTATGGCGTGGGGGCTGCGGCGCAGGTGTACTTCGGTAAGCCTGTTGAGCAGCTCACCTTAAGCGAAATGGCAACCATCGCCGGTCTGCCGAAAGCGCCGTCCACGTTTAACCCGCTCTACTCGCTCAATCGCGCCACCGCGCGTCGTAACGTCGTCCTGTCACGCATGCTGAGCGAAGGCTACATCAGCCAGAGCGAGTACGACCAGGCGCGCAACGATGTCATTGACGCCAACTACCATGCCCCTGAGATTGCCTTCTCAGCCCCTTATCTGACCGAAATGGTTCGCCAGGAGATGGTGAACCGCTATGGCGATAAGGCCTATGAAGATGGCTACCGCGTTTACACCACCGTCACCCGCAAGGTGCAGCAGGCGGCTCAGGAAGCGGTGCGCAACAACGTGATGGACTACGATATGCGTCACGGCTATCGCGGCCCGTCAAACGTGCTCTGGAAAGTGGGCGAAAGCGCGTGGGACAGCAAAAAAATCACCAGTACGCTGAAGGCGCTGCCAACCTATGGTCCGCTCCTTCCTGCCGTGGTGACGCAGGCCGATCCTCAGGAAGCCGTTGCGACGCTCGCGGACGGTACCTCCGTCTCCCTGCGTATGGACGGTATCCGCTGGGCGCGTCCGTACCGCTCGGATACGCTGCAAGGCCCAACGCCGCGTAAAGTGACCGATGCGGTACAAACCGGGCAGCAAATCTGGGTGCGCAAGGTAGGCGAAGCGTGGTGGCTGGCACAGGTGCCGGACGTCAACTCGGCGCTGGTTTCTATCAATCCACAGAACGGCGCAGTACTGGCTCTGGTCGGTGGATTCGATTTCAACCAGAGCAAATTTAACCGCGCCACCCAGGCGCTGCGTCAGGTCGGTTCCAATATCAAACCGTTCCTCTACACGGCGGCGATGGATAAGGGCTTGACCCTTGCCAGCATCCTTAACGACGTGCCAATTTCCCGCTGGGATGCCGGTGCCGGTTCCGACTGGCAGCCGAAGAACTCCCCTGCGGAATATGCCGGCCCTATTCGTCTTCGTCAGGGCCTGGGACAGTCGAAAAACGTGGTGATGGTGCGCGCCATGCGCGCAATGGGCGTCGATTATGCCGCAGAGTATCTGCAACGCTTCGGTTTCCCGGCGCAGAACATCGTTCGCACCGAATCGCTGGCGTTAGGCTCAGCCTCCTTTACGCCGCTTCAGGTCGCGCGTGGATACTCGGTGATGGCCAACGGCGGCTTCCTGATTGACCCGTACTTCATCAGCAAGATCGAGAACGATCAGGCCGGCGTGCTGTTCGAGGCGAAGCCGAAAATTGCCTGTCCTGACTGCGATATTCCGGTCATTTATGGCAATACGCCGAAATCCGACGTGCTTGAAAACAAGGACATGGAAGACGTCGCCGTATCTCAGGAGCAGCCGAATACCGTCGTGCCACAGCCGCAGCTGGAGCAGGCTAACCAGTCGCTGGTGGCGCAGACCGGCGTGCCGGAGTATGCCCCACATGTGATCAACACGCCGCTGTCGTTCCTGATTAAGAGCGCGCTGAACACCAACATCTTCGGTGAACCAGGCTGGCAGGGTACCGGCTGGCGCGCAGGACGTGATTTGCAGCGCCATGATATCGGCGGTAAAACGGGGACAACCAACAGCTCGAAAGACGCGTGGTTCTCCGGTTACGGTCCGGGCGTGGTAACGTCAGTGTGGATCGGTTTCGACGATCATCGCCGTGATTTAGGTCGTACAACGGCGTCTGGCGCGATTAAAGATCAGATTTCCGGCTACGAAGGCGGCGCGAAAAGTGCGCAACCGGCCTGGGATGCCTACATGAAATCCGTTCTTGAAGGCGTGCCGGAGCAGCCGCTAACACCGCCGCCAGGCGTGGTGACGGTCAATATCGACCGCAGCACGGGTCAGCTCGCCAACGGCGGTAATAGCCGCGAAGAGTATTTCATCGAGGGCACGCAGCCGACCACGCAGGCGGTGCATGAGGTGGGTACAGAGATTATTGATAACGGCGAAACGCACGAGCTGTTCTAAGCATAAAAATGCCCGGTAAAAACCGGGCAAAGAATTGTAGGCCGGGTCAGGCGAAGCCGCCACCCGGCTTTTTTATGGCCTACAGCCGCCCTTGTCCCTTCAGCCACTCCCGTACCAGGAACAGCGCGCTCACGTTGCGAGCTTCATTAAAGTCAGGGTCTTCAAGCAGATCCATCAGATGCGCTAACGGCCAGCGAACCTGCGGCAGCGGCTCCGGCTCGTCCCCTTCCAGCGATTCAGGGTAGAGATCTTCAGCCACCACAATATTCATTTTGCTGGAAAAATAGGACGGTGCCATGCTCAGTTTTTTCAGGAACGAAAGCTCATTCGCACCAAAACCCACCTCTTCTTTCAGCTCGCGGTTTGCTGCTTCAAAGACGGTTTCACCCGGGTCGATAAGTCCTTTCGAGAACCCAAGCTCGTAAGATTCCGTTCCCACAGCGTATTCGCGGATCAAAATCAGATGATCGTCGACAATCGGAACAATCATCACCGCTTCGCGCGAAGACGGGCGCATACGTTCATAAACGCGACGCACACCGTTGCTGAACTCCAGGTCCACACTTTCGACATTAAACAGGCGCGATTTGGCGACAGTTTCAACATTCAGAATGGTGGGTTTTTGTAGTAGTTTGCTCATCGTGATGGGTCTTAGCAGTGTGAACTGGCGTTATTGTGCGATATGCCGCACGGTTTCGGCAATGTCAATCGTTCTTTATTTACATTTATGCAACGTAGCAGGGATCAATCCTCAATTCAAAACAAATGTCAAGAGGTTGAAATGTTTCCAGGAATTTGCTGATATCGCGCCATAACAGGCTTTGCTATCATCACCGGTCACTGGGATGCGCTTCAGAATGCTCAAGTTCGACTCCATACTTGCCGATAGCCAACCACAGACTCTCATTCAATGTAAAGGTGCTACTGACTACACCTGTAAGATAAGTAAGATGGGGAAAGCATGAGCACCATTTTGATTGTTCTCGCTGCTATGCTGGCCGGCGCATTGGTTGCAGGGTGGATATACAGGCGTCGCGTACAGCGCCGTTACCGTCTGCCCTTTTTAAATGCATTTGCGGGTGCGACCACGCGTAAACTCACGCAAGACGAGCGTGATGCGGTTGAAAACTATCTCGAAATTCTGAACCGTTCTCAGTTAACCCCTGGGCCGACGGGAGCCACCGCTGCGCCTGTCGCGCTAAAGCTTAATGCGCAAAGTGATACCGTACTCTGCGTAACGCGCTCCATCACGCGCTACGGCATCACCACCGACGACCCCAACAAATGGCGCTATTACCTTGATTCCGTCGAAGTGCATCTGCCTCCGTCATGGGAGCAATACATTAATGACGAAAACAGCGTTGAGCTGATTCACACCGATTCGTTGCCCCTGGTTATCTCGCTTAACAGACACACGCTGAATGAGTACCTTCAGGAAGCTCCGCGTTTTGCGCTTGAGCGCGCAAGTTCGACACAGGCCTCCATTCGTGGTGAAGAGACAGAGCAGATAGAACTGCTGAACATTCGCCAGGAGACGCATGAAGAGTACGCCCTGAGCCGCCCGGACGGCATTCGTGAAGCCATTCTGATCGTCGCCGCCTTCCTGCTCTTTTTTATCTGCCTGCTGACGCCGGATGTGTTCGTCCCCTGGCTGGCCGGTGGTGCAGTGCTGCTGCTGGCAGGCGGGCTTTGGGGACTCTTTGCTCCGCCGGCCAAAACCTCGTTGCGTGAGATCCACTGTCTGCGCGGTACGCCAAAGCGCTGGGGCCTGTTTGGCGAAAACGATCAGGAACATCTCAACAATATCTCGCTCGGTATTATCGACCTTATCTACCCGCGCCACTGGCAACCGTGGATTGCGCAGGACTTAGGTCAGAAAACCGATATTGATATCTACCTTGACCGCCACGTTGTGCGTCAGGGGCGCTTCTTATCCCTGCATGATGAAGTGAAAAACTTCCCCCTTCAGCACTGGCTACGCAGTACGGTCATTGCCGGAGGCGCCGCGCTGGTCTTTGTCATGCTGCTGCTTTTCGTGCCGCTGGATATGCCCATCAAATTCACTCTGTCGTGGATCAAGGGGGCGCAAACCATCGAAGCGACCAGCGTTAACAAGCTGGATGAAGCCGGTGTGCGCGTGGGGGACACGCTGCGCCTGAAGGGAACCGGGATGTGCAATATTCACACCCCAGGGGCGTGGAACACGCGCCAGAACTCGCCTTTCATGCCGTTCGATTGCTCGCAAATTATCTGGAACGATGCACCGCCGCTGCCGCTGCCGGAATCCGAAGTGGTCAATAAAGCCACGGCCCTTACCCAGACGGTGAACCGCCAGCTGCACCCGAAACCGGACGATGATTCGCGTGTCAGCCCTGCGCTACGCTCGGCCATTCAGAAATCAGGTATGGTCCTGCTGGATGATTTTGGTGATATCGTCCTGAAAACACAGGATCTCTGCTCCTCGCAGGACGAATGCATACGTCTTAAAAACGCGCTGGTAAACCTGGGGAACAGTAAAGACTGGGACTCGCTGGTGAAACGCGCCGAAGCGGGACACCTGGATGGCGTTAACGTGCTGCTGCGCCCGGTTAGCGCTGAATCGCTGGATAACCTTGTCGCCACCTCGACATCACCGTTCATGATGCGCGAAACTACCCGTGCGGCTCAGGCACTGAACAGCCCGGCGCCAGGCGGATTTGTGATTGTCAGCGATGAAGGCAGCGACCTGGTCGATCAGCCTTACCCGCAGGTTGCGCTTTATGACTACCCGGCGCAGGAGCAGTGGAGCCAATTCCAGCGTCTGGCACAGATGCTAATGCAAACGCCGTTCAGCGCCGAAGGGATTGTCACGAGTATTTATACCGACGCCAACGGCACCCGCCATATCGGCCTGCACCGGATGCCGGATAGCGCAGGTTTGTGGCGTTATATCGGCACCTCACTGCTGATGATCGCGATGCTGACCGCCATTTTCTGGAACGGTTTTATGGCTCTGCGCCGCTATCATCGCTCACGCACACGGCTTGCCGAGATCCAGCAATATTACGAAAACTGCCTCAATCCTAAGCTGATCCCCTCCTCTGAGAGCCTGATCTGATAACGTCGTTGCGCGACAAGATGTGCTACCCTGTCGCGCACGTTTCTTCTGGCTGGAGTTCCCCCTTATGCATCTTGATATCGCCTGGCAGGAGGTCGATACCGTTCTGCTGGACATGGACGGCACGCTGCTCGATCTCGCCTTTGATAACTATTTCTGGCAAAAGCTGGTTCCTGAAACCTATAGCGAGCAACAGGGGATCTCCCCGGCAGAAGCGCAGGCATTCATTCGTTCGCAATATAGCGCCGTGCAACATACGCTAAACTGGTACTGTCTTGACTACTGGAGCGAGCGCCTCGGTCTGGATATTTGTGCTATGACTACCGTCCAGGGTCCACGCGCCGTTTTACGCGAGGATACGGTTCCGTTCCTGGATGCGCTGAAAGCGAGCGGTAAGCGCCGCATTTTGCTGACCAACGCGCATCCACATAACCTGGCCGTGAAGCTGGAGCATACGGGGCTTGCGTCGCACCTTGATTTATTACTTTCCACCCACACATTTGGTTATCCGAAAGAGGATCAGCGTTTGTGGCATGCGGTGAAGGAAGAGACGGGTTTGCAGCCAGAACGCACGCTGTTCATTGATGACAGTGAGCCCATTCTGGATTCCGCGGCAACGTTTGGCATTCGCTATTGTCTGGGCGTCACCAATCCTGACTCGGGCCTGGCTGAAAAAAGCTATCTGCGCCATCCGGGACTGAACGACTATCGCCAGATGATCCCCTCACTGACCGTGAAGGAGACGCCATGAAAGAAAAACCCTCAGACGGGGTAAGACTGGATAAATGGCTGTGGGCAGCGCGTTTTTATAAAACACGCGCCCTTGCCCGCGAGATGGTTGACGGCGGAAAAGTGCATTACAACGGCCAGCGCAGCAAACCGAGCAAGCTGGTCGAACTGAATGCCATCTTAACGCTGCGTCAGGGCAACGATGAACGTACGGTAGTGATCAAAGCCATTACCGAACAACGACGGCCTGCAGCAGAAGCCGTACAGCTTTATGAAGAGACGGCGGAAAGCATTGAAAAGCGCGAGAAGACCGCGCTGGCGCGCAAAATGAACGCGCTGACCATGCCCCACCCGGACCGGCGACCGGATAAAAAAGAGCGCCGCGATCTGATGAAATTTAAACACGGTGAGACTGACTAAGCCTCACCTGCACGAGAGACTATTATGGCCCAACACGACCAATTACACCGCTATCTGTTTGAACAATTCGCCGTGCGTGGCGAACTGGTCACCGTATCCGAAACCTGGAAACAGATTCTGGAAAACCACAACTACCCGCTGCCGGTGAAAACCCTGTTGGGCGAACTGCTGGTTGCCACCAGCCTGCTGACGGCGACGCTGAAATTTGCCGGTGATATCACCGTGCAGCTGCAGGGTGACGGGCCGATGACGCTGGCGGTTATCAACGGCAATAACCAGCAGCAAATGCGCGGCGTGGCGCGCGTTCAGGGCGACGTGCCTGAAAATGCAGACCTCAAAACGCTGGTGGGTAATGGCTACCTGGTGATCACCATCTCCCCGGAGGAAGGTGAACGCTATCAGGGCGTGGTGGGTCTGGAAGGCGATACTCTGGCCGCCTGCCTGGAAGATTACTTCATGCGTTCTGAACAACTGCCAACGCGCCTGTTTATCCGCACCGGTGAAGTGGACGGCCAGCCTGCTGCGGGCGGCATGCTGCTGCAGGTGCTGCCTGCGCAGGACGCACAGACCAATGATTTCGAGCACCTGGCAACGCTGACCGAAACCATCAAAGCGGAAGAGTTGTTCAACCTGTCGGCGACCGACGTGCTGTGGCGTCTGTACCACGAAGAAGAAGTGACCGTCTACGACCCACAGTCCGTGGAGTTTAAGTGCACCTGCTCACGCGAGCGCTGCGCTGGCGCACTGAAAACCCTGCCAGACGAAGAGATCGACAGCATCATGGCGGAAGACGGCGAAATTGATATGCACTGTGACTACTGCGGTACGCACTACGTGTTCAATTCTATGGATATCGCTGAGATCCGCAACAACGCCTCCCCGGCGGATCCGCAGGTTCACTAATCACCTCTGACCGTTACCCTTATCCAGTTCCCTCTCCCTCCCGGAGAGGGTTAGGGTGAGGGTGAGGGTGAAACAACCGCCCCAAGCTGAATCGTTTTCACAATGTAACTCTTACGTAATTTTCTTACGTGTATGCGATTACATTCACATTCTTTCCGATAAAATCACCAGCCTTTAACCTTTTCGGAACATTTTCCCCAACCAAAAAGCGATTCCTGCGATAATCCGCCTGCACTGTGACTGGAGTCGCAGCGTTTTCCGTTAGTAAGGGTTTTGTCCAGATGCGTAAATCTATGAGCCCCGTCGCGGTTAACAACCTCAGAAAAACCCTACAATTTCAGGCAGTACATATTGGCTAAGGAGCAGTGATATGCGTGTTACTGGTTTAACCCCGCAAAATCTCAAGGCTTATGGTATTCACGACGTCCAGGAAATCGTCTACAACCCCGACTACGATACGCTGTATCAGGAAGAGCTCAATCCAGCACTGGAAGGATATGAGCGAGGTGTGTTGACGAATCTTGGTGCTATCGCCGTCGATACCGGTATTTTTACCGGTCGTTCGCCGAAAGATAAGTATATCGTCCGAGACGAAACCACCCGCGATACGCTGTGGTGGGCTGACAAGGGCAAAGGGAAGAACGACAACAAACCGCTCTCTCCGGAAACCTGGCAGCACCTGAAAGGGCTCGTCACCCATCAACTTTCCGGCAAGCGTCTGTTCATTGTCGACGCTTTCTGCGGCGCTAACGCCGACACCCGTCTTTCCGTACGCTTTATTACCGAAGTCGCCTGGCAGGCGCATTTCGTGAAAAACATGTTCATTCGCCCAACCGACGAAGAGCTGCAGGATTTCAACCCTGATTTCATCGTGATGAACGGCGCGAAATGCACGAACCCACAGTGGAAAGAGCAGGGTCTGAACTCCGAAAACTTTGTTGCCTTCAACCTGACCGAGCGTATCCAGCTGATCGGCGGTACCTGGTACGGTGGCGAAATGAAGAAAGGGATGTTCTCCGTTATGAACTACCTGCTGCCGCTGCGGGGCATCGCCTCGATGCACTGCTCGGCGAACGTCGGTGAAAAAGGCGATGTGGCGGTGTTCTTTGGTCTTTCCGGCACCGGGAAAACGACGCTGTCTACCGATCCGAAACGTCGTCTGATTGGCGATGACGAACACGGCTGGGATGACGACGGCGTATTCAACTTTGAAGGCGGCTGCTACGCGAAGACCATTCGCCTGTCCGAAGAGGCCGAGCCGGATATCTTCCACGCCATCCGTCGCGATGCGCTGCTGGAAAACGTCACCGTGCGTGCCGACGGCTCCATCGACTTCGACGATGCGTCGAAAACGGAAAACACCCGCGTCTCTTACCCGATCTACCACATCGACAATATCGTCAAGCCGGTGTCAAAAGCGGGCCATGCCACGAAGGTCATTTTCCTGACGGCAGATGCGTTCGGCGTGCTGCCTCCGGTCTCTCGCCTGACCGCCAGCCAGACGCAGTACCACTTCCTTTCCGGTTTCACCGCCAAGCTGGCGGGCACCGAGCGCGGCGTGACGGAGCCAACCCCGACCTTCTCCGCCTGCTTTGGCGCGGCCTTCCTGTCGCTGCACCCGACGCAGTACGCTGAAGTGCTGGTGAAACGCATGCAGGCATCCGGTGCGCAGGCATACCTGGTAAACACCGGCTGGAACGGCACCGGCAAACGTATCTCCATCAAAGATACCCGCGCCATTATCGACGCCATTCTGGATGGTTCTCTGGACGACGCCGAAACCTTCACGCTGCCGATGTTTGACCTGGCCATCCCAACGTCGCTGCCGGGCGTGGATACGCATATCCTCGACCCGCGCAATACGTACGGTTCGCCGGAGCAGTGGCGTGAGAAAGCGGAATCGCTGGCGAAGCTGTTTATTGAAAACTTTGAGAAGTATACCGATACCCCGGCAGGTGAAGCGCTGGTGAGTGCGGGACCGAAGCTGTAGGTAAAAGCAAAAAGGCAACGAAAGTTGCCTTTTTTAATATTTTCTCCCTCTCCCGGTGGGAGAGGGCCGGGGTGAGGGCATCAGGCCGCACCCCGATTAACTCTCTTTCACCTGTCCCCGCGTGACCGGCACCGGCAACCAGGCGCGAATGCTCAAACCGCCCCGTTCGCTGGTACCAATCTCCAGCAACCCGTTATGGTTATCAACAATACGCTGCACAATTGCCAGGCCTAAGCCTGTACCGCTGGTGCTGCGGGCGCTGTCGCCTCGCACAAACGGCTGGAACAGATGCTTACGCTGCTCCGGCTTAATCCCCGGGCCATCGTCTTCCACCTGGAACCAGGCGCGGTTGAGTTCAGACCCGCTGCTGACCTTAATCCAGCCATTACCGTAGCGCGCCGCGTTGACCACCATGTTAGCCACCGCGCGCTTAATGGAGAGCGGGTGCATGCGCACCTGAATCTCCCCCACCTGAAGGTCAGTATCAATTTCACGTTCATAGCCACTTTCCGCGGCCACTACTTCTCCTAACACCGCGTTCAGGTCGGCCATCTCCATCGGCATCTCCTGCCCGGTGCGCAGGTAGTCAATAAACTGCTCGATGATGGCGTTACACTCTTCGATGTCCTTGTTAATGGACTCGGCGAGATAACCGTCCTCTTCCCCCATCATCTCCGTCGCCAGACGAATACGCGTTAGCGGCGTACGCAGGTCATGGCTCACCCCCGCCATCAGGAGCGTACGGTCATCCGCCAGCTGCTTCACGCCGGCCGCCATATGGTTAAACGCACGCGTCACCGAACGGACCTCCGAGGCGCCATACTCACGCAGCGGAGGAGGAATAATTCCTTTACCGACCTGCAGCGCAGCGTGTTCCAGGTCGACCAGCGGTCGGTTCTGTATACGGATAAACAGCCAGGCACCGCCTATCGCCAGCAGCATAATTGCCAGGGTATAGCGGAACAGCGGCGAGAAGTCGCCCTGATGGATTTCGGTCAGCGGGACGCGGACCCAGATATTGGGTGACAGCCAGGTTTTCAGCCAAACAACAGGCGAACTTTTGTTGACCTCAACGCGCACTTCCGTTGGGCCGCCCAGCTGCTGCGCCATCTGCTGGCTGAGGAATTCGTAATGCTGCGCCCAGCGCAGACCCGCATCTTCCGCCGCTTCATTGGAGTAGAGGGAAATGCCCAGCTCACGGTAGATTTCACGGCGAAACGCCGGAGGAACCACTAACTGCGTGCCGTCCTCCAGCTGCAGTTTATCGGTCATCAGCATACGGACTTCGTATGCCAGGACCTTATTAAACTGCTGGAGGCTAGGCAAAATCGCAAAGTTCAGCACGACCAGGTAGGTCGTCACCAGGCTGACAAACAGCAAGGTGACGATCAGTAACAGGGTGCGGGCAAACGAGCTTCGCGGCGAGAAGCGCATTCGCCTCATGCTTTAGAGCCGTCCGGGACGAATACGTAGCCCAGACCCCAAACGGTCTGAATATAACGAGGATGCGCCGGATCTTCTTCCACCATGCGGCGCAGACGGGAAATCTGCACGTCGATGGAGCGCTCCATTGCGGAGTATTCGCGGCCACGCGCCAGGTTCATCAGCTTGTCACGGGAGAGCGGTTCGCGCGGGTGGCTCACCAGCGCTTTCAGTACCGCGAACTCGCCGCTGGTGAGCGGCATTGGCTCGTCTTCACGGAACATCTCGCGCGTGCCGAGGTTCAGCTTGAACTTACCGAATGCGATAACGGCTTCTTCCTGCGACGGTGCGCCAGGCAGTTCGTTCGCCTGACGACGCAGCACGGCGCGAATACGCGCCAGCAGTTCACGCGGGTTAAACGGTTTTGGAATGTAGTCATCCGCGCCGATTTCGAGGCCCACGATACGGTCAACTTCCTCGCCCTTCGCCGTCACCATGATGATCGGCATCGGGTTGCTCTGGCTACGCAGACGGCGACAGATAGAGAGCCCGTCTTCGCCAGGCAGCATCAAGTCGAGAACCATCAGGTGGAAAGATTCACGGGTCAGCAGACGATCCATCTGCTCAGCGTTCGCGACGCTACGAACCTGGAAGCCCTGCTCGGTCAGATAACGTTCCAGCAGCGCACGCAGGCGCATGTCGTCATCCACGACCAGAATTTTGTAGTTCTCTTGCATTGTGTGTACTCCCAAAGGTTCGGATAGTCTAATAACAGCGTATTCTAAAAAAGTGCACGTATTCGACCAGCTAATTCTGGTATAAATTCTAGTCGAAATTGTTACAAAGCATATTTAACAGCAGCTTATCTGCACATTTCATCACATAAATCATTATCAACGCTGTCTGTTATTCTATTTGATACGTAATGTGCGCAAGGTTTGCAATGATGTCGAGTCTGAAGGTCGCCCCATGAAAACGCCCCTGATCACCCGCGAAGGGTACGAAAAACTCAAAAAAGAGATGGATTACCTGTGGCGCGAAGAGCGTCCTGAAGTGACCAAAAAGGTTACCTGGGCGGCGAGCCTGGGCGATCGCAGCGAAAATGCTGACTACCAGTACAACAAAAAACGCCTGCGTGAGATTGACCGCCGGGTACGCTATCTGACCAAATGTCTTGAGAACCTTAAAATTGTCGATTACTCCCCGCAGCAGGAGGGCAAAGTGTTCTTCGGCGCATGGGTTGAGATTGAAAACGATAACGGTGACACCCTGCGTTTTCGCATTGTCGGCTACGATGAAATTTTTGGTCGTAAGGATTACATCTCCATCGACTCCCCGATGGCCCGCGCGCTGCTGAAAAAGGAGGTGGGCGACCTGGCCGTCGTTCAGACCCCCGCCGGTGAAGCCAGCTGGTACGTCAATGAGATCGTCTACGTAAAATAGTCTGAGAGCGCCCTCCCCGGCTGGCATTTTGCCGTGTCAGCCCGTATAACTATCCCCTGATTTTTTGACTCAACAGATGATAAAGCCATGATGAAAGATTCGCTCTGCCGCATTATTGCGGGTGATATTCAGGCCAGAGCCGAACAGGTAGAAGCTGCCGTTCGCCTGCTTGATGAAGGGAACACCGTGCCGTTTATTGCGCGCTATCGTAAGGAAGTCACCGGCGGTCTGGATGACACGCAGCTGCGTAACCTGGAGACCCGTCTGGGTTATCTGCGCGAACTGGAAGAACGTCGTCAGGCGATCCTCAAATCCATCGGCGAACAGGGCAAACTGACCGGCGAGCTGGAAAGCGCCATTAACGGCACCCTGAGCAAAACCGAACTTGAAGACCTCTATCTGCCCTACAAACCGAAGCGCCGCACGCGCGGGCAGATTGCGATTGAAGCGGGTCTTGAGCCGCTGGCAGACCTGCTGTGGAACGAGCCGTCACACGATCCGGAAACCGAAGCCGCCAAATTTGTCGATGCCGACAAGGGTGTAGCAGATACCAAAGCCGCACTGGATGGCGCACGCTACATTCTGATGGAGCGCTTCGCCGAAGACGCTGCCCTGCTCGCCAAAGTGCGTGATTACCTGTGGAAGAATGCCCACATCGTCTCTACCGTCGTCGCGGGTAAAGAGGAAGAAGGGGCGAAATTCCGCGACTACTTCGATCACCACGAACCGATTTCTACCACCCCTTCTCACCGCGCGCTGGCGATGTTCCGCGGCCGCAACGAAGGCGTGCTGCAGCTCTCCCTGAACGCCGACCCGCAGTTTGACGAGCCGCCGAAAGAGAGCCACTGCGAGCAGATCATCATCGACCATCTCGGCCTGCGCCTGAACAACGCCCCGGCAGACAGCTGGCGTAAAGGCGTGGTGAGCTGGACCTGGCGCATCAAAGTGCTGATGCACCTGGAAACCGAGCTGATGGGCACCGTGCGCGAGCGCGCCGAAGATGAAGCGATTAACGTCTTCGCCCGTAACCTGCACGACCTGCTGATGGCCGCCCCTGCCGGCTTGCGCGCGACCATGGGTCTCGATCCGGGTCTGCGTACCGGCGTGAAGGTGGCCGTGGTTGACGGAACCGGCAAACTGGTGGCTACCGACACCATCTATCCGCACACCGGCCAGGCAGCCAAAGCGGCCGTCGTGGTGGCCGCGCTGTGCGAGAAGTACAACGTGGAGCTGGTCGCCATCGGCAACGGTACGGCGTCCCGCGAAACCGAACGTTTCTACCTCGACGTGCAGAAACAGTTCCCGAAAGTGACGGCCCAGAAAGTGATCGTCAGCGAAGCTGGGGCATCCGTCTATTCCGCGTCTGAACTGGCGGCCCAGGAATTCCCGGACCTGGACGTTTCTCTGCGCGGTGCGGTCTCTATCGCTCGCCGCCTGCAGGATCCGCTGGCGGAACTGGTGAAAATCGACCCGAAATCTATCGGTGTGGGCCAGTATCAGCACGACGTGAGCCAGACTCAGCTGGCGCGCAAGCTGGATGCGGTCGTGGAAGACTGTGTAAACGCCGTCGGCGTTGACCTCAATACCGCTTCCGTTCCTTTGCTGACCCGCGTAGCGGGCCTAACCCGCATGATGGCGCAGAACATCGTCGCCTGGCGTGATGAGAACGGCCAGTTCCAGAACCGTCAGCAGCTGCTGAAGGTGAGCCGCCTGGGGCCAAAAGCCTTTGAGCAGTGTGCGGGCTTCCTGCGCATCAACCACGGCGATAACCCGCTGGATGCCTCCACCGTTCACCCGGAAGCGTACCCTGTGGTGGAACGCATTCTGGCCGCTACCCAGCAGGCGCTGAAAGATCTGATGGGCGACAACAGCGCCCTGCGCAATCTGAAAGCCGTTGATTTCACCGACGACAAATTTGGTGTGCCAACCGTCACCGACATTATCAAAGAGCTGGAAAAACCGGGCCGCGATCCGCGTCCTGAGTTCAAAACGGCGACCTTTGCCGACGGCATCGAGACCATGAACGATCTGCTGCCGGGCATGGTGCTGGAAGGCGCGGTGACGAACGTTACCAACTTTGGCGCATTCGTGGATATCGGCGTACATCAGGATGGTCTGGTGCATATTTCATCCCTTGCCGATAAGTTCGTTGAAGATCCACACACCGTGGTCAAAGCGGGCGACATCGTGAAGGTCAAAGTGCTGGAAGTGGATCTGCAGCGTAAGCGTATCGCCCTGACCATGCGTCTGGACGAGCAGCCGGGTGAAACTAACGCGCGCCGCGGCGCTAACGGTGGCGGTCGCGAGCAGCAGCGCCCTGCTGCTAAAGCCGCAAAACCGCGCGGACGTGATGCCCAGCCTGCAGGTAACAGCGCGATGATGGATGCGCTAGCAGCCGCAATGGGTAAGAAACGCTAAGGTTGTAAATGCCCGGTGGCGCTGCGCTTACCGGGCCTGCGGTTTTGTAGGCCGGGCAAACGCATTGCCGCCCGGCAAGCAGGCCGCAGGGAATTAAAATAAATAGGATGTAGCCATATTTAAACCACTAGTTATCACCCCGTTAACAAATACCCCCCTTTTCGTTTTCCCGTCATTTCAGCAAATATTGAGCAAGGTCAAACAGGCCGTAAATTAATACCGCAAACAACATTCCGTCACAGTTTTAATATTGCTGATAAAAACTATTCTCATTATCATCCCATAGTAGATAATTTAACCTTTCGTGGAATCAGGCATTATGCAATTCACTCCAGACAGTGCATGGAAGATTACCGGTTTTACCCGCGAAATTAGCCCTGCCTACCGGCAGAAGCTGCTGTCACTGGGCATGCTGCCCGGCTCGTCATTCCAGGTGGTACGCGTGGCGCCGTTAGGCGATCCGGTTCACATCGAAACCCGACGCGTGAATCTGGTACTGCGTAAGAAAGACCTCGCATTAATAGAAGTCGAAGCCTTATCCCGATAACAAGCCAGCGGTTTCAGTGAGTCTAAAAAATGAAAAAGTTAACTATTGGCTTAATTGGCAATCCTAATTCCGGCAAGACTACGCTTTTTAACCAGCTTACGGGGGCACGCCAGCGCGTGGGTAACTGGGCGGGCGTGACGGTTGAGCGTAAAGAAGGCCAGTTCACAACAACCGACAACCAGGTGACGCTGGTTGACCTTCCCGGCACCTATTCCTTAACCACCATTTCGTCACAAACCTCGCTCGATGAGCAAATTGCCTGTCACTATATTCTTGGCGGCGACGCGGACCTGCTGATCAACGTGGTCGATGCCTCGAACCTCGAGCGTAACCTTTATCTGACGCTGCAGCTGCTGGAGCTGGGGATCCCCTGCATCGTGGCGCTCAACATGCTCGACATTGCGGAGAAACAAAAGCTGCGCATCGACGTCGATGCCCTCTCCGCACGTCTCGGGTGCCCGGTCGTTCCGCTGGTTTCGACGCGCGCTCGCGGTATTGATGCACTCAAGCTGGCCATTGACCGTCACGCGGGCAATCGCGACGTTGAGCTGGTGCATTACGCGCAGCCCCTCCTGCGCGAAGCCAATATGCTGGCGCAGGAGATGGACAACAGCATGCCTGCGAAACAGCGGCTGTGGCTCGGCCTGCAGATGCTGGAAGGTGATATCTACAGCCGCGCTTACGCCGGACATGCGGCTGATAAACTGGACGTGACGGTGGCCCGTCTTAGCGACGAGCTGGACGACCCGGCGCTGCACATCGCCGATGCGCGTTACCAGGCCATCGCCTCGATCTGCGACGTTGTCAGTAACGCCCTCACTGCGGAACCCAGCCGCTTTACGGCGGCGGTGGATAAGGTTGTGCTAAACCGCTTCCTCGGCTTGCCCGTTTTCCTGCTTGTGATGTACGTGATGTTCCTGCTCGCTATTAACATCGGTGGCGCACTCCAGCCCATTTTCGATGCGGGTTCCGTCGCGGTCTTCGTACACGGTATTCAGTGGGTGGGTTACACCCTGCACTTCCCGGAATGGCTAACCATCTTCCTCGCACAGGGGATCGGCGGCGGTATCAACACCGTTCTGCCGCTGGTGCCGCAGATCGGCATGATGTATCTGTTCCTCTCGTTCCTGGAAGACTCCGGTTACATGGCGCGCGCCGCGTTCGTGATGGATCGTCTGATGCAGGCGCTGGGCCTGCCGGGTAAATCCTTCGTTCCGCTGATTGTCGGCTTTGGCTGTAACGTCCCGTCGGTGATGGGTGCGCGCACCCTTGATGCGCCGCGTGAACGTCTGATGACCATCATGATGGCGCCGTTCATGTCCTGCGGTGCCCGTCTGGCGATCTTTGCCGTCTTTGCGGCAGCCTTCTTTGGTCAGCAGGGCGCGCTGGCGGTCTTCTCGCTGTATGTGCTGGGCATCGTGATGGCGATCCTGACCGGCTTAATGCTGAAACACACGATCATGCGCGGTGAGGCCTCACCGTTTGTGATGGAGCTCCCGGTGTACCACGTGCCGCACCTGAAAAGCCTGGTGATCCAGACCTGGCAGCGCCTGAAAGGCTTTGTGCTACGCGCCGGTAAGGTAATTGTCATCGTCAGTATTTTCCTGAGCGCGCTGAACAGCTTCACCCTCAGCGGGCAGGCGGCAGATAACATCAACGACTCGGCCCTCGCCTCCGTCAGCCGCGTCATCACGCCGGTCTTCAAACCGATTGGCGTGCATGAGGATAACTGGCAGGCAACCGTCGGGCTGTTTACTGGTGCAATGGCAAAAGAGGTGGTTGTCGGCACGCTGAACACGCTCTACACCGCAGAGAACATTCAGGAGCAGGAGTTTAATCCGGCAGAGTTTCATCTCGGTCATGAACTGCTGGGTGCCGTAGAGGAAACCTGGCAGAGCCTGAAAGACACCTTCAGCCTGAGCGTGCTGGCCAACCCAATTGAAGCGAGCAAAGGCGACGGCGAAATGGCAACGGGAGCCATGGGCGTGATGAGCGAGAAATTTGGCAGCGCGTCCGCGGCCTATAGCTACCTCATCTTTGTTCTGCTCTACATTCCTTGCATCTCCGTGATGGGGGCGATTGCCCGCGAGTCCAGCCGCGGCTGGATGGGCTTCTCCATCCTGTGGGGGTTAAACATTGCCTACTCGCTGGCGACGCTCTTTTATCAGACCGTTAACTTCAGCCAGCACCCGCGCTACAGCCTGGTCTGCATCCTCGCGGTGGTTCTGTTTAACGCGATCGTTCTCGGCCTGTTACGGCGCGCGCGCAGCCGCGTCGATATCGACCTGCTGGCTAATCGTAAAACCGCCGCGACCTGCTGCAGCAGCCCGGCGGGCGACTGTCACTAAGGAGCACGCAATGGCATCGTTGATTCAGGTTCGTGACCTGCTGGCGCTACAGGGACGGATGGAGGCGAAACAGCTGAGCCTCAGCCTGCATACGCCGCAGCCGATGATCGATGCCATGCTGGAAAGGCTTGAAGCGATGGGGAAAGCCGTGCGGATTCAGGAAGACGCGGACGGTTGCCTCTCCGGCAGTTGTAAAAGCTGTCCGGAAGGAAAAGCCTGCCTCAGGGAGTGGTGGTCACTGCGCTAATAGAGCCGGGCAGTGATGCCCGGCTTTTTCGTATTACTTATACACGTCCGCCGTTGCACGCACGTTTTTGGTCTGCTTTTCAGCACTGGTGACGACATAGTACGTCCCACCCAGCTCATCCGCTTTCTTCGACAGCTCTCTTCTTGCGTCCATCGGCGCGGTGGTGTCAGACGTAGAAATCTCACCAACTTTGGTCAGATTCATTCCTGCAACTTTATCTTTTTCCAGCTCTTTTGCCGCAAAGACGCCAAATGAAAGTGACCCAATAACCAGAGAAGTGACAATACCTGTAACAAGTTTCATAGCCTGACTCTCCATAGGATTGTTGTTTTGATTATCGTAGGCAGAACAACCGCAACGACAACTGGAGTATGGTTGCGGTGTGTTACTTTTTCCAGGCTGGATGGAAAATAATCAGTCGAAACGTTGACTTAACGCAATGAGCGCTGAACAAAATTCGACCGGATGAGAGATGAACGGGGCATGCGCGGCTTTGGCAATGACCTGCGATTCGCTGTCCGGCCAGAGTGCGTCCAGGAGCGGAACCACTTTGCGCGGCACAAGGCCATCGAGGTACCCATAGATGCGTAGATGCGGCATTGCCAGCGCGGCCAGCGGCTCACGCAGGTCAACCGTTTTCAGGATCTCCAGCCCACCGTTAAGCACCTCCACGTCCGGCATCGGCAGGGAAAGCACGGTCTGTTTCAGCGTTCTGGCATCCTGACGCGCCGTTTCCGTGCCCATCGTCTGCAGGGCGAGGAACCGCTCTACGGTCCGCTGGAAATCTTCGCTCAGCTGTTGCTGGAAGCTCGCCAGCACGTCAGGTTTTATGCCTGGCCACGCCTCTTGCGCACTAAAGCAAGGCGATGAAGCCACGGTCACCAGCGCCTTCACGCGTTCGGGCTGCGACAGGGCAATCTGGCTCGCCACCAGCCCGCCCAGGCTCCAGCCGAGCCAGATAGCATTTTGCGGCGCAGCCTCCAGAACCTGCTGCGCCATCTCATCAAGCGACATCGGCCCGAAACCGCGGCTGCGGCCGAAACCGGGTAAGTCCACCAGATGCAGTGTGAAATGCGAGGCAAGTTCCTCACTTATGCAATGCCATACTTCTGCATTCAGGCCCCATCCGTGCAGCAGCACAAGATGGCAATTTCCTGTCCCTGCAGTCTGCCACCACAGCGTCTTCATCAGTTACTGTTCTCTCTTTTCACATGGAGGTTGCACATGCTAACAGTGCCCGGCTCGTGCTGGCTATGCCAAATGCCACTTGCACTCAGCGGATGGGGCATCTGCTCCGTCTGCACGCGATCGCTTGTAGGGCGAATCGCGACCTGCCCACAGTGTGGTTTACCGGCCACAAACCCCGTTCTGCCCTGCGGCCGTTGCCTGAAAAAATCCCCGCCATGGAGCGCGCTTGTCGCCGTGGATGATTATGTTCCGCCGCTGAGCAGGCTCATTCACGCGCTGAAGTTTTCCGGCCAGAGTTCGCTGGCACGGCCCCTTGCCCGCCTGCTCTTGCTGGCGGTTTTGCAGGCGCGTCGTCATCGTGGGTTGCCGAAAATCGACAGGGTGGTGAATGTGCCCTTATACCGCCGCCGGCACTGGCGGCGCGGCTATAACCAGAGCGACCTGATCTGCCGTCCCCTCGCCCGATGGCTCGGATGTCGGTATGACGCCAGCGCGCTCACGCGTGTTCACGCCACCGCCATCCAGCATCAGCTCAGCGCCCGGCTTCGCAAAAGAAACCTCAAAAATGCCTTTCGCCTTGAATTGCCGGTCGACGGTCTCCATATCGCGATTGTGGATGATGTCGTCACCACAGGCAGTACCGTTGCTGAACTTTCCCGACTGCTTTTGCGAAGCGGCGCCGCGTCGGTTCAGGTATGGTGTCTGTGCCGTACCTTGTAGCCCTTCTTCAATGGGCGTATGATTATACCCAGGTAATTTAGTCAACTATTAGGCCAAAGCTATGATCCGTATTTCCGATTCTGCACAAGCGCACTTTGCCAAACTGCTGGCAAATCAGGAAGAAGGGACGCAGATCCGCGTGTTTGTGATTAACCCAGGCACTCCGAATGCAGAATGTGGTGTTTCTTATTGTCCTCCGGACGCCGTGGAAGCAACTGACACTGCCCTTAAATTTGAACAGCTCACCGCCTACGTTGATGAGCTGAGCGCACCGTATCTTGAAGATGCGGAGATCGACTTCGTCACCGATCAGCTGGGTTCTCAGCTGACCCTGAAAGCGCCAAACGCGAAAATGCGTAAAGTGTCTGACGATGCCCCGCTGATGGAACGCGTTGAGTATCTGCTGCAATCCCAGATCAACCCGCAGCTGGCTGGCCACGGCGGTCGTGTTTCCCTGATGGAAATCACCGACGACGGTCTGGCGATCCTGCAGTTCGGCGGCGGCTGTAACGGCTGTTCCATGGTCGACGTGACCCTGAAAGAAGGGATCGAGAAGCAGCTGCTGAACGAGTTCCCGGAACTGAAAGGCGTGCGTGACCTGACTGAACACCAGCGCGGCGAGCACTCTTACTACTAATTCAGTGCCCGTCTGTATTGCCCGGTGGCGCTGCGCTTACCGGGCCTACAAAAAAAAGTGCGGTCTGATGCCCTCACCCCGTCCCTCTCCCACGGGAGAGGGTGAAAACATTAAAAACGGTAACCTCATGGTTACCGTTTTGCGTTTACCTCCATATGTTGACCTGCGTCTCATAATTCAAATTTAGCCTCCCAGGGTGATTCTCAATCGCGTCATGTTACCCGTATCATTCTCGTGGGCACTCAGCATCCTTATAACAGCCGACTAAACTTAATGGTTTCGAAGGCATCAGTATGAGTGCCGTTAACACTCTGTTCCCAGTTGGGACAATCGGAATTTGTCGTTGAAACAATGACGTTACCCATAACAATTCAAAGGCCAGGTAAATCATGCCATTAGTCATCGTTGCTATCGGTGTTGTGTTATTACTGCTCTTGATGATCCGTTTCAAAATGAACGGATTTATCGCTCTGGTTCTGGTGGCACTTGCAGTCGGTCTGATGCAAGGGATGCCGCTGGTGAAAGTCATCAGCTCGATTAAAGCCGGTGTCGGCGGCACGCTCGGCAGCCTGGCGTTGATCATGGGCTTCGGCGCCATGCTCGGCAAAATGCTGGCGGACTGCGGTGGTGCCCAGCGCATTGCCACCACGCTTATCGAAAAATTTGGCAAGAAGAACATTCAGTGGGCGGTGGTATTAACCGGTTTTACCGTCGGTTTTGCGCTGTTCTATGAAGTGGGCTTCGTGCTGATGCTGCCGCTGGTATTCACCATCGCCGCCGCGGCCAACATCCCGCTGCTGTTCGTGGGTGTGCCAATGGCTGCGGCGCTGTCCGTTACTCACGGCTTCCTGCCGCCGCACCCGGGCCCAACCGCTATCGCGACTATCTTCCATGCAGATATGGGTAAAACCCTGCTGTTCGGTACGATTCTGGCGATCCCAACCGTAATCCTGGCAGGCCCAGTTTATGCCCGCTTCCTGAAAGGCATTGATAAGCCTATCCCGGAAGGTCTGTACAGCGCGAAAACCTTCACCGAAGAAGAGATGCCTGGCTTTGGCGTCAGCGTCTGGACCTCTCTGGTACCGGTAATTCTGATGGCGATGCGCGCCGTGGCGGAGATGATCCTGCCGAAAGGTCATCCGTTCCTGTCCGTTGCGGAGTTCCTGGGTGACCCGGTGATGGCCACCCTGATTGCGGTCCTGATCGCGATGTTCACCTTCGGTCTGAACCGTGGCCGTTCAATGGATCAGATCAACGACACGCTGACCTCGTCCATCAAAATCATTGCCATGATGCTCCTGATCATCGGCGGTGGCGGTGCGTTCAAGCAGGTTCTGGTCGACAGCGGCGTGGATAAATACATCGCTGCCATGATGCATGAAACCAACGTGTCGCCGCTTCTGATGGCCTGGTCTATCGCCGCGGTTCTGCGTATTGCGCTGGGTTCGGCGACCGTTGCGGCGATCACCGCAGGCGGTATCGTTGCCCCGCTGATTGCGACCACGGGTGTGAGCCCTGAGCTGATGGTTATCGCCGTCGGTTCCGGTAGCGTGATTTTCTCTCACGTAAACGATCCGGGCTTCTGGCTGTTCAAGGAGTACTTCAACCTGACGATCGGTGAAACCATCAAGTCCTGGTCCGCGCTGGAAACCATTATTTCGGTGTGCGGTCTGGTCGGGGTTCTGCTGTTGAATATGGTGGTCTGATACCATAAGTCGGGTGGCGGCTTCGCCTTACCCGACCTACTCGCGCCATGTAGGCCCGGTAAGCGTAGCGCCACCGGGCAATAAAAAACCCGCCACTGGCGGGTTTTTTTATCACTTCTTCGCGGCTGCTTTTCGCCGCTTGTCCAAATCCTTAATCAGCCTGTTCACCCCGTCATCGGCAAACATCTTCTCAAGGGTTGTGGAGAGCTTGCGACGCCAGTTCTTGTACTGATAGCTGGTGCCCGGAATGTTCACCGGCTCCGCCATATCAATCCAGTCTTCCGGCTGCAGACCCAGCAGGGCGCTGTTGCTGTCGGCAATGTAACGCTGCAAACCACGGTTGAGCGTGGAGGTCATGGACATCAGTGACGCCTTGTGCCCGGCCCGTTTCGGCAGACAACCCTGCTTGTGCAGCGCATCCAGCAGCCCTTGTTTGGAGAGCTCGCGATCCTGATACAGACCGCGCAGGACCTCTTCATCAGGATACAGACCCAGCGTTTTGCCAAGGGTCAGATCGCCGCTTTCCCAATAGCCACGAAGCGTAGGAAGGTCATGCGTCGTCGCGACTGCCATTGACTGTTCAGGGTACGCTTTCGGCGCGCGGAAGGTTTTCTCATGGTCGTTTTCAAAATAGAGCACTTTATAGGAGTAAACGCCGCTGTCGCGGAGCTTGCTGACAATTTCCACCGGCACGGTACCGAGATCTTCGCCGATCACCATGCACTGATGACGCTTGCTTTCCAGCGCCAGGATCGACAGCAGATCGTCAACCGGATACTGCACGTACGCCCCGTGATCCGCCGTTTCACCGTACGGGATCCACCACAGGCGCAGCACGGACATCACGTGGTCGATACGCAGCGCACCGCAGTTCTGCATGTTGGCGCGCAGCAGGTCGATAAACGGCTCGTACGCGCGCGCCGCCATCACGTGCGGATCCATCGGCGGCAGGCCCCAGTTCTGGCCGAGCGGGCCAAGAATGTCCGGTGGCGCGCCGACGGAGGCTTTAAGGCAGTAGAGTTCACGGTCGCACCAGGTTTCCGCACCGCCCTCTGCCACACCGACGGCCAGGTCGCGATACAGACCGATAGGCATTTTATAGCCCTGGCTCACCTGCCAGCAGGTGGCAAACTGGCTGTACGCCAGCCACTGTAGCCACAGGTAGAAATCTACTTCATCCGCGTATTTTTTACAGAATGCCTTCACTTCAGGGGTGTCGACGGATTGATACGCTTCCGGCCAGACCGGCCAGCCCCAGCGCATTTCGTCCTCTTTCACCTGATACGCATGCAGCGCATCAAATGCCGCCTGCCAGTACAGGCTCTCGCCCTCCTGAGTGACAAACTGGCGGAACGCGGCCATCTGCTCATCATTGCGCTGCGAAAAGCCTTTCCACGCCAGACGCAGCGCGGCCATTTTCAGCGCCGTGACGGTAGAATAGTCCACCCAGTCCGCGTCGCGCGCCTGCTTCAGGGCCTGCTGCGTGGTGCTGAGTTTCCACCACGCCTGTGCCTCTTTGCTGTTTTTGAAGTCGTCTAACGCATTAACGTCGATGTAAATCACGTTCAGCCAGCGGCGGGATGAGGGGCTATACGGGCTGGCGCTCTCCGGGTTGGCCGGATAGAGCGCGTGAATCGGGTTGAGTCCGATAAACGCACCGCCGCGCTCCCCCACAGAGGCCAGCATTTTCTGCAGATCGCCAAAATCGCCGATGCCCCAGTTGCTGTCGGAACGCAGGGTGTAGAGCTGTACGCAGGCACCCCACAGCTTTTTGCCCTCAAGCAACGCCTGCGGCTCATAGCAGCGTTTTGGCGCGACGATCACCCGACAATGGAAACGCTGGTCATCCTGGGTGAGCGTTAAGGTGTGGTAGCCCTCCGGCAGTTTCGCCGGAAGGTTAAGGGTTTTGCCGCCGGTGGCGTGGCCTTTGTGCTGCTGGCCGTCTTCGGTGGTGAGCAGCCAGTTAAACTCGCCGCGCCCCTCCACCGCCAGCGGCATCTTTTTACCCGAGGTGAAAACCTTCACGTTCGGGACTGGTGCAGCCGACGCTTTCGCGTCGGTTTTGTGCATGGCGTCCAGCAAACGTCTTTTGGTGTCGGCGCCAATAGACTGCGGTTTGCCGTGAGCATTAATGTAACTGAGGCTGATCCCCGCCGCCTGCGCGGCGCTGTCCAGACGTTTACTCTCCATCGCGCTTCCTTAGCGTTTTGCCTGCCAGATACGGGCCTGATAATCACGGATTGAACGGTCAGAGCTGAACATACCGCAGCGGGCGGTGTTCAGAATGCACGCCCGGGTCCACGCGTCCTGGTCGCGATACAGCACGTCGACCTGTTTTTGCGCTTCCACATAGGCCGTGAAATCTGCCATCACCAAATACGGGTCACCGCCGTGTTTGTCCATGCTGTGCAGCATCTGGTCAAACGCGTGCTTGTCGCCGTCGCTGTATTTACCGCTTTCCAGCTCTTTCAGTACCGCATCGAGCACTTTGTCTTTCTTACGCCATTTCACCGGATCGTAGCCTTTGGCCTTAATGGCTTTCACCTCTTCCACGGTGTGGCCGAAGATAAAGATATTCTCTTCACCCACCTTCTCGGCGATTTCGACGTTGGCCCCGTCGAGCGTACCGACGGTCAGGGCACCGTTCAGCGCCAGCTTCATGTTGCCGGTACCGGACGCTTCTTTCCCTGCGGTCGAGATCTGCTCGGAGATATCCGCCGCCGGGATCAGCATTTCAGCCGCAGAGACGCAGTAATCCGGCAGGAATACCACCTTCAGCTTGTCACCAACCTTCGGATCGTTGTTGATCGCCGCCGCCACTTTATTAATGGCGAGGATAATGTTTTTCGCCAGGTAGTAGCCCGGTGCCGCTTTCGCGCCGAACAGGAACACGCGCGGCACACGGTCGGCCTGCGGGTTCTCACGGATCTCTTTGTACAGCGCCAGAATGTGCAGCAGGTTCAGGTGCTGGCGTTTGTACTCGTGCAGACGCTTGATCTGAATATCGAAAATCGCATTCGGGTTGATCTCAATCCCGGTACGCGCTTTCACAAACGCCGCCAGATGAACTTTGTTTTCCCGTTTGATGGCGCGGTACTGCTCGCGGAACTTCGCGTCATCAGCGTATTTTTCCAGGTTGATCAGCTGGTCCAGATCGTTGGCCCACTCTTTCTTCAGCGTTTTGTCCAGCAGACCGGCCAGCAGCGGGTTGCACTGCTTGATCCAGCGACGCGGCGTAATGCCGTTGGTCACGTTGTGGAATTTGGTCGGCCACAGCTGGTGGTATTCCGGGAAGAGATCTTTCACCACCAGATCCGAGTGCAGCGCCGCCACGCCATTCACCGCAAAGCCGCTCACCACGCACATGTTCGCCATGCGTACCTGCTTGTCATGCACCACCGCCAGCTTCGCCCAGACCGCTTTGTTGCCCGGCCAGGTTTTATCCACCAGCGTTTTAAACTGGTCGTTAATCTTGTTGATGATCTGCATGTGGCGCGGCAGCAGCGTTTTCACCAGCTTCTCATCCCAGCACTCCAACGCTTCTGGCATCAGGGTGTGGTTAGTGTAAGCGAAGGTGCGGCTGGTGATCGCCCAGGCGTCATCCCAGCTCAGCTGGTGCTCGTCGATCAGCACGCGCAGCAGTTCAGGGATGGCAATGGTTGGATGTGTGTCGTTGAGCTGAATCACTTCGAAGTCAGGCAGCTGCGCCAGCTTACGGCCCGCCAGGTGATGGCGACGCAGAATGTCCGCCACGGAGCAGGCGCACTGGAAGTACTGCTGCATCAGACGCAGTTTTTTACCCGCCAGGTGGTTGTCGTTCGGGTAGAGCACTTTCGTCAGCTTCTCGGCGTCGATACCCTGCTGCTCGGCGCGCAGGAAATCGCCGTCGTTGAATTTGGTCAGATTAAAGGGATGCGCATGCTTCGCCTGCCACAGGCGCAGCGGCTGCGCCACACCGTTACGGTAGCCGAGTACCGGCAGGTCCCAGGCTTCGCCAGTGATGGTGAACGCCGGTTCCCAGAGGCCCTGCTTCGTGACTTTCCCGCCAATGCCTACCTGCACATCCAGCTGCGCGTTATGGCGGAACCACGGGTAGGTATTGCGATGCCAGTCGTCCGGCGCTTCCATCTGATGGCCATCGGCAAATGACTGACGGAACAGGCCGTACTGATAGTTCAGGCCATAGCCAATCGCCGACTGGCCGACGGTCGCCATGGAATCAAGGAAACAGGCCGCCAGACGCCCCAGACCACCGTTGCCCAGCGCCGGGTCAATCTCTTCTTCCAGCAGGTCGGTCAGGTTAATGTCGTGCTCTTTCAGCACATCCCCCACCTCCTGATACCAGCCAAGGTTCAGCAGGTTGTTGCCCGTCAGACGGCCAATCAGGAATTCCATCGAAATGTAGTTTACATGGCGCTGACCTTTTACCGGTTTTGCCAGAGGTTGAGCATCCAGTTGCTCTGCGAGCGCACCGCTCACTGCCTGCCACCACTGGTGAGGCGTCATTTCGTTTGCAGCATGAAGGCCAAAACGCTGCCACTGACGCGTCAGGGCAGCCTGGAATTGAGCTTTGTTGAAGGTAGGCTGTGACATAGGGGATCGGCATCCTTTAGAAAGAAAACACAAGTTGGCGCTAGTGTGCCTGGCTCATTTCCCCTCTTCCTCCTCCCGCAGGGGATTAGACAGGGAGGAGTAGCGGGGATGAGCAGAAAAGTGTGATCGAGGCCACTCTAAGAGCATAGCTGGAGTGTGCCCTGAAGATAAAAAAGTAACCGCGCAGAATGTCAAAGAAATGAAATGCAGTTTCGAGGGAAATTAAACCACCGGGAAATGATTACTTACGTAGAGTAATATATCTGCAATTAAGCAATACCTTACAGGACTATTAAGATCGCATTACATTACCCAAACTTTATTAAATTTGACGTCACTATACCTTTCTGAAACCAGTTACAGCGCAACGGCAATGCATCCTGACAAGCCAGCAGCCACGCGGCATGTAAGCCTTTTTGGGAAAGTTCCGCCATTATGGGAATGTTTTGTGACAGAGTGCAAATTCAGCGCCATAAAACCCAGACATAACTTGCAATAGTTAACTTATTGGCCGAACTTATATCCATTAATTACGAAGCGCAAAAAAAATAAAATCTCTCGTTCCCCACAGTGAAGTGAAACCTATGTTGATTCCGTCAAAATTAAGTCGCCCGGTTCGCCTTGACCATACCGTGGTCCGCGAGCGTCTGTTGGCTAAACTTTCCGGCGCGCATAATTTCCGACTGGCGCTGGTTACGAGCCCTGCAGGTTATGGAAAAACAACGCTCATTTCGCAATGGGCCGCAGGTAAGAGCGATCTTGGCTGGTACTCTCTTGATGAGGGCGATAACCAGCAGGAGCGCTTTGCCAGCTATCTGATTGCCGCTATTCAGCAGGCAACCAATGGACACTGCGTCGCCAGTGAGGTGATGGTGCAAAAGCGCCAGTACGCCAGCCTGTCCTCCCTTTTCTCTCAGCTGTTTATTGAACTGGCCGAATGGCATCGCCCGCTTTACGTGGTGATTGATGATTACCATCTCATCACTAACCCGGTTATTCATGAATCGATGCGTTTCTTCCTGCGCCATCAGCCGGAAAACCTGACTTTAGTGGTGCTGTCCCGCAACCTGCCGCAGCTGGGTATTGCCAACCTGCGCGTGCGCGACCAGCTTCTTGAAGTGGGCAGCCAGCAGCTGGCTTTTACCCACCAGGAAGCGAAGCAGTTCTTTGACTGCCGCCTGACATCGCCGATAGAGGCCGCCGAAAGCAGCCGTCTGTGCGATGACGTCGCCGGCTGGGCCACGGCGCTGCAGCTCATCGCCCTCTCTGCCCGGCAAAATAACAGCCCGGCACATCAGTCTGCGCGCCGCCTGGCCGGCATCAACGCCAGCCACCTTTCGGATTACCTGGTGGATGAGGTGCTGGACAGCGTCGATCCGTCGACCCGTAATTTCCTGCTGAAAAGCTCGCTACTGCGTTCCATGAACGATGCGCTGATCGTGCGCGTGACGGGGTGTGAAAACGGTCAGCTACAGCTCGAAGAGATTGAACGTCAGGGCCTCTTCCTGACGCGCATGGACGACCCCGGCGAGTGGTTTAGCTATCACCCGCTGTTTGGCAGCTTCCTGCGCCAGCGCTGTCAGTGGGAACTGGCGGTTGAACTGCCGGGAATTCACCGCGCTGCCGCCGAAAGCTGGATGGCACAGGGCTTCCCAAGCGAAGCCATTCACCACGCGCTGGCCGCCGGTGACGCCAGCATGCTGCGCGATATCCTCCTCAACCATGCCTGGGGCCTGTTTAACCACAGCGAGCTGACGCTGCTTGAAGAGTCTCTCAAAGCGCTGCCGTGGGAAAGCCTGCTGGAGAACCCGCGCCTGGTCCTGCTTCAGGCCTGGCTCATGCAGAGCCAGCATCGCTACAGCGAAGTGAACACTCTGCTGGCCCGCGCGGAGCAGGAGATGGAAAGCAACATGGATACGCCCCTGCACGGTGAATTCAACGCCCTGCGGGCTCAGGTGGCGATTAACGACGGCGACCCGGACGAGGCTGAACGCCTGGCGATGGTCGCACTGGATGAACTGCCGCTGGCCAACTTCTACAGCCGGATCGTTGCCACGTCGGTACACGGCGAAGTACTGCACTGCAAAGGCGAGCTAACGCGCTCCCTGTCGCTGATGCAACAAACCGAACAGATGGCGCGTCGCCATGATGTCTGGCACTACGCGCTGTGGAGCCTGATCCAGCAAAGCGAAATTTTGTTCGCTCAGGGCTTCCTGCAGGCCGCCTGGGAAAACCAGGAAAAAGCGTTCCAGCTGATTCGTGAACAGCATCTTGAACAGCTGCCGATGCACGAGTTCCTGTTGCGTATTCGCGCTCAGCTACTGTGGGCCTGGTCGCGTCTGGATGAAGCCGAAAGCTGCGCCCGTCAGGGTGTGAACGTCCTCTCCGGTTTCCAGCCGCAACAGCAGCTGCAGTGTCTGGCGCTGCTGGTGCAGTGCTCGCTGGCGCGCGGCGATCTCGATAACGCCCGCAACCATCTTAACCGCCTGGAAAACCTGCTCGGCAACGGTCAGTATCATAGCGACTGGGTATCGAACGCCGATAAGGTCCGGGTGATTTACTGGCAGATGACCGGCGACAAAAAATCCGCCGCCAACTGGCTGCGTCAGACGCCAAAGCCGGAATTTGCCAACAACCACTTCCTGCAGAGCCAGTGGCGCAACATTGCCCGCGCGCAGATCCTGCTCGGTGATTTAGAACCCGCAGAGATTGTGCTGGAAGAGCTGAACGAGAACGCGCGCAGCCTGCGCCTGATGAGCGACCTGAACCGCAACCTGCTGCTGCTTAACCAGCTCTACTGGCAGGCGGGCCGTAAAAACGACGCGCAGCGCGTGCTGCTGGAAGCGCTACAGCTGGCTAACCGCACCGGATTTATCAGCCACTTTGTGATTGAAGGTGAAGTGATGGCCCAGCAGCTGCGTCAGCTCATTCAGCTCAATACGCTGCCGGAGCTGGATCAGCATCGCGCCCAGCGCATTCTGCGCGAGATTAACCAGCACCATCGCCACAAGTTTGCGCATTTCGATGAGAACTTCGTTGAACGTCTGCTGAACCATCCGGAAGTGCCAGAACTTATCCGCACCAGCCCGCTCACCCAGCGCGAGTGGCAGGTTCTGGGGCTGATCTATTCAGGCTATAGCAATGAGCAGATTGCCGGCGAGCTGGCGGTGGCGGCGACCACCATCAAAACGCATATCCGCAACCTGTATCAGAAGCTGGGCGTGGCGCATCGTCAGGATGCGGTGCAGCATGCACAGCAGCTGTTGAAGATGATGGGGTATGGCGTTTAGGTTTTGTGCGGCCTGATGCCCTCACCCCGGCCCTCTCCCACAGGGAGAGGGAGAAAGGCGTCTCAACACAACTCTAACTGCAAATTATTATCCTTAATTACCTGCATCACGCCCGCCGGCGGCATCACGTCGGTATATACCGCATCCACCATGCTGATGCTGCCCATATTGACCATCGCGTTACGGCCAAATTTCGAGTGATCCACGACCAGCATCACGTGGCGCGAGTTTTCAATAATCGCGCGCTTGGTGCGCACCTCGTGGTAATCAAACTCCAGTAGCGAGCCGTCGCTGTCGATGCCGCTGATCCCCAGAATGCCAAAGTCGAGGCGGAACTGAGAGATAAAATCGAGGGTCGCTTCGCCGATAATCCCGCCGTCGCGGCTGCGCAGTTCGCCGCCCGCGAGGATGATGCGAAAATCGTCTTTCTGCATCAGGGTGTTGGCCACGTTCAGGTTGTTGGTGACCACGCGCAGGTTCTCGTGATTCAGCAGCGCATGGGCGACCGCTTCCGGCGTGGTGCCGATATCAATAAACAGCGTCGCCCCGTTTGGGATCTGACTGGCAACCTTGCGGGCAATGCGCTCTTTCTCTGCCGTCTGCGTGGCTTTACGGTCATGCCAGGAGGTGTTGACCGAACTGGACGGCAGGGCCGCGCCGCCGTGGTGGCGCAGAATGCGGTTTTGATCGGCCAGGTCGTTCAGGTCACGACGGATGGTTTGTGGACTGACGGCAAACTGCTCCACCAGCTCTTCGGTGCTGACGTATCCCTGTTTTTTGACCAGTTCGATAATGGCGTCATGGCGTTGTGTTTGTTTCATCAATTATCCCTGAGAATTATGTTCGTTTTCGCGCATGGAGCGTGTCGGCAAAGGCCATCGCCAGCCCGATGGCCAGCCCGGTGACGTGTGCACCATTGGCGATAGACATACCAAACAGATCAAACCATCCGGCAATTAGCCATATTAACGCAAAGGTTATTAATCCGCGCTGCAGATAGATGCCGCTTTCCGGGTCGCGTTCCCCGCGAAGCCAGACATAGCCCATCAGGGCATACACGACACCGGACAACCCGCCAAACCACGGGCCGCTAAATTTGTGCTGCACGTAGCCGCTCAGCAGGGCGCTAATAATGGTGATAACGATCAGCTTGCCGCTCCCCAGACGCTTCTCAACGGCACCGCCGAGATACCACCACCACAGCAGGTTAAAGAGGATATGCATCACCGAGAAGTGCATCAGCGCGTGGGTAAAGTAGCGCCAGACGTCAAACTCTAGAGACGGGTCATACGGCCACGCCAGGGCAATCATCACGCTCTGGTCGCCCACCACGTTCATGATAATGAAGACGATGATGCAGGCGGCCATTAGCAGCAGCGTAAACGGGCCTGCGCGTTCGCGGATGGTGGCAAGGAAAGGAAAACGGCTGTAGTGCAGCCCGGTGTCCGTCTGGCCGGACTGCCAGCTTGCCGCCAGATAGCGAGGGTCGCCGGGGTTCTCAAGAAAACGCGCTAGCTCCTGGTTTACCCGCCCGGCCTGGCTCTCGTCGGCCAGCCAGACGTCGGTCTGATGATGTTGCTGGATGGTCAGGATAACGCCCTGCGTCGCCATATAGTCGACAAACGCCTGGGCAACGCGCGGGTTGGTAAAAGAGGTGATCATCAACATGGGCAGCGGTCGCTTATTTCCACACAAAAGGGGACAGTATAGCGGGATCAGCGCTCAAAAGCGTATTCCACTTCTGCCGGGAAATGACGATGCCAGGCATCGAAACCGCCGTCGACGCTGTACACCGCGTCGTAACCCTGCTGAAGCAGATACTGTGCTGCACCTTTGCTGCTGTTGCCGTGGTAGCACATGACCATCACTGGCGTCTCGAAGTCGTTATCGCGCATAAACGCGCCCAGCGTGTCGTTGGTGAGATGGAACGCGCCTGGCGTGTGGCCCATCGCAAAACTCTGCGGATCGCGGATGTCCACCAGCACCGCTTTTCCCTGGTGCATCTTCTGGTGGGCTTCTTCTACGTTAATACATTCAAACTGATCCATGGTGTTCTCATCTTATATTCGGGTGTGGTGCGTTTTCCCCTCACCCTACCCTCTCCCTGAGGGAGAGGGAAACGGATCCCCCTCTCCCCGTGGGAGAGGGCTGGGGTGAGGGCATCAGACCGCACTATTTTACCCCGTAGTGTACGTCCTGGCGGCGGGTAAACGCCATTATGTTATCCATATCACTCTAAATTGTTTTTTTGATGTTACCAAAAGCGCGTCCCTTTGCTATTATGAGCGATATCGAACATTTCTGAGCTTTAACGAAAGTGCATGAGGGTGTTATGGAAACCAAAGATCTGATTGTGATAGGCGGTGGCATCAACGGTGCCGGTATTGCGGTCGATGCCGCAGGACGCGGTTTATCCGTACTGATGCTGGAAGCTAACGATCTCGCCTGTGCGACGTCGTCCGCCAGCTCCAAACTGATTCACGGTGGCCTGCGCTACCTGGAACACTACGAATTCCGCCTGGTCAGTGAAGCACTGGCCGAACGTGAAGTGCTGTTGAAAATGGCGCCGCATCTGGCTATTCCGATGCGCTTCCGCCTGCCCCATCGCCCGCATCTGCGTCCGGCGTGGATGATCCGAATCGGTCTGTTTATGTACGATCATCTGGGTAAACGCACCAGCCTGCCGGGCTCGACCGGTTTGCGTTTTGGCTCAGAATCGGTCCTTAAGCCTGAAATCGTGCGCGGTTTCGAATATTCCGACTGCTGGGTGGACGATGCGCGTCTGGTGCTGGCGAATGCGCAGATGGTCGAGAAGAAAGGTGGCGAGGTAAAAACCCGCACCCGCGCGACCGCTGCCCGTCGTGAAAACGGCCTGTGGATTGTCGAAGCGGAAGATATCGATACCGGCGAGAAATTCAGCTGGAAAGCGCGCGGCCTGGTGAACGCCACCGGTCCGTGGGTGAAACAGTTCTTTGACGACGGCATGCATCTGCCTTCGCCGTACGGCATTCGCCTGATCAAAGGCAGCCATATTGTGGTGCCGCGCGTGCATACGCAGAAACAGGCCTACATTCTGCAAAACGAAGACAAACGTATTGTGTTCGTGATCCCGTGGATGGACGAATTCTCGATCATCGGCACCACCGACGTGGAGTACAAAGGCGATCCGAAAAACGTCGAGATCGACGAGAGCGAAGTTAACTACCTGCTCAAAGTGTACAACGCGCACTTTAAGAAACAGCTGGGGCGCGATGACGTGGTCTGGACCTACTCCGGCGTGCGTCCGCTGTGCGACGACGAATCGGATTCACCGCAGGCCATCACCCGTGATTACACGCTTGATATTCATGACGTAGACGGCCAGGCGCCGCTGCTGTCGGTATTTGGCGGCAAGCTCACCACCTACCGTAAGCTGGCCGAGCACGCGCTGGAAAAACTGGCGCCTTACTACAAAGGCATTGGCCCGGCATGGACGAAAGGCGCGGTACTGCCCGGCGGAGATATCGGCGACAACCGCGATGATTACGCCGCGAAGCTGCGTCGTCGTTTCCCGTTCATCACCGAAGGGATGGCGCGCCACTATGCCCGTACCTACGGCAGCAATACCGAGCTGTTCCTGGGCGACGCGAAAGAGATTGCGGATCTGGGTGAACATTTCGGCCACGAGCTGTACGAAGCCGAGCTGCGTTATCTGGTCGAACACGAATGGGTTCGCCGCCTGGATGATGCTATCTGGCGTCGTACCAAAGAAGGGATGTGGCTCAACGCCGAACAGCAGTCTCGCGTGGCGCAGTGGTTGCTGCAGAATGCGGGGAAGCGTGAGTTGTCGTTAGCGTCTTGACGTGAAAAAAAGCCCGGTGGCGCTACCGCTTACCGGGCCTATGGGATCGACCAGGCCGGGTAAGGCGTAGCCGCCACCCGGCTTTGTTTTTACAACCTTACCGGATCAATATGCCATATCGTCTCGGCATACTCTTTGATGGTCCTGTCAGACGAGAAATATCCCATATTAGCGATGTTATACATCGCGGCACTGGTCCACTTCTCCTGCTGACGGTAAAGTTCGTCCACCTTATCCTGACAGTCCACGTAGCTGCGATAATCCGCCAGCACCTGGTAGTGATCGCCAAAGTTAATCAGCGAATCCACCAGATCGCGATAGCGACTCGGTTCTTCAGGGCTAAACACGCCGGTCGCGATCTGCGTCAGCACCTGACGTAACTCTTCATCCTCTTCGTAATATTTACGCGGCGAGTAGCCTTTCCTGCGCAGCGCCTCCACCTCTTCTGTCGTGTTACCGAAGATAAAGATATTTTCTTCCCCCACATGTTCCAGCATCTCGACATTCGCCCCGTCCAGGGTACCAATGGTCAGGGCACCGTTAAGGGCAAACTTCATGTTACTGGTGCCGGACGCTTCCGTACCTGCCGTGGAAATCTGCTCGGAAAGATCCGCCGCCGGGATGATCAGCTGCGCCAGGCTTACGCTGTAGTTCGGAATGAACACCACCTTCAGCTTGTCGCCAATGTCCGGGTCCTGGTTGACCACCTTAGCCACGTCGTTGATGAGATGAATGATGTGCTTCGCCATGTAGTAGGCGGAGGCAGCCTTACCGGCAAAGATCTTCACGCGCGGTACCCACTCCGCCGTTGGATCGGCCTTGATGCGGTTGTAATGGGTGATCACGTGCAGCACGTTCATCAGCTGACGCTTGTACTCGTGAATACGTTTGATCTGAACATCAAACAGCGCTTTCGGGTTTGCCACCACATTGAGGTGCATCGCCAGCCAGACTGCCAGACGCTTTTTGTTCAGCAGCTTGGCTTCCCGCACGGCTTTATTCACCGTCGGGAAATCAATATGTTGTTCAAGTTCTCTCAACTGGCTCAAATCGGTCCGCCAGGTGCGGCCGATATTCTCGTCCAGCACCTCAGACAGGGGCTGGTTGGCCAACGCCAGCCAGCGACGCGGCGTGACGCCGTTGGTCACGTTGCAGAACCGCGTCGGGAAGATCTTCGCGAAGTCCGCAAACAGCGACTGCACCATCAGGTTCGAATGGAGCTCAGACACCCCGTTCACCTTGTGGCTGATCACCACCGCCAGCCAGGCCATGCGCACGCGGCGACCGTTCGACTCATCAATGATGGAAGCGCGGCTCAGCAGACCGGTATCGTTCGGGTACTGCTCCTGCAGGGTCTTAAGGAAGTAGTCGTTGATCTCAAAGATAATCTGCAGATGGCGCGGCAGGATTTTGCCGAGCATATCCACCGGCCACGTTTCCAGCGCTTCACTCATCAGCGTGTGGTTGGTATACGAGAACACCTGGCAGGTCACTTCAAATGCGTCATCCCAGCTGAACTTATGCTCGTCGATGAGCAGGCGCATCAGCTCTGGAATAGAGAGCACCGGGTGAGTGTCGTTAAGGTGGATCGCCGTTTTCTCCGCCAGGTTGGCGTAGGTTTTGTGCAGCTGATGGTGGCGGCTGAGGATATCCTGAATCGTCGAGGAGACGAGGAAATACTCCTGACGCAGGCGCAGCTCGCGACCGGAATAGGTCGAGTCATCCGGGTACAGCACGCGGGACACGTTCTCGGAGTGGTTTTTATCTTCCACCGCCGCAAAGTAGTCACCCTGGTTAAATTTACCGAGGTTAATTTCGCTACTGGCCTGAGCGCTCCACAGACGCAGCGTGTTGGTGGCATCGGTGTCGTAGCCGGGAATAATCTGGTCGTAGGCCACGGCCAGGATCTCTTCGGTTTCTACCCAGCGGGATTTTTTGCCTTCCTGCTGGATACGTCCGCCAAAGCGCACCTTGTAACGCGTGTTGTGACGTTTGAACTCCCACGGGTTGCCGTACTCCAGCCAGTAATCCGGGGACTCTTTCTGACGCCCGTCGACAATGTTCTGTTTGAACATGCCGTAGTCGTAGCGAATACCGTAGCCGCGGCCCGGCAGCGCCAGCGTCGCCAGCGAGTCGAGGAAGCAGGCGGCAAGACGCCCCAGACCACCGTTGCCGAGGCCCGGGTCGTTCTCTTCGTCGATCAGTTCTTCTAAATCTAACCCCATCTCTTCCAGTGCGGTTTTGACGTCGTCATAAATACCGAGCGACAACATCGCATTGGACAGCGTGCGGCCAATCAAAAATTCCATCGACAGGTAATAAACCTGACGCGTTTCCTGCGAGAGCTGGGCGCGGTTTGAGCGCAGCCAGCGTTCAACTAAACGGTCGCGCACCGCAAACAGGGTGGCGTTCAGCCACTCGTGCTTGTTGGCAATAACCGGATCTTTCCCGATGGTGAACATCAGCTTGTAGGCAATGGAGTGCTTTAACGCCTCAACGCTGAGCGTGGGTGAAGAGTAGCTAAATGGAGCATTCATATCAGTAACTTCGCCTCGTTACATCAAGCGTTGATAGAGATCGCGGTACGACTGCGCCGCGACATGCCAGCTAAAGTCCATGGACATCGCCTGACGTTGTACGTAACGCCACAGCGATGGACGGGACCACAAGACGAAAGCACGCCGAATCGCCCGAAGCAGCGACCAGGCATTACTGTCTTCAAAGACAAACCCGCTGGCGATACCGTCCGCCAGGTTTTCCAGAGAGCTATCGGATACGGTATCCGCCAGCCCGCCCGTGCGGCGTACCAGCGGCAGGGTGCCGTATTTCAGGCCGTAAAGCTGCGTCAGACCGCAGGGTTCGAAACGGCTTGGCACCAGGATGACGTCTGCGCCGCCCATAATGCGGTGCGAAAATGCCTCGTGGTAACCAATCTGCACGCCCACCTGCCCCGGATGCTCCGCCGCAGCGGCAAGGAAACCTTCCTGCAGCACCGGGTCGCCCGCGCCGAGCAGGGCCAATTGTCCGCCCTGTTCCAGTAAACCGGGCAGCGCCTCCAGCACCAGATCCAGCCCTTTCTGGCTGGTCAGGCGGCTCACTACCGCAAACAGCGGCACTTTGTCGTTAACCTTCAGGCCCATTGCAATCTGCAGCTGGCGTTTGTTTTCCGCTTTGTCTTCCACGGAATCGCGACCATAGCGCGCCGCCAGCAGGAGATCGGTTTCCGGGCTCCAGATCTGTTCATCTACACCGTTCAAAATACCCGACAGGCGTCCTTCACGATGGCGCTGTTGCAGCAACCCTTCCATACCGTAGCCAAACTCAGGCTGGGTAATTTCGCGGGCGTAGGTTGGGCTTACGGCGGTAATATGATCGGCGTAGTAGAGTCCGGCTTTCAGGAATGAGATCTGCCCGTTAAACTCCAGCCCATGCATGTTATAGAACGATAATGGCAGATCGATTTCACTCATGTGATGGGCATAGTACATCCCCTGATATGCCAGGTTATGCACGGTAAAGATCGATTTGGCAGGGTGGCCGCGCGCGGCAAGATACGCCGGCGCAAGCCCGGCGTGCCAGTCGTGCGCGTGCACCACATCCGGGCGCCAGAACGGATCCAGCCCCGTCGCCATTTCTGCACCAACCCAGCCAAGCAGCGCAAAGCGCAGCACGTTGTCGGTATAGGCGAACAGGTTCGTATCGTGATACGGGCTGCCCGGCCGGTCGTATAAGTGCGGCGCGTCGATCAGGTAAATCCCTACGCCATTGTAATGTCCAAACAGCAGGGTAATGCGTCCGGCGAAGGTCTCACGACGCGTCACGACTTTTGCATCGGGAATACCACGCCGGATATCCGGGAAGGCGGGCAGCAGGACTCGGGTATCCACTCCTCCGGCGATTTGCGCTGCCGGTAATGCACCAAGAACATCTGCCAGACCGCCCGTTTTTAACAACGGGAACATCTCAGAACATACGTGTAAAACCTGCATCATCGCTCCTGTTTGATCTGCAGCTTCCGCAACATTTCCCGTGTGACTAACACGATCCCCTCTTCCGAACGGTAGAAACGACGTGCGTCTTCTTCCGCGTTTTCGCCAATGACCATCCCTTCAGGAATGACGCAGGCACGGTCGATAACGCAACGACGCAGACGACACGAACGCCCTACCCAGACATCCGGCAGTAAGACTGCCGAATCGATATTACAGAATGAATTTATCCGCACGCGGGGGAACAGCACCGACTGCACCACCACCGAGCCTGAAATGATGCACCCGCCGGACACCAGCGAGTTCAGCGTCATACCGTGGCTGCCGGAGCGGTCCTGGACGAATTTAGCCGGCGGAAGCGATTCCATGTGGGTACGAATCGGCCAGTTCTGGTCGTACATGTCCAGTTCAGGCGTGACGGAGGCCAGGTCGAGGTTCGCTTTCCAGTACGCTTCCAGCGTTCCCACATCGCGCCAGTAAGGTTCCGCATTCGGGTCTGACTGCACGCAGGACAGCGGGAAAGGATGTGCATACGCCATGCCAGCTTTGGTGATTTTCGGGATGATGTCCTTGCCGAAGTCGTGGCTGGAGTTTTCGTCTTTGTCGTCGTCTTCCAGCAACTCATAAAGATAATCAGCATCAAAGATATAGATCCCCATGCTGGCGAGCGATTTGGTGTCATCTCCCGGCATAGTTGGCGGGTTCGCCGGTTTTTCAACGAAGTCGATAATTTTGTCGTCTGCATCCACGTGCATGACGCCAAACGCCGTCGCTTCAGCAACGGGCACCGGCAGACACGCCACGGTGCAACGCGCCCCTTTTTCGACGTGGTCGATGAGCATGTGGGAGTAGTCTTGCTTGTAAATGTGGTCCCCGGCGAGGATCACAATGTATTCCGCGCTGTAGCGACGAATGATGTCGAGGTTCTGCGTTACCGCATCCGCCGTCCCGCGGTACCAGTTCTCGCCGTGAACGCGCTGCTGCGCAGGAAGGAGATCGACAAATTCGTTCATCTCTTCGCTGAAGAATGACCAGCCGCGCTGGATGTGCTGCACCAGCGTGTGCGACTGATATTGCGTAATGACGCCAATGCGGCGAATACCTGAATTCAGGCAGTTGGAGAGGGCAAAGTCGATAATACGGAACTTACCACCAAAGTGAACAGCCGGTTTGGCGCGCTTGATGGTCAAATCTTTCAGACGGGTACCACGCCCACCCGCAAGTATCAGGGCAACCGTTTTTAATGGTAGCTGGCGAGCCAACATTAAGGGATCGTTCTTCTCTAATCTAACCATGACTAACTCCTTTTTTATCATCTTTGGAATACGCACACTCCGTGCGCAGGCCCGTGCCAGACAGCCATTACTACCGGATTATCCGCTCCGGCAAAGGGAGGAACGGCGCGCCATTCCCCTTCAGGTAAAACAATCTCTGCGACGTCATCCGTCGCGTTCAGCGTGACCAGCCATCTATCCGAAAGCAGGATTTGCAGGCGGGGTACGCCGTGTTGCCACTCTTGCGCGCTTAGTGGTTGCGCGTCTTGATTCAGCCAGCGAACGTTTCCGTCACCCTCTTCCCACCAGCTGTCGGCAGTCAGCGCGGGAATGTGCTGGCGAAGATGGATCAGCGCCGCGGTGAAGTGGATCAAACCGCTGTTCGCTTCTCCCCAGTCGAGCCAGGTTAAGGTGTTGTCCTGGCAATACGCATTGTTATTACCGTGCTGGCTGTGACCATGCTCGTCGCCCGCCAGCAGCATCGGCGTGCCCTGCGACAATAAAAGCGTTGTCAGCAGCGCATGAACGCTGGCGCGTCGCCGCTCGATAACGTCAAGGCTTCCGCCTAACCCTTCTATACCATGATTGAAGCTATGGTTATTGTTAGTGCCATCGCGATTCTCCTCGCCGTTTGCCTCATTGTGTTTCTGATTGAAACAAACGCAGTCCCTGAGCGTAAAACCGTCATGCGCCGTTAACAGATTGACGGTGGCCGACGGGCGTTTACCGTCACGCTTAAAGAGATCGCTGGACGCGGCAAAGCGTCCGGCAAATTCCCCCAGCGACAGATTGCGTTCCAGCCAGAAGCGACGCACGGCATCGCGGTAGTGATCGTTCCACTCGGCAAACAGGGGCGGGAAATTCCCGACCTGATAACCGCCTTCACCGATATCCCACGGCTCCGCGATGAGCTTCACCTGCGAGAGCACCGGACAGTTTTTTATCGCCTCAAACAGCGGCGCCTGCTGGCTAAACGCTGGCGTGCGCCCCATCACGGGTGCCAGGTCGAAACGAAAACCGTCGACGTGGAACGTTTCTACCCAGTATTTCAGGCATTCATAAGCAAAATGCGTGACCGCAGGATGGCTGAGATTGAGCGTGTTACCGCAGCCGGTCCAGTTCTCGTAATCGCCATCCTGCCTGATCCAATAATAGCTACGGTTATCAATTCCGCGCATGGAGAGCGTCGGGCCGTCGAGATCGCTTTCCGCACTGTGGTTCAGCACCACGTCCAGAATGACCTCAATACCCGCCGCATGGAGCGCCTTCACCGCATCGCGAAACTCGTCCCGCGCCTTTTCCGGATGGACGGCATAGCGGGGTTCGAGCGCGAACATGGCCAGCGGGTTGTAGCCCCAGTAGTTGCTCAGCCCCAGCCGCTGCAGACGAGGTTCACTGGCAAAATGGGCGATGGGCAACAGTTCCAGGGCAGTGATACCGAGGTGTTTCAGGTAGGCAATCATCGTCGGATGCCCGAGCGCCTTGTAGGTGCCGCGCATCTCTTTGGGGATCGACGGGTGCAGGTACGTCAGCCCTTTGACGTGAGCTTCATAAATGACGGTATTGCCCCAGGGCGTGCGCGGTGGGGCATCGTCTTCCCAGTCGTAGAGATCGTTCACCACCACGCTTTTTGGCACGACGGGCGCGCTGTCGCGGTGGTCGGGCTCGCCGTAGCCCACGTGGAATAGCGGGTCGTCCTTAAATTCACCGTCCACGCGGTGCGCGCACGGGTCAATCAACAGCCTGGCAGGGTTAAACCAGTGACCCTGCGCGGGGTCCCACGGCCCCTGTACGCGAAAGCCGTAGTGCATTCCTGGCCGCCCTCCGGCCAGGTAACCGTGCCAGGTATCCCCCGTGCGCGCCGGTAAATCGTAACGGTGTTCGTTACCTTCACCATCAAACACGCACAGCTCTACCCGCTCAGCGTGAGCGGAAAAGAGGGTGAAGTTCACCCCCTTTCCGTCAAAACTCGCCCCGAGCGGTTCGGGTTTACCTGCCGTAAGCTGCGTCATTCTCCCTCCCGCACCAGCCAGATAGTGCTAAGCGGCGGCAGCGTCAGGCTCAGGGAGTTTGGCCTCCCGTGGCTTTCGATGGCATCACTTTGTACCAGACCACCGTTACCGGCATTGCTGCCGTGGTAATGCATGGAATCGGTATTCAGGATTTCGCGCCATTTACCCGGCTGATTAATGCCAAAGCGATAGTGCTGGCGCGGTACTGGCGTGAAGTTGCTGGCGACGATAATCTCGTTACCCGCTTTGTCACGACGCACAAAGACAAACACCGAACGCTCATGGTCATCCACCACCAGCCACTCAAAACCGTACGGATCGAAGTCCAGCTCGTGCAGCGCTTTGTGATGGCGATAGGTCAGGTTCAGATCCCGGACCAGGCGCTGCACGCCGTGGTGCCAGTTATCGCCCCCTTCCAGCAGATGCCAGTCGAGGCTGGCGTCGTGGTTCCACTCGCGCCCCTGGGCGAACTCATTGCCCATAAACAGCAGTTTTTTGCCCGGGAAGGCAAACATCCAGCCGTAGTAGGCGCGCAGGTTGGCAAACTTCTGCCATGCATCGCCAGGCATGCGGTCGAGAATGGATTTCTTGCCGTGCACCACTTCATCGTGCGAGAGCGGCAGCATGAAGTTTTCGGTGTAGTTGTAGAGCATCCCGAACGTCAGCTTATCGTGATGGTACTTGCGGTGAACCGGATCGAGTTTCATATAGTCGAGCGTGTCGTGCATCCAGCCCAGGTTCCACTTATACCAGAACCCCAGGCCGCCTAATGACGGTGGACGGGAGACACCCGCAAAGTCGGTCGACTCTTCCGCCATTGTCACGGCACCGTCTACCTGCTCGCCGATAATGCGGTTGGTATTGCGCAGGAATTCAATCGCTTCCAGATTTTCACGGCCGCCAAATTCGTTCGGGATCCACTCACCCTCTTTGCGGCTGTAGTCGCGGTAAATCATCGACGCCACCGCATCAACGCGCAGGGCATCAATGCCGAAGCGCTCTATCCAGTACAGCGCGTTCCCGACCAGATAGTTCGCGACTTCACGGCGACCGTAGTTATAGATCAGCGTATTCCAGTCCTGGTGATAACCTTCGCGCGGGTCGCTGTGCTCGTACAGGTTCGTGCCATCAAACTCTGCCAGCGCAAAATCATCCGACGGAAAATGACCCGGCACCCAGTCGAGGATCACGTTCAGCCCGGCGGCGTGTGCGGCATCAATGAAATAGCGGAAGTCATCTCGCGTGCCGAAGCGGCGCGTTGGCGCATACAGCCCGGTGGGCTGATAGCCCCAGCTGCCGTCGAACGGGTGTTCATTGACCGGCAGCAGCTCAAGATGAGTAAAGCCCATCCATTTGGCATACGGCACCAGCTGGTCGGCAAGCTCCCGATAGCTGAGCCAGAAATTGTTATCGGTGTGGCGGCGCCAGGAGCCGAGATGTACCTCATAAACGGAGATCGGCGCATCAAAGCGGTTGGCCTGTTTGCGCTCCTCCGTCTGAACGACTTTCTCCGGCAGGCCACAAATCAGCGACGCGGTTTCAGGACGCATCTGCGCTTCGAAGGCATACGGATCGGCTTTAATGCGCAGCTTGCCGTGGGCGTCGATCATCTCGAATTTATAGAGCTGCCCGTGGTGCGCCCCGGGGATAAACAGCTCCCAGATGCCGGTTTCGCGGCGCAGACGCATCGGGTGACGGCGCCCGTCCCAGTAGTTGAACTGTCCGACAACGGAGACACGCTGGGCATTTGGCGCCCACACGGCAAACCGCGTGCCGGTGATACCGTCCATCGTGTCCGCATGGGCACCCAGCGTTTCATAAGGTCGCAGATGAGTCCCTTCAGACAGCAGCCAGGCGTCCATCTCTTTTAAGAGCGGGCCAAAACTATAGGGATCGTCAATCAGGTTTTGCTGACCGTGCCAGATGACGGCGAGCTGGTAACGAAAGGGGTTTTTACGACGGGGCATTACGCCCGAGAAGAAGCCACGCGAATCAAGGCATTCAAGATTACCCACCTTGCGGCCGGTTTTGGGTTCAATGACCCACACTTCGGTGGCATCCGGTAACAATGCCCGAACTTCCAGACCAGCCTCAGTATGATGCATCCCAAGCACGGAAAAGGGGTCGGCAAAATGACCCGCAATAAGCGCATTAATCACGTCTCTATCCACACGATCGGACATGGTATTCATCCTGTTTTTTATGTCGTCCTTTTTTAGCGCCTGGGACGACTTTAATGTGACCTGAACGGGTATCCTGTCGCCCGTCCTAACCTCAGGTAAGAAATGACTCTTCCTTAAAGCATAGCCAACGCTCTACACGACTCCTGATAAAAATAAGACATATGCGTTTTACTCCATGTAGTACGCAAAAAAAGGGGGTGAAAATCACCCCCCTGTAGTTAACAAATTATTACGCTAGCTGGCGCAGCATGCGGCGCAACGGCTCGGCGGCGCCCCATAAGAGCTGGTCACCGACGGTGAACGCGGAGAGATACTCCGGCCCCATGTTCAGCTTACGCAGGCGGCCAACCGGCGTGGTCAGCGTGCCGGTAACGGCCGCAGGGGTCAGTTCACGCATGGTGATATCACGATCGTTTGGCACCACTTTCGCCCACGGGTTGTGCGCGGCCAGCAGCTCTTCCACGGTCGGAATAGACACATCTTTTTTCAGTTTAATGGTGAAGGCCTGGCTGTGGCAGCGCAGCGCGCCGATGCGCACGCACAGACCGTCAACCGGAATGGTGTTCGCGGTCGCGAGAATTTTGTTGGTCTCAGCCTGGCCCTTCCACTCTTCGCGGGTCTGGCCGTTATCCAGCTGTTTGTCGATCCACGGGATCAGGCCACCGGCCAGCGGTACGCCGAAGTTATCCACCGGCAGTTCGCCGCTGCGGGTCAGTTGGGTGACTTTACGCTCGATATCCAGAATCGCGGACGCCGGGTTTGCCAGCTCGGTCGCGACGCTCTGGTGCAGCTGGCCCATCTGGGTCAGCAGCTCACGCATATGACGCGCGCCGCCGCCGGACGCCGCCTGGTAGGTCGCCACGGAGACCCACTCCACCAGGTCCTGCGCGAACAGGCCGCCGAGGGACATCAGCATCAGGCTGACGGTACAGTTACCGCCGACAAAGGTTTTCACGCCGTTGTTCAGGCCATCGGTGATCACGCCCTGGTTAACCGGGTCGAGAATAATGATGGCATCGTCTTTCATACGCAGCGAAGAGGCCGCGTCAATCCAGTAGCCCTGCCAGCCGCTTTCACGCAGCTTTGGATAGATTTCGTTGGTATAATCGCCGCCCTGGCACGTGACAATAATGTCGAGTGCCTTCAGCGCTTCCAGATCGTAAGCATCCTGCAACGTGCCTGTGGTACCACCAAAGGACGGTGCAGCCTGGCCGAGCTGGGAAGTGGAGAAGAAGACCGGGCGGATAGCGTCGAAATCGCGCTCTTCAACCATGCGTTGCATGAGTACAGAGCCGACCATACCGCGCCAGCCGATGAAACCAACGTTTTTCATAGCATTTTTTTCCTGCAGAGGGTGTGTGCTGTTTGTGCAAGCCAGTATTGAACTGGGATATGCTTCACATTACAAAATGCTGCCAAAGTCGCAAGCGAAATTAATCGATGATTGCCCGGCAATCAGAAAAAGAGCTAATCATCATAATAACCATAGAGAGTTTCAGGGATAATTTACATGAGTGAAATCATTTCCGCCGCGGTTTTATTGATCCTGATAATGGATCCGCTGGGAAACCTGCCGATCTTCATGTCGGTGCTGAAGCACACCGAGCCAAAGCGCCGCCGGGCGATCATGATCCGCGAGCTGCTTATCGCCCTGCTGGTGATGTTCATCTTCCTGTTTGCGGGTGAAAAAATTCTCGCGTTCCTGAACCTGCGCGCCGAAACCGTTTCGATTTCCGGCGGGATTATTCTGTTCCTGATCGCCATTAAGATGATTTTCCCGAGCGCGGAAGGCAGCAGCAGCGGCCTGCCTGCGGGTGAAGAGCCGTTTATTGTGCCGCTGGCGATTCCCCTCGTCGCCGGGCCGACCATTCTGGCCACGCTGATGCTGCTGTCACATCAGTATCCGAATCAGATGAGCCATCTGGTGATTGCCCTGCTGATCGCCTGGGGTGGGACATTTATTATCCTGCTGCAGTCGTCTCTGTTCCTGCGCCTGCTGGGAGAGAAAGGGGTGAACGCGCTGGAACGTCTGATGGGGCTGATTCTGGTGATGATGGCGACGCAGATGTTCCTGGACGGGATCCGGGCGTGGATGAAAGGATGACTTTCTCCCTCTCCCCGTGGGAGAGGGCATCAGGCCGCAGAGGCCGTATTTTTGCCGGGTGGCGGCTTTGCCTTACCCGGCCTACAAAACTTAACCCTTACGAATCAAATACCGGTACGGCAGCGCTTCAGTCTGCTGTGCCACCAGCTCATGCTCCATAAAAGTACAAAAACCGGGAATATCGCGCGTGGTGGCCGGGTCGTCGGCGATGATCAGCAGCGTTTCACCGGTCTGCATGTTGCGCACGGTTTTACGTACCATCATTACCGGTTCCGGGCAGCGAAGGCCCTGGGCATCAAGGGTGTGGTCTGGGCTGGAAAACAGGTCGGTCATGATCTTCTCGGTCAGGTAAAAACGGCTGTAGTTTACGCCCCGTTGCAGTCAATGCAAACCAGGTTAACGATTGCGTAAAAACTAACCATTGCAATGTCCTGCCAAAGCAGTATCATGCTGCGGTTTTTATTGGGTTCCCTCACCCCAACGTATAAAAAGGTCACAATATGACGCAGTTTTCTGAATCGCAGCGCGTAAAGGCGTTGTTCTGGCTTTCCCTTTTTCACCTGCTGGTGATTACCTCCAGTAACTATCTGGTGCAGCTCCCCATCTCCATTTTTGGTTTTCACACCACCTGGGGCGCGTTCAGTTTTCCGTTTATTTTCCTCGCCACGGATTTAACCGTACGTATCTTTGGTGCACCGCTGGCCCGCCGCATTATTTTTGCGGTCATGCTTCCGGCGCTGTTCATCTCGTACGTGGTTTCCTCTCTGTTTTATATGGGAAGCTGGCAGGGCTTTGAGGCGTTAACCCACTTCAACCTGTTTGTTGCCCGTATCGCCGCGGCGAGCTTTATGGCCTACGCGCTGGGGCAGATCCTCGACGTGCATGTGTTTAACCGCCTGCGTCAGAATCATCGCTGGTGGATGGCACCCACTGCCTCGACGCTGTTCGGTAACGTGAGCGATACGCTGGCCTTCTTTTTCATCGCCTTCTGGCGCAGCCCGGATGCCTTCATGGCCGAACACTGGATGGAAATCGCACTGGTGGACTACTGCTTCAAGGTGCTCATCAGCATTGTTTTCTTCCTGCCCATGTACGGCGTAATGCTGAATATGCTGCTGAAAAGGCTGGCAGATAAATCTGAAATCACGGCATTACATGCTGGTTAAGGGTTCGCTTTATCAGTTGTGATAAGATGAACGAATGAGCCGTTATGGCCGTTTATCGAAAGGAAGAAGTCAATGCGCAATCTGGTTAAATATGTCGGGATTGGCCTGCTGGTTGTGGGTCTTGCAGCCTGTGATAACAGCGACACGAAAACGCCTGCTCAGGGCGCATCCGCAGAGAGCAACGCGACCGGCCAGCCGGTGAATCTGATGGATGGCAAACTCAGTTTCTCTCTGCCAGCCGATATGACTGACCAGAGCGGCAAGCTGGGCACCCAGGCGAACAATATGCACGTTTACTCCGACGCAACCGGGCAGAAAGCGGTCATTGTGATTGTGGGCGACGACACCAGCGAAGACCTGGCCGTACTGTCCAAACGTCTGGAAGATCAGCAGCGCGGCCGCGATCCGCAGCTGCAGGTAGTCACCAATAAATCCATCGAGCTGAAAGGCCACACGCTGCAGCAGCTGGACAGCATCATCTCTGCAAAGGGCCAGACCGCCTACTCTTCCGTGGTGCTGGGCAAGGTTGATAACAAACTGCTGACCCTGCAGATCACCCTGCCTGCGGAAAACCAGCAGAAAGCGCAGACGGCAGCTGAAAACATCATTAACACCATCGTGATCCAGTAAGACTTCACGATGATGACGTGGCCTCCGGTGCCTGCACCGGAGGCCATTTTTTTAGCCGCCATGTCAGCATTAGGGCGATAACCACCAGGCCCGCCGCGGCAAGATAGATAACCGGAACCCCTGCCCAGGCCATCACCAGCCCCGCCAGCGGGCCGGTAATGCCTAAAGACATATCCATGAAGACCGTATAGGTCGCCAGCGCCGCCCCCTGGTTCTGCTGCGGCACGGCTTTTACCGCCACCACGCCCAGTGCCGGGAAGACCAGTGAAAAGCCCGCCCCCGCGAGGAACACACCCACTTTCGCAACCCAGGGCACCATGGCTATTCCGGTCAACAGCAGCCCGACAATCTCGACACTAAAGCAGATCATCGCCACATTCAGCCCACCCAGACGGTTAATACCGTTAGGGAAAAGTAAACGCGCGCCCACAAACGCACAGCTGAAAAGGGTTAGCGCAAAGGCTGCGCCGTCCCAGCCTTTGGCGTCATAGAACAGGGTAATGAAGGTCGCGATGACTCCGAAGCCGGTGGTCGCCAGCGCCAGCGCCATACCGTACGGCCAGACGCGCCCCAGCACAGCCCGAAACGGCAGCGGCTTGCCCTTGCTGGCCTTCACCTTCGGGCGCGGCAGCGCAAAGAGGATCGCCAGAAGCGCGACCGCCATAATGGTGATGGCCAGTCCATACAGGCCGCCAAACGCATAACAGGCCACGCCGAGCGGCGCACCGAGCGCCATCGCGCCGTAAGTAACAATACCGTTCCAGGAGATCACCCGGCCAATGTGCGGCGCGCCGACTACCCCTACGCCCCACAGCGTCGAACCGGTTCCCGCCAGACTTTGCCCGATACCCAGGATGACGCGGCCCAGGCAGAGCAGCGCCAGGCTGACCAGCGGCCAGTGGCTGGCTGAGGCAGCCAGCAGGTAGCTCAGGCCGCTCAGGAAACAGCCGCACAACCCGACAACCACGATACTTTTTGGACCGAACGCGTCCGCGTAGCGCCCGGCATGCGGGCGGCTGAGGAGCGTGGCGAAATACTGCAGGCTAATCACCAGCCCCGCCCAGAAGGCACTGTAACCCATGACGTCATGGACATAGCCCGGCAAGACTGCCAGCGGCAGGCCGATGGTCAGATAGCTGGCAAAGTTGAAAATAACGACGGAAACGATGCGCAGATTAAGGCGCAGTCCGTTCAGTGCCGGTTCAGCGGCAGGTTCGGGCATGGGGTTCTACCTGGATTTTTTACAACAGTGTTTCACTATTACCACGGCGCAATAAGAAAATCAGCACCGACTTTCAGATTAACGGATCCAGACGAAGCGAAGCCCGGGCACTACACTTACCGGGTCATCACATTAAGGAACGCGCATGACTCCTAATCCGTCCGACAAAGCAGGACTCCACATCTTATTAAAACTCGCCTGTCTGGTGGTTATCCTTGCGGGTATCCATGCTGCCGCCGACATTATTGTTCAGCTCCTGCTGGCGCTCTTTTTTGCCATTGTGCTTAATCCCCTGGTCACCTGGTTTTTACGCCGGGGCGTCAGCCGCCCGGTAGCCATCACCATCGTGGTCATCGTGATGCTGATTGCCCTGACCGCGCTTTTCGGCGTGCTGGCGGCCTCGCTGAGCGAGTTTTCCACGATGCTGCCGCAGTACAACAAAGAGCTCACGCGGAAGATCGTGGCGCTGCAGGAGATGGTGCCTTCCCTTAATCTGCATATCTCACCCGAACGGATGTTGCGCCGGATGGATTCAGAGAAAGTCATGACCTACGCCACCACCTTGATGACGGGGCTATCCGGTGCGATGGCCAGCATTCTGCTGCTGGTGATGACGGTAGTGTTTATGCTGTTCGAAGTCCGCCACGTTCCCTATAAGCTGCGCTTTGCTCTGAATAATCCACAAATTCACATTGCCGGCTTACACCGTGCATTGAAGGGCGTTTCCAAATATCTGGCGCTGAAAACGCTCCTGAGCGTATGGACCGGGGTCATTGTCTGGCTGGGGCTGATGCTGATGGACGTGCAGTTCGCGCTGATGTGGGGCGTACTGGCCTTTCTGCTGAACTACGTGCCCAACATTGGCGCGGTGCTCTCTGCCGTACCGCCGATGATTCAGGCATTTTTGTTTAATAGTTTCTACGAATGCATGTTAGTCGGCGCGCTGTTCCTCGTGGTGCACATGGTGCTGGGCAATATTCTTGAGCCGCGCATGATGGGGCACCGGCTGGGTATGTCGACGCTGGTGGTGTTTTTATCCTTACTGGTTTGGGGATGGCTGCTGGGCCCGGTCGGGATGCTGCTCTCAGTCCCCCTGACCAGCGTGTGTAAGATCTGGATGGAGACCACCAAAGGCGGCAGCAAGCTGGCCATTCTGCTTGGGCCAGGGCGACCAAAAAGCCGGCTTCCGGGTTAAGCATCTGGGGTCGAACGGAGCATTACTCTAAGGGAAATTTTTAGGAGTAACGTTATTCGCAAGCCTGCGACAACACTGTACGATGTACGCTGCAACATCGCGCTTGCGAAGAAAACATCACAGAAACAGGTTTATCGCGGACGCGCTTAGATGAAATTCACACTCTCTATTATCGACTGGCAGGCAAGAGCGCCAGGACTCAGCGATGCCGATGCATGGCAGGCATGGTCGCGCCAGTCTGAAGCCATCGATCCCGCCGCGCCGCTTGCAAAACTGACTGACCTGCCGATGATGACAGCCCGCCGTCTCAATTCTGGCAGTAAGCTGGCCGTCGATATCGGTCTTGCGATGCTTCGCAAACATCGTATTGATGCCGTGGTCTACAGCAGTCGCCATGGCGAACTTGAACGCAACTATCGTATTCTGCAAGCGCTGGCGACGGAGCAACCCGTCTCTCCCACCGATTTTGCGATGTCCGTCCACAATGCCGCGGTCGGCAACCTCACGATTACCGCGGGTCAGCCAATTGTTTCATCCTCGGTTTCTGCCGGTATAGACACTTTCCAGCAAAGTTTGTGCGAAGTGTTGAGTTTGCTCCATGCGGGCTACTCCCGCATTTTGCTGGTAGATTTTGACGGCGAACTACCTGAGTTTTATCAAACCGGACTTCCGCCGCAGATGCCTGTCTGGCCTTACGCCCTTGCGCTGGTGATTGAAGCCGGAGACACGCTCTGCTGTGAAACCCGGAGCGCAAGCGCAGGTGAAGAGCCAGCGTTGCCGCAAAGCCTTCAGTTCCTGCGACATTATCTGAGCGACGCGCAGCAATTTACCCTTGCAGGCGAGCGTTTGCAGTGGCAGTGGACACGCTAATGAGCCGGTTCCTGTCCCGTATCAATCGGTTATGGCGCATGCTGATGACCGGATTCTGCTTCGCGCTGTTTGGCCTCGGCGGGCTGCTGCTGTCGCTGGTCTGGTTTAACCTGCTGCTGGTTTTCCAGCGCGATCGCGCGAAACGCCGCCGACTGGCGCGACGCAGTATTTCAGCCAGTTTTCGGCTGTTTCTGGCGGTCGTTCGCGGAACCGGCGTGCTGGATTACCGTTTCACCAACCTGGACGTACTGCGCGCCGAGCGCGGCTGCCTGGTGATAGCGAACCATCCTTCGCTGCTGGACTATGTGATTCTCGCTTCGGTCATGAACGAAACCGACTGTCTGGTGAAAAGCGCGTTGCTGCGTAACCCCTTCGTCAGCGGCGTGATCCGTGCAGCCGACTACCTGATCAACAGCGAAGCAGAAACGCTGCTTCGTGCCAGCCAGCAGCGTCTGGCGCAAGGGGATACCCTGCTTATCTTTCCGGAAGGCACTCGTACCCGCGCAGGTGAAGCCATCACCCTGCAACGGGGGGCGGCGAATATCGCCGTTCGTTGCAACCGATCCCTGCGCGTGGTGGTGATCCACTGTAGCGAACGCATGCTGGATAAACAGAGTCGCTGGTACAATGTGCCGCCCAAAAAACCTGTTTTTACCGTGGATGTACGCGAACGCATCAACATTCATGATTTTTACGATGCAAGCCAGCATGAACCTGCGCTGGCGGCAAGGCAGTTAAACCGGCATATGCAGCAGCAATTAATATCCGGTCTTCAATCTTTGTCAGGAATAAAAGATGCAAGCGCTCTATCTTGAAATTAAGAATCTCATTATCTCTACGCTGAATCTGGAAGAACTTACCCCAGAGGATATCGATACCGACGCTCCGCTGTTTGGCGACGGACTGGGTCTGGACTCCATTGATGCCCTGGAGCTGGGGCTGGCTGTGAAAAATCAGTACGGCGTAGTGCTTTCTGCCGAAAGCGACGAGATGCGTCAGCACTTCTATTCCGTTGCCACGCTCGCCGCTTTTATCCATCAACAACGCGCCTGAGAATGACCCGCTATGACAGAACAAGAAACGATTTATCAGGAAGTCTCTGCGCTTCTTATTAAACTTTTTGAACTCGCCCCTGAGGACATTACGCCGGAGGCCCGGCTTTACGAAGACCTGGATCTCGACAGCATAGATGCCGTAGATATGGTGGTTAACCTGCAGAAGAAGACGGGCCATAAAATTAAGCCTGAGACCTTCAAAGCGGTGCGCACCGTTCAGGACATCGTGGACGTTGTGGAACAACTCCAGCGCGAAGCCTGACGTGCCTGCCATTCCGCTCATCCCGATACTGACGGGCCTGATGCTGCTGGCATGGCCTTTTTTGATTGGCTATGGCCTTGCAAGCCACAATTTACAGTGGATACTGCCCGTGATGGCGCTGGTGTTGCTGCTGCGTTTATATCAGGCGCGCCAACATAGCGGTCCCCTGCGCTACGTTTTCCTGAGCGTGACGCTGGCCGGGGTGGTTCTGTGCGTTGCGAGCGCGCTTCTGCACGCTCACCAGTGGGTACTGTTTTATCCGGTGGTCGTCAATCTGGTGATGCTGGTGGTCTTTGGGGGCTCGCTGTGGACATCCATGCCGATGGTTGAACGGCTGGCGCGGATACGCGAGCCCCACTTGTCTCCTGCCGGGGTGCGTTACACGCGCAAGGTCACTCAAGTCTGGTGCGGCTTTTTTATCGGCAACGGGGCAATCGCGCTGTTTACCGTGCTGTACGCCGACATGCGCCTGTGGACGTTGTGGAACGGGGTAATTGCCTACATCCTGATGGGAACGCTGATGGCCTCCGAGTGGCTGGTGCGCCAGCGGGTGATGAAAAGAGAGAACGATGAGTAAACCCCTTCCTCTTAGCCAGTGGCTAAATGCCCCGCGTCCTGATGAGGCACCGATCGCCTGGCTCGACGAACGCGTCTGGACCCTCGGCGACCTGCGCCACGATGTCACGCGGCTGGTCGACATGCTGCGTCAGGAGGAAGGCGAGCGCTGGGCGCTCTGTTTTGAAAACGGCTATCTTTTTATCGTCGCCCTGCTGGCGACGCTTCATGCGGGTAAAACGCCCGTGCTCCCCGGCCACAGCCGGGCTGCGCAGCTTAACGAACAGCGGGCCATGTTCAGCGGCGTCCTGAGTGACACAACGCTCGACTTCTCGGGGCGGCAGCGGTTGGTGGCTTCCACGCCGCGAACAAACAACGACTTTTCCCCCCTGCCTGCCATTGACGATACGCGCGTGATCGAGCTTTTTACCTCTGGCTCTACCGGCGTGCCGCAGCGGGTGATTAAGCCGGTTATTAGCCTGGATCGGGAAGCCCGTTTACTCGCTGACCGGTTTGGCGAACGACTGACGGGCTGTAGCGTCGTGGCATCCGTGGTGTTGCATCACCTGTATGGCCTGACGTTTCGCGTCGTCTTACCCATGGCGCTCGGTCTATCAGTACATGCCCGTCTGCTCAACTATGCCGAGCAGCTCTCAGCCCTGTCCCACGACAAACGCTATCTTTTCATCAGCAGCCCGGCGTTCCTCAAGCGGCTGGATACGGCACTGACGCCGCCTCCCATTGCCCTGCTCTTCTCCGCAGGGGGCGTACTGCCCTGGCGAGACATCACCGCGTTTCAGAGCTGGCTCAACGTCTGGCCCGATGAAATCTACGGCAGCACCGAAACGGGAGTCATGGCCTGGCGTCACCGTCAGGATGAAACCACGCTCTGGCAGCCATTCCCCGGCGTGACGTTCCACGGCGATCGCGTGACGTCGCCGCTGATCCACGAGGCAGAAGGGATAGCGCTGGATGATATCCTGCACTTCGCGGCTGACGGGCAGTTCAACATCGTTGGACGCCGGGGTCGGGTGGTCAAAATTGAAGATAAACGCATTTCGCTCGATGAGATTGAGCAGAGGTTACTGGCGCTGGACGGCATCTGCGACGCCGCCGCGCTGGCGGTCTCGCGCCGTGGACGCCAGGCCATTGGCGTGCTGTTGGTGCTCAGCGACGCGGCGCGTTTGCACAGAGATAACGTGGGTAGAAATGCTCAGGAATCCGCCTGGCGTCGCGCCCTTCGCCCCTGCCTTGAACCGGTTGCCGTGCCCCGCTACTGGCGGATCGTCGATGAAATCCCGGTCAACAGCATGAACAAGCGTGTGACTGCGCAGTTACAGGAGCTATTTCATGAAGATTCATGAAATCGAACGCCACCAGCCCCAGCCGGAGCATCTGGAGATAACCCTTTATCTTGATCCTGACCTGCTCTGGTTTAAGGGGCATTTTGCCGTCCAGCCGCTGCTCCCGGGCGTTGCACAACTCGACTGGGTCATGCATTACGCCATCACCCTGATGGCACCGGGCTACCGTTTTCACAGCATTCAGAATGTGAAGTTTGCCGCCCCACTGTTGCCGGACAACACGGTGACGCTGGTCCTTGACTGGCACCCCGCACGTCAGATGCTCAGCTTCAGCTACCAGCGCCATGCGGGCAGCGAGCGCCATACCGCCAGCAGCGGGAAGATTCGCCTATGTCAGTAACGTTCCGTCCCTGCGTGCTGATCCCCTGCTACAACCACGGTGCGATGATGGCAACGGTGCTCGCACGCCTGGCGCCGTTTGAACTCCCGTGCCTGGTGGTGGACGACGGCAGTGAAGAACACACGCGCCGCACCCTTGCACACTTAGCGGAGCAGCATCCTCAGGTCACGCTACTGCGTCTGGCGAAAAACAGCGGCAAAGGAGTGGCGGTGATGGCGGGGCTGAAAGCCTGCGCTGAGCGCGGCTTCACCCATGCGATCCAGGTGGACGCCGATGGCCAGCACGCCATTGAAGATATCCCCCGGTTTCTGGCGCTGGCGCAACGTCACCCTGATGCACTGATTTCCGGTCAGCCCGTTTACGATGACTCTATTCCACGCGCGCGCCTCTACGGACGCTGGATAACGCACGTATGGGTCTGGATTGAGACCCTGTCCCTGCAGCTGAAAGACAGCATGTGCGGCTTTCGGGTCTACCCGATTGCACCGGTCATGCAGCTTGCCGCCCGGACGTCGCTCGGCAAGCGCATGGATTTTGATACGGAAGTGATGGTCCGTCTCTACTGGCAGGGCAATACGAGCTATTTTCTGCCGACCCGTGTCACCTACCCGGCAGATGGTGTATCCCACTTCGATGCGCTAAAAGATAACGTGCGCATCTCGCTGATGCATACCCGTCTGTTCCTGGGAATGCTGCCGCGCATCCCCTCCCTGCTGATGCGCCATCGCCCGCAGCACTGGGCGCAACAGCAGGAAGTGAAAGGGCTGTGGGGAATGCGCCTGATGTTACGCGTCTGGCAGCTGCTTGGGCGCAAGGCCTTCACCCTCCTGCTGTGGCCGGTCACGGCCGTTTACTGGCTAACCGCTCGTTCGGCGCGTCACGCATCGCGGCAATGGCTGAGGCGCGTTAAGCAGGTTATGGCGCAGCGGCAGATCCCTCAGCCACCCCGGCTGCACAGCTTTTTCCACTTCCTGCGTTTTGGTCAAGCCATGCTGAACAAAGTGGCCAGCTGGCGCGGCGAGATGCACCTTCATCGCGATCTGGTATTTGCGCCGGGCGCCAGCGAGGCGCTGGGGCTGGACGACCCTCAGGGCAAACTGCTGCTGGCTTCGCATCTTGGCGATGTGGAAGCCTGCCGGGCGCTGGCCCAGCGTGAAGGGGGAAAAACCATCAACGCGCTGGTCTTTAGCGATAACGCCCAGCGCTTTAAGCAGATCATGGAAGAGATGGCTCCGCAGGCGGGCATTAACCTGATGCCCGTCACCGACATCGGCCCGGAGACCGCTATCCTGATTAAAGAAAAACTGGATCGCGGAGAGTGGGTAGCCATCGTGGGCGACCGGATCGCCGTCACGCCACAGCGCGGCGGCAGCTGGCGCGTGATCTGGAGCGATTTTATGGGCCAGCCCGCGCCGTTCCCGCAGGGGCCATTTATCCTGGCCTCTATTTTGCGCTGTCCGGTGGTGCTGATTTTTGCCCTCAGCCAGCAGGGGAAGCTTACCCTGCACTGCGAACCGTTTGCCGACCCGCTGCTCCTGCCTCGCGGTGAACGCCAGCAGGCGCTGCAACAGACTGTCGATCGCTATGCCCAGCGGCTGGAGCATTACGCCTTACTGTCGCCGCTCGACTGGTTTAATTTTTTCGATTTCTGGCAGTTGCCCGAGATCGCCGAGAAGGAGTAAAGGGTGCTGACCGATCCCCGCTTTACGACGGAAGTTGAGTTAACCGTCCCGTTCCACGACGTCGATATGATGGGCGTGGTCTGGCACGGTAACTATTTCCGTTACTTTGAGATTGCCCGCGAGGCTCTGCTCAATCAGTTCGATTACGGCTATCGCCAGATGAAGGACTCGGGCTACGTCTGGCCGGTTGTCGATACGCGTGTGAAGTACCGCGATGCGGTGACGTTTGAGCAACGAATCCGGGTACGTGCGCACATTGAAGAGTATGAAAATCGGCTGCGCATTGCCTATCAAATCTTCGACGCGCAGACCGGTAAACGGACCACGACCGGTTACACCATCCAGGTGGCGGTCGACGAGGCCACCCGCGAAATGTGCTTTGTCAGCCCGGCAATACTGTTTGAACGTATGGGAGTGACGCCATGAAATGGTTGCCTTTGCTGGCGCTGATCTTCAGCCCGCTGGTCAGCGCCGTGACGCTGGATGAGTTGCAGCAGCGCTTCACAGAGCAACCTGTGGTGCGCGCGCACTTCGAGCAGGTTCGCACGATAAAAGATATGCCGCAGCCGCTGCGTTCCCAGGGCGAGATGCTGATCGCCCGCGATAGCGGCCTGCTGTGGGATCAAAAAGCCCCGTTCCCCATGACGCTGCTGCTGGACGACAAACGAATGGTTCAGGCGATCAACGGCCAGCCGCCGCAGACCATTACCGCCGAGAATAACCCGCAGATGTTCCAGTTTAACCACCTGCTGCGGGCGTTGTTCCAGGCCGACCGCAAGGTGCTGGAAGAAAACTTCCGCATCGATTTTAAAGACCTGGGAGAAGGCCGCTGGTCGCTGGTGCTCACCCCAAAAACGACGCCGTTGGACAAGATTTTCGCCACCCTCGATCTGGGCGGTGCAACGTATCTGGAGTCCGTTCGTCTCAACGACAAACAGGGCGACCGCACAGATATCACCCTCAGCCGCCACCAGCTGACGCCCGCCAGCCTGACCGATGACGAACGCCAACGCTTTGCCGCACCGTAAATCCCTGCGCCCGGCGCTGCTGTGGGCCACGCTATGCCTGATTCTGCTGGGCGTGCTGCTGTCGCTGCTGCCCGGTGCGCGCCTTAACAGCAGCGTGCTGGCCATGTTGCCGAAACAGACGCTGGGGGCCATTCCCCCGGCGCTTAACGACGGGTTTATGCAGCGGCTCGACCGCCAGCTGGTCTGGCTGGTCAGCCCAGGCAAAGATCCGGATCCGCGCGTGGCGCAGCAATGGCTGGAACTGCTGCAAAACAGTGGCTCGCTCAGTGAGGTCAAAGGCCCGATGGACGCCGCCGGTCAAAAAGCCTGGGGAGAATTCTTCTGGCAGCACCGAAATGGCCTGATCGATCCGGCCACCCGCGCCCGCCTGCAAAACGGCGGCGAAGCGCAGGCACAGTGGATTTTATCCCAGCTTTATTCGGCCTTTTCCGGCGTGAGCGGCAAGGAGCTGCAAAACGATCCCCTGATGCTGATGCGCGGCTCGCAGCTCGCGCTGGCGCAAAACGGCCAGAAAATGCGGCTGATTGATGGCTGGCTGGTGACGCAGGATGAAGCCGGAAACACCTGGTATCTGCTGCACGGCGAGCTGGCCGGTTCCTCCTTTGATATGCAGCAAACCCACCGGCTGGTGACCACCCTTAAGGCGCTGGAGGTGAAGCTCAAAGCGCACTATCCGCAGGCGCAGCTGTTGTCTCGCGGCACGGTGTTTTACAGCGATTACGCCAGCCAGCAGGCCAAACGAGATATCTCAACGCTCGGTGTCACCACACTTCTGGGCGTGCTCCTGCTGATTGTGGCGACGTTTCGCTCCGTTCGGCCGCTGCTGCTGTGCGCCGTCTCCATTAGCATCGGCGCGCTGGCGGGCACGGTCGCCACCCTGCTGCTTTTTGGCGAGCTGCACCTGATGACGCTGGTGATGAGCATGAGCATCATCGGAATTTCGGCAGATTACACCCTGTATTACCTGACCGAGCGGATGGTGCACGGTAGCGAAAGTTCACCGTGGCAAAGCCTGGACAAAGTACGTCATGCCCTGCTGCTGGCGCTCCTGACGACCGTCGTGGCGTACCTGATTATGATGCTGGCCCCCTTCCCTGGGATCCGCCAGATGGCGCTGTTTGCCGCCGTGGGGCTGAGCGCTTCCTGTCTGACGGTGATCTTCTGGCATCCCTGGCTGTGCCGCGGTTTGCCGGTACGCCCGGTTCCGGCCAGGGGTTTGATGTCGCGCTGGCTGGCCGCCTGGCGACGTAAAAAAACGCTTGCTGTTGGCCTGCCCGTCACGCTGGCGCTCCTTTCCGCCGCAGGGATTAGCACCCTGAAGGTGGACGACGATATTGCCCAGCTGCAGGCGCTACCGAAAGCGATTCTGGCGCAGGAGAAGACCATTACCGCCCTGACCGGCCAGAGCGTCGATCAGAAGTGGTTTGTGGTTTACGGCGCGTCGGCCCAGCAAACGCTGGAGCGGCTGGAGGCCTTCACCCCGGCGCTGGCGCAGGCACAAAAAATGGGTGAGCTTGCAGGCTGGCGAACCCTGCCGCTGAACTCGATGGCGCGTCAAAAAAGCGACCTTGCGCTGTTGCACAACGCCGCGCCGGCGGTAACGAACGTGCTGCACAATGCGGGGCTTAACACCGTCTCACCGAATCTGGCAGCCATGCCTGTCAGCGTGGAGGCCTGGCTTGCCAGCCCGGTCAGCGAAGGCTGGCGTCTGCTCTGGCTGACCCTGCCAGGCGGCGAAAGTGGCGTACTCGTTCCGGTGGACGGCGTCAAAAACAGCGCGGCACTCAGCGAGCTGGCCGTCCGCCATAAAGGGGTTGTCTGGGTCGATCGCAAGGCCAGCTTTGACAGCCTGTTTGCCCTCTACCGCACCCTGCTGACGGGGCTACTGTGTGTAGCGCTGGCGGTGATTGCCTGCGGCGCGATGATCCGTCTTGGCTGGCGTAAAGGGCTTATCAGCCTGGTGCCATCGGTGCTGTCGCTCAGCTGCGGGCTGGCGGCGCTGGCCGTCGCCGGGCATTCGGTTAATCTGTTTTCACTGCTGGCGCTGGTGCTGGTGCTCGGCATTGGCATCAACTACACGCTATTTTTCAGTAACCCCCGCGGCACGCCGCTGACGTCGATGCTGGCCATCACCCTGGCGATGATGACCACGCTGCTGACGCTGGGCATGCTGGTGTTCAGCGCGACGCAGGCCATCAGCAGCTTCGGTATTGTGCTGGTAAGCGGCATTTTCACCGCCTTCCTGCTGGCCCCGCTGGCGATGCCGGTTAAGAACGAGAGAAAACGATAATGAACGCTTTTTACCGCGCCGCCGCGCTGGCTGCGGCGTTGCTGCTGGCAGGCTGCAGTCATTCGACCGATACTGAAGGGACGCGCCCGCAGGCCTGGCTTCAGCCGGGAACTCAGGTGACGCTGCCGCCGCCTGGCATTACCCCGGCAATCCGCTCACAGCAGTTACTGACCGGCCGGTTTAACGGCCAGACCCAGTCGCTGCTGGTTCTGCTGAACGCTGACGGGCAAAAAGTGACGCTGGCCGGGCTCTCCTCGGTGGGGATCCGCCTGTTCCTCGCAACCTATGATGGCACCGGGATCCACACCGAGCAGTCTGTCGTTATGCCGCAGTTGCCACCCGCCAGCCAGGTGCTGGCGGATGTGATGCTCAGCCACTGGCCACTCAGCGCCTGGCAGCCGCAGTTGCCGAAAGGCTGGACGCTAAACGATACTGGCACCCGACGCGAACTGCGTAACCCCGACGACAAACTGGTGACCGAGATTGTCTACCTGCAGCGCAAAGGTAAGCGCGAGCCGATCAGCATTGAGCAGCACGTTTTTAAATACCACATCACCATTCAATATCTGGGTGACTGAGATGATTTACATTTCCGCTGTTGGCATGGTCAACGCGCTGGGCAACTCGGCCGACGAGATCGCGGCAAACCTGAACGCCGGGATTGCTCCCGGTATGCGTCCTCGCGCCGGATGGCTACAGGGATTGCCCGATGCCATCCTGGGCGGTGTTGAGGGTGAACTGCCGCCAATACCGGATAGCCTGTCAGCGCATCGCAGCCGTAACAATCAGCTGTTGCTGGCGGCGCTGGCACAGATTCAGCCTACCGTCGAGGCCGCCATTGCGCGCGTGGGGCGCGACCGCGTGGCGGTGGTGCTCGGCACCAGCACCTCGGGGCTGGATGAAGGCGATGAGTACGTGCGCCTTTCCCTGAACGGAGAACCCAGCCCACAATGGCAGTATCCGCAACAGGAGCTGGGTGACCCCTCCCGCTTCCTGGCCGACTGGCTGCAGCTGGACGGTCCGGCGTATACCATCTCGACAGCCTGCTCCTCCAGCGCTCGGGCGATCATCAGCGGACAGCGTCTGATCGACGCAGGGCTGGTGGACGTGGCGATTGTTGGCGGTGCAGATAGCTTAAGCCGGATGCCGGTCAACGGCTTTAACAGCCTTGAGTCGCTCTCGCCGACGCAGTGCGAACCGTTTGGCCGCGACCGCCGGGGGATCACCATTGGTGAAGCGGCGGCACTCATGGTGCTGACCCGCGAACCGGATCGGGTTGCGCTGCTGGGGGCGGGGGAATCGAGCGATGCTTACCATATCTCTGCCCCACATCCGCAGGGGGAAGGGGCGATCCGCGCGATTACCCAGGCGCTGAATGAGGCGGGAATGATGGCCGATGACGTGGGTTATATTAATTTGCACGGCACCGCCACCCCTCTCAACGATCGCATAGAGGCGAGCGTGATTAGCGCCCTCTTTGGCGACCGGGTACCGTGCAGCTCCACCAAACATTTAACCGGCCATACGCTTGGCGCGGCGGGGATCACCGAAGCGGCATTAAGCTGGCTGATCCTGACCCGTGACCTGCCGCTGCCGCCGCAGGATTTTGCCCGCTACGCACCAGACGATACGCTGCCTGCCTGTGGCCTACTGCACAAGAGCGTAGCGCTGAAAAAACCGGTGATTTTATCGAACTCATTCGCCTTCGGCGGTAACAACGCCAGCCTTCTGCTGGGGAGAGTGTCATGAGTTATTTATCTCCCAGCGACTACCTTCCTCACGACGCGCCGATGATGCTGCTGGAGCGCGTTGAGCGTGTCTCCGACAGCGGCGCGGTGTGCAGCGTCACGGTCGACAGGCACGGTGTCCTTGCCCCCTTCCTGAACGCTGACGGCGATCTGCCGGGCTGGTTTGCGCTGGAACTGATGGCCCAGACCGTGGGCGTCTGGTCTGAATGGCAACGTCTGCAGAAAGGCCTGCCCCACAGTGCGCTTGGCATGGTGCTGGGTGCGCGCGAGCTGGTCTGCGGCGCAGGACGCTTTGGAGCAGGTACCACGTTGACCATTTCCATCGAACGCCTGATGCAGGATGAACGTTTTGGCAGCTTTGAATGCATCATCCGGGCAGATACCGCCCCTCTTGCCACGGGCCGCGTGAATACTTTCCAGCCCAGCGAGGACGAATTAACCTCACTTTTCATTCAGGGAGCTCCATCATGACACGTTCCGTACTGGTCACCGGGGCCAGCAAAGGCATTGGCCGCGCAATCGCCCGTCAGCTTGCGGCTGACGGTTTCACCGTGGGCGTGCATTACCATCGTGATGCTGACGGCGCCAGAGAGACGCTGGATGAGATTGTTCAGGCCGGTGGAACGGGCCGTTTACTGACGTTTGACGTGGGCAACCGCGAGCAGTGCCGCGAGGTTCTGGAACAGGAAATCAGTACGTTTGGTGCATGGTATGGCGTGGTCAGTAATGCCGGGATCGCCCGCGATGGCGCGTTTCCGGCGCTCAGCGAAGAGGACTGGGACAGCGTCATCCACACCAACCTCGACAGTTTTTATAACGTCATTCATCCCTGCATTATGCCGATGATAAGCACCCGCAAAGGCGGGCGAATTATCACCCTGTCATCCGTTTCAGGGGTGATGGGCAACCGTGGACAGGTGAACTACAGCGCTGCCAAAGCCGGTATTATCGGTGCCACCAAAGCCCTGGCCATTGAGCTGGCAAAGCGCAAAATCACCGTCAACTGCATCGCACCAGGGCTGATTGATACCGGCATGATCGAGATGGAAGAGGCCGCGCTGAAAGAGGCCATGTCCATGATCCCGATGCAACGTATGGGTCAGGCCGACGAGGTGGCCGGGCTGGCGAGCTATCTGATGTCGGACCGTGCAGGCTATGTGACTCGCCAGGTGATCTCGATCAACGGGGGGATGCTATGACGCGTCGGGTGGTGATTACGGGGATGGGGGGTGTGACCGCCTTTGGCGAGAACTGGCCGACCATTTCACAGCGTCTGCTCGGCTACGAAAACGCCGTGCGCACCATGAATGAGTGGCGGGAGTATGACGGTCTGCAAACGCTGCTGGCCGCGCCCATCGAGGACTTCACCCTCCCGGCACACTATACCCGTAAGCGCATTCGCGCCATGGGCCGCGTGTCGCTGCTCTCAACCCGCGCCACCGAACTGGCGCTTGAGCAGGCGGGATTGATCGATGACGCGGTGCTGACGCAGGGTCAAACCGGCATCGCCTATGGATCGTCGACGGGCAGCACGGGGCCGGTCAGCGACTTCGCCTCCATGCTGATGGAAAAACACACCAATAACATCACCGGCACCACCTATGTGCAGATGATGCCGCATACCACTGCGGTCAATACCGGGCTGTTCTTTAGTCTGCGGGGGCGCGTCATTCCCACGTCGAGCGCCTGTACCTCCGGCAGCCAGGCAATTGGTTACGCCTGGGAAGCCATTCGCCACGGCTATCAAACCGTCATGGTTGCCGGGGGCGCCGAGGAGCTTTGTCCGTCAGAAGCGGCGGTATTTGATACGCTGTTCGCCACCAGCCAGCGCAACGACGCACCGAAAACCACGCCGTCGCCATTCGATACAGAGCGCGATGGCCTCGTCATCGGTGAAGGGGCTGGCACGCTGATTCTGGAAGAGCTGGAGCACGCCAAAGCGCGCGGGGCCACCATCTATGGCGAAATCGTGGGCTTTGCCACCAACTGTGATGCGGCGCATATCACCCAGCCACAGCGTGAAACCATGCAGATTTGCATGGAGCAATCGCTGGCGATGGCGGGCTTAAGCGCCACGGACATAGGGTATATTTCCGCACATGGTACCGCCACCGATCGCGGTGATATTGCTGAAAGCCTGGCCACTGCTGCCATCTATGGCGACAAAGTGCCTGTCTCTTCGCTGAAGAGCTATTTTGGCCACACGTTAGGGGCCTGCGGTGCGCTGGAAGCATGGATGAGTGTGCAGATGATGCGTGAAGGCTGGTTTGCCCCGACGCTCAATTTAAAGCAACCAGATGAGCAATGCGGTGCTTTAGATTATATTATGGGAAAAGCACGCCAGATCGATTGCGAGTATCTGCAGAGCAATAACTTCGCATTTGGCGGCATCAACACCTCGATTATCATTAAACGCTGGGCGTAACTATGTACCAGTTTGTACTGGGAAAAATCTCCACCCTTTGCGCGGACCCGCTGGCGTCAACGCTCGCAGACAGAGCACCTCAGGGTGCCCGACATGCCTCCTGGCTGGCGGGCAGGACGCTGCTCGCCAGAACGTTATCTCCTCTCCCGCTCCCCGACATCATTTACGGCGAGCAAGGAAAACCGGCCTTTGCGAAGGGGAGTCCGCTGTGGTTTAACCTGAGCCATAGCGGTGACGATATCGCCTTACTGATGAGCGATGAAGGCGAAGTCGGTTGCGATATTGAAGTGATTCGGCCCCGACAAAACTGGCAGGCTCTGGCCAATGCCGTCTTCAGCATGACAGAGCACGATGAGCTGGAGCGTGTAGCGCCGGAGGAGCAACTTTCCGCGTTCTGGCGTATCTGGACACGGAAAGAAGCGATTGTGAAACAGCGTGGCGGCAGTGCCTGGCAGATTGTCAGTATTGATAGCACGGCGCAGGCACACGCGGTCAGCCAGTTACAGATAGGCTCGCTGAGCCTGGCCGTCTGTACAACGACGCCATATACCCTGACCACCGAGTCGATTATTCACTTTGGGGCGTTCGGGGCAGAAAAATCACTAACACACCCAGAATAATAAACCCGACGCCCACCAGCCCGTGCCAGGAGAAGCGCTCCCCCCAGCCTGGCAGCAGGATCGCGGCGCCCCACACCAGAATATAACTGAGACTCAGCAGGGCATACGCTTTGCTGAGCGCCATTCGATGCAGCGCCAGATACCAGCAGCCCATCGAGGCCACATACCCTATCAATCCCAGCAGCAACGCGCCGGTGCCGGACGAGAAGTGCCACAGTGCAGAAATAAACGCCAGGATATCGCTGACGGGTGGCAATGCCTGCATAGCGCTTCGCAGCAGCAGCTGCGCGGCGCTGACTAACAGCACGCTGCATAAGGCCCAGAATGCCCCTTTCACAGGCTCCCTCCCAGGATAATAATCCCAATGATGATGAACCCAACCCCCAGCCAGTGATGCGACGCGACGTTCTCACGCCAGAATGCTTTCGCCGCCAGCGTCACCCAGACAAAATTGAGGCTCAGCATAGGGTAGGCAATGCCAACAGGCAGACGTTGCAGCACCACCAGCCAGACCAGCATCCCGCTGCCCAGCGCCAGCAATGCGAGACCAAGCCACAGAGCGATATGCGCGCCACGCCGCCCGGCTTTCGCCGGACGGGTGGCTTGTTTCTGGCACAGCTGCCCTGCGCAGCTTAGCAAGCTTGCCAGTATCAGCCAGATCCAGGTCATCACTTAGGCAAATACTGCAGGTAGGCCAGACGGCCCTGGATATACACGCTGTCCGGCTCTGGCAGATTAGCCCGCGAAAGGTCGTCGCGTTTTGACAGCAGGATAACCAGTGATACGCGTCCCTGCTGACGATGCTCCGCCAGCCACTGCGCGAAATCATCTTTACCGACAAAACGATCTTTCACATCGGGATAATCCAGCCCGTAACGCAGTTCGCCACTCTGACCAAACAGCGTGATGTCATTACGCTTTAGCTCCCACGCCAGGCCAGCGGCCAGGCCAACGTTATTGGCCAGCACAAATCGGCTGTCCTGAAGCGGCTCGCGCACGGTATCGACCAGCGACTGCGGCTGTTTGGAATCCACCACCAGGTTAGGAATAGCAAAGCCAATCAGCAACGCCAGGCCCGCAGGACACAAGGCAGCCAGCCACCAGCGCTGCTGACTCTGCCTGAACGTAAACCAGCCTACCGCAGCCCAGATGAGGAACGCTACCACCGCACAGAAGACTTTATACAATTCAACCGACGTCCAGACCGGATGCTTAGACAGTCCCCACGGCGAGACCACCAGCGCCGCCACCACGCCGATGACGCCAAACGCCAGGTTAATCCCGCCGTTAATGCGCAACGCTCTGGCGCCTTTTTCCGCCGCGAGGCAGGCATAGCGCGCCATCAGGATAGCCAGCGGGGCAAAGCACGGCAGAATATAGGTCGGCAGCTTGCCTTTGGCGATGCTGAAGAACAGCAGCGGCATCACCACCCATCCCAGCAGATAGACCCCCCCTCCGGCGTTTTGTCTGTCATTCCAGCCGAGGCGAAACGCGCCGGGCAGTAGCGCCAGCCACGGCAGGCTTCCCGCAATCAGGAACGGCAGGTAATACCAGAACGGTGCTTTATGCTGCGCGTCACTCTGGGCAAAACGCTGAATATGCTCAACCCAGAAGAAGTAACGCCAGAAATCAGGCTCACGCTGCGCAATGGCCAGCGCCCACGGCAGGACAATCAGCACGCAGCTCAGGATTGCGAGCCAGCCAAATATCAGCACCTCTTTCCAGCGCTTCTGGGCAATCACCCACGGCAGGACGCCAATCACCGGTACCGCCAGCGCCAGGAAGCCTTTGGTCATCACCCCCATCCCACACGCCAGGCCAAGCAGCACATAGCCACCCGCTTTTCCGGCAACGGTTTCAGCCTGTGAAGCCAGCCAGAAGCTGCACATTGCCGCCACCAGCCACAGGGTGATGATGGGATCCAGCACCGCGTAAGTACCGATGCCATACACCAGGAACAGGGTCAGGAAGATCAGGCCGGAGAAAATGGCTGTCCGCTTATCCCGCCAGAGACGCCAGGCCATCCAGATAACCAGCAGCGCCGTTAACCCGGTAGAGAATATGGACCCGGCGCGCACGGCAAGGTTCGTATGCCCAAACAGTAATTGCCCGATACTGTTGATCCAGTAGCCAGCGATCGGTTTTTCAAAGTAACGCAGCCCCAGAAAATGCGGGACAACCCAGTCTCCGGATGCCAGCATTTCGCGACTGATTTCCGCATAGCGGGTTTCATCAGGCTGCCACAGCAGGCGGATATCGACTGGAATGAGGTAGTAAACGATAAACAGTGCGAGAAGCGCTAAGCCATAACGGGCTGTTTTCATGGGGCCGAACTCACGGTTTGTTGATAACCAAGCCAGCCTTCCCGGCCAGCCAGTTCATTACGTACAACTTTGCCCACAGGCAGGGTACTGAGATCGTCTGGCAGCAGCTCGCTCAGCGGGCAAAATTCAATACCCTCCTGAGCGGCCATCGTCAGTAGCGCATCGAAATCATGCTGATACGCAATCCCTTCCACTTCCGCATGGATGGTATACACCGGTGTACCGGCGTCACGATGCATGCAGTCAAGGATATAGCGATTGAACGCCTCAGCCTTCACCTCGCGCCCCACCACTTCATCCCAGGTAGGAAGCGTGACAGGAATTTGCACCGTACCGTAGCGGTTTTCCCCTAAAAGCGGCAAAAAGGGCCCGGTTCCGCGGCAATCGCTGTTGTAGCGAAACGCGAACGCTTCTTTGGCTTTCACGACGCGTTGATCCGCACGCCATCCAGCCACGGCGGAGCAGCGCACGGGCTGGCCGGTAATGGCCTCCAGTTCCAGCATTCCGCGCTCAACCTCACGGGACAGGCGCGGGATGTCCCAGACGCCAGCCCAGGCTTGCCAGGCATGGTGATCCCAGGCATGCAGGCCAATCTCATGATGCTGGGCCGCCTCACGGATAACCGCTTCATTACCCGCGCCGATGCGCCTGCCGGGCCATGCGGTGCCGGCCAGCAAAATATCCCAGCCATAAAGGGATGCTGCGCGCGAGCGCAGCATTTTGAACAGAAATGCCGGTTTAACCAGACGCCATAAATGGCGTCCCATGTTGTCAGGCCCCACGCTGAAGAAAATGCTGGAACGCACACCATGCTTGCTCAGCAGTTCCAGCAGTTTGGGTACGCCGTCACGCGTTCCCCTGAAGGTGTCGACATCAATGCGTAAACCGACTTTTTTCATGAGTCCTGTTCCGACAGCTCCACGGTGCGCAGGAAGAAGTCGAGCGTCTCATCAATGGTCAACTCCATCTTCACCGTCGGCGTCCAGTTCAGGCAGCGCTTCGCATTGCGAATGCTTGGCTTACGGTGCTCAACGTCCTGATACCCTTTACCGTAGTAGCTGCTGCTTTCCACTTCGCGGAAACCGGCAAACGGCGGGAATTTATCGCGCAGCGGATGGCGCTCAAAGCTGGCCAGCAGCATCTCTGCCAGCTCGCGAATGCTCGCTTCGTTATCCGGGTTACCGATGTTGATGATTTCACCGTTGCAGCGGTTATCTTTGTTTTCGATGATGCGGAACAGGGCTTCGATACCATCGCTGATATCCGTAAAGCAGCGTTTCTGTTTACCGCCTTCGATAAGCTTGATCGGTGAGCCTTCTACCAGGTTCAGGATCAGCTGGGTGATCGCACGGGAGCTACCGATACGCGCCGCGTTCAGGTTATCCAGACGTGGCCCCATCCAGTTAAACGGACGGAACAGGGTAAAGCGCAGCCCTTCTTTCTCACCGTAGGCCCAAATGACGCGGTCCAGCAGCTGTTTGGAGACAGAGTAAATCCAGCGCTGTTTGTTGATCGGCCCGACCACCAGGTTGGAAGTATCTTCATCGAAGTTTTTGTCGGTACACATGCCGTACACTTCAGAAGTGGACGGGAAGATGATGCGCTTGTCGTATTTCACGCAGTCGCGGATGATCTTCAGGTTCTCTTCGAAGTCCAGCTCGAACACGCGCAGCGGGTTACGGGTGTACTCGATTGGCGTGGCAATGGCGACCAGCGGCAGCACCACGTCACATTTTTTAATGTGGTACTCGATCCATTCAGAGTGGATGCTGATATCCCCTTCCACGAAGTGGAAACGCGGGTTGTCGAGGAAACGGCTGATCGCATCAGATCCAATATCCAGACCGTAGATTTCGTAATTATCGTCTTTGAGCAGGCGTTCGGTCAGGTGGTTACCGATAAAACCGTTCACGCCGAGGATCAGCACGCGGGTGCGGCGTTTGATAGCCACAACCGGCGCGCTGGTGATCAGTGCCCCTGCCACCAGACCCAGAGACTGTGCCAGCTGGGTGCCCTGAACGTACAGGCCGTTGTCGGTTTGCCCGGTGACGATCTCCAGCGCCTGCTCGCCGCAGCTCACAACCAGCGGGGAGACAGAGATGACGGTGCCCGGTTTGGCGGCCGGAATATCATCACGCACGCGAGATTTCCAGACGATAAATTTGCTCACTCCCGCAAAGCTGTATGCGCCCGGCCATGGATCGGTCACGGCACGCACCAGGTTGTGCAGCTGGCGGGCTGGCTTGTTCCAGTCCAGACGACCGTCTTCCGGCGCGCGGCGGCCAAAGCAGCTTGCCTTGCTCTCATCCTGCGCGGCTTCGCTGAAGGTACCGCTGAGGATAGCGGGAAGTGCATCACGCAGCAGCGTCTGTGCCGTCGCATTCAGCTTTTGATGCAGCTGCAGCGCGGTTTCGTCCGCATCAATAGCGACTTTCTGCTGTGCCACGATAGCGCCCGCGTCCGCACGACGCACCATGCGGTGCAGCGTCACGCCCGTTTCCGTTTCACCGTTCACCAGCACCCAGTTCAGCGGGGCGCGGCCACGGTAGGCAGGCAGCAGAGAGCCATGAAGATTAAAGGCCCCTTTTGCAGCCAGACCTAAGATCTCGTCGGAAAGCAGGTTGCGATAGTAGAACGAGAAAATCACATCAGGCGCGAGCGCGCGAATGCGCTCCACCCACAGCGGGTGGTTGACGTCGTCCGGGGCATAAACCGGAATCCCACGCTCGGCAGCGATACGCGCCACGGAGCCGAAAAAGTTATTCTCTCCGGCCGTGTCCGGATGGGTAAAGATTGCCGCAATGTCATAGCCCGCTTCCAGCAGGGCCAGCGTGCCCGTGCACCCCATATCGTGATAGGCAAATACAACAGCTTTCATGGGTGAATTTCCTCTTGAGATGCTTTGTGTTCCTGACGGACGACACGTTGAATAAAGTAGCGCGGACGCGCGCGAACATCGTTATAAATTCGGCCAATGTATTCACCGAGGAGACCCATCCCGACAAACTGGGCGCCGATGAACATAAACAGCACGGCAAAGAGCATGAAGACCCCTTCCGCCGCCCACTGCGGGCCAAAGACCAGTCGCAGCACGACCAGCAGGACGGACAGCGCAAAGCCGGCAATGGCGATGATGCTGCCGAAAACGCTCAGCAGACGCAGCGGCGTGGTGGTCAGGCAGGTGATGAGGTCGTACATCAGGTTGATGAGACGCATAAAGCTGTACTTCGACTCCCCGTGCTCGCGTTCGGCGTGCAGTACCGGGATTTCCGTTGCCTTACGGGCAAAGGTGTTGGCGAGGATCGGAATAAAGGTGCTGCGTTCATGGCAGTGAAGCATGGCGTCGATAATATGACGGCGATAGGCGCGCAGCATGCAGCCGTAATCGCCCATCGCTTTACCGGTTGTGCGCTGGATAAGACGGTTAATGGTCCGCGAGGCCAGTTTACGGAACAGACTGTCCTGGCGGTTTTGACGCACCGTGCCGACCACGTCGTAGCCTTCATCAGCTTTAGCAACCAGGCGCGGGATCTCTTCCGGCGGGTTTTGCAGGTCAGCGTCCAGGGTGATGACCAGATCGCCCGTGACGTGGCTAAACCCCGCCATAATCGCCGAGTGTTGGCCGTAGTTACGGTTGAGCAGCACGGCAACAATATGGCTGCCTTCAGCCTGAGCGGCTTCGGTCAGCATCAGCGCGGAATTATCGCTACTGCCGTCATCCACCAGCAGAATTTCGTAAGCCTTACCCATCGTGTCGCAGGCGGCCGTGGTACGGCGGATCAGTTCGGGCAGGCTCTCCTGCTCGTTATAAACCGGGATGACCACGGAAACTTTTTGTACGGGCGGTGCACTGAACATATCAATGTCCTGCAAGCTGATGGAGTGCGGTAATGACACGGGTTGTGTCGTCATGAGTCATGTCCGGGAAAAGAGGGAGAGAACAAATACGCGCGCTATTCCATTCAGAATTCGGGAGCGATACATCAGGAAAACGCTCGCGGTAGTATTTTTGCGTGTGCGCCGCGCGGAAATGGAGGCCGGTACCGATGCCTTTCTCTTTCAGCGCCGCCATCAGGTTGTCGCGGGAAATCCCACAGCGAGCTTCATCAACGCGAATAATAAACAGGTGCCAGGCGTGCACATGCGGCCATGACGGAATGGTGAGCGGCTGGAACGGGGTATCGGCAAGCTCACGCAGGTAGCGTTCAGCAATTTCCTGGCGGCGTTTGTTGGCCTCTTTCAGTTTGCCTAACTGCACCAGCGCAAGCGCGGCATTGATATCCGCCAGGTTGTATTTATAGCCTGGGGTGATGACTTCCGCCTGCGGCGCACGACCGTGCGTCTGGCGGTCATAGGCATCCACGCCCAGGCCATGGAATTTCAGACTGCGGATCCGTGCAGCAAGCTGGGCATTATCCGTAACGACTAAGCCGCCCTCTGCGCAGGTCATATTTTTGATGGCGTGGAAGGAGAAAATCGCCGTCCCTTTCCAGCCCACATGGCGGTTCTTGTAGTACGTTCCGGCGGCATGGGCCGCATCTTCAATAACCGGAATACCGTGACGTTCGCCGATGGCATGGATAGCGTCAATTTCGCACGGCGCGCCGGCATAGTGAACGGGAATAATGGCTTTGGTACGCGGGGTAATGGCAGCTTCAACGGCTTGAGGCGTCACCATCAACGTATCTTTGTCCACATCAATCATGACCGGGGTTGCGCCCAGCAACACGATCATATTCAGGGTGGAGACCCAGGTTTGCGAGGGGGTAATGACTTCATCGCCCGGGCCAATATCCAGCGCCATCAGCGTGACGTGCATTCCCGCGGTGGCTGAACAGACGGCAATCGCGTGCTGATTCCCGGTAAGTTGACAGAATGCCTCTTCAAGTTCCTGATTCTTAGGACCCGTGGTGATCCAGCCCGACATCAAAACGTCCTGAAGCGCCGCAATTTCCTCAGCGCCCATCGACGGTCGCGAAAAAGGCAGAAAATCACTCATTATTAATTTCCTTGCTGTATTAAAGGCGTCATCTTTTACTGCGCTGTCGTCATGGGCAGCTCAATGGGATCATGCAAGATGGTTATTAAATAAAGACCAAATAAAATTAAGTCGCTATACCAGTTATGTCAACAAACCATCAACTGAAGCAAAAGTAACGTCGTTTTCTTAGGAAAAAATTAAGACAGGTGAAAAGCAGAAGGGAAACAGCACATAGAAGAGAATAGAAAATCGTTTTACAACAGCAAGATAGTGATTCTAACTATTTTTTTTGTTTTTTGTGGGTGGACTCACAGCGATTACTCTACTATTTCATTTCGTTTCCATTAAAATTATAAGAAAAGTAAATGAATACTCAACCAAAATAAAAATCCCGGAGGTTTGGGGGGAATTCCGTCATCCTCCGGGAACTTTCTATTAATATCAATTGTCGCGCATTCAACTGTCGCGCTTAGTTAAGATTAGCAGGAAAATCATTCGGCAATTCACTGGCCGCGCAGGCAATCACGCTTTCATTATTTGCACCGCAGTCGCGAACAAAGGTGATGGTAGCAAATTCATCAATCACTTCCGTTGGATACGCGGGGCCTGCATCACGATAGCTGTTCATCAACGGAATGTGATCGTTCTGGAAGCAGACGGTTTTTTCCGGGTTGTTCATGACCCAACGCGGGAAGAAGATGGTGCCGTGGAACAGTTTGTCGCCCAGGTTCACGATCAGGCTGACGTCGGTACCGGTTGGCTCGGTCCAGGAAATTTTATAGATGCTTTCCCCTACCCGCACGATGTAAGCCTGCTGATCTTTCACCCAACGGTTGGCCACAAGACCGCTGTGAATACGGTAATCAAGCGTGGTCTCATTTTTTACATAAATCTCGTAGTTCCAGCCATTGTCATACGTATAAACAAGGTGTTTGCCAACGAAGCCGCTTAAGTCGTGTTTGTCGAAGGTGTTCATAAGATGTCTCCTTTGTTTTGATGAGACGATCGTACCCCTTCAAAAAATGAATGAATAACGCTATGTTTTAATGAAACCAATCCAAATTTTAGATGAATCATGCATAAGACGACGCTGGAACAATGGTCTTTACTGGCGAAAGTGGTTGAGGCGGGCAGTTTTGCCAAAGCCGCGGAAGAAACCCACCGCAGCCAGTCCTCGGTGAGCTATAACCTGTCGCTGCTGCAGGAGCGGCTGGGCGTGGCGCTGCTGGTCCCGGAAGGACGACGGGCGGTGTTAACGCCCGCCGGGGAGCTCCTTCTCAACCAGGTTAAACCGCTACTGAAAGCGTTTTCGTATGTTGAGACGCGCGCCGGGACCCTTCGCAACGGGATGCGCACGCGGCTGGATCTGGTGGTGGACTCCATTTTCCCGCGCCGCCGCCTGTTCGCCATCCTCCGTCAGTTCCAGCAGCAGTATCCGCAGACTCAGGTCCGTCTCACCGAAGTGCTGGAAAATACCCGCGCCGATGCCATCAATGACGAAGCCGACGTGATGGTCTTAACCCGCCGCCAGGACATGACCGGGCTCGGTGAATGGCTGATGAATATCGACTTTGTTGCCGTGGCGTATCACCAGCACCCCCTCTTTCAGCTCGACGCGCCGCTTAACGACGACATGCTGCGCCCGTGGCCGCTCATCCAGATTGCGGACAACCAGACCGCCGCGCGCGCGGCCGGCGAGTCGTGGACCTTCTCTACCATCGATGCCGCCATTGAAGCCGTCGTCTCTCAGGTCGGGTATGGCTGGCTGCCGGAGGAACGCATCCAGCCCCTGCTGGATCGGGGCGTGCTGAAACGGCTGCCGCTGAGCCACGGCGCGCGCAGGGCAACGCCGCTTCACCTGATTGTAAAGCGCTCTCTCGCCCCGCTTGATGAGCAGGTCGAGGCACTGTTGCGGCTTTTTAGCCAGGAGCCGTCATCCTCACCTGCTACGCTTTAAGGTCCGAACGTTAAAACGATAAGGAGCAGATGATGAAAATCGACTTTGCGGGGAAAGTGGCGCTGGTGACTGCCTCAACCGGCGGGATCGGCTTCGCCATTGCCAGAGGTCTGGCAGAGAGTGGTGCGGAAGTGATCGTCAATGGCCGTAGCACGGAATCGGTGAATAAAGGCATTCAACAGCTCCAGCAGGTGGTGCCTGGCGTGCAGGTGCGTGCCGCAATTGCCGATCTCAGCACGGCAGAAGGGGTCGAGTCTCTTCTGAAGGTTGCGAATAACGTCGATATCCTGGTCAACAACGCCGGAATTTACGGCCCGCAGGATTTCTATGCCACCGACGATGAAACCTGGGAACGTTACTGGCAGACCAACGTGATGTCCGGTGTACGCCTCTCCCGCGCCCTGCTGCCGGGCATGGTGCAGAAAGGCTGGGGACGCGTGGTCTTTATTTCCTCCGAGTCGGCCTGCAATATCCCGGCGGATATGATCCACTACGGCGTGACCAAAACGGCGCAGCTCTCGCTGGCGCGCGGGCTGGCGAAGTTCGTGGCGGGAAGCGGAGTGACGGTCAACAGCGTATTGCCGGGGCCGACGATGTCAGACGGTTTCGCGGAAATGATGAAGGATGAAATCGAAAAAACCGGCAAATCGCTGGAGCAGCTGGCGAAAGAGTTTGTGATGGCCAACCGCCCCAGCTCGGTTATCCAGCGCGCGGCTACGGTTGAAGAGGTAGCCAATATGGTGATTTACGTCTGTTCGACCCAGGCCTCCGCCACCTCGGGCGCGGCGTTGCGCGTCGACGGCGGCGTCGTGGATGACATTATCTGATCCGTCAGGCTGCAGCGCCTGCTACACGGCGGGCGGTGATGAAGTGTTCCTGCCAGTAGTTGTCAGTCAGGGTTGAAACCGTTACGCCCTGGCTACTTGAGGCATGAATAAACTGGCTATCACCAATATAAACGCCGACGTGCTTGCGGTGCGGACCGGTCTGGAAGAAGACCAGGTCACCGGGCCTCAGGCGATATTGTGCCACCTGCACACCGCGGTGGATCTGCTCGCTCGTCGTGCGCGGTAAATCAAGATGTGCCGCATCACTGAACAGATGTTGCATCAGCGCGGAGCAATCCACCCCACGTTGCGTGGTTCCGCCCAACTGGTACTGGGTTCCCTTCCATTTCTGATATTGGTCAAGAATTCGGGAGCGTAGCGGACCCGTTTCCTGGTGCACCAGCGCAGACTTCGCCGGGGAGGCTGCTAGCTCGCTGTTCATCGATAACATCGACGCAGGCAGTTGAAAACTTAATGCAGAGAACGAAGCAAAACTTAACGTGAGGATTGAAAAAAGCGATCTGAACGTCATATCAAAAGAGAGTCTGTGAGTGAATTTATCCTTACCTGTGAGGGACAATGTTCCCTCTAAATATCTTGCGATGTGGCGATAATATAGACTGCTTACTTTTTCACCAATCTTTATCGGGACCAAAAATGGACTCACTTTAGATCGCAAGATTGAGAAAAAAAGGGTTGTGATGTAAGGACTGTCCAGCTAAAGCAGGTAAACTAATTCGCAGAATGTGTATTTCAGCTAAGACGTATTTATGACCAATATGATTGCCGACGAGACGGTGGCGAAATCCAGCGTGCTCTCTGTCTTTGACTTTGACGGGACATTAACGCACCACGACAGCTTTATTCCTTTCCTGCGTTTTGCCTTTGGTAAACGTTACTTTGCGGGTCGTCTGGTGCGTATGGCGCTGCCCACGCTCCACTGCGTGCGCCGCAAGCTGACGCGCGATGAGCTGAAGGAAGTGCTGATTAAAACGTTCCTGACGGGCGTGGATGAACACTGGTTACGCCAGCAGGCGGAGGCGTTTTGCGAAAAATACTGGGGCAAGCTGATGCGTCCGGAGGGCGTGATGGCCGTCGCCGCAGAGGTGAATTCCGGTGCGGAAGTGACCATTTGCTCTGCGTCTCCGGCGCTGGTGCTCCAGCCGTGGGCCGACAAACTGGGCATTAAGCTGATTGGCACACAGCTGGAAGTGAAAGACGGCAAGCTGACAGGGCGCATTACGGGCAATAACTGCCGCTGCGCCCAGAAAGTGGCAAGACTGGAAAAAGTGTATGGCGATCTGAACGCCTATCACCTGCGCGCCTGGGGCGACACCCGCGGCGACCACGAACTGCTGGCTGCCGCGCAGGATCCGCACTGGCGGCATTTCCATCATCCGCGCAAGCGCCGGAATTCGCCGATTAAGTAGCCTTTTGCCGGGTGGCGGCTGCGCCTTACCCGGCCTACATTCGAACCGTAGGCCCGGTAAGCGAAGCGCCACCGGGCGATGCATCAGGCAGTACGTTTCCCAGGGAACATCACGCTCGCAATAATCCCCAGCGCCAGCACGCCGAGCACGACAAACAGACTTGCCGTGGCCCCAATGTTGTAACCGTGATGCCAGAAGTGATCGGTGGCATTTAATCCCAGCTTGAACGCCACGAAGAACAGCAGCAGCACGACGGCTTTTTCGAGGTGCACCAGGTACTGCTTCAGCGCTTCCAGAACGAAGTAGAGCGTACGCAGGCCGAGAATGGCGAACATCATAGCGCTATAGATAATCAGCGGTTCGCGGCTCACGGCAATAATGGCCGGCACGGAGTCAAACGCGAACATCACATCAGAGAGCTCAACGACGGCCACGCAAAGCAGCAGCGGCGTCGCATAGCGTTTCGCCTTCTTCACGCGTCCCACCATCACGTCCTGGTTTTCCGGTTTTTCAAGCTCCGCATCCACCTCTTTCTGCGTCAGAATAAAGGCATTGCTGCTGATTTTCGGCCAGACAGGATAGAAGCGTTTCACCAGGCGATAAGCGAGATGACCCGAGTAATCTTCCACTTCGTCACTCTCTTCATTGCGTTTGAGCATCATCACCGCCGTCCAGCCGACGACCAGCGCGAAGATCACTTCTACATAAGGCCCCAGACTCAACAGGCTTGTCCCAATCGCCACAAAGATGCCGCGGAACACTATCGCCCCCAGCACGCCCCAGTAGAGCACGCGGTGGCGATACTTATCCGGCACGCCGAACCAGGCAAAAATCGCCATCATCACAAACAGATTATCGACGGAAAGCACCTCTTCCAGCGCATAGCCGGTGAGGAACAGGCTCGCCATCTCTGCACCGTGGTGAACATACAGGAACCCGGCGAACACCATCGCCATCATCACCCAGAAGATGGACCACATCGCCGCGCTTTTCAGCGAGACAGGTTTATCGTGACGGTGCATGAAGAGGTCGATGAACATCGCCCCAACAGCCATGACGACGAAAACGACAACGGTTTCAGTTGGGAAACCGAGATGAGCAGAAACCATGAATCTATCCTTAACATTCATCTGCGCGATGGCAGAGATAACGTTTGCAGCAAAAAGAAGAAAACGCCCATATCACCGGGCAAGCAAATAATAATAACACTTCTTCGTACCCGTCCGGCAATGTAAATGCAATGTTAAAAACATCCAGTTCGAAACAGATAAAACAACGCATAGCACACTGAGATATGGACGAACTACGTTACGGCGGTGAAACTGTTTATCTCCACATTTTTAAAAAAGCAAACTGTTCTTCCGTATATTATTCTTTCATTGTTCTGAGAATTTTATTATCAGAACAGCACCCGATACCCAGGAAGTAGTAAATAAGCCGTAAGTTTCTCACGAGAAAATGCTGATAAAATCATGAAAAATTAAACGCAACTTATTGATTTATAAAGAACAAAAGTCAAATCATAGCGTTCTCACTTTATTTTCTAAAAGCGCTTGATAACCTGACACCACCTATTTTAAGACTTTTGATGATGGAAATTATTCACACGTACTGATAAGCAACTATGAATATCAACGTTAACTTTTCGCATTAACGGAATATCCGCATATCGCGGTCACAATAACTCTATTGAGTTACTAACCTGAAATAATAATGTTCTAACATTTACACACTGAGGAATAGTTTAAAGATGAATAAATCCGTCATTGCCATGGGATTATTATTGGCCGCCGTTGCCAGCCCTTCCAGCCATGCGGCAGATCCCGGTAAAGGTGCAGGTCAAATCAATTTCACGGGCACCATTACCGCGAGCACCTGTGATGTCGATATTAATGGTCAGGGAGGTAACCCAACGATTCAAATGGGCACCATCTCGTCTTCGGCATTTAAAGAAAAAGGGGATGTTGCGGGTATTCACCGCATCCAGATTGATCTGTCTAACTGCGATACCGCCGTCCTTAAAGAAGCCGGAGCACGATTTGGTGGTGCTTATGATTCTAATGATAACAATCTGCTCGCGCTTAAAACCGGCGGCGACGCCGCAACGGGTTTGGGTATTGAATTCCTGAATGAAGATGGAACCTCTCTGAAACTGGGCGAAAATCCAAATAAATTTATCCCTATTACCGGTGCCGGCACCGCGGGTACGGCCACCCTGCTTTATTCAGCCCGTTATAAATCAACCATTGATACTGTGACCGCCGGTAAAGCAGATGCGGTTGCGGATTACACCATTATCTATAAATAAATTACTCAACTCAGTTCCGGGCTGTGGATAATAGCCCGGAATGCAAGGATGTTTTATGTTAAGGAAACGCTACCTGACGCTGCTGGCCTTGCTCTTTGGCTCTTGTTTGTCACACGCCAGTGTGACCTTATCGAATACGCGAGTGGTATATAATGCTGACAAGAAAGAGAGCAATATTAACGTCAGAAACAATACTGACAGCCCTTTCCTGGTGCAGAGCTGGGTACAGGGCAATGATTCACAGGGAACCAAAGCCCCGTTTATTGTGACCCCACCACTTTTTCGCCTTGATGGTGGTAAAGCCAATGCACTACGTATTATCTATAACGGCACCGCGTTGCCGCGGGATCGCGAGTCGCTTTTCTGGCTCAACGTGAAATCGATCCCGTCCTCCTCAAGAGAGGATGTCAACAAACTGCAAATCGCCGTTAATACTCGGATCAAGTTATTTTATCGCCCTGCGAATTTAGCGGATGAACCGGGAGAAATTAGCAAGAATGTTCAGTGGTCAGTTGAAAATAACAAACTCATCGTACGCAATAATTCTTCTTATCACATCTCATTTGCGGAGGTGACGATCAATAACAAAAAATGGTCAGAGTTTGATCTGTTGGCACCTAAAAGCAGTAAAGCATTCACGCTAAATAATATACTACTGACAAACAACGCAAGCGTACATTGGAAATATATCAATGATTATGGCGGCAACAGCCAGCTAATAACACAAAAAATAGAATAACGATTTTAACGCAATAACCTCGCAGGGGTATTTTTCATGACTATATTTTGGGGCATTCGTCCAGCGCTTTGCTTTGCCTGGATATTACCCAGCGCATTATACGCCAGTGATTATTTCGACCCGGCCTTTCTGGAAACAGGTGGTGCGCCACGTACCGCTGTCGATCTTTCTCTCTTTGAGAATAAAAATAGCCAGACACCCGGCATTTATCGTGTTGATCTCTTTGTTAACAATAAAATGATCGACACGCGTGATATTGCGTTTCGACTCGAAGAGAATGCGCAGCATAAAAATATTCTGGCTCCGTGCCTTAGCAAGGAAACGCTTCAGTCGTTTGGTGTAAAAACGTCGGCCTTCCCGTTGCTGCAGGATGATACTCAGGGCTGCGCGAAACTGGCGGCGATCCCACAGGCGAGCAGCGAGTTTGACTTCAGTGAGCAGGCGTTAAGACTTAGCATCCCTCAGGCGGCGCTGGACAGCCAGGCTCACGGCTACATCGATCCCGCACGTCGGGAGCAGGGAATTCCGGGCCTGACGCTCAGCTACAACTACAGCGGCGCCAGCTGGACCTCAAACAATGGTTCGGGAACCGACAGCCAGTATCTTAGCCTGCGTCCGGGTCTGAATGTTGGCCCATGGCGTTTACGCAATTTTTCGACCTGGAGCAATAGCCAGGGGCAAGCCGGCCGCTGGGAATCAATTTATACCTATCTGCAGCGTGATATCAGCACCCTGAATAGCCAGCTGATTGTCGGAGATAATAGCTCTACCGCTGAAGTCTTTGATAGCACCCCGTTTCGTGGCGTTCAGCTTTACTCGGATGAGCAGATGCTTCCGGGCAGCCTGCGGGGCTATGCTCCCGTGATCCGCGGTATTGCCCGTACCAATGCCCAGGTCACTATTTTTCAGAACGGCTATAGCATTTATCAAAGCTATGTACCGCCAGGTGAATTTGTCATTAACGATCTTTACCTCGGCAGCAGCGGCGAGCTGAAAGTTGTGGTGAAAGAGGCGGATGGCAGCGAGCAAGTCTCTTTAGTGCCTTACGCCTCGTTAGCGGTTATGCAGCGGGAAGGTCAATTCAAATATGAAGTTATTAGCGGTACCTATCGTTCCAGCAGCAGCGATGCTGAGAATGCCCTGTTTTCACAAGGGAGCCTGATTTACGGTCTTCCGTGGGAAACCTCGGTATACGGCGGCATGCAGGCCGCCAGTCAATATCAGTCCCTGCTCTTTGGCATGGGTAAAAACATGGGCGATTTTGGCGCACTGTCCTTCGATATTACCCAGGCCTGGGCAACCACCAGGCAGGCAGAGAAAAACCGGGGCCAATCGCTACGCCTTCGCTACAACAAAAGCCTGCTGTCTACCGGCACTAACGTTGCGATTGCGGGTTATCGCTACTCGACGTCCGATTACTACACGCTGGGTGAAACGCTGGGCAGCTACAACTCGCAGAACTGGCTCCCGGATCGACGCCGTAGCCGTACAGAACTGACGCTAAACCAAAACCTGGGAGAAAGCCTTGGCTATCTCTCCGCCATGCTGGTCAGCGAGGACTACCACACCAGCCACAAACGCACGACCTCCGCCACGCTGGGCTATGGCAATAGCTGGAACGGTATCAGCTATAGCCTGAATTACAGCCACTATCTGAACGTAACAAAAGAGGACAACCAGCGTCGTTATAACCAGGACAACCTGTTTAGCCTCAGCATGAGCGTTCCGCTGGACAAATGGCTCCGCTCCACGCGTGCCGGTTATACCTTTTCCGCAGCAGAAAAACGCTCGCCTGGCCACAGCGTTTCCCTTAGCGGCAGTGCCCTTGAGGACAATAACCTTAACTGGAGCGTACAGCAGAACATCACCTCTGGCAGCCAGACAAACAGCAGCGATGCATCACTCAGCTATAGCGGACGTTATGCGCAGGTTGGCGCCGGGTATGGCTATAGCCGGGACGCACAGCGGCTGAATTACAACCTGCGAGGGGGCGTGCTGGTTCACCCGCATGGCGTCACGCTGGCGCAGTCGCTGGGTGAAACGGTCGCCCTGGTTGAAGCGCCGGATGCAGCGGGCGTCAGCGTCCGTAACCACGTTGGCGTGCGCACCGACTCCCGGGGCTATGCCGTGGTGCCTTACCTGACCCCTTATCAGGAGAGCACAATCCAGCTGAGACCCGACACGCTGCCAGATGATGTTGAGCTGGAAAGCAATAGCCATAAAGTTGTTCCCACCCGGGGAGCCATCGTTCGGGCACGTTTTACCACTGCGGTGGGTAAACGCCTGATGATGACGCTGACAGATGCGCAGGGCAAACCCGTTCCGTTCGGCGCTATTGTTTCTCAAAACACAACCAGCAGCATTGTGGGTGATGAAGGGAGCGTATTCCTCACCGGGATGGCGGAAAAAGGGACGTTAGACGTGAGCTGGGGTAAGAAACCCGATCAGCGTTGCCAGGTTCACTATCAGCTTTCTGGGCAGGAACCCACGATTAGCGGAATTGTGCAGTTAGCGCAAACCTGCAAATAACCCGTTAATGATTTAAGGAATTAATCATGAAAAAATTAGCGTTATTCGTTTGCCTGGCCGCAGGTGGATTTATAGGATCGCCTGCCTTTGCCGCTGTAGAAGGGAGCTGCTGGCCGACATCAACTGTATCAGGCGTGGCGCACAACTTTGATATTATCGAAAACCTGACTGCCGACGACGTTCCCGGCATAACTCAATCACCATGGAAGAATAAAGGTAATTTTGATGGTATCTGCTTCTGCAGAGACTCCAACGTGGCAGAGAGTATATTATTTCTATTTACAAGTTCTAAACTGGGTTCAGGAGGCGGTAAACGTAGCGCAGACTTTATCTATTATCCCCTGGATGTGGACAAGGGTATCAATATCGGCATTAATGTAGCCCTTGGCGGAAAAGATGATTTAAGAACAGTCCCTGTTGATTTAAGTAACACTGCTGGTGTTGATAATGGGCATATTGAGAAAAATAATTGTGATGATAATAACGATGCTTATCCGTTCGCAACCGGCTCCAACGGAACCGTCTCACTAGAATTAACTAAACCGCTTCCTTCGGGCCGTATTGAAATTCCTATGCAGGAATTAGTTACCATTTATGCCAAAAAACAGACAGGTAGTTTTGACCGCTCCAGGCCCTTTGTTAAACTCAATTTTCAATTGTCAATTGATATTCCACCACAATGCACTATTAATGATGGACAAATCATTAACGTCCCGTTTGGCGATATCTCAGTAAATGAATTTAAGCCCGAAGCCGCCAAAAAGGAAAAAGACTTTGATATTCACGTCAGTTGCAAAAATCCTGATGATGTCAGCAAAGTGAGTATTAAATTCCGCACTTCCGATTTTAATGGTTCCGGCTTTATCAAAACCCATAATGATGAAGGGGTTCGCAGCGATTTAGGAATAAAACTAAAACATAACGGTAATAAAATTGATGGCAGCAGTCCGGCCATTCCGACACAGGAGGGTAATGTCACGATTACAGCAACGCCCGTGCAACAGGGAGAAAAATCTCCAGAACCGGGAAAATTTGAAGCCACATCAACCCTGGATTTCGAGTTCAAATAAAGAAAAAACTTAATCCACTAAAGAAACGTCTTATTTCATTGCAACTCATGGCGCTATAGAAATGAGTTGCCGGGTATTTAAAAATGGATTTGTATAAGGATATATAGCATGAAACTAAAAAGTAAAACGCGTGTAGCACTTTGCGTTGCAGCCTTATTAGGTACAGGCTTCACGGCATCTCAGGTCATTGCCAGCGATATCGAGCCCTACTCTGCCCCTTTCGCTATCAAAGGTGAAAAGAGTAAAGACTATTTCGGTATGACAATGACCACGATCGGTAAGTTTTCCGATAAAGACAATGGCACGCATATCGCGGGCGAAGATATTGTGATTACGGCCCCCTGGGGGGATGATGCGAAAGGGATCGCGTACGTTATTTTCGGGACTTCCGGTGGAAAAACCATGCAGGAAGTGAATAACGTAGGTGAATTCGATCCGCAAAACGCGCTTAAAATTATCCACAGTAATAAAGCGAATAAACCGGGCTCAGTCACCACAAAATGGATGGGCGTCGCGGTACGCAAAATTGGGGATATTAACGGTGATGGATATGACGATTTAGCGATCGCTTCCCACTGGCATGACCAGGTATATATCATCTGGGGCGGGCCACACCACCGCACAGGCGCGCGTCTTTCTAATCAGATAGACCTCAATGATATCGATAACGGCAACTCTCGCGTGGGCATTCGCATCCGTACGGTGAATGCTTCAGGCAATGCTAATACCGGCGGCTGGTTTGGTGCTGCAGTAGGGCCAATTAAATATAAAAATTCTGCCGTCGCTAACAAGATGGTCGATCTCGCTATCGGCGATATCGAAGGCACTGGCGGACGCGGTGGCGCAGTGATTATCTACGGCGCCCAAAAAGCAGGCGACCAGTGGCAGAACATTGATATTAAGCGCAACAATCTGGGCGACTGGGAAATCCCTGCCGCGACCGGCGCCTATATTCGTCCGCAAATGACCGCTACCAACGGTCCGGATAAACCGCTTAATTACAACCTGGGTCAGCAGATCAGCGATGTGGGGGATATTAACGGCGATGGCTTCAGTGATTATCTGATAGTCGACCCGGAATCCGTCAATGAAGGCCGCGTTTCCGACAACAGTGGCATTAGCGGACGCGGCACGGCATATCTCGTCTACGGCAGCAGTTTCAACCAGGGGAATCTCGACATCGCCTCGTTAAACGCCACGCAGGCGACCCGTATCCACGGTATGGGGAACGCTTTCCTTGGCGGCCAGTCAGGAGGTGGTGAAGGGAATAACGATCATAGCGCGTACACGCAGGATAAGCCCAATAACGGCACCATCACGCCGTTAGGTAACTTCCTGAGTACTCACTATAACGCTTTTGCGATTAGCGCCCCTGCCGACATTGGCATCGATAAAAAACGTTCCGGACTGGTCTGGATTATTAAAGGTAAGACCGACGGCAGTAAGTTGCCATCTTCCCTGTTCCTTGATGCGGCGCACACACGTCTGAACTTCAACAAGAGTTTCAGCGTGCGGGATGGCTATGCTATCTACGCCGACAGACCAGGCAGCAAACTGGCAGGGTTCGGGAATAGCATTCTCGGTAATGTGGATCTGAACGGCGACGGCAAGAAGGATCTGGTGATTGGCGATCCAAATGCGCTGAACTCCAGCGGCACTCAGGTTGGCGCCGTGTATGTGATCAACGGAGGCAAAAGCCTGGATGATTACGCAGATGATGAAGGCATGATCAATATTAGTACGCTGGTGAGTGAAGGCGTTGCGAAAGTCTACTGGGGTAAAAATCAGTATGAAAAATTTGGCGCCTCTATCGCTGCCGGGAATTTCAATGGCTTTACGCAGGATAGTCTCGCCATTGGTTCTTACCGGGATAACAGCTGGACGGGTAAAGTGACCTTCCGCATTGCGGATTACATCATCCCGGATTAATTCTTACATCACCTGAATTACAGCAACGCTGCCGGGGAAACATCATTCCCCGGCAATTTATTGCGCATTTTGCAGCGCCTGCGCACACGCCCAGGCACTTGCCCATGCCCACTGGAAGTTGTACCCGCCGAGCCAGCCGGTAACGTCCATCACTTCGCCAATAAAATAGAGCCCCGGCACGTTGCGGGCTTCCATGGTGCGGGAAGAGAGTTCATTCGTATCGACTCCACCCAGCGTCACTTCCGCCGTGCGGTAGCCTTCGGTGCCGTTTGGCTGCACGCGCCAGTTTGTCAGCGTCTCGACCAGCGTTTCCTGCTCGCGGCTGTTAAGTTGCCTGAGCGACACGTCCGGGATCTGCCCCAGCACCTGCAAACATTCCACCAGACGTTTTGGCAGCTGCATTGCCAGCGTGTTTTTCAGGCTTTGATTAGGGTGCGCCGCACGTTGCTCGTCGAGAAACGCGTCCAGATCGCAATCGGGAAGCAGGTTAACCGTGACAAACTCCCCCGGCTGCCAGTAGCTGGAAATTTGTAGCACCGCCGGGCCGGAGAGGCCGCGATGGGTAAAGAGCAGATTTTCACGGAACACCGTACCGTCTTCAGCGGTAATCACTGACGGAACAGACACACCGGAGAGCGTCTGGAGCTGTTCCAGCAGCGGTTTATGCAGCGTAAATGGCACCAGACCGGCGCGGGTCGGCAGCACCTTCAGGCCAAACTGCTCCGCAATCTTATAGCCGAACGGGGATGCACCCAGCCCCGGCATGGAAAGCCCGCCGCTGGCGATCACCAGGTTATCGGCACTGACGCTTTCACCGTTGAGCTGCAGCGTGTAACCCTGTTCATCACGGGCAACCTCCAGCACCTCCGTGCGCAGGCGCATCACCACGCCGCCCTTTTCGCACTCGGCTACCAGCATATCGACAATCTGCTGCGCGGAATCGTCGCAGAACAGCTGACCCAGCGTCTTCTCATGCCACGCGATGCCGTGCTTACCCACGAGTTCGATAAAGTCCCACTGGGTGTAACGCGCCAGCGCAGATTTGCAAAAATGCCGGTTCTGGCTCAGATAAGCCGCGGGCTCTACATACAGGTTAGTAAAGTTGCAGCGCCCGCCGCCGGACATCAGGATCTTACGACCTGGCTTTTTACCGTTATCCAGCAACAGCACGCGACGACCCGCCTGTCCGGCCATCGCCGCACAAAACATACCCGCCGCACCGGCGCCAATTACCACGGCATCAAACCTTTCCACGTCAAAATCCTCTTGGTTAACTGCCGCGGATTGTAAAGTTTCCTCTGTGGTCACACCAGCGTAAAAAGATATTACAAAGCCATTCCATTGAAATTTAAAGAATATCCTTTCAGGCACTTTTCCCAAATCAGGTGGTATGTCAAAAAAAGTCTATATTTCACTTTGCCCGCCGTGCATTTGTCCTGGATAATGCGCCGCGTTCATGTCCTCAAAATGGCGTAACGTCCTATGCTACATTTGTTTGCCGGCCTGGATTTACATACCGGGCTTTTATTATTGCTTGCTCTGGTTTTTGTACTGTTTTACGAAGCGATCAACGGCTTCCACGACACTGCAAATGCAGTCGCAACGGTTATTTACACTCGCGCAATGCGATCGCAGCTTGCGGTTGTTATGGCGGCAGTATTTAACTTTTTTGGTGTTCTCCTGGGCGGACTGAGCGTTGCGTATGCGATCGTGCATATGCTGCCAACGGATCTGCTGCTTAACGTTAGTTCTGGCCATGGCCTCGCTATGGTGTTCTCAATGCTGCTTGCTGCAATTATCTGGAACCTCGGTACCTGGTATTTCGGCCTGCCTGCATCCAGTTCTCACACCCTCATCGGCGCGATTATCGGTATCGGGTTAACGAATGCCCTGATGACCGGTACATCGGTTGTTGATGCGTTAAATATCCCGAAAGTACTGGGGATCTTTGCCTCACTCATCGTCTCCCCTATCGTGGGTCTGGTGGTGGCTGGCGGGTTGATCTTCATCCTGCGTCGTTACTGGAGCAACACCAAAAAACGCTCCCGTATTCACCTGACGCCAGCAGAGCGTGAAAAGAAAGACGGCAAGAAAAAGCCGCCATTCTGGACGCGTATTGCTCTGATCATTTCCGCTATCGGCGTGGCTTTCTCACACGGCGCGAACGATGGTCAGAAAGGCATTGGTCTGGTGATGCTGGTACTGATTGGCGTCGCTCCGGCAGGATTCGTGGTCAACATGAATGCTTCCGGCTACGAAATCACCCGTACCCGTGATGCAGTGAACAACGTTGAAACCTACTTCCAGCAGCATCCCGAACTGCTGAAGAAGGCGACCGGCGTTGACCAGTTAATCCCTTCTCCGGAAGCGGGTGCGACGACTGCACCAGGCGAGTTCCATTGCCATCCGGCAAACGCGATTAACGCGCTGGAACGTGCGAAAGGCATGCTGGGTAATATCGAAAGTTATGACAAACTGACCGTTGAGCAGCGTGGTCAGCTGCGTCGCATTATGCTGTGCATCTCTGATGTGACGGATAAAGTGGCGAAGTTGCCTGACGTGAATGCTGACGACCAGCGCCTCCTGAAGAAACTGAAAGGCGATATGCTCAACACCATTGAGTACGCGCCAATCTGGATCATCATGGCCGTCGCGCTGGCGCTGGGTATCGGTACAATGATTGGCTGGCGTCGTGTGGCGACCACCATCGGCGAGAAGATCGGTAAGAAAGGCATGACCTATGCGCAGGGTATGTCCGCGCAGATGACGGCGGCAGTTTCTATCGGTCTGGCAAGCTATACCGGTATGCCTGTCTCAACGACCCACGTACTCTCCTCGTCCGTGGCAGGTACCATGATTGTTGACGGTGGCGGTCTGCAGCGCAAAACCGTGACCAACATTCTGATGGCCTGGGTGTTTACCCTTCCGGCATCCATCCTGCTGTCTGGTGGCTTGTACTGGATTTCGCTGAAGCTGATCTAATCGGTTGAGTGCGACAAAAAAAGCGGGTCAGGAAACTGACCCGCTTTTTTTATGGCTGCTATTTGCCATGAGGTGTTTGATAACATGAGGATTTTCTGAACATTTTTTGCTCAATTTCAAAACACAGAAAAAACTATCATGGCGGCCAGAAGATAAATCCAGACAAAGGAGAATGTATGGCTTCTGTCCCTATCTCAGGACCGGGTTCAATCGTTATAGCGAACAATATGCGTGAGGCACGCCTTAACGGAATGTCACGCAATATGGCCACGCCCTCAACGTATTATTGGTTCTACCAAAAAGTCCGAAATGGCGGTCCCTGGGATTATAAAAAATTCGACCCTTATTTTGCTGCATTTGGTAACTTCAACTTCGGAGCCGCAGGTACTGCGGCAGGTATCCCTGCAAACATCCTTCTTATGGGCGCAGGCTGGGCTCAAGGCCGGGCAGGTACCTCAAAACCGGAATGGGGAAAATGGTACGAAAAGCCACCTTACGGAGACGACCCAACGGACCAACGCAACATCAGAGAAGGAATAGAGTATGCCATTCAAAACGGCTATTAAATGGATTCATCGCCTTGTTACCGTTTCGCTTCTGGTTCTGGTCATTGGATTTCTCTGGTTAAACCATCAGCCCAATCAGCGAAATAGCGATGAGCTACAGCGCGTTTATAAATTATCCGATAGCGTCTGGCTTTATATGACCGTGAGCAATCAGGGTGGCACAACCGTACCAACAATCTACCGTTACTATCTCTCGGGGGAGATCGCAGGGAAAGATACCGACATTATCCATCAGCTTGCTATGAAGCATCCTGTCATCGAAGGTACAGGCACGATTACCGCAGCCAGTATTGATACAAGCGGGGAAGTGAAAATTGCCTATAGCGGGAAGGTTATTTCGATGGAGAACAATATCTCCAGTCTCCGGTTCTCAGTTAAACCCTGAGCCAGATGAAAGAAGGCGGGGCTTTCCCCGCCTGCTGTGATACTCAGTGCCAAATCATCAATGCAATCATACTGACCACGACCAGCCCGCACAGGGCGCTGGTCAAAATGAACTGACGACGCAGGCGCTCGCAACGACGGATAAACTCTTCATCGTGATGATCGCGGTAGCGCTGGTAGTAGATATATCCCACCAGACGCATCTGCTTGCTGGGCTGTCCATGCGAGGTGAAGAAACCTCCACCGTCCACATATTGATAAAGCAACGGATCGCAACCACGAAGTACCACTAACAGCGCACGTAACGATGAGAAGTAGCGCGCCATATTCACTATGCAAACTACGCATAACGCCCAAAACAATGCGACGGTGCTAATCATACATCCTCCCCGGCGTCCACCCACGAAGCAAGGCTTCTGAGCTACCGCACCCCAATGCCCTGACAGACAGTTCAGTGAAAGAATGACCAAAATTCGATCCGGTTCGCGTTTTAATATCCGAACGGCTCATTAAATAGTGTAGGAGATCCGTTAATTTTTTTGCCACAAGGTTAATCGTTATCAACACCAAAGCTTGAAAAATATGTTTAACTGGGCCGTAATGAAAGTATCAGACGACGGCATTCTCATTTAGTCATCGATAACTTAAGGAAGGAGTAACACTATGGCTTACAAACACATTCTCATCGCGGTAGACCTCTCTCCGGAGAGCAAAGTGCTGGTTGATAAAGCGGTATCCATGGCACGTCCCTACAACGCGAAAGTTTCCCTGATTCACGTTGATGTGAATTACTCCGATCTCTATACCGGTCTGATCGACGTGAATCTCGGCGATATGCAGAAACGCATCTCGGAAGAGACGCACCACGCCCTGAGCGAACTGTCCACCAACGCAGGTTATCCGATTACCGAAACCCTGAGCGGCAGCGGCGACCTGGGTCAGGTACTTGTGGATGCGATTAAGAAATATGACATGGACCTGGTGGTTTGCGGTCACCATCAGGACTTCTGGAGCAAGCTGATGTCTTCCGCGCGCCAGCTGATTAATACCGTTCACGTGGATATGCTGATTGTTCCACTGCGTGATGAAGAAGACGAGTAAGTGCAAAAAAGCCCGGTGGCGCTAACGCTTACCGGGCCTACAAATGGCACTGAACGTAGGCCGGGTAAGGCGAAGCCGCCACCCGGCTTTTTTATTCCGGCGTACCCGAATAAATATCAAACCGGTGCCCTTTGGTGGTCACCGCATTGGTCGTGGCAATGTCCGCCAGCGGCGGCGCATAGTCAGGGCGCTTCACCACCACCCGCTTCGTCGCGAGCAGGCGGGCAGGCTCCAGTAGGCCGTCTGCATCTAAATCCGGCCCCACCAGAGACTGAAACACCCGCATCTCTTTCTTCACCAGCGCGCTTTTCTGCTTATGCGGGAACATCGGGTCGAGATAGACCACCTGCGGGCGCGGAGTGATATCGGTCAGCGCCGTCAGGCTGGAGGCGTGGATCAGCTGTAGCCGTTCCTGCAACCACGGGCCGATTTCCGGGTCCGCGTAACCACGCGCCAGCCCGTCGTCGAGCAGTGCGGCAACGACCGGGTTACGCTCCAGCATCCGCACGCGGCAGCCGACAGACGCCAGCACAAACGCATCACGCCCCAGCCCCGCCGTGGCATCAACCACGTCCGGAAGATAGTTTCCTTTGATGCCAACCGCTTTAGCGACCGCTTCACCGCGACCGCCGCCAAACTTGCGCCGGTGCGCCATGGCGCCGCCGACAAAATCGACAAAAATTCCGCCGAGCTTCGGTTCGTCGCGCTTACGTAACTCCAGATGTTCCGGCGTCATCACCAGCGCCATCGGGTTTTCTTCATCGTGCTCCAGCCCCCAGCGGGCCGCCAGAACAGATAAGGCGCCGTCTCCGGCGCCTGTTTCATCGACTAAGCAGATCTTCACGTAACAATCAGCCTTTGATCCCGTAGTGCTCAAGCATCGCATCCAGCTGCGGCTCACGGCCACGGAAGCGTTTGAACAGCACCATTGGCTCTTCAGAACCACCCCGGGTCAGGATGTTGTCGAGGAACGACTGACCGGTTTCGCGGTTGAAGATCCCCTCTTCTTCGAAACGAGAGAAGGCATCTGCCGCCAGCACGTCGGCCCACAGATAGCTGTAGTAACCCGCCGCGTAGCCGCCTGCGAAGATGTGGCTGAAGGCATGCGGGAAGCGGCCCCAGGTAGGCCCTGGAATAACAGCAACCTGCTTTTTAATCTCGGCCAGGGTTTCAAGGATTTTCGCCCCCTGCTCCGGGCTAAACTCGGCGTGCAGACGGAAGTCAAACAGGCCGAACTCCAGCTGACGCAGGATGAACATCGCCGCCTGGTAATTCTTGGCCGCCAGCATTTTATCCAGCAATTCTTTCGGCAGCGGTTCGCCGGTTTCGTAGTGGCCGGAGATAAACGCCAGCGCGTCCGGCTCCCAGCACCAGTTTTCCATAAACTGGCTCGGCAGCTCGACCGCATCCCACGGCACACCGCTGATACCGGCCACGCCTGCGGTTTCGATGCGAGTCAGCATGTGGTGCAGACCGTGACCGAACTCGTGGAACAGGGTAATCACTTCGTCGTGGGTGAACAGCGCCGGTTTGCCGTTCACCGGGCGGTTGAAGTTACAGGTCAGGTAAGCGACGGGCTTTTGCAGAGAACCGTCGGCTTTACGCATCTGGCCAACGCAGTCGTCCATCCACGCCCCGCCGCGCTTGTTCTCACGGGCGTAGAGATCGAGGTAGAAACTGCCGCGCAGCTCGTTTTTCTCGTCATACAGCTCGAAGAAGCGCACGTCCGGGTGCCAGACGTCAATATCGGTACGCTCTTTGGCGGTGATGCCGTAAATACGTTTCACCACTTCAAACAGGCCGTTAACGGCTTTGTTTTCCGGGAAGTACGGGCGCAGCTGCTCGTCACTGATGCTGTAGAGGTGCTGTTTCTGTTTTTCGCTGTAGTACGCGATGTCCCACGGCTGCAGCTCGTCCACGCTGAACTCCGCTTTGGCGAAGGCGCGCAGCTGGGCCAGCTCTTTTTCACCCTGCGGACGGGCGCGTTTCGCAAGATCGGTCAGGAAGTCGAGCACCTGCTGCGGGTTCTCGGCCATTTTAGTGGCGAGTGATTTATCGGCGTAGCTGTCGAAGCCCAGCAGCTGTGCCAGCTCGTGGCGCAACGCGAGGATTTCCGCCATCACCGGGCTGTTGTCCCATTTACCGGCATTCGGCCCCTGATCGGAGGCGCGGGTGCTGTATGCGCGGTACATCTCTTCGCGCAATGCCTGGTTGTCGCAGTAGGTCATGACCGGCAGATAGCTTGGGATATCCAGCGTTAACAGGAAGCCTTCCTGCTCTTTCGCTTCGGCCTGCGCTTTTGCCGCCGCCAGCGCGCTTTCCGGCATTCCGGCTAGCTGCGCTTCGTCGGTGATCAGCTTCGTCCAGCCCATGGTAGCGTCGAGCACATTGTTGCTGTACTGGTTGCCCAGCTCGGAGAGACGCGCGGCAATTTCACCGTAGCGGGTCTGCTTCTCTTTTGGCAGGCCAATCCCGGAAAGCTCGAAATCACGCAGGGCGTTATCGACGGATTTTTTCTGCGCGGTGTTCAGTTCGGCATAGTGGTCGCCGTCGCGCAGATCGCGATACGCCTTGTAGAGCCCTTCATGCTGGCCGACCCAGGTGCTGTACTCAGAGAGCAGCGGCAGGGTTTGCTCGTAGGCTTCGCGCAGTTCCGGGCTGTTTTTTACCGAATTCAGGTGGCTCACCGGGGAGAAAATACGCCCCAGAACGTCATCCACTTCGGCCAGCGGCTGACACAGATTTTCCCAGGTGTACGGCGCGCCCTGCGCGACCACGCTTTCTACCGCCGCACGGCAGTTGTCCAGCGATTGCGTAACGGCTGGAACCACATGCTCAGGGAGGATTTTAGAAAACGGTGGCAACGAAAAAGGCGTCAGTAATGGATTGGTCATAAACGCTGTCCTGTTGAATTTGATGAATGAAGCGCGCATCCGGCGCTGTGCATATGGGATCTAGAATGGGGTTAAGTGTAGAGGATTTCAATGGTCGCGCTTACCGGGCCTACGGGTAATCTGTGCCGTTCTGCTGTAAACTGTGGAAAATCGTCAATTCAGCGGAAAATCATCACCCATGCTCAGTTATCGCCACAGCTTCCACGCAGGCAACCACGCCGACGTTCTTAAACATACCGTTCAGAGCCTGATCATCGAATCGCTCAAAGAGAAAGATAAGCCATTTCTCTATCTGGACACCCATGCGGGCGCGGGCCGTTATCAGCTGAGCGGTGAACATGCCGAGCGCACCGGTGAATACCTTGAAGGCATCGCCCGCATCTGGCAGCAGGACGACCTGCCTGCCGAACTGGAGCCATACATTGGCGTGGTGAATCACTTCAACCGCAACGGCCAGCTGCGCTACTACCCAGGCTCACCGCTGATTGCACGCCAGCTGCTGCGCGAGCAGGACAGCCTCCAGCTGACCGAACTGCACCCGAGCGATTTCCCGCTGCTGCGTTCTGAATTCCAGAAAGATAACCGCGCCCGCGTGGAAAAAGCCGACGGTTACCAGCAGCTGAAAGCCAAACTACCGCCGGTTTCACGTCGCGGCCTGGTGCTGATCGACCCGCCGTATGAAATCAAAACCGACTATCAGGCGGTGGTGACCGGCATCCACGAAGGCTACAAACGCTTCGCCACCGGAACGTATGCCCTGTGGTATCCGGTGGTCCTGCGCGCGCAAATCAAACGCATGATCAAAGACCTGGAAGCGACCGGCATTCGCAAAATCCTGCAAATTGAGCTGGCGGTACGTCCGGACAGCGACCAGCGCGGCATGACCGCCTCGGGCATGATCGTCATCAACCCGCCGTGGAAGCTTGAAGCGCAAATGAACAACGTGCTGCCGTGGCTGCATAAAAAGCTGGTGCCAGCCGGTACAGGCCACGCGACCGTCAGTTGGATCGTGCCGGAGTAATCGCAGCCATCGGTGGAAACTATTGATTTCAGGTATACAATCGCGGCAATTCACGATTAAGGACAAAAGCTATGACTAAGCATTATGACTACATCGCAATCGGCGGCGGCAGCGGCGGCATCGCCTCCATCAACCGTGCAGCCATGTACGGCCAGAAGTGCGCGCTGATTGAAGCCAAAGCGCTGGGCGGCACCTGCGTGAACGTGGGTTGTGTACCGAAAAAAGTGATGTGGCATGCGGCGCAAATCCGTGAAGCTATTCATATGTATGGCCCGGACTACGGCTTTGATACCACCATCAACCACTTCGACTGGGATAAGCTGATCGCCAGCCGTACCGCCTACATCGACCGTATTCACACCTCGTACGACAACGTGCTGGGTAAAAATAACGTCGATGTTATCCACGGTTTCGCCCGCTTCGTGGACGCGAAAACGATCGAAGTGAACGGAGAGACGATCACCGCCGATCACATCCTGATCGCTACCGGTGGCCGCCCGAGCCATCCGAACATCCCGGGCGTAGAATACGGCATCGACTCCGACGGCTTCTTCGAGCTGCCTGCCTTGCCAAAACGCGTTGCCGTTGTCGGCGCGGGTTACATCGCAGTTGAACTGGCCGGTGTGATTAACGGCCTGGGAGCACAAGCGCACCTGTTCGTGCGTAAACACGCGCCGCTGCGCAGCTTTGACCCGCTGATCGTCGATACGCTGGTTGAAGTAATGAACACCGAAGGCCCAACCCTGCACACCAACGCTGTACCAAAAGCGGTCGTGAAAAATGCAGACGGCAGCCTGACCCTGGAGCTGGAAGATGGCCGCAGCCAGACCGTCGATTGCCTGATCTGGGCGATTGGGCGTGAACCGGCGAACGATAACTTCAACCTGGGCGTGACTGGCGTGAAAACCGACGAAAAAGGCTACATCGTCGTTGATAAATTCCAGAACACCAGCGTACCGGGCATTTACGCGGTCGGCGATAATACCGGTGCGGTTGAGCTGACCCCGGTTGCCGTTGCGGCGGGCCGTCGTCTCTCCGAGCGCCTGTTCAACAACAAGCCGGACGAGCATCTGGATTACAACCTTATCCCAACCGTCGTCTTCAGCCACCCGCCAATCGGCACCGTCGGCTTAACCGAGCCGCAGGCGCGCGAGCAGTACGGCGACGACCAGGTGAAAGTGTATAAATCGGCGTTCACCGCGATGTATACCGCCGTCACCTCTCACCGCCAGCCGTGCCGCATGAAGCTGGTCTGCGTGGGTCCGGACGAGAAGATTGTCGGTATCCACGGCATTGGCTTCGGCATGGACGAGATCCTGCAGGGCTTCGCGGTAGCGCTGAAGATGGGCGCGACCAAGAAAGACTTCGACAACACCGTAGCAATCCACCCAACGGCGGCGGAAGAGTTTGTGACGATGCGATAATGCCGGACGGCGTTACGCCAGTTTTTCCTGGATCGCTTTTTTGACCTCGCGGACAAATGCCTCAACCTGAGGCATTTTTTCTGCCCAATCCACAGTGACCAACCCGAGATACTCTGCCCGCGCCTCCCCCAGCAGTTTCGCATGGGCTTCAGGCAGTTGCGGCTGCAGCCAGGCCGCCGCCTCGTCTTTAGACGCAATCTTACCGGTCTCAACGCTATACCCGATACGCGCCAGCGTCAGGAGGATATGCCTCTCGTCACCCTCCAGATCGTCGGCCCCGTTCCACAGCGCGAGGGTCTGGCGAAACGTATGCTGCAGATCGCGTTCAGGAACCGCCTCAAACAGCGTGCTGGCCGCTTCTCCCCGCAGGGGGAAGCTGTTCTGACGCGCTTTGGTCAGTAAAATCGCCAGATCGGGGTCGGGCTGCGCCGGTTCGTATTCGCCGTTTGTAATATCGTCCCGTAGCCATTCTCCAAACTGCAGTTCCCGCACGGGCGGAAAGTGCCATGGCACAATCTGCGACCAGACGACAACCGTCACCTCCAGCGCCCGGTAAACCTCCGACGTGCCGGGCCAGGCCGAAATCCCAAGCAGCTTCTGCATTAAGGTACGCCGTTGTTCATCCCGCAGCGGCGAACGCACTGTGACCAGCAGGTCAATATCGCTCAGCGGTTTCAGCCCCCTCTCCATCGCCGAACCGTATAAGTGAATCGCCATCAGCTCGCTTCCCAGGATGCTGTCGATAAGCGCGCAGGCGGTCTGGATCTGTTTTTGTGCACAGGGGAGTACGTTCATCCTACCTCTTCGTCTAACGTCAGCTGCTGATTAAACCGGGCCATCTCTTCCAGCACGCGGTTGACGAGGGATTCAATCTCCTGCCAGCTGCGTTCTGCATTACAGGCCGTTTCCAGTTGTTCACAGGCTTTCTGCAGGGCCGTCATGTTCATCATCCGCGCCCCGCCGTTGATACGGTGCGCCATACGGCCCACCTTGTCGCGATTTTTCTGCGCGAGCCACTGCGTCAGCTGGCTGGCATCTTCTTTGTTGACCTCAACCATTTCGGCCTGCAGCGCCCGCGTGGCATCATTCACCAGGTCGGGTTTTGCGCTGCTGGTCGCAAAATAGCGATCCAGCAGCGTCTGGAGCTTCTCCGCCGTCAGCGGTTTTTCCAGATATTCATTCATCCCGGCATCAATACAGCGCTCTGCCGCTTCTGCTCCGCTCATCGCCGTCAGACCAAAGACCGGAATCGGCGGCAATCCATTGAGTTGCTCAGTATGGCGGATCTGCTGCGCCAGCTCATAACCGTCCATCTCTGGCATCGTGCAGTCGGTAATAATGACATCATAGCGTTCAGGATTTTGCTGCCACATCGACAGCGCCTCAGCGCCCTGCGTCGCGAGTGACACCCGGTGCCCCCAGGACTCCAGCCGCTGCTGCAGCGCGCGCCGTGCGGGCGGATAGTCATCCACGCCAAGAATATGCAGGCTGCGCGTCTGTTCGACGGGCGGAGGGGTCAATACTTTGCTGGCAGCTGGCTCGGCATTGAAGTGAAGGCTCACCACGCAGCCCTCATGGGGTTCACTGTCGATACGCACCTCGGCACTTGCAGCCTGCGCCATATACAGGCAGGCGGGTAAACTAAACCCGGTGTCAGTCCACTCAGATTTCAGCGTCACGTGGTGCGCCCGTCCGGCAATCTCCTCCAGCAGATGACCGCCAATGCCCTCGCCCCGATCGCACACCTCAATGACCAGCGGGATCGTCGTGGTATGCGGCTCTCTGCTGCCCTCATACACCTCAACGTCAATCTCATGACAGTGAGAATGCTTGATGGCGTTACGCAGCAGGCTGGAGAGGATGCGAATAATCAGCAGCGGATCGGTGGTAAAGCGCTCGGTAGAGAGCTCGATCAGCACGTTCAGGGTGATCCCCTTCGCTTCCGCCTGCTGCCGGTAGAGCGCCACCGTACTGTGGATTAACTGCGGCAGGTGCGTGCTGCGCGTCGTTCCATTCAGCTGCGGGTTATCGGCACGGAAGACATCGAACATATCGCCGATAAGCGAAAGCAGATTGAGGGAGGATTCCCATATCAGGTTCAGGTTTTCATTATGCTCATGCCGCGCATCCAGCGCCTGAAGCTCCATCTCCAGCAGGCCGGTAATCACGCTGAGCGGGGTACGCACTTCATGCCCCATCGTCTGCATAAAGGCATTCTTGCTGCCTATCGCCTGCTCCAGATTACTTTTGGTCTCAGAGAGCTGAGCAATCAGTTGCTCTTTTTCGGTGACATCCAGCCAGCCGCCAATCAGGCCGCCAATGTCCCCCTGGCTGTCGTGCCACGGCACAACCCAGCCCTGCAGGTAGCGCGTCTGGTCATTTATCGTAAAACTGTCAGACCAGTTCTGCGGTTGCCCATCCTGCAACGCCTGCTGGTATTTCGCCTCCAGGTTTGCCAGCACCGCCGGTTCGGCAATGTCGATTGCCGTCACCGGCTGCCCCTGGAAGGCATCGCCCGGCTGGCCGATGGCATCCGCCCAGGCCTGGTTGTAGCGCAGCAGATGGCCGTTGCGATCGCGGACGTAGAGCGCCACGGGCGAGGCGTCGATCAGTGCCTGGGTAAAACGTAACTGTTCAGTAAGCTGTTGCTGCAAGACGTTGCCGCGACGCAGCGCGGCGCGCAGATACTGTATCCACAGCCAACACCCTGTCACCACCAGCAGAAGCAATACGCCCCAGACCAGTGAATTGAGTAATGAACTTTGTGCCCAGGTTTCGCTATTGTCGATGGCCGCTTGTCGCCAGTCGCCCGCCAGCTGCATCAATGCCTGCGGTTGCATATCCGCCAGCGCTTTATTGAGAATATTGATCGGCTGGCTGGTGTCGGTTTGCGCGGCAATAACCACATCAATAGGGGGCACGGGCACCGTCACTGCCAGATGAAAACGGGTGGGATGGTGGCGCGTAACCAGATAGTTAGCGATAAACTGTGGCGCAATCACACCGCGTATCTCGCCTTTTTTCAGCCGCGCGAGCGCGTCGTCCATATGGGTCAACGGCACCAGTTTGATCGTGGGATACCAGGTTTCCAGCCAGGGGAGCAGCGGATCGTCGGCCATAATCGCCAGCTTTTCGCCCTTCAACTGGGAAAAATCGTCCGGCCGTTTGATCTCCTGATCCATCACCACCACGACGGGCGTGGTGAGCAATGGTGGGGTTATCGCGCTGGACGTTGCGTTTTTTTGCGCCACGTTGACCTGCTGCCTGAGCACCAGCGCATCCGGGTTATCCCGCTTTAACGCATTCAGTTCGTCGTCGCTACCCGCCATCATGATGGTGAAGTGAATGTCATACTGCTCGCTAAATTGATTGAGCAAATCGATCACCAGACCCGCAGGCGTTCCATCTTCCAGAAACGCCAGCGGCCGCTGGCGATTATCAAGAATGACCTGAATCTGGCTATGTTTGCGCAGCCAGTCCTCTTCCTCCTGATCAAGACCCAGCGGGTTCGTCGTGATCACGAAGCTCCGGTTAAGCCCCCAACTGGTGGTGATACGCAAACGGCTGGCTAACGGGATATGTTTGAACACCGTGTCGATGGCTTCCGCCAGTTGCGGCAACTGGCGATCCACCCCAAAACTCATGTTCAGATTGGGCAGTGCCGGGCTGTAGCGCCAGCGTAGCCCCTGAGCCTGATGATACTGAGTGAGATACTCCGCGCTGGCCCGGTTAATCCACAGCGCGTCTATCTGCTTAAACGCCAGCGCGCTGACGGCTGAAGGATACCAGGACTGGAAACGGAGCGTGCTGCCGGGATAGTAACGCCGCAGCGCCGGGCTGGCGTTGGTATCAGTCATCAGGCCGACGGTCTTAGGGCTCTCTTCGGGTGCGTCATCGGCCCGCTCGCGGGTGGTCATTAAGACCGCCTTATCCAGCAACCATGGCGGTGTGGTCACCAGATCGGGGTTTGGCCACAGCTCCGGGTTCCACATCGCTACCATCTGAATGTCATGGCGGCGCAGCGCCTGGAAGGCATCGCGACTTTGGCTGTAATAGTGGAGTTTGACGTTGACCTTCAGACTATCTTCCAGCAGCGCCAGATAATCAGCCGCAATCCCGTTGAAAATCCCGTGTTCCATCCCTTCGCTGAGAGGAGGGTGAGGCTGCCCCCAGACGCCCACATGAAGCGTCTGATTGTTATTCAGCCATTGCTGAACATCATCACTAAACTGAACATGCGGCGCATTGACCTGCACGCGGCGTTGCAGAGTCAGTTCCTGGGCCTGAATCTGCCCGATACTGCAAAGCAGTAAAAAAAGGCTAATTAACCGGGCAGTGATAAAACGCATCGTTTGAATCGTTCCCTGAAAGATGAGAGCTGAAAATAGGCAGACGGGTGCAACCTTAATTTTAGCAACCGCGCGTCATTCTGCATTGTCTGGATACCCGTCATAATTTGAGGGAATTTTAGCAATCGGCGGGCTGGCCGGGATTAAGGTCGGTCTTGTTTTTAAAAACTCTCGTCAGAGGCTTTTTATAAGACCGGACTTATTGTCCCCTCTCCCCCAGGAAGGTAAAAACGCAGCAGATTTGCTATGCGTAAACAGGTTCTCAAAAAAATGAATAACACATTCCCTGCCCTGGTCGAGATTGACCTCGGCGATATTTTAATGCCAGGGGAAGAGTCTCTTTTTATCGACGACGACAGTCAGCTGTTACTGATAAAAGGCACACCCGGGCAGCAAGTCAATCTTTGCGAGCTGCTACCCGCAGAATCGGAGCCCGGAGACTGGATGAAAGCCAGAGGCTCCGTCACGGTGGATGGTGTGCAATATGAGGTTTATCACCATTCGGGTAATGAGACGGAGCTGCTCGTACAGACAGGTTTAGACGTTGTCCCTCAGACGTGATCGGGCTAAGTGATAACCTCAACCTGCACCTCGCCCGCACGAAAACCGTCGGCGAGGAAGAATGGGATAGGCAATCGCCATTGTCCGTCGCGCACCTCCGCCGTATAGCGATAGTTCTCCCCCTCAATCCGTAATGCAACGGGCTGCTTTTCACCGTCGGCTTTCTCACTTGGTCCCGCCAGCACGGTGAACCCGGCGTTGCTGCCAACGTGAAAATGTTCTGCGTTCCAGCGAATTGGCGGATGCGCAGGCCAGGGCTGAGCATGATGAAACGCAAAGATCTCATCATGATTCAGAATGCTCTGTCGGACCGTAGGCCAGAGCGCCACTTTGAGGAAATACTGATCGGTAAAGCGTGCGCTCCCCCGGTAGCCCGCCACAAACTGACGCATCATTCCCTCTACGTTCGGGATCGTACCGCCGCAGCCGCCCCACATTCCCGCCAGCAACAGCTCGGTATGGGTGAAGTAGTCGCGCATATGGTGGAAATAAAACGGCGAGCGCAGCCAGGCTTCCACGCAGACCTGCTCCCGCTCAGAAAGTAAGGAGTCAGCGTCACGCACTAAGAAACGCTCGACCTGTGGGTCATCCATCACCAGAAAACGCCACAGGGTTGGGTAGATGTGCTTTTCCTGGCTCATATCCACCAGCGCGGCTCCCGCCTGCGCCAGCCGCTGCCAGACGTGCTGCGGCACGGTGTCATCCAGATAGACACGACAGCGCCAGGCCGGAAACAGCCCGGCGGCGGCCTCAACGTTTTTAATTAAGGTTTCGCAGTAGCGCGGCCGATCGCCATACAGACTGAATGCGATGATGTTTTTTTCGGGGCGATCTGCCCGGAAAGCCGGCGGTGGCGTCAGGGGCAGCGGCCAGACGGTTCCCTGACGAAAACGCTGGTCAGAAAGGGTCAATGACTCCAGACCATAGGCGCGCATTTCATCCGTTTTGCCCATATGGCCGCACAATTCCGCCAGACCATCGAGCCAGGTTTCTGACGCTTCATGACGGCGGGGCGACTGATAAATCTTACGATAGACCTTGTATGCCTTGTCATGTTTTCCCTCACGCATCAGGCTCAGGGCGTAATCGCTCTGCACCGACACATTGTGCGGCAGAACAGCCAGCGCTTTTTCGCAGCAGCGAGAGGCTGTCGCATAATCCGCCACGGCCATTGCGTGGCGGTACTGCTCCGCCAGCGCAGTAAATGTCTGACGCATTGCGTCGTGTTTTGCAGCAGAGGAATGAGGATGAAAGGATCGGCGCATCGTCCAGGCTCAATAATCAAATAAACGTGCGCATTATTATCCCCTTCGCCTGTAAAGTAAGCGACAAGACCGGTCTTGATGTTTCCGGCAACCAATGCTGACGTTAGATTTAAACCGTAAAAAACAGGTGAAAATGCACGCTTATATTAGTATTGAGAGGATAGCGTAGAAATAATAACGTTCCTGACCAGACATTGCGCTTTTTGTTATTAAAGATTGCCAGAATAATAACCAAGCCTTGTCTTATAACAATACATGTACCGTTTAATCAGAATATCACTTTCAGTACCTTATTCTCAGGAGCGTTATAAAAAGTTATGCGCCACTACCTTCGTCGTTTTTTGCTTCTGGTTTTATTTTTACTCGTGATGCCATCGGCGCACAGCGAAGAATATAAGATTCTGATGCGCACCCCTATTGAGGGCATGAGTCGATTGCCGCTCAGCGAGGAGCAGGCAACGCTGCTGAAGCACAGGCAAAATTTGACGGTGGGTATCACACGCTATGACGCTCCCCCCTTCGGTATGCGCAATATGCGCCATGAATATGAGGGGCTGAGCGCTGACTATCTCGGCCTGGTGTCCTGGCAGCTTAATCTGCCGGTGCAGGTCAACATGTACGATTCACCGGAAGAGCTGTGGCAGGCGCTCGCGCGCGGAGATATCGATCTTATTCCGTCGGTCGCCGCCTTCGAGGCGAATGACGCGTTTGTTTTCTCCATGCCTTATGCCAGCGACAAACCCGTGCTGGGTATTAATGACAGAGAAACCCAGCCGCTGGCGGAAGATCTTGCCAATACGGATGTGGCGATGGTCAGAGACTACCTGCCGCTTGCGCAGGTGAAAGCGGCGTATCCCAACGCGCGTTTTCGTCTGTTTGACAGCTACCAGGAAGCGCTCAGCGCCGTGGCCTTTGGGCAGTCACGCGCCTATCTGGGCAACAGCTATTCGCTGAGCCGAAATTATCTCAACAATATACACATCGAACGTTTCTCGCGCCTGCCCAACCGTGAAGTCGGTTTCGCGCTCAGTCAGAGTAACCCGCAGCTTAACCAGCTGATCAACGCAACCATTCGTGCCGTACCGGAAGAGGAAAAGCTGGATCTCTATCGCCGCTGGCAGCCCGATCGTGTCGATATTGCACAGGGAACCAAGTCCCTGGATTTTACCGACCAGGAGAAAGCGTGGATCGCGCGTCATCCTGACGTGAGCGTATTGATCTACAGCCAGGATAATGCCGCACCGGTCTCTTTTATTGATAACAAGGGTGTGCTGCGCGGGGTCGTGGCGGATCTCTTTTCCGTGGTGTCACTGCGTACCGGGTTGCGCTTTCGTTTTGAGACCGGCGATACCACAGATGACCTGATTGCTAAGGTCAACCATGGACAGGCAGATATGCTCGCGTCGGTAACGCCAAGCGAAGCGCGCCAGGATCAGATCCTCTTTACGCGCCCCTACTTACGCAGCGCGTTTTCCCTCGCCACATCGACCTCGCGCAACGATATTCACACCCTGGCCGACCTGCGCGGCAAGCGCCTGGCGCTGGTAAAAAATATTGGCGTCGAACGCCTGATACGCGAACGTTACCCGGAAATCAAAATTGTACATGTCGGCAATGAGTCGCAGCTGCTTTCGAGCGTCACCAATGGAGATGCTGATGCCGCCGTCGGTATTCTGGTGATGACGGATTATCAGATCTATACCAACTTCCAGGATAAGCTGAAGGTGGTTGCTATCGTTGGCGATTCACCGGTCTGGGTCTCCTTTGGCGTAGGGCTGGCAAGTCCGGAGCTACAGAGCATTCTGGATAAAGTGTTGCTGAGTATCTCTCCTATTGAGCTGGAAAATCTGGCGAACCGCTGGCGACCCAACGAGCTGGTGGTGGTCGACAGCTTCTGGTATCGCTATCGCGAGGTGCTGATCGCTACCGGCGTCTTCAGCGGCGTGCTGGTGCTGTTGGCGCTGGGCTGGGCGCTCTATTTACGTCGGCAGATTGTGCGCAAAGCGGCATTGCGCAGACAACTGAACGAGCAGCTCACCCAGCTGCGCGAGATGCTCACGGAACGTGAGTCGCTGCTGGCGGAGCTGAGCGAGGCGAAAGATCGCGCCGAAGATTCCAACCGGGCAAAATCGGTGTTCCTGTCAACCATGAGTCATGAGATCCGCACCCCGATGAACGCGATCATCGGCATGCTGGACATCGTCCTGAAAAAAGGACGCCATGGCGAACACGATCTTCAGGCGCTGGAAGTGGCTTACGACTCGGCAGAAGGTCTGGTGGGGTTGATTGGCGATATTCTGGATATCTCCCGGATCGAGGGCGGGCATCTCGATTTCAACCCGGAACCCGTGCAGTTCGGAAAACTCATCGACAACATGATGCGGGTGTTCCAGGGCGTGGCGATTGAAAAGAATATCCAGCTGAATAAAGTCTTCCCGACGGACGCGCTGTATGAGGTTTATGCCGACCCGCTGCGTATCAAGCAGGTGCTCTCCAACCTGCTGAGCAACGCCATTAAGTTTACCGACCGCGGCAGCGTGACGCTGACCTTATCGCAGCGTGAGGAGCCCGGCACCGATAACATTCAGTTTGTTATTGAGGTACAGGACAGCGGGATTGGTATTGACTCCAGCCAGCAGGCCGCGCTCTTTAAGCCGTTCAGCCAGGCGGACAATCGCCGGGCGGGAACCGGCCTTGGGTTATATATCAGCCGTACCATCTGTGAAAGCATGAATGGCACGCTCACGCTCGCCAGTGAAAAACATGTTGGTACCACCGTCAGGGCGACCTTCTCCCTGCCTAAAGTCACCCGTGCCGTTACGCCATGTGCCCAGCCGGATGAGGAAGATGAAAAGTTACCGGCGCTTAACGTGCTGGTGGTGGATGACAATCCGGCAAACCGGATCCTGCTGGCCAAACAGCTGGCCTGGCTGGGACAGCACGCGCATCTGGCTTCCGGCGGCGATGAGGCACTCAAAATCTGGGCTGATACCGCGTTTGATGTGGTCATCACCGACTGCAATATGCCGGGCATCAACGGCTATCAGCTGACGGGCATGATGCGTAACGCCGAGCGTGAGCAAGGTCGGGCCCCCACCTGGATTACCGGGTTTACTGCCAATGCGATGCATGAGATTACGGAGCGGTGTTTGCAGGCGGGAATGAACGATTGTCTGTTTAAGCCGTGCTCGATTAGCGATCTCGCGACGGCGCTGCGCAACAGTACTTCTACGCTTGCACGGGCCTACAAAGAAGAGTAGGCCGGGTAAGCGCAGCGCCACCCGGCAAGAAAAGCGGCTCTCAGTGGAGAGTCACAGCAGCTGGTCGTGCCAGAGGAACAGTTCCGGGTCGGTTTTCACGCCCAGCTTTTTCATTGCCGATTTCTTTTGGCCGCTTACCGTTTTGCGGCTACGGCTGAACTTCTCGGAAATTTGCAGCACCGACATACCGGAAAGGAAAAGGCGTAACACCTCCAGTTCCCGCGCCGAGAGCTGATCCAGACGGCCAATGCCGTCGATTACATGTTGTTCATCCTCAACGTCACCGGGTGCAGACGGCTCGGAGATAAGATAAAACTCCTTCTCCATGCTTTCAGAGAGGCAAATATGGCCCGCCGCCACCCGGCGCACCGCATCGACCACTTCCGAGGCGTCACGGCTTTTACCGATATGCCCGCGCACGCCTGCCTTCAGCGCCATACGGACAATGGCGGTATTTTCCAGGGTCGATGAGATCAAAATTTTCAGCCAGGGAAAATTGCTCATCAGCTGCTTAATCATCGGTAATCCGTCGATGTCTTCATCACCGAGTAAATAATCGAGGATCAGCACATCAATACGGTTGGTACGTAAAAAATTAATCAGGTCAATGCGGCTGGCAAAGCTGCCCTTCAGTTCGAAATCCGGCTCCTGGCTGAAAATAATCTCCAGCCCCTTGCGCACAATCGGATGATCGTCGAGTAAGGCGATATAAATTTTCTTTCCTGAATACTGATTCATCTGCACTCTCTTCCTGTGCCTGCTGTGTGGTTCATTATAAAAATGGCTGATTAGGGCTTTCTCAGCCACTGCAATAATGTTCCCGCACTGGCATAACTACGAAAAATAGCAGCGTAAGCGTCAAAGCGGTTGGTGGCTTCTGCGACCTGGTTACCGTAATAATCACTTTCTGCACTCAGCACATCCAGCAGGGTTCGTTTGCCAAGGTGGTACCATTGATCGAAGAAATCATGGCGAATGCGATCGGATTCAAAGGCTAAGTCGTGGTACAACTCAGCGCGCTCCAGCATGCTACGGGCATCCTGATCGGCCGCACGCACGCGGTTATCCAGATCGCGTAACTGTTTTTCAATGGTTTCTCTGCTGGCGTCCGCACGACGCGCGGCAGAGAGTTCAGCGGCTCGCTGAGAACCGCCGCGGAAAATCGGCCAGCTCACGTTCACGCCCGTCTCCCAGGACTGTTCACGCCCCAGCTCGTCGCGCCCGGTGCTTTTGCCCACGTTCCAGGTCACCGTCGGGAAGGACGCCGAACGCGCGGCATCCGCATCCGCAAGCGCCGACGCGGTCTCTGCCTGCGCCTGGCGAATCATCGGATGCGTGTCGATGGCCGTGAGCTGTGTCGTCAGTTCCCCTGGCTTCAGGTTCCAGACGGTCGCCGCAGGCAGGGGTACTTTTTTGTCCCCCAGCAGGCGGTTAAGGGTAATTTCAGTATCACGCGCACGTGATACGGCGGTATCCAGCGATGATTGCGCCTGGAGCAGCCGCCCCCGGGCCTGGGTCAGCTCGCTGCGACGGCCCTGATCGACCTTCACGATCCCATCCAGCATCTCAACCAGCTCGTTCATCCGCGCCACATACTTTTGACTCAGACGGATAATCTGGCGCTGCTTGCTCAGTTCGATGAGCGCGCTGCTGACCTGCCAGGCGATATCTTCCGCCTGGGCATCAACGTTATTTCTCGCCGCATCATGCAGGGCTTCACGGCTTTTAATGGTGTTACTGGTGCGGCCAAAATCGAGCAGTGTGGTCGCCATATTGACGGTGACCGCCGGACGACTGTCGCTGTAGCGATGTTCACCGCCACCAAACTGATAACTTTTAGAGCGGGTGCCGACATCAATTTGCGGCCAGCGTTGGCCTTTGGCTTCGTCAACGTTGGCTTCTGCCGCTTCCGTATTGTAATTTGCGCCGCGCACTTCGGCGCTGATGCTCAGCGCGGTATTCACCGCATCATTAAACAGAGTGCGGATCTCACCTTCGCTGGGCGCCCGGGCCGTATTATCGCGTTTCGGCGCGGCGACCGCGTGTGTCACGGGTGCCTGCTCCACTAACGGAGCGGCCGGCGCGGGCGGTGTGGAGGCCATCACCATGCGAGATTTTACCACAGGGTCTACAGGCGCAAAGGCTAATAAGCCGTCACTATTTGCTGCACTTTTAGCCGATGCCAGGCAAGCCGCGGCCGTCAGCAGCGCCGCCAGACGGCGCTGCATAAAGATTGAATCACTTTTCATATTAACGCTCGCGGAATGCTTCCTTCGCTTTGAAGATAGGTTTCAACAAATAATCAAGAATGGTTTTTTCGCCGGTACGGATCTCCACCGTCGCAATCATGCCGGGAATAATCGGCAGGGATTTTCCGCCCGCCGTCAGCGTGCTGCTGTCGGTCAGGACCATCACCCGGTAATAGGTGTCGTCAGGGCGGCCAGCGGCGGCTTTGGCGTCATCTTTGAGCGTGTCCGGGCTGACCAGCGAAACCTGCCCTTTCAGACCGCCGTAAATACCGAAATCGTAGGCGGTGATCTTCACCATCGCCGGTAATCCGGCATGCAGGAAGGCGACGTCAGACGGTTTGATTTTCCCTTCCACCAGCAGTTGGTCTTCCAGCGGCACGATTTCCATAATGTGTTCACCGGGCTGAATAACGCCGCCGATGGTGGTGACGCGCACGTTTTTCACCGTGCCTTTCACCAGGGCGGTGATGGTGGTCCGGCTCACCACGTCGGCGCGCCCCGTCAGGCTCTCTTCGGCCTGCACCAGATCCAGCTCCTGGCGAATCAGTTCGGCGTTGGCATCCGCCTGATAGCGGTTACGACGCTCGACAATTTGCGATTGCAGGTCATTCGCCTGACGGCGCATACGCAGCAGTTCTACTTCAGAGAGCAGGCCGCGCGCGGCCAGCGGCTCTGACATGGCAATTTCGTTCTGCGCCAGGCGGTAGCTTTTCTCGAGCGAAGCCACGCCCTCTTCAAGCGCCTGCTTACGGCTGTTGTAGGCGCGGGTTTCCAGATCTACTTCGGAAGGATACTGTTTCACGCGGTCGCTAAAGGTCAGCGGCAGGCCGTAGGCTTCAGCACGCAGACGGTTGACGGTCGCTTCCAGCGCCACCACTTTACGCAGCGTCTCCTGATAGCTGGACTGGGCGCGGGTCGGGTCGATTTTCAGCAGCACCTGCCCCGGCTCAACGATGTCGCCCTCACGGACGTTCAGCTCTTCGAGAATGCCGCCTTCCAGGCTCTGGATAATTTGCTCACGGCTTTTCGAGACGATTTTCGCGTCGCCTTTGGTGACCTCTTCCACTTTGGCGAAATGCGCCCAGGTTAAAAACCCGGCGAACACCAGCAGGATCAGCCATAACACCAGGCGTGACTTTGGCGTGGTCTGGGAGAAGAGCGCCTCCTGAATGTCGCTCATCCAGGCAGCGTCGCGTGCAGACAATGCCTTGTTATTGTTACGCTTTAAGAATTTCATGCGCTGGCCTCCACGGGCTGTTTTCCAGTAGCGGCTTTTGCAGGGGCACTGTCGTTTGCCGGTGCGCCGTTCAGTGCGGCCAACACCTGCTGTTTAGGACCATCGGCCACAATTTTGCCGTCATCAATAATCACCATGCGATCCACCAGCGCCAGCAGCGACGGGCGATGGGTGACCACCACCAGCGTGTGCCCGGCGGTCGCGACTTTCAGGTGTTGTAAGAACAGGGCTTCCGTCTGGGAATCCATTGCGCTGGTCGGTTCGTCCAGCAGCAGCAGATTCGGTCGCGCCAGCAGCGTACGGGCCAGGGACACCAGCTGACGCTGACCGCCGGAGAGGCTGTTCCCCTGCTCGCCCACGGGCATATGAATGCCCCGCGGGTGACGGGCAGCGATCTGATCCAGCCCGGTCAGACGCAGCACGTGCAGGAATTCATCGGAGGAGGCGTTCTGGCGGCCAATCATGATGTTTTCACGCAGGGTGCCGTAAAACAGACGCGCTTCCTGGCCGACAAAGCCCACGTTGTTACGCCAGTCGGACGGCTCAATCTGGTTCACATCCAGCCCGCTGCTGAATATTTGCCCTTTCACCGGGGTGTAGAGGCGCGCAATGATGCGCAGCAGGGTTGATTTACCGCTGCCGATTTTGCCGACAATCGCCACGCGCTCACCCGGTTTGATCGTCAGGTTGACGCCTTTGAGGATCTCCGGGTTAGGCTGCATCGGCGGTGCCGGGTAGGAGAAGGTCACGCCTTTCAGCTCAATATCGCCATTCAGCTCAGGCTGTTTGATGTAATCAATGTCGCTGCTGCGGTCGGTCGGGTGCGCCATCAGTCTGTTCAGCGAGCCCAGCGCGGCTTTCGCCTGTTGATAACGCACGGCTAAACCAATCACCTGGCTTAATGGCGCGGTCACGCGACCGGCCAGCATCACGGTACCGATCAGCGCACCCTGGGTCAGATTACCGGCATCGATCAGGTATACGCCGGTGACAATCAGCATCACTGTTTGCAACTGTTGCAGGAAACTCACCGAGTTCATCGCCAGCGTTGAGTAATGTTTTGACGCCGCCGCGCTGGAAGATTGCATGGCGCTGAATTTCTGCCAGCGGCTCTGCATCCAGGATTCACCGCCGACCGATTTCAGGGTTTCCATACCTTCAATGGATTCAATCAGCACGCCCTGCTTTAGCGAGGCTTCCTGCAGGCTGGCTTTCATCACTTTCGCCAGCGGCCACTGGATCAGCAGGCTGACTATCAGGATCATCGGCAACATCAGCAGCGGAATAATGGCCAGCGAACCGCCGATGGCAAAAATAATGCCGATAAACAGCAGCACGAACGGCAGATCGGCAATGGTCGCAAGGGTGGCGGAAGAGACGAAGTCACGCACGGATTCAAACTCGCGCAGCTGGTTGGCAAACGAGCCGGAAGAGGCCGGCTTATGCTCCATTTTGACCGCCAGCGACTGACGAAACAGGACGCTACCGACAATCAAATCCGCTTTCTTTCCAGCGGTATCAAGCAGATGCGCACGCACCGTACGGGTGATGGCCTCAAAGACCATCGCCACCAGTACGCCAATCGCCAGCGACCAGAGCGTGGTAAACGCCTGGTTAGGGATAACGCGGTCATACACGTTCATGGTAAAGAATACCGTGGCCAGCGCGAGCACGTTTACCAGCACCGACGCCAGCGCCGCGCTGCGGTAGTAGCTGCGATAGCGCCACAGGGTACTGAACAGCCAGTGACCTTTTGGTTGCGGCGGTGCGATATCGCTGACCCGGCTGTCAATGCGCGCCGTCGGTTTCGCCGCAATGGCATAGCCGACATACAGCTCGCTAAGCGCCTCATGGTTCAGCTCAACCGGCTCATCGCCCACTTCCGGCATGATCAGGGAGTAGAACAGATCCCATTTATCCTCAGCATTTTTACGACGCTCGCGCGCAAGCAGCACCATGCCGCCCGCACCTTTGCGCAGCAGAATCATGGGGAAAACCTGCTCGGGCAGTTCAGCGCTGTTACGCTTGATGAGCCCCCCGGTGATACCGGCGTTTTTGAGCGCATCAAGCGCTAAAGAGGGTGTGAGAGTTTGTTCGACAGGCAGACCAGCCAGCAAGACATCGTCGCTCTTACCCAGACCATAATGCTCAGACAGCCAGGCAATGCTTCTGAGCAGAGAGTCGTCATTAAGTCGGGTATCACGGGCGATGGTGTGCAGCTGTTCCTCCTGGGTATTGGCCATTGAGGATTCCATATTTCGCGTGTTCCTGGTTGTTAAAAGTCAGTTAAATCAAAAAGATAAATTAACTTTCTGAGATGAATTAGGAATATTCTGTCACGCGGAATGGTCTTGCCTTAATGAGACCTGTCTCAATGGAACTGCTTATTTTTTGTCACGAAAAAGGAATGAGTGGGGGTTTTGCCCGGCGGCGCTGCGCTTGCACGGGCCTACAATGAATGTCGTAATAGATTGATAATATTGGTGATTGCAGGCCGGGTAAGCGCAAGCGCCACCCGGCAAGAGTCGCTGAAAGGTAACACTATTTTTGTGCTTGTGCCGACACGTCCTGGTCGCCGCTCACGCGCACCACAACACGACGGTTCGGCGCATTGCAGGCAATCAGGGCTTTTTTACTGGATGCCGCGCAGTCGTTCACCACGGGCTCACTGCTGCCCACGCTGGAGGCACTCATCAGGCGAGCCGGAAGACCGTTTTCAGCCAGCATGGTGCGGACAGTCTGCGCACGCTTCAGACCAAGAGCATAGTTGCTGCGATCGCTGCCAATGGCGTCCGTGTGGCCGATCACCTGGATCTGCTTGAGTTCAACGTTTTCACGTTTGATCGTCGTCACCAGATCTTTCACCGCCTGATGGCCCTGGGCAGAAACGCCTTTCTCGCTGGACTGACCGAAGCGGAACATCACATCACCCGAGAGGGTGTAATCTTTGTACTGCGGCGCAAGGTTCTTACAGGCCTCTACGCTTGAGGCACGGGACAGCACGTGAGTCTGCTCACGCAGGCCAGCGAGATCCTTTTCCGCCTGCTCGCGCGTACGGGCTTCCGGCACCGCGTTCAGCGTGTGGCTGACGCGTACGAAGTAGGTCTGACCGCCGCTCATCTCGACGTTGTAGCCCTGCTCTTTGCCGCGATATTCCGGCGCATCGTTCTGATAGGCACCCAGGTTGTGCTTACCCGGTGCCAGACAGAAGGTCGTAAAACCGCCCGGCAGCAGCGCGTCGTGGAACTCGTTATCAACATAGATATGCGCCGCGCCGCCTGAGGCGTTGCTGGCGTCACGGTAGTAAACCACCTGCGTCTGCGTCTGGCCGACGGGGGCGACAGGCTGATACGTCTTACCAAAATTCTCCGCCGCCAGCGCCGGGTGAATAACAAATGCGGAGGTGGTAAACAGCGCCGCGAATAAAGAGGTCTTGAAAAAAGTCATAAATCCTCCATGGGCCTCCCCGAAAGGAGGCCTGGAAAAGTTTAAGTTAGTGATTATTCACGTTGACGGTGACGCCGTTCTGCACCAGCAGTTCCACGTCCAGATTTTCCATCTGGTACACCTGGTACTCGACGCCAGACACCTTGACGTTACCTGCGTTAGTCCAGTTACCCGGATCGCTGTTGTCAGGCAGCAGGTCGTTCAGGTTCAGCACATCGCCTTTATTCCCCTGCACCATCAGCTGTTTATTGCCGTCGGCGATAAACATGTCTTTCTCGGCGTGGGTCAGCACGTCGTTCACGTTGATATTCAGCACATCCGCTTTGCCGTTGTTCATATCAATCGTTGAAACCTGCTGATCTTTGCCGACCAGCTTGCTCAGATCGATGCTGTCCTTCGCGTCGCCCGCTAACGTCAGCGTATGATTGACGGCATCGTGCTCAACGCCTTTCTGCTCTGTCGATGCATCCTGCTTAGACGCGTTATCGTCTTCGTTCTGAGCCACAACAGGCGCTTTTGCCGGTTTGTTTTCCTCGCTGTTCACACGCTGTTCTTCATGAACAGGCTGGGTGTTTTCCTCAACGCTGAAGGAACGCATACTGCGGCTATTGCGCAGCAGCATGCCATCAACAGTGATCGGTACCCCGTTGTATGTGTGAATGCTGGTATTCGCGACATCTACAACGGTAAACACTGCCGCAAAGCCGTTGCCGTTCCCTGGAGCAGACAATCCGATAGCACGCCACTGCGCCAGCGTTAAGGTAACGGTCCAGGTACCATCATCCAGTACCCGCCCGGTTGTACCTGCCAGCGTAGGCGTCAAACCGCCTCTCAGGCTGACAGTATGGCCCGGAATCCCTCCCACACCTTTAACCGTAATCACTTCACCGACGACATCAAAGTACCCACCACCGCTGACGCTGGTGATCAGGAAGTTTTCAGGCGACCAGGTTTCCACGGTCACATAACGCTGGGCGCCTAATGCACTGCTGTTGCCTGCGGTATCAATCTGCTTGGCACGGAAATACCAGGTGCCATCAGGCAACGCCGTCGGGATTTCCAGACTCCAGGTACCATCTGCTTTGGCCGTGGTGGTGTAGATAATGTTCTTACCGCTTGTCCATCCAGACCCAGTCGTTGGACCCGCCAGCCAGATCTCGATCTTCGCACCCGCTTCCGCGCCGTTACCGGTGATGGTCGGACGGTTGTCGTTGGTCTTCTCTGCGTCAACCAGGTTACCGACCTTGCCGCCCGCAACGTTATCGACGACTGCTGTAATGACAGGTGCAGCCGCGACCGTATCAACCACAACATAGTGCTGGTTACCCAGAGCGCTCTTGTTGCCCGCCTGGTCAGTCTGATTGGCACGGAAGTACCAGGTGCCATCCTGCAATGCCTTCGGAATTTCCAGGCTCCAGGTACCGTCCGCTTTGGCGGTGGTGGTATACACGAGGTTGTTATTACTCCACCCCTGATTACCCAGCGCCAGCACGATTTCGATCTTCGCGCCCGCTTCCGCACCGTTACCGGTGATGGTCGGACGGTTGTCGTTGGTACGCTCCCCGTCAACCAGGTTACCGACTTTACCGCCCGCCACGTTATCAGTAATAACCGTTACGTTCGGTGCGGCCACCACGGTATCCACGGTAATCGCGAAGTTGGTGGAGTTCACCGAACGGTTCCCGGCTTTATCAACAGAGTAAGCCTGGAAGTTATACGTCTGGTTATAGTTGGTCGTCAGCGGGAAAGACCATTGTCCATTCGCACCCGCCGTGGTTGAACCATGAACCCCACCGTTTGCCGGGTTGATGATATACACCACGCTGCCCGCTTCCGCCGTGCCGCGTAAATCCAGCGTTCTGTCGTTGGTTACGCCACCGTTACCCACCAGACCGTTATACACGCCCCCCTGAACATCATCCCAGGAGCCAGTAATCACTGGCGCGTTATTGACCGTATCAACCGTAATCGCAAACTTCGCAGAATCTGCCGAACGGTTGCCAGCCGGATCGACAGAGTACGCATGGAAGTTGTATTGCTGGTTGTAGTTAGTCGCGATCGGGAGCTTCCAGCTACCATTTGCATCCGCCTTCACGGAACCCGCAACAGTGCCATAGTTATCGATGACGATGTACACCACGCTACCCGGTTCAGCGGTACCACGCAGTTCTGGTGTCTTGTCGTTCGTCACGCCACCATTCGCCACCAGGCCGTTATACACGCCACCCGCAACATCGTCATACGCACCGGTAATCACTGGTGCGGCATTGACCGTATCCACATTCAGAGAATAGGTCGCCGATTTACCGGAAACGTTGCCCAAATCGTCTTTGGCAATGGTGTAGAACATATGTGGACGACCCGCAGCAGTATCCGCGACCGAACGCGACCAGCTCCAGTTACCCTTAGCATCAGCTTTTACTGTATCCAGCACGCCGTCGTTATAGGCGTTGTAGATATAGATAATGCTGTTCGCTTCCGCCGTACCGCGCAGTTCCATACTGCCGTCATTGCTCAGCCCACCGTTAGGTACCAGTCCGTTGTAGATGCCGCCTTCCACGTTATCGTACGCGCCCAGAATGACCGGCGTGGCCGCTTTCGTGTCGACTTCCAGACCGTAATGGTTGGATTCACCCGACAGGTTACCCGCCTGATCCTGCGCCTTCACAAAGAAGTTGTGCTGCGTATCAGACAGGGTTGGTGAGGTCCATTTCCAGTCGCCATTTGCATCGGCATATACCGAACCAACAGGCACATTGCTACCCGGAACGTAAATTTTCACCAGACTGTCTTTCTCAGCGGTACCACGCAGCTCTGGCGTGGTGTCGCGTGAGCGGCTGCCGTCAGCGATCAGCGTGTTCGCATCGTCATACATGCCGGTAATAGCCGGCGCGTTTGGCGCTTCGGTATCAATAGTCAGGTTCCACGCTGCCGTTGGCGCGCTCTTCACGCCGGTCGGGCTCTGGAATACCGCCGTCAGAGACAGCTCAGACCCGTTGTTCTGCTGTGGCATCGTATAGTTCCAGGTATTCGCTGGCCCTACGGTGACGGAGTCAATCAGTCGGGTACCGTCGTAAATGAAGACCACATCACCTGCCACACCTTTACCGTACAGGGTTGGCGTGGTGTCATCGGTCACGGCCGGGTTCGCGAGATCGCCCTGAATCGTCCCCACGTCATCCGCGACGCGGTCCAGAGAACCTGTCGGGATACGGGTATCCAGCGTCAGCTCGAACGGCGCGGTTTGCGCACTCTCACCCGCGCCTGCGTCTTCGCTGGCGGTGATCTTATAGGTTGCATCCGCAGTCAGTGCCGGGTTGAGGGTGTACTGCCATTCACCGGTCACGGCGTCAGCGCGCACGCTGTCGATGTATTTGCCATCAACATAGACTTTCACCAGGGCACCTGCCGTCGCACGGCCCACCACGGTAGGGGTCGTGTCGTCGGTGTGGCTACCGCTGCCCAGATTGCCGGTGATGTCACCCTGATCGTCCACAACGTGGCTGATGGAAACACCGTTATGGCTGGTATCCACGATGAAGTGGATCGGAGCAGACTCCGGACCGACGTTACCGGCTTTATCTTCAATCGAGACTTTCCAGGTGTAGTCGCCATCCGCCAGCGCCGGGGCCGGGGTATAGCTCCAGTTACCCTTATCGTCTACCGGGACGCGCACGATGGTGCCGTTACCCAGATCGATAATCGCGGTACCGTTCGCTTCACCCTTACCACGGTAGGTTGGGGTGTTGTCATCGGTGGTGTCGTCATTGGCGATGAGACCCGGCGTGCCGAAGTCGTCCCACAGTTCAATGTCGGTAGCTGCCAGCGGATCAACGGAATCGACAATAATCACCCACTCGCCGGTTTCCGGGCTGCGGTTGCCTGTCACATCTTCTGCAACCGCGCGGAAACGGTGCTCGCCCTGCGCCAGATCGGCGTCGAACTCAATGGTCCAGCGACCGCCCGTTACCACGGCGCTGCCGATCGGGTTCGGGTTAGTGCCGTCGTACAGATAGACCGTTGTGCCATCCTGTGCGGTACCGGTAATGGTCGGGCGCGCGTCGTTCGTGATACCGCCGTTCTGTATCGTACCTACGTGTGCGTCAACGTCGTCGATCACGTCAGTGATGGCTGGTGCCGTTGGAATACCGCCCGCCAGCAGGTCAAATGAGAAGGCGTCAGAAGGCTCGGAACGCAGCCCTGCTTTATCCTGCGCCACAACGGTGACATCGTAATGGCCGTTGGCCAGGCCCAGCGCTGGCGTCCAGGTCCAGACCCCGGTAGCGGCGTCAGCGGTCACAGAGTCAACGGTTTTCCCGTTCACGATGATGAACACCAGGCTGCCCTTCTCGGCGGTACCGGTAAAGTCCGGGGTGCTGTCGTCAGTAATGCCGCCGTTGGCGATATTGCCGGTCTGCTGACCCGCGTCATCAAAGACGGTATCGATCGTCGGTTTTGCCGGCGGCTGAGTATCGACGATAAAGCCGATTGGGTCGGACGGTTCGCTGGCGTTACCCGCCGGGTCACTGATGACCACCACGGCTTCATGCTCACCGTCTTTCAGTGGGTTTTCCGGGGTCACTTCCCATTTACCGTCGTCACCGACAATCGCGGTGCCCACGACTTCGTCGTCAACAACCAGTTCAACGGTATCGCCAGGCACGGCGCCTTCGCCGCTGAATACCGGTTTCGTGTCATCCGTGGTGTCACCGTTGTGAATAGGGCCGACAACCGGACCCTGATCGTCCTCAACGTCACCAATGATCGGTTTGCTTGGCGCGTCGGTATCGATCACCAGCTTCCACGGTGCGGTCGGCGCGCTTTCCACCCCGGTCGGGCCACGGAATACGACGCTCACATCCAGCGCAGTGCCGTTGGTCTGCTCAGGCAGGGTGTATTCCCAGCTGTTGTCAGCACGTACGGTGGTGGAACCAATAATGTCGCTGCCGTTGCGAACGTAGACGATATCCCCAGGACGGCCAGTGCCGTGCAGGGTTGGGGTGGTGTCATCGGTCACACCCGGGTTCGCCACGTCGCCCTGGTAGCGGCCTTCGTTGTCTTCGATACGATCGAAGGAGCCAGTTGGCACGACGGTATCAACAGTCAGCAGGAACGGACGCGTCGGCGCAGGGATCTCACCTGGACCGCTGTATTCACCTGCGGTGATTTCGTAAGTTTTACCGGATTCCAGCGCCGGGTTGATCTCAATCGCCCACTCGCCGGTTACCGGGTCAGCGGTCATCGAGCCAACCGGGTTACCGTCCACATACAGGGTCACCACAGAGCCAGGCGTCGCCGTCCCGACGATAACCGGGTTCACATCATCCGTGCTGCTGCCGCTCGCCAGCGGGTTAGTCAGCGTACCGGTGTTATCTTCAGCGTGGCTGATGGAGACCGCGTTACCCACCGTATCAATGGTGAAGCTGATTGGCGGAGTAGAGGGACCGCGGTTGCCCTGTGCGTCTTCCAGGGAAACAGACCAGGTATAAGACCCGTCCGCCAGCGCAGGCGCTGGGGTCCAGCTCCAGTTACCGGTTGAATCAACCGGTACGCGAACGCTCTGACCGCCACCGAGGTCGATCACCGCCGTCATGCCCGGCTCACCCTTACCGCTAAAGGTTGGGGTGTTATCTTCGCTCGGATCGCCGTTGTTAATTTCACGCGGGAACTGGTAGTCGTTCCACAGTAAAACGTCTGTAGGCAGCGGGGGCAACGTCGCCATTGCGGCGATATTTTCGGTATTGTTGTTCGTAGTAATGGTCTTTTTCATACAATTTTCCAAATGAATTCTGTTTATGTTCTGGTCTAAAAGCTTCCGGAGGCTCCGGTTCAGGAGCCTCACTTTCCTGGCATCAATTAATGGTTCTGTAGCGTGACCGTGACTCCCATCTGAACGAGGATCTCGGTATTCAGGCTATCCATCTGATAAGACTGATACTCCACGCCCCCAACATTCACCGTCCCGCCATCGGTCCAGTTCCCCGGGTCCATACCGTTCGGCAACAGGTCGCTCAGATTCACCGTGTCGCCCGCGTCGCCCTTCACCATCATTTGGTTGAAGTCGTTGTCGTGGAATAGGTTCTGCGTGGCGTTTTCCAGCACATCACCCGCGCTCAGCGTCAGGGTGTTGTTGCCTGTTCCCGTAATGTCGAACACTTCCACTGACTGGACAGGATGGGTCAGCGCGCTCAGGTCGAGGTGCTGATCCGCCCCCAGCAGCTTCAGCGTGTCGGTGCCTTCGCCACCCTGAATCACCGCGCCGGTCAGGCTGGTCACATCCGCAACCTGATACAGGTTGTCCGCCGCGTCGCCGTACCAGACATCGCCCTGGTTATCCGCCAGGAACTCGCCCGGGGTAACGGTTTTCGCCGTTCCGCTCACCACCAGGTTATCGATGCTGAAGCCAAACCCGGTGCTGGTCGCCTGTTCCTCGTGGTGGATTTCCATCCGGTAAACCGGCGTATCATCCGGGCTGGTAAACGACACCGGGACGTTACGGTTAGGGAGGAAGGCGCTCACCGACTGAGATCCAATCTCCTTGCCGTTAATGTCGTAGAACGTCACCACCGTCGACGGGCCGGCAAAACGCGGGTTGAAAACGAAATCGATCGTTTTAGCGCCATACTGGAAGTCAACAAACATGCTGGCTTGCATCCCGGTATCCGTTGAGGTGCTGTACAAATACAGGCTGTTGGTGCTTCCCGTCCCGATGACCTGTTTGTCGAATTCATAATCCGCCGTGCCGGTATCCGGAGTGTGGGAGAAACGCATCCCGTGCACCCATGCGCCCGCATTAATGTCCGCGAACTCCGTATCGTCTTCGAAGCTATTGGTACTGGTGAACGCGCTGGTGCGGTAGCTTGAGCTGTTACCCGCCGCGTCAACAATCGCCGCGCCCACCGGAATATCGGTGTAGCCGCCCGGTGGCAGACTCAGGGTCACGTTGCCGTTAGCGATGTCGGCGGCCGTCAGCGTATGGGTCACGGTAATGTCGCCGCTCTTCACCAGCACGGTGTCGCCCTCGACAATCCCGCTGCCCGGCAGCGTCACCGTCACGTCGTTACCGCTGCGCACCACGTCGGTCGGCTCATCCGGCGCCACCTGATCCAGCACCACCTTCTGCGAGGATTCGGTGTAGTTCCCGGCGATATCGACCACGCGCGTCAGGACAGTCCAGTCCGCGCTATGCCCCTGGCCATCGACAAACGCCCATTTGTCGCCGTCAACCATGGCTTCCAGCCAGGTTTTCCCACCGTCAGTGGAGACCAGCACTTTCCCGCCCGCTTCCAGCGGGGCCGAAAGATGGCCGCTGACCAGGCTACCCACCTGACCACTGTTGGTGATGAAGTCGCTGCCGTTGACACCGGAGTCATGGGTCATCGCATCGACCACCGCGTTGCTGGTTGGCGCGTCGGTATCAATGATGATTTTCCATTCCGCCGACGGCGCGCTTTGTACGCCGGTCGGGCTCTGGAATACCGTTTTCAGCGCCAGCTCGGTACCGTTGTTCTGCGCAGGCAGGGTGTAGTTCCAGGTGTTACCCGGCCCTACGGTCACGGAGTCGAGCAGCGTGGTGCCGTCGTAAATAAACACGACATCACCCGCGACGCCGGTCCCGTGCAGGGTTGGCGTGGTGTCATCGGTCACCGCCGGGTTCGCCAGGTCGCCCTGCACCAGCCCTACGTCATCCGATACGCTATCGAATGAGCCAACCGGTACGCGGGTATCCAGCGTCAGTTCAAACGGCGCCGTCTGCGCGCTGTCACCGGTGCCGGTATTTTCACTGGCGGTGATCTGGTACGTCCCATCAGCGGTCAGCGCCGGGTTGAAGGTGTATTTCCACGCACCGGTAGCCGGGTCAGCGATCACGGTGTCGACAAACTTGCCGTCCAGATACACTTTCACTTCGGCACCAGGCGTCGCGCGGCCCACAACGGTAGGTGTCGTGTCATCGGTATGGCTGCCGCTGGCCAGATTGCCCTTCAGCGCCCCTTCATCGTCTTCCACGTGGCTGATAGACACGCCGTTGAGGCTGGTGTCCACGATGAAGTGGATCGGAGCAGACTCCGGGCCGACGTTACCGGCTTTGTCTTCAATCGAGACTTTCCAGGTGTAATCACCGTCCGCCAGGGCCGGTGCCGGGGTATAACTCCAGTTACCGCTGCCATCTACCGGCACGCGCACGGTGGTGCCGTTACCCAGATCGATGATCGCGGTACCGTCAGGTTCACCCTTACCACGGTAGGTTGGGGTGTTGTCGTCGGTGGTGCCGTTATCCGCAATAATGCCCGGCGTGCCGAAGTCGTCCCACAGCTCAATGTCCGTAGGTGCCAGCGGATCAACGGAATCCACAATAATCACCCACTCGCCGGTTTCCGGGCTGCGGTTGCCCACGGCGTTTTCCGCGACCGCGTGGAAGCGGTGCTCGCCCTGTGCCAGCGCAGTGTCGAAATCGATGGTCCAGGTGCCACCCGTTACCACAGCGCTACCGATCGGCGTCGGGTTAGTGCCGTCGTACAGGTAAATCGTCGTACCGTCCTGACCCGTACCGGTGATGGTCGGTTTGTCGTCGTTCGTGATGCCACCCTGCTGTACGGTACCAACATGAGCATCGACATCGTCGATAACGTCCGTGATCGCCGGAGCAGGAGGAATACCGCCTGCCACCAGTTCAAACGCGAACGCGTCAGACGGTTCAGAACGCAGACCTGCCTTATCCTCGGCAACCACTTTCACATCGTAGTGGCCGTTCGTCAGCGCCGGAGATGGCGTCCAGGTCCAGTTGCCTGTCGGGTCAGCGGTAACGGAATCCACTTCCTTACCGTTAACGATGATGCGCACTACGCTGTTTTTCTCAGCGGTACCGGTAAAGGTCGGAGTACTGTCATCGGTGATATCGCCGTTGGCCAGATTGCCCGTTTTCAGGCCAGCATCATCAAACACGCTGTCAATCGTCGGTTTTGCCGGCGGCGTGGTGTCTACGATGAAACCGATTGGATCGGACGGCTCGCTGTCGTTACCCACCGGATCGGTGATCACCACAACCGCTTCATGTTCGCCTTCCGGCAGCGGTTTCTCAGGCGTTACTTCCCACTTACCGTCATCGCCGACAATCGCGGTACCGACAACTTCATCGTCAATAATCAGACGCACGGTGTCGCCTGGCGTACCGTTGTCGCCACTGAATACCGGCTGGGTGTCGTCGGTGGTATCACCATCGTGTATAGGACCCACAACCGGTCCCTGGTCGTCTTCAACGTCACCAATGACCGGCTTGTCAGGGCCTTGCAGATCAACGATAAATTCGAAATCATCAGACGGTTCGCTGGCGTTGCCTTCTGGATCGGTAATCACCACTTTCCCGGTGTGGCTGCCTTCCGGCAGCGGTTTCTCAGGCGTCACTTCCCACTTACCGTCGTCACCAACGATCGCGGTGCCGACCAGTTCATCGTCCACGATCAGTCTGACGGTATCGCCAGGCGTGCCGTTTTCACCGCGGAACGTCGGCTGCGTATCGTCAGTCGCGCCGCCGTTCTGGATTGGGCCCACCACGGTACCGGCGTCATCTTCCACTTCCCCGATGATCGGTTTTTCTGGCGTCACGATAAATTTGAAGTCATCAGACGGTTCGCTGTCGTTCCCGGCCGGATCGGTAATGATCACCTTCCCGGTGTGGCTGCCTTCCGGCAGTGGTTTCTCAGGCGTCACTTCCCATTTGCCGTCTTCACCGACGATCGCGGTACCGACCACTTCGTCGTCAACGATCAGGCGTACGGTATCGCCAGGCGTGGCACCTTCACCGCGGAAGACCGGCTGTTTATCGTCAGTCGCATCGCCGTTATGGATTGGGCCCGTTACCGCGCCAACGTCGTCTTCCACTTCGCCAATGATCGGCTTAACAGGCGCTTCAAGATCGACGGTGAAATCAAAAGAATCGCTCGGCGCGCTGGTGCGACCATCCGGGCCTTTACCGATCAGCACAATGCTGTGGTCGCCGTGCGCCAGCGGGGTTTCCGGCGTCCAGGTCCAGGTGCCGTCTGCGCCCACACGGGTTTCGCCGAGCTTGACGTTGTTTTCCCATAATTCAACGATATCGCCCGCTTTGCCTTTACCGCTAAACGTTGGCGTGGCGTCATCGGTCACGCCGTTTTGTGGGATCGAGCCGGTTTTCGTGCCGAAATCGTCGTGCACGTCGGTCAGTTCAGGGGTGGTGACAGGCGCAACGGTGCCTTTTTTGTCTCCGCCATCGTCACGGTTATGACGAATGATGGCGCCCAGGCCCACCAGCGCACCAATCCCGGCTAACGCACCCAGCGCCAGCAAGGCAGGAGAGAATGCGGTACCCGCAACGGCCAGACCGTCCAGGCCCGCAATGGCACCTGCACCCAGCGCCTGAGCGGAGGATTCGCCATCCAGCAGGAATGCAGCTTTGTGGTCGTCGTCGCCGTCAGTGGCAATGTACTCATGCCATTGACCATCTTCGCCTTTACCGACCAGCTCGCCTGGGTTATCGAAATAGTCTTCAATGATCAGCTGTGGCTGATCCTCGTCAGTGCCTTCCAGCATGACGAACAAGTCTTTGCCTACGCGTTTCAGCGTAATATTTTCTGGCGCGACGCCATTTTCCCCTTCAGCAAGAATATATTTTGCATTCGGGATGGCTTTGATTTTGACAGCACTGCCAACCTTTTCACTGCGCAGAACGTCAGCTTTGACAATCGTATCTTTATCAACGACTGCAATATTTACTGGCTTGAGAGTCATGTTTAAATTCTCGTGTAAATAATCGATCTGTGTCCGCGCAACGCGCCAGACGCACTTCCATACGGGATACATTCCCTGGCTGACGCTATCTTCCCGGCTGGCAAGTTTTGGCTTAATAAGACCTGTCGCAAACCGGTCTTATATGTCTCAGGAGGGGGAAAGTGGCACTGTCATCTGACGGTATATGGACGCCAGAAAATAATGGCGAAGATAAAGACAAGTCTTAGTCAACTTTTTTTTGCGTGGATGGAAAATGACATTTTTGTCACTCAATCAGGACAATCAGGAATGTCAGATAAAAAAGTCATTCTCATGGATGCCAGTTCATTACTCCGGACAGGCATCCAGGGTTTATTAGCAGAACACGGTTATCAGACAGCGGCACAATTCCTCACGATTGAGGCAATGCTCAGCGCGTTGCCGATGTTACAGGCTGACCTGATTATTATGGAGCATCTGCAACAGAGCCCCGATGTTTTCTCTCAACTGGTACATATAAGAAAAGCCTACCCTGATATTAAGGTTCTTATTTTGTCTTCGTCCTCCAGCGATTTTCATATTCAGTTGAGCCGACGGGCCGGTGCATCAGGCTATATAAATAAAAACAGTTCGTTAGAGAAAATCATTAGCACCGTCAACAAAATCACATCCGGTGGATATTGCTATGGCTCAGAGCTATGGCAACACCACGCCCGGTATCCCCGGGATGCATCACTGTTATTATCGCTGTCGCATATTGATATCTGTATTTTGCGCTATATTTCTGCGGGCTACAGCAATCAGATTATCGCCTCGATGCTGAATATGAATAATAAAAAAGTGAGCGCATATAAGCAGCGCATCATGGCAAAATTTAAAATGACCCGTCTGGCGGAGCTGGTGGATCTGGCAAAACGGAATTATCTGTACTGAACGCCGGATGGCGCCCGGACGACGCCATGTTCGGGCTTATTTACATAATTCGTTGCAAACGAATGCTCCGAAAATAGTGATCTACCGCACATTTCCCTCCCCATCTACCGAAGCGAATGTCTACGCTTATAAGACGCCCGGATAAACCTGTCTTTTGAACACACAACCGGAGGTCCTTATCACCATGTTCAACCAGAAACTACAGGCTACCGAGAACATCGAGTTCGAGATTGCAGAAGAGCTGCGCTACGAGACCGATCCCTGCGAGTTAAAACTGGATGAGATGATCGAGGCGGAGCCGGAACCGGAGATGATTGAAGGGCTGCCCGCGTCGGATGCGCTGACGCCCGCAGACCGCTATCTTGAACTGTTTGAACACGTGCAGTCGTCGCGGCTGTTCGCGGACAGCAAAACCTTTCCCGACTGCGCGCCGAAGATGGACCCGCTGGATATCCTGATCCGCTATCGTAAGGTCAGACGCCACCGGGATTTCGACCTGCGCCAGTTTGTGGAGAACCACTTCTGGATGCCGGAAACGTACGGCTCAGAATATGTCTCCGACCCGGGCCAGTCCCTGAAAGAGCACATTGATAATTTGTGGCCCGTGCTGACGCGCGAGCCGCAGGATCATATTCCCTGGTCTTCCCTGCTGGCGCTGCCGCAGGCTTATATCGTTCCCGGCGGACGATTCAGCGAGACCTACTACTGGGATTCGTACTTCTCAATGCTGGGGCTGGCCGAGAGTGGCCGTAACGATCTGCTGAAGTGTATGGCGGATAACTTCGCCTGGCTGATTGAGCGCTACGGCCATATCCCCAACGGCAACCGTACCTATTATCTCAGCCGCTCTCAGCCGCCGGTCTTTGCGCTGATGGTGGAGCTGTTTGAAGAGGACGGGGTGCGCGGTGCGAAACGCTACCTTGAGCACCTCAAAATGGAGCACGCCTTCTGGATGGACGGCGCGGAGTCGCTGCTGCTTAACCAGGCTTACCGCAGTGCGGTGCGTATGCCGGATGGCTCATTGCTGAACCGCTACTGGGACGACCGCGATACGCCGCGCGACGAATCGTGGATTGAGGATGTGGAGACGGCCCGCCATTCCGGTCGTCCACCGAACGAAGTGTATCGCGATCTGCGTGCGGGTGCGGCCTCCGGTTGGGATTACTCCTCCCGCTGGCTGCGCGAGCCGGGCCGGCTTGCCAGCATTCGCACCACGCAGTTTATCCCTATCGATTTGAACGCCTTCCTGTTCAAACTGGAAAGCGCTATCGCCAACATCTCGGCGTCGAAAGGAGATAAAGAGACGGCAGACCTGTTCCGCCAGAAAGCCAGCGATCGCCGGGCCGCGGTGAACCGCTATCTGTGGGATGACGAGAGCGGCTGCTACCGCGATTACGACTGGCGACGCGAAGAACAGGCCCTGTTCTCGGCAGCCAGCATTGTGCCTCTGTACGTTGGCATGGCAACCCATGAGCAGGCCGAGCGCTTGTCTGATGCCGTCAAATCGCGGCTGCTGACGCCGGGCGGGATTCTGGCAACCGAGTACGAAACTGGCGAGCAGTGGGATAAACCCAACGGCTGGGCGCCACTGCAGTGGATGGCGATTCAGGGGTTCAAGCAGTATGGCAATGACTCGCTGGGTGATGAGATCGCCTGGAGCTGGCTGCATACGGTGAACCATTTTTATAAGACGCATCATAAGCTGATTGAGAAGTACCACATCGCCAGCAGTACGCCGCGCGAAGGGGGCGGGGGTGAGTATCCCCTGCAGGATGGCTTCGGCTGGACCAACGGCGTGGTGCGCCGGCTGATTGGGTTGTATGGGGAACCTTGAGTGGGGAGCAGGCCCTCTCCCGATGGGAGAGGGAGAAACGATCAGCGGATCACTTCATAAATGGCGGTCTGAATGGACTGCCATTTTTTCGTCTCTGAGCCCGGTTGTGCCTGGGCACGGCGTTTCGCCATATCGGCGTCATGCTGCTGGCGTTTCACCACGGCAGGCACGGTGCAGAAGGCTTTAAGATACTCTTTACGTACTGAGGTCAGAGACTCGCCGTTCGACATGGCGTGGCTGAGCGTGTTGATGAAGCGGCGACACGGCTTCTCTTCCACCATGTTCTGCCGGTAGCGTAACATTAGCTCCAGCACATCGTCATAGCCTGCCGACATCGCCTCTTCGGTCCAGGAGAGCTGCCAGTCCATACCGCCCTGCAAAAAGAGCTGCGCCACGCGGGTATCGTTGCGGTTAATAGCCGAGCGGAAGTTATTCTCGTCCCAGGTCACGCCCATGCGCGTTAGCGTCTCACGCGAGGAAGGCGTCTCGCGCATTTCCTGTGGAGGCGCAGTTTCTGCAACGCTGACGGTCGCAGGCTGCGGTTTGCTGCTGGTCACCAGCCAGAACCCCCCCGCCACGATGGCAATCACCATGACGCCAACCGCCCCCCATAACGCACCGGAAATGAGCTGCTCGCGTTGTTCGGGAGTGCGCGGCGCGCGCTGGGTCGGCTTTTCAATGGTGTCACGGACTTCAAACAAATCCCCGCCGGTGACCCGATCCATTTTCTGCGCTTTTTCCCAGAAAGTATGTAACTCGCTGGCATCCACCGCCATGAATCCGGCCGGGTTGACGCGCGTTCTGCCCTCTTCAAACGCGCGTTGAACCGGTCGCGCGATCTGCGTGTAGTAGTTATCCAGCAGCTGAATTTGCGCCGAACTTAACGTTTTCTGAACGGTAATGTTGTTGCGGATTTGCCGAATGTCGTCGAGGAAGGTTTGCAGGGTTTTACGCGGTTCAACCAGCAGCGTCAGCATGGACGGATCGCTGAATAGAGAAGCGTAATAACGGCTGAACTCTTTTTTATCCACCAGCATCTGCGCCAGTTCACTGAACATCATGCCGCTCAGGACATCGTTGATCTCGCCGAGTTTCAGCCAGCGTCTTACGCGGTCAGCGTTGAACAGGGTCTTCAGATGATTATTCAGCCGCACCTGATCGGGCCAGGCCTGCTGGATGAGCCCTTTTATCATCAGCTCTATTGCGCGTACCTGCTTTTGCGCCTGCTGCTGCTGAAGTTCGCTTCCCGGCGTCAGATCGGTGCTGTAGGTCAACAGCGGCTGCTGCAGGCGAAGATGTTCCAGCGCGGTCACAAAGCGCATCGCCGCAATAAGCTGGTTTTCACTCACATCCTGTCCGCTTTCATACTGCGGTACGCGCTGCTGCAGCAGGCGCAGCTGGAGCGTAAATTCTGACATCTCGGCATCATTCAGATTGAGCGTCTTGGCAACGGCACCCCAGCCTCCCAGGGCTAATCGCGCGCTGTCCAGCTGTTCCAGGAACCAGCGTGGATCTTTGCCCTCAGAAGCATGTACATTCAGAAGAAGCAAAATTTCCACCGACGCATGGCGAATGACCGCCAGACAGTGTTCAAACTGTTCGCGAATATGATGTGATGTGCTGAGAGTCATTATTTACCTTAAGTGACAACGAATACATCTGAATGGGCACGTGACGGCCGTTTTTCTTTTTATTTATACGAGGTTAACCATACCTGACTTTCTGTTGAAATAAAGTGACAACCCTAAAATCATTTAAAAAGTGTCAGGAGAATCTGAATGCCTGTTTTAATCACCCCCCGCCTTCACTGCTCGCCTCTGCAGGAACAGGACTGGCCCTTTTTTCTGGCGTTGCAGCAGCACCCAGACGTCATGCGCTTTGTCGCGGAAGACCGCCCCGTCGCCGCCATCCGCGAGGCGTTTGATGCCCGTCTGACGCCCTGGACGCCAGGCAGCGCACACTGGCTGTGTCTCGTCGTACGTGATGCCCTCTCCCGGGCTCCGCTGGGCGTCACCGGGTATATTCATCGGGAGGAGGATTGCGCTGAAGTGGGTTTTCTTTTCGCCCCCGAGGCGCAGGGAAAAGGCTACGGCTTCGAATCCCTGCAGGCGCTTTGCCGCTATGCCTTTGAAGAAGGAGGTGTACGCCGACTCACCGCCACCGTCACGGCGGGGAATATTGCCTCAAGACGTCTGCTGGAAAAAGCCTACTTTTGCCTGGAAGGGGAATTACGTGAGAGCTATTTCCTCGCGGGGCGCTGGCATAATGACTGGTTATTTGGCTTATTACGGCAGGAATATCTGAATAACCATTCCTGATCAACAGCCATTTGGCGGATATTTCTCGGCCATCGTTTCCTCTACAGTGTCGCGACTTAAGAGGAAACGAATATGAAAGGTCATGCGCTGAAAATATCTTCTGCCGCCATTGCGTTAATTAAAAAACATCAGGGTCTTTCGCTGGAGAAATACCGTGACGAAAATGGATTATGGGTTATCGGCTATGGACATGCGATCCGCGAGAGGGAAAAATTCCGCGGCCTTATTACGCCCCTGCAGGCGGAATATTTACTCCAGGAAGATATTCAGCTGTGTGAGACGCTGCTGCGGGAAATGTGTATACGCCCATTAACCCAACAGCAGCATGACGCGCTGGTAATGATGATATTCAGTTCTGAAGAGGCACCTTCACCCCAGAAAGCCAATTTTCAGGCCATCGCCCGGGTATAGAACATGGCAGCCTGCGTTCTGTTTTTCACGTCCAGCCGCCGGAAAAGCGCTTCGAGGTGCGCTTTTACCGTGGCCGCACTGATGTTGAGATTGCGTCCAATCTCTTTGTTTGACTCCCCCGCCGCCAGCAGTTTTAACACCTCCCGCTGGCGCTCGCTTAACGCTAATAACGCCTCTGGGGACGACGGTTGTTTGATCCACTCTCCCGGAAAACAGACCATCCCTCTGGATACTGAGTCCAGCACGGCGGAAAAGCGCTCGGGGCTGGCGTTTCGGGGAATAATGGCCATGACGTTTCGCTGCCGCAACTGCTCCACCCATCTGGCCTCTTTTTTCGCCAACACCATCACCACGCGTATCGCCGGAAAGCGATGCATGAGCGCTTCCAGCAACGCGGTCTCCTCGTTCTGAATTAAATTCCCGTCAATCAGGACGATAGCAGACGGCGAAGCGGATACCTGAGCCCATAAATCTTCTGCCTGACCGGTCCCTGTCATATTTATTTCCGGAATGAGCTTCTGCAGACTGTGTATCGCTCCATGAATAAATATTGACTGCCTGTCAAACATGATTACTCGCATCGTTTTTCTCCCTCTGAGAATAGCGAAGGGGGATTCTACAGAGGCTGTATTTAAGAAAAAACTCAACGAATGGAGACGTTACAAATCCCCCCGGGTTCTTTATATCTGTCAGTATTTAGACACATTCACGTTAAGGATTTCCTTAAGGGAGTCCTTCCCGTTAAGCGTATGCATCACAGGAACATCCCACCTGATACTTCAATACGTTGCGCATTCATCCAGCCCAGTTTATCGCTGAGCAGCGCCGCAATGGCATCGCCAATATCGTCCGGCAGCCCCACCCGTCCCAGCGCCGTCTGCGCAGCCAGCATCTGATTTAGCTGCGCATCGTCGCGAACGCGTCCGCCGCCAAAGTCCGTTTCTATCGCACCGGGCGCGATGATATTGACGGCTATCCCACGCGCGCCCAGCTCTTTCGCCTGGTAACGCGTCAGCACTTCCATCGCCCCTTTCATGGCCGCATAGGTCGCTGAGCCCGGCTGGGTAAAACGGGCCAGCCCGCTGGAGACGTTGAGGATCCGCCCACCGTCATTCAGCAAGGGCAACAGGCGCTGCGTCAGGAAGAAGGGGCCCTTGAAATGGATGTTTAACGCCTCATCAAACTGGGCTTCCGTCGTGTCGGTATAGGGCGCGTATAACCCCGTCCCGGCATTGTTTAATAAATAATCAAAGTTTTCACGCTGCCAGACCGTCTTAAGGGTTTCCTGAAGCTGCCGGGCAAAATGATCGAAACTGGCAACATCCCCGACGTTGAGCTGTAATGCCGCTGCGTTAACGCCTTTTGCCTGAATTTGGTGTACAACTTCCAGCGCTTCCTGCTGGCTACGGTTGTAGGTCAGGATAATTCCGGTGCCGTCTGCCGCCAGCTTTAAAGCAGCGTTTTTACCCAGTCCACGGCTACCACCCGTCACTAATGCGATACGTTCAGTCATCATAAACCTCGTTTTGGCTGTTATGGAGATTGAGAAAGAGCTTATTAGGTGATAGAAAATCAATAAAGAGGGTTTAAAACGCTTCACTGTTTCAACAGAGACAACAATGAGCTTCGTCTATGGATAAAATTCACGCAATGCAGTTGTTTGTCCGCGTCGCGGAGCTGGAGAGTTTTTCCCGCGCGGCAGAAACATTAACCCTGCCAAAAGGCAGCGTTTCACGGCAAATTCAGGCCCTGGAAAACCGGCTTGGCACCCAGCTATTGCACCGCACCACGCGGCGCGTCAGCCTGACACAGGACGGCATGGTCTATTACGAACGGGCAAAAGATCTGCTGGCAAACCTTGATGAACTCGACGGTATGTTTCAGCACGATCCCTCCAGCATCAGCGGACGGCTCCGCGTGGATATGCCCGTTGGCGTTGCGCGAAATTTAGTCATCCCCAAACTGCCTGCTTTTCTGCAGCACTATCCGGGCATTGAGCTGGAACTCAGCAGCAGCGATCGTCTGGTGGATGTCATTCGCGAAGGGTTTGACTGCGTTGTGCGCGTCGGCACGCTGAAGGATTCGGGGCTTATCGCCCGTCAGCTGGGCAAGCTGTCGGTGATTAACTGCGCCAGCCCGGATTATCTGGCGCGTTTTGGCTACCCGGAAACGCTGGACGATTTAGGCTCCCACGCCGTTATTCACTACGCCGCCACGCTGGGAAGCCGCCCGCAGGGCTTTGAATTTTATAACGGCAGTACGACACAGTGGATAAAAACGGGCGGGGTATTAACCGTTAACAGCACAGAAACCTACCATGCAGCCTGCCTTGCCGGGCTGGGCATCATTCAGGTCCCACGCGTTGGGGTGCGTGATTCTCTGCGGGCGAAAAAACTGGTTGAGATCCTCCCACAATACCGGGCTGAGCCAATGCCTGTTTCCCTGATTTATCCCCACCGACGTAACCTCTCCCGTCGCGTACATCTTTTTATGGAGTGGCTTACCGAACTCACAAAAGCTTACGTGGATTAGTCGCAAGCTATAATTCAATAACATCCAGCCAAACGAAAAGGAAAAGACGCGTGACGCCGGAAAACAACCCGCAACGACCCACCCAACATTTAGAGTATGATCCCATCAAAAAGATGGAAACCGAGCCAGAAGAGGCCAAATCGCCAGGCACCGCCGGCAAAGCGCTGGGAACCGTCACCGGCATAGTCGCGAGAATTCAGCAGTTCCCCGTGGTGGCGCATCTGATCCGTGCGACCGAGCGCTTTAATGACCGCATGGGGAACCAGTTTGGTGCCGCCATCACCTATTTTTCCTTCCTGTCGATGATCCCGATCCTGATGGTGTCATTCGCGGCGGCCGGTTTTGTGCTCGCCTCCCACCCGACGCTGCTGCAGGATATCTTCAATAAGATCCTGAATAACGTCAGCGACCCGACCCTTGCCAGCACGCTCAAAAGCACCATCAATACCGCCGTTCAGCAGCGTACTACGGTCGGTATCGTCGGTTTGCTGATTGCCCTTTACTCCGGCGTTAACTGGATGGGCAACCTGCGCGAGGCCATTCGCGCCCAGTCGCGCGATGTCTGGGAGCGTAAGCCGCAGGACCAGGAGAAAATTTGGGTTAAGTATCTCCGCGACTTTATTTCGCTGATTGGCCTGCTGGTCGCCCTCATCGTGACGCTCTCCATTACCTCCGTGGCAGGCTCGGCGCAGCAGATGATTATCTCTGCACTCTATCTTGATTATATTGAGTGGCTGAAACCTGCCTGGCGCGGCATTGGGTTGGCCATTTCCATCTTTGCCAACTACCTGCTGTTCTTCTGGATCTTCTGGCGCTTGCCCCGTCATCGCCCGCGTAAGAAGGCGCTGATCCGCGGCACGTTGATTGCGGCGATCGGCTTTGAAGTCATCAAAATCGTGATGACTTACACCTTGCCATCGCTGGTTAAATCCCCTTCCGGCGCGGCGTTTGGCTCGGTGCTGGGGCTGATGGCGTTCTTCTATTTCTTCGCCCGCCTGACCTTGTTCTGCGCGGCGTGGATTGCCACGGCCGAGTACAAAGATGACCCACGGATGCCGGGCAAAACGCATCGGTAATCCCACTCTCGGGCTGAAATTTCAGCCCGAATCATCATTTCAGCATATAAATCCAGCCCGTAACTTTTATTTAACCAAAAACCAGTTTTATTGACTAATATCTAAAAACTGTGAAGCATTTCATAGACGAGTTTTGGCTGGACTGAAAATTATCCGCTTTTTGTTGCTTTTATCGCCAGCGCGCGGCTTTGTTACAGATTGAAATGTCGCTTTTGCTATGCGTAATATGGCCTTTCGTTCGACAAAAATAAGAAAATATTATGCAAGCAACAGCCACCACACTCGATCCGGGAACGGAAAACGTTCCGGTAAACTCGCGCAATAAAGTTGTCGTCGCATCGCTGATTGGCACCGCCATTGAGTTCTTCGACTTTTATATTTATGCCACCGCTGCGGTCATCGTCTTCCCGCATATCTTCTTCCCGCAGGGTGACCCGACGGCGGCCACGCTGCAGTCTCTGGCCACCTTTGCTATTGCGTTTGTGGCGCGTCCGATTGGTTCAGCGGTCTTTGGTCACTTTGGCGATCGCGTTGGCCGTAAAGTGACGCTGGTGGCTTCGCTGCTGACCATGGGTATTTCCACCGTGGCGATCGGCCTGCTGCCGACCTATGAAACCATCGGTATTCTGGCACCGGTCCTTCTGGCGCTGGCACGTTTTGGTCAGGGTCTGGGCCTGGGCGGTGAATGGGGTGGCGCGGCGCTGCTGGCCACCGAGAACGCCCCGGCGCGTAAACGCGCGCTGTATGGTTCATTCCCGCAGCTTGGCGCACCGATTGGCTTCTTCTTTGCGAACGGGACGTTCCTGCTGCTCTCCTGGCTGCTGACGGATGAGCAGTTCATGAACTGGGGCTGGCGTATCCCATTTGTGTTCTCTGCCGTGCTGGTGCTGATTGGCCTGTACGTCCGCGTTTCCCTGCATGAGACTCCTGTTTTCGCGAAAGTTGCCGCGGCGAATAAACAGGTGAAAGTGCCGCTGGGTACGCTGCTGACCAAACACGTCCGCGTGACCGTGCTGGGCACATTTATCATGCTGGCAACCTACACGCTGTTCTACATCATGACGGTTTACTCTATGACGTTCAGTACCGCCGCCGCGCCGGTTGGGCTGGGGCTGCCGCGTAACGAAGTGCTGTGGATGCTGATGATGGCAGTGATCGGGTTTGGCGTGATGGTACCGATTGCGGGTCTGCTGGCGGATAAGTTTGGTCGCCGCTCAAGCATGATTGTGATCACCACGCTGATTATTCTGTTCGCGCTGTTCGTCTTCCCACCGCTGCTGGGATCAGGTAGCCCGGCGCTGGTCATGGCCTATCTGCTGATTGGCCTGAGCCTGATGGGGCTGACCTTTGGTCCGATGGGTGCGCTGCTGCCGGAGCTGTTCCCGACGGAAGTGCGTTACACGGGCGCGTCGTTCTCCTACAACGTTGCCTCTATTCTGGGCGCGTCCGTTGCGCCGTATATCGCTACCTGGCTGCAGGCGAACTATGGTCTGTTCTACGTGGGCGTCTATCTGGCGGCCATGGCGGCGCTGACGCTGATTGCGCTGCTGCTGACGCATGAGACTAAGCATCAAGCTCTGTAAGCTAATGCCGGGTGGCGGCTACGCCTTACCCGGCCTACGATTCAAATGTAGGCCGGGTAAGCGCAGCGCCACCCGGCAATAACAGGCCGCACCTTATTTCTTCATCTGCGACAAAATATTCCGACACTGATTCGCTTCGCCTTCTGACGGCGAAATCAACGCCAGCAGCGCTGCGGCTGGGGTGACCAGCGTCGCAAGGGCTGCGGCCACCGCACCACGCGCAATCAGCGGGCCAGGCTTCACGCCCGCCTGCGGATTTTTGAACGTTCCACGCACGTAAAGCGGCGAGCGCAGGGTAATGATACGAACCCCCTTACTTTCCGGGTCAATCGTCAAATCAAGCTGCTCCGAGGCCATGCTGGCGGTACCGGTCACGTTAATGACCGCATTTTCCGTGTCGAAGGCGAAAATCTGCGGGCGCGCCACGCCGTTGACCAAATCCAGATTGGCCGCCGCGCAGTTCACCCGCACCTCATCATCACCGAAGATTTGCCCGATAACATAGTTTCCCACGTTCAGGCCCAGGATCTCCATCAGGTTGCGGCTCACCAGCCCGTCGTTCATCAGCAGTTTGAGGTTGCCATTACTGCTTCCCAGCAGGGCCGCCACGGAATTCCCCACGCCGCGGATGTCGGCATCGCCGTTCATTTCACCCAGGGTTTTCTGCATCAGCTCCACGTTGGGCATCAGTTCTTTCAGCTTGAGCCTGCGGGCCTGAATTTCGGCTCGACCCTGCATCGGCTTCTTATCGCCTTCGAGGTGAATGTTCGAAGAAATCGTCCCGCCCGCCATGCCAAACTTCAGCGGCTGCAGGCGCAGGTCGGCATTTTTGAGGAGGATATGCGTCGAAAGATTGCTGATTGGCAGAGAACTGCCATGTTCAATTTTTCCGCCTTTGAAGCGCACGTCCGCGTCCATCACATCCCACTTGTCCGTCTCAAAGCGGTCATAGGGCAGCACTTTCCCGGCCGGCTGGAGATCTTTCTTCACCTCCTTCGACTTCGTGCCTTTACCGGAATCAACGCCGATCAGCGGGCCCAGGTCAGCCAGCCGCAGCTGGCGGGACTCGACATCCCCTTCCAGTTTCGGGCGCGGTTTTCCGGTAGTGTAGGTCAGCGAGCCGTGGATATCGCTGTCGCCGATGCGGCCGTTAAAATCCCGGTAGTCAAAAACAGAGGATTTTTCGGTGTCGATTTTGGCGACCAGATGCCCGTCCGTTTCGAACGGTGGGGTATCCGGCAGCAGTATACCGGTCAGATCATACAGCTCGCCCAGCGAATCACCGGCAAATTTGAGCTGCAGGTCTACGCCGCCCATGTTCATCGGGTCGTTGACCGTCCCCACGAACGCCACGCGGGTGTTCCCGGAACGGAAGTCCGCCTGCACCGGGAACGGCGTGCCTTCGCTCCGGAGCGCCAGCATGCCGCCCATTTTCCCTTTTCCGCTCAGTGGCTGGCCGTTGTAACGCCCTTTTGCCGTCAGGCCGAATACATAGTCACCCACGTTGGCGGTGTCGCCTTTCGCTTTGGTGCCCGTGACCTCGCTAAACGGCAGCGGCTTGCCCAGCGGATCGACCAGGATCTCCACATCCGCCTTGCTGACTTTATCGTCGATGGCGATCCGCCCGCGATCGAAGAGAATATTATCGAGACGGAATGACCAGGAAGAAGGCTGGGCATTCGGATCTTTTTCGCTATCGCTGGCAAGGTTAAACGTCCAGTTGTTGTTTTTTTCTGAGAGGCGGATCAGGCGCGCATCGGGCTGCTGAAGTTTGATCCACGGCAGATAGACCGTTTTGGTGAAGAGCGCGAGCGGGGCCAGCGTGGCTTCAACCCGCGGCAGATGAACCATTGTGACGTCGGGAATATCCGGCGGGTTACCGAGAATGATGTCGTCGGCATGGACGTGTGGCCAGGGGATCCAGCTTCGCCAGCCGGGCTCCTCTTTCTGACGCTCCCACACCACCCCTAAATCACCGCGTATGGCGAAGGGGCGATTCAGTTCGGTTGAGACTTTCTGGTTGATGGTCGGCTTAAGACGGTTCCAGTCAAACGTCGCAATAATGATGACGACGACCACGATCAACAACAAGAAAATCCCTGCTGTCCAGGAGATTACCCTGGTTGTTTTAGTCATTTTTTATCCCCTCTCCTGATGACCTGTCCTGTAAAACTATAGTCCAGACAAAGGGAAGCGGGCTTATCAGAGGGTCGTTATCACGCTATCGAGGCGATCCATGGGTACCGGGCGAGAGAGGAAATAGCCTTGCGCCGCGGCGGCGGGAGAGTTTTGCACATCACGCCACTCTTCCAGCGTCTCCACGCCTTCAACAATCACGCCCTGGCAATAGCGGTTCATCAACTGTAATAACAGCGTAAAGAGATTCCGCCCTTCCGGGGTCTGACGCAGCATAATGAACAGATCGCGGGCCACTTTAATGTAGTCGTAACGCACTTCACTCAGGGCGGAGAAGTTCGCCATGCCGGTGCCAAAGTCATCAAGCCACAGCGGGCCAAATTCGCACATCGACGCAAACGAGGAGTCCTGCGGCAGGCGGACATGCTCCACCAGCTCAAAGCGCATCCACGGTAGGGTGGCGATCAGCTCCTGCAAGGTCGCGTTCTGACGCAGCGCCAGCAGGGTTGGACCATCGACGTTGACCGAGGCGAGGATATCGTGCTGTTCGAAAAAGGACTGCTTCGTCGCCAGCATACGGAGCTGCTCTTCAAGCACATCCAGACGCTGGCGAACGGCCACTTCGGCAAAATAGCGATCCGGTGCGATACGCTGAGAAGGGTTGGATGGATGCGTCACAACGGTCAAAATTTCAATGGCCATCAGTCGACCATCGGTTCGATAGATCGGCTGATAGGTGTACGCACGCTCACATTGCAGCCAGTAGCGATGCTCCTGCAAGTTCTCAATACTTGCCTCAGGCGTAGTGCTCAGCCGCTGGATAACCTGCTCTGACTTCATTTCAGATGTCCTGTTGTTGGGATGGCCTTTCTGGACTCGTCACAGGATTATCGGCGCGACAATTGAGAACTTTATGTTCAATTCACCGGGAAAATGAAATTAAGATGACAGAAATGGGCAGGAATACGCGCTGGCTCAAATAAAATAATGGAACGTTGTTTTAATATAGTTGACCGGTAAATTCACTCAGCGCACACTGCTGATAATTCTTCTGTTCAGGTTCACGACTATGTCCAAAAAAATTGCCGTGATTGGCGAATGCATGATTGAGCTGTCACAAAAAGGCGCGGAAGTTAGCCGCGGATTTGGTGGCGATACGTTAAACACATCCGTTTATATTGCCCGTCAGGTTACGCCTGAGGCGCTCACCGTGAACTACGTTACCGCCCTCGGCACGGACAGCTTCAGCCAGCAAATGCTGGAGGACTGGCAGAGTGAACATGTTGAAACGTCGCTGATCCAGCGTATGGAAAACCGCCTCCCGGGGCTTTACTACATCGAAACCGACAGCACCGGCGAGCGTACGTTTTATTACTGGCGTAACGAAGCCGCAGCCAAATTCTGGCTGGAGAGCGACGCGGCCGCTGCCATCTGCGAAGCGCTGGCGACATTTGACTATCTTTATCTGAGCGGGATCAGCCTGGCGATCCTGAGCCCCACCAGCCGTGAAAAGCTGCTCTCGCTGCTGCGCGAATGCCGTGCAAACGGCGGGAAGGTTATTTTTGATAACAACTACCGTCCGCGCCTGTGGGCCAGCCGCGAAGAGACGCAGCAGGTCTATCAGCAGATGCTGCAATGCACTGACATCGCCTTCCTGACGCTCGACGACGAAGACGCCCTGTGGGGTGAGAAGCCGGTTGATGAGGTGATTGCACGCACGCAGGCGGCTGGCGTAAGCGAAGTGGTGATTAAGCGCGGTGCGGATTCATGCCTGGTCGCGGTGGCAGGTGAAACGGTGGTTGACGTTCCGGCGGTGAAGCTTGCCAAAGAGAAAGTGATTGATACCACGGCGGCGGGTGATTCATTCAGCGCGGGCTATCTGGCGGTTCGTCTGACGGGCGGCACCCCGGAAGCGGCGGCACAGCGTGGGCACCTGACGGCCAGCACCGTTATTCAGTATCGCGGGGCGATTATTCCGCGTGAAGCGATGCCTGCTTAAGTAGGGTGCGGGCTAATGCCCGCACCCTAACCCTCTCCCACCGGGAGAGGGAATTTTCATTCACTACTGCCCCTGCGGAATATCCGTCGCGTCCGGGTGTAAATCATCAGCCGTGGCGGCCTGCGCCGGCTGCGACGCGGTAGCCATAATGGAATCCCAGGTTGTCTGAAGTTCCTTCATGTCATATTCCGGCTCGCCCTTCGGTTGCAGGAGGATTAAAGCCATCTCCTGCGACAGCTGCTGACGGAGGTCCTGATTGAGCATGTCGACGGTCAGACCGTTCAGGAAGTCCTGACGAAGCTTCTGGTACTGCTCCGGCGCAATGTCCACTACCTGATTCTGCAGGGAGCGAATACGCTGGCTGATCAGAATGTCGGTATCGGCGCGAGCGTAGGTCGCAAACAGCTTCTGCAGCTCGAGTTTTTTCTGAGCCACAAGCGCGTTGAATTCCTCTTCGGAAAGCCCTTCTTTACGCACTTTTGCCAGCTCTTTCGCGACCACACCCAAATTCGCATTCAGCTTATCGCCAGGCGATTCAACGTTAATGGCGCATTGCGCACGCTGGAACAGCACGCGGCAGTCAAAGCCAAGACCGATATTCTTCACGTTGTTTTTACTGAGCGTCTGCTGAACATGCCAGAACAGCGCTTCACGCGCCAGATCGGCACGCCAGTAGCGCAACATCGCCGCGGACTCACGGATTGGCTGCCAGGCGTTATCCCACATCACAGAGAGTCGGTCCTGACGCACGGTGTCCGTCATAATGCTGACAGGCTCAGCACGCAGTGGGGAGAGCGTCGGGACAGGGGCTGGCGATTCACGCTTGCCTTTGAGATCACCAAACGCTTTGTTGATCTGCTCAACCACCGCGCGGCTGTCCACGTTACCCACCACGATCAGCGTCATCGCGTCCGGGGTGTACCATTTCTGGTAGAACGATTTTACCTGTTCGGCGTCCACGGGCTGTTTCAGCGGTTCGGCAGGATCGTGTCCCAGTAACGTCGAGCCTTTCAGGCGGTAACGCCACCAGCCCTCTTTGGTATCCCCAGGCCAGGTCGCCACCATGTCACTGTTGCTCAACGCATAGTTGACGGTGTCCGGTGTAATCGCCAGATTGCCAGAGGCATCGGAGAGATACGTCAGCGCTTCTTTAAGCAGATCGTTACGGTTATTAGGCAGGCTCAGGTTAAACATGGTGTAGTCATATGAGACAACAGCAGGTGGAAGTGGGCGTTTCGGATCGATGGCCTGTTGCCAAAGCGAACGCACCTGAACCGCTTGCAGGCTGCCGCTCTGAGTGAGCGCCAGCCGGGGAATAAAGTGGCTGAAACCGGTTTGCTGGGTGCTTTCCGTGAGGGAGCCGGTATTAACAGACAGACGGATTTCAATACGGTCACTGGGACGTTGCGGAGTGGCTAACACCTGCCACTGAAAACCGTTCGCTAATGTCCCTTGTTGCCAGGCCGGGTCTGGCTGGAGCGCATCTGCCTGCACATAACTGGCTGCTGCCATCATCAGCAAACCGCCGGTTAAGAGTCGAATTTTTGTGCCCTGCATGTGAACCCCTGATCAACATTCCTGGTTAAAAAAGAGTGTCTCGCGACGCGCTTCACTCTTAAAGATGACGATGAAAACACGTCGATTAGACCGCGCGTTCGGCAAAACGTCACGGTCAGAAGTGAAATATACCCAAAAAAAATCTTGTCGAATTATGACAGGTACGAACAGTTATTATGCGCAGGAGCCCGCATCCCGACAAGGGAATACGGGCATTTGTGACAAGATTAAGAGGATAAGCCAGGATTTTTGCTGTCAGTTGAACGGTTATTCAGAGTATCGTCGAGCTTTTTGTGATCCAGCTCTTTCACCCATTTCGCCACCACAACCGTTGCCACGCCGTTACCCACCAGGTTGGTTAACGCACGCGCCTCAGACATGAAGCGGTCAATACCCAGAATCAGCGCCAGACCCGCCACCGGCAGGTGACCCACTGCTGAGATGGTGGCAGCCAGCACGATAAAGCCGCTGCCCGTCACGCCTGCCGCGCCTTTAGAGGAGAGCAGGAGCACCACCAGCAGGGTAATCTGATGGAAAATGTCCATATGGCTGTTGGTCGCCTGCGCGATGAACACGGCCGCCATCGTCAGGTAGATCGAGGTACCATCAAGGTTAAAAGAGTAACCCGTCGGGATCACCAGCCCGACCACCGATTTACGGCATCCCAGCTTTTCCATCTTATCGAGCATGCGCGGCAGAGCCGATTCTGAAGAGGACGTCCCCAGCACAATCAGCAGCTCTTCGCGAATGTAACGGATAAATTTGAAGATGTTGAAGCCTGTCGCGCGGGCAATGGAGCCCAGAACCACAACCACGAAGAGGATACAGGTGATATAGAAGCAGATAATCAGCTGACCCAGCTGCACCAGCGTACCGACGCCATACTTACCGATGGTGAAGGCCATCGCACCGAAGGCACCGATCGGCGCCAGGCGCATGACCATATTGATGATGCCGAAGATCACCTGCGAGAAGCTTTCGATCACATTAAAGATAAGCTGGCCTTTGCTGCCCAGACGGTGCAGGGCAAAACCAAACATCACGGCGAACAGCAGCACCTGCAGGATGTTACCGCTGGCGAACGCGCCAATGACGCTACCAGGTATTATGTCCAGCAGGAAGGCTACCACGCCCTGATCCTTCGCCTGCTCGGCATAAACCGCGACCGCTTTGGCATCCAGCGTCGACGGGTCAACGTTCATACCCGCGCCTGGCTGCACCACGTTGACGATGATCAGACCGATAATCAGCGCAAGGGTACTGACCACTTCAAAATAGAGAAGCGCCACTGCACCGGTACGACCTACCGCCTTCATGCTTTCCATGCCAGCGATGCCCGTCACTACCGTACAGAAGATCACCGGGGCGATGACCATTTTGATGAGCTTAACGAACGCGTCGCCAAGCGGTTTCATTTGCGCGCCCAGTTCGGGGTAATAGTGACCCAGCAGAATACCGATGGCGATGGCTGTCAGGACCTGGAAGTAAAGACTTTTGAAGAGTGAGGTTTTCATAAGGTGTCCTTGGGAAGAAAAACCACAGGCTTTGTAAGGTTATGGTTAACCTGCGGCTTTAAAATAACACCCACATAACAGGACAGAAATAAACTCAGTTCAAATTTGAAACACAAATGTTAAGAACTTTGAGCTGGCTCGCACAAGCCAGCAACAAAATTACACGTTTGCGTGATTCTCACTGCCAGAAAGGTATCGTTCTTCAAAGACATCCGAAGGTACAGCAGGCGCAAAAAGGAAGCCCTGCCCGCTCTCCACGCCCGCCTCTGCCAGCCAGCTGCGTTGCGCTTCGGTTTCAATCCCCTCGGCAATAAGATGCAGATTGAGACTGCGCGCCATCTGGATAATCGCCTGCACCATGCTGCTGTCACCCGGCAGGCCGTCGACAAACGCTTTATCAATTTTTAATACATCCACCGGCAGGGTTTTCATGTGCTGGAGCTGGCGCAGCCCGGCGTATCCCATGCCAAAATCGTCCAGCGCAATGCGAATGCCGGCGTTACGCAGCGGCTTCAGAATCGCGACTGCCTCATTGGGGTCGTCAATGCGTCGGCTCTCTGTCACTTCCAGGGTCAACGTATCAGGCTTGATCCGGTAACGGTGGATCAGCTCCAGCATCTCTGAAACCATGGTCGGGTGCATGAGCTGCAGGGCAGACAAATTGACCGACAGCGGCAGCGTCACGCCACGCTCCTGCCAGGCGGCAAGCTGACGGCAGGACTCTTCCAGTATCCAATAGCCGACAGTGACCATCAGGCCGCAGGACTCAATGCGCTCAATCAGCCCCTCCGGCAGCTCCCATGAACCATCCGGCAGCTGCACGCGCAGCAGCGCCTCGGCGCTTTTCACTTCTCCCGTCAGCAAATTCACCTGCGGCTGTAGCCAGAGGGCAAACTGGTGGTTATCCAGCGCGGTCAGGATGTCGCTCTCTTCCGTCAGGCGCTGCTGCGCCTTTTCCATCTCTTCCGGTTCGAAGAACTGAATTTGATTTTTTCCTTTGCGCCGGGCGGTGAACGCCGCCGAGAACGCGCGACGATAAAGCTGTTCCGCCGTTAAATCGCCATAGTACATCGCGATACCGATACTGGCGCTTGGACGAAGCTGGATACCCTGAATGGGCAGCCGCTCATTAATGACAGTGAGTACTTGCTGACCTAATGTGATCGCATGCCATGGCTCTTTCACGCCGTTGGCGATCACCACCAGGTCGTAACCGCTGACCTGGGTCAACACCATGCGTGGGGCAAGGACAGACTTCACTTTTTCCACCAGGGTCAGCAGCAGCATTTCGCGCTGGCTCTCCTTGAGTACACCCGCCGTGTCCTGCAAGGTTTCACAGGCGATCGCCATCAGCGCCGTGGTTTGCTGGCGGGCAACGGTCTGCTCAAGCATCGCCATCAGGAAGGCTTTATTGGGAAGCTCCGACACCGGAAAGCGTGTGGCGCTGCTGTTTAACTCATCCTGCTGGCGCTGGATGCGCTTCTGGTTGAGGTTGTAGCTGCGCACCAGCATACCGATCTCGTCATCATGATGAAGACGCGGCACCTTAAGCTGATGGCCCATCTGGTCCTGTGGAGAGAGCGTGTTCAGCTCCCGGGCAATATGGCGCAGCGGGTGGACAATCAGCCGGTTAATGCACCAGGTCAGCGCCACGCTGAGAATAAGCGTCATAAGTAAGCAAGTGGTCACTAACGTAACCACCCAACTCATGACGAATTTATACATGCGGTAGGAGTCCGCCTGTAACACCAGGTAGGCCAGCGGCTGTGGATTCGCAGGGCGTTCGAGCGAATAGACGGGAAGCGAAATTTGTACCGGCAGTTCGAACAGGCGCATCACCATCATCGGGACGGGACGCTCCGGGATAAAGCTCATCCGCAGCGCCTGAAACTGGTTGGGCAACACGACGTCCGCCCGGCTGACAATACCGGCTGGCTGAATACGTTTTAAAATGGTTTCCGCTTCGGGAATATCCCCTTTCAGGATAGAGGCTGAAAGCGGGCCGCGCACCGAGCGGGCGATACTTTCTAACTGCGAAGCCGTGTTATAGCGATTCTGCTGTACGGAATGAAACAGCAAAATTACGCAGAAGAGCAGTACAAACAGCATGGTGACGGCAGACACCATCGCCATCTGTTTGATCGTTAAAGAACGGCTGACACGCAAAATGACTCTCCACAAAACTCGAAGCGCAGGGCGCACCAGGGTGTAAACCTGGCGCGCCTGAGTATACCCGATTGCTGCGCTATTAAGAGAGACTTACAAATGGATTAAGGAAAATCCGATTACCAGTCCGCGTAAGGGATGAGCGGCTGCGGCGGTAAGTCCATATCGCCCTGCCAGCCTGCAGCAGAGTAGCGTACATATAACAGCGCATGGCTTGGGGTATAGTCTTTCGCTTGCTGGATATCCACGCCCACGCCGACAAACCAGTTGGATGTTACCCGGCGCTCGATAATGGCCCGCGCGGTGTAACCGGTGCCTGAGGACGAGCTGCCCGTTTCGGGATCGTGTTTATCGGAATACATCGGGTCGCCATTGGCATCGACCTGGTTATCCGGGATCAGACTCTGGATAGGATAACGCATCCCGTCTTTGGTTTTTGAATGGGACCAGGACACCGAGCCACCCAGCTCCCAGGACCAGTTCTCCGTGCGTTTACGCCAGGTCACCGGTAGTGCAAAGGAGACATATTCCTGCGGGCTGTAATAACCGCCCTGACCCAGGGTATAACCGCTCAGGTCCTTGTCGTAGTGCCAGAGCATATTGGAGACGCCGACCGTCAGGCGCTCATTATTTTTATTAATGAGCTTGTAGTAGTAACCCGTCATCCAGCGGACGCGCCAGTTATCCTCCACATTTTTACCCGTCAGCGTTTCCGCATTCAGGCTTGACCAGACGCCGTGCGCTTCCCCTTTGTCATAGCTCATGCTTACGCCGCCGCCGGTGGCGCGAACACCGCCCCACGTGGTGCCGGTATTGGTATCTTTTTGCCCGGCGAAGGCCAGCAGAGAGCTGGAGATTGGCCGGCGATGGGCGTTAACGGTATAGCCGATAGGCCCCAGATCGCTGCTGTAGCTGACGCCACCTACTACGTCGACGACGTCAAAGCCCATTGGGGTGGTACCAATGTCCATTGCCCAGGTTTTGTTCTGCCAGCCGACGGCAACGCTCGCGCCATTGTCTGACTGATGGGTATTGCCGCTACACGGCGTCGCAGAACAGGTACCCCAGTTCGGATCGTACTTCCCGTCTTTCGTCGCAAACGAACCGGCATCCATATTGACCAGATCGCTGCGGAAGAACATCCGTCCATCAGAGAGCGGCGCATCAACCTGCAGCATGGTGGTATGTGCTTTCAGATCGGAATACCCGCCCGTACCGCTGGAGCCCCAGTAATCATGCTGCAGCGTGACGTTAACATCCTGCTGACGGTACAAGTCACCGGCGTCGCTACGTACGCCGCGCTTCAGCCAGTCATCTTTTTCATCGTTACGCGTCAAGCGGGTAAAACTGTCGTTGTCAGCCGGCCGCGTCGTCGTAATGCCAGTCGACACCATCGCATCTTTATAGGTTTCCAGCGCCTGCTGGGGCTGGCCATTTTGTGCCTGGAAACGCGCGGCATCACGCAGCACCAGCGCGTTTTCCATGGAGGCGGGCTGCGATTTAGCCTGCGGAATAATTTTGTTGAAGGTCTGCTCTGCGGCGGCGGAATCGCCCAGGCCTGCCTGCGCCATCGCGATCCGGCGCTGCATATTGAGCGACAACGGCTGGCCGTTTTGCGCGGCGGGCAGTTTCGCCAGCTCCGCGCGCGCAGCGTCTTTGTCGCCTTGCGCACTGTAGATTTCGGTCAGGCCGAGGATCGCGTCTTCGTTCTGCGGCTCGCGCTGCAGCACAGTGCTGTAGGCCGTTTTCGCCGCGTCGAGATCGCCACGCTGCTGCGCCCAGTCCGCCAGCGTGAGGTCAATACGGGTAGAGGTCGGCTGCTGGCGAAGGAGATTCTCCGCCTCCTGCTCTTTGCCGCTGTCACGCAGACGGTTGGCGGTTTCCAGCACCTGATTGCTTTGCAGGCGGTCGGCAAGCTCCTGAATATTGCCGTTCCACTGGCTGCGCGGCAGCGTGTCCAGATGCGCCAGCGCGGCCCGGTCCTGATCGTTTCCGGAAAGATACAGCCCGTTGGCATAAACCTGATCCGGATCGGCCGGTTTCTGGCTGGCAAGCTGACGCATCAGGGTATCCGCCTGGCTGCGCTGGCCTGCGCTGTAGAGATCGCGCGAGAGGCGGTACGTTATCCACACGTCGCCCGGAGAGAGCGCCAGACGACGACGCTGAATATCTGCTGCCTGCGCGTATTTACCCTGATTCTCCAGCTGTTCTGCCTGGGCGGACAGCTGCTCGTTAGTCAGGCTACGTTCAATATCATCAATGCTGCGGCGCTGGCTGGCGGAGAGAGACTGGATAAACTGCGAGGCTTTCTCCGGCGACTGCGCGCGATAAATATTGGCCAGGCCGCGGACCGCATTGCTGTTACCGCTGTCCATACGCAACGCCTGGCGATAATAACGTTCCGCCGCGTCGTTATCTTTACGTGCCGCGGCGGCATCTCCCAGCCCCAGCACGGCATAGCTGTCGGTATTATCGATATTGCGTGCCTGCTGGTAGTAACGCTCCGCCTGAGCAGGGTTATTCGCCTTCAGCGCCGCATCGCCCTGCTGGATCAGCAGCCAGTAACGGTTAACCTTCAGCAAACTGTCCCATTTTCCCCGGTTATCGCTCTGCGGATCGAGGGCAATCGCCTTTTCAAACTGTGCCACCGCGCGGGCACGGTCGCCTTTCTGGGAATAAGCCTGTCCAAGGGCACCCACCGCTTCACTGTCGGTATGGTTGGCGCTGACGGCTTTTTGCAACTCCGCCACCGCCTTATTGCCCTGACCGGCATCCACCGCCGCCAGCCCTTCCGCTTTCGCGCGGAACGCCGGGTCAGCGAGCTGTTTTTGCTGCGCTTCAAGCTGGGCACGCGCCGCCGCAACGCTATCACCGTCGCTGAATACGCTCAGGTATTTTTGCAGCGCGCTGACGCTGGCGTTGCTGGCAGGCTGGCCTTTAATTTGGTCATACCACATATCAGACGCCTGATTGCGGCCACTGGTAGATTTGGCCATCTCCTGCAACACCGCAAAGCCTTCATCACGTCGTCCGCTCTGGAACAGAAGTTGGGACAGCGTCGCCTGCAGCTGTGTATTTCCTGGGCTGCTGGTATTTATTTTCTTGAGCTGGTTGATAGCCGCACTGCGGCGGGCAGGATCTTTCGCCACGACGTTCCAGTATTCCGTCGCCACGTCGCCACCCGGCGGGTTGCCGTCAAACAGCTTGTCATAGGCGGCAATGGCTTCCTGCGTGTGTCCCGTTGTGGCGAGCAATCGCGCCTGCTGAAGCTGCTGGCGACCATCCGGGGTGGAAAGCAACATCGTGTTGCGCGAGGACTGGTACGCACTCGAGCCCGGTGCGATCCCTTTCAGACGATCCAGCTCTTTTTGCGCGCCGGCGTTATCGCCCTGACGCAGCAGATAGCGAAAGCGTGCGGCAATCACGTCAGGGTTGTTCGGGTCAATCAGCTCAAGGCGATAGAGCGACTGACGAACCAAATCCTCACGCTGTGTCGATTCACCCAGACGAACCTGCTCCAGCAACTGTTTCTGCTGCGGAGAGTTGGCGGCCTGGGCCCACGGCATAAGCGCCAGGCCAAGCGATAAAGTGAGTAGATTTACTGTGAACTTGCGCATTCCTGGCCCCAATCCGGTATTAATTCACCTTTAGCGGTGAAGCGAAAACGATGCTGATCCCATCCTTGACCAAAGAGAGTCAGTACGTAGCTGTAATAGGCATTGTTATCGGGAAAATGGTCTGCAACGCGCTGGCGCTGAACCGCCTGGGCATCACGCTGTTGTAAAAACGGCAGCATGACGGCAGAAAACCCGACCGGGCCATTCCCGGTGCGTTTACCCGTCGCCACATCCACTTTCTCCGGCGGCACACCCCGTTTCATTGTCTTTGCCGCCATCGGCTTGAAGCGCGTCAGCAGCCGGGCTTTCTGAGGATCCTTATCACTCATCATTCCCACCCAGAGATAAACGCGGATGGCGTCGTAGCCACCCACCAGCGACTTATCCTGCTGTAACCGCCAGCCTCTGTTTTTCTGATACTGCACCCAGTCCGGCGAAAAACCTTTCGGCGCGCTCTCCAGCAGCAGGCGCAGATTGGTTTCACGAAGCTGGGTCCACGGGGTACCAAAACGCGTGAAATAACTCGCTAACTGCGGAGGAAGATAACTGGGGTTAAAGCGCCAGACGTTTTCATCGGCAAAACCAACTTTACCAGGAAGCAGCATTACGCCGAGCCCCGGCACTTTCACCACTTCCTCGCTGGCAATGCGTTTCAGCAGTGCCTTACCCGTGCGGGTATAGTCCGGATGTTTCCATAACCGACCCGCTTCGAGCAGTGACCAGGCGATCCAAACATCGGCATCGGAGGCGGAGTTAGTATCAATCACCGCCCACTTTTCTTTATCTTTCTGACCCCATAGCCAGGCAGGAAGATGGTCGTTGAGATTACCGCTGGCAAGATTATCGCGCGTCCACGTCAGCAGTTGATCAAACGCGTTGCGATCGTTCGCCGCCAGGGCAAAGAACAAGGCGTAGCTTTGCCCTTCCGAGGTCGTAATTTTGCGCGTGTCACTGGGATCAATAACACGCCCGCCCTCACTGATGTAATCCTTTTTAAACTGCTCCCAGGCAGGCCAGGTACAGGCGGCGCGAAGAGGGAGCGCCGCCAGCATCAACGCTGCTAATGCACACCAGCGAAAGGCTTTCATCACATCTTACTCATCCGGGTTCAGACGACGACGGCTGATGATTCGCAGCAGACGCCACAGTACCCATGCCAGCAATACCACACTGACCGCAGCCAGGATGGCGAGCAGAACCGGATGGTTAGACATCGCATACCACAGGCGTTCGAACCACGGCAGATGGCCCACATAGTACACATCGCCCACGCGCAGGCTATTGACGCCGGACTCACGGATCACCGACACAGAGCCAAACATCGCGGCACGTTTACCGCTGTCGTTCATGGCCGTATTAAGCAGTTCATACCCGCGCGGGCTGTCCGCAAGCAGAGCCACCACGCTGCGCTGTTCGTTGTAAGGGGACTGGAAGCCCACTACCGCGGCCATTGCCCCCTGAGACGTTACGGTCGTCTGTGCGCTAGCCTGACGATCGTTCACATCCGGCATAATACTCGGGAACTCGGTCTGGCGCAGCGGCGTGTTAACCCAGGACTGAGCCGCTTTCACCAGCAGATCGATACGTTTGTCATCCTTCAGCTTGTCCGGGATGCTCCCGATCACCAGGATATCAGCATCTTTGTTCTGAATCTGGCTGCCATCGTCCGTCAACGTGACGTTAATTGCCGGCAATCCTGTCTGCCCCCCAACGGTCGCCATGGTGTCCAGCAGGGTTGTCACCTGCCCTTCGTTTGGCGCTTTTGGCATCACTACAATGGACTCAGAGAGGTCGGCCATGCGGCTGAACGGGAAGCCCGCATTGGCAAAGGCACGCAGATCCGGCATCGCCAGGAAGTGATAGTACTTCGAGAAGTCGATGGTCGACTCATCACCAATCACGACGTGGTTCTGAACCGGCTGGAAGGTGATGCAGTTCTCCGCCGAACCGCCAGGCATCGGGTTCATGTACTGGAAGTCAAAGCGCAGCTGGTTTATCGCGCCAAGCTTCAGTGCCGGGATAGAGACATCCGTTTTACCGTCCAGCAGACCCTGCAACACCGGCAGGCGAAGCATCAGTCGGTTAGTATCCTGCGTGCTTTGCAGGCTGAACGATTGCAGGAACTGGTTGTTCAGGCTGATATCCATGCGCGAGCTGTCTTTGGTCGCTGGCGCGGTATAACGGTAGTTCAGATTAATATCAATGCCGTTGGTACGCAGCAGGTACAGATCCGGCGGTAGATTCATTGACAGGCTAATCGGCGCGGGCTCAAGCCCCGTCGCCTGCAGCTGTTCTTCATAGGTTTTCAGTTCGCCAAACGTTACCGCACGATCGGTACGCACCCAGTTTGGCGCATCGTAAGGTTTACGGGCCAGCAGCGGTTTGACCTCATCAACCACAACGCTGTTGCCACGGAAAAGAACATTGCCCTGGGCAATCGCTTTTGCTGCCTGCACCAGATCTTTATCGTCACGACCAAAGACCACCAGCAGCTTCACGTACGGATTTTCCGGGTGGCTTACCATTTCCACAGTCGGCGCTTTGACGTCCGGATGATCGCGCAGGAAGGCCGGGCGTTTGGCGTTGGTTGCAAACACAATGGCATTTCTGTCCGGCAGTTTGTCGTACATCGCCGGGAAGCTCTGACCACGCCAGCCGGCACGTGAACCAAACCAGGACGCCACGATGGTGGCCGCCAGCTGCTCGGTCACGTCCGGGGACGACGCAAACACCATTGGCAGGGTGAGCGGACGGTTATCACGTGGATCAAAGAACGGAACCGGGAAGGCCGACAGATCGTTTTTCAGCGCCAGCGACTGGTAGGTCATCTGCAGCGAGGAGTTACGCCCGACGTCCATCCACAGCGTGTTGCTGGCAGGGTTTTCGCAGACATCACGGTAGTGACCGACAAACTCCAGACGGATACGGTTAAAGTCAGTAATGAACAGCGGGTTGATCGGCACCTGCGCCTGGGTTTTCTTACCGAGCTGCTCTTTCGTGACCGGCAGTACGTCCATCAACTCGTCATTCAGGTAGACCTTCAGCTGAGACTGTGTCGGCAGCAGAGACGGCGACGGGGTGTATTCAAGGTTCAACACCGCATTAGAGACGACCTCATCGCTGCGCATGCCAAATTCTATGCCGCCGTTAGGGTTGATGCCACGCAGCACCATACTGCCCGGAGGCGGCGCAATTTGCGCGAAGGTCAGCTTCACGTCCCGCGACGGCGCGTTGTCCGCGACGACTGGCGCATTCGCACCCCGGACGCCCGGCATCACCTGCCCGATGACCTGGCTGTCTGCCGGCAGGGTGTTCCCCTCCGTTGGCTGGTTCGGCATGATGTTTTCTGTTTGACCAGGTGCCGCAGTGACAACCGGATCGGTTGCTTGCGCGACGACAGGTACCGTTGGCGCAGGCGTTGCCGCTGCGTTACCAGGTGCTGCGTTAGCCATTGTTGCGGGGAGGGCATTCATCCCCATTGCCACTGCACATAACCAGGAAAGTTTTGTTTTCATCGCGTTATCATCATTGTTGAGCCATAACCGGGTCCGCCTGCTTCGCCTCATCCCGCTCAGGACGACGAGGAATGAACGACACGACCCAGGAAACCAGCGAAGTAAGTGACCGGAAAATTAATTTCACCGACGACGGGGCAAATTCTGCAAGGTGACGATAGCCTCGGAACCCCAGCTTCAGAATATCCAGCAGGCTTTCCAGAGGTTTATCTTCCGGGAAGCTGTCCTGCCAGAGAGCCCACGTGTCCGCGCGAGCAAACGTACACTGCACAAAATCGATATGTTGCTTTTTGGTCAACGGCATCAGTTGCAGACCGACTTCATTGCCCGTCACACGAACGACCTGCGTCGGGAATACGTACTCCTGCTGACCGCGCTTAAGCAGCAGGTTCACTTTCTGCCCTTCCAGCACCTTCGCCTGACCGTTGATTTTGATCCCCAGACCACCGTCAGAGAAGTCGTGCACGGTACAGGAGAAGAGATGTCCATCTTCACGGGCAATCGCCGCAGGCATGCAGATTTCCACACGATGCGCGCGACGAACCTGTTTGCTCTCCACCGATACCGCCACCGCGCCACCGAGGATAATCAGGTTGTAGAAGACCCAGGCCATACTCACGAATACCGTCAGGATCTCGTTTTCAGGGCCGTAGAAGTAACGCCAGATACCCGCGATGACGCCAACAATATTCAGCAGCACAAGGAAGATATACGGACGGGAGATCACCCAGTCGACATACTCTTCTTCCACCAGACCGCCCTTCGCGGTGACGTTGAATTTACCTTTGTGCGGGTTAATCAGCGCCACCATTGTCGGCGGCGCGATGTACCAGGCCAGCACCGTTTCGTAGATTTCACTCCAGAAGGAATGGCGGTATTTACCCTGAATCTTCGAGTTCGTCAGGCTCGCGTGGATCATGTGCGGCAGAACAAACAGCGCAATCATCAGCGCGGGGGCGTAAATGATATAGGCGTGAAGGAGCAGGAACGCCAGCGGCGCGGTCAGGAAGATCAGCCGCGGGATACCGGATAAGAAGTGGAACATGGCGTTGACGTAGCAAAGACGTTGCGCCAGCTTGAGCCCTTTCCCTATCAGTGGATTATCGAGACGGAAAATCTGCACCATGCCGCGAGCCCAGCGAATACGCTGACCAATGTGCGCCGACAGTGACTCCGTTGCCAGACCGGCTGCCTGTGGAATACGCATATAGGCGGAGGTATAGCCACGGCGGTGCAGGCGCAGAGAGGTGTGAGCATCTTCCGTGACCGTTTCGACCGCAATACCGCCAATTTCATCCAGCGGTTTACGGCGGATAACCGCACAGGAGCCGCAGAAGAAGGTGGCATCCCACATGTCGTTACCGTCCTGCACCAGGCCATAGAACAGCGTGCCTTCGTTCGGGGTTTTACGGAAACGACCAAGGTTACGTTCGAACGGATCCGGTGAGAAGAAATGGTGCGGCGTCTGCATCATCGCCAGCTCTTTCTCTTTCAGGAACCAGCCCATGGTCATCTGCAGGAAGGAGCGCGTCGGCACGTGGTCACAGTCAAAGATCGAGACAAATTCCCCAGTGGCATACTTCAGCGCGTTGTTGATGTTCCCGGCTTTAGCATGCTCGTGAGTCGGACGAGCGATGTACTCGACGCCAACTTCCTCTGCGAACTGGCGAAACGCCGGACGGTTGCCGTCATCCAGGACCCAGACTTTAAGCTTATCCTTCGGCCAGTCGATGCCCAGCGCGGCATAGATGGTGTTCTTTACCACGCTCAGGTCTTCGTTGTAGGTCGGTACGAAGAGATCGACGGTCGGCCACTGCGTGGTGTCTTTTGGCAGCGGCACCGGCTGGCGGTTGAGCGGCCAAATCACCTGGAAGTAGCCCAGCACCAGCACAATCCAGGCGTAGGTTTCTGCAAACAGCAGCACCAGGCCGCACACCAGACTGACCGGGTCGTCCCAGTTCAGGGTTGAGGTATAACGCCACCAGATGTAGCGACAGGAGACGGTCAACGACAGCACAATCAGCATCAGCGCCGAGAAGCGGCCCGGAATACGGCGGACCAGCAGCGCCACGCCCCACAGCAGGATCAGGAAGGTGAACTGCGCCAGAGGGTTAAAGGGTTGCGTAATACAGACCAGCGCCAGTATGAGCGAAAACACGACGATGATGCCGAGAATAAAACGCCGCAAGCCCGGGTGGAGATGTCCGAGTTCTTTATGGTTATCCAGATGGCTGGTCTTATCGCTCACGCTGTTGGGCAGTCTGTCCAGCCACTGATGGTAGCGTTCACGTAACTGTTGCACGCGGGAGAAGCTGCGCCAGTGCGGCGTTTTTTTCTCCGAACGGGAGGAAGTGGCCACCAGCCAGATGGCCTGAATAAGATAACGCGCCGGATCCAAAGGCCGCGGCCGATCGGGATTAATGTGCGGATATAATTCACTGTGTCGTGCACGTATGCGCTGCCAGCGCGGGTGTTCAAGTGGAATGAACATCCAGGCCAGAATCATCCAGAAACAGCCGAGCGCGGCGCTAAATGCCGAAGCACCATGCCGGCGGAAATGCCGGTAATGTTCGCTCAAACGCGAACTGACCGGTGGGATGAGTAACCAGCTGGCGAGACGACTCATACAGAACTCCCTGCAGGCTCCGCCCTGTTGGCGAAGTTCAGCAGACACCAGTTAGCCAGCGTCAGAATCTCTTCTGCCGCCAGTGAATCGCTGCGGTATTCGCCGAGCGGTTGCTTAGACGCAAGACATTCCGCCATTCCCTCATCACGATGGATGACAATGGGAAGCAGACGGCGCTGGCTTTGCAGCCAGACCTGATACAGATCGTCCTGGATCTGGCTGCCAATGCGCAAATCGTTAATCAGGATGTGGCCATTTTGCGGTAGCCCCTGCTGATGCAGACGGATATGGCAATTCGCATCAACGTTGACGATCGAGAATACCTGATCGCACTGCGCGATAAGCTGTCGGGTCAGCGTGCCGGCGCCGTGCGGCAGATCCAGCAGGATCCACTGGTAGTGCCCCTTTTCTTTCAGGCTCTGCAGCGCAAGCGTGAACTGCGAAAACAGGCGCTGATACGCGGCTTCATTCTCGCGTTCCGAGGTGGACAGTTGACCAAACGGCAGCAAATCAAGCTGGGAGGTGTAGCGCATACCTGCGTCCCGCCAGTCTTTGTCATCCAGTAGCGCGCGGGCCCAGCCCTCTTCGCGGGTAAAGTCGACGTTAAACGACATACGCAGCAAATTATCGGCGCAGGCGTCAATAACCAGCACCGATTCACCTAAAAGCTGTAATGACCACGCCAGCGCCGCGGTAACAGATGTGGTACCCACACCGCCACGGACACCCTGTAATCCGAGTATGGCCATCAATGGCTCCCTTATTGTTGATGGGCTAATTCAGCTAATAACGGCCAACGTTTAATAGCCGCAGCCAACTGTTCCCGCTGGGAAATATCGGTGTAATCTATTTCAGGTAAAGAAAAGGCCTGCGTCAGCGCCAGAAAATCGTTTTGGAATGTGTAACCCAGAGTCGAATCGACTGGGGTACCGGGTTCATTATGATCCATTTTTTTTCCATCCCTTTGCGTAGAATCGCTCGATCAGAAGTAGCGAGGCATCCTGCCCTATGAAATTTCATTTACATGCTAAATCTGATGTTCTTTAATTTCAATGTTAGGTTTATTTCTACGCTTTCGCTAGTAAACTGAGATACAGATAAATTAGACGAAAAGAGGGACACCGTGGACTCCATATTTTCTATTGGCATCCAGTCATTATGGGACGAATTGAGCCACATGCCAGTCGGAGGAGTCTGGTGGATTAATACGGACCGTAATGAAGATGCTATCAGTCTGGTAAACCAGACAATTGCTGCTCAGGATAAGGATTCCCGCGTAGCCGTCATTAGCATGGGCGAAGACCCGAAGAAAATTATCACGCTTGAAAGTAACCGCGGCCCCCAGACGGTGCGATTATTTTCCATGACATCGGAAGCCGATAGTCTATACTTTTTGTCCCGCGATGTTCAGTGCACGATTGATCCCGATCACTATTTAGTGATCCTGAAATGTGCAAATAACATTCTGCAAAATTTCCCTGCTGAAAAATTGCTGCCGTGGCTGGAAAAAATCAATAAATGGGCAAAATTTCAAAATTGCACGCTATTGATAGTCAATCCCGGCAGTAATAATGACAAGCTGTTCTCACTGTTAATGAGCGAATATCGCTCCCTGTTCGGTCTGGCAAGTGTTCGTGACCAGGTGGGTAGCTATCTCTACGATATTGCATTCTGGTGTAATGAAAAAGGCGTGAGCGCCAGGCAACAGCTTACGCTGAAACATATTGAGGGCGAGTGGCACCTGGCGCAGCAGGAAGAAACGGTGGTGCAACCGCGCAGCGATGAAAAACGCATCCTGAGCCATATCGCGGTTTTAGAGGGGGCACCTGCCCTGTCGGAAAACTGGTCACTGTTTGAATCAAACGAAGCCCTTTTCCATGAAGCCCGCACCACCCAGGCGGCAACGCTTATTTTCTCATTGATGCAGAATAACCAGATTGAGACGCTGGCAAGGCAAATACATACCTTACGCCGCCAGCGTGGAAGCGCGTTAAAAATTATCGTGCGCGAAAATAATACCAGCCTGCGCGCCACTGATGAGCGTCTGCTTTTGGGCTGCGGTGCCAATATGGTTATTCCATGGAATGCCCCGTTGTCACGCTGCCTGACGCTTATCGAAAGCGTTCAGGGCCAGCAGTTTAGCCGCCATGTACCGGAAGATATTTCTACGCTGCTCTTCATGACCCAGCCGATGAAACTGCGGGGATACCAAAAATGGGATACCTTCTGCGACGCCGTTGGGAACATGATGAACAACACGCTCCTTCCCGCTGACGGAAAAGGGGTCATGGTTGCCCTGCGTCCTGTACCGGGTATCCGCGTCGAACAGGCGCTCACCTTATGTCGCCCGAACCGTACCGGGGACATCATGACCATTGGCGACAATCGGCTGGTACTGTTTTTGTCCTTCTGTCGGGTAAACGATCTCGATACGGCGCTTAACCACATCTTCCCCCTCCCTACCGGGGATATTTTCTCGAATCGTATGATTTGGTTCGAAGATAATTCTATCAGCGCGGAGCTGGTGCAGATGCGCGCGCTCCAGCCTGAACAATGGGCTAAACCGCTCGCGATGACGAGCGACGCCAAACCGATCCTCAATGCCAGACATGATGGACACGTCTGGCGTCGGGTGCCGGAGCCCCTTCGCTTATTAACAGACAACGCGGAGAACGCACCATCATGAATATCAGCGATATTATTCAACTGGTTATATTCTGTGCGCTGATCTTTTTCCCGCTTGGCTACTATGCGCGCCATTCCATACGTCGTATCCGCGATACGGCCAGAGTGCTGTTTATAAAACCTCGCTATGTTAAACCAGCCGGAACTCTGACACGGGCATCACACGTCAAGGCAGACCGAAAACATGACTAATTCTACCTATACCGCTTCGTCACCCTCGCCGCTCTGGCAATACTGGCGCGGTCTTTCCGGCTGGAACTTCTACTTTCTGGTGAAGTTTGGTCTGCTGTGGGCAGGCTATCTGAATTTCCATCCCCTTCTCAACCTGGTATTTATGGCCTTCCTGCTGATGCCTCTGCCGAATATCAGGCTGCATCGCTTACGCCACTGGGTAGCCATCCCTGTCGGCTTTGCGCTGTTCTGGCATGATACCTGGCTACCGGGGCCGGACAGTATTATGAGCCAGGGCTCACAGGTGGCGGGGTTTAGCGCCAGCTACGTCCTCGACCTGACCGAGCGTTTTATTAACTGGCAGATGATAGGCGCAGTATTTGTGCTGCTGGTTGCCTGGCTGTTCCTGTCACAGTGGATCCGCGTCACGGTGTTTGTCGTCGCGATTATGATCTGGCTTAACGTGCTGACGCTGGCTGGACCAAACTTTTCGCTGTGGCCTGCCGGACAGCCGACCACCACGGTGACCACCACCGGGGGAAGCGCAGCGGCAACCGTCACAACGGCAGGCGATACGCCTGTGGTAGGCGATATCCCAACCCAGACGGCCCCGCCGACCTCCACCAATCTGAACGCCTGGCTCTCCAGTTTCTATACTGCGGAAGACAAGCGACAGACGAAATTCCCGGACGCGCTGCCGGCAGATGCTCAGCCGTTTGAACTGCTGGTGATCAACATCTGCTCTCTCTCCTGGGCCGACGTGGATGCCGCCGGTTTGACGTCTCATCCGCTGTGGTCGCATTTCGATATTCAGTTTAAAGATTTCAACTCTGCCACCTCGTACAGCGGCCCGGCGGCGATCCGCCTGCTCCGTGCAAGCTGTGGTCAGGCATCGCATAAAAACCTGTATCAACCCGCCGGCAACCAGTGTTATCTGTTCGATAACCTCTCAAAACTGGGCTTTACGCAGCATCTGATGCTGGGGCATAACGGCCAGTTCGGTAACTTCCTGAAAGAGGTTCGCGAACAGGGTGGCATGCAGGCACCGCTGATGGATCAAACCGGGCTGCCGGTCTCTCTGCTGGGCTTCGACGGCTCGCCCGTTTATGACGATACCGCCGTACTGCAACGCTGGCTGCAGACCATCGAAAAAGACAGTAATCCGCGCAGTGCGACGTTCTTTAACACCCTGCCACTTCACGACGGTAACCACTTCCCGGGCGTGAGCAAAACGGCGGATTATAAAGTGCGTGCGCAGAAATTCTTTGACGAGCTGGACGCATTCTTCACGGAGCTGGAAAAATCAGGCCGTAAAGTGATGGTAGTTGTGGTACCTGAGCACGGTGGCGCGCTGAAAGGTGACAGAATGCAGGTTTCAGGTCTGCGTGATATCCCAAGCCCGTCGATTACCAACGTGCCTGCAGGCATTAAATTCTTTGGTATGAAGGCACCGCATCAGGGTGCACCGATTGAGATCACTCAACCAACCAGCTATCTGGCGATCTCAGAACTGGTTGCCCGTGCCGTTGACGGGAAGCTGTTTGTAGAAGATAGCGTTAACTGGGATCAGCTCACCAGCAAACTGCCGCAAACGGCAGAAGTCTCCGAGAACGCCAACGCGGTGGTGATTCAGTATCAGAATAAACCGTACGTTCGCCTGAACGGCGGGGATTGGGTACCGTATCCGCAGTAATAGGGTATGACGTCCCTCTCCCTGTCTGGGAGAGGGACAATATCGACATTATTGCTGGGCGATCCACACCAGCATTTTCAGGCTTGCCGAATAGTAGTCGTCTTTAGACGTAATTTCGGGTTCTCCGGAAGACTGTCCCATTGTTAAATCGCGTACAGCCAGCAGACCGCCTTCCATCATGTAGGGAGCATATTCGTTGGTCGTGACGTTAACCCAGGCAGGCGTTTGTTCCCGAGGGAACTGACCGAACCAGGCTTTCCATGGCGTCAGCAACGGGCTTTGTTTATCGGACCAGGCTACGTACAACGGAATACGAATCGCGTCGTAACTCATGCGCGGCGCCCAGCCTGTGGCCGGTGCCAGCTTGCCGCCGGATGCCAGTGAAACCCAGTCAGCGGGCAGATTTGCTTTACCCGAGCCCATTTTACCCAGCAGGCGTTTCCCGTCTTTAATTAATTCACGCCAGACCGGCAAATGACTGCGCCCGGCAAAAGCCTGCCAGGCCGGAAACACAAAATAGGAAGGATTAAGGACCACTTCACCCTCAAGCTTAAATCCCTGGGCGCCGGGCAACATCACGCGGTAACCCGCATAGCGGATCACGTTGTGGCCAATCAGTGCTTTTGTAATCGCATCCGATGCGGCGCTGTAGCGTTTGTCATGCCAGCGAGCATCGGCTTTTAACAACGCCCAGGCTATCAGCACATCGCCATCTGCGGCGTTGTTTTTGTCGGCGATCGGGTTGGTCTCTGCGGGGTTATAACGCCAGTAAAACAGGCCGTTCTCTTTGTTCTTCAGCCGGCTGTCTGTCCATTGCCAGAGCTTATCGAACGTGGTTTTATCGTCATTGGCCACTGCCATCAACATGGCAAAACCCTGACCTTCCGTGTGCGAAACGCCGCCATTGCCGGTATCGACAATGCGGCCGTCCGGTTTGAAAAAGCGTGCCTTGTAACTTTCCCAGGCCTGACCTGCCTGAGAGAGAGGAGAAAACAGCACACTCATCATCACAGCCAGCGTAGCGCAGACGGGTTTTCGCATAATTAACTCAATCCGGTTATTCGGCACTTCGCAGTGAAATCTCACCGCCCACCCAGGGTTTGATCACGCCATTCTGCTCCAGGAGCAACGCGCCCTGAGCGTCAATACCGCGGGAGGTACCGTAGATCTCTTTATCACCAATAAGCAATTTCACCGGACGGTTGATAAAGTTATCCAGCTTTTCCCAGCGAGACAGGAACGGTGCCAGCCCTTCCTGTTCAAAAAGCGTGAGTGAGCTGCGCAACTCTTTAATCATACGCACGGCGAGGGTGTTACGATCGATAACGATGCCCGCCTCCTGAAGGTTAGTCCAGGCCTGATTCACCACATCATTTTGTACATTTCGCATGACCATATTCAGGCCCGCGCCAATGACAATTTGCGCTGCATCACCAGTTTTTCCCGTCAGTTCGACCAGAATGCCGGCAAGTTTACGATCGTTTAGGTAAAGATCATTCGGCCATTTTACACGGACTTTATCCGCCCCCAGATCGTGCAGTACTTCTGCCATAACAATGCCGATGACCAGACTCAGGCCAATGGCAGCGGCAGGCCCCTGCTCCAGGCGCCAGTACATGGAGAGATAGAGATTCGCGCCAAATGGTGAGAACCATTTGCGGCCGCGACGGCCACGCCCGGCCTGCTGATACTCGGCAACACAGGCATCGCCGGATTTCAGTTCGGGCAGACGATCCAGCAGATACTGGTTCGTCGAATCAATCACCGGCAGCACAGCAATATTGCCGTGTCCAATCTGGCTGCGGATCGCTTCTTCATTCAGCAATTGAATAGGCTCCGGCAGGCTGTACCCTTTTCCGGGTACCGTGAACACATCAACACCCCAGTCGCGGAGCGTCTGAATATGCTTATTGATACCGGCACGGCTCATGCCTAGCTGCTCACCCAACTGCTCGCCAGAATGAAACTCACCGTCAGCGAGAATACTAATCAGGGTTAAGGGGATGGTATTGTCTTTCATGCGATAGCCTCCACGGCATTAACTTCACCTGTGCGGCCAATGAAGCGAACTTCTGGCTCCAGCCAGACGTTAAACTTTTCACCCACACGCTGGCGAATATCATGTGCCAGCTGTACAACATCATCGCTGGTCGCATCGCATTGATTAATCAGTACCAGAGCCTGCTGTTGATGAACGGCAGCACCTCCAACAGAAGTGCCTTTTAGCTGGCATTGATCGATAAGCCATCCCGCAGCCAGCTTCACGCTGCCATCCACCTGAGGGTAATGTGGCGCAGTTGGCCATCCACCAAGAAGGACTTTTGCATTTTCGCTGCTGATAACCGGGTTTTTGAAGAAGCTGCCTGCATTTCCGTTGATTTTTGGATCAGGAAGTTTGGTCATCCGCATATGGCAAACCGAATCAAAAACATCGCGGGGGGTAACGGTAGCCGGATCGAGACGCGTTAAATCACCGTAGGTCAATACGGGCTGCCAGTTCTTCGACAAACGCAGACCCACGGCGACGATCGCATAGCAACCCTGATACTCATGTTTGAAGATACTGTCACGATAGCCAAAACGGCACTGTTCAGCCGTTAAACGTTTAGCCGTTCCGGTTGCGAGCTCGATGCAGTCGACATATTCACAGACATGTTTCAGTTCGATGCCGTAGGCACCGATGTTTTGAATGGGTGACGATCCGGCGCAGCCTGGAATAAGCGCGAGGTTTTCCAGACCCGGCATCCCTTTTTCGAGGGTAAATTGCACCAGATGATGCCAGTTTTCTCCGGCCCCCACATGCACATGCCAGGTATCGGCACGCTCTTCCACATCAATTCCCATGATGCGGTTAACGATCACCGTTCCCGAAAAATCTTCAAGAAACAGGACATTACTTCCTTCGCCCAGAATCAGTACGGGTTCATTATTTTCTGTTGCGCTTTGCCATGCATCCAGCAGTTGCTGTGCAGTATCGGCACGTACAATGTTCTTAGCATTCCGTTGAATGCCAAAGGTATTCCAGGGCTTAAGGGAGTGGTTCATAGACGCTATCCTGATGCAAAAACGCAGATAGTTTACCGTATAAGCAGGGTATTGGGGGATTAGTTTGTGCAGCGTATAAACGCAAAAAGGCCATCCTTTCGGATGGCCTCTCTACTTAATTGATGCCTGGCAGTTCCCTACTCTCACATGGGGAGACCCCACACTACCATCGGCGCTACGGCGTTTCACTTCTGAGTTCGGCATGGGGTCAGG
>NZ_JARDVI010000009.1:0-136355 GCF_034008295.1 Enterobacter chinensis
CGATGGTAGTGTGGGGTCTCCCCATGTGAGAGTAGGGAACTGCCAGGCATCAAATAGAAGAACCCCGTACCGTAAGGTGCGGGGTTTTTTGCTTTTGTTTTTCTCCTCCCCCTCTCCCTGAAACTTTCTCACCTTCGACTTGCAGACTCGACATTCCGATCGTTTCTCGGTATCGTTAGCTGTCTGGATGTCTAAACGTTTATACGTATACTGTGAGGAAGTAAGGTTATGCCGATTCGGGTGCAGGACGAGCTACCAGCCGTCAATTTCTTACGTGAAGAAAACGTCTTCGTCATGACGGCTTCACGTGCAACAGGCCAGGAAATTCGCCCGCTGAAGGTTCTTATTCTCAATTTGATGCCGAAAAAGATCGAAACAGAGAACCAGTTCCTGCGTTTACTTTCGAACTCCCCGCTGCAGGTCGATATTCAGCTGCTGCGGATCGATGCCCGTGAGTCACGTAATACGCCTTCTGAGCATCTGAACAATTTCTACTGCAACTTTGATGACATTCAGGGTGAAAACTTCGATGGACTGATTGTGACCGGCGCCCCGCTGGGTCTGGTTGAATTCAACGATGTTGCCTATTGGCCGCAGATCAAACAGGTGCTGGAGTGGGCAAAAGATCACGTCACGTCCACGTTGTTTGTCTGTTGGGCGGTACAAGCCGCACTGAATATTCTTTATGGCATCCCCAAGCAAACCCGCACTGAAAAGCTCTCCGGCGTATACGAACACCATATTCTCCATCCACATGCTCTGCTGACGCGCGGGTTTGATGATTCTTTCCTGGCCCCGCATTCACGCTATGCCGATTTCCCGGCACAGCTGATCCGCGATTACACCGATCTGGAGATCCTGGCCGAAACAGAGGATGGAGATGCTTATCTGTTTGCCAGCAAGGATAAACGCATTGCCTTTGTGACCGGACATCCTGAATACGATCCGCATACCCTCGCGTCAGAGTATTTCCGTGATGTCGAAGCGGGTCTCAATCCCGATGTGCCGTACAACTATTTCCCGAAAAACGATCCACAAAACAAACCGAGAGCGACCTGGCGCAGCCACGGGAATTTGCTTTTTACTAACTGGCTCAACTATTACGTCTACCAGATAACGCCATACGATCTGCGTCACATGAATCCGACGCTGGAGTAATCTTCTGCATTAAACGATCCTAAAGCGTTTCAGCTATTCAGATCAGGCACCTTCGGGTGCCTTTTTTATTTCCGAAATACCACTCATCATTCAACCTAACTTTAACGCCATAAAAATCAATAAGTTGATTTCATTTAATAATTAAAATGGAAATTGTTTTTGATTTTAGAAAAAATATAGATAGTCTTAATTCTGCTGAGCGAAAACTACCCAACGATCTTTCGTTCGCATCGGGAGCGTGATTTTGGATCTTTGATGAGGAGCAGAGTAATGACTCAACAGGCAACGACGGTCGATGAACTGGCCTTTACCAAGCCGTACGGCGAGCAAGAACAGCAAGTTTTGACGGCGGAAGCGGTAGAATTTCTGACTGAGCTGGTGACTCGCTTTACACCACAGCGTAATAAGCTGCTGGCGGCACGCATTCATCAGCAGCAAGAAATTGACGATGGCAAGTTGCCTGGCTTCATTTCGGAAACCGCTTCCATTCGTCGTGGTGAATGGAAAATCCGCGGCATCCCTGAAGATTTACAGGATCGTCGCGTTGAGATCACCGGTCCGGTAGAGCGCAAAATGGTGATCAACGCCATGAACGCCAACGTTAAAGTCTTTATGGCCGATTTTGAGGACTCACTGGCGCCAGACTGGAACAAAGTTATCGACGGGCAGATCAACCTGCGCGACGCCGTGAACGGCACCATCAGCTATACCAACGAAGCCGGTAAAATTTATCAACTCAAACCGAATCCGGCTGTGCTGATCTGCCGCGTACGCGGGCTGCATCTGCCCGAAAAACATGTCACCTGGCGTGGGGAAGCCATTCCGGGCAGCCTGTTTGATTTTGCGCTCTATTTCTTCCACAACCATAAAAACCTGCTGGCTAAAGGCAGCGGCCCTTATTTCTATCTGCCGAAGACCCAATCCTGGCAGGAAGCGGCCTGGTGGAGTGAAGTGTTCAGCTACGCGGAAGATCGTTTCAACCTGCCGCGCGGCACCATCAAAGCCACGCTGCTGATTGAAACGCTGCCCGCCGTGTTCCAGATGAACGAAATTCTGCATGCCCTGCGCGACCACATCGTCGGCCTGAACTGTGGGCGCTGGGACTATATTTTCAGCTACATCAAAACCCTGAAAAATTATCCCGATCGCGTGCTGCCCGATCGTCAGGTTGTGACTATGGATAAACCGTTCCTGAGCGCCTACTCGCGTCTGCTGATCAAAACCTGCCACAAGCGTGGTGCCTTTGCGATGGGCGGCATGGCGGCCTTTATCCCGAGCAAAGACGCAGAGCGTAACAACCAGGTGCTCAACAAGGTGAAAGCCGATAAAGAGCTTGAAGCGCGTAACGGCCATGACGGGACGTGGATCGCGCACCCGGGTCTGGCGGATACGGCAATGGAAGTCTTTAACCGCGTACTCGGTGACAACAAAAACCAGCTGTTCGTCACGCGCGAAGACGATGCCCCGACGGCTGAAGAACAGCTGCTGGCACCGTGTGTGGGTGAACGTACCGAAGAGGGCATGCGAGCCAATATTCGCGTTGCCGTGCAGTACATCGAAGCGTGGATCTCCGGTAACGGCTGTGTACCGATCTACGGCCTGATGGAAGATGCCGCGACGGCGGAGATCTCACGCACCTCAATCTGGCAGTGGATTCACCATCAAAAAACGCTCAGCAACGGCAAGCCGGTGACCAAATCCCTGTTCCGCCAGATGCTGGCTGAAGAGATGCGGGTGATCCAGGACGAGCTGGGCGAACACCGCTTCAGCAGCGGACGTTTTGACGACGCCGCGCGCCTGATGGAGCAAATCACCACATCAGATGACCTAATCGACTTCCTGACCCTGCCGGGCTACCGCTTCCTGGCGTAACTCACCACATAACAATATGGAGCATCTGCACATGAAAACCCGTACCCAACAAATCGAAGACTTAAAAAAAGAGTGGACACAATCTCGCTGGGAGGGCATCCGCCGTCCATACAGCGCGGAGGAAGTGGTGAAATTACGCGGCTCGATCAATCCGGAATGCACGCTGGCACAGAACGGTGCGGCGAAAATGTGGAAGCTGCTGCACGGTGGCTCTAAAAAGGGCTATATCAACAGCCTCGGCGCGCTGACCGGCGGTCAGGCACTGCAGCAGGCGAAGGCCGGTATTGAGGCTATTTATCTCTCCGGCTGGCAGGTTGCGGCGGACGCCAACCTGGCCTCCAGCATGTACCCGGATCAGTCGCTCTATCCGGCTAACTCCGTGCCGTCGGTCGTGGATCGGATCAACAACACCTTCCGCCGTGCGGATCAGATCCAGTGGGCCGCAGGTATCGAACCAAACGATCCGCGCTTTATTGACTACTTCCTGCCGATCGTCGCGGATGCAGAAGCGGGCTTTGGTGGCGTGCTGAACGCCTTCGAACTGATGAAATCGATGATTGAGGCCGGTGCAGCGGCCGTTCACTTCGAAGATCAGCTGGCGTCTGTGAAGAAGTGCGGACACATGGGCGGGAAAGTTCTCGTCCCGACTCAGGAAGCGATTCAGAAGCTGGTGGCGGCGCGTCTGGCTGCTGACGTGCTCGGCGTGCCGACGCTGGTCATTGCCCGTACCGATGCGGATGCGGCGGATCTGATCACCTCTGACTGCGACCCGTACGACAGCGAGTTCATCACCGGTGAGCGTACCAGTGAAGGCTTCTACCGTACCCATGCAGGCATTGAACAGGCGATCAGCCGTGGCCTGGCGTATGCGCCGTACGCGGACCTGGTCTGGTGTGAAACCTCCACGCCGGATCTGGCGCTGGCAAAACGCTTTGCTGATGCTATTCACGCGAAGTACCCAGGCAAACTGCTGGCCTATAACTGCTCGCCGTCCTTCAACTGGCAGAAAAAGCTGGATGACAAAACCATCGCCAGCTTCCAGCAGCAGCTGTCCGACATGGGCTACAAATACCAGTTCATTACCCTGGCAGGGATCCACAGCATGTGGTTCAACATGTTCGACCTGGCACATGCCTATGCGCAAGGTGAGGGCATGAAGCACTATGTTGAGAAGGTTCAGCAGCCAGAATTTGCCGCCGGTAAAGATGGCTATACCTTCGTCTCTCACCAGCAGGAGGTGGGAACGGGCTACTTCGATAACGTGACGACCATCATTCAGGGTGGCACCTCATCCGTCACCGCCTTAACGGGTTCAACGGAAGAAGCACAGTTCTAATCTTTTCCCCCTCTCCCCTCTGGGGAGAGGGTTGGGTAAGGGGAATATATGTCGCGTGGCCTGGAATTACTGATTGCCCAAACTATTTTGCAGGGCTTCGATGCCCAGTATGGTCGTTTTCTTGAAGTGACCTCCGGCGCGCAGCAGCGCTTCGAACATGCTGACTGGCATGCGGTTCAGCAGGCCATGAAGCAGCGTATCCATCTCTATGACCACCATGTGGGTCTGGTGGTGGAGCAGTTGCGTTGTATTACCGATGGTAAAAGTCCGGATGCGGAATTTTTACTGCGCGTCAAAGAGCATTACACCCATTTGTTACCCGACTACCCGCGCTTCGAGATTGCGGAGAGCTTTTTTAACTCCGTCTATTGCCGGTTATTTGACCACCGCTCATTATCTCCTGAGCGGTTATTTATCTTCAGCTCTCAGCCCGAGCGACGCTTTCGAACCATTCCTCGTCCGCTGGCGAAAGATTTCTTTCCCGAGCGCGGGTGGGAAAAGCTCCTGCACCGCGTCTTAACGGATTTGCCGCTGCGCTTGCCCTGGGAGAATAAAACCCGGGATATCGGTTATATCCACGCACATCTCAACGAAACCTTCGGTGCGGAGGTGCTCAGCCACAGCCATTTGCAGGTTGCCAATGAGCTTTTTTACCGCAATAAAGCCGCATGGCTGGTGGGCAAACTGGTTACGCCGACCGCCATTGTGCCGTTTCTGCTGCCCATTCACCGTACCGACGACGGGGAACTGTTTGTCGATACCTGCCTGACCACCAGCGCCGAGGCCAGCATCGTATTTGGCTTCGCCCGCTCTTATTTCATGGTTTACGCCCCGCTGCCTGCCGCTCTGGTGGAGTGGCTGCGCGAGATCCTGCCGGGCAAAACCACCGCCGAGCTGTATATGGCCATTGGCTGCCAGAAGCACGCCAAAACGGAAAGCTACCGGGAGTACCTGCGCTATGTCACCACCGCTGATGAACAGTTCATCGAAGCACCCGGCATTCGCGGCATGGTGATGCTGGTGTTTACGCTTCCGGGTTTCGACCGGGTATTTAAGGTGATTAAAGACAGATTCGCGCCGCAGAAAGAGATGACCGCTGCCCATGTTCGCGCCTGCTACCAGCTGGTCAAAGAGCACGATCGCGTCGGGCGCATGGCGGATACCCAGGAATTCGAAAACTTTGTGCTGGATAAGCAGCAGATCGACCCGGCGCTCATGACGCTTTTACTGCAGGAAGCACCCGGAAAAATCACCGATCTTGGTGACAAAATCGTGATAAGCCATCTCTACATTGAACGTCGTATGGTGCCGCTGAATATCTGGCTGGAGCAGTCCGAAGGTCAGGCGCTGCGGGATGCCATTGAAGAGTACGGCAACGCGATTCGCCAGCTTGCCGCCGCCAATATTTTCCCGGGCGATATGCTGTATAAAAACTTCGGCGTCACCCGCCACGGGCGAGTGGTGTTCTACGATTACGACGAAATTTGCTACATGACCGAGGTGAATTTCCGCGATATCCCGCCACCCCGCTACCCGGAAGATGAGCTTTCCGGTGAGCCGTGGTACAGCGTCTCGCCGGGCGATGTGTTTCCGGAGGAGTTTCGCCACTGGCTGTGCGCCGACCCGCGCATCGGGCCGCTATTCGAAGAGATGCATGAGGATCTGTTCCGTGCCAGCTACTGGCGTGGACTGCAAACGCGGATCAAAAATGGACATGTCGAAGATGTGTACGCTTACCGCCGCAAGCAGCGGTTTAGCATCAGATTTTCAGAGGGCATCATGTAGGCCGGGTAAGGCGAAGCCGCCACCCGGCAAAGCATGCTTAACGAATCCCACCGTACGCCAGCGTCACCTCTTTCGCCGCCTTAATCACCAGCGCACCCAGCTCGGTCACGCGGTCGTCGGTCATCCGCGAAATCGGACCGGAGATGGAGATCGCGGCAAACGGCTCGCGGTGCTCGTCGAAAATACAGGCCGCCAGGCAGCGTAGCCCCAGCGCATGTTCCTCATCATCAAACGAATAGCCGCGCTTGCGGGTCAAAGCCAGATCTTCTTTCAGATGCACCGGTGACACCAGCGTGGCGTGGGTATAGGCGTGCAGACCTTTACGGTGCAGCAGCCCCGTCACCTGCTCCTCGCTCAGCTGCGAGAGAAACGCTTTCCCCGCCCCGGAGGCGTGCATCGGCAGCTTGCCGCCAATCGGCGCGGACATGCGCATCAGCTGCGTGCACTGCACCTGGTCGATGATAATCGCCTGATGGTCGCTCTGGTCCAGCACCGCCAGGTTCACCGTCTCGCCGGACTCTTCCATCAGCTTGCGCAGAATCGGGTGCACTATCGCCAGCAGGTTGCGGCTCTGCAGGAAGCTGCTGCCGACGATAAACGCATGCGCGCCTACCGCCCAGTGCCCGAGTTCGCCTACCTGACGGACAAAGCCCAACTGCTGCATAGTGGTCAGCAGCCGATGCGTCGTGGAGTTCGGCAGGCCAGCCTGCTGCGCCAGCTCCGTCAGGGCCACGCTGCTGTGCGACTCGGCTATCCACTCCAGCAGCTTCAGACCGCGCGTGAGCGATTGAACCTGTCCGCCCTGTTGTGCGGAGGTGGTGGCAGCAGGTTTTCTGCCGCGTTTAGCGGGAACGGTCGCGACCATGACGAACTCCTTTTTCTGTATCGTGGAAATCATTTTCGTTTTATTTGGTGAATTTGCAACCGTTATCCTGACTGATCGGAGGAGTGATGGTGAACATGTCTCATGTTACCCCTGAGTGGCTTTTCCACCCTGCGAGATTGTGCCAGTATGGAACGCAGCCTTTTGGCTATGTTGAGCGTTGTCGGGAGCAAGTGTGAGTAGCAAAGTAGAGCAACTGCGTGCGCAGTTAAATGAACGAATTCTGGTGCTGGACGGCGGCATGGGCACCATGATCCAGGGCTATCGTCTGAGCGAAGACGATTTCCGCGGCGAACGCTTCGCTGACTGGCCATGCGACCTGAAAGGGAACAACGACCTGCTGGTGCTCAGCAAGCCGTCCGTGATTAAGGATATCCACAACGCGTACTTCGAAGCGGGTGCGGATATCGTTGAAACCAACACCTTTAACTCGACAACCATCGCCATGGCGGATTACCAGATGGAATCCCTGTCGGCGGAAATCAACTATGAAGCCGCGAAGCTGGCGCGCGCCTGCGCAGACGAGTGGACGGCCCGCACGCCGGAAAAACCGCGCTACGTGGCCGGGGTACTTGGCCCCACCAACCGCACCGCGTCGATTTCACCGGATGTCAACGACCCGGCGTTTCGTAATATCACCTTTGACCAGCTGGTCGCGGCCTACCGGAAATCGACCAGAGCGCTGGTGGAAGGCGGTTCCGATCTGATCCTGATTGAAACGGTATTCGATACCCTCAACGCCAAAGCCGCGATTTACGCGGTGAAAGAGGAGTTCGAGGCGCTGGGCGTTGACCTGCCGATCATGATTTCCGGCACCATCACCGACGCCTCTGGCCGTACCCTGTCCGGCCAGACAACTGAAGCGTTTTACAACTCTCTGCGCCATGCGGAGGCGCTCTCCTTCGGCCTGAACTGCGCGCTGGGACCGGACGAACTGCGCCAGTACGTGCAGGAGCTGTCGCGCATCGCGGAGTGCTACGTCACGGCGCACCCGAACGCCGGTCTGCCGAACGCGTTTGGTGAGTACGATCTGGATGCAGATACCATGGCGGCGCAAATCCGCGAGTGGGCTGAGTCTGGCTTCCTGAATATTGTCGGCGGCTGCTGCGGTACCACGCCGGAGCACATCGCCGCCATGAGCAATGCGGTGGCGGGTCTGCCGCCGCGCAAGCTGCCTGAGCTTCCCGTTGCCTGCCGTCTTGCCGGCCTTGAGCCGTTGACCATCGGCGACGACAGCCTGTTTGTGAACGTCGGTGAACGTACCAACGTTACGGGTTCCGCAAAATTCAAGCGACTGATCAAAGAAGAGAAGTACAGCGAAGCGCTGGACGTCGCCCGCCAGCAGGTGGAAAGCGGCGCGCAGATTATTGATATCAACATGGATGAGGGGATGCTCGACGCCGAAGCGGCGATGGTGCGCTTCCTCAACCTGATTGCCGGTGAGCCGGACATCGCCCGCGTGCCGATCATGATTGACTCCTCCAAATGGGAGGTCATCGAAAAAGGGCTGAAGTGCATTCAGGGCAAAGGCATCGTCAACTCCATCTCGATGAAAGAGGGCGTGGATATCTTTATCCACCACGCGAAGATGGTGCGCCGCTACGGTGCTGCCGTGGTGGTGATGGCCTTTGACGAAGTGGGCCAGGCCGACACCCGCGAGCGCAAAATTGAGATTTGCCGCCGCGCGTACAAAATACTGACTGAAGAGGTGGGCTTCCCGCCGGAAGACATTATCTTTGACCCGAACATCTTCGCCGTCGCGACAGGTATTGAAGAGCACAACAACTACGCGCAGGACTTTATCGGCGCGTGTGAAGACATTAAACGCGAGCTACCGCATGCGCTGATCTCCGGTGGCGTGTCGAACGTATCGTTCTCGTTCCGCGGCAACGACCCGGTGCGCGAAGCGATCCACGCCGTGTTCCTCTACTACGCCATCCGCAACGGGATGGACATGGGGATTGTTAACGCCGGCCAGCTGGCGATTTACGACGATCTGCCTGCGGAGCTTCGCGAAGCGGTAGAAGACGTGATCCTTAACCGCCGCGACGATGCCACCGAGCGGCTGCTGGATCTGGCAGAAAAATACCGTGGCAGCAAATCGGATGAGGCGGTAAACGTTCAGCAGGCCGAGTGGCGTTCCTGGGACGTGAAAAAGCGTCTGGAATACTCGCTGGTCAAAGGCATTACCGAATTTATTGAACTTGATACCGAAGAGGCTCGCCAGCAGGCCGCGCGTCCCATCGAAGTGATTGAAGGCCCGCTGATGGATGGCATGAACGTGGTCGGCGATCTGTTCGGTGAGGGCAAAATGTTCCTGCCACAGGTCGTAAAATCTGCACGCGTCATGAAGCAGGCGGTGGCCTACCTTGAGCCATATATTGAAGCCAGCAAAGAGAAAGGCTCCACTAACGGTAAAATGGTGATCGCGACCGTGAAGGGGGATGTCCACGACATCGGCAAAAACATCGTCGGCGTAGTGCTGCAGTGTAATAACTACGAGATTATCGACCTTGGCGTGATGGTGCCCGCAGATAAAATTCTCAAGACCGCGCGCGAAGTGAATGCCGATCTGATCGGTCTTTCGGGGTTGATTACCCCGTCGCTGGACGAGATGGTCAACGTGGCAAAAGAGATGGAGCGTCAGGGCTTCACCATTCCGCTGCTGATTGGCGGGGCGACCACTTCGAAAGCGCACACGGCGGTGAAAATCGAACAGAACTACAGCGGCCCGACGGTTTACGTGCAGAACGCCTCACGCACTGTCGGCGTGGTGTCCGCGCTGCTCTCCGACACCCAGCGTGATGATTTTGTGGCGCGCACCCGCAAAGAGTACGAAACCGTTCGCATCCAGCACGGGCGCAAGAAACCGCGCACGCCGCCCGTCACGCTGCAGGCGGCGCGCGATAACGATCTGGCCTTTGACTGGTCGAGCTATACGCCCCCGGTCGCGCATCGTCTGGGCGTGCAGGACGTCACCGCCAGCATCGAAACGCTGCGCAACTACATCGACTGGACGCCGTTCTTTATGACCTGGTCGCTGGCGGGCAAATATCCGCGTATCCTGGAGGATGAAGTTGTAGGTGAAGAGGCGAAGCGCCTGTTTAAAGACGCCAATGATATGCTGGATAAGCTGAGTGCGGAGCAAACCCTTAATCCACGCGGCGTGGTCGGGCTCTTCCCGGCGAACCGCGTGGGTGATGACATCGAAATTTATCGTGATGAAACCCGCACCCACGTGCTGGCGGTCAGCCGCCATCTGCGCCAGCAAACCGAAAAAGTGGGCTTTGCCAACTACTGCCTGGCCGATTTCGTGGCACCGAAGCTTTCCGGGAAAGCGGATTACATCGGCGCCTTTGCCGTGACCGGTGGTCTGGAAGAAGATGCCCTGGCGGAGGCGTTCGAAGCGCAGCACGATGATTACAATAAAATCATGGTAAAAGCGATTGCCGACCGCCTGGCGGAAGCCTTCGCCGAGTACCTGCACGAGCGCGTGCGTAAGGTGCACTGGGGCTACGCGGCCAATGAAAACCTCAGCAACGAGGAGCTGATCCGCGAGAACTACCAGGGCATTCGTCCGGCACCGGGTTACCCGGCCTGTCCGGAACACACTGAAAAAGGCACCATCTGGAAATTACTGGACGTAGAGGCGCATACCGGTATGAAGCTCACCGAGTCGTTCGCTATGTGGCCGGGCGCGTCCGTTTCCGGCTGGTACTTCAGCCATCCGGACAGTAAATACTTCGCCGTCGCGCAACTGCAACGCGATCAGATCGAAGATTATGCGCTGCGTAAAGGGATGAGCGTATCTGAAGTTGAACGCTGGTTAGCGCCAAATCTGGGCTACGACGCCGACTAACGTCACTTTTCCTTACAACAAACAGGGCGCTCATTGGGCGCCCTGTCTCTTTCTTACGTTTAAACCCTTATACTGAACCTAAGGAAAACGAATAACGATAAGGAGGAAAACCTTCCGTGCTGACCCTGTTACATCTGCTCTCTGCAGTCGCACTGCTTGTCTGGGGGACCCATATCGTCCGTACCGGCGTGATGCGCGTCTTTGGTGCCCGTTTACGTACCGTTCTCAGCAGTAGCGTCGAGAAGAAGCCGCTCGCCTTCTGCGCGGGCATTGGCGTGACGGCACTGGTTCAGAGCAGTAACGCCACAACCCTGCTGGTCACCTCCTTTGTGGCGCAGGATCTGGTGGCGCTGGCCCCGGCGCTGGTTATTGTGCTGGGGGCGGATGTGGGTACCGCGCTGATGGCGCGTATCCTGACGTTCGATCTCTCGTGGCTGTCGCCACTGCTGATTTTTCTCGGCGTGATCTTTTTCCTCGGCCGCAAACAGACGCGGGCCGGACAGCTTGGTCGCGTGGGGATTGGCCTGGGGCTGATCCTGCTGGCGCTGGAGCTGATTGTGCAGGCGGTCACCCCTATCACCGAGGCCAACGGTGTTCAGGTCATCTTCGCCTCCCTCACCGGTGACATCATGCTGGACGCGCTGATCGGCGCGGTGTTTGCCATCGTCAGCTACTCCAGTCTGGCTGCGGTGCTGCTGACGGCGACCTTAACCGCCGCCGGGGCGATCTCCTTCCCGGTCGCGCTATGTCTGGTGATTGGGGCTAACCTCGGGTCTGGCCTGCTGGCGATGCTCAATAACAGCGCCGCCAACGCTGCCGCCCGCCGCGTGGCCCTCGGCAGCCTGCTGTTTAAGCTGGTGGGCAGCCTGATTATCCTGCCCTTTATCCATCCGCTGGCGAACCTGATGGACAACCTCCCGCTGCCGAAGGCGGAGCTGGTGATCTATTTCCACGTTTTCTATAACCTGGTGCGCTGCCTGGCGATGGTCCCTTTTGCTGAGCCGATGGCCCGCTTCTGCGAACGCCTTATCCAGGATGAACCGGAGCTGGATGCGCGTCTGAAACCCAAGCATTTGGATACCTCCGCGCTGGATACCCCGGCCCTGGCGCTGGCGAATGCCGCTCGCGAGACGCTGCGCATGGGCGACGCCATGGAAACCATGCTTGAAGGCCTGCAAAAGGTGATGCACGGCGAGCCGCGAGAAGAAAAAGATCTGCGCAGACTGGCGGACGATATCAACGTGCTTTATACCGCCATCAAGCTCTATCTGGCGCGCATTCCGCAGGATGAGCTGGCGGAGGAGGAGTCACGCCGCTGGGCCGAAATTATTGAGATGTCGCTTAACCTGGAACAGGCCTCGGATATCGTTGAACGGATGGGCAGCGAGATCGCAGATAAATCGCTGGCCGCACGTCGGGCGTTCTCAGGTGAAGGCCTGAAGGAGCTGGAGGCGCTGCAAGAACAGCTGGTGAGCAACCTGAAGCTGGCCATGTCGGTCTTCTTTTCCAGCGACGTGCCGAGCGCGCGCCGCTTGCGCCGTAACAAGCATCGTTTCCGCATTCTGAACCGCCGCTATTCGCACGCCCACGTTGAGCGTTTGCACCAGCAGAACGTGCAGAGCATTGAAACCAGCTCGCTACACCTGGGGCTGCTGGGCGATATGAAACGCCTTAATTCGTTGTTCTGCGCGGTGGCGTACAGCGTGATGGAACAGCCGGATGAAGATGACGAGCGGGATGAGTATTAATCTCTGAAAGTGCCTCGCAGTTTCATTCTATCTAACATGACTACGTCCTGACAAAAACGTAACGTGGCTGAGTGGGTGTTGATAAACCTACTCAGCCACATTTTACGTTTATTGGCGTATAAAATTTTATACAAGGATGTGATATGCTATCAGAAAGGCCAGCACTGAGGCCCATTGCGTGGATGGGAAGTGCCTTTAATGATTTGCTCCGTTTCCCTGAGGAAATACGCAAAGACGCTGGCTATCAGTTACATCGACTGCAGGCCGGATTAGAAGCGGCTGACTGGAAGCCGATGTCAGAGATAGGTAAAGGTGTTTCTGAAATACGGCTCCGTGATCATTCTGGTGCTTATCGAATCCTCTATCTGGCACGATATGAAGATGCTGTGTACGTACTGCATAGCTTTAATAAGAAGACGCCGCGGACATCAGTCCATGATAAACATATAGCAAAGGCACGTTTTCAGGCAGTGCTTGATGCCCGGAGAGGTTAAAAATGGGGATTCGCGTTGATACTAAAATTCGGCATGTGACACCGGCCGACACGAATATTTTCGCAGAGTTGGGTTTCGAAGAGAGCGAGGCTAAACAACTCCAGGTAAGCGCCGAGAAAGAAGTTGAGCAGTTGCTCGCCATTAAGCGACAACTCATGCAGGAGATCGCCTTATGGATTGCGGAAAATAAACTCCGCCAGGTTGATGTTGCCGCCAGGCTTAATGTGTCCCGACCGCGAGTATCCGATGTGGTTAACCTTAAAACCAATAAGTTTACCCTTGATACGCTGGTCATGATGCTGGGCAAACTTGGAAAACCCGTCTCAGTTACCGTCGGCTAATCTTTTTTTCCAGCCCAAACCTAAGGTATATTTCGCCTTCACAGGAGAAACTATGCTGCCAACTCAATCAACCCGATTAAACAAATACATTAGCGAGAGCGGGATCTGCTCACGTCGCGAGGCGGACCGTTACATTGAACAAGGTAACGTGTTCCTCAACGGCAAACGCGCCACTATCGGCGATCAGGTAGTACCTGGCGACGTGGTTAAAGTGAATGGTCAGCTCATCGAACCGCGCGATGCTGAAGACCTGGTGTTTATCGCGTTGAACAAACCGGTTGGGATTGTCAGCACCACCGAGGATGGCGAGCGGGATAACATCGTGGATTTCGTGAACCATAGCAGCCGTATCTTCCCGATAGGCCGACTGGATAAAGACTCTCAGGGGCTGATTTTCCTCACCAACCACGGCGATCTGGTCAATAAAATTCTGCGTGCCGGTAACGACCACGAGAAAGAGTACATCGTGACGGTGAATAAGCCGGTCACGGACGAATTTATTCGTGGCATGGGCGCCGGTGTGCCGATCCTCGGTACCGTCACGAAAAAGTGTAAGGTCAAGAAAGAAGCGCCGTTCGCGTTCCGCATTACCCTGGTACAGGGCTTAAACCGTCAGATCCGCCGCATGTGTGAGCACTTCGGTTACGAAGTGACAAAGCTCGAGCGCACGCGCATCATGAATGTCAGCCTGTCCGGTATCCCGCTGGGCGAGTGGCGTGACTTAACCGGCGATGAGCTGATTGAGCTGTTCAAGTTAATCGAGAATTCCTCGTCCGAAGCGAAGCCGAAGGCCAAAGCAAAACCGAAAACCCAGGCGATTAAGCGCCCGGTAGTGAAGGCACCGCAAGCGGAAGAGAAAGGACGCGGCAAACCGGCCAACGGGAAGCGCTTTGTCCAGCCTGGCCGCAAAAAGAAAGGGCGCTAGTTAGCGCCTTCCACGGGTAGAGGTAGTGGCCGACCAGGAAAAGGTCGTTTCAGTATCCGGCTTATAAGCCTGCTGCTTTTTCAGTTTGCGGGCTTTCTTCGCCTCGGCGTCACGCTGCGCCATCAGTTTATCGATGTACTCTTTTTTAACCTGATTGGTTTCGGCGTTCGTCAGCGTGCGGCCATGTGCGATGCGTGCGCGGTCGAGAAGCGTTTTAAGTTCGCGCTGCTCGGCTTCCGTCATGTCTTTCTGGGTCAATCGTGGTGTAGCCATTGCTGAAGCCTCCTGAGAGAGAGGCTTCAGTGTAAAGCAAGTACCGCCAATTAACCCTGTTTCACCGCATCTTTTTTCGTTTGTTCATCAATCGGTTTGCCGGACCAGTAGCCCGCCAGCAGCGAACCGGACAGATTATGCCAGACGGAGAACAGGGCTCCCGGCAGTGCCGCCAGCGGTGAGAAGTAGATTTTCCCGAGCGCCGCCGCCAGGCCGGAGTTCTGCATGCCCACCTCGATTGCCAGCGTGCGGCAGGTAGATTCGTCAAAGCCAAACAGCTTCCCGCCCCAGTAGCCGCCCAGCAGGCCTATGGTGTTATGCAGCACAACCGCGACGATTACCACAAACCCCACGGAAGCAATGTGCGACGCGGAACCCGCCACCACGGCGCTGATGATGGCCAGAATACAGACCATCGAAAACGCAGGCAGATACGGCTCTACCGCTTTCACTACGCGCGGGAAGAGATGGTGAATGACCAGGCCCAGCGCAATCGGGATCACCACAATCTGCAGAATGCTCAGCAGCATGCCCATCACATCCACCTGAATATGTGCGTCCACATACAGACGCGTTAATAGCGGGGTCGCAATCACGCCGACCAGCGTGGAAACGGAAGAGATGGTCACCGAGAGCGCCACATCGCCTTTCGCCAGGTAGATCATCACGTTAGACGCCGTACCGCTGGCCACGCTACCCACCAGCACCATCCCGGCGGAGAGGTCGGGCGGCATCTTAAAGGCCATCGCCAATAGCCACGCCGCAAGCGGCATCACCAGGTAGTGGAGGAATATTCCTGCCGCGACGGGCGCAGGGCGAGACAGCACGCGCTTAAAGTCGTCGATTTTCAGGTGTATACCCATGCCGAGCATGATCAGCATCAGCAGCGTGGTGACCCATGGCCCGATGCCGGTGAACGTGGTGGGCGTGTAATACGCGAGTACAGAGAGCAGCAGCGCCCACAACGGGAACAGCCGGGTGATAGCGGATAACATAGTGAGTTCCTTGCAGTATTGTCGTGTTGTTTAGTTATGAAAAAGCCGGGTCTGTGCCCGGCTTGTAGATAATGTTTATCGTGCTAACGAATTTTATTCAAACAAATTCTGATGAAGTTTCTGCACCACCTGCTCGGCCTGATCGGCAGGCACCAGGAAGCAGAGGTTATAGCTGGACGCGCCATAGCAAATCATACGGATGCTGAACGGGTCGAGTACGCCGAACACCTCTTTGCCCACGCCGCAGGCGCGCGACAGTTTATTACCGATGATGGCAACCAGCGCCAGGTCTTCTTCCACTTCCACGCGGCACAGCTCAGAAAGCTCAATCAGCAGTGACTGGGTCAGAAGGGTATCGCCCTTCGATGTTGAACCGGTCGTATCCAGCGTCAGGGCAATACTCACTTCTGACGTAGTGATCAGGTCTACGGAGATGTTGTGGCGCGCAAGGATCCCGAACACTTCCGCCAGGAAGCCGCGGGAGTGCAGCATGTTATGGCTGTGCAGCGTGACCAGCGTCTGCTTGCGACGCAGAGCCAGCGCGCGGAACAGCGGCGGGCTTTCGGTTCTCTTACACACCATCGTACCGCCCGCTTTCGGTTCTTTACTGGAGCCGACGAAGACCGGAATATCGCTGCGCACGGCGGGCAGCAGGGTTGCCGGGTGCAGCACTTTCGCGCCGAAGGTGGCCATCTCGGCCGCTTCTTCAAACGCGATCACATCAATACGTTTTGCCGTAGAGACCACGCGAGGGTCGGTGGTGTAAATGCCCGGCACGTCAGTCCAGATATCCACGCGCGTTGCGTGCAGCGCTTCACCCAGCAGTGCGGCGGTGTAGTCGCTGCCACCTCGGCCAAGCGTCGTGGTGCGGCCTTTGGCTTCGCTCCCGATAAAGCCCTGGGTGATCACAATGCTCTCTTCCAGACGCGGTGCCAGCTGCTGGCTGGTCAGCTCGGCCAGCGCCTCAACGTCCGGTTCGGCACGGCCAAAGCGATCGCTGGTGCGCATCACTTTACGCACGTCAAACCACTGCGCCTGAACATTACGTTCGCGCAGGATCTCAACAAACAGCAGGGTAGACATCAGCTCACCGTGGCTGACCAGTTCATCCGTAAGGGCAGAAGAGTTCGCCAGAGAGGCCGCTTCTGCCAGGGTGGTGATATTTTCCAGCAGACGTTCTATTTCCTCGCGGATCACATTCGGATTCTGCAGACATTCAAGGATGTCGAACTGAATTTTGCGCAGTGCGTCCAGCTTAACGAAACGTTCGGTTGCTTCCAGTCCTTCAGACAGAGAAACCAGCAGGTTCGTCACGCCTGCAGAGGCAGAGAGCACCACCAGGCGGGTATTCGGATCGGCCAGCACTACATCGGCGCTGCGGTTCATGGCAGCGTAATCTGCCACACTGGTGCCGCCAAATTTGGCGACCACAAAACTCGTCATAACAACCTCGTGTCAGGGAATGAATAAGCGACCATGGCACAAGAATGAAATGAAAACAGGTGCAGGCGCAAAATACGGCCCTATAAATAAAATGCGGGGGAGGTCCTGTCAATGCTGGGATTATGCGGATTTTTCATGGGGGGGTACCCCTGAGAAACAGGACTTATAACAGGGCCATATTTTATGCTCCGTTTTACCCTGTTTTGGGCGACATTTCGCCGCCTCGGGAGGGCGCTTCAGCAGCTATACTTTTCGGGTCTTTTCACCTGCGTTTGATGCAGGCCAGGGCAATGGCATAAAAACCATCACAATTTTTATTTGCAGGCGCTACAATCGACCGCAGTCACAATTCTCAAATCAGAAGAGTATTGCTAATGAAAAACATCAACCCAACGCAGACCGCTGCCTGGCAGGCACTACAGAAACATTTTGATGAAATGAAAGACGTCACCATCGCGGACCTGTTCGCGAAAGATGCCGATCGTTTCAGTAAGTTCTCCGCGACCTTCGACGACCTGATGCTGGTGGATTTCTCCAAAAACCGCATTACCGAAGAAACGCTGGCAAAACTGCAGGATCTGGCGAAAGAGACTGAGCTGGCCGACGCTATCAAATCCATGTTCTCCGGTGAGAAGATTAACCGCACCGAAGATCGTGCCGTGCTGCACGTAGCCCTGCGTAACCGTAGCAATACGCCAATTATCGTTGACGGCAAAGACGTCATGCCGGAAGTAAACGCGGTGCTGGAAAAGATGAAGGCCTTCTCCGAAGCGATCATCTCCGGAAGCTGGAAAGGCTATACCGGTAAAGCGATCACCGACGTAGTTAACATCGGTATCGGCGGTTCTGACCTTGGCCCGTTCATGGTGACCGAAGCGCTGCGCCCTTACAAAAACCACCTCAACATGCACTTTGTCTCTAACGTCGATGGCACCCACATCGCCGAAGTGCTGAAGAATGTGAACCCGGAAACCACGCTGTTCCTGGTGGCGTCCAAAACCTTCACCACTCAGGAAACCATGACCAACGCCCACAGCGCGCGCGACTGGTTCCTGAAAACCGCTGGTGACAACAAGCACGTGGCAAAACACTTCGCGGCGCTCTCCACCAACGGTAAAGCGGTCAGCGAGTTCGGCATCGACACGGCGAACATGTTTGAGTTCTGGGACTGGGTTGGCGGCCGTTACTCTCTGTGGTCCGCGATCGGCCTGTCCATCATCCTGTCCGTCGGCTTCGACAACTTTGTTGAGCTGCTCTCCGGCGCGCACGCGATGGATAAACACTTCTCCACGACCGCGCCTGAGAAAAACCTGCCGGTACTGCTGGCGCTGATCGGCATCTGGTACAACAACTTCTTCGGTGCTGAAACCGAAGCCATCCTGCCATACGATCAGTACATGCACCGCTTTGCGGCCTACTTCCAGCAGGGCAACATGGAATCCAACGGTAAATACGTTGACCGTAACGGCAACGCGGTGGATTACCAGACCGGTCCAATCATCTGGGGCGAGCCAGGCACTAACGGTCAGCACGCGTTTTACCAGCTGATCCACCAGGGCACCAAAATGGTACCGTGCGATTTCATCGCTCCGGCTATCACCCATAACCCGCTGTCCGACCACCATCCGAAGCTGCTGTCGAACTTCTTCGCTCAGACCGAAGCGCTGGCGTTTGGTAAATCCCGCGAGGTGGTTGAGCAGGAATACCGTGATCAGGGTAAAGATCCAGCCACGCTGGACCACGTTGTCCCGTTCAAAGTGTTCGAAGGCAACCGTCCAACCAACTCCATCCTGCTGCGCGAAATCACGCCGTTCAGCCTGGGTGCGCTGATCGCCCTGTACGAGCACAAGATCTTCACTCAGGGCGCAATCCTGAATATCTTCACCTTTGACCAGTGGGGCGTTGAGCTGGGCAAACAGCTGGCAAACCGTATCCTGCCAGAGCTGGGTGACGATAAGGCGATTGCCAGCCATGACAGCTCGACAAATGGTTTGATCAACCGCTATAAAGCATGGCGCGCGTAATTAAAACGTCATGAAAACGTGCCGGCGAAATGCCGGCATTTTTTTATCAGATAATTCCTGATGTCTGTTATTTAGCTCTAATTCCTTTACTGAGTTTTATCTGAAAAAAGCCGTTAACCCGTTAATTACTGCGGTTTACTTTAGGAATATACGGATAACACTACGACCCTTAATTAATTATATCTTATTGATTTTATTGTTTTTTATATTTCGTTAATTCTTCTTATATTTCAATTTTATCCATTAGTCTGAAAACCCCTTTCCTATTTCCCCTTACGGCAAACCCGCGGCAGGAGTTGTGTATACTCGAATCCGCCTGAAATTCTTTTTGGGCAAATCTCCATTCATTAAATGAAGGGAAATTCTTATGAAGAAAGTACTGTATGGCATTTTTGCCATATCTGCGCTTGCGGCGACATCTGTTTATGCTGCTCCGGTTCAGGTCGGGGAAGCGGCAGGTTCGGCTGCGACGTCTGCGTCTGCGGGAAGTTCTACCGCAGCCAGCGCCAGCACCGTAAGTTCAGCCGTGGGTGTCGCGCTGGCGGCAACCGGTGGCGGTGATGGCTCCAATACCGGAACCACGACCACCACGACAACCAGCACCCAGTAATAGCGGGTGTTTTAATCATAACCACACTTCGGTGTGGTTATTCTGGCTTTTCAGTAGCCTTCGGGACCTGTAGGCCGGGTAAGCGCAGCGCCACCCGGCAATAATGCGGAGAAGAGTCGTGAAGCGACCTGGGATCATCCTGATTTGCCTGCTTTTGCAGGCGTGCTCGGCCACCACCAAAGGGCTGGGAAACTCACTGTGGGACAGCATGTTCGGTACGCCGGGCGTGCATCTGACCGATGACGAACTGCAAAACATGCCGTATGCCAGTCAGTACATGCAGCTTAACGATGGCCCGCAACTGTTTGTGGTGCTCGCTTTCGATGAAAACGGGCAGCAGAAATGGGTGACGCAGGATCAGGCCACCATTGTGACGCAGCACGGTCGTATCGTAAAAACCCTGCTGGGCGGCGACAACCTGCTTGAGGTGAATAACCTCGCTGCCGACCCGCTGATCAAACCGAATCAGATTACCGACGGCGCAAGCTGGACGCGCACGATGGGCTGGACCGAACATAAGCAGGTGCGTTACGCCACGGCACGCTCTACCTTCCGCTGGGACGGCACGGACAGCGTCAGCGTGGGCAGCGACGAAACCCATGTTCGCGTGCTGGATGAAGAAGTCGTCACTGACCAGGCCACCTGGCATAACCGCTTCTGGATCGATGAAGACGGGCATATCCGCCAGTCTCAGCAGTATCTCGGTGCCGGATTCTTCCCGGTTAAAACCACGCTGATCAAGGCCGCGAAATCATGAAAATACTTATTCGCGTTGCACTGATCGCAAGCTTTGCCACGCCGCTCGCATGGTCTGCCGGGACGGTGAAGGTCTATACCCAGGACAGCGCGCAGCCCAAAACGTTGACCAACGCCGGGCATCTTATCGATCTCGTCGGCCAGCCGCGGCTGGCAAACAGCTGGTGGCCAGGCGCGCTGATCGCTGAACGCCAGAAGACCGCTGAAGCGGAACAACAGCAGAAGGCGCTCCTCGCCAGGCTGACGGGGTTAGCGGAGCAGGAAGATGGTGACGATGCGGCGGCCATTAACAGCGTTCGCCAGCAGCTTCAGGCTCTGAAGATCGCTGGGCGACTGTTGGTCAATCTCGATCCGGATGACGTGCGCGTGTCGGAGAACGGTAACCCGGTTCTGCAGGGAGATTACACGCTCTGGCTACCCGTAAAGCCTTCCACCATTACCGTCTTCGGGCTTATCAGTAGCCCGGGTAAAAAGCCCTTTACGCCAGGCCGCGATGTGGCGAGCTATCTCGATGAGCAAAGCCTGCTGAGCGGAGCGGATAACAGCTACGCCTGGGTCGTTTACCCTGACGGGCACACACAAAAAGCGCCAGTGGCTTACTGGAACAAGCGCCATATCGAACCCATGCCTGGCAGCATCATTTTTGTCGGTTTTGCCGACCATTTCTGGACGAAGGCGTATGACGGGCTTAACGCCGATATCCTTCACTCCCTGATTCAGCGGATACCGGAATAATGAAAAGAATCTATCTCTACAGCATGCTGGCGCTCTGCGTGAGTGCCGCCTGCCATGCAGAAACGTATCCGGCACCCATTGGCCCGTCTCAGTCAGACTTCGGCGGCGTCGGTTTACTGCAAACGCCTACCGCGCGAATGGCGCGTGAAGGGGAAATTAGCCTTAACTACCGCGATAACGATCAGTACCGCTACTACTCGGCGTCGGTGCAGCTGTTCCCGTGGCTCGAAACCACGCTGCGCTATACCGATGTGCGTACCAAACGATACAGCAGCGTCGATGCCTTCTCCGGCGATCAGACCTACAAAGATAAAGCCTTCGACGTCAAACTGCGGCTGTGGGAAGAGAGCTACTGGATGCCGCAGGTGTCCGTGGGTGCCAAAGATATCGGCGGTACCGGTCTGTTTGATGCGGAATACGTCGTGGCCAGCAAAGCCTGGGGGCCATTCGACTTCTCGCTCGGCCTGGGATGGGGTTATCTGGGCACCAGCGGTAACGTAAAAAATCCGTTTTGCTCCTACAGCGATAAATACTGCTACCGCGATAACAGCTATCAGAAAGCGGGTTCCATCAACGGCGACCAGATGTTCCACGGTCCGGCATCGCTGTTTGGCGGTATTGAATATCAGACGCCCTGGCAGCCATTGCGCCTGAAGCTGGAGTACGAAGGGAATGACTACTCGCAGGACTTCGCCGGGAAGATTGAGCAGAAAAGCAAGTTTAACGTCGGCGCCATTTACCGCGTCACCGATTGGGCCGACGTTAACCTCAGCTACGAGCGCGGCAATACGGTGATGTTCGGCTTCACGCTGCGTACTAACTTCAACGACATGCGGCCGCACTACAATGATAACGCGCGACCTGCCTATCAGCCGGAGCCGCAGGATGCGATTCTGCAGCACTCCGTGGTGGCTAACCAGCTGACGCTGCTGAAATACAACGCCGGCCTGGCCGATCCGAAAATTCAGGTGAAAGGCGATACGCTGTACGTTACCGGCGAGCAGGTAAAATACCGCGACTCGCGGGAAGGGATCGAGCGCGCCAACCGGATCATCATGAACGATCTCCCGGATGGGATCCGCACGATCCGCGTGACGGAGAACCGTCTTAACCTGCCGCAGGTGACGACGGAAACGGACGTCGCCAGCCTCAAGCGCCATCTGGAAGGCGAACCGCTCGGGCATGAAACTGAGCTGGTGCAAAAACGCGTTGAGCCCGTGGTGCCGGACACCACTGAACAGGGCTGGTATATCGATAAATCGCGCTTTGATTTCCATATCGATCCGGTGCTGAACCAGTCCGTCGGCGGGCCTGAAAACTTCTACATGTATCAGCTGGGCGTGATGGCGACGGCGGATCTGTGGCTCACCGACCACCTGCTGACCACCGGTAGCCTGTTTGGTAACATCGCCAACAACTACGACAAGTTCAACTACACCAACCCGCCGAACGACTCAAAGCTGCCGCGCGTGCGTACCCGCGTGCGTGAATATGTGCAGAACAATGCCTATGTGAATAACCTGCAGGCCAACTACTTCCAGTACTTCGGCAACGGTTTCTACGGCTAGGTGTACGGCGGGTATCTGGAAACCATGTACGGCGGCGCCGGGGCAGAAGTGCTTTATCGTCCGGTAGACAGCAACTGGGCGTTTGGTATTGATGCCAACTACGTCAAGCAGCGTGACTGGCGCAGCGCGCAGGACATGATGAAGTTCACCGACTACAGCGTCAAAACGGGCCATCTGACCGCCTACTGGACACCGTCGTTCGCACCTGACGTGCTGGTGAAAGCCAGCGTCGGCCAGTATCTGGCGGGTGATAAGGGCGGCACGCTGGACATCTCTAAACACTTCGACAGCGGCGTGGTGGTAGGCGGCTATGCGACGATCACCAACGTCTCGCCGGACGAGTACGGAGAAGGGGACTTCACCAAAGGGGTCTATGTGTCAATTCCGCTGGATCTCTTCTCATCAGGCCCAACCCGCAGCCGCGCGGCTATTGGCTGGACGCCGCTGACGCGTGACGGCGGCCAGCAGCTGGGTCGTAAGTTCCAGCTGTATGATATGACCAGCGATAAGAACATTAACTTCCGCTAATGCTTCACGCCGGGCGGCACTGCGTTTGCCCGGCCTACGGTTTTTGTAGGCCCGGTAAGCGCAACGCCACCGGGCGAATGCGCCAAACATAAACAAAAAATATAGATCCCCGTCACATTTTTGCGTTATACAGGAACCTCGCCCTGGAGAATGAGGTGCTGTATGGCATCCCTGACTCGTCCGCGCGTTGAGTTTATCTCAACAATCCTCCAGACCGTGCTGAACCTCGGTCTGCTGAGCCTTGGCCTGATACTGGTCGTCTTTTTGGGTAAAGAGACGGTGCATCTGGCGGATGTGCTGTTCGCCCCCGAGCAAACCAGCAAATATGCGCTGGTGGAAGGACTGGTGGTCTACTTTCTCTACTTTGAATTTATCGCCCTGATTGTGAAGTATTTTCAGTCGGGCTTTCACTTCCCGCTACGTTATTTTGTCTACATTGGGATCACCGCGATAGTGCGGCTGATCATCGTGGATCATAAATCTCCCCTTGATGTACTCATCTACTCCGCGGCGATCCTGCTGCTGGTGATCACCCTCTGGCTGTGTAATTCGAAGCGGCTGAAGCGAGAATAAAAAAATGGCGCTCCGAAGAGCGCCTAACAACAGTCACAAGTTGGGTCAATACAATACGTCTAAAGTTGAGGGTTGCAGTGGCATAACAAAATGAAACTTAACCTTTCACCCCGCCCGCCGTCAGGCCGTTGACCAGCCAGCGCTGCGCCAGCAGGAACACCACGGTAATCGGAATGGCAGAAAGTACGGCCGCCGCGGCAAAGTCGCCCCACAGGTAGTTTTGCGGGTTGAGGTATTGCTGCATACCCACGGCAAGGGTGTAGCTGTTCACGTCACGCAGTAACAGGGACGCGACCGGCACTTCGGTGATGGCGGCGATAAACGACAGGATAAACACCACCGCCAGAATCGGCACCGACAGCGGCAGCAGCACCAGACGGAACGCCTGCCACGGGGTGGCACCATCCAGAGCAGCCGCTTCTTCCAGCGAGCCGTCGATAGTTTCGAAATAACCTTTAATGGTCCACACATGCAGTGCGATACCGCCAAGATAGGCGAAGATCACGCCACCGTGGGTGTTGAGACCGATAAACGGCACATACTGACCCAGACGGTCAAACAAGGCATACAACGCCACCAGCGACAGCACTGCCGGGAACATCTGGAAAATCAGCATGCTTTTCAGCAGCGTGGCTTTGCCCGGGAAACGCATACGGGCGAAGGCGTAGGCACAGGTGGTAGAGAGCGCCACGATACCAATGGCGGTAATGCCAGCGATTTTCACCGAGTTCCACAGCCACAACAGGACCGGGAACGGCGGCGGCGTCACGCGGCCGTCCGCGTGTTCCACGCTGAAGCCCAGCGCGAGCTTCCAGTGCTCCCAGGAGATTTCATCCGGGATCAGGCTTCCGGTCGCAAAGTTACCCGCACGCAGGGAGATGGCGATAACCATCAGCAGCGGGAACATGATGGCCGCGATAAACATCAGCAGGCCTAAGTGCGTCGCGAAGAGGCGCAGCTTTTGAGATTTGGGTTGGACCATAGACATATTCTGTGCCCTCCTTAGTCGAATTTCATGCGTGTGGCTTTCAGGTTCACAATCGCCAGAGCGCCAACCAGCAGGAAGATCAGGGTCGCAATGGCCGCCGCCAGACCGAAGTCCTGACCGCCGCCGCCTTCGAAGGCGATGCGGTAGGTGTAGCTCACGAGCAGGTCGGTATAGCCTGCCGGCGTGGTGGTGCCGAGACGATCCGGGCCACCGTTGGTCAACAGCTGAATCAGCACGAAGTTATTAAAGTTAAAGGCAAAGCTGGCAATCATCAGCGGCGTCAGCGGCTTGATGAGCAGCGGGAGCGTAATCTTGAAGAAGTTCTGGAACGGACCCGCACCGTCCATCGCCGAGGCTTCATACAGGTCATCCGGGATGGCTTTCAGCAGCCCCATGCACAGGATCATCATGTACGGATAACCCAGCCAGGTATTCACGATGATAATCATCGAGCGGGCGGTCGTGGGGTCGCTGAACCAGGCCGGTTTGATGCCAAATAGCGCGCTCAGCATCATGTTGATTTCACCGAAGCTCTGGTTAAACAGCCCTTTGAAAATCAAAATCGAGATAAACGACGGTACGGCATACGGCAGGATCAGCAGCACGCGGTAAATCGCTTTGCCTTTGAGAGATTCCCACTGCACGAGGCAGGCCAGCACCATGCCCACGGCAACGGTCAGGATCACCGTCAGGACCGAGAAGACCACCGTCCAGACGAAGATGGCGAAGAACGGTTTCTGGATACCTTCATCGGTAAAGACGCGGGTAAAGTTGTCCCAGCCGATGGTCACGGTATAACCCGGACTGAGTTTGTCATCACCCCATTTGCCATCGGCAGTAATGGACTGATAGAAACCAATGTCGTTGTTCGGGCGATATTTCACGCCGCTCTGATTGTTGGTCAGCGTGCCGTCATCCGCTAGCGTGTACAGCGGCTGTGTGCCGGAGAACTGGCGCAGCGAGCTCATGGTCACTTTGCTTTCGTCTGGCAGCACGGCGGTGAGCTGGGTCAGCGCCTGACGGTTCTGGGTAATGACGCGCAGGTTGGCACGTTCACCTTCCGGCAGCGCTGCGGCCTCTTTTAAGGCCAGCTTCTGTTCGCCGCCAAATTTGAACGCGTCGGAGACATAATATTTGCTGCTTGCTTCGTCAGTAAGCGCTAACTTCCACTCGTTACCGGCAGGATACAGGCCGAAGTTAAAGGTCTTGCCGGCCTGGTAAGAGCGGTCCAGCAGGACCTGCTGGGCACGTTCCTGCGCAAGCTGGTTTGTGCTGCTGTAGTTGGTAAACGCAATGGCGATAGTACAAATCAGCGGGAAAAGAACAAACAGCCCCATCCCGGCGACGCCTGGATAAACATAACGCCAGGCATAGGCTTTACGGTTGGCGAAAATATACAGGCCAGCAGAGCTTAAAATCAGCGTCATGATGGCGAACAGATATTCCCCTTGTACGTACATTAAAACAACAAGGTAAGCCACCAGCAGACAGAGCAGACCAATCACTGACCATTTCAGCGCGTCGCTTTGCCACCAGCGTTTCTTTTTAATGACATCCATGGGGTTATTCCTCTACAACGGTGAAAACTTATCGTCAGGTGGCGCTGTGCTTACCTGACCTACGGATCGTGCCGTAGTCGTAGGGCGGGTAAGCGCAAGCGCCACCCGCCGTTTTTCTGCTTACTTAGTAATACGACCCTGCGCATCTTTCAGCGCGGCATCGACAGTCTGACGACCGCTTGCAGCGTTGATGACGGCTGTACGCGTGGCGTACCAGAACGCGGCCATCTGTGGGATGTTCGGCATGATTTCGCCTTTCTGGGCGTTATCCATGGTTGCCGCGATACGTGGGTCTTTCGCCAGATGATCCTGGAAGGATTTCAGCGCAACGGCACCCAGCGGTTTGTCCTTGTTCACTTCATCCAGACCCTGATCGGTCAGCAGGTAGTTTTCCAGGAACTCTTTCGCCAGCTCTTTGTTCGGGCTGGCGGCGTTGATACCTGCGCTCAGCACGCCAACGAACGGTTTAGACGGTTTGCCTTTGAAGGTTGGCAGCAGCGTGACGCCGTAGTTGATTTTGCTCTTGTCGATGTTAGTCCAGGCCCACGGACCGTTGATGGTCATCGCAGTTTCGCCTTTGTTGAACGCCGCTTCCGCGATGGAGTAGTCGGTATCCGCGTTCATGTGTTTGTTCTTGATGAGGTCAACCAGGAAGGTCAGGCCTGCTTTCGCGCCAGCGTTATCTACGCCCACGTCTTTCACGTCATATTTGCCGTTTTCAAACTTGAACGCGTAACCGCCGTCGGCAGCAATCAGCGGCCAGGTGAAGTACGGCTCTTGCAGGTTGAACATCAGCGCAGATTTACCTTTCGCCTTCAGGTCTTTATCCAGTTTCGGGATCTCTTCCCAGGTCTTCGGCGGGTTTGGTACCAGGTCTTTGTTGTAAATCAGAGACAGGGCTTCAACCGCGATTGGGTAAGCAATCAGTTTGCCGTTATAGCGAACGGCGTCCCAGGTGAACGGGAACAGTTTGTCCTGGAAGGCTTTGTCTGGGGTGACTTCAGCCAGCAGACCAGACTGCGCGTAACCGCCGAAACGGTCATGCGCCCAGAAGATAATGTCCGGGCCGTCGCCGGTTGCTGCAACCTGCGGGAATTTCTCTTCCAGTTTGTCCGGGTGTTCTACGGTAACTTTGATACCGGTGTCTTTCTCGAATTTTTTGCCCACTTCGGCCAGGCCGTTATAGCCTTTATCGCCGTTAATCCAGATAACCAGCTTGCCTTCTTCAATTTTGGCGAGCGCCGGTGCGGAAATCATCATTGCTGCAAGGGCGGACAATGCGAAAACGCGTGCGCCAGTCTTGATATTCATATCTGCCATCCTTTTTGGTGATGTCTCGTGGTATGACTTCAGTGGTTCAACGTGACTCAGTCTCCTTATTTGACATCCTCTTTCCATCCTCCCAACCCCTACGCCCCACCCCCGGTTTGTGTGATCTCTGTTGCATAAATTTAAGTTATGAGTGCTGGCGCACACAAAAACGCACCGAATTTTGCAGGCCGCTTCACGAATTTCGCCTCAGCCCGCCAGCGACGGTCGCAGAGCCTGCTCTCTCATCCTCCCGCCTCCTCCCCCATAAAAAAGCCGGGGGGTGGAGGATTCAGGAAAGTTATGGATACCCCATAGTGAACTTATCTTGAATGTTTCTGTCGGTGACAGGTTGTAACGAAGGGAGAAGGGCATGGCGAGCGTACAGCTGCGTAATGTAACGAAAGCCTGGGGTGACGTTGTGGTGTCGAAAGACATCAATCTGGACATCAACGAAGGTGAATTCGTGGTGTTTGTTGGCCCATCAGGCTGTGGTAAATCTACTCTGCTGCGTATGATTGCCGGTCTTGAAACCATCACCAGCGGCGATTTGTTTATTGGTGATACCCGAATGAATGACATCCCACCTGCCGAACGCGGCGTCGGTATGGTGTTCCAGTCTTATGCACTCTATCCCCATCTTTCCGTTGCCGAGAACATGTCCTTTGGCCTGAAGCTGGCCGGCGCGAAAAAAGAGGTCATTAACCAGCGCGTCACGCAGGTGGCGGAAGTGTTACAGCTGGCGCACCTGCTGGAGCGCAAACCGAAAGCGCTTTCCGGTGGTCAGCGTCAGCGTGTGGCGATTGGTCGTACCCTTGTCGCCGAGCCGCGCGTGTTCCTGCTCGATGAACCTCTCTCTAACCTGGATGCCGCCCTGCGCGTCCAGATGCGTATTGAAATCTCCCGTCTGCACAAACGCCTTGGCCGCACGATGATTTACGTCACCCACGATCAGGTCGAAGCGATGACTCTGGCGGACAAAATTGTGGTGCTGGATGCCGGTCGCGTGGCGCAGGTGGGTAAACCGCTGGAGCTGTATCACTACCCGGCAGACCGCTTTGTTGCGGGCTTTATTGGCTCGCCAAAGATGAACTTCCTGCCCGTCAAAGTGACCGCGACAGCCATTGAACAGGTACAGGTGGAGCTGCCAAACCGTCAGCAGGTCTGGCTGCCGGTCGACAGCGCCAACGTACAGGTCGGGGCAAACATGTCCCTGGGTATTCGTCCTGAACATTTACTCCCGAGCCACATCGCCGATGTGACCCTGGAAGGTGACGTTCAGGTCGTCGAACAGCTCGGTCACGAAACACAGATTCATATCCAGATCCCCGCCATCCGTCAGAACCTGGTCTACCGCCAGAATGACGTGGTGTTGGTAGAAGAGGGTGCCACATTCGCTATCGGCTTGCCGCCAGAGCGTTGCCATCTGTTCCGTGAGGATGGCACTGCATGTCGTCGGTTGCACAAAGAGCCAGGCGTTTAAGCAATCCCAAAAGAAGACACGAAACCGACAGGTGAAGTGTTCAAAGAAAAGCAATGATCTCAGGAGATAGAATGATGATTACTCTGCGCAAACTTCCTCTGGCAGTTGCCGTCGCAGCGGGCGTAATGTCCGCTCAGGCACTGGCCGTGGATTTCCATGGTTATGCTCGTTCCGGTATCGGCTGGACAGGTAGTGGCGGCGAACAACAATGTTTCCAGGCAACCGGTGCTCAAAGTAAATACCGTCTGGGTAACGAATGTGAAACCTATGCGGAATTGAAACTCGGCCAGGAAGTGTGGAAAGAAGGCGATAAAAGCTTCTACTTCGACACCAACGTAGCGTACTCCGTGGCGCAGCAGAACGACTGGGAAGCCACTGACCCGGCGTTCCGAGAAGCCAACGTGCAGGGTAAAAACCTGATTGAGTGGTTGCCTGGTTCGACTATCTGGGCCGGTAAGCGCTTCTATCAGCGTCATGACGTCCACATGATCGACTTCTACTACTGGGATATCTCTGGTCCTGGTGCGGGTATTGAAAACATCGACCTGGGCTTCGGTAAACTGTCTCTGGCCGCGACCCGTTCTCAGGAAGCTGGCGGCTCTTACATCTTCACCAGCAACGATATCTATCATAACTTCAAAGATACCGCTAACGACGTCTTCGATGTGCGTTTAGCGCAGATGGAAATCAACCCGGGCGGTACGCTGGAACTGGGTGCTGACTATGGTCGTGCTAACAAAACTGACGGTTACAGCTTCGCTGACGGCGCATCTAAAGATGGCTGGATGTTCACTGCTGAACATACCCAGAGCATGCTGAAAGGCTACAACAAGTTTGTCGTTCAGTACGCTACCGATGCAATGACCACTCAGGGCAAAGGTATTCCGCAGGGTTCCTTCACCGGCAAAGACTATAACAAAGACACTGAAATTGGTGTTGTAGACAACAATATTAACAACAATGGCTCCCTGGTTCGTATTCTCGACCACGGTGCGATCTCTCTGGGTGACAGCTGGGATCTGATGTACGTCGGCATGTATCAGGATATCGATCGTGACGACAACAACGGTACGACCTGGTACACCGTGGGTGTGCGCCCAATGTATAAATGGACGCCAATCATGAGCACCTTGCTGGAAGTTGGCTACGACAACGTTAAGTCGCAGAAAACCGACGATACCAACAATCAGTACAAAATTACCCTTGCACAGCAATGGCAGGCTGGTAACAGCATCTGGTCCCGTCCAGCGATCCGTGTCTTCGCAACTTATGCGAAGTGGGATGAGAAATGGGGTTATGACAACGGCATTGCAAAAAGCGATACCAAAGCCACAACCTACAGCCGTGGTGACAACGATGAGTGGTCATTCGGCGCCCAGATGGAAATCTGGTGGTAATCCGTCTTAATCTGACGTAATGACCAAACTGAGGGGCGAAAGCCCCTCAATCCTTGGGAAGGCGCGCTATTGCCTGGCTACCGCTGACCTGTGCATTTTGAGGTGATAACAATGAAAATGAACAAAACTCTCCTTGCCCTTTGTTTATCCGCAGGGCTGCTGGCCAGCGCGCCTGCCGTAACGCTCGCTAATGTGAATTTCGTTCCGCAAAACACAACATCCGCGCCAGCCATTCCGTCAGCTGCGTTGCAACAGCTGGTCTGGACGCCTGTCGATCAATCTAAAGCCCAAACGACCCAGCTGTCGACGGGCGGGCAGCCGCTTAATGTCCCGGGTATCAGTGGTCCCGTGGTTGCATACAGCGTGCCTGCAAATATTGGGGAACTGACGTTGACGCTCACCAGTGAAGTTAATAAGCAGACCAGCGTCTTTGCGCCAAACGTGCTTATTCTTGATCAGAACATGACGCCTTCAGCATTCTTCCCGAGTGAGTATTTCACCTATCAGGCACCGGGCGTCATGAGTGCAGACCGCCTGGAAGGGGTGATGCGACTGACACCAGCGCTGGGTCAGCAGAAAATTTATGTACTCGTCTTCACAACTGAAAAAGATTTGCAGCAAACCACAACGCTGCTTGACCCTGCGAAGGCCTATGCCAAAGGCGTAGGTAATGCCGCACCAGATATCCCGGACCCGATTGCCCGCCACACCACTGATGGCCTGATCAAACTGAAAGTCTCCACCAACAGCGCCTCCAGCGTACTCGTTGGCCCACTGTTTGGCTCGTCTGGCCCAGGCCCGGTGACCGTGGGGAATACCGCTGCACCTGCCTATGCCGCGCCAGTTGCCACGGCAGCCGCACCGGTAGCGACCGCAGCGCCAGCCCCGGCGAAGAAAGCTGAGCCGGTACTGAATGACACCGAAGAGTACTTCAACAACGCCATTAAGCAGGCGGTGAAGCGCGGCGATGTCGATAAAGCGCTGAAACTGCTTGATGAAGCCGAACGTTTAGGTTCAACCACTGCCCGTTCCACCTTTATCAGCAGTGTAAAAGGCAAGGGGTAACCGTTTCCCCACAGTGCTGATTTGTTAGTCGTTTGGTGCGCCTGAGTGGGCGCACTTTTTTTCGTCCCGGCCTGGTTGTTGCGCCCCTGTTGCAATAGCGATCGTTAAATAACGTTTGGCCCCCCTCAATCCGCGTTTCTGCGATACAATGCCAGTACGTTATGTATCGGAGAGTCTGGCATGTCACACCCCGCGCTAACGCAACTGCGTGCGCTGCGCTATTTCGACCAAATACCTGCGCTTGATCCGCAGCAGCTTGACTGGCTGTTGCTGGAAGATTCCATGACGAAACGTTTTGAGCAACAGGGTAAAACGGTCACGGTGACCCTGATTCAGGAAGGGTTTGTCTCCGGCGATGAGATCGCCAGCGAGCTGCCGCTGCTGCCGCAGGAGCCACGCTACTGGCTGCGTGAAATTTTACTCTGTGCTGACGGTGAGCCGTGGCTTGCCGGTCGGACGGTGGTGCCCGAGTCCACCCTTTCCGGGCCAGAGCTGGCGCTGCAGCGTCTGGGGAAAACGCCGCTGGGGCGTTACCTCTTCACCTCGTCTGAGCTTACCCGAGATTTTATTGAAATTGGTCGTGATGCCGAACTGTGGGGGCGTCGTTCCCGCCTTCGCCTGAGCGGTAAACCGTTAATTCTGACGGAGCTTTTTTTACCGGCATCGCCGTTGTACTAAGAGGAAGAAAAAATGGAGTGGAGCCTGACGCAGAGTAAGCTGTTGGCTTATCACCGCTTAATGCGCACCGATAAACCTATTGGCGCGCTACTGTTGCTGTGGCCGACCTTATGGGCGCTGTGGGTCGCCACGCCGGGCGTGCCGCCGCTGTGGATCCTCGGCGTGTTCGTTGCTGGCGTCTGGCTGATGCGTGCGGCGGGCTGCGTGGTCAATGACTATGCCGACCGCAAATTCGACGGCCATGTAAAACGTACTGCCGGTCGTCCGTTGCCCAGCGGGCAGGTGACCGGGAAAGAAGCTCGCGTGCTGTTCATCGTTCTGGTGCTGCTCTCCTTCCTGCTGGTGTTAACCCTGAACACCATGACCATTCTGCTTTCCGTGGCGGCGCTGGCACTGGCCTGGGTTTATCCATTTATGAAGCGCTACACCCACCTGCCGCAGGTCGTGCTGGGCGCGGCGTTTGGCTGGTCGATTCCGATGGCGTTTGCCGCGGTCAGCGAGTCGTTACCGCTCAGCTGCTGGCTGATGTTCCTGGCGAACATTCTCTGGGCCGTGGCCTACGACACCCAGTACGCGATGGTTGACCGCGACGACGACCTGAAGATTGGCATCAAATCAACCGCCATCCTCTTTGGCCGTCAGGACAAGCTGATTATCGGTATTCTGCAGGTCGCTGTACTGGCGTTGATGGTCGCGATCGGTCGTCTGAACGGGCTGAACTGGGAGTTTTACTGGTCAGTGCTGGTGGCGGGGCTGCTGTTTGCTTATCAGCAGAAGCTGATCGCTAAGCGTGAACGTGACGCCTGTTTTAAAGCGTTTATGAACAATAACTACGTCGGGCTGGTGCTGTTTTTAGGCCTGGCGATGAGCTATTTCTTATAAAAAAGTCGGGTGGCGGCTTCGCCTTACCCGACCTACGCGTTAGCAGAACATATAGGCCCGGTAAGCGTTAGCGCCACCGGGCTTTTTTTTACCGGCGACGCAGCAGCCGAAGCGCGTTCGCCGTGACCAGCACCGTTGCCCCGGTATCCGCCAGCACCGCCAGCCACAGCCCGGTCATGCCCAGCAGCGTGGTCACCAGGAAAATCCCCTTTAGCCCCAGCGCGATGCCGATGTTCTGCCGGATATTGGCCCGCGTCGCGCGCGCAAGCGCGATGGTCTGCGCTAGCCCGGTCAGACGGTTATGCGTCAATGCCGCGTCGGCGGTCTCCAGCGCTACGTCGGTACCGCTGCCCATCGCAATGCCAATGGTGGACGCCTTCATCGCTGGCGCATCGTTAATGCCGTCACCAACCATCGCCAGCGGGGCGTGCTTGTTCAATTCCGTGACCGCGGTGACCTTGTCGGCAGGCAACAATCCGGCTTTAAACTCGAGCCCCAGTTCACCGGCAATGGCCGCCGCCGCGCGAGGGTTATCCCCGGTTAAAATCACACCCTGAATCCCCAGCTGATGCAGCGCCGCCACGGCCTCTTTTGCATCGTCACGCAGGGTATCGCGCAGCGCCAGAATGCCTTTCATGACGCCGTCCTGCATGACGGCAACAACCGTCTGTCCGGCCTTCTCTAATGCCTCTACCTGTGGGTCAGTGGCGTGACCCGCCGCGACAATCAGTACCTTTTTACCGTCTACGGTGGCCTCAATACCGGACCCGACCAGCGCCCGCTGGGCGGTTGCCGCAGGGATGTTCAGCCCGCGCGTCTGCGCTTCACGCACAATCGCCTGCGCCAGCGGGTGGGTTGAACCCTGTTCAACGGCGGCGGCCAGCGTCAGCAGTTCGTTTTCACTGACATCCTGCGGATAAACACCGGTTACCTGCGGCTTACCGACGGTCAACGTGCCGGTTTTATCGAAGGCGATGTGCTGGACCTGACTTAACTGCTCCAGCGCCGCGCCGCCCTTAATCAGCGCGCCGCGACGAGCCGCTGCCGCCAGCCCGGACGTTATGGCCGCCGGGGTGGAGATGACCAGCGCGCACGGGCAACCAATCAACAGCAGCGTCAGTCCTTTATAAATCCAGCCCTCCCACGGTGCGCCGAAGAACAGCGGTGGAACGACGGTAACCAGCAGGGCAACCAGCATAATGGCTGGCGTGTAGATCCGGCTGAAGCGGTCGATAAAGCGTTCGACAGGCGCACGGCGCTCTTCGGCCTCTTCAATCAGCTTCAGGATACGGTCAATGGCGCTGTCGCCCGGTTCGGACAGGACCTTAAGCTGCACCAGACGGTCGACGCTGGTGGCACCCGCAGGCACTTTTTCGCCCATTGCGCGTTCCACCGGAATGGACTCCCCGGTGAGGGCGCTTTCGTCGAAGCTTGCCGTGGCGGTGAGCAACTCACCGTCCGCAGGCAGTCGCCCCCCTGCGGCCACGTCAATCACATCGCCCGGGCGCAGCGTACTGATGGCGACCGTTTCACGCGTGCCGTTTACCACGCGCGTGGCGGTTTCAGGTTTCAGGGCCATTAACGCGCTGACCCCTTTACGCGCGCGGCTGGCAGCCCAGCCCTCAAGGCGTTCACCGATTAAGAACAGCAGCAGCACCATCGCCGCTTCTGCCGTTGCGCCAATAAACAGCGCGCCGATGGCGGCCACGCTCATCAGCGTTTCGATGGCGAACCAGCTGCCGCTTTTCATCAGGCGCAGCGCCTGACGGGCAATCGGGAACAGCCCGACCAGGGTGGTGGCGATAAACGCCAGATTGCCGAACGGGTGGTTAATCTGTTCCAGCCCCCAGCTCAGGGCCATCATGATGATGAGGGTGATAAGCGGCAGATTTTCTTGCCGGGATGACGTTTTTTCCGCAGGCGCGGTTTCGCTACGCAGGCTATAGCCCGCCTTGCTCACCGCGGCTTCCACCTGTTTGCTGACGTCGTTATCGGCGCTGACCAGCAGTTTTTCGGTGGCGAACAGCACCTGAACGTGACTTACGCCCGGCACCTGTTTTACCGCATTTTCAACTTTACGGGCGCAGGCCGCGCAGTCCATACCGTTGACTACCCAGCTGTAGCGGCTGCCGCTTTCAGGAATTGGTTGAGTTTGTGTTTCGCACGCGCCTTCGCAGCAGCAGTCGTCTTTCGACGGAACCGGGCTGAGCTTAAGTGCCGAGAATTGAGGAACTTTTTTTGGTATTTCTGGAGTCGACATGGCAGTCTCCGGCAATGATAATTTTCTCATTAACCGCAGCATACACTCTGGAGTCGACTCCAGAGTCAAGCGCTATTTAGATATACAGCGAGCGCACAATCAGGAAGTGCCCGGCAAAGTAACAGGCAGCAGCAATCGCGTTATCCGCCCGGAAACGGCGGCGATAGTGGCTGCCAAGCCACACGATATTCCCGATCAACAGCAGCGCTGCACCGAAGAATGCGGACATCGCCGGGGCCGTTGGGCGGAAGAACCACAGTTCACCTGCCAGCCAGACCATCACCAGCGTCATGGCAATAAACGTGCAGACCGGCAACCGCATCTCTTCCAGACGTGACCAGATCACCGCAATCAGCAGGGCGCCAATCACCAGCAGGACCAGCGGCAGCGGCCAGAAGAACGAGAGTGTCATCTGGCTGGCGAAGTAGATCGTATACAGCAGATGCGACAGGAAAAATGCCCCTACGGCATACAGCAGACGCTGGCGCGGTAGTAGAGTCAGGGCATCGCCAATCAGAGATGCGCACAGCCCGGCGAGGACCAGATAGCTTACGGCGTTAAACATAGGCGCTTGCCAGGCAAGCAGCAGGAGCAGCAACAGCGTGACGGGTTTAAACAGCCAGCGCTGCCAGGTGGGACCACGGTACGACGCATCGACATAAAGCCATGCGGAAAAACAGACAGCGATAAATGACCAAAGCATATTAACTCCCTGTATCTGTTAAGTCTGAATAATCAGTTTCTGATCCAGTGTAGTGACGCGGGCGGGCGTTTGGCAATGGCGGGGAAGGCAAGGTATCCTGATTTCCGCATAATCTTATGGGATTTTAGAATGAGCAAGATGCCGCTGTTTTTCATTATCGTAGTAGCGATTATCGTTATTGCCGCTTCGTTCCGTTTCGTGCAGCAGCGCCGCGAGAAGGCGGATAACGACGCCGCGCCGCTGATGCAAAAGCGCGTCATCGTGAGCAATAAGCGCGCCCTGAACGACCGCCGTTCGCGGCAACAGCAGGTTACGCCTGCGGGTACACCTATGCGCTATGAAGCGAGCTTTAAGCCGGAAACGGGCGGCCTGGAGATGACCTTCCGCCTGGAGGCGCAGCAGTACCATCAGCTGACGGTGGGGGAGAAAGGGACGCTGAGTTACAAAGGGTCGCGGTTTGAGGGGTTTACGCCGGAGCAGTAACGCCGGGCGGCACTGCGTTTGCCCGGCCTACGGGGTTTTGTAGGCCCGGTAAGCGAAGCGTCACCGGGCAAAAGCGCACCTTACTTCTTCACCTGCGCCTTAAACTTCTTCATCCACACCAGCAGTTCAAACACGCCGAAAATAAAGACGCGAAGCTGCTGCCAGCCCGTCATCTGCGGGCCGTCTTTCGGCAGACCGTTTTTCAGCATCACCATCTGCAGGGCGTGCATGAACGACGTGAAAATCAGCGCGACGTTAACAAAAATATTCATCGGGCGCGGGAACGGGTGCACGAGGTTGAGAATTAAAAACGCCCAGACGCCCAGCATCAACAAACGTCCCAGATTAATCAGTACCGGCATCGGATTCTCCTTGAGCCTGACGGTGATACAGACGATAAGCGACCTGACCTGCGACTTTTTCACGGTGCAGATCCCAGTGAGCGGGAACTGGCGGTAGACCGTTTTCCACTTCACTTTCAACGTAAATCAATGCGTCATCCGCCAGCCAGCCATTTTGCTCCAGCAGGGATAGCGTCTCTTCCAGAAGCCCCTTGCGAAACGGCGGGTCGACAAATACCACGTTATGCGGCGTGCCCTTCTGTGCAAGAAAACTCAGCGTGTTGGTGTTCACCACTTTCGCGTTGTTCGCTTTCAGCGTCGCCAGATTTTGCTGCAAGGTCTGCGCAACGCCGCGCTCCATCTCCAGCAGCGTGGCGCTGGCGGCATAGCGCGACAGCGCCTCCAGCCCGAGTGCGCCGCTTCCGGCGAAGCAGTCGAGGCAGTGGGCGTCTACCATTGACGGGGCCAGCCAGTTAAACAGCGTTTCGCGCACGCGGTCGGTGGTGGGGCGCAAACCGGGGCTGTCCGGCACCGGTAATTTCCGGCCTCGCCACTGACCGCCGATAATACGAATTTGACCGGCCGGGGCGCGGTTGGGTTTCTTCATCTCAGGAAAGCTCTGTTAACAATTGGCCTGCGATTGCGGGCGGTGATGTCAATTAAGTAAAGTGTTAGACTATTTCATCATTTTTTTAGCTTCCATGTATATAGCGCCGCGAGGAGTGTAGTCGCAGATGGCAAAACAAAAAAAACGTGGCTTCTTTTCCTGGCTGGGCTTCGGTGAAAAAGAGCAAGAAACAGAACAGAAAACCGAAGAGCAACAAGCCGTTGAAGAGCAGTCGCAGCCTGAAACGCCTGTAGAAACCGCTGCGGTTGTCGAAGCGGAAGAAACGGCGCACAGCAAAGAAGAGATTGAATCTTTCGCTGAAGAGGTGGTTGAGGTCACTGAACTGGTTCAGGAGAGCGAGAAGCCCGAACCGGTTGCGGTTGAAGAGATCCCCGAAGCGCCGCAGGCCGTTATTGAACATGAAGAGCTGCCGCTGCCGGAAGAGGTGAAGGCTGAAGAGGTTGCAGCCGAAGAGTGGCAGGCCGAAGCGGAAACCGTTGAAATTGTTGAGGCGGTAGAAGAAGAGACAGAAAACGAACCCGAGCTGACCGACGAAGAGCTGGAAGCCCAGGCGCTGGCGGCGGAAGCCGCTGAAGAAGCGGTTATCGTCGTGCCGGTGGAAGAGCCAGAGCAGACCGAAGAAGAGATTGTTCAGGAACAGGAAAAACCGACCAAAGAAGGTTTCTTCGCCCGCCTGAAGCGCAGCCTGCTCAAAACCAAAGAAAACTTAGGTTCCGGATTTATCAGTCTTTTCCGCGGCAAAAAGATCGACGACGATCTGTTTGAAGAACTGGAAGAGCAGCTGCTGATTGCGGACGTTGGGGTGGAAACCACCCGTAAGATCATCGCCAACCTGACCGAAGGGGCGAGCCGCAAGCAGCTGCGCGACGCCGAGGCGTTGTACGGCCTGCTGAAAGACGAGATGGGCGAAATTCTCGCAAAAGTTGACGAACCGCTTAATATTGAAGGCAAAACGCCATTTGTTATTCTGATGGTTGGCGTGAACGGCGTGGGTAAAACCACCACCATCGGCAAGCTGGCGCGTCAGTTCGAGCAGCAGGGCAAATCGGTGATGCTGGCGGCGGGCGATACCTTCCGCGCGGCGGCGGTTGAGCAGCTCCAGGTATGGGGCCAGCGCAACAATATTCCGGTGATTGCCCAGCATACCGGCGCGGATTCCGCGTCCGTAATCTTCGACGCCATCCAGGCCGCGAAGGCGCGCAACGTGGACGTGCTGATTGCCGATACCGCAGGGCGTTTGCAGAACAAATCGCACCTGATGGAAGAGCTGAAGAAAATCGTCCGCGTCATGAAGAAGCTGGACGAAGACGCACCGCATGAAATTATGCTGACTATCGATGCCAGCACCGGACAGAACGCCATCAGCCAGGCGAAGCTGTTCAATGAAGCGGTAGGACTGACGGGGATCGCGCTGACCAAACTGGACGGCACCGCGAAAGGCGGGGTGATCTTCTCCGTGGCCGACCAGTTCGGCATTCCTATCCGTTACATCGGTGTGGGCGAGCGTATTGAGGATTTACGTCCGTTTAAAGCGGACGACTTTATTGAGGCATTATTTGCCCGAGAGGACTAACAATGATTCGCTTTGAACACGTCAGCAAGGCCTATCTCGGTGGGAGACAAGCGCTGCAGGGGGTGACATTTCACCTGCAGCCAGGCGAGATGGCATTCCTGACCGGCCATTCCGGCGCAGGGAAAAGTACCCTGCTCAAGCTTATCTGTGGGATTGAGCGGCCAAGCGCCGGGAAAATTTTTTTCGGTGGTCATGAGATCAGTCGCCTGAAAAACCGCGAAGTACCGTTCCTGCGTCGTCAGATCGGCATGATTTTCCAGGACCACCACCTGCTGATGGATCGCACCGTTTTCGATAACGTGGCCATTCCGCTGATTATTGCCGGTGCCAGCTATGATGATATCCGCCGTCGCGTCTCTGCGGCGCTGGATAAGGTCGGGCTGCTGGACAAAGCGAAGAACTTCCCGATCCAGCTCTCCGGCGGTGAACAGCAGCGCGTGGGCATTGCCCGTGCGGTGGTGAATAAGCCAGCGGTGCTGCTGGCGGATGAACCGACCGGTAACCTGGACGATGCCCTGTCAGAAGGGATTTTGCGTCTGTTTGAGGAATTTAACCGCGTGGGGGTCACCGTATTGATGGCGACGCACGACATCGGGCTCATTTCCCGTCGTTCGTACCGCATGCTGACCCTAAGCGACGGGCATTTGCACGGAGGCCTCGGTGAATAAGCGTGATGCAATAAACCAGATTCGGCAGTTCGGGAACCGGTTTGACCGTTTCCGCAAGCCGCAGGGCGGTGGTGACGGCAATCGTAATGCGCCGAAGCGCCAGAAGGCCGCGCCAAAGCCGGCCTCCCGTAAAACCAACGTGTTTAACGAGCAGGTGCGCTACGCATTCCACGGTGCCCTGCAGGACCTGAAAAGCAAACCGCTGGCGACGTTCCTGACGGTGATGGTGATCGCCATCTCCCTCACGCTGCCAAGCGTCTGCTATATGGTCTATAAAAACGTCAACCAGGCGGCCTCGCAGTATTATCCGTCCCCGCAGATCACGGTCTATCTGGATAAAGCGCTCGACGATAACGCCGCGGCGCAGGTGGTCGGGCAAATTCAGGCCGAGCAGGGCGTGGAGAAGGTCAATTATCTCTCACGTGAAGACGCGCTGGGCGAGTTCCGTAACTGGTCAGGCTTTGGCGGTGCGCTGGATATGCTCGAAGAGAACCCGCTGCCCGCAGTGGCGGTGGTGATCCCGAAGCTGGATTTCCAGGGGACCGATTCGCTTAACACCCTGCGCGATCGCATCACACGCATTAAAGGCATTGATGAAGTGCGCATGGATGACAGCTGGTTCGCACGCCTTGCTGCCCTGACCGGGCTGGTCGGACGCGTCGCGGCGATGATTGGCGTGCTGATGGTGGCGGCGGTGTTCCTGGTCATCGGTAACAGCGTGCGCCTGAGCATCTTCGCCCGTCGCGATACCATCAACGTGCAGAAACTGATTGGTGCGACGGATGGATTCATCCTTCGACCGTTCCTCTACGGCGGTGCATTGCTCGGTTTTTCCGGCGCATTTCTTTCACTGATATTGTCAGAAATTTTGGTGATGCGGCTTTCGTCGGCCGTGACTGAAGTGGCACAGGTTTTCGGAACGAAGTTTGATATCAGCGGCTTAGGGTTCGATGAGTGCCTGTTACTGCTGCTGGTTTGCTCAATGATTGGGTGGGTGGCAGCCTGGCTGGCAACCGTTCAACATTTACGTCACTTTACTCCCGACTAATAAAAGCGTGATATAATCTTTCCCTGCACCGAGATGTTCGCTCTGCAGGGAAAGCGTCCCTGTTGTCTCTTCCCCTGTTATCATCTCCATGTCACAATTTGTGCGTAATTTATTCACCGTTGCACCTGGAACTTGTGGATAAAATCACTGTCTGATAAAAGAGTGAATGCTAATCTCGTTGCTCAAACGCTTTGGCATGGTTGTTGCCTGACGGGGACAGCCTGGACCAGAAGAAACATTGAGAGGAATGAATGACCAAAGAAATGCAAACTTTAGCTTTAGCCCCTGTTGGTAACCTGGAATCTTACATCCGGGCTGCGAACACCTGGCCGATGTTGACGGCCGAGGAAGAAAAGGAGCTTGCTGAAAAGCTGCATTACCAGGGCGATCTGGAAGCAGCTAAGACGCTGATCCTGTCTCACCTGCGCTTTGTTGTTCACGTTGCTCGTAACTACTCGGGCTACGGCCTGCCGCAGGCGGACTTGATTCAGGAAGGTAACATCGGCCTGATGAAGGCTGTACGTCGCTTTAACCCGGAAGTGGGTGTGCGACTGGTCTCTTTCGCCGTGCACTGGATCAAAGCAGAAATTCATGAATACGTGCTGCGTAACTGGCGTATTGTGAAAGTTGCCACGACAAAAGCGCAACGCAAACTGTTCTTCAACCTGCGTAAAACCAAGCAGCGTCTGGGCTGGTTTAATCAGGATGAAGTCGAAATGGTGGCGCGCGAGCTGGGCGTATCCAGCAAAGACGTTCGTGAGATGGAATCCCGTATGGCCGCGCAGGACATGACTTTTGACATGTCTTCCGACGACGACGCATCCGACAGCCAGCCGATGGCCCCGGTCCTGTATCTGCAGGATAAGACTTCTAACTTTGCTGACGGCATTGAAGAAGATAACTGGGAAGACCAGGCGGCGAACAAGCTGACCTTTGCGATGGAAGGCCTCGACGAGCGTAGCCAGGACATCATCCGTGCCCGCTGGCTGGACGAAGATAACAAGTCCACGCTGCAGGAGCTGGCCGACCGCTACGGCGTTTCTGCGGAACGCGTCCGTCAGCTTGAAAAGAACGCCATGAAAAAACTTCGCGCCGCTATCGAAGCGTAATTTCCGCGAAGTCCCCGATAACCCTCGAATGCAAATTCGGGGGTTTTTGTTTTTTTATCTCCCGCTCTGGCGAATTCCCTCCCCCTGGCAAACACTTACAGATGCGCTAAGCAGGTGAATTTCTCAGGGGGACAGGGTGAAAAATAACGAACTGCACGACCGGCGTTTACAGGCGACGCCGCGCGGCATCGGCGTGATGTGTAACTTCTATGCCGATAAAGCCGAAAACGCCACGGTGTGGGACGTCGAGGGCAATGAGTACATCGACTTCGCCGCGGGGATCGCGGTGCTGAATACCGGCCATCGCCATCCAAAAGTCATTTCCGCTATCGAAAAACAACTCCACGCCTTTACCCATACGGCCTACCAGATTGTGCCGTACGAAGGCTATGTGTCGCTTGCTGAACGCCTCAACGCACGCGTGCCAATTGACGGCCCGGCGAAAACGGCGTTCTTCTCTACGGGCGCAGAAGCGGTCGAAAATGCCGTAAAAATTGCCCGCGCCTTTACCAAACGTCCAGGCCTTATCACCTTCGGCGGCGCGTTCCATGGCCGCACCTTTATGACCATGGCGCTGACCGGCAAAGTCGCGCCGTACAAGCTTGGCTTCGGCCCCTTCCCCGGTTCGGTGTATCACGCCCAGTATCCGAATGAACTGCATGGCGTCAGCACGGCGGAAGCGCTAAAGAGCCTGGAGCGCATCTTTAAAGCGGATATTGCACCCGACCAGGTCGCGGCAATTATTCTCGAACCGGTTCAGGGCGAGGGCGGTTTCAACATTGCGCCAGCTGATTTAATGCAGGCGCTGCGCGCCCTGTGCGACACCCACGGTATTTTGCTGATTGCCGACGAGGTGCAAAGCGGTTTCGCCCGTACCGGCAAGCTGTTCTCGATGGAACACCACTGCGTGAAGCCCGATTTGATCACCATGGCGAAAAGCCTGGCGGGCGGAATGCCGCTCTCTGCGGTGTCGGGCCGTGCTGAGGTGATGGATGCCCCTGCACCAGGCGGGCTGGGCGGTACCTATGCGGGGAACCCGCTGGCGATTGCGGCGGCGCATGCCGTGCTGGACGTGATTGATGAAGAAGATCTCTGCACGCGCTCGGCGCACCTTGGGCATCACCTGGTGGAAGTGCTGAACAAAGCGAAGGAACACTGCCCGTATATCGCTGATATTCGCGCGCAGGGCTCCATGGTGGCGGTGGAGTTTAACGACCCGCAGACGGGGCATCCTTCTCCGGAATTTACCCGCCAGGTACAGGATCGCGCATTGCAGGAAGGTCTGCTGCTGCTGAGCTGTGGCGTCTACGGCAACGTTATTCGTTTCCTGTATCCGCTGACTATCCCCGAAGCGCAGTTCCGCCAGGCGCTGGACATTATCTCCGCGTCGCTGACACGTTAAAGCCAGAAGCCCGGCGAAATTCCTGCCGGGCTTATCATATATTCATTTCAAATTTGCTATTCCAAAATCATAAAAATGGGGTATGTTTTAGCAGAGTATGCTGAAAAAGCGCGAGTGGTATACCTATAACTGAAATAAAGCGCTACACAACAACATCACAACAATCGTAATAACCATAATAATGGGGAATCTCAGGATGAACATGAAGGGTAAAGCGTTACTGGCAGGATGTATCGCGTTGGCATTCAGCACCATGGCTCAGGCAGACATCAAAGTGGCTGTTGTTGGCGCAATGTCCGGTCCGGTAGCGCAGTACGGTGACCAGGAGTTTACCGGCGCAGAACAGGCGGTTGCAGACATTAATGCTAAGGGCGGTATCAAAGGCGAAAAACTGCAGATCGTAAAATATGATGATGCCTGTGACCCGAAACAAGCGGTCGCGGTCGCGAACAAAGTGGTGAACGACGGGATCAAATACGTTATCGGTCACCTGTGCTCTTCCTCTACTCAGCCCGCGTCTGACATCTACGAAGACGAAGGTATTCTGATGATCACCCCGGCAGCGACTGCCCCGGAGCTGACCGCGCGCGGCTATAAGCTGACGCTGCGCACCACCGGTCTGGACTCTGACCAGGGTCCAACCGCGGCGAAATACATCGTTGAAAAAGTGAAGCCGAAGCGCATTGCCATCGTTCACGACAAGCAGCAGTACGGTGAAGGCCTGGCGCGTTCGGTGCAGGACAACCTCAAGAAAGCGAAAGCTGATATCGTGTTCTTCGACGGGATCACCGCTGGTGAGAAAGACTTCTCCACGCTGGTTGCGCGTCTGAAGAAAGAGAATATTGACTTCGTTTACTACGGCGGTTATCACCCGGAAATGGGCCAGATCCTGCGTCAGGCGCGTGCGGCCGGTCTGAAAACCCAGTTCATGGGACCAGAAGGCGTGGCGAACGTTTCACTGTCTAACATCGCGGGTGAGTCTGCGGAAGGTCTGCTGGTGACCAAGCCGAAGAACTACGACCAGGTACCTGCGAACAAACCTGTCGTTGATGCCATCAAGGCGAAGAAACAGGATCCAAGCGGCGCGTTCGTCTGGACGACCTACGCGGCACTGCAGTCTCTGCAGGCGGGTCTGAACCAGTCAGCCGATCCGGCTGAGATTGCCACCTGGCTGAAAGCGAATACCGTCGAGACCGTAATGGGGCCACTCTCCTGGGACGCGAAGGGCGATCTGAAGGGCTTCGAGTTCGGCGTGTTTGACTGGCATGCTAACGGGACTGCTACTGACGCCAAATAAAAGCAAAAAGGCAACGTAAGTTGCCTTTTTTAATGTTTTCTCAGAGGGCAGGGGTAAGGGCATCAGGCCGCACACATCAGCCCTGGCGCTTCTCCCACCCACTCTCCTGCGCCGTAAACCCTAACGCCTGCATAAACGCTGCCATCACGCCGCGGTCTTCCACGCCCACGTCAGCCATCCACCAGGAGGTTACGCTCGGGTTTTCGCGGATCACTTCTTCAATTAAATACTGTCCCACGCCACGACGACGGGTGACGTCACGTACGCGCAGTGAGTCCAGCGCCCCTTCTGTACCGCTCAGGGTCACGCGAACCGCAGCCAGCAGGCGCTCGTTAAAACGCGCGGCATAAATGCGGTGGGTCTCATCGACGCGTAGCGACGAAGGGGAATATTCCGGCCAGATTTTGCCCAGGTCGATATGATCCTGGTCGCTAAAGGTCACCAGACGCACGATAGTCAGTTTCATTAGCTACATGTCCAAATCAAATTGAGTAAGGGCAGTGTACTCAATTTATTCACTCAGCGGCTTCCTCTTTTTATTGTCATTCGCCAGGTGATTAGTTTTTTGGCAACGCAATGGGCAGTTTGAAAACACATGGATCGAAAAATAAGCAGAATTTTAACCTGATCGGCAGTGATTTATTCGGCGCATTGTACCGTTATTTTATGCTGCAAACTGCGCTTTTATTTGTTTATCTCTGCCTGATTTCAGAATATTATCTTTGCTTAATCGCCTGAAAAATAGAGATTTTAGTCTGGTTTTTGATAAAAAACTGCGCTAAACCATTAAAGGCACTGGTAAAAATAGCGTTGTTCATTAAAAGTACAGAATGCTTTTTAACCATAATAAAACAAAATATAAACACGACATCACGAATGGGGATTCAGAGATGAAAAGGAACGCGAAGACATTAATCGCGGGGATGGTCGCACTGTCGATCTCGCATGCCGCTATGGCGGAGGACATTAAAGTTGCGGTTGTGGGTGCGATGTCCGGCCCTGTTGCCCAGTGGGGCGACATGGAGTTCAACGGCGCGCGCCAGGCCATCAAAGACATCAATGCTAAAGGTGGCATCAAAGGCGACAAGCTGGTGGGCGTGGAATATGACGACGCCTGCGATCCTAAACAGGCCGTCGCGGTCGCCAACAAAATCGTCAACGATGGCATCCAGTATGTGATCGGCCATCTGTGCTCATCCTCCACCCAGCCCGCGTCTGATATCTACGAAGACGAAGGCATTCTGATGATCACCCCAGGTGCCACTAACCCTGAGCTGACTCAGCGCGGCTACCAGCACATTATGCGTACCGCCGGTCTGGACTCCTCCCAGGGGCCAACCGCCGCCAAATACATCCTCGAGACCGTTAAGCCGCAGCGCATTGCCATTATTCATGACAAACAGCAGTACGGCGAAGGTCTGGCGCGTTCCGTGCAGGATGGCCTGAAAAAAGGCGGCGCGAACATCGTCTTCTTCGACGGCATTACCGCCGGGGAGAAAGACTTCTCCGCGCTGATCGCCCGTCTGCAAAAAGAGAACATCGACTTCGTTTATTACGGTGGCTACTACCCGGAAATGGGTCAGATGCTGCGCCAGGCGCGCGCGACCGGTCTGAAAACCCAGTTTATGGGGCCAGAGGGCGTGGGCAATGCCTCCCTGTCTAACATTGCGGGTGATTCTGCCGAAGGCATGCTGGTGACGATGCCAAAACGCTATGACCAGGATCCGGCCAACAAGGCTATCGTGGATGCGCTCAAGGCGCAGAAGAAAGATCCGAGTGGTCCGTACGTCTGGATCACCTACGCGGCCGTACAGTCTCTGGCCACCGCGCTGGATCGCTCCGGCAGTAAAGAACCGCTGGATCTGGTGAAAGATTTAAAAGCACACGGGGCGAACACCGTGATTGGGCCGCTGAACTGGGATGAGAAAGGCGATCTGAAGGGATTTGAGTTTGGTGTCTTTAAGTGGCACGCCGACGGTTCGTCCTCGGCCGCCAAATAATTATCCCACCGCCCGGACTGACGGGCGGGTATAAAAAGGTTTGCATATGTCCGAGCAGTTTCTCTATTTCCTGCAGCAGATGTTTAACGGCGTCACGCTGGGAAGCACCTATGCACTGATCGCCATCGGCTACACGATGGTTTACGGCATTATCGGCATGATCAACTTCGCCCACGGCGAGGTGTACATGATCGGTAGCTATGTCTCCTTTATGATTATTGCCGCGCTGATGATGATGGGCATCGACAGCAGCTGGCTGCTGGTTGCCGCCGGGTTTGTTGGCGCGATTGTGATTGCCAGCGCCTACGGCTGGAGCATAGAGCGCGTGGCTTACCGGCCGGTGCGCAGCTCCAAGCGTCTGATTGCGCTGATCTCCGCCATCGGTATGTCTATCTTCCTGCAAAACTACGTCAGCCTGACCGAAGGTTCGCGCGACGTGGCGCTGCCAAGCCTGTTTAACGGCCAGTGGATTGTGGGGGCCAGCGAAAACTTCTCTGCGTCTATCACCACCATGCAGCTGGTTATCTGGGTGGTGACTTTTATTGCGATGCTCGCCCTGACCATTTTCATCCGCTACTCCCGTATGGGACGCGCCTGCCGCGCCTGCGCGGAAGATCTGAAGATGGCTAGCCTGCTCGGCATCAACACCGACCGCGTGATTGCTCTGACCTTCGTGATTGGCGCAGCGATGGCGGCGGTGGCGGGTGTCCTGCTCGGCCAGTTCTACGGCGTGATCAACCCATACATTGGCTTTATGGCTGGGATGAAAGCCTTCACCGCGGCGGTGCTGGGCGGTATCGGCAGTATCCCGGGCGCAATGATCGGTGGCCTGATCCTGGGCGTGGCGGAAGCACTTTCCTCGGCGTACCTGAGCACGGAATATAAAGATGTGGTGTCGTTTGCCCTGCTGATTCTGGTTCTGCTGGTGATGCCTACCGGTATTCTGGGCCGTCCGGAGGTAGAGAAAGTATGAAACCGATGCATTTTGCAATGGCGCTGCTCTCTGCTGCCATGTTCTTCGTGCTGGCCGGCGTCTTTATGGGCGTCCAGTTAGGTCTGGACGGCACTAAGCTGGTGGTAGATACCGCTCCCGACATCCGCTGGCAGTGGGTGTTTATCGGTACCGCCGTGGTGTTCCTTTTCCAGCTGCTGCGTCCGCTGTTCCAGAAGACGCTGAAAAACGTCTCCGGGCCGAAATTCGTCCTGCCGGCAATCGACGGTTCTACCGTTAAGCAGAAGCTGTTCCTCGTGGCGCTGCTGGTGGCTGCCGTGGCGTGGCCGTTTGTGGTGTCGCGTGGAACCGTAGATATCGCCACCCTGACCATGATCTACGTGATTCTCGGTCTCGGTCTGAACGTGGTAGTAGGGCTCTCTGGCCTGCTGGTGCTGGGCTACGGCGGCTTCTACGCCATCGGTGCCTACACCTTTGCGCTGCTGAACCACTATTACGGCCTTGGCTTCTGGACCTGTCTGCCGCTGGCAGGGCTGGTCTCTGCTGCCGCCGGTTTCCTGCTTGGCTTCCCGGTGCTGCGCCTGCGCGGTGACTACCTGGCGATTGTGACCTTAGGCTTTGGCGAAATCGTCCGTATCCTGCTGCTGAATAACACCGAAGTGACCGGCGGCCCGAACGGCATCAGCCAGATCCCGAAACCGACCTTCTTCGGCCTGGAGTTCAGCCGTACCGCCCGCGAAGGCGGCTGGGACACCTTCAGCAACTTCTTCGGCGTGAAATACGACCCGTCCGACCGCGTGATTTGGCTCTATCTGGTGGCGCTGCTGCTGGTGGTGATTACCCTGTTCGTGATTAACCGTCTGCTGCGCATGCCGCTGGGCCGCGCGTGGGAAGCGCTGCGTGAAGATGAGATCGCCTGCCGTTCCCTGGGCCTGAACCCGACCCGCATCAAGCTGACCGCGTTCACCATCAGCGCCGCGTTTGCCGGTTTCGCCGGGACGCTGTTTGCCGCGCGTCAGGGCTTCGTCAGCCCGGAATCGTTCACCTTTGCCGAATCCGCCTTCGTGCTGGCAATTGTGGTGCTCGGTGGGATGGGCTCGCAGTTTGCCGTTATCCTGGCCGCCATTCTTTTGGTGGTCTCGCGCGAGCTGATGCGCGACTTTAACGAGTACAGCATGCTGATGCTGGGTGGGCTGATGGTGCTGATGATGATCTGGCGCCCACAGGGCCTGCTGCCGATGACCCGTCCACAGCTGAAGCTGAAACGCACCCAGGCAAAAGGAGAGCAGGCATGAGTCAGCCATTATTATCCGTTAACGGCCTGATGATGCGCTTTGGCGGCCTGCTGGCGGTCAACAATGTGTCACTGGATCTGCACAAGAAAGAGATTGTCTCCCTGATTGGCCCGAACGGCGCGGGGAAAACCACCGTCTTCAACTGCCTGACCGGCTTCTACAAGCCGACGGGCGGCACCATCATGCTGCGCGACCAGCACCTCGAAGGTTTACCGGGTCAGCAGATTGCGCGCATGGGCGTGGTGCGTACCTTCCAGCACGTTCGTCTGTTCCGCGAGATGACGGTGATTGAGAACCTGCTGGTGGCACAGCATCAGCAGCTGAAAACCGGGCTGTTCTCCGGCCTGCTGAAAACCCCGGCCTTCCGCCGCGCGCAGGATGAAGCGCTTGATCGCGCCGCCACCTGGCTCGACCGAATTGGCCTGCTGCAGCACGCTAACCGCCAGGCGAGCAATCTCGCGTATGGCGATCAGCGTCGTCTTGAAATTGTGCGCTGCATGGTCACGCAGCCGGAAATCCTGATGCTCGACGAACCGGCGGCAGGGCTTAACCCGAAAGAGACCAAAGAGCTGGACGAGCTGATTGCCGAGCTGCGCGATAGTCACGACACCACCATTCTGCTGATTGAGCATGACATGAAGCTGGTGATGGGCATTTCTGACCGTATCTACGTTGTAAACCAGGGCACGCCGCTGGCGAACGGCACGCCGGAAGAGATCCGCAACAACCCGGACGTGATCCGCGCATACCTGGGTGAGGCATAAGATGGAAAAAGCGATGTTAACGTTCGACAAGGTCAATGCGCACTACGGCAAGATCCAGGCGCTGCACGACGTCAGCCTGCATATCAATCAGGGTGAAATCGTCACCCTGATTGGGGCCAACGGCGCGGGCAAAACCACGCTGCTCGGCACCCTGTGCGGCGACCCGCGCGCCACCAGCGGACGGATTGTGTTCGATGGCAAAGACATTACCGACTGGCAGACCGCCAAAATCATGCGTGAGGCGGTGGCGATTGTTCCGGAAGGGCGTCGCGTCTTCTCCCGTATGACGGTGGAAGAGAACCTGGCGATGGGTGGGTTCTTCGCCCACCGCGATCAGTACCAGACCCGTATCAAGTGGGTCTATGAACTCTTCCCGCGCCTGTGGGAGCGCCGTATTCAGCGTGCGGGCACCATGTCCGGCGGTGAGCAACAGATGCTGGCGATCGGCCGAGCGCTGATGAGCCAGCCGCGACTGCTGCTGCTGGATGAACCGTCGCTGGGTCTTGCGCCGATCATCATCCAGCAGATTTTTGACACCATCGAGCAGCTGCGTAAAGAGGGGATGACCATCTTCCTCGTCGAGCAGAACGCCAACCAGGCGCTGAAGCTCGCCGACCGTGGCTACGTGCTGGAGAACGGCCGCGTGGTGCTCTCCGATACCGGAGACGCGCTGCTGGCTAATGAGGCGGTGCGGAGTGCGTATTTAGGCGGCTGAGCCGTCTGTATTGCCCGGTGGCGCTTACGCTTACCGGGCCTACGGTATCGAGTAGCCGGGTAAGGCGAAGCCGCCACCCGGCTTTTTCACATAAACCCCTTCACACAACCATCATCCCCCTGACGTCTTGTTGTCACTTATCTGTAAACAAACAGTTATTTTTCTGTCATTCGAGCATGTCATGTTACCTCGCGAGCATAAAACGCGTGATATCGCGCATCCGGCACAATAAGAGAGATGACAATGACATCGTTACGACACACAGCTTTGGGTCTGGCACTGGGTCTGGCTTTTGCGACGAACGCAATGGCTGTCACGACCATTCCGTTCTGGCATTCCATGGAAGGGGAGTTGGGTAAAGAAGTTGACTCCCTGGCGCAGCGTTTCAACGACACCCATCCGGATTACAAAATTGTGCCGGTGTACAAAGGTAACTACGAGCAGAGCCTGAGCGCGGGCATTGCCGCCTTCCGTACCGGTAACGCACCTGCGTTGTTACAGGTTTATGAAGTGGGTACTGCGACCATGATGGCCTCCAAAGCCATCAAGCCGGTCTATGAAGTGTTCAAAGAAGCGGGCATTAACTTCGATGAATCCCGGTTCGTGCCAACCGTGGCGGGTTACTACACCGATTCCAAAACTGGGCATCTGCTGTCACAGCCGTTTAACAGCTCTACGCCGGTGCTGTACTACAACAAAGACGCCTTCAAAAAAGCCGGTTTAGACCCGGAGCAGCCGCCAAAAACCTGGCAGGATCTGGCCGAGTACACCGCGAAGCTGAAAGCGGCGGGGATGAAGTGCGGTTACGCCAGCGGCTGGCAGGGTTGGATCCAGATTGAGAACTTTAGCGCCTGGCACGGCCTGCCGGTTGCGACCAAAAACAACGGTTTCGACGGCACCGATGCAGTGCTGGAGTTCAATAAGCCTGAGCAGGTGAAGCATATCGCCCTGCTGGAAGAGTTGAATAAGAAGGGCGACTTCAGCTACTTCGGGCGTAAAGACGAATCTACCGAGAAGTTCTACAACGGTGACTGCGCCATTACCACCGCCTCTTCCGGCTCGCTGGCCGATATCCGCCACTACGCCAAATTCAACTACGGCGTGGGCATGATGCCTTACGATGCTGACGTGAAGGGCGCGCCGCAGAACGCGATTATCGGCGGGGCGAGCCTGTGGGTGATGCAGGGCAAAGACAAGGGCACCTACAAAGGCGTAGCCGAGTTCCTCGACTTCCTGGCGAAGCCGGAAAATGCTGCCGAATGGCACCAGAAGACCGGCTACCTGCCGATCACCAAAGCCGCGTATGACCTGACCCGCGAGCAGGGTTTCTACAGCAAAAACCCGGGCGCGGATATCGCGACGCGTCAAATGCTGAACAAGCCACCATTGCCGTTCACCAAAGGCCTGCGTCTGGGCAACATGCCGCAGATCCGCACCATCGTCGATGAAGAGCTGGAAAGCGTGTGGACCGGTAAGAAAACACCACAGCAGGCGCTGGATTCTGCGGTAGAGCGCGGGAATCAGCTGCTGCGTCGCTTTGAGCAGTCGACCAAATCGTAAAAAAATGCCCGGTGGCGCTGCGCCTACCGGGCCTACGACGTGCCACATGTAGGCCGGGTAAGGCGTAGCCGCCACCCGGCATTGTTCAGGAACCAAATCTCAATGTCATCATCCCGTCCGGTGTTCCGTTCCCGCTGGCTGCCCTATCTTCTGGTCGCGCCACAGCTGGTCATCACCGTTATCTTCTTTATCTGGCCTGCGGGCGAAGCGCTGTGGTACTCGGTACAAAGCGTCGATCCGTTTGGGCTTTCCAGCCAGTTTGTGGGCCTGGATAACTTCGCGGCCCTGTGGCACGACAGCTACTACCTCGACGCCTTCTGGACGACGATCAAATTCAGCACCCTGGTTACCGTGAGTGGCCTTGTCGCCTCGCTGTTTTTCGCCGCGCTGGTGGATTACGTGGTGCGTGGCAGCCGTCTGTATCAAACGCTGATGCTGCTGCCTTACGCCGTTGCCCCTGCCGTCGCCGCCGTGCTGTGGATCTTCCTGTTTAACCCCGGCCGCGGGTTGATTACCCACTTCCTGGCCGAGCTGGGTTACGACTGGAACCACGCCCAGAACAGCGGTCAGGCCATGTTCCTGGTGGTGTTCGCCTCGGTGTGGAAGCAGATCAGTTACAACTTCCTGTTCTTCTTTGCCGCGCTGCAGTCCATCCCGCGTTCGCTGGTGGAAGCGGCGGCGATTGACGGCGCTGGCCCCATTCGTCGCTTCTTCAGGCTGTCGCTGCCGCTAATCGCTCCGGTGAGTTTCTTCCTGCTGGTGGTCAACCTCGTGTACGCCTTCTTCGACACCTTCCCGGTGATCGACGCCGCCACCGCGGGCGGCCCGGTTCAGGCCACCACGACGCTAATTTATAAAATTTACCGCGAAGGTTTCGCCGGTCTGGATCTTTCCGCCTCCGCCGCGCAGTCGGTCGTGCTGATGTTCCTCGTTATCATCCTGACGGTGGTGCAGTTCCGCTATGTTGAAAGTAAGGTGCGCTACCAATGATTGAGAACCGTCGAGGGCTGACGATTTTCAGCCATACCATGCTGATTTTAGGGATCATCGTCATCCTGTTCCCGCTGTACGTGGCCTTTGTTGCCGCCACGCTGGACACCAAAGCCGTGTTCGATACGCCGATGACGCTGATCCCCGGCGGGCATCTGTTAGAGAACATGAAGACCATCTGGACGCAGGGCGTGGGGGCCAACAGCGCACCGTTCTGGCTGATGATGCTCAACAGCTTCATCATGGCGTTTGGCATAACCGTCGGCAAAATCACGGTGTCGATGCTCTCGGCCTTCGCCATCGTCTGGTTCCGCTTTCCGCTGCGCAACCTGTTCTTCTGGATGATTTTCATCACCCTGATGCTGCCGGTGGAGGTACGTATCTTCCCGACGGTGGAAGTGATCGCCAACCTGAAGATGCTCGACAGCTACGCGGGCTTAACCCTGCCGCTGATGGCCTCAGCGACCGCTACCTTCCTGTTCCGCCAGTTCTTTATGACCCTGCCGGACGAGCTGATTGAAGCCGCGCGCATCGACGGCGCCTCGCCGATGCGCTTTTTCCGCGACATTGTGCTGCCGCTGTCAAAAACCAACCTCGCAGCGCTGTTTGTGATCACCTTTATCTACGGCTGGAACCAGTACCTGTGGCCGCTGTTGATTATCCAGGACGTCAACCTCGGCACCGCCGTGGCGGGCATCAAAGGCATGATCGCCACCGGCGAAGGCACCACCCTCTGGAACCAGGTGATGGCGGCAATGTTGCTCACCCTTATCCCACCCGTAGTCATTGTTTTAGCCATGCAGCGTGCGTTTGTCCGTGGCCTGGTCGATAGCGAGAAATAAGATGGCAGGTTTAAAACTTCAGGCAGTAACCAAAAGCTGGGACGGCAAAACCCAGGTTATTCAGCCGCTGACGCTCGACGTGGCAGACGGGGAATTCATCGTCATGGTCGGTCCGTCCGGCTGTGGCAAATCCACCCTGCTGCGCATGGTGGCGGGGCTGGAGCGCGTAACGTCCGGGGATATCTGGATTGACCGCCAGCGCGTCACCGAGATGGAGCCAAAAGACAGAGGCATCGCGATGGTGTTCCAGAACTATGCGCTTTATCCGCACATGAGCGTGGAAGAGAACATGGCCTGGGGGCTGAAAATTCGCGGAATGGGCAAAGGCCACATCGACGAGCGCGTGAAAGAAGCGGCGCGTATTCTGGAGCTGGATGGTCTGCTCAAGCGCCGCCCGCGCGAACTCTCCGGCGGCCAGCGCCAGCGCGTGGCGATGGGCCGCGCCATCGTGCGCGATCCGGCGGTGTTCCTGTTCGACGAGCCGCTCTCTAACCTCGACGCCAAGCTGCGCGTGCAGATGCGTCTTGAGCTGCAGCAGCTGCACCGTCGTCTGAAGACAACGTCACTGTACGTCACCCACGATCAGGTCGAAGCCATGACCCTCGCCCAGCGCGTGATGGTGATGAACAAAGGCATCGCCGAGCAGATTGGCACCCCGGTGGAGGTCTACGAGAAACCGGCCACCCGCTTTGTGGCGAGCTTTATCGGCAGCCCGGCAATGAACCTGCTGGAAGGACGGATCAGCAGCGCGGGCACCCACTTTGAACTGGAAAGCGGGATGGCACTGCCCATCAACTGGTACTATCGTGGCTACGCCGGGCGTAAGATGACGCTCGGTATCCGCCCGGAGCATATCGGTTTAACCTCTCAGGCGGACGGCGGCGTGCCGCTGGTGATGGACACGCTGGAGATGTTGGGTGCAGATAACCTTGCGCACGGACGCTGGGGCGAGCAAAAATTGGTGGTGCGTTTAGCGCATCAGGAACGCCCGAAAGCAGGCAGTACGCTGTGGCTGCACCTGCCGGAAAATCACCTGCACTTCTTTGATGGTGAAACAGGACAACGAGTATGAGCAACTGGCCTTATCCCCACATCGTCGCCCACCGTGGTGGCGGTAAACTGGCGCCGGAGAACACCCTGGCGGCCATCGACACGGGCGCGCGCTACGGCCACACGATGATCGAGTTCGATGCCAAGCTGTCGAAAGACGGCGAAATCTTTCTGCTGCATGACGATAACCTCGAACGCACCAGCAACGGCTGGGGCGTGGCGGGGGAACTGCCGTGGCGCGATCTGCTGAAAGTGGACGCCGGAAGCTGGTACAGCGGCGAATTCAAAGGCGAACCGCTGCCGCTGCTGGCGGAAGTGGCGGACCGCTGTCGCCAGCATGGCATGATGGCCAATATCGAAATCAAACCGACCACCGGCACCGGGCCATTAACGGGCAAGGTTATCGCGCTGGCCGCACGTGAGCTGTGGGAAGGCATGACGCCGCCGCTGCTCTCCTCGTTTGAAATTGACGCCCTGGAGGCGGCACAGGCGGCCGTGCCGGCGCTGCCGCGCGGGCTATTGCTGGATGAATGGCGTGAAGACTGGCGCGAGCTGACAACACGCTTAGCGTGCGTTTCTATCCATCTCAATCACAGGCTGCTGGATGAGGCGCGGGTGAAGATGCTGAAAGACGCGGGTCTGCATATTCTGGTCTACACCGTTAACAAACCCCAGCGCGCGGCCGAGCTGCTGCGCTGGGGCGTGGACAGTATCTGTACCGATGCGATTGACGTCATCGGCCCGGACTTTAGTTCTGCGGATTAAGCATACTGCCATTCGACTGCGGCGGCAGCATATGCTGCTGTCCGCTGCCTGACGACGTCATGCCGCCTAACATCCCGCCGTTTTTATTGGGCAGCGGTTGTTCACGTACCTGTCCCTGCTGCACGCGCTGCGTGTTGGTATTCATCTGATTTTGCAGACTCTGCTGCTGCATCTGGGTTTGCATTTTCAACTGCTGATTCAGCATCCCTTTCTGCTGTTGCTGCTGGCTCATCATCTCGGTCTGCATACGCTGCTGGCTCGGGATAACATAACCCGGCTGGTTCGGGTTATTTATGGTGTTCAGTGGCTGTGCGAGCGCGGCAAACGGGATCAGCGCCGTAAGAATCAGTAAGCGTTTCATTGTCATTTCCTCCTTTTGAGGTCTCTCTTAAGTTTACCCTGATTTCACCATGACGATGATTTTTTAGGAGTTGTGAACCAGGCTTAAGCGGGGAATATGGACCCCATCACCTGGAGAACAATAATGATGAAACCAACGTTTTTGCGCTGGGTAGCGATCGCCGCGCTGATGGCCGGCGGCACATTTAGCGTGGCGGCCAACCCGCCAGCGGCTCCTCCGGTCTCTTACGGCGTGGAGGAAGATGTTTTTCATCCCGTGCGTGGAACGCATGGCATGGTGGCATCGGTGGATGCGCTGGCAACCAAAGTGGGTGTCGATATTCTCAAAGAGGGCGGTAACGCGGTGGACGCGGCGGTCGCCGTCGGTTACGCGCTGGCGGTGACGCACCCGCAGGCGGGGAACCTGGGCGGCGGCGGCTTTATGATGCTGCGTACCAAAGACGGGAAAACCACCGCCATCGACTTCCGCGAAATGGCGCCTTCTCAGGCGTCCCGCGATATGTTCCTTGACGATCAGGGTAACCCTGACAGCAAAAAATCCCTGACCTCGCATCTAGCGACCGGCACGCCGGGCACCGTCGCAGGCTTCTCTCTGGCGCTGGAAAAATACGGCACTCTGCCGCTGAATAAAGTGGTGCAGCCTGCCATCAAGCTGGCGCGCGACGGCTTTGTGGTAAACGATGCGCTGGCGGACGATCTCAAAACCTACGGCAGCGAAGTCATTCCGAATCATGAAAACAGCAAAGCGATCTTCTGGAAAGACGGCGAGCCGCTGAAGAAGGGCGACAAGCTGGTGCAGAAGAACCTTGCCAAAAGCCTGGAGCTGATTGCGGAGCACGGCCCGGACGCCTTCTACAAGGGGGCGATTGCAGACCAGATTGCTGAAGAGATGCAAAAGAACGGCGGACTCATCACCAAAGCGGATCTGGCGGAATACAAAGCGGTGGAGCGCGAGCCGATTAGCGGAACCTACCGTGGCTACGAAGTGTTCTCCATGCCGCCACCGTCTTCCGGGGGCATTCACATCGTGCAGATCCTCAACATTCTCGAAAACTTCGATATGCACAAGTTCGGCTTCGGCAGTGCGGATGCCATGCAGGTGATGGCGGAAGCGGAAAAACGCGCCTACGCCGACCGGTCGGAATATCTCGGTGACCCGGACTTCGTGAAGGTGCCGTGGCAGGCGCTGACCAACAAGGCGTATGCCAAATCCATTGCCGATCAGATTGACATCAACAAGGCCAAACCGTCGAGCGAGATCCGCCCCGGCAAGCTGGCGCCGTATGAAAGTAACCAGACCACCCACTTCTCTGTTGTAGATAAAGACGGCAACGCGGTGGCGGTGACCTACACGCTCAACACCACGTTTGGTACCGGGATTGTGGCGGGCAACAGCGGCATTCTGCTTAACAACGAGATGGATGACTTTTCGGCCAAGCCGGGCGTGCCGAACGTCTACGGGCTGGTGGGTGGCGATGCAAATGCAGTAGGGCCGAAGAAACGCCCGCTGTCATCCATGTCGCCCACTATCGTGGTGAAAGACGGTAAAACCTGGCTGGTGACCGGTAGCCCGGGCGGTAGCCGTATTATCACTACCGTGCTGCAGATGGTGGTGAACAGTATCGACTTTGGGATGAACGTCGCCGAAGCGACCAATGCCCCGCGTTTCCACCACCAGTGGCTGCCGGATGAGCTGCGCGTCGAGAAGGGGTTTAGCCCGGATACCATCAAACTGCTTGAGCAGCGCGGGCAGAAGGTGGCGGTGAAAGAGGCGATGGGCAGCACCCAGAGCATTATGGTGGGGCCGGACGGGGCGCTGTTTGGGGCATCGGATCCGCGTTCGGTGGATGATTTGACGGCGGGATATTGATATATTGCCCGGTGGCGCTGCGCTTACCGGGCCTACAACTGCACGAACGTAGGCCGGGTAAGGCGAAGCCGCCACCCGGCAAATAACTACTTCATTCTCGCCATATAATACGCGTCCACATACTCGCCGTTGCGCAGGGCAAATTTCCTGCCGGTCCCTTCGATTTCAAACCCAAAATTTTTATAGAGTGCAACTGCCGCTGGGTTATCGGCAAAGACCGTCAGTTCGATACGTTCAATGCGTAACCAGTTGTCGCACAGGTTAATCATTTCGCTCATGAGCCTGCGGCCTACGCCGCGACCCTGCATATCCGCAGCCACGCTTATGCCGAATGTGGCAACGTGGCTGCGACGCGGGTTTTCCATCACGTCCAGCGCCATATGCCCAATGACGCGCTGTTCCAGACAGGCAACAAGATGGCGCCGGCCTGGTTTTGTCGCAACGCGTTCGTGCCACATTTCCATTGAGGGATGAGGGAGCTGTAGCGTGTCGTGATACACATCAGGATGCGACATGATGTCACGCAAAGCTTCTGCATCGCTGGGTTCGATGTGGCGTATCACTATCTCACTCATTCCTTATTCCTCAGTCAGTTAAAGATCCCTTCCAACATCAATGACTTTAAAATTTGAGTCAACCGCTATTTTTTGCAAAAAGTATTGGACAAGTGCGAATGAGAATGATTATTATTGCTCTGCGTTCAGGAAGACCGCTACGGGAACCTGAAAGCACGACATTGCTCACATTGCTTCCAGTATTACTTTAGCCAGCTTCTAGCTGGCTTTTTTTTTGTTATGGTTAGACTCAGTAACCTTAAAAAGGACTGAGCCATGACACTACATTGCGCATTTATTGGATTTGGCAAAAGCACCACGCGTTACCACCTTCCGTACGTTCTTCACCGTAAAGATACCTGGCATGTGGCCCATATCTACCGCCGCCGCGCGAAGCCGGAAGAGCAATACCCGCAGTATTCCCATATTCATTTCACCAGCGATCTCGATGAGGTACTGGGCGACCCGCAGGTTAAACTGGTTATTGTCTGCACTCATGCGGACAGCCATTTTGACTATGCGAAACGCGCGCTCGAAGCGGGCAAAAACGTGCTGGTAGAAAAGCCCTTCATCCCGACTATCGCGGAAGCGAAAGCGCTGTTCACGCTGGCGAAAAGCAAAGGACTGACCGTTACGCCGTACCAGAACCGTCGCTTTGACAGCTGCTTCCTGACGGCGAAAAAAGCGATTGAAAGCGGCAAGCTGGGCGACATTGTGGAAATTGAAAGTCACTTCGACTACTACCGCCCGGTAGTTGAAACCCAGCCCGGGCTGCCGCAGGATGGTTCCTTCTACGGGCTGGGCGTGCACACCATGGACCAGATCATCTCCCTGTTTGGTCGCCCGGATCATGTCGCTTATGACATCCGCAGCCTGCGGAATAAAGCCAACCCGGATGATACCTTTGAAGCGCAGCTGTTCTACGGCGACCTCAAAGCCATCGTCAAGACCAGCCATCTGGTGAAAATCGACTATCCGAAATTTATCGTTCACGGCACCAAAGGTTCGTTCATTAAGTACGGTATTGACCAGCAGGAGACCAGCCTGAAGGCCAACATCATGCCGGGTGAGCCGGGATTTGCGGCGGATGATTCCGTTGGCATGCTGGAGTATGTGAACGACGAGGGCGTGACGGTCAAAGAAACGCTGAAACCGGAAACTGGCGACTATGGTCGCGTCTATGATGCGCTGTTTGAGACCCTTACCAATGGCACGCCGAATTACGTCAAGGAATCTGACGTTCTGACCAATCTTGAAATCCTCGAACGGGCCTTCGAACAGGCTTCTCCTGCCACGGTAACCCTCGCGAAATAAGCAAAAATGGCTCCTCTGCGCTTGTTCATAATTTTTGAACAGAGGAGTCAATTTTCACCCTCTATGATCCCAGACGGTTTGCGTCCACACTTACTCCATTGAAACGAACTGAGGGTGAAAACAATGATCTACTTACGCAAAGCAAACGAACGTGGTCACGCGAATCATGGCTGGCTGGACTCATGGCATTCATTCTCGTTTGCCGACTACTACGACCCGAACTTCATGGGCTTCTCCGCACTGCGCGTCATTAACGACGACGTGATTGATGCAGGCCAGGGCTTCGGCACCCACCCGCACAAAGACATGGAAATCCTGACCTATGTGCTGGAAGGGGCGGTGGAGCACCAGGACAGCATGGGCAACAAAGAGCAGGTTCCTGCGGGCGAGTTCCAGATTATGAGCGCGGGTACCGGGGTGCGTCACTCCGAGTACAACCCGAGCAAAACGGAAAAACTGCACCTGTATCAAATCTGGATCATTCCAGAAGAAACCGGTATCACGCCACGCTACGAGCAGCGCCGCTTTGATGCGAAACAGGGCAAACAGCTGGTACTGTCCCCGGATGCGCGTGAAGGTTCCCTGAAAGTACATCAGGATATGGAACTGTACCGCTGGGCGCTGGCGAAAGATGAACAGTCTGTGCATCAGATTGCCGCTAACCGCCGCGTGTGGATCCAGGTGGTGAAAGGTGAAGTGTCCATCAACGGCACCAAAGCGACAACCGCCGATGGTCTGGCTATCTGGGATGAGCAGGCGCTCTCCGTTCATGCCGACAGCGAAAGTGAAATTCTGCTGTTTGACCTGCCGCCGGTGTAATAAATCATAAATAAATGCCCATCCTTCCCTATGACAGGGGAAGGATGGGCTTTGTCCGTGATAAACTGAGAAAATCTCTCACTTCAAGATTTCTCAGGACGATGAAAAAGAAACGCCCCGTACTTCAGGATGTCGCCGATCGCGTCGGTGTGACCAAAATGACGGTCAGCCGTTTTTTACGTAACCCGGAACAGGTTTCCGTGGCGTTACGTGGCAAGATTGCCGCTGCCCTTGATGAACTGGGTTATATCCCCAACCGTGCACCCGATATTCTCTCCAATGCGACCAGCCGTGCGGTGGGGGTCCTCCTGCCTTCCTTAACCAACCAGGTTTTCGCCGAAGTCCTGCGCGGTATTGAAAGCGTCACTGACGCTTTTGGTTATCAGACCATGCTCGCCCATTACGGTTATAAGCCGGAACTGGAAGAAGAACGTCTGGAGTCCATGCTTTCCTGGAACATTGACGGCCTGATTTTAACCGAACGTACCCACACTGCCCGCACGCTCAAAATGATTGAAGTCGCCGGCATTCCGGTGGTGGAGCTGATGGACAGCCAGTCGCCGTGCCTCGACATCGCCGTGGGCTTTGATAACTTCGAAGCGGCGCGTCAGATGACGGCGGCAATCATTGCCCGCGGGCATCGTCATATTGCCTATCTGGGTGCGCGTCTTGATGAACGTACTATCATCAAACAGAAGGGATACGAGCAGGCAATGCTCGACGCGAACTTAACCCCGTACAGCGTGATGGTGGAGCAGTCCTCTTCCTATACGTCGGGTATTGAGCTGATGCGTCAGGCACGACGCGAGTATCCGCAACTGGACGGTATTTTCTGTACCAACGATGACCTTGCGGTCGGCGCGGCGTTTGAGTGTCAGCGTCTGGGGCTGAAGATCCCTGATGATATGGCGATCGCCGGTTTCCACGGCCACGACATTGGGCAGGTGATGGAGCCACGTCTGGCAAGCGTCCTGACCCCGCGTGAACGTATGGGCCGTATTGGCGCAGAACGCCTGCTGGCGCGCATTCGTGGCGAGACGGTTACCCCGAAAATGTTAGATTTAGGTTTCACCTTGTCACCGGGTGGATCTATTTGAACTGACAAATTTGAAGTAGCTCACACTTATTCACTTCGCGCACGTTTGGATATTGCTTCTCTTTTGCCCCGGCAGGACAATGTTACCGATAACTGTTACCCGTAACAATTGACTGAGGGACACCCTTTGAGCACGACTAATCATGATCACCACGTCTACGTCCTGATGGGCGTTTCCGGTAGCGGGAAATCAGCCGTGGCCAGCGAAGTGGCGCATCAACTCCAGGCTGCGTTTCTGGATGGTGACTTCCTCCATCCGCGCAGCAACATCATGAAAATGGCCTCCGGCGAGCCGCTGAACGACGACGACCGCAAACCGTGGTTGCAGGCGCTGAATGACGCCGCGTTCGCCATGCAGCGCACCAACAAAGTCTCCCTTATTGTCTGCTCTGCGCTGAAAAAAACCTATCGCGACCTGCTGCGTGACGGCAATCCGAACCTCTCTTTCATCTACCTGAAAGGGGACTTCGAGGTGATTGAAAGCCGCCTGAAGGCGCGTAAAGGTCACTTCTTCAAAACTCAGATGCTGGTGACGCAGTTCGAAGCGCTGCAGGAGCCGGGTGAAGATGAGAAAGACGTCTTAGTGGTTGATATCGATCAGTCACTGGAAGGTGTTGTAGCCAGCACCATCGAGGTCATTAATAAAAGGCAGTAAGTTTTGAGTACATTAACGCTAGTTTTGACAGCAGTGGGTTCCGTATTGCTGCTGCTGTTTTTAGTGATGAAGGCACGTATGCACGCCTTTGTTGCTTTGATGGTGGTTTCTATAGGTGCAGGTCTCTTTTCTGGGATGCCGCTCGACAAGATCGCTGCGACGATGGAAAAAGGGATGGGAGGCACGCTGGGCTTCCTGGCGATTGTGGTCGCACTTGGCGCGATGTTTGGCAAGATTTTGCACGAGACGGGCGCAGTCGACCAGATTGCCGTCAAAATGCTGAAATCCTTTGGCCACAGCCGCGCGCACTACGCGATAGGTCTGGCGGGATTGATCTGCGCGCTGCCGCTGTTCTTCGAAGTGGCCGTTGTGCTGCTGATAAGCGTCGCGTTCTCCATGGCGCGCCATACTGGCACTAACCTCGTGAAGCTGGTTATTCCACTGTTTGCGGGCGTGGCGGCAGCCGCAGCGTTTCTGCTGCCTGGGCCTGCGCCGATGCTGCTCGCCTCCCAGATGCACGCTGACTTTGGCTGGATGATCCTGATTGGCCTGTGCGCGGCGATCCCGGGGATGATTATTGCCGGCCCGCTGTGGGGCAACTTCATCAGCCGTTACGTTGAGCTGCACATTCCGGATGACGTCACCGAGCCGCACCTGGGCGAAGGCAAAATGCCATCCTTCGGCTTCAGCCTGTCGCTGATCCTGCTGCCGCTGGTTCTCGTGGGTCTGAAAACCATCGCCGCACGCTTTGTGCCGGTAGGGTCTTCTGCCTACGAGTGGTTTGAGTTCATCGGCCACCCGTTCACGGCGATCCTGGTGGCCTGTCTGGTGGCGATTTACGGCCTGGCGATGCGTCAGGGGATGCCGAAAGACCGGGTGATGGAGATCTGCGGTGCAGCGCTGCAGCCTGCGGGGATTATCCTGCTGGTGATCGGTGCAGGCGGCGTGTTCAAGCAGGTACTGGTGGATTCTGGCGTGGGCCCGGCTCTGGGTGAAGCGCTGACCGGTATGGGTCTGCCGATTGCGGTAACCTGCTTTGTGCTGGCTGCGGCGGTGCGTATCATCCAGGGTTCCGCAACTGTGGCGTGTTTAACCGCCGTGGGTCTGGTGATGCCGGTGATTGAACAGCTGAACTACTCTGGTGCGCAGATGGCCGCGCTGTCTATCTGTATCGCGGGCGGTTCGATTGTGGTCTCCCACGTCAACGACGCAGGCTTCTGGCTGTTCGGTAAATTCACCGGCGCCACCGAAGCACAAACCCTGAAAACCTGGACGCTGATGGAAACCATCCTCGGCACGACGGGTGCGATTGTCGGGATGATTGCCTTTACGCTGCTGAGCTAAATGCGGTGAGTTAATAAGGCTTAAAAATAAGGCCCGGTAGCGTTAGCGCTCACCGGGCCTTTATATTATGCAGAACAACAGGCCGGGAAAGGTGAAACCACCTCCCGGCATTTTATTGTCACTCGTCCTGAGTGGCGCTCTCAATCGTCAAACGCACATCCGAGGTGATCAGCTCTGCCAGCATCTGGTATACCTTCAGCGTCTCTTCCGGCTCGGCATCGCCCGTATCACTGATGAAGCCTTCGTCACGCAGCGTCAGAACCAGAGAACTGAAGACCGCTTTGTCGAAGAATTCAGGGGCGTTAATGCCGTGCAGAACAGACAGGCGCTGTGCCAGCGTCCGGCTCTCTTTTTCCAGCGTACCGCGGTTGATCGACGGGTTTGCACTCAGCAGCCAGAACGTAATGGCGTAGCGCTGCAGCGTTTCGCGCGCACCGGCTGCCAGCAGCTGCAGGGTACGGGAGCGTGACGGATTGATGTGCAGCTCATCATTCGTGACGGTGATTAGCCCCTGACGACGCAGTTCCTCCGTCAGTTTATCCAGCTCGCCTGCCAGCTCATCTTTGCTCCAGCGCAGGAACAGCTCCGCTTTCAGCATCGGGTAGAGCGTATCAACGTGACGCAATAGCTCCTGACGCGAGATGCGGCGATGCTGGGTGATGATGGCCGCCATAAGCGACGGCAGCATCAGCATATGGGTGATGTTGTTGCGGTAGTACGTCATCAGCACTGCCTGCTCACGCGGCAGAATGATGATGTCGCCGATCGTGTCCTTTTCGACTTCAAACTTGTTCATCTGCAACGCGTGATCGATAAGCTCACTGGCGGTCGCAGAAGGCACGGTTGAATCAACCGAATACGGCACGTTGCGCATCATATCCAGATAGCAATCCAGCTGCTCTGTGAGCTGTTCACGGGTCAGCGAGCGCTGACGCGAAGCCAGAAGCGCCGTACAGCACAGGTTCATGGCGTTAGCCGCACCGGCGTTGTTAATGCGCACCATCAGCTCGGACGCAATGCCGTTAACCGTTGGCGTCAGCCAGGCCGGACGAATCGCTTCGATAGGATCGATGGACTCGCGCCACTCCGGTACGTGATGGTTCAGATACGTCATCAGCGGCATCGGCTCGCCAAAGTTCACGTAGCCCTGGCCCAGGTTGCGTAACTTACTCAAGCCACGCAGCATCTGCGGCAGGCTCTCTTTCTCTTTGGTCGCCCCACGCAGCTCTTTCGCGTAAGTACCCACTTCCATCACATGCTCATAGCCAATGTAGATTGGCACCAGCGTGATAGGACGAGTCCCGCCGCGCAGCATGGCCTGAATGGTCATCGACAGCGTGCCGGTCTTCGGATCGAGCAGACGTCCGGTACGTGAACGACCGCCCTCGACGAAGTACTCAACGGAATAGCCGCGGCTGAACAGCTCGCCCAGATACTCACGGAAAACGGTGGAGTAGAGCTTGTTGCCCTTGAAGGTACGACGGATAAAAAAGGCGCCCAGGCGGCGGAAAATCGGACCTGCTGGCCAGAAATTCAGGTTGATGCCGGCAGCGATGTGCGGCGGTACCAGCCCCTGGTGATAGAGCACATAAGAAAGAAGCAGGTAGTCCATGTGGCTGCGGTGGCAGGGAACATAGACAATTTCATGACCGTCATGCGCCAGCTGGCGTACACGCTCGGCGTTATGAACGTTGATGCCCTGGTAGAGGCGGTTCCAGGTAAAGCCGAGAATACGATCGGAAAGGCGAATCATCTCGTAAGAGAAGTTCGCTGCGATCTCTTCCATCAGCGCAATGGCGTTCTGCTGCGCTTTCTCATGTGAAATTTTCTTGCTGCGCGCTTCGTCTTCAACGGCGCGGGCAATCGCTTTGGAAGCCAACAGCTTGTTGAACAGATCCTGACGCGCCGGGAGACGCGGCCCAACGGCAGCCAGACGCTGACGAGCGAAGTGCATACGCGCCACGCGCGCCAGTTTTTGCGCGATGATCTTGTCGGTGCCATGCTCGTCCGCCATTCGACGCAGCGAAACGGAAGGAGAGAAGCGCACAAAGCTGTCGCGTCCCAGCCAGGAGACCGCGAAGAACTTCTGGATGCCGTTAAGCATGCGCAGAGGTGGATTCTCTTCACCTTTTTCACGACCCGGGCGGCGACCAAACATCACCGATACCGGCACCATCTGCACATCCAGGTCAGGATTGCTGCGGTGCAGGTCCAGATAGTCATGGAACAGCTTGATGGACTCTTCTTTTGGCGTGTAATAGGTAAACACGCGAGGTCCACCATGAATGAACACGTAGCGCGGCAGCAGAGTGCCGTCAACTTCCAGCGGTTCAAGCGGGTCAGGTAAATCATGCGCCAGACACTGGGCGCGAAGCGTCAGTAAGTCTGCCTTCGAGTTATAAGGCAAAACGTACATAATAGGACGTGACGTATCGAGCCCCAATTCCAGCGCGGGTTCTGCTGGGATAGACTTGCTTTTTACCAGGATGCTTAATGGTAAATTAAGTAATTTGTAGTAAATTCGTGGCCAGCCGGACATAAACGATGTAAAGCCTCTGGTTAATAATGCAATTGCGGCGCAAGGATAACAGAAAGCGCGCAAAATTTCTGTTGTTACCCGTCATACTTAAGGCGGCAGCGAAACGCGCTGCTCCTGTAGTTACTGACGCTATTTCCAATAAAAGGTTCTTTTAATGGCCAATAATACCACTGGGTTAACCCGAATCATCAAAGCCGCCGGCTATTCCTGGAAAGGTTTCCGTGCCGCGTGGATCAATGAAGCCGCCTTTCGCCAGGAAGGCGTCGCCGCTATCATCGCGGTGATTATCGCTTGTTTCCTTGATATTGATGCGATAACACGCGTTCTTCTGATCGGCTCCGTGCTTCTGGTGATGATAGTGGAAATTCTTAATAGCGCTATTGAGGCTGTTGTTGACCGTATAGGTTCTGATTTCCACGAGCTCTCTGGCCGGGCAAAAGACATGGGCTCTGCTGCCGTGTTGCTGGCGATTATCACCGCCGTTATCACCTGGGTCACGCTGCTTTGGTCACATTTCCGATGAGCCTCGAGGAATAATTAAGTCCCTGGTTTTTTGTGCAGTTTTTGGTTCCAAAATCGCCTTTGACTGTATATACTCACAGCATAACTGTATATACACCCAGGGGGCGGAATGAAAGCGTTAACGACCAGGCAGCAAGAGGTGTTTGATCTCATCCGGGATCATATCGGCCAGACGGGTATGCCACCCACGCGTGCGGAAATCGCTCAGCGTCTGGGCTTCCGTTCTCCGAATGCTGCCGAAGAACACCTGAAAGCGCTGGCGCGTAAGGGCGTGATTGAGATTGTTTCGGGCGCGTCCCGCGGTATCCGCCTGCTGGTGGAAGAAGAGACGGGCATTCCGCTGGTGGGGCGTGTTGCTGCAGGTGAGCCTTTACTGGCACAGCAGCATATTGAAGGCCACTACCAGGTCGATCCAGCCATGTTCAAACCGAGCGCTGATTTCCTGCTGCGCGTAAGCGGTATGTCGATGAAAGACATCGGCATTCTTGACGGCGATCTGCTGGCGGTTCACAAAACGCAGGATGTGCGCAATGGCCAGGTTGTGGTCGCACGCATCGATGACGAAGTCACCGTCAAGCGTCTTAAAAAACAGGGTAACACCGTCCAGTTGTTGCCTGAAAACAATGAGTTCTCCCCGATTGTGGTGGATCTCCGTGAGCATAATTTCTCTATCGAAGGACTGGCGGTTGGGGTCATTCGCAACGGTGAATGGCTCTAATCTCTTCCTGACAGGCTACGGCTCCGCTGTAGCCTGATTCATTTCCTGCTCCCGGTATTTTTCATGTCACTGCTGACGGCATCAGATAAGGCATTGTGGCGTCTTGCTCTGCCGATGATTTTCTCCAACATCACCGTACCCTTGCTGGGTCTGGTCGATACTGCTGTTATTGGTCATCTTGATTCCCCTGTTTATCTTGGCGGCGTGGCCATTGGCGCGACGGCAACCAGCTTCCTGTTTATGTTGCTGCTCTTTTTGCGCATGAGTACCACCGGACTTACCGCACAGGCTTATGGTGCAAAAGATCCGTTGCGTCTGGCTCGCGCGCTGGTGCAGCCGCTGATACTTGCGCTTGGTGCGGGTGCGTTAATCGTTTTACTGCGCGCTCCCCTGATTGACCTTGCGCTCCATATCGTGGGCGGCAGCGAGGCGGTACTGGAGCAGGCGCGACGTTTCCTTGAAATCCGCTGGCTCAGCGCGCCCGCCTCGCTGGCAAACCTGGTCCTGCTGGGGTGGCTTCTGGGCGTACAGTATGCCCGTGCGCCAGTGATTCTGCTGGTGGTGGGTAACCTTCTCAACATTGTGCTGGATATCTGGCTGGTGATGGGTCTGCACATGAACGTGCGGGGTGCGGCACTGGCGACTGCGATTGCAGAATACGGGACCTTTATTATTGGTCTGTGGATGGTCTGGCGTGTTCTGGCGATGCGCGGGATCTCCCTTGCGCTGCTTAAAACCGCATGGCGTGGGAATATCCGTAAGCTGCTGGCGCTCAACCGTGACATCATGCTGCGCTCGCTGCTTCTTCAACTCTGTTTCGGCGCGCTGACGGTTTTCGGGGCCCGGCTGGGGCCAGAAATTGTCGCGGTCAACGCGGTATTGATGACGCTCCTGACCTTTACTGCCTACGCACTGGACGGCTTTGCCTATGCGGTTGAAGCGCATTCTGGACAGGCATACGGTGCGCGCGAAAGCGGGCAGCTCCAGGATGTGTGGCGGGCAGCCTGCCGTCAGTCGGGACTGGTCGCGCTGGCGTTTGGTCTGGTTTACGCCTGTTTTGGCCAGCAGATCGTTGCGTTACTCACCTCTCTTTCTTCACTGCGCGAGCTGGCGAGCCATTACCTTATCTGGCAGGTGATTTTACCGGTGGTCGGCGTCTGGTGTTATCTCCTGGACGGCATGTTTATTGGTGCGACGCGCGGAGCCGAAATGCGTAACAGCATGGCTGTCGCTGCGGCAGGGTTTGGCCTGACGCTGCTGACGCTCCCGTGGCTTGGTAACCACGGTTTATGGCTGGCCCTTGCCGTCTTCCTCTCGCTGCGGGGGATATCGCTGGCTTTTATCTGGCGGCGCCACTGGCGGAACAATACCTGGTTCCCCTCGCGTCACGATATATCGTGACGGTTAAAGATTCCGAATATGAAACCAACTGCCGAATCCTTAACTACAATAATCATTACGTCCAGCAGAAAAGAACGTAACGGACGTTACGACCCGACGCTTAACTAAGAGGACACGATGATGAATAAAGACGAAATCGGCGGCAACTGGAAGCAGTTCAAAGGTAAAGCGAAAGAACAGTGGGGTAAGCTGACTGATGACGATATGACCGTCATTGAAGGTAAACGCGATCAGCTTGTTGGTAAAATCCAGGAGCGTTACGGCTACGCAAAAGACCAGGCGGAAAAAGAAGTGGGCGACTGGGAAAAACGCAACGACTACCGCTGGTAACCGGGCTATACCCGAAGTACAAGGAAGTACACTCTGAGGCGGCCATGAGCCGCCTTTGCTTTTGCTGCTAACGCGGCTTTTTCTTCACGAGAATAGAGTGGTCGTGCTGACATGCATCCTGATGACGACAGGCTTCCACTTCCACGCACGCTGAGCACAGCCCGTGTGCTTCAATCACGTTATGACGCAGGGCAAAGCCCATTTTAGCGGCCAGCGAATGCATAATGTCTTCCACGCCTTCCGCGCCTTCTTCTTTCACCGCTCCACAGCGATCGCAGATAAACATCGCCGATGTATGCGTAGGCTGATCGAACAGATGGCACAGCACATAGCTGTTTGTGGACTCCACTTTATGCACGAACCCTTGTTCCAGCAGGAAATCCAGCGCGCGATAGACCGTCGGTGGCTTCGCCTGCGGCTCGCTTTCGCGAAGCAGGTCGAGCAGGTCGTAGGCACTGATGGCGCCCTGCTGCAGGCTCATCAGACGTAAGACTTCAAGGCGCTGCGGAGTCAGGCGCACATTGCGTTGCGCGCACAGCTTTTCGGCCTGCGCTAACAGCTCTTTTGTGGACTTATCCATTTAGCACCCCGGATGTTATAGGACGGAAAACCCTCACTTTATCATGTTCTGGTAAAAACACCGAGATCCGCCAGTCTGTGCTATACCTGACCCATCGCAAACCGGGAAATAAACAATGAAAAGACCTGACTGTATTCGGCACTGGCGCGACGTAGAAGGCGCGGATGATTCGACCTATCCAGACAGTGATGAGCTGTTTGCTATCGGTGCACCGCTCGCTCGCAAGCTTGGGCTCGGGCGCATTGGCATCCATCATGAGCGTTTGCCGCCAGGACGCAGAACGTCCTATCCCCATGCGGAAAGCGACGAAGAAGAGTTCATTTACGTGCTTGAAGGCTACCCTGAAGCCTGGATTAATGGCTATTTGTGGAAACTTGAACCGGGCGACAGCGTAGGGTTTCCCGCCGGAACCGGTATCTGCCATACCTTTATCAACAACACGGATGAAGAGGTTCGGTTACTGGTCGTTGGCGAGGCCAACAAGAAGCACAACCGCATCTACTACCCGCTCAACCCCGTGTATGCCGCCACGCGTGAGGATCGCTGGGTCGACCATCCTCCCCAGTTTTTTGGACCGCATGATGGAAAACCTGGGAAAAAATAATTTCCTCTTCTATAAATATTGAGGGCCGTCACAAATTATAACAGGCCGTAAGGGAGTTTTACTTAGGGATAGAAATAGCGGGTCTTTTACTACTTATTCACAGCAATAGTTCGTTCCTGTTTGGGTGATAACAGACAGGGGTTATTTCATAACAGACTATAACGGGCATACTGTGAACAAAAATTGTAAATTTTCGGTGGTGAGTATCGCTGTCTCCTTGTTTATGGCAAATCAGGCGGGAGCAGCCAATACCTGGACAGAATCACGTAGCGACGCAATGGGTGGCACTGGCGTTGCCTCCGGGAGCTATGGCAGTGGGGCGTTAATCAACCCCGCGCTGCTGGCAAAGGCAAAACCGGACGATGATGTGACGGTTATCTTGCCTTCGGTCGGCGCGCAGATCACAGATAAAGACAATCTTCAGGATGAGATTGATAATATCAACGACAAAATTAACCACTATAAAGACGTGGTGGATAATCTTACGCCGATTGAAATCATCACTAATCCGCTGGGTTCTATTAACCAGTTCCAGGGCGCAGCAAAAGATCTTGCCGATGAGCTGGACTATCTCAAGGGCAAAACCGCACGCGCGACGGCAGGGGCTGGCATTGCCGTAAGTATCCCTAACGACGTGCTTTCTGTGGCCTTTATGGCGAAAGGCTATGCCCATGGTCGGGTGAGCTCGTCTATCGATCAACAAGACATTGATTATCTGCGCGGTATACAAAAAAGCGATGCGGTAGCGGCCGGCGTTGCTCTGGACGCTGCGATAAGAGGCACGGATCAAATCACCAAAAACCTCAACTCAACGGCTTCTGGCCGGGCGGCAATTGTATCCGACTACGGCGTTGCTGTTGCTCGTCAGTTCGATCTTGGCGGCATTCCAGTTTCCGTGGGCGTGACGCCAAAACTGCAAAAAACCTGGGTCTATAACTACACCACCTCAATCTACGATTACGACAGTAATAAGTGGAACGACAGCCGCTATCGCACAGACGATACGGGCTTTAACGTTGATGCCGGTATTGCGGCTGATTTCGGCGAAAACTGGACGGTCGGCGTGAGCGGACAAAACCTGATGTCGCGTGATATCGATACCAAAGACATCCGTATTCGCAACGGGCGTACCGGGGAAGTGGTGAGCTATAAAGATACCTATCAGATCCGTCCACTGGTGACCGCCGGTGCCGCCTGGCATAACGATCTGGTGACGCTGACTGCTGATGGCGATCTGACGGAAACCAAAGGCTTCAAGAGCGAAGATACCTCACAGTATGTTGGCGTCGGTGCTGAGGTTACGCCGCTGAGCTGGCTGGCAGTGCGTGCGGGTTATCGCGCGGACGTGAAGGGTAACGACAGCAATGTCTTTACCGGCGGTGTTGGTTTCGCGCCGTTTAGCACCGTTCATGTTGACCTGATGGGGCTGTACGGTGAAGACGAAACCTGGGGCGCAGGGGCTCAGCTGAGCATGACGTTCTAAAGTCCACCGGAGGCGCTGCGCCTCCGGCTTTTCTTTGTGCTATAGTAGCGCCCCTTTTCCACCAGATGCTTAAAACTTCGCCATGTCGTCAGAATTACAGACTGCTTTTCCCGCACACCGTTTTTCCATTGCGCCAATGCTCGACTGGACGGACAGACACTGTCGCTACTTCCTGCGTCAGCTCTCCCGCCATACGCTGCTGTACACCGAAATGGTGACCACGGGCGCAATCATCCACGGAAAGGGAGACTACCTGGCCTATAGCGAAGAAGAGCATCCGGTTGTCCTGCAGTTGGGTGGCAGCGATCCGGCCGCGCTGGCGCAGTGCGCGAAACTGGCAGAAGCGCGCGGCTACGACGAGATCAACCTGAATGTTGGCTGTCCGTCCGATCGCGTGCAAAACGGCATGTTTGGTGCCTGCCTGATGGGGAACGCGCAGCTGGTGGCGGACTGTATCAAGGCGATGCGCGACGTGGTCTCCATTCCGGTGACGGTTAAAACCCGTATCGGCATTGACGACCAGGACAGCTACGAATTCCTGTGCGATTTTATCAATACGGTTTCCGGCAAGGGTGAATGCGAGATGTTTATCATTCACGCGCGTAAAGCCTGGCTTTCTGGCCTGAGCCCGAAAGAGAACCGTGAAATTCCGCCGCTGGACTATCCTCGCGTGTACCAGCTGAAGCGTGATTTCCCGCACCTGACGATGTCGATTAACGGCGGCATCAAGTCGCTGGAAGAGGCCAAAGCGCATCTGGCGCATATGGATGGCGTCATGGTCGGGCGTGAGGCGTATCAGAATCCAGGTATTCTGGCGACGGTCGATCGTGAAATCTTTGGCGTTGAAGGGGCAGACAGCGATCCGGTTGCGGTGGTGAGAGCGATGTATCCGTACATTGAGCGCGAGTTGAGCAACGGTACGTATCTCGGCCATATCACCCGCCATATGCTCGGCCTGTTCCAGGGGATCCCCGGGGCGCGCCAGTGGCGTCGCTATCTAAGCGAGAACGCCCATAAAGCCGGAGCCGATATTGAGGTGCTGGAGCACGCGCTGCGTCTGGTCGCGGATAAACGATAAGTTACGCTAAAAAGTCGTCAAATTCACCACGCCCTGCGAATTCTCGCGGGGCGTTTTTCTTTAATAACAAGATGTTAGCTTTGGCATGGATCTTGTAATGCTTACTGCATTACTCGGGAACTCGTGGGAGAGCATCATGCTGGAACTACTTTTTGTGATTGGCTTCTTTGTCATGCTGTTAGCGACAGGCGTTTCGCTGCTCGGCATTCTGGCGGCTATCGTTGTGGCGACGGTGGTTATGTTTATTGGCGGATTGTTTGCCCTGACGATCAAGCTGCTGCCGTGGTTACTGCTGGCCATTGCGGTGGTGTGGGTGATTCGGGCGATTAAAGCGCCAAAAGTGCCCAGTTATCAGCGCAATAACCGTTTTCGTTACTAAGGTATTGAGGGGTTCGTCACATACTTGTAACTTTTCCGGCAGCGGGGCTTAGAACAGAATAGGATTTACTTATCGAATCTGTCACTATGACTGCCGTTAAAGAATTCATCGAGCTGTACCCTACATACAGCCGAACTAAAAAAAGAAAGGGCTTCCTCAGGGAAGCCCAATTTCTTTTTGGGCTCATGGAATCAACAAGCTCGACCCCTGCGTTGCCCGGCTCTCCAGCACCTCATGCGCGCGCTGCGCATCGGTTAGCGCGTATTTCTGCGCATCAGCCACATCCACTTTAATGACGCCGCTGGCGATCAGCGAGAACAACTCGTTGCTGGCCTCAATCAGTTCTTCCCGGTTGGTGATGTAACCCTGCAGGGAAGGGCGCGTGACGTACAGCGAGCCTTTCTGATTCAGTATGCCGAGATTCACGCCGGTCACGGCGCCAGACGCATTCCCGAAGCTGACCATCAGCCCGCGACGCTGTAGACAGTCCAGCGAAGCTTCCCAGGTGTCTTTCCCTACTGAGTCATACACGACCCGGACTTTTTTGCCGTTGGTGATTTCTTTCAGCCGCTCGACAATGCTCTCTTCACGGTAGTTAATCACCTGCCAGGCTCCCGCCTGCAGCGCGCGCTGCGCTTTTTGCGCACTGCCCACGGTGCCGATCAGTTTCGCGCCCAGCGCTTTTGCCCACTGGCAGGCGATGAGCCCGACACCACCCGCTGCGGCATGAAACAGGAACTGCTCGTCCGGTTTAATTTCATAGGTTTTACGCAGCAGATAGTAAACGGTCAAACCTTTCAGGAACGAGGCTGCGGCCTGCTCAAAAGAGATGGCGTTGGGCAGCAGGGCGGCTTTATCCGCCGGGACGTTGTGGACGGAGCTGTAAGCACCCAGAGCAGATTGCGCATACACCACACGGTCGCCTTCTTTAATATGCTTAACCGCGCTGCCCACGTTGATGACGATACCGGCCGCCTCGGTGCCCAGCCCGCTCGGCATTGACGGAGGCGGGTAGAGGCCGCCGCGAATATAGGTGTCGATGTAGTTTATGCCTATGGCTTTGTTTTCAACCTGCACTTCGTTTTCGCCAGGCGCGGCAGGTGTGAACTCCACCGCTTTCAGTACGTCTGGCCCACCGTGTTTCTGGAATTCAATGCGCGTTGCCATGCTCCCTCCGTCAGAAAAATATGGTAATCTTTCGACCCACTCTTTATCTCGGTAACTCCATTCACTATGGCAGGAAACAAACCCTTCAACAAACAGACTGAACCTCGCGAGCGTGATTTCCAGGTCGCAGGGTTAAAAGTCCCGCCGCACTCGATTGAAGCGGAACAGTCGGTGTTGGGCGGTTTAATGCTGGATAACGAACGCTGGGACGACGTCGCTGAGCGCGTCGTGGCGGAAGATTTCTACACCCGCCCGCACCGCCATATCTTTACCGAAATGGCGCGTCTGCAGGAGTCGGGCAGCCCAATCGACCTGATCACGCTCGCGGAATCGCTGGAACGTCTTGGGCAACTCGACAGCTGCGGTGGATTTGCCTATCTGGCGGAACTGTCAAAAAACACGCCTAGTGCGGCGAACATCAGCGCTTACGCCGACATCGTGCGCGAACGTGCCGTTGTCCGCGAGATGATTTCGGTGGCGAACGAGATCGCTGAAGCCGGGTTCGATCCGCAGGGTCGCACCAGCGAAGATCTGCTCGACCTTGCCGAGTCCCGCGTCTTTAAAATCGCCGAAAGCCGTGCCAATAAAGACGAAGGCCCAAAAAACATCGCCGATGTCCTTGATGCCACCGTTGCCCGTATCGAACAGCTGTTCCAGCAGCCGCACGATGGTGTCACCGGCGTGAATACCGGCTATGACGATTTGAACAAGAAAACCGCTGGCCTGCAGCCGTCGGATTTGATTATCGTCGCCGCGCGTCCGTCGATGGGTAAGACCACTTTTGCGATGAACCTCGTCGAAAACGCGGCGATGTTGCAGGATAAGCCGGTATTAATCTTCAGTCTTGAGATGCCCTCCGAGCAGATCATGATGCGTTCTTTGGCATCGCTGTCGCGCGTGGATCAGACCCGCATTCGTACCGGACAGCTGGACGATGAAGACTGGGCGCGCATCTCCGGTACCATGGGTATTCTGCTGGAAAAACGTAACATCTATATTGATGACTCCTCGGGCCTGACGCCGACGGAGGTTCGTTCCCGCGCGCGTCGTATCGCCCGTGAACACGGCGGTATCGGTCTTATCATGATCGACTACCTTCAGCTGATGCGCGTGCCGTCTCTCTCCGACAACCGTACGCTGGAGATCGCAGAGATTTCCCGCTCGCTCAAGGCGTTAGCCAAAGAACTGCACGTGCCGGTGGTGGCGCTATCGCAGCTCAACCGCTCTCTGGAACAACGTGCCGACAAGCGTCCGGTCAACTCCGACCTGCGTGAATCCGGCTCCATCGAGCAGGATGCCGACTTAATCATGTTTATCTACCGTGATGAGGTTTATCACGAGAACAGCGACCTGAAAGGGATCGCCGAAATTATTATTGGTAAACAACGTAACGGCCCGATCGGGACGGTGCGTCTGACCTTTAACGGACAGTGGTCGCGTTTCGACAACTATGCCGGTCCTCAATACGATGATGAGTAATTTCTAAGGAATTCAAATGCAAGCGGCAACAGTAGTTATCAACCGCCGCGCTCTGCGACACAACCTGCAACGTCTGCGTGAACTGGCACCCGCCAGCAAGCTCGTTGCAGTCGTGAAAGCGAACGCTTACGGACACGGTCTTCTTGAGACCGCGCGAACGCTCCCCGATGCCGACGCTTTTGGCGTCGCCCGTCTTGAAGAAGCTCTCCGCCTGCGCGCGGGGGGGATTACTCAACCCATTCTGCTGCTGGAAGGCTTTTTCGAAGCCACAGATTTGCCGACCATTGCTGACCAGCATCTTCACACGGCGGTGCATAACGAAGAGCAGCTCGCCGCGCTCGAAACCGCCGAGCTGAGCGAGCCGGTAACCGTGTGGATGAAGCTCGATACGGGCATGCACCGTCTGGGCGTGCGTCCGGAAAACGCGGAGGCGTTTTATCAGCGTTTGTGCCAGTGCAAAAACGTGCGCCAGCCGGTGAATATTGTCAGCCACTTTGCCCGCGCCGATGAGCCCGAATGCGGAGAGACCGAGCGGCAGCTGGATATCTTTACTACCTTCTGCGAAGGCAAGCCGGGGATGCGGTCCCTTGCGGCATCCGGCGGTATTTTATTGTGGCCTCAGTCGCACTTCGACTGGGCTCGCCCGGGCATCATTCTTTACGGCGTGTCGCCCCTGGAGAACAATCCCTGGGGACCAGACCTGGGTTTCCAGCCGGTGATGTCCCTTGTTTCTAACCTGATTGCCGTACGTGAACACAAAGCGGGTGAGCCGGTGGGCTACGGTGGCACCTGGACCAGCGAGCGTGATACCCGTCTCGGCGTCGTGGCGATGGGCTATGGCGACGGCTATCCGCGCGCAGCGCCGTCGGGTACGCCGGTTCTGGTCAACGGTCGCGAGGTGCAGATTGTGGGCCGCGTGGCGATGGACATGATTTGCGTCGATCTGGGACCTGAAGCCCAGGATAAGCCCGGCGACGATGTGGTGATGTGGGGCGAGGGTTTGCCTGTTGAACGTATCGCTGAAATTACGAAAGTGAGTGCTTACGAACTTATCACACGCCTGACGTCACGGGTGGCGATGAAGTACATAGATTGAACCGCCAATGAAGTGAGGTCATTCACCTCACTTCAACTTTATTAACATCCTCTCGATCTTCTCCCACTTCCGGTTTATTGTTGAAATTCCTGCCTCATCGAATTCCGGAGATTCATCGCGTGTTTCAGAAAGTTGACGCCTATGCCGGCGACCCTATTCTCTCCTTAATGGAGCGTTTCAAAGAAGATCCTCGCAGCGATAAAGTGAACCTCAGCATCGGTTTGTATTATAACCACGAAGGTTTTATTCCCCAGCTGCAGGCCGTTGCCGAAGCCGAAGCGCGCCTGAACGCCGCTCCACACGGCGCATCGCTCTACCTGCCGATGGAAGGATTAAATACCTACCGCAGCACCATTGCGCCTCTTCTGTTTGGCGCCGATCACCCGGTGCTCGCGCAAAAACGTGTGGCCACCATCCAGACGTTAGGTGGCTCGGGTGCGCTAAAAGTGGGTGCAGACTTCCTGAAGAAATATTTCCCGGATTCGGGCGTGTGGGTCAGCGACCCAACGTGGGAAAACCACGTTGCGATTTTTGAAGGCGCAGGCTTTAAGGTGGGGACCTATCCGTGGTTCGACAGCAAAACCAACGGCGTGCGCGTTGAAGCGCTGCTGGAAAAACTGAATACCCTGCCGGAGCGCAGTATTGTCCTGCTGCATCCGTGCTGCCATAACCCGACCGGTGCGGACCTCACGAATGCCCAATGGGATGCCGTGATTGAGGTTCTGAAGGCGCGTAATCTGATCCCATTCCTCGACATTGCCTATCAGGGCTTTGGCTCGGGTATGGAAGAAGATGCCTACGCGATTCGCGCCGTTGCCAGCGCCGGGCTCCCTGCACTGGTGAGTAACTCTTTCTCTAAAATCTTCTCCCTGTACGGTGAACGCGTCGGGGGGCTGTCCGTGGTGTGTGAGGACGCCGAAGCCGCCAGCCGCGTGCTGGGTCAGCTGAAGGCGACGGTGCGCCGCATCTACTCCAGCCCGCCAAACTTTGGTGCGCAGGTTGTGGCGACCGTGCTCGGTGACGAACAGCTGAAAGCTAACTGGCTTGCGGAAGTGGAGGCCATGCGTAAACGCATCCTGTCCATGCGTCAGGAGCTGGTTAACGTGCTGAAAGAGGCCGTACCGGGACACAACTTCGACTATCTGCTTAAACAGCGCGGCATGTTTAGCTACACCGGCCTAAGCGCTGCTCAGGTCGATCGCCTGCGTGAAGAGTTCGGCGTCTACCTGATTGCCAGCGGACGTATGTGCGTGGCGGGCCTGAATGCCGGTAACGTTCATCGCGTGGCGCAGGCGTTTGCTGCAGTAATGTAAGTGCTCACTTACCAGCCCTCTCCCTGTGGGAGAGGGCATCAGGCCGCACAAGAACGTTGCCCGGTACTTTGTGATCTTCTTCTTTTTATTCAGCCTCATAAGTAAAAACTCCTTCCCTTCATCTTCCGCTGGAGTTATGGTCGGAGAGTTTTTTGACCATTCGCTCAAAATAAAACGATAACAAACTGAATATTCAGGGGAAAATATGCGCAAGATCACACTGGCGCTCAGCGCCGCCTGCTTATTGTTCTCGCTTAACAGTGCTGTCGTCGCGCGTGCTTCCGCACCCACGCCGCTTTATACCGGCACCACCGCCGCGATTCTTGCCGAGCAGGCACCCATTCACTGGGTTTCCGTGGCCCAAATCGAAAACAGCCTGATGGGCCGCCCGCCAATGGCCGTGGGCTTCGACATTGACGATACCGTTCTGTTCTCCAGCCCGGGTTTCTGGCGCGGCAAAAAAATGTATTCGCCCGACAGCGAAGCGTATCTGAAGAACCCGGAATTCTGGGAAAAAATGAATAACGGCTGGGACGAATTCAGCATCCCGAAAGAGGTGGCCCGCGCGCTTATCGCCATGCACGTGAAGCGCGGCGACAGCATTTACTTCGTGACCGGACGCAGTCAGACCAAAACCGAAACCGTCTCTAAAACGCTGCAGGATGATTTCCTGATCCCGGCATCAAGCATGAATCCGGTAATTTTTGCGGGTGATAAAGAAGGGCAAAACACCAAAACCCAGTGGCTGGAAAAGAAAAATATCAAAGTATTCTACGGCGATTCAGATAACGACATCACCGCCGCGCATGACGTAGGGGCCAGAGGGATAAGGGTACTGCGTGCCTCTAACTCGACGTACCGACCGCTCCCAATGGCCGGAAAGTTTGGCGAAGAGGTGATCGTCAGCTCGGAGTATTAAGCACCAGGCAGCGGGTATGATGATTTTTTAATCAAATCTCGCTGCTGCGGGTTTTACCTTTCGTCTTCTTGCTGCACACTTAGAAAGATTCATCTTTCATTACGGAGCAGCACATGTGGTATCAACAAACCCTGACCTTAAGCGCTAAACCACGCGGATTTCACCTGGTGACGGATGACGTCATCGGGCAGATCCGCGACCTGTCGCGGGCCAAAATGGGTTTACTGCATCTGCTTCTTCAGCACACGTCGGCCTCTCTCACGCTTAATGAAAATTGCGATCCCACCGTCCGGTCTGACATGGAGCACCATTTTCTGAAGGCCGTCCCGGACAACGCACCTTATGAGCATGATTATGAGGGCGACGATGACATGCCTTCGCACATCAAATCTTCTCTGCTGGGCGTATCGCTGATGCTGCCGGTACACAATGGGCAGCTATTGTTGGGTACATGGCAGGGGATCTGGCTGGGAGAGCATCGCATTCACGGTGGTTCGCGTAAAATTATCGCCACGCTACAAGGGGAATAAAGATGACAATTTCGGAGCTACTTCAGTACTGCATGAGTAAACCGGGTGCGGAGCAAAGCGTTCATAGCGACTGGAAAGCCACGCAGATTAAAGTGGGGGACGTGCTGTTTGCGATGGTGAAAGAGGTTGAGGGGCGCCCGGCGGCGTCGCTGAAAACCAGTCCGGAACTGGCCGATTTATTGCGCCAGCAGCATGATGATGTAAGACCGAGCAAACATCTTAATAAAGCGCACTGGAGCACTGTTTATCTCGATGGCTCTATTCCAGGCTCACAGATTTACTATCTGGTGGATGCGTCTTATCAGCAGGCGGTTGAGCTACTGCCGGAAACGACCCGACAGCAGCTCTCCGTGTGATAATTACAGCAACGGTTTGAGGAAGCGTGCAGTGTGCGAGGCTTCGCACTCTGCAACGGTCTCTGGCGTACCGGAGACGAGGATTTCACCGCCGCCGCTGCCGCCTTCCGGGCCGAGATCGACAATCCAGTCCGCGGTTTTAATCACGTCCAGGTTGTGTTCGATGACCACGATGGTGTTGCCCTGATCGCGAAGCTGATGCAGAACCTCAAGCAACTGCTGGATATCGGCAAAGTGCAGACCGGTGGTCGGCTCATCCAGAATATACAGCGTCTGGCCGGTGCCACGTTTGGAGAGTTCACGCGCCAGCTTAACGCGCTGTGCTTCACCTCCTGACAGCGTGGTGGCGGACTGGCCCAGACGAATGTAGGTCAGACCGACGTCCATCAGCGTCTGCAGCTTACGCGCCAGCGCAGGGACGGCGTCAAAGAACTCGCGCGCCTCTTCTATGGTCATGTCCAGTACTTCGTGGATGGTCTTGCCTTTGTACTTAATCTCCAGCGTTTCACGGTTATAGCGCTTACCCTTGCACTGGTCGCACGGCACGTAGATATCCGGCAGGAAGTGCATCTCAACCTTGATCACGCCGTCGCCCTGGCAGGCTTCGCAGCGGCCGCCGCGCACGTTAAAGCTGAACCGTCCAGGCGTGTACCCGCGTGAACGTGATTCCGGTACGCCCGCAAACAGTTCACGTACAGGCGTAAAGACGCCGGTATAGGTCGCCGGGTTGGAACGCGGGGTACGGCCAATCGGGCTCTGGTCGATATCGATAACCTTGTCGAAATGCTCCAGCCCGTGGATCTCGCGGTACGGTGCAGGCTCGGCGAGCGTTGCGCCGTTGAGCGCCGTCTGTGCAATCGGGAACAGGGTATCGTTGATCAGCGTCGATTTACCGGAACCGGACACGCCGGTAATACAGGTAAACAGCCCAACCGGCAGCGTCAGGGTGACGTCTTTCAGGTTGTTGCCGCGCGCCCCGGTCAGCTTCAGCACTTTTTCCGGATCCGCTGCCACGCGCTGCTTCGGTACCTCAATCTTGCGCTTACCGCTCATGAACTGGCCGGTGAGGGACTCTGGCACCGCCATAATGTCTTTCAGCGTACCTTCCGCAACCACCTGACCGCCGTGTACGCCTGCGCCAGGACCAATATCGATCACGTGGTCTGCTGCGCGGATCGCATCTTCGTCGTGCTCAACCACAATCACCGTGTTACCGAGGTTACGCAGGTGTACCAGGGTGCCGAGCAGGCGCTCGTTGTCGCGCTGATGCAGGCCGATGGACGGCTCATCGAGCACGTACATGACGCCTACCAGGCCCGCGCCAATCTGGCTTGCCAGACGGATACGCTGGGCTTCACCGCCGGAGAGCGTTTCCGCCGAGCGGGAAAGCGTCAGGTAGTTCAGGCCAACGTTGACCAGGAACTTCAGGCGATCGCCAATCTCTTTCAGCACTTTTTCGGCAATTTTTGCACGCTGGCCGGAGAGCTTCAGGTTGTTGAAGAAGTCCATCGCATGGCCGATGCTCATGTCTGAGATGGTCGGCAGCGCCGTGTTTTCTACAAACACGTGGCGTGCTTCGCGACGCAGACGCGTGCCCTCACAGGTGGCGCAGGAGCGGTTGCTGATGAACTTCGCCAGCTCCTCGCGCACCGCGCTGGATTCGGTCTCTTTGTAGCGGCGCTCCATATTGTGCAGCACCCCTTCGAACGGGTGGCGACGCACGGAGGTATCGCCGCGATCGTTCATGTACTTGAACTCAATGTTCTCTTTGCCGGAACCGAACAGGATCACTTTATGCACGTTCGGGCTCAGGCTGGCCCACGGGGCTTCCACGTCGAACTTATAGTGCTCAGCCAGTGATTTAAGCATCTGGAAGTAGTAGAAGTTACGCTTATCCCAGCCGCGGATCGCACCGCCCGCCAGGGACAGCTCCGGATTCTGGATCACGCGGTCCGGGTCAAAATACTGCTGCACGCCCAGGCCATCACACGTCGGGCACGCGCCCGCCGGGTTGTTGAACGAGAACAGTCGCGGTTCCAGCTCGCGCATGCTGTAGCCGCAAATAGGGCAGGCAAAGTTGGCGGAGAAGAGCAGCTCTTCCGCTTTCGGGTCGTCCATGTCGGAGACCACGGCCGTACCGCCGGAGAGTTCCAGCGCCGTTTCAAAGGATTCCGCCAGACGCGTGGCAAGATCGTCACGCACCTTGAAGCGGTCAATCACCACTTCGATGGTGTGCTTCTTCTGCAGCTCAAGCTTTGGCGGATCGGACAGGTCGCACACCTCGCCGTCGATACGGGCGCGGATGTAGCCCTGGCTTGCCAGGTTTTCCAGCGTTTTGGTGTGCTCGCCTTTACGTTCTTTAATGATTGGTGCCAGCAGCATCAGGCGTTTGCCTTCCGGCTGCGACAGCACGTTATCCACCATCTGGCTTACGGTCTGTGCCGCCAGCGGGACGTCGTGGTCCGGGCAGCGCGGCTCACCCACTCGCGCATACAGCAGACGCAGGTAGTCATGGATTTCGGTAATAGTACCGACCGTTGAACGCGGGTTGTGCGAGGTGGACTTCTGCTCAATAGAGATAGCAGGGGACAACCCTTCAATGTGGTCGACATCCGGTTTTTCCATCAGCGACAGGAATTGACGCGCGTACGCAGAGAGTGATTCAACGTAACGACGCTGTCCTTCGGCATACAAAGTGTCGAAAGCCAGTGAGGATTTGCCAGACCCCGAAAGCCCGGTCACGACAATGAGTTTGTCGCGAGGAATTATGAGGTTGATATTCTTGAGATTGTGGGTGCGGGCGCCCCGAACTTCGATCTTATCCATTCACCTTTCCCGGTTGGAACACGGATTGCCTGGTTTGTTTGAAGGACAAACGGCTGTCAGAAACGGCTAATTATGACACAATTTGACCTGTTTGAATATACAGTATTGGAATGCATTTTCTGATTCGCTGTGTAACAATGTCGAGTTCGCGGGAGATTTCTGAACCTGCTACGCAACTATGCAAATTGACGCGTGGAAATGGTACACTCGCGCGTTTACACTATTAAGAAACGTATTCAGGAGACACGAACATGGCCAGCAGAGGCGTAAACAAGGTGATTCTCGTCGGTAATCTGGGCCAGGACCCGGAAGTACGCTACATGCCGAGTGGTGGCGCAGTTGCCAACATTACGCTGGCTACTTCCGAATCCTGGCGTGATAAAGCGACCGGTGAGATGAAAGAGCAGACCGAATGGCACCGCGTTGTGCTGTTTGGCAAACTGGCAGAAGTGGCCGGTGAGTATCTGCGTAAAGGTTCTCAGGTGTATATCGAAGGTCAGCTGCGTACCCGCAAATGGACCGATCAGTCCGGCGCTGAGAAGTACACCACTGAAGTTGTGGTTAACGTCGGTGGCACCATGCAGATGCTGGGTGGCCGTCAGGGCGGTGGCGCGGCACCAGCAGGTGGCGGCCAGCAGCAGGGCGGTTGGGGTCAGCCTCAGCAGCCACAGGGTGGCAACCAGTTCAGCGGCGGTGCACAGTCTCGTCCACAGCAGCAGTCTGCGCCGGCGCCGTCTAACGAACCGCCAATGGATTTCGACGACGACATTCCGTTCTGATTTTCTTCAGCGATTATGAAAAGCCCTGCTGTCGCAGGGCTTCTTGTATTACCCGGTAGTTGATAATTACATTCATACCAGTGTAAATGTTGTCTGAATAATATCGTCCGCGAGGTGCTATGCCACAACAACTCTTTGATCCTGCTGACGTCCAGAAAACATTCTCAATGCTGACAGTGGACAGCCATAATACGACGTTGCTGAATGAAATTTCCCTTCGTGCAGCAGTCGATGATGAGCTGAGCTTTGGTCCATTTCCTCCAGGCTATCATTTTGTCAGGGCCGAAAATCGTATTGCTGGTATTCCTAACGAGCATTTTGAGCTGGCCTTAGTAAATGAAATCACCAGCGAGATTGTTTACTACAATCGCGTGATTTATCAGAAAGATGCCTTCTTAAATTACATGCCGGTAACGCAAATCCTGATATGGCGATCGCCTAAACCGTCGCATCGTGGCGTGTTGCGCGATCTGCCAGGAAAAGTGTTTTCCCAATATTTACTGGAAAAATACAACGTCATTATCACTGACCGTCACCAGACGCGTGACGGCATGAGCTTCTGGCAATCCCGGCTGTACGACGCCATCGCCAGCGGCCATCATTTGTATGCCTACGACATGATCACCTGTGAAATGAGGCCGATAAAGAAGGACAGCGATATTGGCAACCAGGTTGACTGGCTATGGGGTGATGAAGAACACCACCAGAATCGCCTGGCGATCATCAGTAAATTCCCGCTGCCTGCCGTGGACTGATGCCCTGAAAATAAAAAAGCCTCTAAAAGAGGCTTTTAAAATCTTGTTATAAAACGATCATCAGGTAATGACCATCGGCCAGTCCGGCGGCGTATGGCTCATCGCCTCAACCATTACCACTTTGATATTTTCCCAGACGGCGGCCATATCCAGCAGGGTAATGCCAAGCAGACCCGTGGCAAACCAGCAGGCTGCCCCCAGCCCCAACAGCGTGCTGATGACAGCAAGAGCTGCGTAGTCAGATTTACGAAACTGAATGTTAAGCGTGCTGGCTAAAAACATCAGTACCGCACTCAACAAAGGCCAGCGCAGGAGAACCATGCTGGTAGTAATGGTTGCCATAGAACCCATCCTCTACAAAACAGACGAACTGAATGAAACAGAATTTTTTCGTTACATAAGATTTGTGAACTATATCACGATCGCTGTTTTATTCGCCAGTGCCGGACTGATGAAAAGCGGGGGGAGTTATCGCTACCTATTGTCAGTGCGCGTCTGTGAAAAAATATATCTTTGCAGGCTAAGCTCCCTTTTTCCGGACTCTTTATAAAGAATTCATTGGGATAGCAAAACTGATGCAAAAGCGGGTGTTATGTACAACGTTTACAGTAATATTCCTATGGCTTATGCTTGAGTGGACAATTAATTTTACTCGCAGCTAACATTTCAGGTTTTTGAATTTTATTGCTTTTTTGTTTATTCGTACTTTTTTAATTACACACAACGTTGTTTTTAATTCGCCGCGCTGAGACTCAGCCTGCCGCGTTGTTTTGACGATTTTTCGAATCTGAAGAAAGTTGCGTCCGGTTTATCGCCTGATAATCAGCGAAAAAAATGAAAGAAAACCGACGTGAGATTGTTAATGACAGCATGCAGGCGTTGCATGCGCTGGCAAAACTGATGCCCCAGCTTCATGCTCAATGTTCTCTGGCCGATATGCTGGAGACCATCAGCCGGGCCCTGGGAGCAAGTCTTGCCTGGGTGAGTGTTAACGGTGATGACGGGCTGCAGCGCGTGGTCTGTGCCGGAGAGATGACCTGCCATCCCTTCGAGGTGGCCGATTTCCTTGCGGATACCCTGCTCCAGCGGCACCCTCGATCGTGGCGGGTTGTCTACTGGAAAGAGAATATTGGCCGTGCGTTATTTCCTCATCAGCACCCCGGCTATGCGCAACTGCAAAGCGGTGTGCTGTGCAAGCTTTCAACCCATAACTGGCACTGTAGCGGCTATTTCTTTTTAGCGTTTAATGAAAGACTTTATTCGCTGCCGATTCTGAAAAATATCGTCGTGGTGCTGGTGGAAAAATTAAAAGACTATTTTGCGGAAATTATTGCCCGTGAGAAAACCGCGCAGGAAATGAAGCGTGTCGTGACGCAATATAAGACTCTGTTTGAACGTGCCCCGGTTTTAATGAACTCTTTCGACAAATTTAACCGCTGCGTGCTGTGGAATGCCGAATGTGAAAAAGTGTTTGGCTGGACGATGGCGGAGATCGCCGATCATGCCGATCCGCTTTCGCTGTTTTACCCCGACCCCGAAGAGCGGCGGCGGGTTAGGGAGTCGGTCAATGTCTCACCGCTTAAGGATATGTATGAGTGGCATCCGCTACGTAAAGACGGCACCCCGTTGACGGTACTGTGGTCAAATATTCTGTTGCCAGACAACTCTATCCTCAATATTGGGCTGGATATTACCGAGCGGAAAAAAGCCGAACAGCAGCTGGAGGTAAAAGCCACCACTGACGATCTTACCGGCTGCTATAACCGTTCGGCGATTTTGCAGCAGCTGGAACTCGCGCTGGAGGCCAATGCCAGGCAGGAGGTTAACAGCCATTTTTGTGTCCTGATGTTCGATCTGGATTTTTTCAAACAGATCAACGATGAATGGGGGCACCCGGTGGGCGATGCGGCGCTGCTTCACTTTTGTAATTCTGTGCGCGAATTAGTCCCTTCAGACTCAGCATTAGGGCGCGTGGGAGGCGAAGAGTTTTTGCTCCTGCTGGCGCAAACTGACGGCAAGGGCGCTGCACAGCTGTCCGCCAGGTTGCGCACCGTTCTGGAAACCAATCCGCTGATAGTGGATGAGAGAAAACTGTCGCTGTCGTTTAGCGCAGGGGTCGTGGAAGTCTGCGGAGAACAGCAGGATACTTCAGCCTTACTGAGGCGTGCCGATAAAGCATTATATGAGGCCAAGCAGACGGGGCGAGGAAAAACGGTAGTGGCGGCTGATTATTTATAAATCAGCGAACAAAATACGCCCGAACAAATAGCGTGAAATGTCATAGTAAGGTTGTGCTTTTTTCGCGCTGCCACAAGTTCGGCTTAATCAACAATCGTCTGTTGTGTTATCTTCCCACCAGCCCTTGCGGGCTGGATAATTATTTTCCTTAATTGAAACGGCACGAATACTTACAGTTTAACTTACGGGAAAATATTATCGTCATAACGAAATTTAAGATTTTTAATACTAAAAGTCAGTTGCTAACTTCGCATGATTCATGCAACGTAATCACCTGTTTAACAAAGCATCCGGCCTTCATTACTACAGGCGTACAACATGCAGGGATATAGGGCGGGAAATGAATCGTAGCGCGCGGCGCAAGATGCTCAGGGTGGTAGGGATCATCATGGTAGTTATGCTGCCGGTGATGCTTGCGCTATGGTTTGCCCAGCTTAGAGCCGTATCTGAAACAAGCGCCCAGCTACGCACATTTGCTGAACTGGCTTTAGACAAGACCGAGCTGGTTATTCAGCAGGTTGATCTGGCCCGCGACGAGGCTGAAAAATATCAGGGTGAACGTTGTACGCCGGGACACCGTCAATATATGTTGAACGTTGTTCGTGGCCGACTGTTTGTTGCCGATTTAATTTATGCAGAAGGTCAGAATTTTCTTTGTTCGACCATTTTTACGCCGGATCAACCCTACGCCATTCCCGTTGCTAATTACACACGTAAACCTGACGTCGCAATCTATTATTATCGCGATACCCCATTTTATACTGGCTATAAAATGACATATATGCAGCGCGGAAATTATGTGGTGGTCGTCAATCCGCTGTCATACAGCGAAGTCATGTCCGCAGATCATTCTCTCTCGTGGGGAGTGTACGACACGGTAACCAATGCGTTCTTTTCCGTCAGCCCGAAAGCCAATATTTCTTTATTAAATTCGATGATTCGAGATAAGGAATCGGTATTTCAAAAAGATAACCGCTTTTATACGGTCGTAAAATCGGCCAAAAGACCTATTGCGGCTATTGTGTCGACATCAAATAAACGCTTTTATGAAACGCTTTATCATCAGGCGACCTTGACGCTGCCGCTGGGGATGATCTGCAGTATTATTATTTTGCTGGTATGGTCCCGTACCCATCGTGAGCTTAATTCGCCGGGTCGCTTGTTGCACCGGGCGTTGAACAAACGTCAGCTTTGCGTGCACTACCAGCCGATTATTGATATCAAGAATAATCAGTGTGTGGGCGCGGAGGCATTGTTACGCTGGCCTGGTTTTAACGGGCAGGTGATGAGCCCGGCTGAGTTTATTCCGCTGGCGGAAAAAGAGGGCATGAGCGAGCGGATTACGGACTATGTCGTAGAGGAGATGTTCAGCGATCTGGGCCATTTCCTGGCGGAGCATCCGCATCTCTATATTTCGATTAACCTGTCGGCCACGGATTTTCACTCCTCGCGGTTGATCTCCATGATTTCTGACAAGGCCCGCCACTATGCCGTCCGCGCGCAGCAAATCAAAATAGAAGTGACGGAACGCGGTTTTATCGATGTGCCAAAAACCACGCCAGTGATTCAGGCTTTCCGTCAGGCGGGTTATGAAGTCGCGATCGATGACTTCGGTACCGGTTACTCGAACCTGCACAACCTCTACTCGCTGAACGTGGATATTCTGAAAATCGATAAATCGTTTATCGATACCTTAACGACCAACAGTACCAGCCACCTGATCGCCGAGCATATTATCGAGATGGCCCAAAGCCTGCGGCTCAAAACCATTGCGGAAGGGGTAGAGACGGCAGAGCAGGTGAGCTGGCTGTTGAAGCGCGGCGTTCAGTATTGTCAGGGATGGCACTTCGCGAAAGCGATGCCGCCGCAGGAATTTATGACCTGGCAGCAGCAACCTTTGCACTGAGAATCATTAATTCAACTGGTGGCGATAATCGCTCGGCGTGCGGTCAAACTCGCGGCGAAACACGCGGGAAAAGGTCTGTTGCGACACGTAGCCAAGATCCATCGCGATATCAAAAATCGGCCGCTGCGTTGAGCGTAACGCCTGCGCCGCCAGCAGCAGCCTGCGCTGACGAATGTACTCCCCCAGCGTCTGATGCATAACCGTACGGAACATTCTCTGTAAATACCATTTCGAATAGCCCGACTTTTTCGCGACCACATCAATGTTCAACGGTTGGTCGATATGTTCATCAATCCATTCAATAAGTGTCTGAATAATCTGCTGATGCGACATAAGGTTGCCCCTTTGTAGATACAACTATCTCGGTTAATTCGTCGTTTTCTCTGCGGGGGAGTATAATTCCTCAAGTTAACTTGAGGTAAAGAGGTTTTATGGAAAAGAGATTGCCGCGAATTAAAGCGCTATTAACCCCTGGTGAAGTGGCAAAGCGAAGCGGCGTTGCCGTATCGGCGCTCCACTTCTATGAAAGCAAAGGGTTAATCAAGAGTATCCGTAACGGGGGAAACCAGCGCCGCTATACCCGCGACGTACTCCGCTACGTGGCGATTATTAAAATTGCGCAACGAATCGGAATTCCCCTGGCCACCATTGGCGAAGCCTTTGGCGTGCTGCCGGAAGGGCATACGCTGAGCCCGAAAGAGTGGAAGGAGCTCTCATCCCAGTGGCGTGAAGAACTGGACAGGCGTATCCATACGCTGGTCGCACTGCGTGACGAACTGGATGGCTGCATTGGCTGCGGCTGTTTGTCTCGTAGCGATTGTCCGCTGCGTAACCCGGGAGACCGGCTGGGCGAGCAGGGGACAGGGGCGCGGTTGCTGGAAGAGGATTGAGGGTGCGTGTAGCCTATTCGCCGGGTGGCGCTTCGCTTACCCGGCCTACCAAACCGTCAAATGCAGGCCGGGTAAGGCGCAGCCGCCACCCGGCAAAACCCCGCATACATAAAGAACTAAAGCGCCACATAAGGGCGCTTTAGTTTTTCCCGGTCTTTGTCTTTCACTCTATCCCGCTGGTTCACGGGAGGGTTTCCCCCGACGTCAGCACCCCTCGTGTCGAGCGGGTTGGGGAGGTTCCGGATTGTGCTGACACTTTAATTTTATGCAAGACCCGTTTTTTCGCCAGCCGCGCTGACCGTTTTTTAGACGAATTTTTTTCGCGGTGTTGTTCGATTTTCTATAGTTAAAAAGTATGAATAACAGGAGAAAACCATGCTCACGGTACACCACCTTAACCAGTCGCGCTCGCACCGCGTGATCTGGGCGCTGGAAGAACTCGCTCTGCCGTATGAGATCGTTCACTACCAACGCGAAAAGAACATGCTGGCACCGGAGTCCCTCAAAAGGGTGCATCCGTTGGGCAAATCACCGGTCATTGAAGATAACGGACTGATCCTTGCGGAGTCAGGCGCCATTCTGGAGTACCTGCAGGAAACGTACGATCCCGAGTCGCGGCTTAAACCTTTAGATCCGGCGCATAAGGTGCAATACCGCTTCTGGCTGCATTACGCTGAAGGATCGCTGATGCCGCTGCTGTTAATGAAGCTGGTCTTCAACAGCCTCGGCAAGCCGCCCGTGCCGTTTGGTATCAGAACCCTGGGCAAAGCGCTGGGTCAGGGGGTGCAGAAAGCGTATCTCAACCGTCAGCTGGAAACCCATGCGCGCTTTATTGAGTCACATCTTGCTGCAAACAGCTGGTTTGCCGGGGATACGCTCAGCATGGCCGACATTCAGATGAGTTTCCCGATCTTTGCCCTGCTGGCACGCGGCGGTATTCCTAATCTGCCGCATATTCAGGCATGGAAGACAAAGGTCGAGAACAGCCCCGGCTGGCAAAAAACGCTGCAACAAGGTGGCCCGTTATCTATCCCGGGTGAGGATTGAAATGTAAACAAATTGCGCATAGACGATAACGTTTGCGCATCCTCTGTTTATTTCTTCAGCGTCATAAGTGAATTTTAGCGAAAAACGAGAAAGTTCAGTTGAAAAGGGCGGGGATTAGGCTAGATAATCGTTTGCCTTAATTTGACCACCCGTTTGTAAGCGCGGAGCTAAACGTTTGCTTTTTTTGTGACGCCCTTTCGTCGCAAACGCAACACAAGGATTTGACGTTTAGCTGGCAGTGGCGTCTCCACCTCGCTTACGGGCTTCCTAAAAAACTCTCAGGGGATGTTTTCTATGTCTACGCCATCTGCGCGTACTGGCGGTTCACTTGACGCCATGTTTAAAATTTCGGCTCGCGGCAGCACCGTGCGCCAGGAAATCGTTGCCGGTTTGACAACGTTTCTGGCGATGGTTTACTCCGTCATCGTTGTGCCGGGCATGCTGGGCAAAGCGGGCTTCCCGCCAGCGGCTGTCTTTGTGGCGACCTGCCTTGTGGCCGGCGTGGGCTCTATCGTGATGGGCCTGTGGGCGAACCTGCCGCTGGCGATTGGTTGCGCTATCTCTCTGACCGCTTTCACCGCGTTCAGCCTGGTGCTGGGCCAGCACATTAGCGTACCGGTTGCGCTGGGCGCCGTATTCCTGATGGGCGTGCTGTTTACCGTTATTTCAGCAACCGGCATCCGTAGCTGGATTTTGCGCAACCTGCCGCAGGGCGTGGCGCACGGTACCGGTATCGGCATCGGCCTGTTCCTGTTGCTGATCGCCGCTAACGGCGTCGGTCTGGTTATCAAGAACCCGCTGGAGGGTCTGCCGGTGGCGCTGGGTCATTTCGCCAGCTTCCCGGTGATTATGTCGCTTATCGGTCTGGCGGTGATTATCGGTCTGGAAAAACTGAAAGTCCCGGGCGGCATTCTGCTGACGATTATCGGCGTTTCCATTGTCGGCCTGATTTTCGATCCGAACGTCCACTTCTCCGGTATTTTCGCTATGCCGTCGCTGAGCGATGACAAAGGCAACTCCCTGATTGGCAGCCTGGATATCGTCGGCGCGCTGAATCCGGTGATCCTGCCAAGCGTGCTGGCGCTGGTGATGACCGCCGTATTTGACGCGACCGGTACCATTCGTGCCGTCGCGGGCCAGGCAAACCTGCTGGATAAAGACGGTCAGATTATTGATGGCGGCAAAGCGCTGACCACCGACTCCCTGAGCAGCGTCTTCTCTGGCCTGGTGGGCGCGGCACCTGCGGCAGTGTACATCGAGTCCGCAGCGGGTACGGCGGCGGGCGGTAAAACCGGCCTGACGGCGATCACCGTCGGCGTGCTGTTCATGCTGATCCTGTTCCTCTCTCCGCTCTCCTATCTGGTTCCGGCGTACGCGACCGCACCAGCGCTGATGTATGTTGGTCTGCTGATGCTGAGCAACGTGGCGAAAATCGACTTTGCGGATTTCGTGGACGCCATGTCTGGCCTGATTACCGCGGTCTTTATCGTGCTGACCTGTAACATTGTTACCGGCATTATGATCGGTTTCGCGTCGCTGGTGATTGGTCGTCTGGTCTCCGGTGAATGGCGCAAGCTGAACGTCGGCACCGTGGTCATCGCTGTTGCGCTGGTGGCATTCTACGCGGGCGGCTGGGCAATCTAAGTTGTCCTTTGATGCGAAAACGGGTGGCTCAGGCCGCCCGTTTTTATTTTCAGGACTCATCCTGTTGCCTTTTACGTTACTCTGGGGAAGATAGAATGAAAGGCACGACGCCTTCCGTAGTACATAAGCAACACAGCAAACAGGGAACGCATGGAAATCTTCTTCACAATACTCATCATGACCCTTGTGGTCTCGCTATCCGGGGTGGTTACACGCGTACTGCCCTTTCAGGTCCCCCTGCCATTAATGCAAATTGCCATCGGCGCGCTGCTGGCGTGGCCGACGTTTGGCCTGCACGTTGAGTTCGACCCGGAACTGTTCCTCGTGCTGTTTATCCCGCCACTGCTGTTTGCCGATGGCTGGAAAACGCCCACGCGCGAATTCCTTGAGCACGGGCGAGAGATCTTCGGCCTGGCGCTGGCGCTGGTGGTGGTCACCGTGGTCGGGATTGGTTTTCTCATCTACTGGGCCGTACCAGGCATCCCGTTAATTCCGGCTTTTGCGCTGGCCGCCGTGCTGTCGCCAACCGATGCCGTGGCGCTTTCCGGCATTGTGGGTGAAGGCCGTATTCCGAAGAAAATTATGGGGATTTTACAGGGGGAGGCGCTGATGAATGACGCCTCCGGCCTGGTCGCCCTGAAATTTGCCGTGGCCGTTGCGATGGGCACGATGGTCTTTACCGTCGGCGGCGCGACCCTGGAGTTCTTTAAGGTGGCCATTGGCGGTATCCTGGCGGGCTTCGTGGTGAGCTGGCTGTACGGCCGCTCGCTGCGCTTCCTCAGCCGCTGGGGCGGTGATGAACCCGCGACGCAGATCGTATTGCTGTTCCTGCTGCCGTTTGCTTCCTACCTGATTGCTGAACACATCGGCGTGTCGGGCATTCTGGCGGCGGTGGCGGCAGGGATGACCATCACCCGCTCCGGCGTGATGCGCCGCGCGCCGCTGGCGATGCGCCTGCGCGCCAACAGTACCTGGGCGATGCTCGAATTCGTGTTTAACGGCATGGTATTTCTGCTGTTGGGCCTGCAGCTGCCGGGCATTATGGAATCCTCGCTGGTGGCGGCCGAAGCCGACCCGAACGTTGAGGTCTGGATGCTGTTTACCGACGTCGTGCTGATCTACCTGGCGCTGATGCTGGTGCGTTTCGGCTGGCTGTGGACGATGAAAAACTTCAGCGTACGCTTCCTGAAGAAAAAGCCGATGGAGTTCGGCTCGTGGACAACGCGTGAGCTGCTGATTGCCTCCTTTGCTGGCGTACGCGGGGCGATCACCCTTGCCGGTGTGCTCTCTATTCCACTGCTGCTGCCTACGGGCGATGTCTTCCCGGCGCGCTACGAGCTGGTGTTCCTGGCGGCGGGCGTGATTCTGTTCTCCCTGTTTGTCGGCGTGATTATGCTGCCGATTTTGCTGCAGCATATCGACGCGGGTGATTCGACCCAGCAGCACAAAGAGGAGCGAATTGCGCGTGCGGCCACCGCCGAAGTGGCGATTGTCGCTATCCAGAAAATGGAAGAGCGCCTGGCCGCGGATGCGGAAGAGAACATCGATAATCAGCTGCTGACAGAGGTCAGTTCCCGCGTGATTGGTAACCTGCGTCGCCGTGCCGATGGGCGTAACGATGTGGAAAGCTCGTTGCAGGAGGAGAACCTGGAGCGTCGATTCCGTCTGGCGGCGCTGCGCTCAGAGCGTGCCGAGCTGTACCACCTGCGCGCTACGCGGCAGATCAGCAACGAGACGCTGCAAAAGCTGCTGCACGATCTGGATCTGCTGGAAGCGTTGTTGATAGAGAATCAGTAACGCGCTTTTGCCCGGTGGCGCTACGCTTACCGGGCCTACGTTCGAACCGTAGGCCGGGTCAGGCGAAGCCGCCGCCCGGCACTATTCAGACCGCACCCAAAACCCCTCACAGCACTCCAGCCACGCCTGGGCGCTGTGCGACAAATACACCCCTTCGCGCCAGATCATCCCCAGCTGCCAGTGCAACTTGCTCTCCAGCGGGATCCAGCGCAGCGTATTTTTATCCAGACGCTCGCAAATCGGCTGCGGCAGGATGGCAATCCCCACGCCGGCCTGCACCATCGCCGCCAGGAAATCCCACTGACCGCTGCGCACCGCAATGCGCGGCTTCACGTTATGTTGATTAAACAGCGTCATCAGCTGGCGGCTGAGGGCGAAATCTTCGTTGTAGATCAGCAGAGGGTGCTCGCCAAGTAATTCAGGTTTCACCGAGTCTCTCTTCAGCCAGTCGCCGGAGCGGGGAACCAGCACGCACAGCGGGTGGCTAAAGAGAGGAAGCGTCGCCAGACCGCTCTCTTCCTCAACGGGGAGGGCGGTCATGGCGACGTCGAGCTCGCCGTTAGTGACGGCCTGCTGGACGGTTAACCCACCAAACTCCGAAATTTTCAGCTCAACGCCGGGATAGCGCTGGCGAAACAGGCTAATCGGCCCGGCCATCATCATCCCCACCATCGGTGGAATGCCGAGGCGAAGCACTCCTTTGGTCAGATGATTGATATCATCCAGCTCAGCTTCCAGCTGGCGGAACTCTGCCAGAATCGCCAGCCCGCGTTCGAACACCACGCGTCCGGTGTCGGTCAGCAACAGCTTGCGCCCGTCGCGGAGCAGCAGGGTACAGTTCAGTTCATCTTCGAGGTTTTTCAGCATCTTGCTGATGGTGGGCTGGGTAACAAACAACTTCTCCGCTGCGCGGGTAAAACTCTGCTGGCGAACCACTTCGACAAAATAGCGCAGCGTTCTTATGTCCATGATTATTCCTCGAAACTATACCTTTGATGATTTTAATTCATTTCAGTCCACTCCGTGCGCTCACTATACTGGCGCCTCGTCTCATTTTTGAGGAAAACCCCCATGGCCGTGGCGTTAAGCCGTGTTACGCCAGCCGTTGTACAGCGACTCCAGGTACCGGTTCAGGTACTGCTCTACGCGGGACTGTTTGTTTTTGCTGAATATCTTGTCGGCTGGCTCCATCTGCCGCTGCCCGCCAACCTGGTGGGGATGCTGCTGATGCTGACGCTCATCCTCTGTCGCGTGATCCCCCTTAACTGGGTGCGCGCCGGCGCACGCTGGCTGCTGGCAGAGATGCTGCTGTTCTTTGTTCCTGCCGTGGTGGCGGTGGTGAACTATGCGCAACTGCTGATGGTGGACGGCTGGCGGATCTTTGCGGTCATCGCGCTGAGTACGTTGATGGTACTGGGGGCGACTGCCTGGGTGGTGGACAAAGTCTATCGGTTTGAAATCCGCAGGCACAAGCATGACTAACTTTCAGATAAGCGTCCTGTGCCTGATTGCGACGCTGGGGATCTACTTCGCCAACAAGCGGCTGTATCGCCGTTTTCATGCCCTGCCGCTGATGCCGCTGGTCTTCACGCCGATTCTGCTGGTGCTGATGCTGGTCTTCGGCCATATCTCCTGGCAGAACTACATTGGTGAATCCCACTGGCTGTTGTGGCTGCTCGGCCCGGCGACCATCGCCTTTGCCGTTCCCGTTTACGACAATCTGGCGATTATCAAGCGCCACTGGATGTCGCTCAGCGCAGGCGTGCTCACCGCCACGGTGGTGGCGGTCTGTAGCTCGGTCTGGCTGGCGCGGCTGTTTACGCTGCCCGATGAAATTCAGCGCAGCCTGGCCGTGCGTTCGGTGACCACGCCGTTTGCGCTGGCCGCCGCGAAACCGCTTGGCGGGCAGCCGGATCTGGTGGCGCTGTTTGTGGTGGTGACGGGCGTCTTTGGGATGGCGGTCGGCGATATGCTGTTTCTGCGGCTTTCTATTCGGGAAGGGATGGCGAAAGGCGCGGGGTTTGGTGCGGCTTCACACGGCGCGGGCACGGCACGCTCGTATGAACTGGGTCAGCAGGAGGGCGTTGTTGCGAGCCTGGTGATGATGCTCTCAGGCGTGGTGATGGTGCTGATTGCACCGCTGGTGGCGTGGGTGATGTTTTAAATTCCCCGGTCAAGTGACCGGGGAGAAGAGCTTAGTGCGCGCGGCCCTGCTCAACGCCGAGACCGGTTTGTGAACGGATAAACTGGGCGCGGAATTTCTCGCGCTCCAGGTTACCCTCCGGCGAGTTGTCGGTGGCAGAGAAGAACCAGATACCGATAAATGCCACGGCGATAGAGAACAGCGCCGGGTATTCATACGGGAAGATGGCGCTGGCGTGACCGAGGATCTGCACCCAGATGGTCGGGCCCAGAACCATCAGGATCACCGCTGTCAGCAGCCCCAGCCAGCCGCCAATCATCGCCCCACGGGTGGTCAGTTTTGACCAGTACATGGAGAGCAGGATGATCGGGAAGTTGCAGCTTGCAGCAATCGAGAAGGCCAGCCCCACCATAAAGGCGATGTTCTGTTTCTCGAACAGGATGCCCAGCAGAATGGCGACCACGCCCAGCACCAGTACGGTGATTTTAGAGACTTTGAGCTCATCACGTTCGCTTGCCCCTTTACGGATCACGTTGGCGTAGAGGTCGTGCGACACCGCAGAAGCGCCGGCCAGCGTCAGCCCTGCAACCACCGCGAGAATGGTGGCGAAAGCCACGGCAGAGATAAAGCCGAGGAAGAGATTACCGCCCACTGCATCAGCCAGGTGCACCGCCGCCATGTTGTTACCGCCAATCAGCGCGCCTGCCGCGTCTTTAAACGCCGGATTCGCCCCCACCAGCATGATGGCGCCAAAGCCGATGATAAAGGTCAGGATGTAGAAGTAACCCATAAAACCGGTGGCGTAGAAGACGCTTTTACGCGCTTCACGCGCGTCGCTCACGGTGAAGAAACGCATCAGAATGTGAGGCAGACCTGCGGTACCGAACATCAGACCCAGGCCGAGCGAGAGTGCGGATATCGGATCTTTCACCAGCCCGCCCGGGCTCATGATCGCTTCCCCTTTCGGGTGGACCGCCATCGCTTCAGTAAACAGGTTATTGAAGCTGAACCCGACGTGCTTCATTACCATAAAGGCCATAAAGCTTGCGCCGAACAGCAGCAGAACGGCTTTGATGATCTGCACCCAAGTGGTCGCCAGCATGCCGCCGAACAGGACGTACATCACCATCAGCACGCCAACCAGCACTACCGCGATGTGGTAATTCAGGCCGAACAGCAGCTGGATCAATTTACCCGCGCCGACCATCTGCGCAATCAGGTACAGCGCCACCACCACCAGCGAACCGCAGGCGGAGAGGGTACGAATCGGCCCCTGCTTCAGACGGTACGAGGCCACGTCTGCGAAGGTATAGCGTCCCAGGTTGCGCAAGCGCTCAGCAATCAGGAACAGAATGATCGGCCAGCCGACGAGGAAGCCGAGGGAGTAAATCAGGCCGTCATAGCCGGAGGTGTACACCAGCGCAGAAATCCCGAGGAACGAGGCGGCGGACATAAAGTCACCCGCAATCGCCAGCCCGTTCTGGAAACCGGTAATGTTGCCGCCTGCGGTGTAGTAATCGTTACGGGAGCGCACGCGTTTCGACGCCCAGTACGTGATGTACAGCGTCAGCAGGACGAAAATCAGGAACATCACAATTGCCTGCCAGTTGGTTGGCTGGCGCTGTACCTCGCCGGTAATGGCATCTGCCGCGTGGGCGGCAAAGGGAAGTGTGGCGGCGAGCGCCGTCAGAACTCGCTTCATGATGCTTTTACCTCGCGCAGGACTTCTCTGTTAAGACGATCAAATTCACCGTTCGCGCGCCAGACGTAGACGCCGGTCAGCAAGAATGAAATCACAATCACGCCAATGCCAATCGGAATGCCGCGCGTCACGCTGGTCCCCTCGTGCAGCGGGGTGCCCAGCCAGTGTGGAGCAAAGGCGATCAGCATAATAAAGCCGACGTAGATAACCAGCATGATGATGGAAAGGATGAAGGCAAACCGTTGCCGCTTATCGACGAGCTCCCTGTAGTGCGCACTATTCTCTATCTGCTGACAAATATCGTTATTCATCACAGAGTTCTCCAGAAGTATGGGTAGGGGAGGTTTTATTATTCCCTCTCCCTTGAGGGAGAGGGTTAGGGTGAGGAGGTTACGATGGCATTGCGATGGCCTGCTTCTCTTCGAGCAGTTTTTCCACCACGCCAGGATCCGCGAGCGTTGAGGTATCACCGAGATTGCTGGTGTCCCCGGCCGCGATTTTGCGCAAAATACGACGCATGATTTTACCGGAGCGGGTTTTCGGCAGCGAATCGGTCCAGTGCAGCACGTCCGGCGTGGCAAGCGGGCCAATCTCTTTGCGGACCCAGTTGCGCACTTCGGTATACAGCTCTGGTGACGGTTCTTCACCGTGGTTCAGGGTGACGTACGCGTAAATCGCCTGGCCTTTGATGTTGTGCGGAATACCGACAACGGCGGCTTCGGCAATCTTCGGATGCGACACAAGGGCTGATTCAATCTCAGCGGTACCCAGACGGTGGCCGGAGACGTTCAGTACGTCGTCCACACGTCCGGTTATCCAGTAATAACCATCTTCGTCACGACGCGCGCCATCGCCGCTGAAGTACATGTTTTTAAAGGTCGAGAAGTAGGTCTGCTCGAAGCGATCGTGGTCACCGAACAGGGTTCGCGCCTGACCCGGCCAGGAGTCTGTGATCACCAGGTTGCCTTCGGTGGCACCGTCCAGCGGATTGCCTTCGTTATCCACCAGCGCAGGCTGTACGCCGAAGAATGGACGGGTGGCAGAACCTGCTTTCAACTGCGTCGCACCCGGCATGGGGGTGATCATAAAGCCGCCGGTTTCGGTCTGCCACCAGGTGTCCATCACCGGGCATTTCTCGTTACCGATTTTTTTCCAGTACCATTCCCAGGCTTCCGGGTTGATCGGCTCGCCGACGGAACCGAGGATGCGCAACGAAGAGCGGTCGGTACCTTCAATGGCTTTATCACCTTCCGCCATTAATGCGCGGATCGCCGTTGGGGCGGTGTAAAGAATATTGACCTGATGCTTGTCGACCACCTGACACATCCGCGCCGGGGTTGGCCAGTTTGGTACGCCCTCAAACATCAGCGTTGTTGCGCCACAGGCCAGCGGGCCGTACAGCAGGTAGCTGTGCCCGGTCACCCAGCCCACGTCGGCGGTACACCAGTAGATGTCACCCGGATGGTAGTCGAAGACATATTTGAAGGTCGTAGCCGCATAGACCAGATAGCCGCCGGTGGTGTGCAGCACGCCTTTCGGCTTGCCGGTCGAACCGGAGGTGTAAAGAATAAAGAGCGGATCTTCCGCGTTCATCTCTTCCGGCTGATGCTGGTCGCTCGCGTTCTCAATCAGGTCGCTCCACCACAGATCGCGCCCCTCGTTCCAGTCGATTTTGCCGCCGGTACGCTTAAGGACGATAACGTTGCTGACCGTTTTGACGTTCGGGTTTTTCAGCGCTTCGTCGACGTTTTTCTTCAGCGGGATACCGCGCCCTGCGCGCACGCCTTCATCGGCGGTGATCACCAGTTTTGAACTTGAATCGACGATACGGCCAGCAACCGCTTCTGGGGAGAACCCACCGAAAATAACGGAATGAATCGCGCCGATACGTGCGCAGGCCAGCATGGCAACCGCCGCTTCCGGCACCATCGGCATATAGATGGCGACCACATCGCCTTTTTTAATACCTCTTTCCAGCAGGACGTTGGCGAAGCGGCACACGTCGCGATGCAGTTCTTTATAGGTAATGTGTTTGCTCTGCGAGGCATCATCGCCTTCCCAGATGATGGCCGTCTCATTCCCGCGATCGGCAAGGTGACGGTCAAGGCAGTTTGCTGCCAGGTTCAGCGTGCCATCTTCATACCATTTAATGGAGACATTGCCGGGCGCAAAGGAGGTGTTCTTCACCTTCTGATAAGGTTTAATCCAGTCAAGGATATGGCCCTGCTCACCCCAGAAGCTATCCGGGGAAGTGATAGATTGCTGATATTTCTCGTGGTACTGCTCCGGGGTGATCAGGCAACGGTCCGCAATGTTTGCGGGAATGTCATGTTTGTGGATTTGGCTCATGGCTTTTTTTCTCCTTGTAAGATGTTAATAATATGTCGCAAAAACGTTAATTGTAGGGGCTTTACAAGCTTTGTTTAGTATTTGGGCTACAGATCACGCATTGTTTGAAGAGTATGAAAAATGAGCGAATGAAACTTTGAAGGAAAATAATTTATGCTGACGATTATTCACATTTATGTTTAAAAAATCGTTTTTATAACAAAAGGTTATTTATGAGAATTAGAACAAACTCCCGTCATTGTCGCTTTTGTGAGTGAAACGCGTCGTTCTTTAAGACTTGCGCAACAGGTCGCGCAAATGATACTCATACGCCGCGTTAAAAAATCCCATAAACCAACGCAACACAATTCATACCCTTTCAGTATGTCCCCATATTCATGCAGTTTGAGTGAATAAGGCGCTTCATTGAGGAAGTCAGTTTCTATGAAAAACGTTAAAGTCAGCCTTGCCTGGCAGATCTTAATCGCCCTTGTGCTGGGCATCTTGCTGGGCAGTTACCTCCACTATCACAGCGACAGCCGCGAATGGCTGATTGCAAACCTGCTCTCACCGGCAGGAGATATCTTTATTCATCTGATCAAGATGATCGTGGTGCCGATTGTGATCTCGACGCTGGTGGTCGGGATTGCGGGCGTTGGCGATGCGAAACAGCTAGGCCGTATTGGTGCGAAAACCATTATCTATTTCGAAGTGATCACTACAGTTGCCATCATCCTCGGTATCACGCTGGCGAACGTGTTTCAGCCGGGTTCCGGGATTGATATGTCGCAACTGGCAACGGTGGATATTTCGAAATACCAAAGTACGACCGCTGACGTGCAGAGCCATGCGCACGGCCTGATGGGCACAATCCTTTCGCTGGTACCGACCAACATCGTGGCCTCGATGGCGAAGGGCGAGATGTTACCTATCATCTTCTTCTCGGTACTGTTCGGTCTGGGACTCTCTTCGCTGCCCGCGACACACCGCGAACCGCTGGTGACCGTGTTCCGTTCTATCTCCGAAACCATGTTTAAAGTGACCCACATGGTGATGCGTTACGCACCGGTAGGGGTGTTTGCGCTTATCGCCGTCACCGTGGCCAACTTCGGTTTTGCCTCCCTGTGGCCGCTGGCGAAGCTGGTGATCCTGGTGCACTTCGCCATCCTGTTCTTTGCGCTGGTGGTGCTGGGTATTGTGGCGCGTCTGTGTGGGCTGAGCATCTGGATCCTGATCCGTATCCTCAAAGATGAACTGATTCTGGCGTACTCCACGGCAAGCTCCGAGAGCGTGCTGCCGCGCATTATTGAGAAGATGGAGACCTACGGCGCGCCTGCTTCTATTACCAGCTTCGTGGTGCCCACCGGCTATTCCTTTAACCTGGATGGTTCGACGCTGTACCAGAGTATCGCTGCTATCTTTATTGCGCAGCTGTACGGCATTGATCTGTCGCTGTGGCAGGAGATCGTGCTGGTCCTGACGCTGATGGTGACGTCCAAAGGTATCGCAGGCGTACCGGGCGTCTCGTTCGTGGTACTGCTGGCGACGCTGGGTAGCGTCGGTATTCCACTGGAAGGTCTGGCGTTTATCGCCGGTGTCGACCGTATCCTCGACATGGCGCGTACGGCGCTGAACGTGGTGGGGAATGCCCTGGCGGTGCTGGTTATCGCCAAGTGGGAACACAAATTCGATCGCAAAAAAGCGCTGGCGTATGAACGTGAGGTGCTGGGTCGTTTTGATAAGACGGCTGACCAGTAACATCTTAAGCCCGGTGGCGCTGCGCTTACCGGGCCTACGGGTTTTGTAGGCCGGGTAAGGCGAAGCCGCCACCCGGCACTTTACTCGCCGCTCAACGCATCAAACTCTTCACATCCCGTATCAAACCCTTCGGTACAGCTCAGGTTCAACCAGTACAGCGCTTTCTGTTTATTGGGCGTGATAAACCCTTTCTCACCCTGCTGGAACAACATCCCTGCCCAGTATTCCGCGTAGCCCGTACGTGAAAGAGACGAGCTGCGTTTAAACCACGATGCCGCCAGAGTGTCGTCCTGGGCCACTTCTACACCGTTGGCATAAATCAGCCCCAGCAGCAGCTGCGCATCGACCGCAGAGTCGTTGTCAATATCTTCGGTGGCCGTTTGCAGCAGCTTAATGGCCTGGAGATAGTCCGTTTTACCCGCCTGCGTGTTCACCAAAATGCGCGCCAGCATAATGGTGCCGCGCTTGCTGCCCGCGATGGTCGCCTGCTGCGCCAGCGCTTTAGCCTGGGCATAGTCGCCCTGCGTAAAGAGAATTTGTGAGAGCAGCCCCATGGCATCGACATCGCCGCCTTTTGCGGCCTTCTCGGCCCACAGCGCAGCCTGCTTGCTGTCGCCAGAGCTGAAGTACGTATCGGCAAGATAATACTGGGCGCGGGCATCGCCTGCTTCTGCCTGTTTCTGATACTGGCTGCCTATCTCATCCGCGTGCGCGAACAAGGTGAAAAATAACAACAACAGAAAAATAGGTTTCATGGATTCTTATCATCTGGGTACACGCCGCGCAGTATAATCGCGGTGGCGGAAGAAAAAAATGGGTGCATTAAGACCTCAGCATCCTACAAGCCGGGCGGAACTGTCGTTCCGCCCGCAGAGGTTAGCCTGCGTTACAGGCTAATTTTGCCGCCACCTCCTGATGTTCACCCTTTATTGAAAACTCGCAAAGTTTTCCGCGAGTAATAAAGGTAAATATCACTATCGTCAGGCAAATAATAAAGACGATGCCTAACGCAGTTTTTAATGGCGTCATGCCTTTTACTCCTTGTCAAAAAAAGAATAAGAGGCTACTCTCAACCTGTTGGTGTTGAGGGGTAGCCTCGGGTAAATGAAGATTTCCCGGGGCTTTCCACTTTCTGTCCCTCAACAATGCTCAAGACAGAAAGTCTTAAGCACCCGCCGCATATCTTATCTCTCTGAATCAAAATGCAAAGATGTAATTCTTTTTCGTGAAATTTACATTATTTCTGCGAGCCGCTTTCCAGAAAAGTAATTGATATATTTAATGTGTTGAGCGGAAATAAAAAGGGAGTGAATATCTCACTCCCTTTATTCAACGATGAATTAACGGCTTCAACCCATTGCGCTTTCACGCAGCCGGGCTTTCAGCTTGTTATATTCGTCGATCACGTACTGTTCTGCCGCATGCTGATCCGCAATCGGCTCCATGCGTACGGCGCAGTATTTATACTCCGGCGTTTTGGTTATCGGGCTTAAGTTCTCCGTCACCAGCTCGTTGCAGGCACCAATCCACCACTGGTAGGTCATATAGACCGCCCCTTTGTTCGGACGATCGCTGACCTGCGCACGGGTGATGATCCGCCCTTTGCGCGAATTCACCCACACCAGCGCTTCGTCCTCAATACCAAGGCGCTGCGCGTCGGCGGTATTGATTTGCGCATAGCCGGGCTCATCCGCCAGTGCCGCCAGCGCGGCGCAGTTTCCGGTCATCGAACGGCAGGAGTAATGGCCCACTTCACGTACGGTGGAGAGCACCATCGGATACTCGTCGGTGAGCTTATCGATCGGCGCGACCCAGTCGCAGGTGAAGAACTGCGCCAGTCCGTTCGGGGTGTCGAATTTCTCTTTAAAGAGATACGACGTTCCCTGATCGGTCTCTGACTCATCCCGACATGGCCACTGGATGTACCCCAGCTCACCCATTTTTTCATAGGTCGCGCCGTAGAAGTCCGGGCACAGGTGACGCAACTCGTCCCAGATCTCCTGGGTGTTGTTGTAGTGCATCGGGTAACCCATACGGGTGGCTATTTCGCTGATGATCTGCCAGTCCGTTTTCAAATCCCACTTCGGTTCGACCGCCTTAAAGAAGCGCTGGAAGCCGCGGTCTGCCGCCGTGTAGACACCTTCATGCTCGCCCCAGGAGGTTGACGGCAAAATCACATCCGCCGCCGCTGCGGTTTTGGTCATAAAGATATCCTGGACAATCACCAGCTCCAGATCCTCAAACCCTTTGCGAACCGCGGAGAGCTCGGCGTCGGTCTGAAGCGGATCTTCACCCATGATGTAGGCCGCACGTACTTCACCGTGCGCCGCACGGTGGGGCAGCTCGCTAATGCGATACCCGGTGTGCTCAGGCAGACTTTCCACGCCCCAGGCCTTCGCAAACTTCGCGCGGTTCTCCGGGAATTTCACGTACTGGTAGCCAGGATAGGTATCTGGCAGCGCACCCATATCGCAGGCACCCTGGACGTTATTCTGACCACGCACCGGGTTCACGCCAACGTGCGCTTTACCCAGATTGCCGGTCAGCATCGCGAGACTCGTCAGAGAGCGCACGGTCTCTACGCCCTGATAGAACTGGGTCACGCCCATGCCCCACAGAATGGCGGCGGTTTTCGCTGCGGCGTACATCCTTGCCGCCTGACGGATCTCCTGCGCGCTGACGCCGGTTATCGTTTCAACCGACTCTGGCGTATAGCCTTCGACAATTTTCCGATACTCTTCAAAACCTTCCGTACGGGTCGCGACAAACGCCTGGTCGTACAGGTTCTCCTCAATAATGACGTGCCCCATTGCGTTCAGCAGCGCGATGTTCGAGCCGTTTTTCAACGCGATGTGCATATCCGCAATGCGCGCGGTTTCAATTTTGCGCGGATCGCAGACGATGATTTTCGCCCCATTTTGCTTAGCGCGAATAACGTGGTTCGCGACGATAGGGTGAGAATCCGCCGGGTTATAGCCGAAAATAAACACCAGATCGGTGTTGTCTATTTCGTTGATGGCATTACTCATTGCGCCGTTACCGACCGACTGGTGCAGACCTGCAACCGATGGGCCGTGTCAGACGCGAGCGCAGCAGTCGACGTTATTGGTACCAATAACGGCGCGCGCGAATTTTTGCATCACATAGTTAGTTTCGTTCCCCGTCCCGCGTGAAGAGCCGGTGGTCTGAATCGCATCCGGACCATACTTGGCCTTGATGGCGCTAAGGCGCGTGGCGACGTAATCGAGCGCCTCGTTCCAGCTGACGGCTTCCAGCTTGCCACCGCGCTCGCGGCGGATCATTGGGGTTTTCAGGCGTGGGGTGAGGATTTGGGTATCGTTAATAAAATCCCAGCCGTAGTAACCTTTCAGGCATAGCGTGCCCTGGTTGGTTTTCCCCTGTGCGGCCTCCGCCCGGACGATTTTGCCGTTATCGACCACCAGGTGGATCTTGCAACCTGAGGCACAATAAGGGCAAACCGTGACGACTTTTTTCATCAGTCTGCTCCAGTTAATCGAATCGTTCGCACCCACTATGCAGCTTCTATGCCATGTTTTTAGTGTGGGTATGCTTAGACTTTACGGCCCATTCGCAGCGAAAACGCTGACCAAAAGCAGCGAATCGTCAAAATTGACGTGTCGACAGGGCAGCGGATGTGACATGGGTTGAATTTCCGTCACTGAAAAAACTATTTAACTGGAGCCGACGGCAGAATGGTTCAGACTTAACATAATTCCCTGACGGAAGCATACGATGAAACCGGCGATTCTGGTGGTTGATGACGATACGGCAGTCTGCGAACTGCTTCAGGATGTGCTGAGCGAGCACGTCTTTAGCGTGCTTGTCTGCCATAACGGCCAGGATGCGCTGCGCCGGGTACAGCAGGATCCGAATATCGCGCTTGTTCTGCTGGATATGATGTTGCCCGATATCAACGGCCTGCAGGTTTTGCTGCAGCTGCAAAAGCAGCGTCCGGCGCTACCGGTTGTGATGTTAACCGGTCTGGGCAGTGAGTCAGATGTGGTGGTGGGGCTGGAGATGGGGGCCGACGATTATATTGGCAAACCGTTCAACCCGCGCGTGGTCGTCGCCCGCGTCAAAGCGGTACTGCGCCGTACGGGCGTACTGGCTGCAGAAACTCCCGCGGCACCCGTCGCGGGTATTGCCTTTAATGGATGGACGCTCGATACCACCCGCTGCGAGCTAAGCGATCCGAACCGCAATACCGTGCCCTTAACCCAGGGCGAGTACGGCTTGTTGCTGGCGCTCACGCAAAATGCCCGCCGTGTGCTAAGCCGCGATAGGCTGCTTGAGCTGACCCACAGCGAAAGCGCCGAGGTGTTCGATCGCACTATCGACGTGTTGATCATGCGTCTGCGCCGGAAGATCGAGGCTAACCCGCACCAGCCAGCCCTGATCAAAACCATTCGTGGGTTAGGTTACGTGTTTGCCACCGATGTGTCTCATTGCGAGAAAGCGGCCTAAGTATTCTCTTTAATAAACAGTTGCAGCTCGACCAGCGTTTTTGCGCCGTCAATAGCATTGGCGGCCAGCAGGCTTGCCCGCGCGCAGGCATGCGCCAGATAAATACTTTCCGCAAGCGGCAGCGATTCATGGCAGCCATATAAAAAGCCTGCGCAAAAAGCATCACCCGCGCCGACGCTGCCGATAATCTCTTCCTGCTCCAGCATCCATGACGGGATCCAGCGACCTTCTTCACCGCGTGCTTCTCCCCATGCCCCTTCCGGACAGTGGATCACCACCCGCTGGCGAACGCCGGCAGCCAGCAGCTGCGCCGCGGCTGCAGCGATATGGGCAACGTGCGGGGCGTCGCTTTCATCACGCATTGTCAGGCCGCTAAACTCCCCGGCTTCCAGCTCATTAATCACCAGATAGTCGAGATAGCGCAGGGCAGGGAGCACCAGCGGCTGATAGCGCGGGTCGCCCTTGCGGGAAACCAGATCGAGCGAGGTTTCATACCCTTGCTCGCGCATCTGCGCCAGCAGCCGCGCGCTGCGGGTGCCAAATTCGTCATCGGGCATGTCCAGGCTGTCGAGAAGCAAAAGGTAGCCGAGATGGAAAATTTTCATCGACCCGTCGAGACGGTCGAAAGCGGGCAGATCCAGCAGGCGGTTGGCCCCCGGTGAGTGGAAAAAGGTGCGTTGCCCGCAGGGGTCGGTCATGACCTGCGACATAGACGTCGGCGCAAAGGTGGTGCGCTGCACGCGCTGGCGGTTGACGTGGTACTGGTCGAGCATCGCCAGGATGTAATCTCCGTCGCCGTCTTCGCCAATCAGCCCTACCGCCTGCAGCGGCAGGCCGACGTGCATCTTCGCCAGCGTCAGCAGGACGTTGAGTGGTGCGCCGCCGGTTGAGCGTTCGCTGTGGGTGATTTCCGCCAGCCAGCCGCGCTCCGGCCACTGCACGATCTGATGGACGTGATCCACCAGCATATTGCCTGCGGCTATAATGCCTTTACGTTCCATTATGCCCGCCCCGCGCTGCCGAAGATGCGCATCTGTTCGGCGACCGTATCGGTAATCGCCTCTTCTATCCCCAGCAGCAGCTCGGCAAACTCGTCATAGAGCGGCTGGCGGTTTGCCATACGCTGCTCCACGGCGGCAAGCGCGGCCTGCGACATCCCGGTGTAGAAATTGATTTTATGAATGCCCAGCTCAATCGCGCGGCGAAAATCAGCATCGCTAATACCGGAGCCTCCGTGGAGCACCAGCGGCAGCCCCGTCTGCTGGCGAATGGCGTCCAGGCGTGGGAAATCGAGTTTAGGTTCGCCCTTGTATTTACCGTGCGCGTTGCCGATGGCAACCGCCAGCGCGTCAATACCGGTTGAATCGACAAATTCGCGAGCCAGCTGTGGGTCGGTAAAGCATGCTTCATCCGCATGCCCGTAAAGCGCGCCGCCTTCATCGCCTCCGACTGCGCCAAGCTCCGCTTCTACCGACACGCCAACGGCATGGCACATCTTCACCACTTCACGCGTCTGGCGGATGTTCTCCTCGTAGCTCAACGTTGAACCATCGAACATCACGGAGCTGAACCCTAAGCGCAGGGCGCGTACGACGGCTTCAAAATGCAGGCCGTGGTCGAGGTTGAGCACCACGGGAATATCGTGGCGAGCGGCCTCGAACTTAACCGCTTCGACAAGCGAATCCAGCGACACGTATTTAAAGTGCACCTCGGCGATGTTGATGATAAAAGGCGAGCGTTCCTGCTTTGCGGCGGCGAACAGCGCGCGCAGGAAATGGGAGTCGAGCACGTTAAACGCGCCCAGCGCATAGCGATGCGTCCTGGCGTGCTCAAGACCGTCGGCAAGAGAAATCAGTGGCATCATTCACCCCTTATATCCGAAACAGGTTGTACTCGTTGCACAGCACCAGCAGCGCCGGTTCGTCTTCTTCGATGTTGTTATAGCGGGCGACGGGCTGCAAAAAGTGGTTATCGTGTTCATCGTCATTGACCGACGACACTTCCCCGACCAGCACGTCGCCGAAGCCGCGTTCGCCCCAGAAACAGTGGTAAAGACCGGGCGTGAGACAGATGCTTTCCCCGGGCAGCAGGCGCAGCTGGCTGCCGGGCGCGTGGGTCTGAAGGCAGCCGTCGACGGTGACCGTCACGTCGGTGTTTTCCGTCTCTTCATGCGCACCGGCATTCCACAATTCAACAATCAGATTCCCGCCGCCCCGGTTGATAATGTCCTCTCGTTTACGCCAGTGAAAATGCATCGGCGTCAACTGACCGTCCCGCACGTGCATAATTTTTTCGGCATAGCATTTTTCATACGGCATGCCGTTCGGCGAGCCGTTGCGCAGGGTAAACAACGTCAGACCCTCGGCGGCAAAGTTGTTGCCACCAAACGCCGTCACGTCCCAGCCGAGTTTGAGATCGAACACTTCCTGCCATGCGGCCTGGTCAAGCTGCTGCCATTTTGTTGGCGGGAAACTGGCAAACGGCGGGAGATGCACGTCGTGCATAGAAAAAAACTGCCGCGTGTGGCCGAGGATTTCATTGATGTCGGAGCGTTTCATGGGGACTCCAGGTAAACGACGCCCTCTCCGGCAGGAGAGGGCGAAGGGTTACTTAACCGTCCAACCCTTATACGTGCCGACGTTCTTTTTATCGATCATCGTCACCGGGATCAGCACAGGCTCTTTCGGCGCAGGTTTGCCCTGTAATATGTCATAGCCGATCTCCACCGCTTTTGCCGCCATCACCTGCGGATCTTGCGCCGGGGTCGCCACAAACAGGGAGTTTTCACGCTTCAGGGCTTCCTCACCGTCCGGTGATCCATCCACGCCGACGATAAAGAACTCATTGCGCTGCGCCTGTTTTGCCGCCAGATCGGCACCGATCGCGGTCGGATCGTTAATGGCGAATACGCCGTCGATCTTCGGATTAGCGGCCAGCAGGGAGGTCATCACTTCCAGGCCACCTTCACGGCTGCCCTTGGCGTTCTGGTTATCCGAGAGCACCTTGATATCCGGATGTTTTTTGAATTCCGTCTGGCAACCTTCCACGCGGTTCTGCACCGCTGAGACCGGTGGTCCGTTGATGATCACCACATTGCCTTTGCCTTTCAGACGGTCGGTAATGTATTTACAGGCCATTTCACCCGCTTGGGTGTTATCGGAGGTGATGGTGGCATCAGCCCCTTCCGCCGCCACGTCAACCGCAACGACCACAATCCCTGCGTCTTTCGCGCGCTTCACCGCCGGGCCGATCCCTTTGGAATCTGCGGCGTTAAGGATGATCATGTCTACTTTAGCGGCAATAAAGTTGTCGATCTGCGCCACCTGCTGGCCCAGATCGTACCCGCTGGAGACCAGCGTCACTTTGACGTTATCGCCCGCCAGCTTGCGCGCTTCCAGCTCGGCACCTTTGGTGATCTGCACGAAGAACGGGTTAGCCAGGTCACCCACCGTCACGCCGATGGATTTCAGGTCTTTCGCCTGCGCAAACGGCGTTGCGGCAAGCAGCGCGCCAGCACAGAGCGCGGTTACTAACGGTTTCAAACGCATATTGTTTTCCTCGAAGCTGTAGGGTTTTGTTGTTATGCACTTTGATGGTGTCGGGTACGGTATTTGTCGATCAGCACCGCAATGATGATCACCGCCCCTTTGATCACCAGTTGCCAGAAGTAGGAGACGCCCATCAGCGTCATGCCGTTGTTGAGGGTGGCGATGATCAGGGCGCCGACCAGCGTGCCGGTGATCGTGCCGATCCCGCCGACGAAGCTGGTCCCGCCAAGGATCACCGCCGCAATCGCATCCAGCTCGTAGCCCATGCCGAGGTTGCCGTTGGCGCTGTAGAGGCGTGAGGCGCTCATCACCCCGCCAAGCCCGGAGAGCAGGCCGCTCATGCCGTAAACAAACAGCAGCACCAGCCAGACCTTGATCCCCGTTAAGCGCGCCGCCTGCATATTGCCGCCCACCGCGTAGATGTGAACGCCAAGCGTGGTGCGGCGCAGGATGAACCAGCAGATAGCAATGACCGCCAGGGCGATGACCACCAGCCACGGAATCGGGCCGAGGTAGTTATTGCCGATCCACTCGAAGCTGATGTTGGAGTTAATAACCGTCGTGCCGTCGGCCAGCAGGTACGCCGCGCCGCGCAGCGCCGTATAGGTGCCGAGGGTGACGATAAACGGCGGAAGTCCGGCAAAGGCCACCAGCGCGCCGTTGAACAGGCCCAGCACCATGCCGAGCATCAGCGCGGCGGGAATGGAGAGCATGGCGAATTCGGGGATCAGCGACACCACCATCGCGGCCACCGCCGTGGTGCCCAGAATCGAGCCTACGGAGAGGTCAATCCCGCCGGTTAAGATAATGAAGGTCATTCCCGCCGCCAGCACGATGTTGATCGACGCCTGACGGGTAATGTTGAGCAGGTTGCTCTCGGTGAAGAAGTTGGGCGCGATAAAGCCAAATACCGCCACAATCAGGATCAGAATCGGCAAAATGCCGACCGTTTGCATCAGATCGCTCATCAGCATTTTTTTTGCGGAGGCGGATTTCGCCACCTGCTGCGGATGGGTAGGAGTTGTCATGATTGCACCGCCTGATGATGTGTGTCGTTCACGCCGGTTGCCAGCGTCATAATGTTTTCCTGAGAGATGTCACGCCCGTGGAGTTCACCCGCAATGCTGCCTTCTCGCATCACGTACACCCGGTCGCTCATCCCCACCACTTCCGGCAGCTCGCTGGAGATCATCAAAATTGCCACGCCTTTGCGCGCCATCTGGTTCATGATGCGGTAGATCTCGCTTTTCGCGCCGACGTCCACGCCGCGCGTCGGTTCGTCCAGAATCAGAATGCGCGGGCCGATTGCCACCCAGCGGGAGATGAGCAGCTTTTGCTGATTGCCCCCTGACAGCCCGCCCGCGCGCACCTGAGAGTGCGGCACGCGGATGTTAAGCAGGGCGATAGCGTCATCGGAAATGGACTGGGCTTTTTTGCGGTTTAACATGCCGAAGGTGGCGTCGCGCTCAAGCGTCGCCATGGTGATGTTCTCCTGCGCCGCCAGCTCCAGAAACAGCCCCTGCTCCTTGCGGTTCTCGGTGAGAAAACCGATGCCGTTTTCGATAGCGGCGCGCGGGGAGTGGATCACCACCGGCTCGCCGTCGACCTCAATCATGCCGCCCGTGGCTTTGCGCGCGCCAAAGATCAGCTGCGCCAGCTCAGAACGTCCGGCGCCCACCAGCCCCGCCAGGCCGACGATTTCGCCGGAACGCACCTGCAGGCTGCAGGGCTGTACTTTTTTACCGTCGGTGAGGTGATGCACGTTAAGACGCGGGCTGCCGAGAGGGATATCACGCTCTTTGTTAAACAGGTCGCTTAACGGGCGGCCCACCATCATCTTCACCAGCTCGGAGGCGTTCAGCTTGTCGCGCGTCAGGCTGCCGACGTACTGCCCGTCGCGCAGAACGCTGACGCGGTCAGAAAGTTCATATACTTCCGCCATCCGGTGGCTGATATAGATGATTGCCATCCCTTCATCGCGCAGGCGCAAAATCAGTTCAAACAGGCGATGGGTTTCGCGTGAGGAGAGGGCGGCGGTGGGTTCATCCATCACCAGAATGCGGCTGTTGCGGTGCAGCGCGCGGGCGATTTCCACCTGCTGCTGCTCGGCGATGGTCAGCTTCATCACCAGATCGGTGGCGTTGAACTGCGCGCCGAGGCGCTCAATCACCGCCTGCGCCTGAGCGGCCATCTCTTTACGCTGGACCATCCCGCCGCGCGACAGCTCGCTGCCAAGAAAGATATTCTCGGCAACGGTCAGGTTGGGCGCGAGCTGCATCTCCTGATAAATCAGGGTAATGCCTGCAGCCAGCGCATCTTTCGGCCCTTTGATATGAAACGGTTGGCCGTCGATCAGGATTTCGCCGCTGGTGGCGGTATAGGCTCCCGCGAGGATTTTCATCAGCGTGCTTTTTCCCGCGCCGTTTTCCCCCATCAGCGCGTGGATCTCACCGGGGAAGACCGTCAAATCCACACCCTTGAGCGCGTGGAAACTGCCAAACGTTTTGGCAATGCTGCGCATCTCCAGTACTGGGGTTCTGCTCATGGCGGATCTCCTGTGAATGTCGATATCTGCACTTCATCACAGGTACGTAAATGCAAAATGTCAGAAGCTGTTCATATTTGTCATAGTTATGAATAGCTAATCGCCATCACATTTTCCTTTTCCCTCTCCCGGTGGGAGAGGGGCAGGGTGAGGGCACCAAACCGCACAGGAACCTAACTCCATGCCATCACGTCCCCCGTTTTTCGCCAGCGCCCGAGGCCGCCTGCTGATTTTCAATCTGCTGGTGGTCGCCGTTACGCTGATGGTGAGCGGCGTGGCGGTGCTCGGTTTCCGTCATGCCAGCCAAATCCAGGAGCAGGTGCAGCAGCAAACGCTGGATGATATGACCGGCAGCATGAACCTGGCCCGCGATACCGCTAACGTGGCGACGGCGGCGGTGCGGCTCTCGCAGGTGGTGGGAGCGCTGGAGTACAAAGGCGAAGCCGAGAGGCTGAAGCAAACGCAAATGGCGCTGCGCCACTCGCTGGAGCAGCTTGCGGATGCGCCGCTGGCGCAGCAGGAGCCGGCGCTGGTGGCGCGGATTATTCAGCGTAGTCATGAGCTGCAGCAGAGCGTGACGGAGATGCTTGAGCGTGGACAGCGACGCCATCTGGAGCGTAACGCGCTGCTTAGCTCGCTGTATCAAAGCCAGAGCTACCTGCGTCATCTGCAGGACATCAACCTCCGCTATGGCAGCAATGTTCCGGATGCGCAGCAGCTGATGGAGATGGACCGGCTGCTCGCTGCCGCCATCGACACTCCTTCGCCGCGCGCGACCGTTCAGCAGCTGGATGCGGTGACCGCAGCCCTGACACGGAGTGCCGTACAGCCGATCGTGAAGGGGGTTCTGCCTGATTTTAATGCCGAGTTAGGTAAGCTCGCCCCCCTGTCGAAACAGCTGGAAGAGAGCGACCTGGCGATAAGCTGGTATATGTTCCACATTAAGGCGCTGGTGGCGATCCTCAACAGTGACATCAATCAGTACGTTGAGCAGGTGGCGCAGGCCTCCCGGCTTCGCACGGCCCAGAGTCATCACGAACTGCAATCCATCAGCGTGTTTATCAGCTTCTTCGCCGTGCTGGCGCTGATCATCACCGGGTGCGCCTGCTGGTATATCTACCGCAATCTGGCCTCCAACCTGACGGCGATTTCCCGGGCAATGTCGCGCCTTGCTCACGGTGAACAGGATGTCTCCGTCCCCGCCCTGCAGCGGCGCGATGAGCTGGGTGAGCTGGCGCGCGCGTTTAACGTTTTTGCCCGCAACACCGCCTCGCTTGAGCACACCACGCGTCTGCTGAAAGAGAAAACCACGCAGATGGAGATCGACCGCATCGAGCGTCAGGGGCTGGAAGAGGCGCTTCTGCACAGCCAGAAAATGAAAGCCGTCGGACAGCTGACGGGAGGGCTGGCGCATGATTTTAATAACCTGCTGGCGGTGATCATCGGCAGCCTTGAGCTTACCGATCCTGAATCAAAAGACGCGCCGCGCATCACCCGGGCGCTGAAGGCTGCCGAGCGTGGTGCCTTACTGACCCAGCGCCTGCTGGCGTTTTCCCGTAAGCAATCCCTGACGCCGCATGCGGTAGACATGCTGCCGCTGCTGGAGAACCTCCGGGAGCTGATGCGCCACTCTTTGCCTGCCACGCTCACGCTTGAGATTGAAGCGCAATCCCCGGCGTGGCCCGCCTGGATAGACGTCAGCCAGTTGGAAAACGCCATCATCAACCTGGTGATGAACGCCCGCGATGCGATGGAAGGACAAAGCGGGGTGATAAAAATCCGTACCTGGAATCAGCGCGTCACCCGCAGCGACGGACGCCGGCAGGATATGGTGGCGCTGGAAGTCATCGATCGCGGCAGCGGGATGTCTCAGGAGGTGAAATCGCGGGTCTTTGAACCGTTCTTCACCACCAAACAGACCGGGAGTGGAAGCGGGCTGGGCCTGTCGATGGTCTACGGTTTTGTGCGTCAGTCCGGCGGTCGCGTGGAGATCGAAAGCGCGCCGGGGCAGGGGACGACCGTGCGGCTTCACCTCCCGCGCTCGACGCTGCTCGCCGCCGCAGTTGATGAAACGCAGTCTGCCGCCGCCTCCGTCGATAACGAGCGGCTGGTGCTGGTGCTGGAAGATGAAGCCGATGTTCGCCAAACCCTGTGCGAGCAACTGCATCAGCTTGGCTACCTGACGCTGGAAGCGGACAACGGCGAGCAGGCGCTGAGCATGCTGGCGGCGTCGCCGGATATTGGCATGTTTATCAGCGACCTGATGTTGCCCGGAAACCTGAGCGGGGCGGAGGTGATTAACCATGTGCGCAGTCATTATCCGCAGCTTCCGGTGCTGCTGATCAGCGGCCAGGATTTACGGCCTGCGCATAACCCTCAGCTGCCGGACGTTCAGTTACTGCGTAAGCCGTTTACGCGAGTGCAGCTGGCGCAGGCGCTGCGGAAAATATGTTTTTAAACGCCCCTGTTTAGGATTTCATCAAGAGCATCGTTAAAGCCGGTGATGCTAAGCTGCGCAAAATTTGGCAGATTGGGATATAAAGGGAATTATGCCGGTACTCACAAGAGGGGACTCACATATGATCGTGATGCCTACAACATATAGCCCGAGCACAGTTGCCAGGTCGTTTAAACTCGTTGATGAGTTTGAACTCTCCGGGCGAGTGCTACACGTCATTTTTGATAGTCTGACGCCAAGAGCTGCGATTATTGAAGCGGATATCGAAACCTTCGATGGGGTGCCACGGCATCGGGTTGTTGCTGCCCTGGATTTACAACGAAAAGCGCATTTGGGTGAAGACATCATTGCCGTCGAGCGCTGTTGGGAAGATGCCAACCTTATTCAGGTAGAAGGTATCTGCGTTGATCCCGCTGAGCGTGACAAGGGGCTGGCAACTCGGCTGTATGAAGCCCTGGTCTTACACTGCGGCGTGACGCTTGTCAGCGATTTTGAGCAATATGAAGGCGGGAAGATGCTCTGGCAGAAAATTGCCCGCGAGTCTGATCAGATAGCTGTCTTTGTTCTCGATACCGAGCAGGGCGCATTTTGGCCGTATGATGGGAGCAAGGTTATCTATGACGGAGGCTGTATTCCCGAGGATCGTATCTGGAGCCATTCGCCGGACCAAAAATGCTATGGCATCGTATTGGTTGCAGAAAATAAACAACGTGCGAATCAACTCATGGAAGACCCCGCTCGTTACAGAATTTGAGATTCCTCCGCTACCCCAGTCCTCAACCGTTCATTATCGTAAGGCCAGTTCACCTGCGAGTCTGGCCTTATGAAACGTTACTCAACTGCTCTGTTATTTGGTCTGCTGTCACTCACCAGCCAGCTGGCTCATGCCGATATTGTTGATGATGCTATTGGCAACATTCAGCAGGCAATCAACGATGCCTATAACCCCAGTAGCAGCCGCAGCAGCGATGATAGTGACGATCGTTATGACCGCAGCCGCCAAATCGACAGTCGACAGTACGACGATCGTCGTCGGCAGCTCGAAGACAGACGCCGCCGTCTGGACGAGCGTCAGCGTCAGTTAGATGACGATCGCCGTCGGTTAGAAGAGGATGAGCGCAGGTTAGAAGACGATTACGATCGAGGCTAAGTGCGGCCTGTTGCCCTCACCCCAGCCCTCTCCCACGGGAGAGGGGGAAAACCTAATCCAGCACCAGCACCATCTCGTCATACCCCGCCTCAATCCCCTGCGGCAGCGGGTTATCCATCATCCACACGTCAAACTGATGGCTGATGTGCGTCAGGATCACCTGCGGGCAGCCAATCACCTCGTTTAACGCCATCACGGTATTTAAGTCGCAATGGTTTCGCGGCGTCTCGTCGCGCGGTTCGTGACTGCAGTCGATAATCATCGCCTGCGGCTGGTTGTTGAGCAGGAACTTCACCGTTTTTTCTGGCAGCCCGGCGGTGTCGGAAAGCCAGGCCACGCGGCTGTGGGCCGATTCCAGCAAATATCCGAAGGTCAGTTTCGAATGGTTGAGCGGCAGCGGCGTGACCCGCAAGCCCTGAAGTTCAAACATCACAAACGGTTCGACCGTGTGGCTGAAATCGAGGATCCCCGGGTGTTTGAACAGGTCGTCACAGCCCGCTTCATCCGGTGGACCGTAGACCGGAATGGTCGCGCCCACGCCCCAGCGCAGGGGAAACAGCCCCTGAACGTGATCCATATGATAGTGGGTGAGTAAAAACTGCTGGAAGCTGCCCGCAGGCCAGTCATCCATCAGGTGCGGAATGCCGGCATCCAGCAGGGTGACGGCGTCGTTGAATTTGACCACCGCGCTGCACGGGCGACGGCGATAGTTATCCTGCAGGCGCGCCCGGCGACACGCCGCACAGTAGCAGCCAAAGACAGGAACCAGCTGTGCACCACCTGTTCCCGTTAACGTAATCGTCAGACTCATCGCACACCTCTACAGTGGTTTGGTGAATCGAAAATGGCTCTGCGTATACCCTTCACGAACGTAAAAACGGTGCGCGTCGGTGCGCTTGACGCTGGTGGAGAGTTCGGTCAGCTCTGCGCCGGCCTGTTGTGCCACCTCTTCCGCCCAGGCCAGCAGCTGGCTGCCCACCTTCAACCCGCGCGCCTGCGGCATCACTACCAGCTCCTGGATCTCGCCGATCCAGCGCGCGTGATGGAGATGAAACTGCAGGTGCAGGCCGATCATGCCGATGGCCTGCCCGTCCATTTCTGCAAGCTGGTAGCGCATGTTGCGATCCTGCAGATTGGCAAGATAGCCCGCGTGAAACGCCTGGCGATCGAACTCGGCCTGCTTTAACTCGCAGATTAACGCATAAACGATGTGCGCATCGTCTGCGGTGGCGGGGCGAAGCGTGCAGTCAGGCATGCTGGTTCTCCTTCTGACGGATAAGCGATAAAAAGGTATCGACTGACTGTAGCAAACTTCCGTCGTTATTGAGGATGTGACAGTCTGAAGGGGTATAGCGGGCCGCACGCTCAAGCCGCTGGTCTATCTCACGGGCGGATTCACGCCCCCGGCTCTGCAGCCGGCTGCGCAGGACGTCTGGCGAAACCTGCAGACAGACCGGCAGCAGGGCCGCCTCGTAGCGGGCGCGCGCTTGTGGCAGATGCGCGCGTGAGCCGTTGACCAGCACGTCGAACCCCGCATGCAGCCATAGGTCAATCTCAATGCCGATCCCGTAGTAGTAGCCGTTGGCGTGCCAGCTCAGCGCCAGCAGGTTTTGCCCGGCACGGGTGAAAAACTCCTGCTCGCTCAGGGCGATATGGTTTTCACTCCCGGCGTTGGCCGCGCGGGTAATATAGCGATGCGCGACCAGCAGCTGCGGGTGTTCCCGCTGTCGTAAGGTGGACAGCAGACTGTCCTTACCGGAGCCGGACGGCCCCATTAACCAGATGAGTCTTCCCATCAGAACACCCGTTTTCCCTGACGCCAGACGTGGTCGATATGGATGTGCTCGCCCTTGCGGTGGGCCAGCACCAGATCCGCGCGTTTACCCTCGGCTATCTCGCCGCGATCCTGAAGATTAAGCGCCGAGGCCGGGTTTTTCGTCACCAGGCGAATGGCCTGCGGCAAGGTGAAGCGGTTGCCCTCGTCGTTCGCCACCCGGAACGCCGCGTCCAGCAGGCTGGCAGGGTAGTAGTCGGACGAGAGGATATCCAGCAGGCCAAGTGAGGCGAGTTTGCTTGCCGCTACGTTGCCGGAGTGCGAGCCACCGCGAACGATATTTGGTGCGCCCATCAGCACGTTCATGCCGTGTTTGCGCGAGGCTTCGGCGGCTTCAAACGTGGTGGGAAATTCCGCGATCACGCTGCCAAGCTGATGGGATTCGAGCACATGATCGTGCGTGGCGTCGTCGTGGCTGGCTAGCGCAATATTGCGATCGCGGCAGAGGGCGGCAATGGCGAGGCGGTTCGGCTGCGACCACCGCGCCGCGAGCGCTAGCTGTTCTTCTTCGTAACGGGCCATCTCCGCATCGTTGAGAGAATATTTGCCCTGATAGTATTCGCGATACTTCTCAATATTGGCGAACTGGCGCTGCCCCGGTGAATGGTCCATCAGGGAGACCAGCGAGACCGGCTCACGGCCCACCAGCTTTTCAAACAGCGGCAGGGTGGTGTGGTGCGGCAGCTCGCAGCGCAGATGCAGACGGTGCTCGGCGCGGTTGAGGCCGCGTTTTTGCGTCTCTTCCACGGCGTTGATCATCTTCTCCAGGTTTTCCAGCCGATCGCCGCCGTCGCGCACGTCGCCAATCGCCACCGCGTCCAGCACGGTAGTGATGCCGCTGGCAACCATCAGCGCGTCGTGGCTGCTCATGGCCGAATGGGCGGGCCAGTCCACCTTCGGGCGAGGCGTGAAAAATTTGTCCAGATTATCGGTATGCAGCTCAATCAGCCCCGGCAGCAGCCAGCCGCCTTCACCGTCCATCGCTTCAGGGGTACGGCTTTGGGTTTCGGCAAATGCGCGGATGACGCCGTCCCGGACTTCAATCGAGCCATCAACGACTTCGTTTTCCAGCACCAGCTTGACGTTATTGATAATCATGCGTTTGTCCCCATCGGGTGCAGTCTGTCCGCGACGCGGGTGCGAACGCTTTCGTCGTGGAAGATCCCGACGATCGCCGCGCCGCGCGCTTTGGCCTGTTCGATCAACTCCACCACCGCCGCGCTGTTTTTATCGTCGAGCGAGGCAGTGGGTTCATCCAGAAGTAAAATCGGGTAGTCGACGATAAAGCCGCGGGCGATGTTGACGCGCTGCTGCTCGCCGCCGGAAAAGGTCGACGGAGCGAGATGCCACAGGCGCTCGGGCACGTTGAGGTGCGTCAGCAGGCTGGCGGCTTTGGCGGCGCAGGCTTCACGCGGTACGCCGAGATCCAGCAGCGGCTGCATGACCACGTCCAGGGCGGAGATCCGCGGGATCACCCGCAGAAACTGGCTCACCCAGCCGATCGTCGAGCGGCGCACGTCCAGCACCTTTCGCGCGGGGGCCTGAACCAGGTCTACCCACTCATCGCCGTGGCGAATATGGATGTGTCCTTCGTCAGGCAGGTAGTTGGCATACAGGGAGCGCAGCAGGGTGGATTTCCCGCTGCCGGAATGGCCGTGCAGCACCACGCATTCGCCGCTGCTGACCTTCAGAGAGGCATTTTGCAGCACCGGCAGGCGCACGCCATTTTGCTGGTGGAGCACGAAGGTTTTACTGACATTTTCAACGTGGATCATGTTGGCCTCGCGAGGGGGTCATGCCGGGTGGCGCTTCGCTTACCCGGCCTACAAGGTACGGTATTCGTTTTGCCGGGTGGCGCACTCAATTCTGCAGCACGGACGACACCAGCAGCTGGGTATATGGATGGTGGGGATCGTCGAGCACGCGGTCGGTTAACCCACTTTCCACCACCTGACCCTGCTTCATCACCAGCAGGCGGTCGGCCAGCAGGCGCGCAACGCCTAAATCATGGGTGACAATCACCACCGCCAGGTTCAGCTCCACCACCAGACCGCGCAGCAGGTCGAGCAGACGCGCCTGCACGGACACATCCAGCCCGCCGGTGGGTTCATCCATAAACACCAGCTTCGGGTGAGTGACCAGATTGCGGGCAATCTGCAGGCGCTGCTGCATGCCGCCGGAGAAGGTGGTGGGCAGGTCATCGATGCGTGACGCGGGGATTTCAACTTCCTCCAGCCAGTGCTGCGCCGTGGCGCGGATGTTGCCGTAGTGGCGTGCGCCGGTCGCCATCAGCCGCTCGCCGATGTTGCCTCCCGCCGAGACCTGACGGCGCAGGCCGTCCATCGGGTGCTGATGCACCACGCCCCACTCGGTGCGCAGCAGGCGGCGGCGTTCGGCTTCGCTCATGCCATACAGCGACACGCCGTTATACAAAATGTCGCCATTTTGCGGCGTCAGGCGCGCGGAGATGGACTTCAGCAGCGTGGTTTTGCCGGAGCCGGACTCGCCGACAATGCCCAGCACTTCCCCCGGCCAGAGTTCGAACGACACGTCGCTGAAGCCTTTGCCCGGCGCATAAAGGTGAGTCAGGTGATTAACCGAAAGCAGCGGTTTCATTGGCTGTTCGCCTCGCTCTGTTGGCGGCAATAATCGGTGTCGGAGCAGACAAACATCCGTTTGCCCGTGTCATCCAGCACCACTTCATCGAGATAGCTATGCTTCGAACCGCAGATGGCGCACGGCTCGTCCCACTCCTGCACCGTAAACGGGTGATCGTCGAAATCCAGGCTCTCCACCCGGGTGTAAGGCGGGACGGCGTAGATGCGTTTTTCGCGCCCGGCGCCAAACAGCTGCAGGGCGGGCATCATGTCCATTTTCGGGTTGTCGAACTTCGGGATCGGCGACGGGTCCATGACGTAGCGCCCGTTCACCTTCACCGGGTAGGCGTAGGTGGTGGCGATATGGCCGAAGCGGGCGATATCCTCATACAGCTTCACCTGCATCACGCCATACTCTTCCAGGGCGTGCATGGTGCGGGTTTCCGTTTCGCGCGGCTCGATAAAGCGCAGCGGCTCCGGGATCGGCACCTGGAAAATCAAAATCTGATCTTCGGTGAGCGGCGTTTCCGGAATGCGGTGACGGGTCTGGATCAGCGTCGCATCTTCGGTTTTTTCGGTGGTATTAACGCCGGTCACGCGCTGAAAGAAGTTGCGTATCGACACGGCGTTGGTGGTGTCGTCCGCGCCCTGGTCGATCACTTTCAGCACGTCTGCTTCGCCGATCACGCTGGCGGTGAGCTGGATACCGCCGGTACCCCAGCCGTAAGGCATCGGCATTTCGCGGCCGCCGAACGGCACCTGATAACCCGGAATGGCGACCGCTTTGAGTATGGCGCGGCGGATCATGCGTTTGGTTTGCTCATCCAGATAGGCAAAGTTGTAGCCGCTTAAGTTAGCCATGTTTACGCTCCCGTTGCAGGCGTTTCAGCAGTTCCAGTTCGGCCTGGAAATCGACGTAGTGCGGCAGTTTGAGGTGCGAGACGAAACCCGCTGCTTCTACGTTGTCCGCGTGGGCCAGCACGAACTCTTCGTCCTGCGCCGGGCCTGCAATGTGTTCGCCGTAGTCCGGTGCCTGCAGGGCGCGGTCGACCAGCGCCATTGCCATGGCTTTGCGCTCGCCGAGGCCGAACACCAGCCCGTAGCCGCGGGTAAAGTGCGGAGCCTTGTCTTCTGGTGCGACGAAACCGTTGACCATTTCACACTCAGTCATCAGCAGTTCGCCGACGTTCACCGCAAAACCCAGCTCTTCCGGCACGATTTCAACGTCGATATAGCCGCTGCGAATCTCAGCTGCAAACGGGTGGTTGCGCCCGTAGCCGCGCTGGGTGGAGTAGGCCAGCGCCAGCAGATAGCCTTCGTCGCCTCGTATCAGCTGCTGCAGGCGCGACGATCGCGAGCACGGGTAAACCGGCGGCGTACGGGTGATATCATCCGGCTGCGCGCCTGAGTCCTCTTCCGCCTTCGCCAGGCCCTGTTTTGCCAGCAGGCTGAAGACGTGCGGAGACGGCTCTTGTTCGGCGTCAGAGGTGCTGAGCGGCGGCGTTTCGCCGTTCGCCAGCAGAGTGAAATCCAGCAGGCGATGGGTGTAGTCATAGGTAGGACCCAGCCGCTGGCCGCCGGGAATATCTTTGTACACCGCTGAAATGCGGCGTTCTAAGCGCATCTCCGCCGTATTGACCGGCTCGCTCACCGCCAGTTTGGCAAGCGTGGTGCGGTAGGCGCGCAGCAGAAAGATGGCTTCCACGTTATCGCCGCTGGCCTGCTTCAGGGCCAGCGCCGCCAGTTCACGGTCGGCGATACCGCCCTCGGTCATCACCCGATCGACGGCGAGGTTTAGCTGCTGCTCAATCTGGGCGACGTTCAGCTCAGGAAGCTGTTCGTCACCCCGTCGTCTGTGCGCCTGTAGCGCATGGGCGGCGGCGATGGCCTTTTCGCCCCCTTTGACGGCAACGTACATCAGCACACCTCCACGTGGGTGGTCCGAGGGATTGCCAGCAGGCGCTCGCCGCAGGTCAGGATCAGGTCAATGCCCAGCGGGAACGGGTGCGGACGCTCGGTCAGCTCATGAATGATGCACTCTGGCAGCTGCGGCGCGACCATGCGTTCATCCGCAATGCCCGCACCGGTCAGGCGCAGCATACGGCCGCCGCTCAGGCTTGAAACCTGCAAAATCAAGGTGGCGCTGGTCTCCGGAGCCACCGCGCTGCCCTCGCTCAGGGCGTTGAGCTGCTCGTGGCTGATTTGTTCGTCGGCCACGGCAAAGACGGCCTGCCGGGGTTGCTCAACCAGCGGGGCGCTGGTGTGAAAACGCAGGTTCTGGCTGGCGATATCGTTCGACAGTGCGCCCGAAAGCCACACTGGGGTGTCGTTGTCGGCCAGGGTCAGCAGTACGCTGGTGGTGGCCAGATTTAACGGCAGCCAGCCCTGAGAGAGCTGGTGCAGCGAGACGATCACACCCGGCTCGCTCATGGCTTTCAGCAGGCGACGAAAACTTTGTTGGGCATCCTGGACGGCCAGGGTAAAAGCAGGTTGAAGCGTCATACGTTGTCTCCGCGAACGAGCGTAAAGAAGTCGACCCGGCTGGTATTCACTTCGGCCTGACGTGCGGCAATTCGTGCGGCGCGGTCAGCTTCCAGCGGGGCAATAAGGGTTTCCATCAGGGTCTGGAAATGCGGTTGTTCCTGTAAAAGCGCGTCGATCACCGCGCAGCGCTCGGCGTGCGCTTTATCGCGCCCCAGCACGTAGCTGTAACCTAGCGTGCCGCTGTTCAGGCGGATCGCTGCGCGGGTGAGGGTGGCATCTCCGGCGAAGAAGCGCTCGCCGGTACCGCCCATACGCGCCTGGATCTGAACGAGGCCGATCTCCGGGGCGCGGAGGGTGTCGTAATCGGGCGCCAGGCTAAGGGCGTTCATGCGGGCAGACAGCGCAGCGGGCTGACTGTGAGCAAGTACGCGCATCCAGCGCTGTCGGGTGGCGGTGTCGAAGTGCATTCAGTGCTCCATGGTGAATTCGATCATGTCGGCGCGGGTCAGGCTGACGGAGTATTCTGTCGCATTGACCTCACCGTCACGGTGGTTGAGCGTGCGCACGCAGAGCAGCGGAGCCATGTTGGGGATTTCCAGCACCTTGCTCTCTTTTGCCTGCGCCCGGCGGGCGCTGATGCGCGTCTGGGTACGCTTAAGCGCAATGCCTGTCGCACCCTGAAGAAAATCGTGCAGCGAGCCGCTGGAGAAATGCTGCAGCACCGGCCAGAGGGCGAGGTCCGCGAAGTAGTGGTCTATCTGACAGACCGCGACGCCGTTGACCCGGCGCAACGTGCGCAGATGGATGACGTTATCGCCTTCCTGAATGCCCAGCGCGTCCGCCACATGGCTGGAGGCCGGACGCAATACCGAGAGCAGTTTTTCACTGGTCGGGTGGCTGCCCTGGTCCAGCAGGTTCTGGCTAAAGCGCGCCTGGGCGTTTAGCGGGTAGTCGAACGGGCGCATCAGCACCAGGACGCCCACGCCCTGGCGGCGCTGCACCCAGCCGCGCTCGACCAGCTGGTCAATGGCGCGGCGCAGGGTGTGGCGGTTCACTTCGTAGCGGTCGGCAAGCTGTTGTTCTGCTGGCAGATAGTCTCCGCAGCGGTAGTGCGTGCGCAGTTCCACTTCGAGCCTGGCTGCAATCTCTTGCCAGCGGGTGGGGTAACTGGTCGGATGTCTGGATAAGTGCATATAAAACAAAGCCTCGCTTCTCAGATGAAGTGCTTACGCAAACGTTGAGAGAGGAAATCCAGCAGGCTGACGGTGACGATGATGAGCACCATCAGGGCGCAGGTTTGCTGGAACTGGAAACCGCGAATCGCTTCCCACAGGGTGACGCCAATCCCGCCTGCGCCGACCATGCCGACGACGGTGGCGGAGCGGACGTTGGATTCAAAGCGGTACAGGGAGTAGGAGATCAGCAGCGGCATCACCTGCGGCAAAACGCCGTAGAGGATCTCTTCGATTTTGTTGGCACCCGTGGCGCGGATGCCTTCCACCGGGCCGGGCTCGATGGCTTCAACCGCCTCCGAGAGCAGCTTGGAGAGCACGCCGGTGGTGTGAATGAACAGCGCCATCACACCCGCGAACGGACCCAGGCCGACGGCCACCACGAACAGCATCGCAAACACCATTTCGTTGATGGCGCGACAGGCGTCCATCAGACGACGCATGGGCTGGTATACCCACCACGGCACGATGTTTTCGGCGCTCATCAGGCCAAATGGAATAGAGAGAATGACGGCAAGCGCGGTACCCCAGACGGCGATTTGCAGGGTGACCGCCATTTCGCTGAGGTAGTCCTGCCACTGGCTGAAGTCCGGCGGGAAGAAATCGGCGGCGAAGGTCGCCATGTTGCCCGCGTCTTTGAAGAGCAGCAGCGGGTCCATTTCCGCGCCTTTCCACGAGATAACCAGCACCGCCAGCAGGATGGCCCAGCTTATGAGCGAGAACCAGCTGCGCTTCGGCGGCGGGAGGGTAATGGTTTGCATATGTTACTCCGTGGGTCCTGGTTTGCCGGATGGCGCTACGCTTATCCGGCCTACAATCCGTACCGTAGGCCCGGTAAGCGCAGCGCCACCGGGCGAAGAGTTACTGCACCGCTTTATTCACGCTGGTCATCGCGCCGAGCGCGGCGGTCAGACGATCAAGGTCTTCCAGCTGGGCTTGAATGGCTGCCACTTTGCTGGTCTTCTCCTCGTCCTTCAGCCCTTTGTTGTCCTTCACGCCCTGCATCTCTTTAAACAGCGCCAGCTGGCGAATCGGCACCAGCTGCAGGTCGCTTGACGGACGGAACGGTGCCCAGCCCAGACGTGCCAGAACCGCTTTCTCTTCCGGCGTTTTGCCGTAGGTCATAAAGAAGTCGTACACCTTGTCCTTGGTGCTTTCAGACAGGCTTTTACGCCATACAATCGGGTCGCCGGGGATCAGCGGTGATTTCCAGATAACCTTGATCTCTTTCAGCTTGTCCGGTGCGGAGGTCTTCAGCTTGTCGAGGTTTTCGGTGTTGTTGGTGGCGACATCCACCTGCTTGTTGGCCACGGCCAGGGCATTGGTTTCGTGGCTGGCGTTCACCGTGCGTTTGAATTCGCTGGCGGAGGCGTTGTTTTTGGCGAAGACGTAGTAGCCAGGGACAAGGTAACCAGAGGTAGAGTTTGGATCGCCGTTGCCAAAGGTCAGCTCTTTGCGTTTGGCAAGCATGTCATTGAGGGTGTTGATCGGGCTGTCTTTGTTCACGATCAGCACGCTCCAGTAGCCTGGGGAGCCATCTGCTGCGACGGTCTGGGCAAAGACCTGGCCGTTCGCGCGGTCCACCGCTTCCATGGCGGAGAGGTTGCCGTACCAGGCGATATCCACTTTATTAAAGCGCATCCCCTGGATGATGCCTGCGTAGTCCGGGGCGAAGAAGGCGTTCACTTTGATCCCCAGTTTGGTTTCCATATCTTTCAGGAACGGTTCCCACTGAGGTTTCAGGTTCTGCTGTGATTCCGTCGAAATAATGCCAAAGTTCAGCGCTTTTTCCTGCTCTTCCGCATACGCTGGGCTTAACAGGGTGCTGATGCTGAACATGCTGGTAAAGGCCAGCGCGGCAACGGCTTTGTAGCTCATGTACTTTCCTCGGATCGGGTTTAATTAAGCAGCCTGCGCGTTCTCTTCGACGCGGTTAATGCTGCGGTAGAGATGGTCAAAACGGTCGTTATCAAACTGATGGCTCGCGCCATCAAAGAACACATGCCCCTGACGCAGAGCGACGATGCGTTCGCAGTAGCGCAGGGCGTAATCCACCTGATGCAGCGTGACCACCACGGTGATGCCGTCGTTCTGGTTAATGTCGTGCAGGGTCTCCATCACAATGCGGGCGGACTCCGGGTCCAGCGAGGCGATGGGTTCGTCAGCGAGAATGATTTGCGCTTTCTGCATCAGAGCGCGGGCTATGGCGACGCGCTGCTGTTGTCCACCAGACAGGGTGGACACGCGCTGGTGGGCGAAATGCGCCATACCGACGCGGGTCAGCGCCTGTAAGGCTTCCTGCTTCTGAGAAGGAGAGAACCAGCGCAGACAGGTGCGCCAGAACGGGGTGCTGCCGAGCGCGCCAATCAGCACGTTCTCCAGCACCGTCAGGCGGTTCACCAGATTGAACTGCTGGAAGATGTAGCCCGTCTGGGCGCGGCTCTTGCGGATATCGCCCGCCAGACGCCCTGCGCGCTGCACCGTATTGCCCAGCAGCTCGACGTGGCTTTCCGGCGTTTTATCGCAGGTGATAAGCCCGCTCAAATGGCGCAGAAGGGTGGATTTACCTGAACCGGATGGCCCCAGCAGCGCCACCATTTCACCCTGCAGGACGGTGAGATCAACGGCATGCAGCGCCTTGTTGTGATGAAAGGTCTTGCTCAGTTTCTCGACGCGGATGACAGTTTGCATGTGCTGGGCCTCACGATAAATGTGGCCCCATGCTGGCGCATCAATATGACATTTGGGTTAAGTGCAGGTTGCGGGAGTTTGAAGAGTTGAAGTGAAAGCGATGACAGTCACCGTAGGCCTGGTCAGCGCAGCGCCACCGGGCGCTGTTGCCGGCTGCGCTGCGCTTATCCGGCCTACGACGTTTGGTGTTGCTTAACGACGTTAATCATCCACGGCACGCCGTATTTGTCGGTAACTTTACCGAAACCGTGTGCCCAGAAGGTCTCCTGCCAGGCCATTTCGACATTGCCGCCAGCGGCAAGGTTGTCGAACCAGCGTTTGCCTTCTGCCACGTCCTGGGTGTCGAGCACCAGCGTGAAGCCGGCATACTGCGCTTTGCTGCCCGGCGGCATTCCGTCGCTCATCATGATATCGCTGCCCGCAATGCGGACGTTGGAGTGAGCGATAGCCGAATCCGGAAATTGCATACCGGACGGACAGCCTTCCTCGCTGTTATCGCTTTTTGGCATTTCGCCGAAGGTGATTTTATAGAGAAGCTCTGCGCCGACGGCTTGCTGGTAGAAAGAAGTGGCTTCTGCACAGTTACCGGCGAAAGAGATGTAGGGACTTAACGGCATAATCTTTACCTCACGTAAGAAAAGCCCATTAAGTGTAGTTCCCGAAAGCCCGGTAAGCGAAGCGCCACCGGGCAGGTCAATCAGTTCTTTTTCACAAACTCAGACTTCAGTTTCATCGGGCCAAAGCCGTCAATTTTGCAGTCGATATTATGATCGCCTTCAACCAGACGGATATTCTTCACTTTGGTGCCAATCTTCAGCATGGAAGAACTGCCTTTCACTTTCAGATCTTTAATTACGGTAATGCTGTCACCGTCTGCCAGCAGATTGCCGTTCGCATCTTTTACGACAAGTGCATCAGCATCGTGTGCTGGTTCGGCATCATTCCATTCGTGAGCGCATTCCGGGCAGATGAACATGCCATTATCTTCATAGGTGTATTCAGAATTGCATTTTGGGCAGTGTGGGAGTTGCATATCGGTATCCTCAAAAAGTGTAAACGCGCTGGAAAGTGCCAGCTAAATGACGGCAGTGTGCCGAAAAAGGCGGCAAGTATAGCGCAAATCCACATGGTTGTCGGTGATATTGTGAGTTAAAAAATTGCAAAAAGCGTATTGGGAGTGACACTTCCTGTCAGTCAGTTAAGCGATGCTTACGTCATTAACACGGTGGGAAGAAATGACGCGAAATATATCGAATATTTTATTGCAGCAAATTGCTACGCACCTCCATTTCGGATAAGGTGAAGCGACACATTGTTATTTATCTCCGGACTTCGCTGCCATACATATCTTATGGTAGTGCCGCATTACCTCTCTTTTTAGGTGGGTAAATAATGATGATATATCCTGAAGTTTCTTAAAAATGGGCTACGCTTTTTTCTTTTGGCTATCTGGCCAGAAGAAGAGCTATACACGCCTTGCAAGGATAGTGAATTATTTCTGATTATCTTCAATCAGTTATATTTCGGCGAACATGTTTTCCACACGTGATCATATAAGCCTGAACAACATAATTAATACCAGTGGCTTAATAAAAGTAATAAATTTGCGTTAAGGAAAGTCTTTTATCATGCACACACAGACCATTTTTGAATTAAGCCAGGAAGCTGAGCGTTTGTTACAGCTCGCTCTGCAAAATCTTGATACGTTGAAATCAATGCCGACTGCAATGCTGGAGAGCACCGCGGTTGCCATAACGGGTGAAAAGAACAACGTTTTACCTTTGCATTTTAGTGCTCGCGGTGTCGAAGCGCAGCAGGCGATGCTGAATAATGAATTACGAAAAATAACCCGACTGGAAATGGTCCTGGCTATTGTTGGCACAATGAAAGCGGGGAAATCAACCACCATTAATGCGATTGTGGGGACCGAAGTGTTGCCGAACCGCAATCGTCCGATGACGGCACTACCGACGCTGATTCGCCATACGCCGGGTCAGAAGGAGCCGGTGCTCCATTTCTCACATGCCTCGCCCATTGATGAATTGATCCAACTGCTACAGACAAAGCTGTGCGATTACGATCGCGGAAAGCTGGCTCAGCGTCTGGAAATTGATAAAGACATGAATACGCTGCTGGAGCGCATTGAAAAAGGGGAAGCATTTGAGAAGCATCACCTGGGGGCGCAGCCGATATTTCATTGTTTGAAAAGCCTCAATGACCTGGTGAGGCTCTCCCAGGCGCTAGGCGTCGAGTTTCCGTTCTCTGAATATGCGGCGATCGAACACATTCCGGTAATTGAAGTGGAGTTCGTGCATCTTGCGGGCCTGGATGCTCATCTCGGGCAGCTGACGCTGCTCGACACTCCCGGGCCCAATGAGGCCGGACAACCGCATCTGCAAAAAATGCTCAGCGAGCAGCTATCCCGCGCGTCGGCGGTACTGGCAGTGATGGATTATACCCAGCTTAAATCCATTTCGGATGAAGAGGTCCGCCAGGCTATTTCCGCAGCGGGAAAATCCGTGCCGCTGTATGCGCTGGTTAATAAATTCGATCAGAAAGATCGCAATAGCGACGACGAAGAACAGATCAGGGCGATGATCTCCGGCACCTTAATGAAAGGCAATATTTCGCCCGGCCAGATCTACCCCGTTTCGTCCATGTGGGCCTACCTGGCGAACCGCGCTCGCTACGAGATGAATACGCACGGGCAACTGCCGGATCATCAGGAGCAACCTTGGGTGCAGGATTTTGCCGAGGCTGCGCTTGGGCGTCGCTGGCGTACGGCGGACCTGGACGATATCGACCATGTTCGCCATTCTGCTGATTTGCTCTGGGAAGATTCGCTCTTTGAACAACCGATTCGCAAGCTGATTTATGCCGCCTATGCCAATGCCTCGCTATTCGCTCTGCGTTCGGCTTCGCATAAGCTGCTCAACTATGCACAAAGTGCCCGTGAGTATCTCGACTTCCGCTATCAGGGGCTGACGGTGGCCTTTGAGGCGCTGGAACTGAACATCGCACGTCTGGAAGAGGACATGGCGCTTCTGCAGACTCGCCAGAGCGTGGTGAGCGATGAGGTGAAACACGAGGTTGAGGAGGCGTTGAACGCCACCGCGGACTTTATGGTGTCCCAAAAAACGGCGCTTCACCAGGCGATTGGCGATGTGTTCAGTGCGCACCATATTCTTGATTTGGCAGGCATCGATCGGCTCAATCGTCACGATGACGAGCCGCAAGCGCCGAAGCAGCTGGTTCTGGACGATGAAGGGCAGGCGCAGATCGCGCTGAGTAAAATCCGCTCCTCCTGCGAGCTTATCATGCTGGATGCGCAGACGAAGATCGCCCGCGAACTGGCGCTACGCTTCGATCAGCTGGAGTCTACGTTGGCGCGTTCCCTGAACGAAGCCATGCGTCCCATTGAAACGCGTATTAAAGAGCATCTGAGCCATGCGGGTTTTCGGGCGCGGATCAGTTTTCCGGCATTTCAGGCGAGCCAGCTTAACTTCAATACGCGTGCGTTGTTTAACGATGCGATTGCGCAGGATGACAGCCAGGCTGGCCAGCCCTCTGGCGGGGGCAGCATGCGTGAAACGGTCTCTCGCTGGCTCAATAATCCGGGCTGGGGCTGGGATGATTATGTGGAAACGCGCACGCGCTATGTTATCGACATTGCGCAGCTACATGACAAATTTAAGCAACATATTGAGCAGTTTTGTGAACAAATACGTAAAGCTTTGTCCGCACAGGTCGATGTCTCTGTAACGGCAGGGATGGCAACGTTCTTTGCAGAATTTTCGTTGTGCCTGGCCGGGTTACAGGAAAGCTTGCGTGATAGCCTCGCAGTGCGTCAACAGAATGAGCATTCAACCCGAGCGCTCTGCCAGTTGTTGAAGCAAAGTATCGCTACTGCGACGTGGATACAGGAAGATACCCGACTGTTACGCGATGATATTCAAACTCTATTCGCGGCAGAGCAACCATGACAACACAACTACTGGACGGCCCCGGGCGAACGCTGGAGTGTATTAATCCAAAATTTATGGTCGATCTGGTGCAGGGGGTAGACGCGGCGCGTCATCCCCACCTGGGACCACAACAGCTGCAGTTTCGTGAGCGTCTGACTCAGGAAATCATGACCCATACCCGACTGCGCCCCTGGGCGATGGCGGGGATGCTCAATGAAAATACGGCGCTGCGCCTGGGGTTGGCGGAAAAACTGGCCGGCATGCTCGACCCGGGTCATCTCGCGCTGACGCTGATGTCAGAGAAGCTGATTGCGCTGCGCCAGCAGACTCACCCGCGCGCGCAGCAGTCACCGGGTCTGATGCAGCAGTACGCTGAACTCGCTTCTCATTTTACCCAACGTGCAGCTTATAAAGAAAAGGCGCTGACCCAGCGCGGGTTAACGGTGCAGGCGGGTGAGCACAGCGAGCAGATTTTTACCCGCTGGCGGGCCGGACACTATGATGGCTGGTCGCTGGCCGGACGCTGTTTTATCGTCCTGGAAGAGCTGCGCTGGGGCCCATTTGGCGATGCATGTCGCCTCGCGAATGAAGATGTGGCGGCCATGCTCAAGGATAACCTGCGCAGCATGGCGGCAAACTATCTGGCGCAGGGCATCAATGCATCACCCGCTACCCGCCATTTCTATCACCAGTGGCTGACAACGCCGGCATCTCCTGGGTTGATCGATCATAAGGACATGCTGGGCTGGCTGGGGGACTGGTGTCAGGCGGATAAACATCCGGTGAGCTGGTCAGTGACGCAAAACTGGCAGACCGTCGCGCTGGGGATGCCGAGGCTCTGCTCGGCAAAACGGCTGGTGGACGGGATGGTGGAAGAGATTTTTGGGTGAAACCCTTACCCCTCATCCCAACCTCCTCCCGGTAGGGAAGAGGGGATGGTTTGGTGTGGTGCGTTAATGATGAAGTTCTACCGCTTTCTGTTTTAAATCCTGCTCGGGTGCATTTCCGTAGCGTTTCGCGTACAGCGCGGTGATGATGGGGACCAGAATCGCGGTGACAATTACGCTGGCGGCAACCAGTGCCGTCGCTGAAGCGGCCACCGGTTCGAAGGCCGGGTTAATTTGGGCAATAATCACCGGGTTTGCGACGGCAGCACCCGCGGCTGAAGAGGCGGCGACGCCCGCTGTGCCGTTTCCTCCTCCTATTACGCGGTCGGCAATAATCAGCGGAATACCGGTGATGACGATCACGGCGACACCCAGCACAATACCCAGCAGGCCGGTATCAAGAATGACCTTCAGGTTGATGGTGTTCCCCAGTGCGAAACCGAAGAACGGGATCAGCACCGGCGTGGCTTTGCTGAAGAAATCACGCAGATCCCGATCCAGATTGCCCAGGGTGAAACCGACCAGGAAGGGCAGGATCGCGCCGACAAAGTGGTGGGGTTCAAAAGATGCCAGTCCCGCAGATCCCAGGATCAGCATCGTCATCAGCGGGCCGGACTCCAGAGACATCAGGACAAATGCACCGGACTCTTCCTTCGTCCCGTACTGGTTCATCAGGCTGGCGTATAATCCGCCGTTGGTCATATCCATCGCCGAGACAATTGCCAGGACCGATAAACCCGCGAAGAACCCGGTCTGAATTCCATTCTCCGGTATGAACATCGCGCATATCATCGCCACAGCCCAGGCAACCGCTATTTTTGTTATCACCAGCGTGCCGGATTTCCGTAATACGGTACCCGTCGCCCGCAAATTAATGGATGCTCCGATACAAAAAAACCAGACGGCCAGAATGGGAACCGTGCCCGTTATCATTCCTTTTGTGAAACCACCAAAATAAGCCCCGGTATCGGGAGCAAGGGTATTCAGTATGGCGCCTAGCACCAGCGGAACCAGCATCATACCGCCGGGTATGCGTTCTATCGTGGCTTTAATCTTCATAGACAAACCTCACATCGGATCCCGCAGGACGGGTGATAGGTGTTAAAAATTAGTCAATAAATTCAATTGATTGCTCTTGCTGCTTGCGGTCTTTTTCCGATAATCCTGCAACGCAATTAAATATGTGCTCTCGATTAACCTCATTCGAAAGCACTTAAAACGCGCTATTCGGATTTATCATGCGATCATTGGAATAGTGATTCAATGAAAATAAAACATCGTTTTAGTTATCTTTGTCACATATTCAATGTAAAACTTTGCGCCGGTTCCTGATGTTGAAAATTTATGTAAATCTGATGTGAATTAACGTGGTTTGTTTTTCTGTTGCGAAAGAAATAATGACGTGTGTGAGGATGTTCTTTAGGTGGGGTAAGGAAGTACTTATGGGCACTCCTTGACGAAAACTGGACTGAGTTGACCAGACACAGAAATATGTGTGAAGTTGATCACAAATATAAACGCTGGTAGGGTAAAAAGGTCATTAACTGCCCAGGCAGGCGTCAACAGGTTCGGTTGTATCGACGTAAAACGTCAATGTAAGTAAACCTGCTACGCTTGAATAAGGCGATTCGCATGGAGCGGATCCCATGGTTCACAGAACGCAAACTGGACTGTGAAACAGACAGGGCCGAGTCAACGAGGATAGCTATGCTAAGAAGGAAAAAGATTAAACCCATTACGCTTCGCGACGTCACCATTATTGATGACGCAAAACTGCGTAAAGCCATTACCGCAGCCTCGCTCGGTAATGCGATGGAATGGTTCGATTTTGGTGTCTACGGCTTTGTGGCCTATGCGTTAGGTAAAGTGTTTTTCCCCGGGGCCGATCCCAGCCTGCAGATGATTGCCGCACTGGGTACGTTCTCTGTTCCCTTCCTGATTCGTCCGCTGGGCGGTCTGTTTTTCGGTATGCTCGGCGATAAATATGGTCGCCAGAAAATCCTTGCCATTACCATCGTCATTATGTCGATCAGTACATTCTGTATCGGCCTTATCCCGTCCTACGCCACCATCGGCATTTGGGCACCGATTCTGCTGCTGATTTGTAAGATGGCGCAGGGCTTCTCGGTGGGGGGGGAATATACCGGTGCGTCGATTTTCGTTGCAGAGTATTCCCCGGACCGTAAGCGCGGCTTTATGGGAAGCTGGCTGGACTTCGGCTCGATTGCCGGGTTTGTCATGGGCGCGGGTGTGGTGGTGTTGATTTCGACCGTGGTCGGTGAAGATAACTTCCTGGAATGGGGCTGGCGTATTCCGTTCTTCCTCGCGCTGCCGCTGGGGATCATCGGCCTGTACCTGCGTCATGCTCTGGAAGAGACGCCTGCGTTCCAGCAGCACGTTGAGAAACTGGAGCAGGGCGATCGTGAAGGGCTGCAGGATGGCCCGAAAGTGTCGTTCAAAGAGATTGCGACCAAACACTGGCGCAGCCTGCTGACCTGTATTGGTCTGGTGATTTCCACCAACGTGACCTATTACATGCTGTTGACCTACATGCCGAGCTACCTGTCGCATAACCTGCATTACTCGGAAGATCACGGTGTGCTGATCATTATCGCCATCATGGTCGGCATGCTGTTTGTGCAGCCGATTATGGGCCTGTTGAGTGACCGTTTTGGTCGTCGACCGTTCATTATCCTGGGAAGCGTTGCGCTGTTTGCTCTGGCAATTCCGGCATTCATACTGATTAACAGTGATGTGCTGGGGCTGATTTTTGCCGGTCTGCTGATGCTAGCGGTGATCCTTAACTGCTTTATCGGGGTGATGGCCTCAACGTTGCCCGCGATGTTCCCGACGCATATTCGCTACAGCGCGCTGGCCGCGGCCTTTAACATCTCGGTGCTGATTGCCGGTCTGACCCCGACGCTTGCCGCTTCGCTGGTGGAGAGCACGCAGAACCTGATGATGCCGGCTTATTACCTGATGGTGATCGCGGTGATTGGTTTGATTACGGGGATTACTATGAAGGAGACGGCGAATCGTCCTCTGAAAGGCGCAACGCCTGCGGCGTCTGACATCCAGGAAGCGAAAGAGATCCTGCGTGAGCACTACGATAACGTAGAGCAGAAGATTGAGGATATTGACGCAGAGATTGAAGAGCTGCAGAAAAAACGCTCTCGCCTTGTTGATCAACATCCACGAATTAACGAGTAATAATGAAACCCGCCGCTGGCGGGTTTTCTTTTATTAGCATCCGGCGGCAATGTAGTCGCCGTTGGCGCTGATGGGGATCACCGTCAGGAAGAGAACTGTTGCGAACAGGATCAGGACTATCCCTCCGGCTATTTTGACTGCCGGCACCAGCCATTTTAATGAGGCGCTTTCTCCGAACCAGGTCACCGTGCGCTCACGGGCGTAACGTACTGCCAGTGAAAGCCCCACAATAGAAAGAGCGGTTCCCAGAGACATGGTCATGACCGCGGCCACTCCCCAGGTAACAATGCCCAGCGCATTCGAAAACATCAGGATCATGATCGCCCCGCTTCAAGGGCGTGCGCCGATCGCCAGAATGACGCCCAGACGCGTTTTCCAGTCACTCTGCGTCAGGTCTGCACCCACGCCGTGGTGGCCGCAGCCACAATTTTCTTCATGTTGATGAAGGGGCTTGATGGCGGAGATAGTCATCCTGCGCGGGCGCAGGCTCTTCAGCGTCTGATAAATGACAAAAGCGCCGAATGCGCCAATAAGCACAGCGCTTATCTTCTCCACATACCAGCGGCTGGTACTGATATCCCCTGAGGCGAGGTTAAATCCCACCGCCAGAATAAAGACAAACAGAATGGCGCTGACGCCCTGCATCAGGCTACCCAGGAAAGGGACGACCCGGGCAGCCAGCTCGCTTTCCTTATTAGTGGTCAGGTAGGTCGTCACGATGAACTTTCCGTGCCCGGGGCCGATGGCGTGAAGAACGCCATAAAGGAAAGCGCCCGTTAACAGCCATAATCCACCGCTGTACTGGTGGTTATTAAGCTGCAGCAGATACATCACCAGGTAACGGTGCAGCGTAATTTGTGTGGCAAGACACCACTGGATAAACACATTCCAGTGCGTATGCAGGGTAAAACCGGCAAAGAGGATTGCCAGCAGCATCGCCCCTGCTGCAGGGAGACGCCAGTCGTGGGCGAGGCGTTGTGTAGTCATGAGGGTGGGCCTGCACAGAGGAGAGTATTTGCCGCTAGTATAGTTGATCTTCCCGCTCAATTCGTGGGATCGCGTCGCGATCCGTTCATGATTGTGGATAACTTTGTGCATAAAAGGGTATAAGGCGGGGTTTTGCTGTGGAATGCAGCAGTCAGTTATTTTTCTGTCATTTAGCGGTTGCGGCCTGCTGAGAACTCCCTATAATGCGCCTCCATCGACACGGCGGATGTGAATCACTTCACAAACAACCCG
>NZ_JARDVI010000010.1:0-97521 GCF_034008295.1 Enterobacter chinensis
CGATGGTAGTGTGGGGTCTCCCCATGTGAGAGTAGGGAACTGCCAGGCATCAATTAAGTAGAGAGGCCATCCGAAAGGATGGCCTTTTTGCGTTTCTGAACCAACCGAATTTTGTAGACCGGGTAAGGTGAAGCCGCCATCCGGTAAGTCAGATCGCACTCCATGTCACAATAAACTCCGCAATCCCATCCACATCATTTAAATCCAGTAGCGGAACCTCAAGCGGCAATACAACATCACTGGCTACGGCAATCACATGCTTATCCAGCGTTAACTCGCTGACATCATGCCCGGCATCGCTTCGGAATAGCAGGATCTTAGGTACGGCCTCATGTTTAAAACCCTCAACCAGTACCAGATCCAGCGTGGAATGATCCATCCGACTAACCAGATAAGCGAGATCCAGCGGTGCCTCATCCGGCGTTTCTGTCATCAGCGCCCAGCGCTGGCTACTTGCCACCATCGTTTGCGCTGCACCCGCTTTACGCAACGCATAGCTATCTTTGCCCGGTTTATCGACATCCATATTATGGTGGGTGTGCTTGATCAATCCTGGACGAATACCTCTGGCACAAAGCGCGGGAATGAGCTCTTTCAGTAGCGTGGTTTTCCCGGTCCCACTCCAGGCGGAAATGGCGAGAACTGGTATCATTTTTTCTCCTGCATCATCTGCAAATCTTCACTCGTATTCACGTTCACAAACGCTGATTTCAAATCGCTAAAATCAACGGGATGGCCGCCAGAGTCGCGCATAAAAACCATCACCCTGCGCTCTCCCGCAGCCAGATACGCCTGCAGGGCAGGTGCTAGCGATCGGTGTATCAACGCGATAGCAGGATGGTCACGCTCGCCGTCATGTACCCACACCACATGAGCTGTACCACGAAGCAGAAACAAACGCTCGACAAGACAGGATGGAATAAACGGGGTATCGCAGGGGCAGAATATAAACCACTCTCCGTGAGACTGTTGCATGACCGAAAGCATACCGGCCAGTGGTCCCGGGTAATCTTCAAGGATGTCTGGGTAAACGGCGTATCCGCTGCGCTGGTAAGTGTCGATATGCCTGTTAGCACTGATGACCATTGTCGTCACCTGGCCTGCGAGCGTATCAGCGACACATTGCCATAAGGGCTTGCCGTTCAGGAGCTGAAGCCCCTTATCTTTTCCCCCCATTCGTGTCGCTCTGCCACCTGCCAGAACGACCCCAATGATTTCCTGGCTAAGATTCACGAATATCGCCTCTTTTATTGTGGGATTGACCCTGCTAACGTGTCACTCTAAATGAAAGGAGCACCACCATGAAATGTAAACGTCTGAATGAAGTTATTGAACTCCTCCAGCCCGCCTGGCAAAAAGAGCCAGAGCTAAATCTGATGCAATTTTTACAGAAACTGGCGAAAGAGTCAGGTTTTGACGGCGATCTGGCAGACCTTTCTGACGACATCCTGATCTACCACCTTAAAATGCGTGACTCAACCAAAGATGCTGTTATTCCTGGTATTCAGAAGGATTATGAGGAAGATTTTAAGACTGCATTATTGCGCGCCCGAGGCGTAATTAAAGAGTAAAAGCTTGTAAGCGGCGGCACCGAAATCGCCACAAGATGATATCCTGAATCATTCGTATAATTTCCGGATGATCGGATGAACGACCAGGCTTTTACTTTCCAGACATTACACCCGGACACCATTATGGATGCCCTGTTTGAACAGGGTATTCGGGTGGATTCCGGGCTAACACCGTTAAACAGCTACGAAAACCGCGTCTATCAATTTCAGGACGAGGATCGTCAGCGCTTCGTCGTAAAGTTCTATCGCCCTGAACGCTGGTCCGCAGAACAAATTCAGGAAGAGCATCAGTTTGCTCACGATCTGCTGGATGACGATGTTCCCGTTGCCGCACCGCTAAAATTCAATAACCAAACGCTCCTCACGCACGAAGGGTTTTACTACGCGGTATTCCCGAGCCTGGGTGGTCGACAGTTTGAAGCGGATAATATCGATCAGATGGAGTGGGTTGCCCGCTATCTTGGGCGTATACACCAGACGGGGCGCAAAAAAAGCTTTATCACCCGCCCGACTATCGGGATTCAGGAATACCTTCTTGAACCGCGGGGAATATTCGAAACGTCTGCCATGATCCCCACTGCGTTAAAGGATGATTTCCTCAACGCCACCGATAAGCTCATTGCTGCCGTTAAAACCTGCTGGCGCGACGATATTTCCATCCTGCGCCTGCATGGCGATTGTCATGCCGGAAATATCCTCTGGCGCGATGGCCCGCTGTTTGTCGATCTCGATGATGCGCGTATGGGGCCAGCGGTTCAGGACCTGTGGATGCTGCTCAATGGCGATAAAGCCGAGCAACGCATGCAGCTTGAAACCATTATTGAAGCTTATGAAGAATTTAGCCCGTTTAATTCAGATGAAATTCCCCTGATTGAGCCTTTACGTGCGATGCGTTTTGTTTATTATCTCGCATGGTTAATCAGGCGTTGGGACGATCCCGCATTTCCCCGGAATTTCCCGTGGCTTACCGGAGAGGATTACTGGCGTAGCCAGATATCTACATTTACTGAGCAGGTCAAGGTTCTTCAGGAACCCCCTCTGCAATTAACGCCGATGTATTAATTGGACACACCCAGGAGAGAGTTAATCATGAAAAAAATTTGGCTGGCGCTGGCAGGTATGATTCTGGCATTTAGCGCTTCTGCTGCGCAGTTTACCGACGGCAAACAGTTCATCACGCTGGACAAACCGGTCGCTGGCGAGCCACAGGTTCTGGAGTTCTTCTCGTTCTACTGCCCGCACTGCTATCAGTTCGAGCAGGTTCTGCATGTGTCTGACAACGTGAAGAAAAAGCTGCCGGAAGGTACCAAAATGACCAAGTACCACGTCGAGTTCCTGGGCCCATTGGGTAAAGACCTGACTCAGGCGTGGGCTGTTGCTATGGCACTGGGCGTGGAAGATAAAATCACTGCGCCAATGTTTGAAGCCGTACAGAAAACCCAGACCGTTCAGACCACAGCGGATATCCGTAAAGTGTTCGTTGATGCCGGCGTGAAAGGTGAAGATTATGACGCAGCCTGGAACAGCTTTGTGGTGAAATCTCTGGTGGCCCAGCAGGAAAAAGCGGCTGCTGACCTCCAGCTTCAGGGCGTTCCGGCGATGTTTGTTAACGGCAAATACCAGCTGAACATGCAGGGCATGGACACCAGCAGCATGGATATCTTCGTACAGCAGTATGCTGATACCGTGAAATACCTGGTTGAGAAGAAGTAATTTCGCTGATGTAAAAACGCCGGTCACTGACCGGCGTTTTTGTATGAAGATTTAATCTTGTCTATCTGTTCGTCTTTCTCTTTCCAGAGCGTATTGAGCCACTGCTGGAAACGACGTTTGAAATTCTTATCGTTAACGTAATCACCGTGCAGCCCGGCATCAATCGGGACCAGATCGACACGCACAACAATGCGCGTCAGTTTGCCGCTGAGCATATTGAAGAACGGCGTCTTATCATTTTCCGGATAGCAGAGCGTGACGTTCAGGAGTTTATCGAACTGTGCTCCCAGCACGTTAAGCGCCATCGCAATACCCGCCGCCTTCGGCGGCAGCAGATGCTGATAAGGAGAGCGGGTTTGTTGATGCTTCTCTTCCGTAAACCGGGAGCCTTCAACAAAGTTCACGATGGTCGTTGGATGCGCGCGAAACTTTTCGCAGGAACGGCGGGTGGTCTCTACATCCTTACCGCGACGCTCCGGGTGACGAATCAAATAGCTGCGCGAATAGCGTTTCATAAACGGCATATCGAGCGCCCAGCAGGCCAGGCCGATAAAAGGTACCCAGGCGAGCTGCTGTTTCAGGAAGTATTTGTTCATCGGGATGTGTTTGCGGAAAAGCACACACAACACCACGATATCAGCCCAGCTGTGGTGATTACAGATCAGCAGGTACCAGTTTTTTTTGTTGAGGCTCTCCAGCCCTTTAATATCCCATTTCAGATGCGGGTTCAGGCACAGCAGGATCGCCAGTCCTTCGCACCAGCAGTACATCATAAAATTACAAAATGCGGATACGGCTCGCCACACCACAGGTACAGGCAGCAGCAGTTTAATGATCCCGGCGACAATGATCGGCACAGAACAGGCGACAGTCACCAGGATAGTTAAAATGATGCTTAACAGTAATATTATTGCAGCGAGCAATCTCGGCATGATGAGCTTTTTCAAGTGGTTAGCTGTAAGTGAGCGGCCGGCTATTCGGCGCTGGGCGCTGATTCTACCAGAAAACAGACAGAGTAATGGCGCTTTCAGGTGAGGAGCCGGTGGCTTTTACCCTGCTGCAGAAGATTTCTCTGTGATTCTACGCTAATCAAGGCTTATATCCACATAGACTAAATTGCCATCAGTTGGCCATATAGAGTAGATCTAGTAACGTAATGGCATGATAAATAAGATCTAAATATTCAGGTATATATATTTTTAGCGTCTGTTATTCATATGAAGTGAAAATATGCACAAACTTATCCACAGTTTTATTTTTGCGAGCGATCCTCACGATCGCAAAATCTTTTCCTGTATCTGGCGCTAATAACTGATGTTTTCATCCTTCTGTGGCATCCTTTACGCATAAATTGATTAAAGGCACGGACATTATGGTTCAGATCCCAGAAAACCCTCTTATTCTCGTCGATGGCTCTTCTTACCTGTATCGGGCGTACCATGCGTTTCCTCCTCTGACCAATAGCGCAGGGGAACCTACCGGCGCAATGTACGGCGTGCTGAATATGCTGCGCAGCCTGATCCTTCAGTATCAGCCAACCCATGCGGCAGTCGTTTTTGATGCGAAAGGCAAAACGTTCCGCGACGAGTTATTTGAGCATTACAAATCTCACCGTCCGCCAATGCCTGACGATCTGCGTGCGCAGATTGAGCCGCTGCACGCCATGGTGAAGGCGATGGGCCTGCCGCTGCTGGCCGTCTCTGGCGTCGAAGCCGATGACGTCATCGGCACGCTGGCGCGTGAAGCTGAAAAAATGGGCCGACCGGTACTGATCAGCACCGGTGATAAAGATATGGCACAGCTGGTGACGCCGGGTATCACCCTGATAAACACCATGACTAACACGATTCTGGGGCCTGAAGAGGTGGTCACAAAGTATGGCGTGCCGCCTGAACTGATTATCGACTTCCTCGCGTTGATGGGGGACTCCTCGGATAACATCCCTGGCGTCCCGGGCGTTGGTGAAAAAACTGCGCAAGCGCTGCTGCAGGGGCTGGGCGGGCTGGATACGCTATACGCGGAATCGGATAAAATCGCCGCGCTCACCTTCCGTGGTGCAAAAACCATGGCCGGAAAACTGGAAGAGAACAAAGAGGTGGCTTATCTCTCTTATAAGCTGGCAACCATCAAAACCGATGTCGAACTGGAACTGGGCTGTGAACAGCTGGAGGTACAACAGCCTTCCGCTGACGAACTGCTGAGCCTGTTTAAGAAATACGAATTTAAGCGCTGGACCACAGACGTAGAAGCCGGTAAATGGCTGCAGGCAAAAGGGGCTAAACCGGCTGCAAAGCCGAAAGAGACAATTGTTGTTGATGCAGAAGAGCAGGCGGAAGAAGAAGCCGTGGCGCTTTCCTTCGACAATTATGAAACCATTCTTGAAGAATCGCAGCTGATTGCCTGGATCGAGAAGCTGAAAAAGGCTCCTGTCTTTGCCTTTGATACCGAAACCGACAGTCTCGATAACATCTCTGCCAATATGGTGGGCCTGTCATTTGCGACAGAGCCGGGTATTGCCGCCTACGTTCCTGTGGCGCACGATTACCTGGATGCGCCGGAACAGCTCTCCCGTGAGCGCGTGCTTGAACTGCTGAAGCCGATCCTGGAAGATGAGAAGGCGCTCAAGGTCGGGCAAAACCTCAAGTACGACCGCGGCATTCTGCAGAACTACGGCATTGAACTGCGCGGGATTGCCTTCGACACCATGCTTGAATCCTACATTCTGGACAGCGTCGCGGGCCGTCATGATATGGATTCCTTATCTGACCGCTGGCTCAAGCACAAAACGATCACCTTTGAAGAGATTGCCGGTAAAGGAAAAAATCAGCTCACCTTTAACCAGATTGCTCTTGAAGAAGCGGGGCGCTACGCGGCGGAAGACGCTGATGTCACGCTGCAGCTGCACTTGAAGATGTGGCCAAAACTGCAAAAGCAAGAAGGACCGCTGAACGTGTTCCAGCATATCGAGATGCCGCTGGTACCCGTGCTGTCACGCATTGAACGTAACGGCGTGAAGATCGATCCAACGGTGCTGCATAACCACTCCGGGGAGCTGGCGCAGCGTTTGACCGAGCTTGAGCAAAAAGCGCATGAGCTTGCAGGTGAGCCGTTTAACCTCTCTTCACCGAAACAGCTGCAAACCATCCTGTTTGAAAAACAGGGCATCAAACCGCTGAAGAAAACCCCTGGCGGCGCGCCTTCAACCTCTGAAGAGGTGCTTGAAGAGCTGGCGCTGGATTACCCGCTGCCAAAAGTGATTCTGGAGTACCGTGGTCTCGCGAAGCTGAAGTCTACCTACACCGATAAGCTCCCGCTGATGATCAACCCGAAAACAGGCCGCGTGCATACCTCATATCATCAGGCTGTAGCGGCGACGGGTCGTCTTTCGTCAACCGATCCAAACCTGCAGAACATCCCGGTACGTAACGAAGAAGGCCGCCGTATTCGTCAGGCTTTTATTGCGCCCGATGACTACCTGATTGTCTCGGCTGACTACTCGCAAATTGAGCTGCGTATTATGGCGCATCTCTCCCGCGACAAAGGTTTGCTGACCGCGTTTGCTGAAGGGAAGGATATCCACCGTGCAACCGCGGCGGAAGTCTTCGGCTTACCGCTGGACAGCGTGACGAACGAACAGCGCCGCAGCGCTAAAGCGATCAACTTCGGTTTAATTTACGGCATGAGCGCGTTTGGTCTTTCGCGGCAGCTCAATATTCCACGCAAAGAATCGCAAAAGTATATGGATCTCTACTTCGAGCGTTATCCGGGCGTGCTGGACTATATGGAACGCACCCGCGCGCAGGCGAAGGAAAAAGGTTACGTCGAAACCCTGGATGGCCGCCGTCTCTACTTGCCAGACATCAAATCCAGCAACGCGGCGCGTCGCGCTGGCGCAGAGCGTGCGGCGATCAACGCCCCGATGCAGGGTACCGCGGCGGACATTATTAAGCGTGCAATGATCGCCGTTGATGCCTGGCTGGAAAAAGAGAAGCCTCGCGTGAAAATGATCATGCAGGTACACGATGAACTGGTATTTGAAGTGCACAAAGACGATCTCGACGCTGTGTCGAAGAAGATCCATGAACTGATGGAAAGCAGCATGACGCTTGACGTGCCGTTGCTGGTGGAAGTGGGAAGTGGTGAAAACTGGGATCAGGCTCACTAACGGTTCTTCGCATAACGCGCTTTTTATGTAAGTTTGCAACATAACAACGCGCGTTTTGTGACGATCATTAGAATTCCCTATGTAAAGAATGAAAAAAAACTACAAAAAGTGCTTTTTCTGCAGAACAAAAAGGGGTAGAGTTATCGGCGTAGGGTACAGAGGTAAGATGTTCTATCTTTCAGACCTTTTACTTCACGTAATCGGATTTGGCTGAATATTTTAGCCGCCCCAGTCAGTAATGACTGGGGCGTTTTTTATTGTGGCAAAGAAAACTTCAGGCAAAAAAAAGCGCGGCCATCGCCGCGCTCGGTATTACTCTTCTTCCGCTTCCGTCGCGGGTTCCAGCTCGCTAAACCAGGTGTCGAGCTTCTGACGCAGCTTGTCAACGCCCTGCTTTTTGAGCGAGGAGAATGGCTCAACCTGCACATCACCGTTGAATGCCAGCACCGCTTCGCGAACCATATTCACCTGCGCTTTACGCGCGCCGCTTGCCAGCTTATCGGCTTTCGTTAGCAGCACCAGCACGGCGATATCGCTTGATACCGCCCAGTCGATCATCTGCTGATCCAGATCTTTCAGGGGATGACGAATATCCATCAGCACCACCAGACCTTTCAGGCACAGGCGTTTTTCTAGGTATTCGCCCAGCGCACGCTGCCACTTGATTTTCATCTCTTCCGGTACTTGCGCGTAGCCGTAGCCCGGTAAGTCGACCAGGCGTTTGCCCTCTGCGACTTCAAACAGGTTGATCAGCTGGGTACGGCCAGGTGTTTTTGAGGTACGGGCCAGGCTCTTCTGATTGGTCAGCGTATTCAGGGCGCTGGATTTCCCCGCATTGGAGCGGCCAGCAAATGCCACTTCAATACCGGTATCAGAAGGAAGGTGGCGAATATCGGGCGCACTGGTGACAAAATGCGTCTGTTGGTAGTTCCAGGTAGTCACGTGGTCGTCTCCAAAATCGTAATCTGAGGGGGATTATACCCGAATGCAGGCAAAAGGCTTTTCTCATTGCTATGACCTGTAGGCGAAAGCCCTAACCGGTGTGAGAGATCGGCCAGAGAAGCTATGAGAGATTTCAGAGAATTCGCAGGCGTTAAAAAAGCCAAACTGTTTTAAATCATAAGCTTATTTCCGGGTAATTGTCTGAAAATTCCTTTTAGTACCGTTTCGTTGCTTGTTAGTTTAACGGAACAAGGTAAAGTGTGCGTCAGGGCGAGGAAGCCAACAGGATATCGACTTAAGGATTAGGGTCAGGAGCGCCAGGAGGCGAAGACGCAGGATTGTCAGGATGACCAGCGCCTGGAGGCGTTTAAACAGGAAATGGAACCGTATCACGGACGGTATTAGCCAAGGGATAAACAGGGTTTGTTGTTGGCAAACATGGAATGTCTGACCCGCTAAGGGTTGTGAGTCAGGAAAAAAGGCGACAGATTGCTCTGTCGCCTTTTTTCTTTGCTTGCTTTCTGCTAGATTTCGCCGCAATTCTATACTGAAGAAAACGACTTAAAGATAAAACATTATGAAAAAACCAACCTCCGCTGCAGGCGCGAAACGCCCTGCAAAAGCACGCCGCAAAACGCGCGAAGAATTGAACCAGGAAGCGCGCGATCGTAAACGCGATAAAAAACATCGCGGTCATGCTGCGGGTAGCCGTGCCAGCGGCGTTGGTGCAGCGGGCACTTCTGCAAAAGGCAAACAGCAGAAAGATCCTCGTATCGGCAGTAAAACTCCCATTCCACTGGGCGTGACAGACACCCCGGTCACTAAGCAGCACAAACCAAAGAGCGAGAAACCTATGCTTTCACCGCAGGCTGAGCTGGATTTGCTGGAGAACGATGAGCGCCTGGATGCGCTGCTGGAACGTCTTGAAGCGGGTGAAACCCTGACCGCCGAAGAGCAGTCATGGGTTGATGCCAAACTGGATCGCATCGATGAACTGATGCAGAAGCTGGGCCTGTCATACGACGATGACGAAGATGAAGAAGAAGACGAAAAGCAGGAAGATATGATGCGTCTTCTGAAGGGTGGAAACTAACATTTGCACCCGGCAGGCACGATAGTCCTGCTTATAACCCTTCCGGTTATATGTTATCTGGTGTGGTTATTCGTTAAACTACGGCGGTTGTCGCGGCGACAGAAGTGGCTGCGCACCCGGGTGATGGCCCGCAATGGGGTCAGAACGGGCCGCCGTATACGAACGCGACACCAACGGAAGGAGTGAGCATGTCTGTACCATCTATCGACTGGGATTTGGCCCTAATCCAGAAATATAACTATTCCGGGCCGCGTTATACGTCATACCCCACTGCGCTGGAGTTCTCCGATGCCTTCGGTGAGGATGATTTTCAGCAGGCTGTCGCGCGCTATCCTGAGCGTCCGCTGTCTCTCTATGTCCATATTCCGTTCTGCCACAAGCTCTGCTATTTCTGCGGCTGCAATAAAATCGTTACCCGTCAGCAGCACAAGGCCGACCAATATCTTGATGCGCTCGAGCAAGAAATTGTGCATCGCGCGCCGCTGTTTGCTGGCCGTCACGTCAGCCAGCTTCACTGGGGTGGCGGCACGCCAACCTATCTGAATAAAGCGCAGATCAGCCGTTTGATGACGCTTTTACGAAGCCACTTCGATTTTAACGATGATGCTGAAATCTCGATCGAGGTCGATCCGCGTGAAATTGAGCTGGATGTGCTGGATCATTTACGCGCCGAAGGCTTCAATCGTCTGAGTATGGGCGTGCAGGACTTCAACAAAGAGGTCCAGCGCCTGGTGAACCGCGAGCAGGATGAAGAATTTATCTTTGCTTTACTCAACCACGCGCGTGAGATCGGTTTTACATCGACCAATATTGACCTGATTTACGGCCTGCCAAAGCAGACGCCGGAAAGCTTCGCCTTCACGCTGAAACGCGTGGCCGAACTAAACCCTGATCGCCTGAGCGTCTTTAACTATGCGCATTTGCCGACGCTCTTTGCCGCTCAGCGTAAAATCAAAGATGCCGATCTGCCTTCTGCTCAACAGAAGCTGGATATCCTGCAGGAAACTATTACTTCGCTGACCGAGACCGGTTATCAGTTTATCGGTATGGATCACTTTGCCCGTCCGGATGACGAACTGGCGATTGCCCAGCGTGAAGGGGTATTGCACCGTAACTTCCAGGGTTACACGACCCAGGGCGATACCGATTTACTGGGGATGGGGGTCTCTGCCATCAGCATGATTGGCGACTGTTACGCGCAGAACCAGAAAGAGCTGAAGCTGTACTACCAGCAGGTTGATGATACGGGCAACGCGCTATGGCGCGGCATTGCGTTAACGCGTGACGACTGCATCCGTCGTGATGTGATTAAGGCGCTTATCTGCAACTTCCGTCTCGATTTCAGCGACGTTGAGTCGCAGTGGGGTCTGCACTTCAGCGATTATTTCGCTGAAGACCTGAAGCTCCTGGCACCGCTGGCGAAAGACGGGCTGGTGGATGTATCGGAGAGTGGGGTTGAGGTCACGCCGAAAGGGCGTCTGTTGATCCGTAATATCTGCATGTGCTTCGACGCGTATTTGCGTCAGAAAGCGCGTTTGCAGCAGTTCTCGCGGGTGATTTAAGCCGCATTGCCAACAGCACGAAACGTAGGCCGGGTAAGGCGAAGTCGCCACCCGGCTTTTACATTCAACCCCGCTAGCTAAACAGCCCAACCAGCGCCGCACACAACATAGCCGCAACGGCTGTTTGTGGCGTGTGGCTTTCAGCGGCTCCGCTAGAGAGCATATTCACTAATGTTTCCAGCATGATGTTCACCCCCAATTTCCGGGCACGATCATACAAAACTCAACGGAACAGTAAAGCGCAAAATAACGGCAATTTGCGCTCAATTAATAACCTTTACACAGCGGCGTAAGATCACTCCATTCCCAACTCTTTAAGCTTGCGCGTCAGAGTATTACGTCCCCATCCCAACAGGCGAGCGGCCTCCTGCTTATGACCCTGCGTATGACGAAGCGCGGTAGTTAACAGCGTACGCTCCATCTCTGGCTGAGCTTCAGACAACAAGTTTTGATGACCGGAACGCAGCGCGCGGTCGGCCCACTGTGCCAGCAGCGTCGCCCAGCTGTCCGGCAGCGCGTGACCAGTACTGCTTTCAGGCGCGGTCGCTTCAAACAGCTCAGCCGGTAAATCCTGAATCAGCACTTCCTGCCCGGCAGCCATCACGGTTAACCAGCGGCAGGTATTTTCCAGCTGACGCACGTTGCCCGGCCACGCAAGGCGGGTGAGGGCGGCATCGGTTTCCGGGTGAAGTTGCTTGGCTTCCACACCCAGTTCCCGGGCGGCCACCTGCAGAAAATGACGCGCCAGGCGGGGGATATCTTCACGACGTTCACGCAGCGGTGGCAGATGAACGCGAATGACGTTCAGGCGATGGAATAAATCCTCACGGAATTTTCCCTCCTGCACGCGTTGCTCCAGGTTCTGATGGGTTGCGGCGATAATGCGCACATCCACCTTCACCGGTGCATAGCCGCCCACGCGATAAAACTGCCCATCGGCCAGTACGCGCAGCAGGCGGGTCTGGACATCCAGCGGCATATCGCCGATCTCATCCAGGAATAGCGTGCCGCCATCAGCCTGTTCGAAACGCCCCTGGCGAATGGTATTTGCGCCGGTAAACGCCCCTTTTTCATGGCCAAACAGTTCGGACTCAATCAAATCCTTCGGGATTGCTGCCATATTCAGGGCGATAAACGGTGCTTTTGCCCGCGGGCTGTGGCGGTGCAATGCATGTGCCACTAGCTCTTTACCGGTTCCCGATTCACCGTTAATCAATACGCTGATGGACGAACGGGATAACCGGCCAATAATGCGAAACACATCCTGCATCGCCGGCGCTTCGCCGATTATGTCAGTCGTTGGCCCAAAATCGGGCGCGTGGCGCGGCTGTTGCTGCTCCTGATAATGGCTAATCGCGCGCTCAACCAGCGCCACCGCTTCGTCGATATCAAACGGTTTGGGCAGGTAATCGAACGCCCCTTGCTGATAGGCGCTCACTGCGGCATCCAGATCGGAGTGTGCCGTCATTATGATGACCGGAAGCATAGGGTGGCGTTGTTTGATCTGCTTTAAAAGCGCAAGCCCGTCCATGCCCGGCATGCGAATATCCGAAAGCAGAACGTCCGGCGTTTTGGTGGTGAGTGCGTCGAGCACTTCGCTGCCGCTCTCAAACGTCGTGCAGCTTAATCCTGCCCCTGTGAGCGCGCGTTCAAGCACCCAACGGATGGAGCTATCGTCATCGACTACCCAGACTATCCCTCGTTGCATAAACGTCACCTTTATTTTTTAATCGGCAGGAAAACCGAAAACTCGGTATGTCCCGGCCAACTGGTAAATTCAATTTTTCCAGAGTGTTGATCGATCAAACTGCGGGCAATGGATAAGCCCAGGCCGGTCCCGCCTTCGCGACCGCTTACCATCGGATAGAACAGGGTGTCCTGCAGATGCGATGGAATACCGGGCCCGTTATCCTCGACGTCGATTCGGGCCGCCAGTCGATAGCGCACGCCGTGTAACGTGAGCTGGAAGGCGGTGCGGGTACGTAAAATAATCTCGCCCCCTTCCGGCCCCAGCGCCTGCAGCGCGTTGCGCACAATGTTCAACAGGACCTGCTCAATCTGATCCGGGTCATGCGCCAGTTCCGGCAGGCTTGGGTCGTAATCACGTACCAGCGTGACGTTCTCCGGCAACTCCATCGAGACAAGCTTCACCACCCGTTCAGCCACTTTATGAATGCTTTCTGTGACATGCATTCCCGGCTGCTGCGGCCCGAGAAGACGGTCAACCAGATTACGCAGTCGGTCCGCCTGCTCAATGATGACGTTGGTGTACTCCGCAAGCGCAGGGTCGGGCAGCGCCTTGGTCAGAAGCTGCGCTGCGCCGCGTAACCCACCCAACGGATTTTTGATTTCATGCGCCAGACCACGCACCAGGTCTCGGGCAGCAATTTGCTGCGCATGCTGAAGCTGCTCCTGACTCAGTCGACGCTGATTATCCATCGGCGCCATTTCAAGCAGGATCATGCCTTCGGGAAGACGTTGCGCGGTCAGCGACAGGATATGCGAGCGCCCGTCGATAACCAGCGTCACTTCGTTATCCGTGAACCCCTGACCAGCCTGCAAACTTTCCTGCATCAGGCCAATATTCAGCGAAAAATAGCTCAGTAATTCCGGAAGCGGGGTGCCGAACAGTTTACGTGCGCTTTGGGCAAGCAATTGCTGCGCCGCCGGGTTGGCGTAATGAACGGCCAGCTCGTCATCGACCAGCAAGATGCTGTTAATCAAAGAATTGAGGATCTGCCCAGCATCGGGCAGCGTGCCAGTTGCCATTCAGCAGTCTCCTGGAGTTGTTTGCACTAATTTAGTGCAGTATAGCGTTTTCGGCGTAAAAAGCGCGTGAGATCAGATTGTTGGTGGAGAAAAAAGCCCATCCGGAGATGGGCTAAAAGTTTCCACGGCAACTACTCCCGGCGCTTGTCACGCCGGGTAAAACAACTTTATTAAACGCTGTAGTACAGCTCGAACTCAACCGGGTGTGGAGTCATACGCACACGGTCGTTCTCTTCAATACGCAGAGCGATGTAAGCGTCGATCGCTTCATCAGTGAACACGCCACCGGCAGTCAGGAACTCACGGTCTGCGTCCAGCGCCTGCAGGGCTTCTTCCAGAGAGCCAGCAACCTGTGGGATCTCTTTCGCTTCTTCTGGCGGCAGGTCATACAGGTTTTTGTCCATCGCTTCGCCTGGGTGGATCTTGTTCTTGATACCGTCCAGACCCGCCATCAGCAGTGCTGCGAAGCACAGGTATGGGTTAGCCGCTGGATCCGGGAAGCGTACTTCGATACGACGCGCTTTCGGAGACGCAACAACCGGGATACGGATAGAAGCAGAACGGTTACGTGCAGAGTAGGCCAGCATCACTGGCGCTTCGTAGCCCGGGACCAGACGCTTGTAGGAGTTAGTGGTTGGGTTCGCCAGGGCGTTGATCGCTTTAGCGTGTTTGATAACACCACCGATGTAGTGCAGCGCCTGCTCAGACAGACCGGCATACTTGTCGCCAGAGAACAGGTTGGTACCGTTCTTGGACAGAGACATGTGGCAGTGCATACCGGAACCGTTGTCGCCAAACATTGGTTTTGGCATGAAGGTCGCGGTTTTACCGAAACGGTGCGCAACGTTGTGCACAACGTATTTGTAGATCTGAATCTCATCCGCTTTTTTGGTCATAGTGTTGAAGCGGGTAGCGATTTCGTTCTGGCCAGCAGTCGCCACTTCGTGGTGATGTGCTTCAACAACCAGGCCCATCTCTTCCATGATCAGACACATGGTAGAACGGATGTCCTGTGAAGAATCGACCGGAGGAACCGGGAAGTAACCGCCTTTCACGCCAGGACGGTGACCTTTGTTACCACCTTCGTATTTGGTGGAAGAGTTCCATGCGCCTTCGATGTCATCGATAGCCACGTGGGAACCAGAAATTGAAGCGCCGAAACGGATGTCGTCAAACAGGAAGAACTCTGGCTCTGGCCCGAACAGAACGGTGTCTGCGATGCCGGTAGAACGCAGGTACTCTTCAGCGCGTTTCGCGATAGAACGTGGGTCGCGGTCGTAGCCCTGCAGGGTGCCTGGCTCGAGGATGTCGCAACGGATGATCAGGGTTGGTTCTTCGAAGAACGGGTCAATGAGCGCAGTGGTCGCATCTGGCATCAGAACCATGTCAGATTCGTTAATGCCTTTCCAGCCACCAATGGAGGAGCCGTCAAACATTTTGCCTTCTTCAAAGAATTCGGCGTTCACCTGATGAGCAGGGATTGTGACGTGCTGTTCTTTACCTTTGGTATCGGTGAAGCGCAGATCAACAAACTTCACTTCATGTTCGTTCAGCATCGTCAAAACGTGTTCAGCGGACATACTTAACTCTCCAGATTGGTCATTGTCGTCGTGGTAACGAGGTCTTCAATTTCTGTTTGTACTGGCTGTTGCCATGTATTTTTTATAAAGCGAAATCTGTGCCAACTTTTAAAACACCCCCAAAAGGCGTTATCATGCGCACCATAGTGCAAAAGGGCTGCACCACAATGGATTTGTTGCACCAATATAGTGCTTCAATGTGAACATTGAGCACCATATTGGTGCAATTTACGTTAAAGTGCCCTTTTACCGCTCCGTGAAAGCGATCACAAAGCATCTCTGCAATACTTGTTTGCGGGGGATGTTTGTGATCCTGTTTTGTAGTGCGATTAATCCGTGTACAATAACGCGCTATTTCTAAATGCCTGAGGCAAAGTTGTGATCGAAAATTTGCGTAACATCGCCATCATCGCGCACGTTGACCATGGTAAAACTACCCTGGTTGATAAGCTGCTGCAGCAATCCGGTACGTTTGATGCTCGTGCCGAAACCCAAGAACGCGTGATGGACTCCAACGATTTGGAGAAAGAGCGTGGGATTACCATCCTCGCGAAAAACACCGCGATTAAATGGAATGACTACCGTATCAACATCGTTGATACCCCAGGGCACGCCGACTTCGGTGGTGAAGTTGAACGTGTAATGTCCATGGTAGACTCCGTTCTGCTGGTCGTTGACGCAATGGATGGCCCAATGCCACAGACGCGCTTCGTGACCAAAAAAGCATTTGCCCATGGTCTGAAGCCAATCGTTGTTATTAACAAAGTTGACCGTCCTGGCGCGCGTCCTGACTGGGTTGTGGACCAGGTATTCGACCTGTTCGTTAACCTCGACGCGACTGACGAGCAGCTGGACTTCCCTATCGTTTACGCTTCTGCGCTGAACGGTATCGCAGGTCTGGACCACGAAGACATGGCCGAAGACATGACCCCGCTGTACCAGGCGATTGTTGACCGTGTTCCTGCGCCAAACGTCGATCTCGACGGTACCCTGCAGATGCAGATCTCTCAGCTCGATTACAACAACTATGTTGGTGTAATCGGCATTGGTCGTATCAAGCGCGGTAAAGTGAAGCCTAACCAGCAGGTCACTATCATCGATAGCGAAGGCAAAACCCGTAACGGTAAAGTGGGTAAAGTGCTGACTCACCTGGGCCTTGAGCGTATCGAGAGTGACGTTGCGGAAGCGGGCGATATCATCGCTATCACCGGTCTGGGTGAGCTGAACATCTCCGACACCATCTGCGATCCGCAGAACGTCGAAGCGCTGCCAGCCCTGTCCGTTGATGAACCAACCGTAACCATGTTCTTCAACGTCAACACCTCTCCGTTCTGTGGTAAAGAAGGTAAGTTCGTTACCTCTCGTCAGATCCTTGACCGCCTGAACAAAGAGTTGGTGCACAACGTTGCGCTGCGCGTTGAAGAAACTCCGGATGCAGACGCATTCCGTGTTTCTGGTCGTGGTGAGCTGCACCTGTCTGTTCTGATTGAGAACATGCGTCGTGAAGGTTTCGAAATGGCGGTTTCCCGTCCGAAAGTAATCTTCCGCGAGATCGATGGCCGTAAACAAGAGCCATTCGAAAACGTAACGCTGGACGTTGAAGAGCAGCACCAGGGTTCTGTGATGCAGGCACTGGGTGAGCGTAAAGGTGACCTGAAAAACATGAATCCAGACGGCAAAGGCCGCGTACGTCTCGACTACGTGATCCCAAGCCGTGGTCTGATCGGCTTCCGTTCAGAGTTCATGACCATGACCTCCGGTACCGGTCTGCTGTACTCCACCTTCAGCCACTACGACGACGTTCGTCCGGGCGAAGTGGGCCAGCGTAACAACGGCGTGCTGATCTCCAACGGTCAGGGTAAAGCGGTTGCGTTTGCGCTGTTCGGTCTGCAGGATCGCGGTAAGCTGTTCCTGGGTCACGGTGCTGAAGTGTATGAAGGCCAGATCATCGGTATTCACAGTCGTTCTAACGACCTGACCGTAAACTGCCTGACCGGTAAGAAACTGACCAACATGCGTGCGTCCGGTACTGACGAAGCAACGGTTCTGGTTCCACCGATCAAGATGACTCTGGAGCAGGCTCTGGAATTCATCGATGATGACGAACTGGTAGAAGTGACTCCACAGTCAATTCGTATCCGTAAACGTCACCTGACCGAAAACGATCGTAAACGTGCGATGCGCGGTCCGAAAGAAGACTAATACGGTTAATTCGTATTAAAAAAAGCCGCTGAGAAATCAGCGGCTTTTTTGTTGTTATTTGAAGCTGTATTTCACCCCCAGCATTCCCTGCGTATCGCTGAAGCCTTTATCACCTACCTGCTGAGCCACGTTGCCCCAGACGCTCAGTTGCGGCGTAATTTGTCCCTCCACACCCGTTTTAAGTTCACCGATATTGCGCGTACCGCGCATCTCGTTGCTGACATCATCCATGCGGATGCGCGTGGTCTGAGTATTGTGGATCCAGTTCGCCTCAATAAACGGCTGGAAGGTACGGGATTTACCGTCGTCAATCGCGTTATGCCCGCTGATGTAGGCCTTCACGCCGAGACGTGTCATCAGGTTTCCTTGGGTTTCGTCTTTCACCCGCGTGCCGTTGCGTTCGCGATGGTCGTCAGCCTGCACGTCCATCCACACCACCTGCGCTTTTGGCTGGAGCCAGTAGCTGTCACGCTCGCTTTCGCCCACCTTGAAGCTATATCCCGCTTCGACAGAGGCGGTCACCCCACTTGAGCGATAATTCTCAGTGGCCTGATCCTGCCCCATCACCTTGTTATCGAACCAGTTATACAGCATCCAGCTATCAACGTAGGTACCGCTTTTATCCGCTTCGTTTGCGTACCAGGTTCCATACAGGCCTACGCTATAGCCATTAACTTCGCCACGCGAGTGGTATCCGGTCAGGCTGGAAACGCTCCGGCTCTGGCTGTTGCCATAGCCGGCCATCAGGCCAAGATGCCAGCGATCCAGTCCGTCGGAACTCCATTGCGCCACATCTCCTCCCATCTGGAGTACATAGCGATTGGCTGTGGTTTTTAACTGGCCACTGCCGTCTTTAAACCGCGTATGGCCGCCGACGTTACGCATCCAAAGGCTTGTCACTTTTTGCTCACCCGTGAGGATGTCGGTGTACTGTGTTTCACCCAGACGATCGTGCAGGCGGGTCATAAACAGCGTATTTGCCGCATAGCTGTTCGCCAGATAGCTGCCAAATTCCGGGCGATACTGGTGCTCGCTTTTCGGTGGTGCAACGGGCGGTACCGGTTCCTGCGGCGGAACAACCGGGTCAACCGGTGGGTCTACGGGGTCGACCGGCGGAATTACCGGATCAACCGGTGGGTCAACAGGGTCGACAGGTGGATCTACCGGGTCAACTGGCGGGTCAACAGGGTCAACTGGTGGGTCTACCGGGTCTTCCGGTGGGTCAACGGGTTCAACCAGGCTGGTCAGGAACCAGTTTTTCCCTTTTTGCACAACGTTATAGTCATAACCCCCTGCCACGATACGGCTGGCCTTCTCAAACGTCCCATCAGAGTTACCGCCAACGCTGACAATCTCAATCCCTTCTACGGTTTGTGCGCCGGTACCGCCAATGTTGTTCACTTCCACCCCGGTATGACCGGAAGTATTCCCTTCGACGATCAGCTTGTCCGTTTCAGAGGTATCGTCAAACAGCACGGTATTGAAAACCAGCTTGCCGCCGTTGCCGATGTAATCATCGTTGATGGTCAGGGTTTGCCATGCTTCATCTTCAGGATGCTGGAAATTAATCGTGCCGCCCGCATTCAGCGTCAGGCTGGTCAGCGTGGAACTGTCGCGCATATTCCACACGGCATCATTCATCGTAAGTGCGATGGTACCGCTGCCTGCGGCATTGCTCTCAATGAAGGACGCCCCGTTCCACAATGAGTTGTCACTCATTGTCAGCGTAATAGTGCTGTTTTGTGCCGGAAGTGTGCTGGTGGCCGCGATGCCGCCTGCGGAGAGAATATCGCCGTTGAGGGTGAATTTGCCCCCAGCGGATGCATCAATCATCCCGCCATTGCCAGCGTTCATGACATAACTGCCGCTTTCGCGCTGGCCAGCGGTGGTAATGGTTGCGCCACCCTCCATCGTTATCACGCCGCGTGACCAGGCATACATCCCATGCGGCGCTTGCGCGGAACTGCTGCTTTTCTCGCTACTGTTTACCGCAATAGTGACGTTATCGCCAAGGTTCACCGCACCGGTGTAGGCATAGACGCCATGCGCGCTGGCGCCGTTGGTGGTGATGCTGGCACCCTCATCAAGGTTGATGGTAGATGAACCGGTTGAATAGATGCCGGAGGCGCTATTCTGGTCAGTAATAATGGTTGCGTTTTTTCCCAGCTCAATTTTTGACGCAGAACCTGCATACAGGCCGTAGGCCGATGCGCCGTACGTTTCAATGGTTGCCTCATCCCCCAGACGGACATATGAGCCGCTCTGGTTGGTGCGGATCCCCTCGGCGTAGGTGCCACGCGTAACAATATGTGCACGATCGCCGACGATAACGTTATTTTTGGCCTTCGACGCGTCATTCAAAGCATAAGCGCTAACCCCGCGGCCGGTGCTGCCGGTAGTTTCGATATAGAGATCGTCACCCACATAAATATTGGCGGAGCCGAGAGAGCCCTGGCTGAAGGAGCTATACCCGGCATTTATACCGTCACCGCTTTGGCCATTAACGTAAATATGGGTGCGATCGCCGGTAATAATAAACACCGGGTTGTCCGGCGTGTTCATACCATGCGTACGAATGCCGTCGACATCTCTGCCATTATTGGCCGCCACTTTTGACTGGGTGCGAATAGTCAGATCGTCACCAAAAATCACCCCCGGACTGCCGGACGTGGCGTTCTGAATAACGGTAACTGAATGCTCAAAGGCTTCCGCCCCTGGCCCTTCGAGAGTAATACCATCTCCGTAGATCGGGATATTACCCGGGCTGTACTGATAGACATAGTTAGGATCGGTGGTATTTTTGCTAAAGTTCGCATTTGCCGTTGCAGGTATTAGCGCCTGTATTTCTGCAGGCAGATCCGTGACCGCTCCGGAGGCGGGTAAATTAGCAAAATCTATTACCGCAGCATTGACGGTGAATAGCGCTGACGATAACGCCAGAGAAATCGCAACAGCGACAGGTGAGTGTTTCATTAAATATGGCATAACTGCCCCTTTCTTTCAGGCGTAAAACATCCTCCACACCATTAAATGTGGGTATATTAATTAGTTGAAATTACAAAATAGAAACGAGAATTTTATGAATGCGGGTACCTAACTTCCTCTCTAGCCGTACTTTATGAACATAAATTTTTTTTACATCAATACTGTTTGTTTTTATAATCTCCTGAAGGCACACTCCTGACATAAATCGGTTAAGCAACATGAATTCGACAGCATTCAAGATATTTCCTCGTCTGCTATTTACACGTCTCCCGGAAAAAATATGACTTATTTTTTCCTGTAATATAACGTCATTATCGTCCGAATAAATAACTCCCTTTATTTCACTGCGATGAGTGAATAAGTAATTAGCCAGCGCCTCCAGTTTACGGTCGGTGATAATAACGATATTCATGTTAGTTATCGCCAGGCGTTCAATCCATTGTGGATTTGCAAGTATGCGAAGGTTGTACATCGAAAAGTCTACAAAAATAAAACCACGAGATAAGTGATTCTTGTTTCTTCGCAATATTTTATCTTCTACTGCAATCTCTAAAAAATGATTACCAGCCGGCCAAACGGCGAACGAGGCGTTGTCACAGTATTGTGATCGTACTGCGTTATCTGGAAATAACTGACAGGACAATTCACAGCTTATACAGCGGACAACTTTTTGCGACGATGTTATCATCCAGTCCACTCCTGTCTTACTTTCATTGTCAATATTTCACTGCCATTCAAATGTGTCAATGTTGAAACATATATGGCGGTCTTGTCTCATTTGTGAAAAATAGGCCAGGGGAAATAAATTCCTGGTGGCATCTATATTGAAAGACCGTAACCATAGCGAAAAAACATCAGTTGGCCGAAGTACTCCAGGAATATTCCTCAATCATCTAAGACTATTCTTCAGAAAAAAAACCGTAAGAAAATTTCATGAATAGCACTAATAGCTAAAAATTCGCTTCCTCAATCTGCCGTAACGTCAGTCTATTCCCTTGTGGTGACTCAATATAAGTATTTGGCCTGGTGAAGTGTAATGAAATCTCATTATGTCGCTTTAGATGAGGTAAACCTAAGAAAAGTGCCCTGTAAAAAGTTGAAAAATAATGCTTTGTTTTTAATCTTAGATAAGATGGTGTCGCGGCCTAATCCTCTCTGGCCTATACTGTTGTTAAATATGCGTGTGCCTTTTGGATGTATAGAGTTAAATATTGTTATTGCAGAGGAAAGGAAAATTGTATCTCATTAACAAACTGGTCGAGTATGACTCAGAAAACAAAACCCTGGTGAATCATATTACCGGGCGCACGATACAATTGCAGCTTCCTGCCAATCTCTGTTTTCTGTATCTCGTTACGCATCCTGGCGAAATTATTTCGCAAAATCAGCTAATGGTGGTGGGATGGGGGGAGCGCAATGACGTTACCACTCCGAATACCTTTTATCAGGCCATTTTGACATTACGCAATGCTTTGGCTGAGGTGGGATTACCGCGCGAGACGGTAAAAACGATTTCGCGACGCGGGCTGATGCTTTCCGAAACAACAGAAGTTGAGGTATTTATCCCAACCTCTGAGCAGGTAATCGTCCATAAAGACACAGCTGTAGTCGGTGGTGTTACGATGCAGAGGCCAGCCTGGCTGATAATAACCACCACTGCGCTTTTGCTGATCGGGCTTATCAACGGGGCACTGTTATATAAGAATCGCCTGGCCATGCCGTTTAACAACTATATTCCACTTTCAACGGGTACCCGAATCGGCGCCTGCCAACTTTTTTATGCACCTAACGAGCATATGCAGGACCATTACTTGCGCTTGTTAAACAATTACCCCAACCTGTGTGCCGAAAAACGATACGTTTTTCTCACCGGTTATAGTAAAACGGAGCGGATCGCGGCGTTTGTCTGTAATAACGATGCGCGACGGGACACGGCAGCGTTTTGTACCACACACTATTTTTGGGCGCATGAACAATGATGACGTTCCGGAACCGTATTATTTTGCTGGTAGCGTTTCTGGGGGCTGTTGTTACCAGCGGCTGGCTAGCGTATTCGCATTTGTCGAGTACGCCGATACGTTGTACGGGAGATGTGGAATGGACGATTGGCAAAAACCGATTTGTTGGCACGGTTTCCTGGCGAATGCAGCATCGGGAAGGGACCGCGATCATTAACGGTAAATTATTTGGTCATACGGTTTCAGAAGTAAACCGTACCATCTATTTCCATTACAGCTATCATCAGAACGCGCGAGTATTAAATAACGATCGTATTGTTAAAACCTTTGCGGATGCGGCGGATGAGGCTGATATCAACGTCACGCTGCCGGGCTTTTATCGCACGCCGGGAAGAGAGCTGAGCCTGATGATTGATGAGTATCGGGGAGCCTGGCTTTTTGCTGCATCAAACGTCCCCTCGCTCTACTGTCGTAAAAACACGCCGTAAAAATCGATCGCACACCTTCGACCGCGCGCATAGTCAAATCTCTTTATTCCCGCTACAGTTACTTCTCCACGGCGAGCAGGAGATAAACATGCTTTATATCTTTGATTTAGGAAACGTAATCGTCGATATCGATTTTAATCGGGTGCTGGGCGCATGGAGCGATTTTAGTCGTGTCCCGCTGGCGACATTAAAGCAGAGTTTCGCGATGGGCGAGACCTTCCATCAGCATGAGCGCGGCGAGATCAGCGATGAAGAATTCGCTGAACGTTTCTGTCAGGAGATGGATCTACCGTTAAGCTACGAGCAGTTTTCACACGGCTGGCAGGCGGTATTTGTCGCCATACGACCGGACGTGATCGACATCATGCATAAACTTCGCGAGCAGGGACATCGGGTGGTCGTACTGTCGAATACCAACCGTCTGCACACGACGTTCTGGCCTGAGGAATACCCTGAAGTTAAGGCCGCGGCAGATAAGATCTATCTCTCGCAGGAGATGGGCATGCGTAAACCTGAAGCCCGAATCTATCAGGCTGTTCTCCAGGCAGAAGGTTTTACCGCGGCCGATGCGGTCTTTTTCGACGACAATGCCGATAATATAGAGGGAGCTAATCAGTTGGGTATCACGTCAATTCTGGTGACCGGAAAAGAGACGATACCAAACTACTTTGCGAAGCAGTTATGCTAAAAAACGTTCATCAAAAAGCCACGCACCATACTCGCCCGCTGAGGGCCTGGCTGAAACTGCTCTGGCACCGCATTGATGAGGACAACATGACCACGCTGGCGGGTAATCTCGCCTACGTGTCATTGCTCTCATTAGTGCCGCTGGTGGCCGTTATCTTTGCCCTGTTTTCCGCTTTTCCGATGTTTGCGGACGTTAGCCTGCAGCTTCGCCATTTTGTCTTCGCGAATTTTATCCCTGCAACCGGGGATGTCATCCAGAATTACATTGAGCAGTTTGTTGCCAACTCCAGCAAGATGACGGCAGTGGGGGCATGCGGTCTTATCGTCACTGCGCTGTTGTTGATGTACGCCATTGATAACGCACTGAACACTATCTGGCGGAGTAAAAAGGCACGGCCAAAGGTGTATTCCTTTGCCGTGTACTGGATGATTCTCACGCTGGGGCCATTGCTGGCCGGGGCGAGCCTGGCTATCAGTTCTTATTTGCTTTCCCTGCGCTGGGCGAGTGATTTAAACGGCGTTATTGATAATGTGCTTCGCATCTTTCCGTTGATCCTGTCGTGGCTTTCGTTCTGGCTGCTCTATAGCGTCGTGCCTACCACGCGCGTGCCTAACCGTGATGCGGTTGTGGGGGCGCTGGTGGCGGCGTTGCTCTTTGAGCTGGGAAAAAAAGGGTTTGCCCTCTACATCACCATGTTTCCGTCCTATCAGCTAATTTACGGCGTGCTGGCGGTGATCCCCATTTTGTTTGTCTGGGTCTACTGGACCTGGTGTATCGTCTTGCTTGGTGCCGAAATAACTGTCACTCTCGGGGTATACCGCGAACTTAAAAAAGCAGCAGCAGCTGAAAAACAACAAGAAGCAGACCAACCATGATTGCATTGATACAGCGCGTAACCCGTGCCAGCGTCACCGTGGAGGGAGAGGTGACGGGTGAAATTGGCCCAGGACTTTTGGTGTTGTTAGGTGTCGAAAAGGATGATGACGAACAAAAAGCCAACCGCTTGTGTGAGCGCGTGCTGGGCTACCGTATTTTCAGCGATGCGGAAGGTAAAATGAACCTGAACGTCCAGCAGGCGGGCGGCAGCGTGCTGGTGGTTTCCCAGTTTACACTGGCTGCGGATACCGAGCGCGGCATGCGCCCGAGTTTCTCTAAAGGTGCCGCGCCGGATCGTGCAGAAGCACTTTATGAATACTTTGTTGAGCGTTGTCGCCAGCAGGAAATGAATACGCAAACCGGACGATTCGCTGCAGATATGCAGGTGTCGCTGGTGAACGATGGCCCCGTCACATTCTGGCTCCAGGTATGAGCCAACTGGCGGCGTGGCCGCGGGTAACAAGAGAGAGTACAGCTATGTATCACCTTCGAGTACCGCAAACGGAAGAAGAGTTAGAAGCCTATTACCAGTTCCGCTGGGAAATGCTACGCAAGCCATTACATCAGCCAAAAGGGTCTGAACGCGACGCCTGGGACGCGATGGCCCACCATCAGATGGTGATGGACGAAGAGGGCAACCTCGTCGCCGTCGGGCGTTTGTATATCAACGCCGATAACGAAGCCTCTATTCGCTTTATGGCGGTTCACCCCTCCGTTCAGGACAAAGGTCTGGGGACGCTAATGGCGATGACCCTGGAATCCGTCGCCCGTCAGGAAGGCGTTAAGCGCGTCACCTGTAGCGCCCGCGAAGATGCCGTTGAGTTCTTCGCCAAGCTCGGTTTTGTTAATCAGGGGGAAATCACGACCCCGCAAACCACTCCGATTCGTCATTTTTTGATGATCAAACCCATTGCCACGCTGGATGATATTCTCCATCGCGCTGACTGGTGCGGACAGCTGCAGCAAGCCTGGTATCAGCACATTCCGCTCAGCGAAAAAATGGGCGTGCGTATTCAGCAGTACACCGGACAAAAATTTATTACTACCATGCCGGAAACCGGCAATCAGAACCCGCACCACACGCTGTTTGCCGGCAGTCTGTTCTCACTGGCCACGCTCACCGGCTGGGGGCTGATCTGGCTGATGCTGCGCGAGCGCCATCTGGGTGGCACGATCATTCTTGCCGACGCTCACATCCGGTATAGCGCACCGATAAGCGGCAAGCCGAGCGCCGTGGCCGATCTGGGTTCACTGGGCGGCGATCTTGACCGTCTGGCACGCGGCCGCAAAGCCCGCGTCCAGATGCAGGTTGAACTGTTTGGCGATAAAACCCCGGGCGCGGTGTTTGAAGGCACCTATATCGTTCTTCCGGCGAAGCCCTTTGGCGCGTATGAAGAGGGTGGGAACGAGGAGGAGTAATCTCTTCCGCGCTATCGTCGGGCGGAGCTTATCCGCCAGGCGATGTCCCGCATAACGTCTCGCGCTGACTGGCTAATTCCACCAAGCTGGAAAAAGCCATGTATTACCCCCAGCCATCGCTGAGCGGTACACGTTACCCCTTGCTCCGTGAGGCGTTGAAACAGCGCCTCCCCCTCATCGCATAACGGATCGTACTCCGCGGTTACGATATGGACAGCCGGCAGGCCACTGAAGTCTTCTCGCCACAGCGGGCTAACTTCAGGATGCAGACGGTCGGCTCCAGCCAGATATATTTCATAGCCGCTCAGCAGAGTATCGCGAGTAATCACGTAATCCATGCCGTTGAGGGTATAGCTTTCAAAACTGGCCGTGGCGTCGAGCATGGGATAGATAAGAATAAGCTGCGCAGGTTGCCACAGCCCTTTAACCTTAAGCCGCAGCGCCGTAACCAGCGCCAGATGCCCTCCTGCGCTGTCTCCACAGAGGGTGAGCCGGTTCTTATCCACGCCTAATTTGTCTGCATATTGCCAGACCAGATCCGCACCTCTTTCAGCATCGTCATGTGCGGTGGGAAAGGTATGCTCCGGCGCCAGCCTGTACTGAATCGCAACCACCCGGCAATTGCCGTAGCAGGCTAACTGACGGAGCTGGTTGTCATGGGTATCAAAGCCGCCGCTGATAAAACATCCGCCGTGGTAGTAGATGGCAGCAGGCAATATTTCAGGCGCATTGGGAGGTGAAAATACCCGAATGGTATGACCCTCAAGAACAAGCGTCTCCACCTGAACGCGCATTTCGGTCTCACCGGCAAGCTCCGTGCTGGCAATATAGCCTGCTCGTCGTACCTCAATTGTCTGTCGACGCGATGAGGGGCGACCTGCAGCGATAAATCCTTGAACCAGCCGTTCAATACCCTTTTCCAGTGCCATGAAAACACCCTTTAACTGTATGGATGTACAGTTTTATAGCCTGGTTTGATTCAAAAGAAAATAAGAAAATTGTCGAGGACTAAAATCTGAAAAGCGACTCGCAAATACCAGGCAAACTCTTGTCGGGTACTTTAACCCTACAGAAAGAAAGCGTATGTTGCCTTAAAAATGGACAATAATGATATACTGAGGTGATATATGAGTTTACTGGCGGAGCTTAATATGGGCAGGATCCTGATCGATTTGTCGGATGACGTTATTCAGCGTCTCGATAACCTCAAGCAACTGCGTAACCAACCTCGTGCCGAATTACTGCGTGAAGCAATTGAGCAGTATCTCGATCAGCAAAGCTCATCGGTTATCCGTGATGCGCTGGGTCTGTGGGGAAACCAGCAGGAAGATGGGCTTGAGTATGAACGTAAGCTGCGTGAGGAGTGGTAGGTATGGAACATATGGCGGTGTTTGATACCAACATTCTGATCGACCTTTTCAATAATCGCGTTGAGGCAGCAAATTCGATCGAAAGCGCAGCATCGCACCGAGCGATCAGTCTAATCACATGGATGGAAGTTATGGTGGGAGCACGCAAACATGGTCATGAAGCGAAGACAGCGGCGGTACTGGGCGCTTTTGAAATAATTGATGTAACCCGAGAGATAGCAGAAAGAAGCGTAATGCTTCGCGAGAAGCATGGCATGAAACTTCCGGATGCCATTATTTTAGCGACTGCCCAAAGCAGAAATTGCCCGTTAATCACCCGGAACACCAAAGACTTTCAGGGCATCGCCGGGGTGGTTTTACCTTATCAACTGTAGGCCGGGCAAGCTTGCGTCGCCCGGCACTGTCACAGAAGACTACTCCCCTTCACCCGGGAACAGGAACGGGTTGATAGAGCTGCGGGCAAAGCCCTCCTGCTCCATTTTCGCGTCCAGAATCAGTGAAGCGAGATCGTCAGCGACCGCTTCAACTTTCGGGTCTTTTTCCTGGTAGAGAATCTTCAGGTAGGTCCCGCAGTCACCGCAGCTTTCGGCTTTTACCGCCGCTTCTTCGTTTTCCAGCGACCAGTAGTTCAGATCGCGGGTCTGCTCGCAGTTGCTGCACTTGATGCGCACCACATGCCACTCGGTTTCACACAGGTTGCAGTGCAGGTAGCGCAGCCCCTGAGTGGTACCGATTTGCACCATGCTGGAAACGGGCATTGAGCCGCACACCGGACAGAACTGGCGGGCTTCGCCATATTCAGCGCGCGCTTTGCCTGGGATCAGGCTGGCCATTTGCGCCCAGTAAAGCGACAGCGCAGCCCAGATAAACGGTGCTTTGTCGCTGCTGACCAGCGAGAAGTCGGAAGCGAACAGCGCGCTCGCCATCTCTTCCAGCTCCTGCTCGGACGCTTTTTCCAGATTCTCGATGACCGCCAGCGCGGTGCCGCTCATCTCGGGCTTCAGCTCGGCAATCAGCGAATTCAGCAGCTTGTGCCAGTGCTTGTCGCGAGGCAGGACGTGAATATCCAGCGGCGGCTTGCCCTGCACATTGGCTTCTTTGATGCGCGCGGTCAGATCCATTTGCAGCGGGTGGTCGTACAGCACCACTTCCTGCGCGTGGGCGACCAGCGCGGCAAAACGCAGAAAATCGCCCAGCGGGTTGTTCTCTGCCAGCTCGCGCAGACGCTCTGCGCGGCGGTTGTAGAGGTTCTTGAGTCTGGGGAATAACAACGGCGGAATATAATCCGCCGTGCGTTTCTCGCTCGACCCCAGCTCATCTTGCGGGATTATGCGAATACTCATTCAGATGACTTTTCCTGTTTCTGGCGGACCTCACGGTACCAGCGCGGGTGATGTTTCTTCGCCCACGTGCTGGTTACCCATCCTTCCACCATCGCGGTAATGGTGCCTTTCACCCAGAGGGCGGCGTAAATATGCACCATGATAACCACAATTAACGCCACTGCGGCAAATGAATGCAGCATCAGCGCGAATCGGATCACCGGGATTGAGAAAGCAGGCGCAAAGTACGGACGCCAGATGATCACGCCGCTCACCAGCAACAGGACCAGGAAGATAATCGCCGCCCAGAATACGCATTTCTGGCCGAAGTTATAACGCCCGGTGTCACCTACTTCCTCGTTGACGACGATCTTACGAATATTCTTCGCCCAAAAGATATCATCCCGATTGATTAGGTTATGGTGCCAGTAGCGGAAAAACATGATGATGAACGACGCGAACATGATGACGCCCACAAACGGGTGCAGGATACGCGCCAGCTGTGGTGTCCCCATGATCTGCATCAGCCAGTTGAAGGAGGGGAAGAAGAACCCCAGCCCGCTTATCGCCGCCAGCATGAAGCAGAAGGCGGTGACCCAGTGGTTGATACGTTCCGGCGCGGTGTAGCGCACGATGGTGTCACGTTTTCTCATTTGCGCACCTCGTCTTTCTCTTCATGCAGGTTGTCGTCTTCCTCTTCCGCGCGGTTCGGACCGACGCCGACGTAGTGGAAGATGCTCGCTGCGAAGGTGGCAGCAAAACCGACCGCTGCCAGCGGTTTCCAGATGCCTTTCCAGAATTTCACGGTGGCACTGATTTCCGGGTTTTCCGGCAGGCCGTGGTACAGGTTTGGCTTGTCGGCGTGGTGCAGCACGTACATCACGTGCGTACCGCCGACCCCGGCCGGATCGTACAGGCCCGCGTTGTCGTAACCACGGGTTTTCAGCTCGCCCACGCGTTCTGCCGCCAGCGTTTTCATATCCTCTTTGGAGCCAAAGTGGATAGCGCCGGTTGGGCAGGTCTTCACGCACGCTGGCTCCTGGCCGACGGTGACGCGGTCAACGCACAGCGTGCATTTGTAGACGCGGTTGTCTTCCGGGTTCAGGCGCGGTACGTCGAACGGGCAGCCCGCGATGCAGTAGCCGCAGCCAATGCACTGCTCGGACTGGAAGTCGACGATACCGTTGGCATACTGAATGATAGCCCCTTCTGACGGACACGCCTTCAGGCAGCCCGGATCCGCACAGTGCATACAGCCGTCTTTGCGGATAAGCCATTCCAGTTTGTCGTTCTGCTCCACTTCGGAGAAACGCATCACCGTCCAGGACTTGGCGGTCAGGTCCGCCGGGTTGTCGTACACCCCGACGTTGTGACCCACTTCGTCACGGAGATCGTTCCACTCTGAACAGGCCACCTGACAGGCTTTACAGCCAATACAGGTGGTTACGTCGATAAGCTTCGCCACTTCCTGCTGGTGGTCCCGCGCCTGAGGCGCGGGCGTGAAACTATTTGTCGCGGAACGACGTATAATGTCTTGAGATTGATAAGCCATAAGTCGTCTCCGTTACACCTTTTCCACGTTCACGAGGAAGGCCTTAAACTCCGGCGTCTGCGTGTTCGCATCACCGACGAACGGCGTCAGGGTATTCGCAATGAACCCTTTCTTCGCCACACCTTCGTAACCCCAGTGAATCGGGATGCCGATGGTATCCACCTCCTGACCGTGAACGTTCAGCGTGCGAATACGCTTGGTCACGACCGCCTTGGCTTTAATATAGCCGCGGTTAGAGGAGACCTTCACGGTGTCGCCATGGGCGATGCCGAGCTTGTTCGCCAGCTTCTCGCCGATCTCCACAAACTGTTCCGGCTGCGCGATGGCGTTAAGCAGCGCGTGCTTGGTCCAGTAGTGGAAGTGCTCGGTCAGACGGTAAGTGGTGCCCACGTACGGGAACTTGTCCTTTTTACCCAGCGCTTCGAAATCGCCCTTGAAGATACGGGCTGCCGGGTTAGAGACCACGTTCGGGTGCAGCGGGTTAGTCCCCAGCGGCGTCTCAAACGGCTCGTAGTGTTCCGGGAACGGCCCTTCCGCCATCTTATCGATAGCAAACAGGCGTCCCATCCCTTCAGGCTGCATGATAAACGGCCCGACATCGCTGCCAGGTGCGGCAGTGCTGTAGTCCGGAATATCCACACCGCCCCATTTTGCGCCGTCCCATTTCAGCAACTGACGCTTCGGATCCCACGGGTTGCCCTGCGGGTCAGCGGAAGCGCGGTTATAGAGAATGCGGCGGTTGAGCGGCCATGCCCATGCCCAACCCAGCGTATTGCCGAGACCCGACGGGTCGGCGTTATCGCGGTTGGCCATCTGGTTGCCTTTCGGCGTCCAGCTACCGGCAAAGATCCAACAGCCGCTGGAGGTGGTACCGTCGTCACGCAGATGCGCGAAGGTGCTGAGCTGATCGCCTTTCTTCGCCAGAACCGCACCGGTGGCCGGGTCGATAATATCCGCCAGCGCCTTACCGTTGCTTTCCATCGCCACTTCTTCTGGCGCTGGGTTTTCCGGCGTCGCGTAGTTCCAGGTCATGTTCAAAACCGGTTCCGGGTTTGCGCCGCCTTCAGCCGCGTACATCTTACGCAGGCGTAAGAAGATACCGGCCAGGATTTCGCCGTCGTTCATGGCGATGCCCGGGGCGTCCGCACCTTTCCAGTGCCACTGCAGCCAGCGTCCGGAGTTGACGATAGAACCGTTCTCTTCCGCAAAGCAGGTTGATGGCAGACGGAACACTTCGGTCTGAATCTTCGATGGATCAACGTCGTTCGATTCACCGTGGTTCTGCCAGAAGGTCGAGGTCTCGGTATTGAGCGGGTCAATCGTTACCAGGAACTTCAGTTTCGACAGAGACTCAACAACCTTGTTCTTGTTCGGGAACGAGGCAACCGGGTTAAAGCCCTGGCACAGATAGCCGTTCACTTTGCCCTGATGCATCATCTCGAAATACTGCAGAACGTCGTAACCTTTGTCCCACTTCGGCAGCCAGTCAAAGCCCCAGCTGTTTTCCGCTGTTGCTTTGTCACCGAAGAAGGCTTTCATCATCGAGACGAAGAACTTCGGATAGTTGCCCCAGTAGTTTACCTGGCCTTCAAGCAGCGGCTTAGGCGTGCTGGCCGTCAGGTAGGTTTGCAGGTCGGTCTGTTTCTCGCTCGGCAGGTTCATGTAACCCGGCAGACTTTGAGACAGAAGGCCGAGGTCGGTAAGACCCTGAATGTTGGAGTGGCCGCGCAGGGCGTTCACGCCGCCGCCTGCCATCCCCATGTTGCCGAGCAGCAGCTGAACCATCGCCATGGTACGGATGTTCTGCGCGCCGATGGAGTGTTGCGTCCAGCCGAGGGCATACAGGAACGACGCGGTTTTATCTTTCGCGCTGGTTTCGGCGATAAGCTCGCAGACTTTCAGGAAGTCCGCCTTCGGCGTACCGCAGATGTTTTCGACAACCTCCGGCGTGTAGCGGGAAACGTGCTCTTTCAGCAGGTTCCACACGCAGCGCGGGTGTTGCAGGGTGGTATCGCGCTTCGCAAAGCCTTTCTCATCCAGCTCGTAGTTCCAGCTGGTTTTGTCGTATTTGCGTTTTTCGGCGTCGTAACCGCTGAACAGGCCATCTTCGAAGTGGTAATCCTCACGCACGATCAGGCTGGCGTTGGTATAGGCTTCGGTGTATTCGCGGTTATATTTTTCGTTGGTCATCAGGTACAGCAATACGCCTGACAGGAAAGTGATGTCAGTACCTGAACGAATAGGGGTGTAGAAATCCGCCACTGACGCAGTACGCGTAAAGCGGGGATCGATCACAATCAGTTTCGCACCGTTGTGGATTTTGGCTTCCATCGCCCAGCGGAACCCGACAGGGTGCGCTTCAGCGGCGTTACCGCCCATCACCACAATGAGGTTGGCGTTCTTGATGTCGACCCAGTGGTTGGTCATCGCACCGCGACCAAATGTTGGAGCAAGACTTGCTACCGTTGGTCCGTGTCAGACACGCGCCTGGTTGTCGACCGCGAGCATACCGAGTGCGCGCGTGAATTTCTGAGTTAAATAACCGGTTTCGTTGCTGGAAGCAGAGGCACACAGCATCCCGGTGGAGAGCCAGCGGTTGACCGTGACGCCGTCGGCGTTCTTCTCAACAAAGTTGGCATCGCGGTCTTCTTTAATATGTTTTGCGATGCGGTCAAACGCCTCTTCCCAGCTGATTTGCTGCCATTTGTCGGAGCCAGGCGCGCGATATTCAGGGAATTTGAGGCGGCTTTCGGAGTGGATAAAGTCCACCAGACCGGCCCCTTTTGGGCACAATGCGCCGCGGTTGACCGGATGATCCGGGTCGCCTTCGATATGGAAAATAGACGCTTTGGCGTTTTTAGCACCGTCGCCGAGGCTATACATCAACAGCCCGCAACCGACAGAGCAGTACGTACAGGTATTACGGGTTTCACGGGTGCGCAGCAGTTTATACTGCCGCGTTTCCGCCAGCGCTACGCCGGGCGCAAAGCCCAGTGCCGCTGCCGTGGTGCCTGCCATACCGCCAGCGCAGATCTTAAAGAACTGCCTTCTGCTGACCTGCATGGGTCACTCCTTGTTTCGACATTGCTTACATATGTAGTTTTGACTTCGCGGCTGAAGAATGACCGCAAAGGAAAAAATTTGCGTTAATCCCTCAATTCCACGAGGGATATCATCAGAATACCACAATGTCGGTACAGCTGTTCTAATGGCGTTAATACAAAGTGAACGTATTATCACCATGTTGATTATAAAGTGTGATATCGATCACATTAACAGCTCTGCATGTTAAAGCGGTGTAGCGGGCGTCAGGTTGCACCCCTTCTAAATGAGTAGGAGAATGGTTGTCGAAAAGTTGATCCATACTATGCGTAACGCCTGTGGTTTGTGCTGCAATAGCAGGCTCGCTTCCGTGGTTGTTCAGGAATACCGCTGTGTCTAAACAAAACCGTGCTCCCCATCCGTCATCCCTGCCTGCCGGCATTGTGGAACTGTCTGTACACAGACCGCCCCACATTACCCATGCCACGCCCGATTATCTGGCGGAAGAAGTGCCTGTTGCGCTCGTTTACAACGGCATCTCGCATGTGGTGATGATGGCTTCGCCGAAAGATCTTGAACTGTTCGCAATAGGGTTCTCCCTTTCGGAAGGCATCATCGAACAGCCACAGGAGATTTACGGCATGGACGTGGTGCGGGCATGCAACGGCCTTGAAGTACAAATTGAACTGTCCAGCCGCCGCTTTATGGGATTGAAAGAGCGCCGCCGCGCGCTGGCCGGGCGCACCGGCTGCGGCGTGTGTGGCGTTGAGCAGCTCAACGATATCGGCAAACCTGTTGCACCCCTGCCGTTTACGCAGACCTTTAATCTGGCTCACCTCAACCATGCGCTTGCGCATCTCAACGACGTACAGCCCATCGGCCAGCTGAGCGGCTGCACGCACGCGGCTGCGTGGGTGCTGCCGTCGGGCGATATCGCCGGGGGACATGAGGACGTTGGCCGCCACGTGGCGCTGGATAAACTGCTTGGGCGCCGGGCGCAGGAAAGCGAGATGTGGCAGCAGGGCGCCGCGTTAGTGTCCAGCCGGGCCAGCTATGAGATGGTGCAAAAATCGGCAATGTGTGGGGTAGAGATCCTGTTTGCCGTGTCGGCGGCAACCACGCTGGCGGTAGAGGTGGCGGAGCGCTGCAATCTGACGCTGGTGGGCTTCTGTAAGCCGGGAAGGGCGACAATTTATACCCACCCACAGCGGTTAATAGTCAATCAATAATTTTGAATGATAATAGCAAATCCTTCCGCTTTTAGTTGTTCACGATGAGGTCTAGTATTTATCTCATCAAGGCACGGTGCCTTACCTAAACAACTTAATGAAAGGGTTTAAATCATGAAAAGCATCAAAACTTTTGTCGCTGTAATCGCTCTGGCTGCTTCTTTCGGTTCTTTCGCTGCGCAGACCGTGACCGCAACCGCGTCTACCATCGATGGCGCAGAAGCGAAAATCGCGGCTCAGGCTCAGGAAGCGGGCGCATCATCTTACAAAATTACCCAGGCGTTCTCAGGTAACCGTGTACACATGACTGCTGAACTGACTAAATAAGCTGTGTTGCCACTGTCCCTTGCTCTTTGGAGCAGGGACAGGTGTTTCTGACTACCTGAGTTACTCTCAGTCGAAAAGCCTCTCTCTTCTTTATTATCATATCTATTTAGTCACTCCTGTTAAATAAACGTCTCAAAAATATTAATTAACTCGTCTGGTGAAGATGTTTTTTGAGTTATTTCAATGGGTTTGGCATCTCTATTTGCGAACATTTATTTTTAAATTAAATCAATAACCCTGGTTATTAATGAAAGGGTCGGGCACAAATCCTAAAAGAAACTCTTACCGTTGAACGTGAATATTGGGTTTGATATTCTGCTAAAGGTAATATTTATTATGTCACATATTCTCTGCCAAATGCCTGCATTTGGCTTTTTTTGTTTTTCACCTTTATAAGGAAATAGAATGAACTCAGTTCTGAAAAAAGGAATGCTTCTCTCTGTATTAGCGCTGTCGGTTAACGCTGCCACAGCCGCAGAAAGCGTTGATATTAAAGTGACCGGTAAAATTCTCCCGTCTTCCTGTACGCCGTCCTTCCCAAGCGGTGGCGGTATCGCTGACTTCGGCACAATGAAAGTGGCATCACTTAACTCAACCAGTATGACGCCACTAACGGATATGAAAGAAGTTCCGATTTCCATTTCGTGTGAAGAAGATACGCGCATTGCGGTGAAGTTTACCGATGCTCGTGACGCGTCTTCCCCAACTGAATCTGTCGAATTTAATAGTTTTAGTGGTGCAAAACAGTTTGCCTTTGGTCTGGGAACGTATAACGGTAAAAACATTGGCGCCTATGCATTAGGTATACCACGCACCCAGGGGGCAAACACCAACGATGCTGGCGATGCTCTCTACCCAATGATGAGTTTAGATGGCGGTAACAGCTGGGGCGTAAGGGGGATGGACCATCTGCAAATTGCCAGCGATAATCGCGAAATTTATGCATTTGGAACAGAACTTAATGGTGGAACGCTTTCCCCACAAACTAAAATTAACTTTAAGGTTGCTGTGGAAGCCACTATTAACCCAACTAATGATTTAAGCATTACTGATGAAGTTACGCTGGACGGTTTAACCAACGTTGAGCTGGTTTACCTCTAATTATCACCTTGCTGATAATTCACTGCTCTCCGAATAAGGGGGGCAGTATTAATGGACTAATATTATGATTCACTTTAAAAAAGCGTTGCTCTGCGCTTGTCTTTTTACGTCTTTGCAGACGTTTGCTACCGGAATGGTGCCGGACACGTCACTGCTGTTAATAAACGAAGACGAGCAAGGGGCTAGCATGGATGTGAAAAATACCGACGATACCGCCCAGCTGCTGTATACCCGCATTGTTGATTTACCGGACGATCCAAAACCCGGCGTTATCGTCACCCAGCCGGTGGTTCGTGTAGACGCGGGCAAAACCCAGCGTGTGCGCTTTGTTTTAAAAGAGAGCGCAGAAAAATTAAAAACCGAACATTTAAAACGCGTCATTTTTGCCACCATTCCGCAGCGTGAACAGAATAAAGTTAAAATGGTCTTCAGCCAAAACCTGCCCGTGATTATTCGCCCGGCGGGTCTCAAGGTGAACCTGGAGCCATGGAAGGATCTGCGCTGGCAGATCGCAAACGGTAGTCTGACGGTCGTCAATGATACGCCTTACGTGGTCCGCATGGAGCAGAGCGCAAAATTACTGCCATCCGGAACAAAGGTGAAATTAGATAAGAGTTATATTCTGCCTGGTCAGACGCTGACGGCTAAGCCAGAGAATAACATATCAGGCCTGGACAAAAAGATTGAAATGTATCCCGCTACTCGTTTTGGCTATAAAGCCGATTCTTACGTTGCAGAACTAAAATAATAATAGACGGGGTGGTCATGATATATTCTCCTGGTAGAATAGGTGTGCTGGCATTTTGTCTGAGCGCAGTGGCATTAAGTATTCGCGCGGAAATAATGCCAGTCTCAGCGCCTTCAATGGAGCTGGCAAGAGCGATATTCGATACCGATGCGTTAAAAGAGAGCGGCCTCGATCCGGCTATTGCTGAATATTATGCTGCTGCACCGCGATTTATGCCGGGCTATCATAATGTTACCGTACTTATTAACGGTAAAAAACGCGGTATTATGCCCGTGAAATTTAATGAAGAAGGTATCCCCTGTGTTGACAGTGAATTTCTGGAGGGCGCCGGGCTATATAAAAAAATCAGACGTGGAGCCTGTCCGTTAATTCATCAGTACTGGAAAAATGCCACGGTGAGCACTTCACCGGATATTGAAGAAATTTCGGTAGTTGTCCCGCCAGAGGCAATTAACCCGGAAAGCGGCCGCCAGGTGGCTGATGTGCGCGGCGGACGCGCGGCTATGCTGAACTACTCCATGTTTGGCACCCATTATGATTTTGAGGATGATAAATCCGATCGCTTCCAGTCCTCCTTTGAGTTTGGCTTTAATGCAGGCGACTGGATTGCGCGCAGCGCGCAGTTTATCAGCGACGGCAGCGGCACGGCGTTTAGAAGCGAATCGCTCTACACCTATGTTCAGCGCACCTTTACCGACTACGACGTGATGGTACAGGGCGGGCAGATCAACGTTGCCAACAGCCGCTTCAGTATACCGGGCATTTACGGCGTGCAGCTGATGCCGGATCGCGCTCTCCAGCCGGGCGGCGGTAGCGGTATTGAAGTGAGCAGTATCGCCCGTAATGCCCAGGCCCGGGTTGATATCCGCCAGGGCGGCCAGCTGATTTTATCTACGCTGGTGCCGGCTGGGCCATTCACCTTAAGCGATGTGCCGATCGTCAGCCTCAATACGGATTTAAACGTCACGGTAACGGAAATCGACGGTAGCGAAAGTCACTTCACGGTTGCCGCCAGCACCTTCCGCAGCAACCATGTGGGTCGCGCGCCAGGGTTTTCGATGGCCGTGGGACGTGCGCAGGACATGGAGACTCACTTCGAACAGCCGTGGATTGTCGCCGCGTCGGACGGCTGGTCTATCAACAACCGCATGAATTTTCTCGCTGGCATGGTAATGGCAGATAACCACTACTACGGTTTTTCTGCCAACATCGATGCCGTACCGGCACAGAATTTGTCCGCTTCCCTGGGCTTCCTCGGCTCGATTGATAACCTTTCGCAGACCGACGGCAATAAAACCACGCTGGATCTCGGCTATGCATTGCCGTGGGGCCTGGGAGTTTCGCTCGGGGGCAGCTATGGCACGCCGAAGTACCGTGAAATGGAGGAGCTGTACGGTGACGACGATTTCTCGCCCACCAAATATGACACCAACGTCGGTATCAACTGGTCGAGCTCGACGCTGGGGCGTTTTTCTCTGAGTTACTACAACAACCAGACCTGGAATAGCGAATACAACAGTCGGCGTGTCATTTCCTCATGGTCGCAGTCGTTCCGCTACGTTAGCGTCAGCGTTAACTGGGAATCAGACATCAGCAGCGGCAACAAGAGCGAAAGCGACCAGGACTTGTTCTACGTGAACCTGTCGGTTCCACTAGGCCGCTCCGGCGTCTCCACCAACAGCTGGTATCGCGAAAACGAAGGCAAAGCCTCCTACGGTACTCGCGCGATGGGCTCGTTCAACGATGAAAACACCTACACGGTGGGTGTCTCTCAGGATCACGATGACAGCGTAACCAACTGGGACAGCTCGCTGAGCAGCAATCTACATTACACCACGCTCGCCCTGGCGGCAGGGGGTGACAATGAGCGCAACAGCAACTACTCGGCGGCACTGAGCGGAGGCATTGTTGCTCATGGTGAGGGGGTGACCTTCTCGCCGTATACGATAACGGATACCTATGCGGTGGTCGCACTGGACAAACCGGTTGCCGGGGTTGAGATCGGCACGCCGCGTGGCAATGTCTGGACGGACAAATGGGGTCGCGCGGTCGTTCCCGCTCTGGCACCGTTTAGTGCAAGCACGGTTGAAATTGATACCCAGAGCCTGCCGGGCAACCTGGACGTGAGGAACGGCCATGCGTCGCTGAAAGCATCTCACGGGGCGTTCGCGAACTGGAAGTTCACCACGCTGAGCCAGCGCCGCGTGCTGCTTAATATTACGCGCGCCGACGGTACGCCGCTGCAGAAGGGAGTCTCTGTCGTGAACGACAAGGGGGAATACCTCACTTCCGCACCGGAGGACGGTATGATCTTCCTGAACGATATCTCTGCCAGCCAGACGCTGTACGCGAAGCTGGATGAGGGGCGATGTGTGTTGACCTACACTCTTCCGGAAGCGGATCCAAACAAATTTTACGAGGAGATAAACGGAAAATGTCTCTAACCAAACACGGAGTGAACGTCATGAATCGCACGTTTTTGCTGCCGCTGCTGGTGGCCTGCGTGGCCATCGGCCATGCATCTTCAGCCATGGCAGAAGAGGGGTGTCAGGTGGTTTCATCGGTGAAGAATATCGACTATGGACGCCTGCGTCGGGAGGCGATGCGCGAGGTCAGTACGGACATTGCCGGCAAGCATTACCAGGGTTACGCCTCGGTGGAGCGGGAAATACAGGTGTCGGTGATCTGCCCGAACAAGCGCAGGATCCGCCTGTGGGTGGACGGTCCGGCGCGTGGGAATAAAGCGTATCGCTTCAGCGAGAACGGGGCGATGAAAATCACAGCGAAAGCGGCACGGGTGGACAGTGGTGTTGTACAACTGGCCGTTGTGCCGCGCGGTTCAGAACAGCTGACTGCCGGGGCGGCGGAGGTTACGCTGCTGCCGGGTATGTCCCTCGCTGCGGTTAACGGCCAGGAGGCGGTGGGCCAGCAACTGGTCGTTACTCTCTCCGTTGTGACTTATACCAACAATGATGCGTTCAAAACGCGTAACACGACGGACCTGGAAGCGCAGCTGACCGTGAATTATGAGGCTCTCCAGGGCCGTTGATAATGGCGTCTTACGGTCAAGATGTTCCGATTTACCTGGCGAAAGGTTCTTCGGCAGGTAAAGTTTATTATCAATGAACCCCTGCCAGACGCAGCAGCGCGGTGATGACCGCCGCGGTCACGATCACCACGATTAACGGCATTTTTCGCCAGGCCAGAAATACCGCAAACGCCACGCCCAGCACGCGCGCCATGCCGGCGAAGTGTTCCCCTTCATAAAACGTGGTCGCCAGCGCCACGGAAAACAGCAATACCGTTGCCGCATCTGAAAGCAGTGCCTGAGAACGTTCCGACAATGCCAGCCTGTTGCCGAGTTTCGCCCCGCCAAGACGCATCAGATACGTTCCCGCAGACAAAATGGCGATGCCGAGAATAAAAAACGTCATATTTCCCATTATTTTTTCCTCGCTGCGAGGCCCAGTAAAGAGAGCAGCACCGGTAATCCCACCGGGGCAAACGGCACGGCGGCCAGCGACAGAGCGGCACCACTGCAGGCGCGGATGAGCGTGGTGCGGTTTTTAAACGCGGGCACCACTAACGCCAGCAATATGGCCGGGAAGACCGCATCCAGGCCAATGGTTTCCGGATCCGGTAGCAATTTGCCGACCATGGCGCCCAGCAGGGCCCCCAGCGGCCAGATAATCGCCACGCCTAAACCGCATAGCCAGTACGCCGCCTTGCGCTGTTCGGGCGTTTTTTGCGACAGGCCAAACACCACGCTTTCGTCGTTCATGATGTGGCAACCCAACAGGCTCAGGCCCCGTTTACCCACCAGTTCTCGCACCGTCACGCCAAACGGCACATGGCGCGCGTTGACCAGCAACCCTGCCGCCGCTGCCGCCAGCGGGTTACCACCGCTCGCTACAATGCCGATAAACATAAATTCGGACGCACCCGCGAGCACGGTGATGGAGAGTACAAACGGTACCCAGACCGGAAAACCGTAGGCCATCGCCAGGGAGCCGTAGGACATCCCGACCACGCCGACCGCGAGGCAAACCAGGATGATTGCTTTTATGGTGTCGCCTTTCAGGCAGGAGAGATAATGCTTCATACAATTTTAGCCATATCGAACGGGTATCCATTATAATGAACGCAACAAAAATATTTTTCAAGACGAACGATTCGTTCGATTTATAGAACAAGAGGCCGTTACATGACGCAGCCAATCAGCCTGATCGCTAAAAGTCTGGTGCGAGAACGCCTGCGAACCGGACTTTCACTGGCGGAAATCGCCCGCCGTGCCGGGATCGCTAAATCCACGCTTTCTCAGCTGGAGTCCGGCAACGGTAACCCTAGCCTGGAAACGCTGTGGTCGCTTTGCGTGGCGCTGGATATTCCTTTCGCTCGTTTGCTTGAGCCGCAGCTCCCGACCACGCAGGTGATCCGCCGCGGTGAAGGGACGAAAGTGGTCGCCGGGCAGGCTAATTATGAAGCTATTTTACTGGCAGCATGTCCACCGGGCGCGCGTCGTGATATTTATCTGCTGTTGACTCAACCAGGGGCCGACCGTATTTCCCAGCCGCACCCGCCCGGCTCGGTTGAACACATTATTGTGACGCAGGGGCGGGCGATGGTCGGCCTGGTCGACGCCGCGGAAGAGCTTGGTCCGGGAGATTACATTTGCTACCCCGCCGATCGGCCGCATATCTTTAAGGCGCTGGAGCCCGATACGCACGCGCTGCTGGTGGCGGAACAAAATTAACGAAGATACGGAAAATCATGTCGCTTAAAGCCATTGCTAAAGAACTGGGGCTGTCTGTTACCACCGTCAGCCGCGCGCTCAACGGGTATGATGACGTCTCCGCCGAGACGCGCGCACGCGTGGAAGCTGAGGCCCAGCGCCGTGGCTATCGACCAAATACGTTTGCCCGCCGCCTGAAGATGGGCAAAATTGACGCCGTTGGGCTCGTTTTTCCCGTGCATCCTGTTCCGCTCAATAACAGCGTATTTATGGACATGGTCGGCGAAATTAGCCACGAACTGGCGCGACATGAAATCGACTTGCTGTTGATTGCCGATGACGATCTGGCTGACAAGCACAGCTATATGCGCATGGTGCAAAGCCGGCGCGTGGATGCACTGATTGTGGCGCATACGCTGGATCACGATCCGCGTCTTGAGCAACTGCAGGCCGCCGGATTCCCGTTCTTGGCGCTCGGACGCAGCCATCTGCCGCAGCCGTATGCGTGGTTCGATTTCGACAACTATGCCGGCACGTATCACGCCACTCGCTGGCTGATCGAGAAAGGTCATCAGCGCATTGCACTACTGGGCGAAAGCAATAATCAGGCATTCATCACCCAGCGTCGTCAGGGCTATCTGGACGCGTTACGGGAAGCCGGGCTGTCCAGCGAGTGGCTGCGCGCCATGCCCCCTTCGCGCCGCGTGGGGTATGCCACCACGAAAGAGCTGCTCTCTTTGCCGCAGCCCCCCACGGCCATCATTACCGATTGCAACACCCACGGCGACGGCGCGGCAATGGCGCTGGCGCAGATGGGACGCCTTACTGGCGAAAATGCCGTCTCACTAGTGGTCTACGACGGCTTACCGCAGGACAGCATTGTTGATATCGACGTTGCGGCGGTGATCCAGTCCACCCGCGAGGGCGTCGGGAAACAGATTGCCGATATGGTGCGCCAGCTGATTAACGGCGACGACATCGAACGGCTTCAGGTGCTCTGGCAGCCAGAATTCTCTCCAGGCCAGACGGCCTAAATACCGCAAAATTATAAACCCGATCACATATCCGAAACGTTTTGGTTTGTATCCGAAACGTTTCGGATCAACACTCAGATCGTCCCGATAACAGGAGAGGTCTGATGCAAGATTCCGTTTTACGACTCGAAAGCAACACGGTCGACGTGGTAATCAAAACCCACCCATTCGCCGAAATTCTCTACTGGGGGCCGCACCTTCAGTACTTTTCGCCACAGAATGCGGCTACGCTCGCACGTCCGGTGGCTAACGGCAGGCTGGATGTTGATTCTCCGGTCACGCTGATGGCTGAGCTGGGGCATGGCCTGTTTGGGTCGCCCGGTATTGAGGGCCATCGTCAGGGGCTGGACGGCTCTCCTGTCTTCACCACCACAGACGTACGCCAGCAGGGGCAAATCCTGACGATTACCGCAGAAGATGAGTATGCGGGCCTGCGTCTGACCAGCGAACTGGCACTGGATGCCAGCGGCGTGCTGGCGGTGCGTCACGGCTTAACCAACCTGAAATCGCAGGCGTGGCAGGTGGACCGTTTCGCCGTCACGCTGCCGGTGGCCGAGCGCGCGCGGGAGGTGCTGGCCTTCCATGGACGCTGGATCCGTGAATTTCAGCCACACCGCGTGACGCTTGAGCACGACAGCTTTGTAATTGAAAACCGCAGGGGCAAAACCTCCCACGAACACTTCCCGGCGCTGATTTCAGGTACGCCTTCGTTCAGCGAAATGCAGGGCGACGTCTGGGGCGTGCATTTGGGCTGGAGCGGCAACCACCGCCTGCGCGCGGAAGCGAAAACCGATGGCCGCCGTTATATACAGGCCGAAGCACTCTACCTGCCGGGTGAAATGGCGATTGAAGAGGGCGAAACGCTCTGGACGCCGCGCCTGTATGCAAGCTACTCCGCGCACGGGCTGAATGGCATGAGCCAGCAGTTCCACCGCTATCTGCGCGACAACATCATTCGCTTCCCGAAAAACAAACCGCGCCCGGTGCACCTCAACACCTGGGAGGGGATTTATTTCAACCACGATCCGGACTACATCATGCGCATGGCCGACGAGGCCGCAGCGCTGGGCGTGGAGCGCTTTATCATTGACGACGGCTGGTTCAAAGGCCGCAACGACGATCATGCCGCGCTGGGTGACTGGTATCTGGACGAGAAAAAATACCCGAACGGCCTGACGCCAGTGATTAATCACGTTAAACAGCTCGGCATGGAGTTTGGCATCTGGGTTGAGCCGGAGATGATTAACCCGGATTCTGATTTGTATCGCGCGCATCCTGACTGGGTTCTGGCGCTGCCGGGCTACGCGCAGGCGACCGGGCGACATCAGCTGGTGCTCAACCTCAACATCCCGGAAGCCTTTGATTACCTGGTCGAGCGCATGAGCTGGCTGCTGGGCGAGCATGCGGTCGACTACGTGAAATGGGACATGAACCGCGAGCTGGTGCAGCCTGGACACAACGGCAAAGCGGCTGCCGACGCCCAGACGCGCCAGTTTTATCGTCTGTTAGACGTGCTGGGCGAACGCTTCCCGCACATCGAATTCGAATCCTGCTCTTCTGGCGGCGGGCGTATTGATTATGAGGTCCTGACCCGCAGCCACCGCTTCTGGGCGTCCGACAATAACGACGCGCTGGAGCGCAGCACCATTCAGCGCGGAATGAGTTACTTCTTCCCGCCGGAGGTGATGGGCGCGCATATCGGTCATCATAAATGCCATGCCACTTTCCGCCAGCACAGCATTGAATTCCGAGGTCTGACGGCACTGTTTGGCCATATGGGGCTGGAGCTGGATCCACTCACCGTTGATGAGAAGGAGCGCGAGGGGTATCGCCATTATGCCGCGCTGCACAAGCAGTGGCGTGAGGTGATTCATCACGGTACCCAGTGGCGCGTGGATATGCCGGACGCCACCACGCTGGTGCAGGGGATAGTGAGCGAAGATAAGTCGTACGGACTGTTTATGGTTAGCCAGCTCGCGATGCCGGATTACACCCTGATGATGCCGCTGCGCATGCCGGGGTTAGAAGCCAGCGCGCAGTACCGTATCACGCTGCTCGATCACCCGAATATTCAGATTACGGGAGAGGGTGGGCACACCATGCGCAAGCTGCCGGCGTGGATGAACGAGCCGCAAACGGTGAGCGGTGAGTGGCTGATGCAGGCAGGGATTGCGCTGCCGATTCTGGATCCGGAAACCGCCATTCTGATTGGCGTGGAACGCGTGTAAGGGTGACGGGCCGGAGACCCGGCCCTCCGTTGAGGATAAAAATAATGAACACAACAACCTGTACCCACAAAGACAACCCTAACTTCTGGATTTTTGGGCTGTTCTTCTTTCTCTACTTCTTCATCATGGCCACCTGCTTTCCGTTCCTGCCAATCTGGCTGTCGGACATCATTGGCCTGAACAAAACCCATACCGGGATTGTTTTCTCCTGCATCTCGCTGTCGGCTATCGCCTTCCAGCCGGTGCTGGGGGTGATTTCGGACAAGCTGGGGCTGAAAAAACACCTGCTTTGGATAATCTCGGTGTTGCTGTTTCTGTTCGCGCCGTTCTTCCTGTACGTCTTCGCGCCATTGCTGAAAACCAGTATCTGGCTGGGCGCGCTGAGCGGCGGGTTGTATATCGGCTTCGTTTTCTCGGCGGGTTCGGGGGCGATTGAGGCCTATATCGAACGCGTGAGCCGCAACAGCTTTTTTGAATACGGCAAGGCGCGCATGTTCGGCTGTCTTGGCTGGGGGCTATGCGCCTCAACGGGGGGCATCTTGTTCGGCATCGATCCGTCATATGTTTTCTGGATGGGATCGGGGGCGGCGCTGTTGTTGATGCTGCTGCTGGTGGTCGCGAAGCCGAAGCCAAACCAGACGGCGCAGGTAATGAACGCCCTGGGTGCCAACCAACCGCAGATCACTGCCAGAACCGTCTTTAACCTGTTTCGCCAGCGCAGAATGTGGATGTTTATTCTGTACGTGATTGGCGTGGCCTGCGTCTATGACGTCTTCGACCAGCAGTTTGCCACCTTCTTCAAAACCTTCTTCGCCACGCCGCAGGAGGGCACCCGTGCCTTTGGTTTTGCGACGACGGCGGGGGAAATTTGTAATGCCATCATTATGTTCTGCTCGCCGTGGATCATTAACCGTATCGGCGCGAAAAACACGCTGCTGATCGCCGGGGTGATTATGGCGACGCGTATTATCGGCTCGTCATTTGCCACCACCGCTGTAGAAGTGATTGCCCTGAAGATGCTGCATGCGCTGGAGGTGCCGTTCCTGCTGGTGGGGGCATTCAAATACATTACCGGGGTGTTTGATACCCGTCTGTCGGCCACTATCTACCTGATTGGCTTCCAGTTTGCCAAACAGTCGGCGGCGATTTTCCTTTCTGCCTTTGCCGGAAATATGTATGACAGGATCGGCTTTCAGGAGACATATCTGATGCTGGGCTGTTTCGTGCTGGCGATTACGGTGGTGTCAGCGTTTACGCTGAGCAGCAGGCGTGAGATTGCGGCAGGCAATAAGGCAGTAGAAGTCCATTAACGTCCTGAACCTATTCACCATTTTAGCTTTGGTCAGAAAATGAATAACCTTATAAAAACTACGGCATTGATAATCATTTTCAATATCATTTAATTAACTATAATGAACCAACTGCTTACGCGGCATTAACAGCTGTGCCGCCCGACAATAATGGAGAGGATTATGAGTTATACACTGCCATCCCTGCCGTATGCCTACGACGCACTGGAACCGCATTTCGACAAGCAGACGATGGAAATCCATCACACTAAACACCACCAGACCTATGTGAACAACGCGAACGCCGCGCTGGAAAGCCTGCCTGAGTTCGCTAACCTGTCTGCTGAAGAGCTGATCACCAAGCTGGACCAGCTGCCAGCGGACAAGAAAACCGTTCTGCGCAACAACGCGGGCGGTCACGCTAACCACAGCCTGTTCTGGAAAGGCCTGAAAACTGGTACCACCCTGCAGGGCGACCTGAAAGCGGCTATCGAGCGCGACTTCGGTTCCGTAGATAACTTCAAAGCGGAATTCGAAAAAGCCGCTGCAACCCGTTTCGGCTCTGGCTGGGCGTGGCTGGTACTGAAAGGTGACAAACTGGCCGTGGTGTCTACCGCTAACCAGGACTCCCCGCTGATGGGTGAAGCTATTTCTGGCGCATCCGGTTTCCCAATTCTGGGTCTGGACGTGTGGGAACACGCTTACTACCTGAAATTCCAGAACCGTCGCCCGGACTACATCAAAGCCTTCTGGGACGTAGTGAACTGGGACGAAGCAGCAGCGCGTTTCGCCGCTAAAAAATAAGGTTGCATTGACGCCTGTGAGAAGCGAGTCTGATGACTCGCTTTTTTTGTATCTGCAGAAAGGAGCAGCGATGCATTATCCGGTGAATGTATTTACAGGCAAGGTAAGGGAATACGACGGCAGCCGCCCGAGCGCCATCGCCAAAATTCAGGTCGACGGTGAGCTGACGTTAACCGACCTCGGGCTTGCGGGTGACGAGCAGGCCGAAAAGAAAATCCACGGCGGGCCGGAGCGCGCGCTGTGCCACTACCCGCGCGAACACTATCTGCACTGGAAAACTGAGTTCCCCGAGCAGGCGGACCTCTTCGTCGCCCCCGCGTTTGGCGAGAACCTTTCCACCGAAGGGCTGACCGAAAAGAACGTGTTTATTGGTGACATCTACCGCTGGGGCGATGCCCTGATTCAGGTGACGCAGCCACGCTCGCCGTGCTTCAAGCTCAACTTCCATTTCGGCATCAGCGATATGTCCGAGCAGCTGCAAAATGCCGGTAAGACCGGCTGGCTATACCGCGTTGTGCTGGCAGGGCAAGTATCTGCGGATGCGCCGCTTGAGCTGGCGTCGCGCCTGAGCGATGTCTCCGTGTATGAGGCCTGCGCTATTGCCTGGCATATGCCGTTCGACGACGAGCAATATCACCGCCTGCTGTCGGCGGCTGGGTTGTCGACCAGCTGGACAAGAACCATGCAGAAGAGGCGTTTAAGCGGCAAAATCGAGGATAATTCGCGGAGATTGTGGGGGAAATAGTGCCCGTGGAAAGTAGGCCGGGTAAGGCGAAGCCGCCACCCGGCACATACGTCTACGAACGCTTATACAACGGCAGCCACAGCGTTAACCGCAACCCGCCCAGCGGGCTATCATCGGCTTTCACCCAGCCGCGGTGCTGCTGCATGGCGGTTTCAACAATCGCCAGACCCAGTCCCGTCCCGCCAGACTCGCGGTCGCGCGCTTCGTCGGTGCGGTAGAACGGACGGAAAATCTGCTCGCGATCTTCCGGGCTCACGCCAGGACCGTCGTCATCGACAATAACGGTGATCCCGTCTTTATCCACCGAGAACGCCACCTCAATCTTCGTATGCGAGTAGCGCAGGGCGTTACGCACGATATTCTCCAGCGCGCTTTCCAGCGTGTTGGGGTTACCGTACAGCGGCCATGGCCCCGGCGGGAAGTTGACGGTAAACGATTTGCCCATCTGTTCCGCTTCGAACGCCGCGTTATCCAGCACTTCATGCCACAGATGATTGGCTTTCACCGTTTCGCTGACCAGCGCGTTTTTCTGCTGATTACGCGACATGACCAGCAGGTCGTTGATCATGCTGTCCAGGCGGTGAGCTTCCGTTTCAATACGCTCCAGCTCCTTGCTCTCACCGCTGCGGCGACGCAACAGCGCGGTGCCAAGCTGCAAGCGCGTGAGCGGGGTGCGCAGCTCGTGCGAGATATCCGACAGCAGGCGTTGCTGCGCCGTCATCATCCGATCGAGCGCGCTCACCATCTGGTTAAAACTGGTCCCGGCGGCAAGGAACTCCTGCGGTCCGGCTTCCAGTTCAGGATGCTGTCGCAGGTTACCCTGAGCGACTTCATCGGCGGCATTTTTCAGCTTACGTGCCGGTTTTGCCAGGCTCCACGCCAGCCATAACAGCAGCGGGGAACTGACCAGCATGGTGACAATCAACAGCAGGAGAGGGCGGTCAAACAGCAGGTTGATGAAGTCGGACTGGGAATTGCTCGCCGGACGAATCAGGTAGAGTTGATAATTATCCTCCCCGTCCCTGACGGAGAAAGGCCCCACCATCTCTACGCGGCCATATTTCTTCTTCTGGGGGTGATCGGCGTTATCCGCCTGGCCAATAAAGTTGCGGATGATCTGCATCTCGTTGCGATCGGCCCCAATCACGCGACCTTCGCTGGTGACCAGCAAAAGACGCTGCCCGGGAGGCGCCCACTTGTCGATAGCGCGAAACAGCCTGCGCCACCACATCAGATCGTTCGGTGGATCGTTTGCCAGCTCGGCTTCCACGTGCTGCTCGATCATCACGCCCTGACGTTGCTCGCTGTCGAGAAGCTCCGTCATCTGGCGTGAGTCGAGTTTTGGCAACATCAGTACGAGCATTAAAACCAGTGCCAGCGTCAGCCAGAAGATGGCGAAGATGCGGGCGGTTAAGCTTCCTATCATGAAGCGGAAACCATCAGATAACCACGACCACGCAGGGTTTTAAACCATGGGTGACCGTCTTTACGCTCCGGCAGCTTACGGCGCAGGTTAGAGATGTGCATGTCGATGGCGCGGTCAAACGGGGTGAGGCGTTTACCCAGCACTTCCTGACTTAAATGTTCACGCGATACCACCTGGCCGAGGTGCTGCGCCAGCAGATAAAGCAGGGTGAACTCCGTACCGGTCAGTTCCAGCGTCTGGCCGTCGAAGCTCGCTTCCTGGCGGCCCGGGTTCAGGCTCAGGGAGTCGACTTCAAGGGTTGGTGAGCTATTGTCGGTATTTTGCTGCTGCTCGCTCCAGTGGGAACGTCGCAGGATAGCGCGAATACGGGCAACCAGTTCACGGTCGTTAAACGGTTTGGGTAAATAGTCATCCGCGCCCAGCTCAAGGCCGAGTACGCGGTCAAGTTCGCTGCCGCGTGCGGTCAGCATGATAACGGGAGTCTGGTGTGTCTGGCGAAGCTCTTTCAACGTATCGATACCGTTCTTCTTTGGCATCATGACGTCGAGCAAAAGTAAATCGATGCTGTCGTCAAGGAGACTCAGCGCCTGCTCGCCATCATGGGCAACCAGGACGTTGAAACCTTCCATGTCGAGCAACTCCTTTAAAAGGGATGTGAGCTCTCGGTCATCATCAACTAACAGGATTTTATTCATTGTTTAAATACCTCCGAGGCAGAAATTACGACATCAAGGCTGTCTAATCCATGACTTTACGTTGTTTTACACCCCCTGACGCATGTTTGCAGCCTGAATCGTAGACTGTCTCTCGTTGAATCGCGACACGAAAGATTTTGGGAGCAAGTGATGCGCAAAGTTACCGCTGCCGTCATGGCCTCAACGCTGGCGTTCAGTGCGTTTAGCCAGGCTGCTGTAGCTATCATCAGCGATAACGGTTCCTCGCAAGAGGGCGCAACGCAGCACAGTAGCCAAAGCCATATGTTTGACGGCATAAGTTTAACCGAACATCAGCGTCAACAGATGCGAGATCTGATGCAGAGGGCACGACACGACCAGCCCCCTGTTAATGTTAGCGAAATGGAGACAATGCATCGCCTTGTCACCGCAGAAAATTTTGACGAAAGCGCTGTTCGCGCTCAGGCCGAAAAAATGGCACAGGAACAGGTTGCCCGCCAGGTAGAGATGGCGAAGGTCCGCAACCAGATGTTCCACCTGCTAACGCCCGAGCAGCAAGCGGTTTTGAACACCAAACATCAGCAGCGAATGGACCAGCTGCGTGAGGTTGCACGGATGCAGCGAAGCTCAGAAACGACGTTTTTCAGTAGCAATAGCAGTACCCGTAGTAACCAGTAAACCCTGTTTTCCTTGCCATAGACACCATCCCTGTCTTCCCCCACATGATGTGGGGGTTTTTTTTGCCCTTCATTCAGGTTTGTTAACCGTTTATTCATCCTTTGACTCCTCAAGCATCCGTTATACTAGCGGCATGACATGACAGGAGCGTTTATGAATCAATCCTATGGAAGACTGGTAAGCCGGGCAGCAATGGCCGCGACGGTAATGGCGTCGTGCTTGCTGGTCATCAAGGTTTTCGCGTGGTGGTATACCGGCTCGGTCAGTATTCTGGCGGCGCTGGTGGACTCGCTGGTGGACATTGCCGCCTCGCTGACCAACCTGCTGGTGGTGCGTTACTCGCTGCAGCCGGCAGATGAAGAGCACACGTTTGGGCATGGCAAAGCGGAATCGCTGGCCGCGCTGGCGCAAAGTATGTTCATTTCTGGTTCTGCGCTGTTCCTGTTTTTAACCGGCATTCAGCATCTCGTCTCGCCGACACCAATGAACGATCCCGGCGTGGGCGTGATTGTGACGATCGTTGCACTTATATGCACACTTGTTCTGGTAACGTTCCAGCGCTGGGTCGTTCGCAAAACGCAAAGCCAGGCTGTACGGGCGGATATGCTTCATTATCAATCTGATGTTATGATGAATGGGGCAATTCTTATTGCGCTCGGTCTGGCCTGGTATGGCTGGCATCGGGCCGATGCGTTGTTTGCGTTAGGGATTGGTATCTATATTTTATATAGCGCCCTGCGGATGGGGTACGAAGCGGTGCAATCACTGCTTGACCGCGCCCTCCCGGACTCGGAACGCAATGAAATTTTTTCTATCGTGACCTCCTGGCCCGGCGTCAGCGGTGCACACGATCTTCGAACGCGGCAGTCAGGGCCGACCCGCTTTATTCAGATTCATATTGAAATGGAAGACAACCTGCCACTGGTTCAGGCTCACGTTATTGCTGAGCAGGTCGAGCAGGCGATTTTGCAGCGTTTTCCTGGTTCAGACGTCATCATTCACCAGGATCCCTGCTCGGTTGTATCCGGACATGTTGGGCTTTCGTAATTCGTTGTAAAAAAGTGAGCCAGGCCAGCATTTTGTGTATAAATTACCGCCATTTGGTCTGACCTGAATCAATTCAGCTGGAAGGGATTGATATACTATTTGCAGTATTCGTTGGCCGATAAATTTCTTCCGGCAACAGATTTCAATTTTGCATTCCTAAGTTCAGAGGTAGTCATGATTAAGAAAATCGGTGTGTTGACAAGCGGCGGTGATGCGCCGGGCATGAACGCGGCAATTCGTGGTGTTGTCCGTGCAGCGTTGACGGAAGGCCTGGAAGTTTTTGGCGTTTATGACGGTTATCTGGGCCTGTATGAAGATCGTATGGTTCAGTTAGACCGTTACAGCGTGTCTGACATGATCAACCGTGGCGGTACTTTCCTTGGTTCTGCGCGCTTCCCGGAATTCCGTGATGAACACGTTCGTGAAGTGGCTATCGAAAACATGAAGAAACGCGGCCTGGATGCCCTGGTGGTTATCGGTGGTGACGGTTCCTATATGGGTGCAAAACGTCTGACCGAAATGGGCTTCCCGTGCATCGGTCTGCCAGGTACTATCGACAACGACATTAAAGGTACTGACTACACTATCGGCTTCTTTACTGCGCTGGGAACCGTTGTTGAAGCGATTGACCGTCTGCGTGACACCTCGTCTTCTCACCAGCGTATCTCTATCGTAGAAGTGATGGGCCGTTACTGTGGCGACCTGACTCTGGCGGCAGCCATTGCGGGCGGTTGCGAATTTATCGTCGTGCCGGAAGTCGAATTTAGCCGTGAAGATCTGGTGGCTGAAATCAAAGCGGGCATCGCGAAAGGTAAAAAACACGCGATCGTTGCTATCACCGAGCACATCTGTGACGTTGACGAGCTGGCGAAGTACATCGAAGCTGAAACCAAACGTGAAACCCGTGCGACCGTTCTGGGTCACATCCAGCGCGGTGGCTCTCCTGGCCCGTACGACCGTATCCTGGCATCCCGTATGGGTGCGTATGCTATCGATCTGCTGCTGCAAGGCCATGGCGGTCGTTGCGTCGGTATTCAGAACGAAAAACTGGTTCACCATGACATCATCGACGCCATTGAAAGCATGAAGCGTCCGTTCAAAGGTGACTGGCTGGACTGCGCGAAAAAACTGTATTGATCGGCGTTTGTATTGTGCCGGGTGGCGGCTTCGCCTTACCCGGCCTACAAAAGCACGGTTCGTAGGCCCGGTAAGCGAAGCGCCACCGGGCTTTTTTGTCCGCAGAGTTTGCCTTTTTATTCCTCAAAGTTATAGCCAATCTTTTTTTATTCTTTAATCCTCGATTCGCTTTCTGGCACGCTGCATTCATCAAAACACTACACAAGAGAGCTGGGCGATGAATAAATGGGGCGTGGGTTTTACATTATTGCTGGCATCGACCAGCGTTCTGGCTAAGGACATCCAGTTACTGAACGTGTCATACGACCCGACGCGTGAACTGTATGAGCAATACAACAAAGCGTTTGCGGCACACTGGAAGCAGGAAACCGGCGACAATGTTGTGGTTCGCCAGTCTCACGGTGGTTCTGGTAAGCAGGCGACCTCCGTCATCAACGGTATTGAAGCCGACGTGGTGACCCTGGCGCTGGCCTACGATGTTGACGCTATCGCCGAGCGTGGCCGCATCGACAAAAACTGGATCAAACGTCTGCCGGATAACTCCGCGCCATACACCTCGACCATTGTTTTCCTGGTACGTAAAGGCAACCCGAAACAGATCCATGACTGGAATGACCTGGTTAAACCAGGCGTGTCAGTCATTACGCCTAACCCGAAAAGCTCTGGCGGCGCTCGCTGGAACTACCTGGGCGCATGGGGCTACGCGCTGCATCACAACAATGGCGACCAGGCCAAAGCGCAGGAATTTGTGAAAGCGCTGTATAAAAACGTTGAGGTGCTGGACTCCGGCGCGCGTGGCGCCACCAACACCTTCGTAGAGCGCGGGATTGGCGACGTGCTGATCGCATGGGAAAACGAAGCCCTGCTGGCCACCAACGAACTGGGCAAAGACAAGTTTGAGATTGTCACCCCGAGCGAGTCTATTCTTGCCGAGCCGACTGTTTCCGTGGTCGACAAAGTGGTTGAGAAAAAAGACACCAAAGCGGTGGCGGAAGCGTACCTGAAGTATCTCTACTCGCCAGAAGGCCAGGAAATTGCGGCGAAAAACTTCTATCGTCCACGGGATCCGGCGGTTGCGAAGAAATACGAAAGCGTCTTCCCTAAACTGAAGCTCTTCACCATTGATGACGAGTTCGGCGGCTGGACGAAAGCGCAGAAAGAGCACTTCTCTAACGGTGGCACCTTCGACCAGATCAGCCAGCGCTAACCCTTAGCCAATGACACGATGACCCGGCGTGAGAAATCCGCCGGGTTTTTTATTTGGTCATCATTTTGCGTTACTCTTTTGCCTCTATTGAAAACAGGGAACGCGTTGTGAAAAAAATTATCTTATTGCTCCTGATTGTCATCGCCCTTGCCGCAGGCGGCGGGTACTGGATGAAAGCGGGTAATCCGAATGCGTTGCGACATATCGTTCTCGACCAGTGTGTGCCGAATCAGATCCAGAACCGTAACCCGGCGCCGTGTGCGCAGGTGAAAACGGATGCAGGCTATGTGGTGTTTAAAGATCGCAACGGGCCGCTGCAGTATTTGCTGATGCCAACCTACCGAATTAACGGTACCGAAAGTCCGCTTTTGACCGAATCTCATACGCCGAATTTTTTCTGGCTGGCCTGGCAGTCGCGAAGCTTTATGACCCTGAAGCGTGGATCCGAGGTGCCTGACAGCGCGATTTCACTGACGATCAACTCCCCGACAGGCCGTACGCAGAACCATTTCCATATTCACATTTCCTGCCTGCGCCCGGACGTGCGTGAGAAGCTCAATGCGGCTCAGGGCGAAATCACTACCCAGTGGCTACCGCTCCCGGGCGGGCTGGAAGGGCATGAATATCTTGCTCGTCGGGTAACAGAGAATGAACTGGTCCAGCGCAGCCCGTTTATGATGCTGGCAGAAGAGCTGCCGGAAGCGCGCGACCATATGGGGCGCTTCGCGCTGGCGATGGCGCAGCAGTCGGATGGTTCGTTTGTTTTGCTGGCGACCGAGCGCAACCTGCTGATGCTGAACCGCGCGTCGGCTGAGGAATTGCAGGATCATCAATGCGATATCCTGAAGTGACCCCACTATAAATAGCGTTTACTCGTCCTGCCTGTCGCCGTAGACTTGCTGAAAAATTCTACAGGAGACAGGTATGTCGCTCTGGTTAACGTATCCTCTGCTGCTGCCTTCATTGATCGTTGGCGTTACCATCGTGCTATGGGCGACGTCGCTACTACCGGAATTTATCACCGCGCTGCTGTTCTTCACGGCGGCGATGACCGCGAAAATCGCCCCTCCTGAGGCGATCTTCGGCGGTTTTTCCTCGTCGGCTTTCTGGCTGGTATTCAGCGGTTTTGTGCTCGGCGTGGCGATCCGTAAAACCGGACTGGCCGACAGGGCCGCCCGGGCCCTGTCCGCAAAGCTCACCGACTCCTGGGTATTGATGGTGGCGAGCGTGGTGCTGCTGAGCTATGCGCTGGCGTTTGTGATGCCGTCGAATATGGGACGTATTGCACTGTTGATGCCGATTGTCGCCGCGATGGCTAAACGTGCCGGTATACCCGACGGCTCCCGCGCCTGGTTTGGTCTGGCGCTGGCGGTGGGGTTCGGGACTTTCCAGCTCTCGGCGACTATCCTGCCTGCTAACGTCCCTAACCTGGTCATGAGCGGTGCGGCGGAAGGCTCGTACGGCATCCATCTGAATTATGTCCCGTATCTGCTGCTGCACACGCCGGTGCTGGGTATTCTTAAAGGCCTGATTCTGATTGGCCTGATCTGCTGGCTTTTTCCCGGTAGCCCTAAACCACCGAAGGAACTGGTGCCATCTGAACCCATGGGGCGGGATGAGAAGCGTCTTGCCTGGCTGCTGGCGGTGGTATTGGGGATGTGGGTGACGGAGAGCTGGCACGGCGTGGGGCCCGCGTGGACGGGGCTGGCGGCATCGGTCATCGTTATGTTGCCGCGCGTTGGCTTTATCACCGGAGAGGAGTTTTCTGCGGGGGTGAATATGCGTACCTGTATCTATGTTGCAGGTATTCTTGGGCTGGCGATCGTCGTAACGCAAACCGGAATTGGAACGGCGGTGGGCGAGGCGTTGCTCCGCATTATGCCGCTGGATGCAGACAGGCCATTCACCAGTTTCCTGGCGCTGACCGGTATTACCACAGCCCTCAACTTCATTATGACCGCCAACGGCGTTCCGGCGCTGTATACCACCCTGGCACAGAGTTTTTCGGATGCGACCGGTTTCCCGCTGCTGTCGGTGATCATGATTCAGGTGCTGGGCTATTCCACACCGCTGCTGCCATATCAGGCGTCACCGATTGTCGTGGCGATGGGCTTAGGGAAGGTGCCTGCGAAGGCGGGGATGGTGCTCTGTCTGGCGCTGGCGATTGCAACCTATCTGGTGTTGCTGCCGCTGGATTATGTGTGGTTTAGCGTATTAGGCCGTTTGTAGCGGTTTTTTGTGTGGCGGGTAAGCGCAAGCGCCACCCGCCACAACAGCATTACGCCTGTTTAGCCGCTTCTGCTGCTTTAACGATCACCGCGAAAGCGTCAGCTTTCAGGGATGCACCGCCAACCAGCGCGCCATCGATGTCTGGCTGGGTGAACAGCTCAGCAGCGTTTGCTGCGTTTACGGAACCGCCGTACTGGATGATAACCTGCTCAGCCACTTTCGCGTCTGCTTTAGCAATGTGGTCGCGGATGAATTTGTGAACCGCCTGCGCCTGCGCAGGGGTTGCAGATTTACCGGTACCGATCGCCCAAACTGGCTCGTATGCGATGACCGCGCCTTCGAACGCTGCCGCGCCCTGGGTTTTCAGCACCGCGTCGATCTGACGTGCGCACACTTCTTCGGTTTTGCCTGCTTCGTTTTCTGCTTCGGTTTCACCGATGCACAGAACCGGGATCAGACCCTGCTCTTTCAGCACAGCGAATTTCTTCGCGATGAACTCGTCGGATTCTTTGTGGTAGGTGCGACGCTCAGAGTGGCCGATGATGATGTATTTCGCGCCGATATCTTTCAGCATTTCAGCGGAGGTTTCACCGGTGAACGCGCCAGACAGGTTAACGTCAACGTTTTGCGCGCCCAGCACGATGTGGCTGCCGTCAGCGGCGTGTTTAGCCAGATCCAGGTACATATCCGGCGGAGCGATAGCAACCGCGCAGCCTGTCACGCCAGCCAGCTCTTTACGCAGGTTCGCAACCAGTTCGTTTACCATGTGGCGGCTGCCGTTCAGTTTCCAGTTACCCATCACTAAAGGATGTCGCATTTCAATTCTCCACGCTAAATAAGCGAATTAAGGAATATGGCCACCCTGACGGGCAGCATGGTCTGTGAATCAGTATAGAGATTTTCCCTCGAAAGGCTTTGCTTTTTGTCATTAATTCGCCCCGCCGAGGGTGTCAGATAGTGCCAGCTTAATCGGTTCAACAGCGAAGGTCAGTCCTTTTTCGCCGTTGTCCGCCACAACATAGCGGATCGCGCCTTCGGTATCGGCGTAGTAACGCTTATTTTTACCGGCGGTGAGGAGTTTTTGCAGTTTTTGCTGGCTCTGTTTTTTCGTCAACGCAGGGGTAAAAGCCTGCAGCACTGCGCTCATGTACTCCAGCGCCTTCGCCTTAGCGGCTTTTTGCTCTGGCCCCTGTATCGGCAGCCAGGTGATTTGCATACTTTTGATTTTTAACGTACCGCGCTCCAGCGCCGTGGAGGCATACAAATTCTCGTTAATCTTGCTTGCCGCGCGGGTCAGTGTGGGGGTATCGCGGGAGCCATCAATGGCGCGAAATTCATCCAGTGGTAGCGTTGGGTTGGCCTGATTGAAGGTTTCACGAAACTGGCTAATGGACTGATCGAACGACGGTGCGCCCGCCAGCAGATACGGCGCTGTGGTCGGGGCAGTGGTTTCGGCGGCGTGCAGGGGAAAACCCGCGCTAAGCATCGCAAAACACAGGTAAAGAGAACGTGCCGAACTTTTCATCAACATTGCCCCTGGCCGTAAGTGCTCATGATTAAAACGATATCTGGTCGGCTTGTCAAAAGGTCACAACTCCAGGGTAAAATGCGCGCTATACGATAATAAGGAACCTTACATGACCATACAGCAGTGGCTGTTTTCATTCAAAGGGCGTATTGGACGCCGTGATTTCTGGATCTGGATGGTGACGTGGGTTGTCGCCATGCTGCTTCTTTTTTTCGTTGCTTATAACGCCTGGCTAAGCACGCAAACGGCGGCATTTGCGCTGGTCTGCCTGCTATGGCCAACGGCCGCCGTCGTAGTGAAACGTCTGCACGATCGCGGTCGTTCCGGCGCGTGGGCGTTTCTGATTATTCTGGCGTGGATGCTGGTGGCGGGGAACTGGGCGATGCTTCCATCCATTCTGCCGTGGGTCGTGGGCAGGCTGCTGCCGTCGGTCATCTTCGTGATGATGATTGTCGATCTGGGCGCGTTTATCGGCACCCAGAGCGAAAACAAATACGGTAAAGATACCGTTGAGGTGAAATACCGCTGATCACCAGTAGTGTTCGGCGGTCATATGGCCCGGCCGGCGGCGAAGATGTTTCGTCATCTGCCGGGTATCCTTCAGAAGCTGCTGCGTGTCCCGTACCATCTGCGGGTTGCCACACAGCATGACGTGGCTGGTTTCAGCGTTCAACGGCAAACCTACTGCCTCTTCCAGAGCGCCACTTTCAATAAGCGCCGGCACACGACCGGTAAGCGTTCCTGCTACGGTTTCGCGGCTGACCACCGTCTGAATCTTTAACTTCCCGCCGTACTGCTGTTCCAGCGCCTGCATCTGCGGCAAATAGCTCAGGTCTGCGGCGTAGCGCGCAGCATGAACCAGCACGATGTTTTTAAAGCGCTCCAGATCTTTACCGTACTGCAAAATAGAGAGATAAGGGCCGATGGCCGTACCGGTTGCCAGCATCCAGAGCGTGTCACAATCAGGGATCTCTTCGAGCACAAAGAAGCCTGCCGCTTCACTCACAATTTGCACCTCGTCACCGGGCTTAAGCGCGGCAAGGCGCGGGCTGAGCTTGCCGTCAGGAACGGTGACCAGATAGAACTCAAGATCCGGGTTATCAGGTGCGTTAACGTAAGAGTAGGCGCGCTGCACGCGCTCGCCGTCAACATCCAGCCCCAGCTTCGCAAACTGCCCGGCTTTAAACGGGTGAACGGGAGCATGTACGGTGAGACTAAATAGCGCATCGGTCCAGAACTGTACCTTTGTGACTTTACCTGTTACCCAGTCCGCCATGATCTTCTCCTGTGCTGTTTCTCTGTTCTATCTTCCGTACTTGTGGTGACAATTTCCAGCCCGTCAGGGCCGGAAAGCTCTATCGATCAAACGGTTTTACAGAATGTGCGTCTGCACGTCCGGGTCTTTACGGTCGAGATAGTGAATAGACTGAATGCGGCGAATAGTGCGTGATTTACCGCGGATCAGCAGTGTTTCAGTGGTGGCCATATTGCCCTTGCGGGTGATGCCGTCCAGCAGATCGCCTTTGGTGATGCCGGTCGCCGAGAAGATAACGTTATCGCTACGCGCCATCTCGTCCAGAGCCAGCACTTTATTGGCCTCGATACCCATCGCTTCGCAGCGTGCCAGCTCGTTTTCTCCGATACGGCGGTTCTCTTCGCTGTCGCCTTTCACCTCATGGCGGGGCAGCAGTCGGGCCTGCATATCGCCATCCAGCGCGCGGATCACTGCTGCAGAGACCACACCTTCCGGTGCGCCGCCGATGCCATACAAAACATCCACTTCGCTGTCCGGCATGCAGGTCAGAATGGAGGCGGCAACGTCACCATCCGGAATCGCAAATACGCGTACGCCGAGCTTTTGCATCTGCGCGATGGTGGCGTCGTGGCGTGGTTTTGCCAGAATAGTCACGGTAAGTTCGCTAAGGGGTTTGCCCAGGGCTTTGGCGATGTTGTGCAGGTTCTCTTCCAGCGGCAGGCTGAGGTCGATAGCGCCCTTCGCGCCAGGCCCGACAATCAGCTTCTCCATATACATATCCGGCGCGTTGAGGAAGCAGCCTTTATCGCCTACGGCCAGCACCGCTAACGCATTGGCCTGACCCATCGCCGTCATTCGGGTGCCTTCGATCGGGTCGACGGCGATATCCACGGCGTCGCCTTTGCCGGTACCGACTTTTTCACCGATATAGAGCATTGGTGCTTCGTCGATTTCGCCTTCGCCGATCACGATAGTGCCGTCGATGTTGACCTGGTTAAGCACAATGCGCATGGCATGGACGGCGGCACCGTCTGCGGTATTTTTGTCGCCACGGCCCAGCCATTTATAGCCTGCGAGGGCAGCTGCTTCGGTGACGCGGGAAAACTCGATAGCAAGTTCACGTTTCATTAGGTACTCGTGCAATCAAAAGGAATTGCACGAAGTTTATCACAGAGTGGGGAGGGGTGAGGGGACCGGTGCGGTCGGAGCCCCTCACCCTAACCCTCTCCCCAGGGGAGAGGGGATTAAGGACAATTACTCTTCGTGATCTTCCCACGCCAGGGCGCGTTTCACCGCTTTTTTCCAGCCGCTGTAGCGGAAGTTACGCTCGGTGGTTTCGATGCCTGGGCGGAATTCGCGTTCAATAACTGCTTTTTCCTGCAGCTCGTCCAGGTTCTGCCAGAAGCCTACTGCCAGACCGGCAAGGTATGCCGCGCCCAGCGCCGTTACTTCACGCACTTCCGGGCGTTCAACGCGGGTGCCCAGAATGTCGGACTGGAACTGCATCAGGAAGTTGTTCGCAACCGCACCGCCGTCCACGCGCAGGGCGTGCAGACGAATCCCGGAGTCAGCCTGCATCGCTTCCAGTACGTCGCGCGTCTGATAGGCGATAGATTCCAGCGTGGCGCGAATAATGTGGTTAGAGTTCACACCACGCGTCAGGCCGAAAATCGCGCCGCGTGCATACGGATCCCAGTACGGTGCGCCCAGACCGGTGAACGCAGGCACTACATACACGCCGTTGGTGTCTTTCACTTTGGTAGCGAAGTATTCAGAGTCGAATGCATCGCTGATCAGCTTCATCTCGTCACGCAGCCACTGGATAGACGCACCGGCCATGAACACCGCACCTTCGAGGGCATAGTTCACTTCGCCGCGCGGGCCGCAGGCGATGGTGGTCAGCAGGCCGTTTTCTGATTTCACCGCTTTCTCGCCGGTGTTCATCAGCATAAAGCAGCCGGTGCCGTAGGTATTCTTCGCCATCCCTTCTTTGACGCACAGCTGGCCGAACAACGCCGCCTGCTGGTCACCGGCGATACCGGCGATAGGAATACGCGTACCGCCTTTACCGCCAATGTTGGTCTGACCGTACACTTCAGAAGATTTGCGCACTTCAGGCAGCATCGCGCGTGGGATATCCAGCGCGTCCAGCATCTTGTCATCCCACTCCAGGGTGTTGATGTTGAACAGCATGGTACGCGAGGCGTTGGTGTAGTCAGTGACGTGGACGCGTCCCTGGGTCATCTTCCAGATAAGCCAGGTGTCAACGGTACCGAACAACAGCTCGCCGCGTTTTGCACGCTCACGTGAACCTTCCACGTGGTCGAGGATCCACTTCACTTTGGTGCCGGAGAAATACGGGTCAACCACCAGGCCGGTGGCGCTGCGCACGTACTCTTCCATACCGTCGCGCTTCAGCTGTTCGCAGATCTCTGATGTACGGCGGCACTGCCAGACGATAGCGTTGTAAATGGGTTTACCGGTTTCGCGTTCCCAGACTACGGTCGTTTCACGCTGGTTGGTGATACCAATGGCGGCAATCTCGTCGGAACTGATATCGGCTTTCGCCAGCACTTCGACCAGCGTGGAGCTTTGTGACGCCCAGATTTCCATCGGGTCGTGTTCTACCCAGCCTGGACGAGGATAAATTTGCTCAAATTCGCGCTGTGACACGCTGACGATGTTCGCGTCATGATCCATTACGACAGCGCGGGAGCTGGTAGTGCCCTGGTCGAGCGCAACGATATATTTTTTTTCGGTCATGGTATGTGTCCCGTAGTCAGATTACAGCGAAGCTTTTTGTTGTGCGGTAGAAGTCGTTTCCTTCTCCTCTTCCACACAGGTGTCGCACGGTAAGTGGCGACCAATTAATTTGCGGTAGCTAAACGCACCCAGCGCAGCCCCGACAACCGGCGCAAACAGCGGTACCAGGAAGTAAGGAATGTCTTTGCCACCGGTGAAGGCGACGTCACCCCAGCCTGCGATAAAGGCGAATGCTTTGGGTCCGATATCACGTGCCGGGTTCATCGCAAATCCGGTCAGCGGGCCCATGGATGCGCCAATCACCGCGATCAGAAGACCAATCAGCAGGGGGGCCAGTGGACCGCGCGGAATGCCGTTTCCGTCGTCGGTCAGCGCCAGGATAACGCCCATCAGAATAGCTGTAATCACCATTTCAACTGCGAACGCCTGCACAAAATTGATATGCGGGTTTGGATAGGTTGAGAAGATACCTGCCAGATCCAGACTTTCGACGCTGCCGCGCACCATATGATGCGTCTGTTCGAAGTCGATGAAAAGATTGTAATAAAGCCCGTAAACTAACGCCGCTGCGCAAAACGCGCCGGCAAACTGAGAAATAATGAAAGGAACAACTTTGCGTCCGTCGAAGCACGCGAACAGCCACAGTGCGATAGTCACCGCCGGGTTAAGATGTGCACCAGAAACCCCTGCGGTCAGGTAGATGGCCATCGCCACGCCCAGACCCCAGATGATACTGATTTCCCACTGACCAAAACTGGCACCCGCCACTTTCAGTGCAGCGACACAGCCCACTCCGAAGAATATCAACAACCCGGTACCAAGGAACTCGGCAATGCACTGGCCTTTTAAGGTTGATGTCTGACTCATAATCGGAATCCTGAAGAAATTGATGTTTATTGTTAGCATGGCCGCCCGTGACAGCCACGATGCCCTGTAGACATAGTGTTAATTTATCGTTAACGAGCAAAAACGAGAAATATCGAAATCAAAATGTGTGGTCTGCGTCAATAAAATGAGCGTTTTCGCGCCATAAAGCACATTTTTGCATCAGCGTCGGAATGTGAGCTGAATCATTTCATTAACGAATGAGTTAACAATTTAGGGGTATGTGACGCGAACGCACCAGGACCAGACCTAAAAGTGTTGCAAACCGCGATCTGCGCGGTGTGTCGCTGGACACAGAGCGCCGCGCTCCATACAATCGACGGTATATGTCGTGCGCGTTTACGTTAAAGCGTCGCCTTGCAATTCAGGAGAGGTAGCATCATGTCTTTAGAAGTGTTTGAGAAACTGGAATCGAAAGTACAGCAGGCGATTGACACCATCACCCTGCTGCAGATGGAAATTGAAGAGCTGAAAGAGAAGAACAACAGCCTGGCGCAGGAAGTTCAGAACGCTCAGCACGGCCGTGAAGAGCTGGAGCGCGAAAACAACCAGCTGCGCGAACAGCAAAACGGCTGGCAGGATCGCCTGCAGGCGCTGCTGGGACGTATGGAAGAAGTCTGATTCCCTTAGGGATTAACTGAAGTAGGCCGGGTAAGGCGAAGCCGCCACCCGGCTTTTTTATGGTTATCGCTAACTGAGATCAAACCATAAAAAAGGCCGCCAGAGGCGGCCTTAACGCTACTTGTCCTGCGCTGTCATAGCATAAGCAACAAACCCACTCGGTTCATCACTCTTTACCACGAGTACGCTGGCGACAATGAACGCGATACATAAATAGCGTTTCATTATGCGGTCCCTGCAGCTAACCGCTCCACCGTTCACCACCGGTGATAAGTCGGTGGACACAAGCCCGGTCAAAGGTTGCTTTACGGTGGTGAATACACCTTTCCCTGGACCGATGCCCATTTGCGAGATGGCGGAAAGGGACGATGCATCATAATGAGCAACAGTAGCGTAGTTAAGGCCTTCAGAGGAAATTAGGAATTTATAAAGGGTCGACGGGGGTTACCAGAGGGATGAACCAGGGTAAGATAAAAATCCTGGTTAAAGGTTGCAAGATAACCCAACGGACCGCGAATCCCGAGGGACAAAAAAACCGCCACATTGCTGTTGGCGGTTTTTTTATGGTTCACGCTGGCTGTTTTACTACTCGATATCCAGCGGATCTTCCGAAAGGATAATCCCGGTGTTATCGGCGTAGAGATGGTCCCCGGAGAAGAAGGTCACGCCGCCGAAGTTAACGCGCACGTCGCTTTCGCCGATACCGTCACCCGCCGCCCCTACCGGTATGGCCGCGATGGCCTGAATCCCGATATCCAGTTCCTCCAGATCGTCCACCTGGCGCACGGAGCCGTATACCACAAGGCCTTCCCACTCATTCTGAACGGCAATGCCGGCCAGTTCAGCATCAATTAATGCACGGCGCACGGAACCGCCGCCGTCGACCACAAGAACGCGGCCGCGGCCGTTCTGTTCGAGCAGATCGTACAGCAACCCGTTGTCCTCGAAACATTTCACCGTGACGATTTGACCGCCAAACGACGACCGCCCACCAAAGTTGGAGAACAGCGGTTCAACGACGTTGACATCTTCCTGGTAGATGTCACAGAGCTCGGAGGTATCGTATTTCATAGGTTTAACGCTCAGTTGCTGCGAATGTGTTCAGTATATCGTGCGAAATGCGTTGTTGGCAAAATCATCAATTGTTAATTGATATTTGTCAGCTAACTGAGCGTCTGGCTTAAAACAATCCCGATGACGAACAACAGGTTAGTCAGCAGGGCGCCTTTTACCGTTCGCTCCAGCATCGGCGGCATGGCTGCCGGGCTAAGTTCACGCATCACAAAGCGAGCCTGTTTAATCAGCAGCGGCGCGGCAAGCACAAACAGCCAGCCCCACAGGCTGTGCAGGGAAATCAGGTTAAACAACGCCAGACAGACCAGAGCACCCAACAGCAGGCAGGCATGGTAGCGACGCGCATTTACCGGCCCCAGACGAACTGCCAAGGTATTTTTGCCGTTCTCACGATCGCTGTCGATGTCGCGCAGGTTGTTGATGTTAAGCACCGCTGTCGCCAGCAGACCGCAAGCGGTCGCGGGCAGGAACAGGGCAGGTATCACCGTATGCGCCTGTAAGTACCAGCTGCCCATCACGCTCAGCCAGCCGAAGAACACCAGTACGGAAATATCCCCAAGTCCAATATAACCGTAGGGGCGCGTACCAACGGTGTAAGTGATGGCCGCGATAATGGCCAATAAACCCAACACCAGGAAGCCAATAAAATCGCTGGTGGTATTAGACGCAACCGTTACCAGCGCCAGGCCGGACACGCAGATCAGCAGCACGGTGATAATCAGCGCGCGTTTCATCTGCGCCTGGGTAATCACACCTTTCTGCATCCCGCGCAGTGGCCCGATACGGTCCGGCTTGTCGCTGCCTTTCACCGCATCGCCGTAGTCGTTGGCAAGATTGGAGAGGATTTGCAGCAGGCCTGCGGTAATCAATGCCAGCGCGGCGACCAGCGGATCAAAGTAACCTTGCCACCAGGCAAGCGCCGTACCGACGATAATCGCGGCAAAGGCCAGAGGAAGGGTTTTAGGGCGCAGACTTTCGAGCCACGCCTGAGTACGGCTGATGTCAGTCATAAGTATTTAGCCAATAAAAATGGGGGCATTAGCCCCCATTAAACGTGATGAGAATCCAGTAACCGCGATTATAGGATAAAACGGCTCAGATCTTCATCTGCCACTAACGCATCCAGATGTTTACTCACATATTCCGCGTTAATGGTAACGGTTTGACCGTTCAGGTCGCTCGCATCATAAGAGATATCTTCCACCAGGCGTTCCAGCACGGTGTGCAGACGACGGGCACCGATGTTCTCGGTGGTTTCGTTCACCTGCCATGCGGCCTGGGCGATACGTTTGATGCCGTCTTCGGTGAACTCAAGGTTCACGCCTTCAGTCGCCATCAGCGCTTTGTACTGTACGGTAGCAGAGGCGTTTGGCTCGGTCAGGATACGTTCGAAATCTTCGGTGGTAAGCGCCTGCAGCTCAACGCGGATTGGCAGACGCCCCTGCAGCTCGGGGATCAGATCCGACGGGCTGGCAACCTGGAACGCGCCTGAAGCGATAAACAGGATGTGGTCCGTTTTCACCATGCCGTGCTTGGTGGAGACGGTGCAGCCTTCAACCAGCGGCAGCAGGTCGCGCTGAACGCCTTCGCGGGACACATCCGGGCCGGAGCTGTTGCCGCCGCGCTTACAAATTTTGTCGATTTCGTCGATAAACACGATGCCGTGCTGCTCAACCGCGTCGATTGCGTCCTGCTTCAGCTCTTCCGGGTTCACCAGCTTCGCCGCTTCTTCTTCAATCAGCAGCTTCATCGCGTCTTTGATTTTCAGCTTACGCGCTTTCTGCTTCTGACCGCCCAGGTTCTGGAACATGGACTGCAGCTGGCTGGTCATCTCTTCCATTCCCGGAGGCGCCATGATTTCCACACCCATTGGCGCGGCAGCGAGATCGATCTCAATCTCTTTGTCATCCAGCTGGCCTTCACGCAGTTTTTTGCGGAACGCCTGACGCGCAGCAGACGGTTCCGCCTGCTGCTCAGACTGACCCCAGTTGTTTTTTGCCGGCGGGATCAGCACGTCGAGAATGCGCTCTTCAGCCATCTCTTCCGCGCGATAGCGGTTTTTCTCAATCGCCTGGACGCGTACCATTTTGATCGCCGAATCGGTCAGATCGCGGATGATGGAGTCCACTTCTTTACCCACATAGCCCACTTCGGTGAACTTGGTGGCTTCAACTTTGATGAACGGCGCGTTAGCCAGTTTGGCCAGACGACGGGCAATTTCGGTTTTACCGACGCCGGTCGGGCCGATCATCAGAATGTTTTTCGGCGTCACTTCGTGGCGCAGCTCTTCATCAAGCTGCATACGGCGCCAGCGGTTACGCAGAGCGATAGCCACGGAACGCTTCGCGTTATCCTGGCCAATGATGTGTTTGTTCAGTTCGCTGACAATTTCGCGTGGGGTCATTTCAGACATGGGAGATCCTTACGCTTTGGAGGTCAATTCTTCGATGGTGTGGTTGTGGTTGGTATAAATGCAGATATCGCCTGCAATATCCAACGCCTTCACCGCGATATCACGCGCGTTCATGTCGGTGTTTTCCAACAGCGCGCGGGCTGCAGCCTGGGCATAAGGGCCGCCAGAGCCGATGGCAATCAGGTCATTTTCCGGCTGAATCACGTCACCGTTACCGGTGATGATTAGCGATGCGGTTTCATCGGCTACCGCCAGCAGCGCTTCGAGCTTGCGCAGCATGCGGTCGGTGCGCCAGTCTTTTGCCAGCTCAACGGCAGCTTTCACCAGATGACCCTGGTGCATTTCCAGTTTACGTTCAAACAGTTCAAACAGCGTGAAGGCATCAGCCGTGCCGCCTGCAAAACCGGCGATCACTTTGTCGTTATAGAGACGACGCACTTTCTTCACGTTGCCTTTCATGACGGTATTACCCAGCGTGGCCTGGCCATCACCGGCGATTACCACATGGCCGTTACGGCGTACACTTACTATTGTTGTCACGAGCAGACCCCCTGGTTACAGAATCGGGAAACAGAAGCCCTGAGCCTGTGCTCAGGGCTGAATTAAATGATAGATGGGGGGGAATTTGGGGGTTTCAACCCCCGGAGGCGAGTCGAATACAGTTTGTGTGACCAGCGATTTTCAAACGAGAAATGGTGCCATCGGCATTTTCTTTGCCTTTGACCGGACCAATCACCACGCGATTCCAGCCGTTATTGGTGGTAATACGCGAATCAAACCCTTCGAAGGCCAGCTGTGCACGCACCGTTTCCGCCTGCTCGGCACCTTTGAACGAACCGCACTGTACCATCCAGCGGCGTTCGTCTTTTTTCTCTGCCGTCTGCTTCGGCGCCTCGGTCTCTTTGGTCACCGGCGCGGCCTGCTGCGTTTTCGGCTGCTGCGCGGTGGTATGCGCTGGCGTCTGAAGCAGATCCTGATACGGCTGAGCCGCTTGTTTTTGCGGCTGCGCTTTTGGCTGCTGCTGAACAGGCTGGGACTGTACCGTTCGCGTCGGCTGCTGGTATGGCTGTTCCGTTACCCGCGGCTGTGCTTTCGGCTGCTGTAGCGGCTGGGTTTGCGCCCACTGCTGCTGTTGCTGTTGCTGCTGAATTTGCTGTTGCGCCTGACGTCGCTGCAGCGTTTGCTGACGCTGTTCCGGCGTCTGCTCATTCCACGGCACTTCGTTCAGCTGCGTAGGCTGCTGGCGCATATCGGCCTGCATTTGTGCCAGCAGCTGACGTTGTTCATCCGTTAGCTGATTCGCATTCTGCACTTCACCACCCGCAGAAGGTTCGGTTGGCGCACGTACCCCAGGCTGACGGCTTTCCAGCTCTTTGATATAGCGCCAGCGCTCTTCAGGCTTCGGAGGAAGGCCATTTCCGGCCACTTTACTGGCCTGAAGCGCCTCAGACTCTTCTTTTTTATGGTGCGTGATAAAGTACAGGCCACCAATAAAGGCGACGACTACAGCCGCAGCAATAGCGACCATTGCTGGCGAGACAGCAGGCAGGTTACGTTGCTTTTTCCTTGAGCTACTCTTTTTGCGTCGCGAAGGTGCCGGCTGGCCGCGACGTACATAATCTCGTTGTGCCACTATCGTTTCGCTGTATTTATTCGTTCGTCAGTCCGCCATGTTACTTAAGCGGCGGGGCTTTGACCAGATAAGGGTGTCTTAAAGACGTTTACTTTAAGTCAATGCCTGGGTAGAGCCGCGAACAATCAGTTCGCAGTCCAGCAACCGCGAACCGCTGCTAACTGTTTGACCGTGAAGCTGATCCAGCAAAAGCAGCATTGCTTCACGACCAATTTGATAACGCGGCTGAGAGACCGTTGAGAGCGGTGGATCGCAAAATTCTGAAAGCGAAATATTATCGAATCCGATGATCGATAAATCTTTCGGGATCCGCAAGCCGCGGCGTTTGGCATACGATAACGCGCCCAGCGCCATCACGTCGCTGTGACAAAATACGGCGGTTGGCGGTTCAGGCAGGTCCAGAAGCTTCTCCAGCGCCTGTCCACCGGCTGCGAAGGTAAAGTCACCGCGCGCAATGTAGTGCGGATCGACGGTAGCGCCGGTACGGCGCAGCGCCTGAACGTAGCCCTGCAGGCGGTAGTGACATAGCGGCATCTCTTCCGGTCCGGCAATGCAGCCAATACGCTTATGCCCCAGATCCTGGAGATAGTTTACGGCATTGAACGCGGCGGTGAGGTTATCAATATGAACGGTCGGCAGCTCCAGCTCTGGCGCAAACTCGTTGGCCATCACCATCGGCGGTAAATTACGCTGCTCTTCAATGCTGGCATCAAACGGCAGACGAGAACCAAGCAGCAGCATGCCGTCAATCTGCTTGGTGATAATGAGGTCGATAAAGGTTTTTTCCTGCTGGTTCTGATGGGCACAATCGCCAATCAGCACCAGGTAACCCTGTTCCGCCGCGGTGACTTCAATACCGCGGATAATTTCGCTGAAGAAAGGGTCGCAGATGTCCGGCACAATCACCAGGATGGTGCGTGACTCGTTGCGTTTGACGTTACGCCCCATTGCCTGTGGAAAATAGCCTACTTCAAGCGCCGCCTGCTCCACCCGGTTACGGGTCGCCTGGGAGACTTTATCCGGGTTCATTAATGCGCGGGACACGGTTGCCGTAGAGACTTGTGCTTTCTGGGCAACGTCTTTCATGGTCGCCGGTGCAACCTCTTTCCTGGACTTCAACGTATTCTCCTCGCCTGAACACCGAACTTCTGCCATCACCATTTTTACAGATAGTTAATGGAATCGGTTACAGAATTTTCATAAAAAGTGTGAGGAGCGTTAAATTTTTCGATCCGTCTTCAACCTTCTATGGGATCGACGTCCAGCACCCACTTCACTTTTCGCGCTTCGGGCAGGGTGTTAATCAATACCAGAGCGCCGCTGACGATGTGCTGAAGACGAACACGCGAGGGGTGCTGGAGCAAAATTTGCCAGCGGAAACGTCCGCCGCGTTTTGGCGCCAGCGCGGGCACCGGGCCCAAAATCCACAGCTGATTATCCACCAGCGGGCTGGCCTGCAGGAGGTTTCTTAGCTGCTGCAGGAAAAGTGGTGCCTGCTGGTTGTTATGATCTTCCGCGCGGATGATAACGTGGCTTGTCCACGGGGGAAGCTGCATGGACTGACGTTCAGCCAGCGCCTGCTCGGCAAAGGCGTCATAGCCTTTATGCAGCAGGGTTTGCAGCAACGGGTGCTCCGGGTGGTGCGTCTGCAACACCACTTCGCCCTGTTTACCGGCACGGCCCGCACGTCCAGCCACCTGAGTATAAAGCTGGGCGAAGCGCTCGGCTGAGCGGAAATCCGCAGAGAACAACGCGCCGTCCACGTCCAGCAGGGCGACCAGCGTCACGTCCGGGAAGTGGTGCCCTTTGGCCAGCATCTGGGTGCCAATCAGAATGCGCGCCCCACCGCGATGCACTTCCGCCAGCTGCTGTTCCAGCGCCCCTTTGCGGCTGGTGGTGTCCCGGTCGATTCGGGACAGGGGCACGTCAGGGAAGAAGGGCGCGAGGGCCTGTTCCAGCTGCTCCGTGCCCAGACCGACCGGCACAATATGCGTTGAACCACATGACGGGCACTGGCGCGGCACCGGACGCTGGCTGTCGCAGTGGTGACAGCGCAAATGGCGCTGGGCCTGGTGAAAGGTGTAGTAATGGTCGCAACGCGGACACTCGGCAATCCAGCCGCAGTCGTGGCACAGCAGGGCCGGTGCAAATCCGCGTCGGTTGAGGAACAGAATGACCTGATTCCCCGCCTGCAAATGCTGGCGCATGCGGGTAATAAGTGCGGGCGCTAACCCTGCCTGCACCTGCTGACCTTTCAGATCCAGCACGTGCTGAATGGCTGGACGGGCATTTCCTGCCCGACGCGTCAGGCGCAGCATATGGTATTTACGCTGGCGCACGTTGTGCAGTGTTTCGAGCGCAGGCGTGGCGGAGCCGAGAATAATAGGAATCTGCTCACTGTGCGCGCGATAAACAGCCAGATCGCGAGCATGGTATCGCCAGCCTTCCTGCTGTTTATAGGAGCTGTCGTGCTCTTCGTCGATCACAATAACGCCAAGATTTTTAAACGGCGTAAACAGCGACGAGCGGGTGCCGATCACAATTGCCGCTTCGCCGTTCTTCGCTTTCAGCCAGGCGCTGAGACGTTCGCTGTCGTTCAGGCCGGAGTGCAGTACTTCAACAGGGGCATTAAAGCGTTCGCGGAATCGGGCGATGGTTTGGGGCGTCAGGCCAATTTCCGGCACCATCACCAGCGCCTGTTTGCCCTGAGCGAGTACGTTTTCCAGTACGCTCAGATAGACTTCGGTCTTGCCGGAACCGGTGACCCCCGCCAGAAGCCAGGCAGAAAAATGATCGGAGGTGCTATGAATCGCGCCCACGGCGGTGGCCTGCTCGGTATTCAGACGCAGGCGATCCCCTGAAACGGAGAAACTCTCCCGCCAGTCGTAAAGGGCAGGTGCTTCACTGCCCAGTTCGCTTAACCCTTTCTTTCTTAACGCCTGCAGTGCGGCTTCGTTCACCTCGAGCTCGTCGACCTGATGACGCCAGATTTTCCCCTGACGCAGCGCCGCCAGCGCCTGCTGCTGTTTCTGCGAGCGCTTCAGGCTGTTGATGTCCACGGCCTGACCCTGTTCGGTAGCAAACCAGTACCACATCGGCGCGTGGCTGGCGTTCTTGCCCTGGCGCAGCATGATTGGCAGGGCGTGGAACAGGACGTCGCCGATGGGGTGGTGGTAGTAATCCGCCGCCCACAGCAGCAGTCGCCAGGTGCTGGTGGAGTAAACCGGCTCACTGTCCAGCACCTCAACCACCGATTTCAGTTCATTGAGGGGCAGCTCGCTTTTCTCGCTAACTGACACCACAATTCCCACGCGCTGCTGTTTGCCAAACGGCACGGTCACGCGACAGCCCGCTTTGGCGCTCATGCTGTCAGGCAGCAGATAGTCAAAGGTGCGGGGAAGCGGAACGGGCAGGGCAACGTGAGCAACGGGCATCGAATCTTCCTGACTTGAAAAGTGGCGCGTTAGTATACACATTAGTAAAAGCGGCGTGCGGATCAGTTTGCATGCGCTGGTTAAATTCTGTATGATTCGCCGCCTTTGGTGTACTTTACGCCAAAGAACTTACATTCAACATCGCGTGGTGTCTGGCGTTAGGGCTGGAAGAGCGACGCGGCCTTAACTGAGGTTCTCCCATGAAAAAAGATATTCACCCGAAATACGAAATGATTACTGCAAACTGTTCTTGCGGTAACTCTATCCAGATCCGCTCCACCGTGGGTCACGATCTGAACCTGGACGTGTGCGGCAAATGCCACCCGTTCTACACTGGTAAGCAGCGTGATGTTGCAACCGGTGGCCGTGTTGACCGCTTCAACAAGCGTTTCAGCATCCCGGGCGCTAAATAAGCTTCCCGAAAAAAAGGCACCGCAAGGTGCCTTTTTTGTATCCGCTTATCAGTATTCCCACGTCTCCGGGTCAATACCCAGTTCACGCATGATCACCTTCGCCTCTTCCGGGATTTCGTCACTACGCTCTTTGCGCAGATCGTCATCGTTTGGCAGCGGTTGACCGGTAAACGCATGCAGAAACGCTTCGCACAACAGTTCGCTGTTGGTTGCGTGACGCAGGTTGTTCACCTGACGACGCGTACGTTCATCGGTGAGGATCTTCAACACCTTCAGAGGAATGGAAACCGTAATTTTCTTTACTTGCTCACTCTTCTTACCGTGCTCAGCGTATGGGCTGATATATTCGCCGCTCCATTCAGCCATGAGATACCTTTAATCCTCTCAGTCATTTATCTAAAGGTGCAAAACCTGTAACCACCCGTTTTGAACCGCAATCTTGCCTAGTTTACCGTAGAGACGATACCGTGGCACGGATATTGCCGCTGCAGCGTGCACTAAAGCATATAATTTTAACGGCTATTTGCGCATTGCTCAATCTATACGCAAAGAAGTTTAGATGTCCAGATGTATTGACGTCCATACTTTCAATGTTTACTCTGGTGCCTGACTTTTCACCTCATTCGCCAGGAAGCCCTCACCATGACGCGTAAACAGGCCACTATTGCAGTGCGTAGCGGATTAAATGATGACGAGCAGTACGGCTGCGTTGTCCCGCCGATTCATCTTTCCAGTACCTATAATTTCACCGGATTTAATGAACCCCGCGCGCATGATTATTCGCGTCGTGGCAACCCTACACGTGACGTAACCCAGCGCGCGCTGGCCGAGCTGGAGGGTGGCGCAGGAGCAGTATTAACCAATACGGGAATGTCTGCCATTCACCTGGTGACCACGGTGTTCCTGAAACCGGGTGACCTGCTGGTTGCGCCGCATGATTGCTACGGCGGCAGCTATCGTCTGTTTGATAGCCTGGTAAAACGCGGCTGCTATCGCGTGCTGTTTGTCGATCAAAACGACGAACAGGCGCTGAAACAGGCGCTGGCAGAGAAACCGAAGCTGGTGCTGGTGGAAAGTCCAAGCAATCCATTGTTGCGCGTTGTCGATATTGCGAAAATTTGTCAGCTCGCAAGGGATGCGGGAGCGATAAGTGTAGTGGATAATACGTTCCTCAGTCCGGCCCTTCAGAACCCACTCGCACTGGGTGCCGATCTGGTATTGCATTCATGTACTAAATATCTGAACGGCCATTCTGACGTGGTTGCGGGCGTGGTGATTGCCAAAGATCCTGATGTTGTCACCGAACTGGCATGGTGGGCGAATAACATTGGCGTCACCGCGAGCGCCTTCGACAGCTATCTGCTGTTACGCGGCATTCGCACGCTGTCGCCGCGTATGGAAGTGGCGCAGCGCAATGCCCAGGCGATTGTTGATTTTCTGAAAACGCAGCCGCTGGTGAAAAAGCTTTATCACCCGTCGCTGCCTGAAAACCAGGGGCACGAGATTGCCGCGCGCCAGCAGAAAGGATTTGGCGCGATGTTAAGTTTTGAACTGGACGGTGACGAGCAAACGCTGCGTCGCTTCCTGAGCGGGTTGTCATTGTTTACGCTGGCGGAATCTTTAGGTGGGGTTGAAAGCTTAATCTCCCACGCCGCGACCATGACGCACGCAGGTATGGCACCAGAAGCACGTGCCGCTGCCGGGATCTCTGAGACGCTGCTGCGAATCTCAACCGGTATTGAAGATTCTGAAGATTTAATTGCCGATCTGGAAAATGGCTTCCGGGTCGCAGCCAAGGGGTAATCATGAGTGTGATAGCGCAGGCAGGGGCGAAGGGTCGTCAGCTGCACAAGTTTGGTGGTAGTAGTCTTGCTGATGTGAAATGTTACCTGCGTGTCGCAGGGATCATGACAGAGTATTCTCAGCCGGGGGACATGATGGTTGTCTCTGCGGCAGGCAGCACCACCAACCAGTTGATTAGCTGGCTGAAACTGAGCCAGACCGATCGCCTTTCTGCGCATCAGGTGCAACAGTCCTTACGTCGTTACCAGAGCGAGCTGATTGCCGGCCTGCTGCCTGCGGACGTGGCGGACGGGCTGATCAGCGCCTTTACCCATGACCTTGAGCGTCTGGCTGCCCTGCTGGACAGCGGCATTACCGATGCGGTGTATGCCGAAGTGGTGGGCCACGGTGAAGTGTGGTCCGCGCGCCTGATGGCTGCCGTTCTGCAACATCTGGGGGTAGACGCAGCCTGGCTCGACGCGCGTGATTTCCTGCGCGCTGAACGCGCCGCGCAGCCGCAGGTGGATGAAGGCTTGTCCTACCCGCTGCTGCAACAGCTGCTGGTGCAGCACCCGGGCAAACGCATTGTGGTGACCGGCTTTATCAGCCGTAGCAACGCGGGTGAAACCGTACTGCTGGGCCGTAACGGTTCCGACTACTCGGCAACGCAAATTGGTGCCCTGGCCGGCGTATCCCGCGTCACCATCTGGAGCGACGTAGCCGGTGTGTATAGCGCTGACCCGCGTAAAGTGAAGGATGCCTGCCTGCTGCCGCTGCTGCGCCTGGATGAAGCCAGCGAGCTGGCGCGTCTGGCCGCACCGGTGTTGCACGCGCGCACGCTGCAGCCGGTTTCCGGTAGCGATATCGACCTGCAGCTGCGCTGCAGTTACACCCCAGATCAAGGCTCCACGCGCATTGAGCGCGTGCTGGCGTCCGGTACCGGGGCGCGTATTGTCACCAGCCATGACGACATCTGCCTGATTGAGTTCCAGGTTCCTGCGGGACAGGACTTCAAACTGGCGCATAAAGACATTGACCTGGTGTTAAAGCGTGCCCAGGTTCGTCCGCTGGCCGTGGGTGTTCACAATGACCGCCAGCTGCTGCAGTTCTGCTATACCGCTGAAGTGGCGGACAGCGCCCTGAAAATCCTGGATGAAGCGGGCCTGCCGGGCGAGCTACGCCTGCGTCATGGGCTGGCGCTGGTGGCGATGGTGGGCGCGGGCGTCACCCGTAACCCGCTGCACTGCCACCGCTTCTGGCAGCAGCTGAAAGGCCAGCCGGTTGAATTTACCTGGCAGTCGGAAGAGGGTATCAGCCTGGTCGCCGTCCTGCGCAAAGGGCCAACCGAAAGCCTGATTCAGGGTCTGCATACCACTTTGTTCCGCGCGGAAAAACGCATCGGCCTGGTGCTGTTTGGTAAAGGCAACATCGGTTCCCGCTGGCTGGAGCTGTTTGCCCGCGAACAGGTCACGCTTTCGGCGCGTACCGGATTTGAATTCATTCTCGCGGGTGTCGTGGACAGCCGCCGTAGCCTCCTGAACTACGAAGGGCTGGATGCCAGCCGCGCGCTTGCCTTCTTTAATGATGAGGCCGTCGAGCAGGATGAAGAGTCGCTGTTCCTGTGGATGCGCGCGCACCCGTACGACGATCTGGTGGTGCTGGACGTCACCGCCAGCGAACAGCTTGCCGATCAGTATCTTGATTTCGCGAGCCACGGTTTCCACGTCATCAGCGCCAATAAACTGGCGGGTGCGAGCAGCACCGATAAATATCGTCAGATCCACGACGCGTTTGAAAAAACAGGGCGCCACTGGCTCTATAACGCCACCGTTGGGGCTGGCCTGCCGGTTAACCATACGGTGCGCGACCTGATTGAGAGCGGCGACAGCATTCTGGCGCTGAGCGGTATTTTCTCTGGCACGCTCTCCTGGCTGTTCCTGCAGTTTGACGGCACCGTACCGTTCACTGACCTGGTGGATCAGGCCTGGCAGCAGGGCTTAACGGAACCCGATCCGCGCGTTGACCTCTCCGGTAAAGACGTCATGCGTAAGCTGGTGATCCTGGCGCGTGAAGCTGGTTATGACATCGAACCGGATGCCGTTCGCGTTGAGTCACTGGTGCCTGCTGGCTGTGAAGAGGGTTCTGTGGACCATTTCTTTGAAAATGGTGAAGAGCTTAACGAGCAGATGGTGCAGCGTCTGGAAGCGGCGAACGAGATGGGGCTGGTACTGCGCTACGTGGCGCGTTTCGAGGCGAACGGAAAAGCGCGAGTCGGCGTCGAGGCGGTGCGTCCTGAACATCCGCTGGCGGCGCTGCTGCCGTGCGATAACGTCTTCGCTATCGAAAGCCGCTGGTATCGCGATAACCCACTGGTGATCCGTGGTCCTGGCGCGGGACGCGATGTCACCGCTGGGGCAATCCAGTCCGACATCAATCGTCTGGCTAAGCTGCTGTAATTTCGCTTATTCCCTCTCTCTCTGGGAGAGGGTTAGGGTGAGTGCAATCAACCGCACTCACCCTCATCATGAATTTCTCTCATATTCCCTGAGCAAACCTCACCGTTATTGTTGATTATTTATGTTGACGTCCCTCCGCTTTTCCGTCATTTTTACATCTGGACGTCTAAACGTATAGAAGTTCACAATACAACAAACAACGACACAAGATTGATAGAGGTAAGGTATGAGCTTTTTTCACGCCAACCAGCGGGAAGCACTGAATCAGAGCCTGGCCGAAGTAAACGGCCAGATTAACGTCTCTTTTGAATTTTTCCCGCCGCGCACCAGTGAAATGGAGCAAACCCTGTGGAGCTCTATCGATCGTCTCAGCAGCCTGAAACCGAAGTTTGTCTCCGTGACTTACGGGGCTAACTCCGGCGAGCGTGACCGTACGCACAGCATCATTAAGGGCATCAAAGATCGTACCGGTCTGGAAGCGGCTCCGCACCTCACCTGTATCGATGCGACCCGTGACGAGCTGCGTGCTATCGCTCAGGATTACTGGAATAACGGCATCCGTCATATTGTCGCGCTGCGCGGCGACCTGCCGCCGGGCAGCGGTAAGCCGGACATGTATGCTGCCGATCTGGTCGCGCTGCTGAAAGACGTGGCCGACTTTGATATCTCCGTTGCCGCTTATCCTGAAGTTCATCCGGAAGCGAAAAGTGCCCAGGCCGATCTGCTTAACCTGAAGCGTAAAGTGGACGCCGGCGCGAACCGTGCCATTACCCAGTTCTTCTTTGATGTGGAAAGCTATCTGCGCTTTCGTGACCGCTGCGTCTCCGCGGGCATCGACGTTGAAATCATCCCGGGTATTCTGCCGGTCTCTAACTTCAAACAGGCAAAGAAATTTGCCGACATGACCAACGTGCGTATCCCGCTGTGGATGTCCAAAATGTACGAAGGTCTGGACGATGACCCGGAAACCCGCAAGCTGGTGGGGGCCAATATCGCGATGGATATGGTGAAGATCTTAAGCCGCGAAGGCGTGAAAGATTTCCACTTCTATACGCTGAACCGCGCGGAGATGAGTTACGCCATTTGTCATACGCTCGGCGTTCGTCCAGCGTAATAAGCATAAGTCCCTCATAATATGAGGGATTTTTAGTCAGGTAAAAAACTTAAAAGGTATTAGCTATCGAATCTGTGGATTAATTCAACTATATCTTATTGCTAGTGGTGTATATCGTAACGGTAACACTGTAAAAGGGAGCATAGCGATGAGCACGTCAGACGAGACCAATAAAGCGGCATCAGTCGGCAAATGCCCGTTCCATCAGGGCGGCGTCGATCACAGCGCGGGTGCAGGTACAGGCAGCCGTGACTGGTGGCCAAAACAACTCCGCATCGATCTTCTTAGCCAACATTCCAACCGTTCTAACCCACTGGGTGAAAACTTCGACTACCGCAAAGAATTTAGCAAACTCGATTACTCTGCCCTTAAAGGCGACCTCAAAGCACTTTTAACCGACTCTCAACCGTGGTGGCCTGCCGACTGGGGCAGCTATGCGGGTCTGTTTATCCGTATGGCCTGGCACGGCGCGGGTACCTATCGCTCCGTTGACGGACGCGGTGGGGCAGGACGCGGTCAACAGCGCTTTGCGCCGCTGAACTCCTGGCCGGATAACGTTAGCCTGGATAAAGCGCGTCGCCTGCTGTGGCCCATCAAGAAAAAATACGGACAAAAAATCTCCTGGGCTGACCTGTTCATTCTCGCGGGGAACGTGGCGCTGGAGAACTCTGGCTTCCGCACCTTTGGTTTTGGTGCCGGGCGTGAAGACGTCTGGGAACCGGATCTGGACGTAAACTGGGGCGATGAAAAAGCCTGGCTGACCCATCGTGATCCGGAAGCGCTGGCGAAGCGCCCTCTGGCCGCCACCGAAATGGGGCTGATTTACGTTAACCCGGAAGGGCCAAACGCCAGCGGTGAACCGCTGTCAGCGGCAGCGGCGATTCGCGCCACCTTTGGCAACATGGGCATGAACGACGAAGAGACCGTGGCGCTGATTGCTGGTGGCCACACTCTCGGTAAAACCCACGGCGCGGGTGAAGCCACCCACGTGGGCACCGACCCGGAAGCCTCACCGATTGAAGCACAGGGCCTGGGCTGGGCCAGCACGCACGGCACAGGGGTTGGCGCTGACGCCATTACCTCCGGTCTGGAAGTCATCTGGTCGCAAACCCCGACCCAGTGGAGTAACTACTTCTTCGAGAACCTGTTCAAATTCGAATGGGTCCAGACCCGCAGCCCGGCAGGCGCGATTCAGTTTGAAGCCGTGGATGCGCCGGAAATCATGCCTGACCCGTTCGACCCGTCGAAAAAACGTAAGCCAACGATGCTGGTTACCGACCTGACGCTGCGTTTTGACCCGGAATTCGAAAAGATTTCCCGCCGTTTCCTGAACGACCCGCAGGCCTTCAACGAAGCCTTCGCGCGCGCGTGGTTCAAACTGACCCACCGCGATATGGGACCAAAATCGCGTTACCTCGGACCGGAAGTGCCGAAAGAAGATCTGATCTGGCAGGATCCGCTGCCGGAGGCGGTATTCAACCCGACCAAAGAAGACATTGAAAGCCTGAAGGCGGAAATTGCGGCATCCGGTCTGTCCATCAGCGAACTGGTTTCCGTTGCCTGGGCGTCAGCGTCAACCTTCCGCGGTGGCGATAAGCGTGGCGGCGCCAACGGTGCACGTCTGGCGCTGGCCCCTCAGCGTGACTGGGACGTGAACGCCGCTGCGGTTCGCGCGCTGCCGGCTCTGGAAGCTATCCAGCGCACTACCAACAAAGCCTCCCTGGCCGATATCATCGTGCTGGCGGGCGTGGTAGGGGTAGAGCAAGCCGCGAAAGCTGCGGGCGTGTATGTCACCGTACCGTTCACGCCGGGCCGCGTGGATGCGCGTCAGGATCAGACGGATATCGAGATGTTTAACCTGCTCGAACCGATTGCCGACGGCTTCCGCAACTACCGTGCGCAGGTGGATGTGTCCACCACCGAGTCACTGCTGATTGATAAAGCCCAGCAGCTGACGCTGACCGCACCTGAGCTGACGGTGCTGATCGGTGGTCTGCGCGTACTGGGTGCAAACTTTGATGGCAGTAAGAATGGCGTGTTCACCGACCGCGAGGGCGTGCTGAGCAATGATTTCTTCGTGAACCTGCTGGACATGAATACCCAGTGGAAGGCGACCGATGAATCAAATGAACTGTTTGCCGGAAGCGATCGCGCCAGCGGTGAAGTGAAATATACTGCCACTCGCGCCGATCTGGTCTTCGGTTCAAACGCCGTTCTGCGCGCGCTGGCAGAGGTTTACGCCAGTGACGATGCGCACGAGAAGTTTGTTCGCGACTTCGTTGCAGCATGGGCGAGGGTGATGGATCTGGACCGGTTTGACGTGAAGTAAATAAAATCCCCGCCACGGCGGGGATTTTTTTGCCAGTAATCCAGGCCGGATAAGGCACATTCGCCACCTGGCTTTCCCGTTACTCCCACTTCTGCAGGAACCGCTGTCCATACTTAAAGGTTGAGGTTACCAAACGCGTTTTTCCAGTCCTGCTCGAACTTCTCTATGGCTGACTCTACCGCCGGGGTGCCGAGCATTTGTTGCGCTACGTCTAAAGGAAGCGTGATTGCCTCACATCCGGCGAGCAGACAGTCCAGCGCCTGACGCGGCGTTTTGAAGCTGGCGGCCAGCACCTTGCTGTCCGGTGCGTGCAGTTCCAGCAGGGACTGCAGCTCCTGGACCATGCGGATGCCGTCACCGCCCTGAGCGTCGACGCGGTTTACATACGGCGCGACATATTTCGCCCCCGCGAGTGCGGCGAGTAAGCCCTGTGCAGCGCTGTAAACGGCGGTCCCCAGCGTGGTTATCCCCTCTTTTTTCAACGCCCTAATTGCGATAAGCCCCTGCGCGGTAACCGGGATTTTGACCACGATATCCGGTACGGCGTTACTCAGGCGTTTGGCTTCCGCCACTATGCCTTCGGCATCGCGGCTCAGGGTTTGAGCAAACAGCGAGCCTTCCGGCCCGATGGCTTTTTGCAGGCGCGGCAGCACGTCCCAGATCGATTCACGGTTGGCGGCAATGATGCTCGGGTTGGTGGTGACGCCCGCGATGGGGAAGACGCGCGCCAGACGTTCAACGTCCGCCACGCTGGCGGTATCGAGGTACAGTTCCATTATTTTTCCTTAAGTCAGAAAGGTTAAATAAAGGATAAGGCCCGGCCAGGCGCGGCCGATACAGGTCAATTTTGCCAAATACTGGACAAATGTATTCTGCTTAACGAAGTGCGATGCCGATCACAGTGCTAGTTTTTGGCGATCAGCTGGCTGTGATACTGGCGGCGATATTCGGAAGGGGAACGTTCGGTGTGTTTGCGAAAGAGACGGCAGAAATAGTTGCTGTCCATAAACCCGCAGCGCGCCGCAATATCCTTGATTTTTAAATCATATCCCTTGAGCAGCTGGCGCGCATTTTCCAGACGCGTCTGCGTCAGGTATTCGTTGAACCCGACGTTCCCGGTCTTCTGAAAAAGATGAGAGAGATAGTTAGGGGAAATGTAAAACGCCTCGGCAACGGAACCCCGGGTCAGCGCGGAGGCATGATGTTCGTCGATAAAGCGGCGAATGGCCTCAAAGAGTGCGACCCTGCGGCTGTCAGTGTGGATCTTGCTGCCAAGCAGATCGCGGCAGTGGCTGAGCAGACTTAGGACGACCAGCCTGGCGGTATCTTGCTCGGTCGGCTGCATGTGCAGCTCGTTGAGCGTTTGCAGGAGAAACGCGCCCGTTCGGGGGCCTCGCCTGGCGACCTGCAGCTGTTGTGATAGGACGTTGCCCCGATGGAGCTGAAGCGTCAGCTGCTGTTTACCGAAGATTATTCTGAGAATGTTTGAAGAATGAAGCGGGACGTGCCCGGATGTGGAAAAGAATGCCTCGCAGCGGGTTTCCAGGATAACCGAGAGACAAGGTGATGTTCGTGTATTCTTCCCGGCCGGCGCGACAAAGTGCACCTGATGCAGGGGTAGTGCGCCGTTAATCAGCTCCGTCAGGATTTGCCTAACATCGTGGTGCATGACGTGGATACCGCGGTATTGCCGGGTGGCGCTAACGCTTACCCGGCCTACCTGTCGTAGGCCCGCGCAAGCGTAGCGCCGCCGGGCATAAAGCATCAACCGGTGTTACGCATACCTGCCGCAACACCCGCAATCGTCACCATCAGCGCCTGTTCAACGCGTGGATCAGGCTCTTTCCCTTCTTCTTCCGCCAGGCGCGAACGGTGCAGCAGCTCTGCCTGCAGAACGTTCAGCGGGTCGGTGTAGATGTTGCGCAGCTGGATAGACTCGGCAATCCACGGCAGGTCTTCCATCAGGTGGGAATCGTTAGCGATATCCAGCACCACCTTGATGTCGCCTTGCAGCAGCTCGCGCAGCTCTTTACCCAGCGCCCACAGCTCAGGCTTCACCAGACGCTGATCGTAATATTCCGCCAGCCACAGGTCGGCTTTTGAGAAGACCATTTCCAGCATACCCAGGCGGGTGGAGAAGAATGGCCAGTCGCGACACATGGTTTCCAGCTCGTTCTGCTTGCCGTCTTCGACGACTTTCTGCAGCGCCGCTCCCGCTCCCAGCCAGGCTGGCAGCATCAGGCGGTTTTGCGTCCAGGCGAAAATCCATGGAATAGCACGCAGAGACTCTACGCCACCGGTTGGGCGACGCTTCGCAGGACGCGAGCCCAGCGGCAGTTTACCCAGCTCCTGCTCTGGTGTGGCTGAGCGGAAGTAAGGGACGAAGTCTTTGTTTTCACGCACGTAGCCGCGGTACAGATCGCAGGAGATATCAGACAGCTCGTCCATGATGTGGCACCAGGACTCTTTCGGCTCCGGCGGTGGCAGCAGGTTCGCTTCCAGAATGGCGCTGGTATAGAGCGACAGGCTGCTGATGGTCACTTCCGGCAGGCCATATTTGAAGCGGATCATCTCGCCCTGCTCGGTGACGCGCAGGCCGCCTTTCAGGCTTCCCGGCGGCTGCGACAGCAGAGCCGCGTGAGCAGGCGCGCCGCCGCGACCGATTGAGCCACCGCGTCCGTGGAACAGGGTCAGTTCGATACCGGCTTTCTCGCAGGTTTTGATCAGCGCATCCTGCGCCTGATACTGCGCCCAGGAGGCTGCCATTACGCCCGCATCTTTTGCGGAGTCGGAATAGCCGATCATCACCATCTGTTTGCCCTGAATAAAGCCGCGATACCAGTCGATGTTCAGCAGCTGGGTCATGACGTCGTTGGCGTTGTTCAGGTCGTCGAGGGTCTCAAACAGCGGCGCTACAGGCAGGGCATAGTCGATACCGGCTTCTTTCAGCAGAAGGTGAACGCCCAGCACGTCGGACGGGGTTTTCGCCATGGAGATCACATAGGCGGCCACCGATCCTTTCGGTGCATCCACGATCGCTTTACAGGTGTTGAGCACTTCGCGGGTTTCGTTGCTTGGCTCCCAGTTGCGTGGCAGCAGAGGGCGCTTCGAGTTCAGCTCACGGATCAGGAAGGCCTGTTTGTCGGCTTCGGACCAGCTTTCATAATCGCCGATGCCGAGATAGCGGGTCAGCTCACCCAGGGCTTCAGTGTGACGGGTACTTTCCTGACGTACGTCGATACGCACTAGCGGCACGCCAAAACACTTCACGCGACGCAGGGTGTCGAGCAGTTCGCCGTTGGCGATGATGCCCATCCCGCAGGCCTGCAGCGATTTATAGCAGGCGTAGAGCGGCTCCCAGAGCTGTTCGTTCTGGCTGAGCAGGCCTTCCGGTTTTGGCAGGCGCTGACCTTTCAGGCGCGCTTCCAGCCAGGCCTGAGTGGCCATCAGCTGACCACGCAGTTTTTTCATCAGGAAACGGTACGGCTCGCTGGCGCCTTCTTCTCCAGCCAGCGTGCGCAGTTCAGGTGTCGCTTCAACCATCGACAGCTCGGAGATCAACACCTGAATGTCTTTCAGGAACAGGTCAGTCGCTTTCCAGCGGCTTAGTAACAGGACGTGACGGGTGATTTCTGCGGTGACGTTCGGGTTGCCGTCGCGGTCGCCGCCCATCCAGGAGGTGAAACGGACCGGAACAAAGTCGACCGGCAGGCGGTAGCCCAGGTTCTCTTCCAGCTGTTCGTTCAGCTCGCGCAGGTAGTTAGGCACCCCTTCCCACAGGCTGTTTTCCACCACCGCAAAGCCCCATTTGGCCTCGTCGACCGGGCTTGGGCGGTGCTTACGAATTTCATCGGTGTGCCAGGACTGAGCAATCAGCTGGCGCAGACGGCGCATTAGCTGGTTGCGTTCGTAGTCGGCAATGTCTTTATTATCCAACTGTTTGAGGCAGTTGTTCACTTCCACCATTTTATGGATCAGGGTGCGACGGGTGATCTCGGTTGGGTGAGCAGTGAGTACCAGCTCCAGCGAAAGAGACTCCACCGCTTTTTTGATAGTGGCTTCGTTGAGGTCTGGCTGGTCTTTCAGTTTACGAAGGGTGCGGGCAATGACTTCCGGGTTGCTGGCCGCTTCGCCGTTTGGCGAAATGCTGTGGTATTGCTCAGCGGTATTTGCCAGGTTCAGGAACTGGCTGAATGCGCGTGCAACGGGCAGCAGCTCATCGTTCGAGAGGTTCTGCAACGTCGTAAGCAGCTCCTGACGACTGGCCTCGTTACCTGAACGGGAAGATTTAGACAGCTTGCGGATGGTTTCAACGCGGTCGAGGATGTTCTCCCCCAACGCATCTTTGATGGTATCTCCAAGCACTTTGCCGAGCATACTGACATTACTACGCAACGCGGAATATTGTTCGTTCATAAAAACCCAGTCACCCCATCATTTTTGTTTATGCCCAATCGAAAATCTTTTGGACATTATTTTGTCATCTCCCTTTATAAAGCCACGTAAAACCCCCGTCGTCAATTGCTGCGAAAACGGTTCAGCAAACGAATAAATGCGGACAATTTACGAAATTTAATTCGCTTCGCGTCAGATAAGAGATGCTTATGGGAATGTGACGGAGATCGCGGGATTTTCCCCTCCCAGATGGGAGGGGGAAACGTCATTAATGCCAGCAGAAGTGATGCACAACCTGGGTAATCAGTTCGCGGGTGGGCTTGATGAAGCGGGTTTCCAGATATTCATCCGGCTGGTGCGCCTGGTTGATCGAACCGGGGCCAAGGACCAGCGTCGGACAAAGCGTCTGAATAAACGGCGCCTCGGTGCAGTAGTTCACGACGTCGGTTTTCTCGCCGAGCAGCTTTTCCACCACTTCGACCAGCTGATGGTCCGGCGGGCATTCATAACCCGGAATCGGCGGGTGCAGTTCGGAGACCGTCAGACGGCCCGGCCAGCGCTCGCTCACCGGGGCCAGCGCTTCATTCAGCAAGCCGTCGAGATCGCTCAGCGTCATGCCCGGCAGCGGGCGGATATCCATGTGCAGTTCGCAGCAGGCGCAGATACGGTTAGAGGCATCGCCGCCGTGCAGGCTACCGAGGTTCAGGGTCGGATACGGCACGGTGAACGCGTCGTAGTGGTAACGCTCTTTCAGGTCGTCGCGCAGGGTCATGATACGGCCGATGGCGTCATGCATCAGCTCAATGGCGTTGACGCCGCGCGCCGGATCGCTGGAGTGGCCGGACTGGCCCAGAACACGCACTGCGGTTGAGATATGGCCTTTATGCGCACGGATTGGCTGCAACGACGTTGGCTCGCCGATGATGGCGCAATCCGGGCGGATCGACGTGTTTTCAGAGAAGTAGCGCGCGCCCGCCATGCTGGTCTCTTCATCGGCAGTCGCGAGGATGTAGAGCGGCTTTTTCAGTTTTGTCACGTCCACGTCACGCAGCGCGTCGAGGATAAAGGCGAAGAAGCCTTTCATGTCGGCGGTGCCCAGACCGTAAAGCTTGTTGTCATGCTCGGTCAGGGTGAACGGGTCGCGGGTCCAGCGGCCATCATCAAACGGCACGGTGTCGGTATGACCGGCAAGCAGCAGGCCGCCCGCACCGGTTCCGGTGCTGGCGAGCAGGTTAAATTTGTGACGTGTTCCGGGGACGGGCTGAACCTCAACGTTAAATCCAAGATCGCTGAACCACCCCGCCAGCAGATTGATTAAAGACTCATTGCTCTGATCCAGCGCTTCTTCCGTTGCGCTGATGGACGGTGTGGCAATCAGGGCGCGGTAAATCTCGATAAATGGTGGTAAGTTCATTTTCATTGTTGACACACCTTAGGTCGTGATAGTATCAATATTCATGCAATAAATGTGAATAAAAATACATTATCGTTGAGCATAAAGGAACCCGATGTTGAATACGCTGATTGTAGGCGCTAGCGGTTATGCGGGCGCAGAGCTTGTAAGCTACGTAAATCGTCACCCTCATATGACCATAACCGCTTTGACTGTGTCAGCGCAAAGCAATGATGCGGGAAAGTTAATTTCCGATTTGCATCCGCAGCTTAAGGGCATGGTCGATCTGCCGCTGCAGCCCATGTCTGACATCAGCGAGTTCATCGACGGCGTCGACGTGGTGTTTTTAGCCACCGCGCACGAGGTCAGTCACGACCTGGCGCCACAGTTCCTGGCTGCCGGCTGCGTGGTGTTCGACCTCTCCGGCGCGTTCCGTGTTAACGACGGCGCGTTTTACGAAAAATATTACGGCTTCACCCATCAGCATCCGGAGCTGCTTGAAAAAGCGGTGTATGGCCTGGCGGAGTGGAGCGCAGACAAACTGAAAGAAGCCGATCTGATTGCCGTGCCGGGCTGCTACCCAACGGCGGCGCAGCTTTCCCTGAAACCGCTGATCGACGCCGGTCTGCTGGATCTGAACCAGTGGCCGGTGATCAACGCTACCAGCGGCGTGAGCGGCGCAGGGCGCAAAGCGGCTATCTCTAACAGTTTCTGCGAAGTGAGCCTTCAGCCGTATGGCGTGTTTAATCACCGTCATCACCCTGAAATCACCACCCATTTGGGCGCGGACGTGATTTTCACGCCGCATCTGGGCAGCTTCCCGCGTGGGATCCTCGAAACCATTACCTGCCGCATGAAGCCTGGCGTGACCAAAGAGCAGGTGAGCGAGGCCTTCACGCAGGCGTACGCGGATAAACCGCTGGTACGTCTGTACGACAAAGGCGTGCCGGCGCTGAAAAACGTGGTCGGCCTGCCCTTCTGCGATATCGGCTTTGCCGTGCAGGGCGAACACCTGATTGTGGTGGCCGCAGAAGATAACTTACTCAAAGGCGCTGCCGCGCAGGCAATGCAGTGTGCAAATATTCGTTTCGGCTTCCCTGAAACGCAGGCTCTTATTTAAGGTGTGATGATGAACCCATTAATTATCAAACTCGGTGGTGTACTGCTGGACAGCGAAGAAGCGCTGGAGCGTCTGTTTACCGCGCTGGTTAACTATCGCGAATCACATCAACGTCCGCTGGTGATTGTGCACGGCGGCGGCTGCGTGGTGGATGAGCTGATGAAAGGGCTCAACCTGCCGGTGAAAAAGAAAAACGGCCTGCGCGTGACGCCTGCCGACCAGATTGACATCATCACCGGCGCGCTGGCGGGTACGGCGAACAAAACTCTGTTGTCCTGGGCGAAGAAACACCATATCGCGTCTGTTGGCCTCTATCTGGGCGATGGCGACAGCGTAAAAGTGACCCAGCTCGACGAAGAGCTCGGCCATGTTGGACTGGCGCAGCCAGGTTCGCCTAAGCTGATTAACACGCTGCTGGAAGGCGGATTCCTGCCGGTGGTGAGCTCTATCGGTGTGACCGAAGAGGGCGACCTGATGAACGTCAATGCTGACCAGGCGGCGACTGCGCTGGCGGCAACGCTGGGTGCGGATCTGATCCTGCTCTCCGACGTGAGCGGTATTCTGGACGGTAAAGGTCAGCGCATTGCGGAAATGACCGCGGAAAAAGCCGAGCAGCTGATTGATCAGGGCATTATCACCGATGGCATGATCGTCAAAGTGAATGCGGCGCTGGACGCTGCGCGCACGCTGGGTCGCCCGGTGGATATCGCCTCATGGCGTCACGCGGAGCAGCTCCCGGCGCTGTTTAACGGCACGCCGATTGGCACGCGTATTTTAGCCTAAGTTTTTATTGAATGACCGTAGGCCGGGTAAGCGTAGCGCCACCCGGCGGAACTAACGAATAAAGGAAGCATGTTATGGCACTTTGGGGTGGGCGTTTTACACAGGCAGCGGATCAGCGTTTCAAACAGTTCAACGACTCTTTGCGCTTCGACTACCGCCTGGCCGAACAGGATATCGTCGGCTCTGTGGCCTGGTCCAAAGCGCTGGTGACGGTAGGCGTGCTGACCGCAGAGGAACAGCTGCAGCTGGAAGAGGCGCTTAATAATTTGCTGGAAGAAGTGCGTCTGGATCCGCAGCAAATCCTGCAGAGCGATGCCGAAGATATTCACAGCTGGGTGGAAAGCAAACTGATCGACAAAGTCGGTCAGTTGGGTAAAAAGCTGCATACAGGCCGTAGCCGTAACGACCAGGTCGCTACCGACCTGAAGCTGTGGTGTAAAGATACCGTTGGCGAACTGCTGACGGCCAACCGTCAGCTGCAGAGCGCACTGGTGGAAACCGCACAGAATAATCAGGACGCGGTGATGCCGGGTTATACCCATCTGCAGCGCGCGCAGCCGGTGACCTTTGCGCACTGGTGTCTGGCCTACGTGGAGATGCTGGCGCGTGATGAAAGCCGTCTGCAGGATACCCTGAAGCGTCTGGACGTGAGCCCACTGGGCAGCGGTGCGCTGGCCGGTACGGCGTATGAAATCGACCGTGAACAGCTGGCAGGCTGGCTGGGCTTTGCCTCCGCCACCCGTAACAGCCTGGACAGCGTCTCTGACCGCGACCACGTGCTGGAACTGCTCTCAAATGCGTCTATCGGTATGGTGCATCTGTCGCGCTTCGCTGAAGACCTGATCTTCTTTAACTCTGGCGAAGCGGGCTTCGTCGAGCTGTCCGATCGCGTGACCTCCGGCTCTTCACTTATGCCGCAGAAGAAAAACCCGGATGCGCTGGAGCTGATCCGCGGTAAGTGTGGCCGTGTACAGGGCGCGCTGACCGGCATGATGATGACCCTGAAAGGGTTGCCGCTGGCATACAACAAAGATATGCAGGAAGACAAAGAAGGGCTGTTCGACGCGCTCGACACCTGGCTGGACTGTCTGCATATGGGCGCGCTGGTGCTGGACGGCATTCAGGTGAAACGTCCGCGCTGCCAGGAAGCGGCGCAGCAGGGCTATGCGAACTCTACCGAACTGGCAGATTATCTGGTGGCGAAAGGCGTTCCGTTCCGTGAAGCGCACCATATTGTGGGCGAAGCGGTGGTAGAAGCGATTCGTCAGGGTAAACCTCTGGAAGATCTGGCGCTTGCCGATCTGCAGAAGTTCAGCGCGGTTATCGGGGATGATGTGTATCCGATTCTGGCGCTGCAGTCCTGCCTGGACAAGCGTGCAGCGAAAGGCGGCGTGTCGCCTAAGCAGGTGGCGCAGGCGATTGCGGATGCGAAAAACCGGTTGGTTTGAACCGTGTGGGCTGGTGCCCCCACCCCGGCCCTCTCCCACGGGAGAGGGAGCAAACACTAAAAATGGCAACTTCGGTTGCCATTTTGCTTTTATCCCGGGCTTTTTTACGCAAAAAAAAGCGGACCACGGGGTCCGCAAAAGTTCACGTTGGCTTTAGTTGTTCGAGTTTTGAGAGAAACTCGCTGACGGTGCGGGGACGTCAAGGGTCAAACACGTGCCGCCTCGTCTATGTGGCGTATTATTCAACAGAATGCTTGATAGGGATAATCGTTCGTTGCTATGCTATCTATCGCCATGAACTATCGTGGCGACGGAGGATGAATAATGAATATTCGTGATCTTGAATACCTGGTAGCGTTAGCCGAGCATCGTCACTTTCGCCGCGCGGCAGATTCCTGCCACGTCAGCCAGCCCACGCTGAGCGGTCAGATCCGCAAGCTGGAAGACGAGCTGGGCGTGATGCTGCTGGAGCGCACCAGTCGTAAGGTTCTGTTCACACAGGCAGGTCTTCTGCTGGTGGATCAGGCGCGCACCGTGCTGCGCGAGGTCAAAGTGCTCAAGGAAATGGCAAGCCAGCAGGGGGAGGCGATGTCAGGCCCACTGCATATTGGCCTGATCCCAACCGTTGGCCCGTATCTGCTGCCGCAAATCATTCCTATGCTGCACCAGACGTTCCCGAAACTCGAAATGTATCTGCATGAAGCGCAAACGCATCAGCTGCTGGCACAGCTGGACAGCGGCAAGCTCGACTGCGCCATTCTGGCGCTGGTGAAAGAGAGTGAAGCCTTTATTGAAGTGCCGCTGTTCGATGAGCCGATGATGCTGGCGATTTATGAAGATCACCCGTGGGCGAACCGCGATCGCGTACCGATGTCCGATCTGGCCGGTGAAAAGCTGCTGATGCTGGAAGATGGCCACTGCCTGCGCGATCAGGCGATGGGCTTCTGCTTCGAAGCGGGTGCTGATGAGGATACCCATTTCCGCGCAACCAGCCTGGAAACGCTGCGTAATATGGTCGCAGCGGGAAGTGGAATCACGCTGTTGCCTGCACTGGCGGTACCGCGCGAGCGTAAACGTGATGGCGTGGTCTATCTGCCGTGCATTAAGCCGGAGCCGCGTCGTACCATTGGCCTGGTGTATCGTCCGGGTTCACCGCTGCGCAGCCGCTATGAGCAGCTGGCAGAGGCCATCCGTAGTTCCATGGATGGCCATTTTGACAGCGCGTTAAAACAGGCGGTTCAGACCGTTTAGTGCCGCAACCCGATAGGCTTCCGCCATGGTCGGGTAGTTAAAGGTGGTGTTAACGAAGTACTCAATGGTGTTACCACCACCTTTCTGCTCCATAATTGCCTGCCCGATATGAATGATTTCCGCGGCGCGTTCACCAAAGCAGTGAATCCCGAGGATCTCTTTCGTCTCGCGATGGAACAGGATCTTCAGCGTACCCACGCTCATCCCCACGATTTGCGCCCGCGCCAGATGTTTAAACTGCGCACGTCCCACCTCGTAAGGTACCTTCATGGCCGTCAGCTGCTGCTCGGTTTTCCCGACAGAACTGATTTCCGGGATGGTATAGATGCCCGTCGGGATATCTTCAATCAGATGCGCCGTCGCTTCGCCTTTCACCAGCGCCTGAGCTGCAATGCGGCCCTGGTCGTAAGCGGCAGAAGCCAGACTCGGGTAGCCAATCACGTCACCGACCGCGTAAACGTGCGGCAGCGCGGTCTGGTACATGCTGTTGACCTTCAGCTGACCACGGCTGTCGGTCTCTAGACCGATATTTTGCAGCTGCAGTGAATCGGTGTTGCCGGTACGGCCGTTGGCATACAGCAGGCAGTCGGCTTTCAGCTTCTTGCCGGACTTCAGGTGCATGATTACGCCGTCGTCGCAGCCTTCAATCTTCTCGTACTCTTCGTTGTGGCGAATCACCACACCGCTGTTCCAGAAGTGGTAGGAGAGAGAGTCTGACATCTCCTGATCGAGAAACGCCAGCAGGCGATCGCGGGTGTTGATCAGGTCAACTTTGACCTCCATTCCGCGGAAGATCGACGCATATTCGCAACCAATCACCCCCGCGCCATAGATAATGACGTGGCGTGGTTCATGGTGCAGGCTCAGGATGGAGTCGCTGTCGTAGACGCGCGGATGCGAGAAGTCCACATCGGCCGGATGGTACGGGCGAGAACCGCAGGCAATCACAAATTTCTCAGCCGTGATGGTTTCAACTGAACCGTCGTGGCATTCGAGCGCCAGGGTGTGTTCATCCACAAAATGTGCGTTGCCCTGCAAAATTTCACAGTGGTTACGCTCATAAAATCCCTGACGCATACGTGTTTGCTGGTTAATGACGGTATCCGCGTGATTCAGGATATCAGCAAAGGATGAACGAAGAAGTCGGGAGTGGTCGCTGTAAAGAGGGTTCTGGTTAAATTCGATAATGCGGCTAACGGCGTGGCGGAGGGCTTTGGAAGGGATGGTGCCCCAGTGGGTGCAACCGCCGCCGACATTATGGTAGCGCTCAATGACCGCTACTCTGGCTCCCTGTTTCACCAGACCCATAGCAGCACCTTCGCCGCCGGGGCCGGAACCAATAACTATTGCGTCGTAATCGTAGGAATGTGGCATGGCAAGGCTTACCTGTTCTTATACATAAAAGCAACAGAATCATAACATCATTGCCAGAGTAACCCAATTATCGTTGTGCTTTTTTCCGGCAGTGGAGCACAAACCGCACGTAAACAATCATTCACAAAGCTGAGCAAACAGATTAATTTTATTCTCTGGTATAGTGCCATCAGGCCTTTGGAAGGATTCAACTATCGTGATGGGCGTAAGAGCACAACAAAAAGAGAAAACCCGGCGTTCGCTGGTGGAAGCCGCATTCAGTCAACTGAGTGCTGAGCGGAGTTTTGCCAGTTTGAGCCTGCGCGAAGTCGCACGCGAGGCCGGGATTGCGCCAACGTCCTTCTATCGTCATTTCCGTGATGTGGATGAACTGGGTCTGACCATGGTCGACGAGAGCGGCCTGATGCTGCGTCAGCTGATGCGCCAGGCGCGTCAGCGGATTGCAAAAGGGGGCAGCGTGATCCGTACCTCCGTCTCGACCTTTATGGAATTTATCGGCAATAACCCCAACGCATTTCGTCTGCTTCTGCGCGAGCGTTCGGGCACATCGGCGGCGTTTCGTGCCGCCGTCGCGCGTGAAATTCAGCACTTCATCGCGGAACTTGCCGACTATCTTGAACTCGAAAACCATATGCCGCGTGCGTTTACTGAAGCACAGGCCGAGGCGATGGTGACGATTGTTTTCAGCGCAGGTGCCGAAGCGCTGGATGTCAGCATTGAACAACGTAAGCACCTCGAAGAGCGACTGGTATTGCAGCTCAGGATGATCTCCAAAGGTGCGTACTACTGGTATCGCCGTGAACAAGAGAAACTGGCACATCAAACCGAAGAGTGAAGGTGAGTAATGAAACAGTCAGGTCAGGATAAAGGGACGCTGTTGCTGGCATTGATCGCTGGCTTATCCATTAACGGTACGTTTGCCGCTATTTTTAGCTCAATCGTTCCGTTTTCGATTTTCCCGCTTATTGCACTGGTGCTGACGGTTTACTGCCTGCATCAACGTTACCTGAACCGCACAATGCCGGTCGGGTTACCGGGACTGGCCGCAGCCTGCTTTATTCTGGGTGTATTGCTGTATAGCACGGTGGTGCGCGCGGAGTATCCGGATATCGGCTCTAACTTCCTGCCTGCGGTACTGTCTGTGGCGCTGGTGTTCTGGATTGGCTCGCGCATGCGTAGCCGTAAGAGCCAGTTGCCGGAGTAAAGAAGAGTTTTGTAGGCCGGATAAGCGAAGCGCCATCCGGCTTTTTGGCAGGTGGCGCTTCGCTTACCTGCCCTACAAAGCCTCTGTCATTTTGCCGTGAGCAGTACACCGCACTCCATATGATGCGTATACGGGAACTGATCGAACAGCGCCAGACGTTCAACCTTATGCGTCTGGCCTAACGTTTCCAGATTCTTGCACAGCGTCTCCGGGTTACAGGAGATGTACAAAATACGCGGATACGCCTGCACCATCTTTTCGGTTTCGCTGTCCAGGCCACTGCGCGGCGGGTCGACAAATATCGTCTCACACTGGTAGCTTTTCAAATCGATCCCTTCAAGACGGTTAAACGCCCGCACGCCGTTCATGGCCTGAGTAAACTCTTCCGCCGCCATACGAATGATCTGCACGTTGTCGATATGGTTAGCGGCAATGTTGTACTGCGCGGCAGCGACCGACGGTTTGGCAATTTCCGTGGCCAGAACGCGATCGAAGTTACGTGCCAGCGCCAGAGAGAAGTTGCCGTTACCGCAGTAGAGCTCAAGCAGATCGCCCGTTGACCCTTCCGTTGCCTTCAGCGCCCATTCCAGCATTTGCACGTTCATCGCGGCGTTTGGCTGTGTGAAGCTGTTTTCCACCTGGCGATAAACCATCTCTTTACCCGCCACCGGCAGACGCTCGTCGACGTAATCCTGATCCAGCATGATTTTGGTTTTTGTCGCGCGGCCGATCAGATGAACGTTGATGTTCTGCGCACGCAGGGTATCGCGCAGCGTTTCCGCCTGCTCGCGCCACTCGTCATTAAGCGCTTTGTGATACAGCAGGGAGACAATCGCCTGGTTGCTTTGCGTGGTCAGATAGTCAATCTGGAACAGCTTGTGACGCAGTACCGGGTTATTGCGCACGCCTTCCATCATCAGCGTCATGAGCTGGTTGATGAGTTCGCTTGCCGCCGGGAAGCTGTCCACGCGAATGCGCGATTTCGTCTGCTGATCGAAAATGATGTGATACAGGTCATCCCCGTCATGCCAGATGCGGAATTCGGCGCGCATACGGTAGTGGCTGACAGGAGAGCGAAACACCTCGGGAACGGGCGCGTTGAACGGCGTCATCATACTTTGCAGGCGGACAACTTTCTCTGCCAGCTGCGCGTCGTACTGTTCTGTCGGGAGGTGTTCTGGGGTCATGATGCGTCCTGAGTGATAAAGAATTACGCGGGGATTGTAGGCATTGTTCAGGGGATGTCCAGATTTAATGGCCAATAGCTATCTGGACATCTATACGTGTCTAATTGTAGCATTCTGTTTCCGGTCTCCTGAGAGTGAAAAGGGAATCCAGTGTAAATCTGGAGCTGACGCGCAGCGGTAAAGACTGGCGGGATGAGCGTTGTAGACACTGTGAAAATGGGAAGTCTTCATCCTTATAAAGCCACCTAGCCCGAAGACCTGCCGGGATCACGTCGCATTTGGTTTCATCATCGCGTGCTATCGATGAGGCCTGCGGCATCCTTCTTATATTGTGGATGCTTTAACAATGATTAAAAAAGTATCGCTGCTGACGGCGTTGTCCGTCACGGCATTTTCGGGCTGGGCGCAGGATAGCGCAGACTCGTTGGTGGTGACGGCAAATCGTTTTGAACAACCGGCAAAAACTGTTCTGGCACCGACGTCCGTGGTGACGCGTGAAGATATTGAGCGCTGGCAGGCAAAAAGCGTTGTGGAAGTCATGTCACGTCTGCCGGGCGTGGATATCGCGCAAAGCGGTGGAATGGGCTCGAACTCTTCGACTTTTATTCGCGGAACTGAATCTCGCCATGTGCTGGTGCTGATTGACGGTATTCCTTTGAATAACGCCGGGATCAGCAACGTTCCCGATCTGAGCCAAATCCCGACCTCGCTGATTCAGCGTATTGAGTACATCCGTGGTCCGCGTTCGGCCCTGTATGGCTCCGACGCGATTGGTGGCGTGATCAACATCATCACCGGACGCGACAAGCCGGGTGCAGAAATCTCAGCGGGCGTCGGCTCTAAGGGTTATCAGACCTATGACGGCGCTTTCCAGCAGGTGCTGGATAAAACCAAAATCACCATGGGGGGTAACTATACCTATACCCGTGGCTTTGATATTGCTGCCCAGGATGCGCCGCGCCAGCCTGACCGCGATGGCTTTATGAGTAAATCGCTGTACGGCTCCGTGGAACAGCAGATTACCGACAGCGTGAGCGGGTTCTTCCGTGGCTTTGGATACGATAACCGTACGGCGTATGACGGTTATGATCATTACGACGCCAACTTTATGGTGGATGGACGACCTGATACTCGCCAGCTCTACAGTCAGAACTGGGATACCGGTCTGCGTTACAACCAGGGGATTTTCCAGTCACAGCTGGTGGCGGGTTACGGCCGCAGTAAAGATCAGAACTATGATCCGAAGAAAGGGCGTTACGCTGATTCCGCCACCATGGATGACGTGAAGCAGTACACCACCCAATGGCTCAACACCGTAGAAGTCGGCCATGGCAACATCGGCGCAGGTCTGGACTGGCAAAAGCAGAAGACGCAGGCCGGAACGGGCTACCTGGATAAAGGTTACGAGCAACGTAATACCGGCGTGTTCATCTCGGCGATGCAGCAGTTCAACAGCGTGACGCTGGAAGCGGCGGCGCGTAATGACGACAACTCCAACTTTGGCAACCATGGCACATGGCAAACCAGCGCAGCGTGGGAGTTTGTGGATGGCTATCGCGTGATTGCCTCCTACGGTACCGCTTTTAAAGCACCTACCATGAGCCAGATCCACAGTGCCTCTTACGGTAATCCGGACCTTAAACCGGAGGAGAGTAAGCAGTGGGAAGGGGGCTTTGAAGGCCTGACGGGACCGGTCAACTGGCGTATCACAGGTTATCGCAATGACATTGATAATCTAATTAGCAGCGATCCGCATACGTATCGCTACTACAACGTTGACGAAGCACGTATTAAAGGTGTGGAAGCGACCGCACAGTTTGATACTGGCCCGGTTGGACATCAGATTTCCTATGATTATGTCGACCCGCGTAATGCCAAAACCAACGAAGTGCTGGCCCGCCGTTCTAAGCAGCAGGTTAAGTATCAGCTTGACTGGCAGGTATGGGATCTCGACTGGAACCTTGCCTACCGTTACCTGGGCACCCGCTATGATGTTGCGATTGATCCAGACACCTATTTATCAGAACGCGTGAAAATGGGCGGTGTCAGTCTGTGGGATGTCGCAGTTTCGTATCCTGTCACCTCACACCTCACAGTTCGTGGTAAAATAGCCAACCTGTTCGATAAAGATTACGAGACAGTTTATGGCTACCAAACTGCAGGACGGGAATACACCTTGTCTGGCAGCTACACCTTCTAATCCGCGTCCCACCGTGCTGGTATTTGATTCCGGCGTCGGTGGGCTTTCGGTCTATGATGAGATTCGGCATCTCCTGCCGGATCTCCATTACATCTACGCCTTCGATAACGTCGCTTTCCCGTATGGTGAAAAGAGCGAAGATTTTATTGTTGAGCGTGTGGTTGAAATCGTCACTGCGGTACAAAAGCGCTATCCCCTTGCGCTGGCCGTCATCGCCTGTAATACGGCGAGCACCGTCTCCCTTCCTGCTCTGCGTGAAAAATTCCCGTTCCCGGTTGTAGGCGTCGTTCCTGCAATAAAACCTGCCGCGCGCCTGACGGCGAACGGCATTGTGGGTTTGCTGGCGACGCGGGGCACGGTAAAGCGTCCTTATACCCGCGAGCTGATCGATCGTTTTGCTAACGAATGTCAGATTGCGATGCTCGGCTCGGCTGAGCTGGTGGAGATGGCCGAAGCGAAGCTGCATGGAAAGGCGGTATCGCTTGAAGAGTTGCGTCGTATTCTTCGTCCTTGGCTGCGGATGCCCGAACCACCGGATACCGTTGTGCTGGGCTGCACCCACTTCCCGCTATTGCAGGAAGAGCTGTTAGAGGTACTGCCGGAGGGGACGCGCCTGGTGGATTCCGGTGCGGCTATCGCCCGCCGTACGGCCTGGTTGCTGGAGCATGAAGCGCCGGATGCCAAATCTACCGATGCGAATATCGCGTTTTGTATGGCAATCACGAAAGAGACTGAGCAACTTTTACCCGTTTTACGCCGTTATGGCTTTGAAACGCTCGAAAAACTGGCGCTGTAGCACGGTTTTGAGCAAAAAAGAGACGGTTGAACGTTTTTTTTAAAAGAGGGGTTGTCAACGTCTGAGAACTCCCTATAATGCGCCTCCACTGACACGGAACAACGGCTTACAGGCCGCCGGGTTAGCGGGGTTCAGCGATGAACGCCAACAGAGAAAAGCGAAAATAATCACTTGACTCTGAATGAGGAAAACGTAATATACGGGACCTCGCAACGGTGAGCGAAAGCCGCGTTGCACTGCTCTTTAACAATTTATCAGACAATCTGTGTGGGCACTCAAAGTGACATGGATTCTTAATGTCTTCGGACAATAAATGAATACCAAGTCTCTGAGTGAACATACGTAATTCATTACGAAGTTTAATTCACGAGCATCAAACTTAAATTGAAGAGTTTGATCATGGCTCAGATTGAACGCTGGCGGCAGGCCTAACACATGCAAGTCGGGCGGTAGCACAGAGAGCTTGCTCTCGGGTGACGAGCGGCGGACGGGTGAGTAATGTCTGGGAAACTGCCTGATGGAGGGGGATAACTACTGGAAACGGTAGCTAATACCGCATAACGTCGCAAGACCAAAGAGGGGGACCTTCGGGCCTCTTGCCATCAGATGTGCCCAGATGGGATTAGCTAGTAGGTGGGGTAACGGCTCACCTAGGCGACGATCCCTAGCTGGTCTGAGAGGATGACCAGCCACACTGGAACTGAGACACGGTCCAGACTCCTACGGGAGGCAGCAGTG
>NZ_JARDVI010000011.1:0-80492 GCF_034008295.1 Enterobacter chinensis
AGACTTGGTATTCATTTATTGTCCGAAGACATTAAGAATCCATGTCACTTTGAGTGCCCACACAGATTGTCTGATAAATTGTTAAAGAGCAGTGCCGCTTCGCTTTTCGCAGCGGCGCGGGGTGTGCATATTACGCTTTCCCGCCTCAGAGTCAAGCGTTTATTTTCGCTTTTCTCTGCTGACCCGGCGGCGTGTGTGCCGTTGTTCCGTGTCAGTGGAGGCGCATTATAGGGAGTTATTCCGGTGTGACAAGCACAAAATACAAAAAACTTTTCGTTCGCTCACTTTTCAAACTTAACGCTTATTTAAGTCGCGAATTGCCCGTTAAATGCGCTATTTCCCGTGCAAAACTGGCCACCTGCGACCAGTCGGTATAAACCACTTCTTTACGCGTATCGGTTTCGCCCCCCGTCATCTTCATAATCAGGCGGATCATGAAGCGGTCATACCAGCGATAGCGAGGGTAGCGCAGCGCGCCGGCAAAAACGGCGCACAGGTCTGGCTGCCACGGCGAGCTGAGTAAAAACTTGCGCGTGTAGCTGTTGGTCTGCGGCGTACGCTTCTCGGCTTTACGCGCGACCAGATTGACCGAGTAAAACGCACCGGGCAATTTATTGAGCACCGCCGTGTGCTTTTTCACAAAGCGATCCAGCGCCGGATGGAAATGCCCGTAACGAATTGACGCGCCAATCACCACGCGGTCGTAATCCTGCCAGGCAATTTGCTCCGCGCGATTCAGGTTTACCACATCCGAGTAAATACCCAGCTCTTTTAATTCCGACGCCAGATACGCGGCAATCTCACGCGTTTGCCCGTCTCGCGTAGAGAAAAGAATCAGTGTTTTCATCAACGGCTCCTTACTCGCGCCAGAATGTAGGGGTGAACAGCACCAGCAGCGTAAAGACCTCAAGACGACCAAACAGCATGTTGGCGATGAGGATCCATTTCGCGACCGGGTTCATGCTGGCAAAGTTATCCGCCACAACCCCCAGGCCAGGCCCAAGGTTGTTCAATGTTGCTACGACGGACGCAAAGGCGGAGAAATCATCCACCCCTGTCGCGATAATCGCCAGCATACTGACGATAAAGACCAGTGCATACGCCGAGAAGAATCCCCACACCGCTTCGAGGATACGTTCCGGCAGCGCGCGGTTACCCAGTTTGATGCTGTAGACCGCGTTTGGGTGGACCAGACGTTTCAGCTCACGGTTGCCCTGTTTGAACAGCAGCAGAATACGAATTACCTTCAGACCACCGCCCGTTGACCCCGCACAGCCACCAATAAACGCAGAGCACAGCAGCAACACCGGCAGGAACAGCGGCCAGCGCGCAATACTGTCCGTGGTAAACCCGGCGGTCGTCGCCATCGATACCACCTGGAAGAACGCCTGATTCAGGGTCGTCAACGCCGAGTTATACACATCGTGGAACCACAGCACCAGGGTACAAATGATGACCAGCGTAAGCTGGACACCAATAAACATGCGGAACTCCGGATCGCGCCAGTACACCTTCAGGCTGCGCCCGCTCAGTAAAGAGAAGTGCAGGCCATAGTTACAGCCGGAGATCAGCAGGAAAATCGCAATGATGGTATTTATCGTAGGGCTGTCGAAGTAGCCGACGCTGGCATCGTGAGTGGAGAACCCACCAATCGCGATCGTCGCGAAGCTGTGTCCGATAGCATCAAAAGCAGGCATCCCGGCAAACCATAGCGCAAGCGCACAGGCTACCGTCAGCAAGACATAAATCAGCCACAGGGTTTTCGCCGTCTCGGCAATACGCGGGCGCATCTTGTTATCTTTCAGCGGCCCGGGCATTTCGGCGCGATAGAGCTGCATCCCACCCACGCCCAGAATAGGCAGGATGGCCACGGCCAGGACGATGATCCCCATACCACCGAACCACTGCAGCATCTGGCGATAAAAGAGAATGGCGTGCGGTAGCGAATCCAGACCTACCAGCGTCGTCGCTCCGGTCGTCGTTAAACCCGAGAACGATTCAAAAAAGGCATCCGTGATGCTGAGGTTAGGCTGTTCAGAGAAGATAAAGGGCAGCGAACCGACGCTTCCCAGCACCGTCCAGAACAGGACCACAATCAGAAATCCTTCGCGAGATTTCAGCTCACCTTTCTGCCGACGGTTCGGCCACCACAGCAGCGAGCCAATCGCCAGCGCGACAAAGAAGGTCTGGGTAAATGCCCGTCCCGCGCCGTCCCGGTAGATAAGCGCCACCAGTCCAGGGAGAATCATCGTCCCGGAAAAGAGTATGACCAGCAGTCCAACGATTCGGGTTATGGCACGAAAATGCATCTCTGCCGCTTCCTTTGGTATTCAAAAGTGAGGTGGGGATTATTCTTCAATCGGCAGCAATTGCAACGAACCACGACTAAAATCAGCAAGTTTTGCTGAAAAAGCAGCCAGTTCCGCCTGAGGAAGCGCCACGCGTAATTGCACCATTGCCTGATATTCACTGTGTGCGATGACACCGTTAAACTGCCTCAGCAATGCTTCGATGCCGGATAACTGGGCGTAATCACACAGTAAAGTATATTCGGTGAGCGGCGTTTTGCGGGTGGTTATGAGTATATTCAGCGCTTGCTGAACCCCTCCGCCATACGCTTTGACCAGCCCACCGGTACCTAACAAAATGCCGCCGTAGTAGCGCACCACCACGGCGGTAATCTCACCCACGCCGCAGCCCATCAGCTGGGAGAGCATGGGTTTACCGGCCGTTCCCGCCGGTTCACCGTCGTCGGAAAACCCCAACTGCTGCGAATCGTCCGGCGGCCCTGCCACCCACGCCACGCAGTGGTGGCGTGCGTCAGGATGCTCAGCCCGAACGGACTCGACAAACGCTTTTGCCGCTTCTACGCCGTCGGTATGCGCCAGCAGCGTAATAAAGCGGCTTTTCTTGATTTCCTCAACAAAGGTGACCGGTTCAGCCGGTATCAGCCAGCTTTCCATCAGGCCAGCTTCAGGTCTCGCGTCATGTTCTCGATACCGTTTTCGTGAACCACTACGTTATCTTCGATGCGAATACCGCCAAACGGTTTCAGCGCCTCAATTTTTTCCCAGTTAAAGTGCTTGCTGAACTGACCTTCACGCCACGGCGCCAGCAGGGATTCGATAAAGTAGATCCCCGGTTCAATCGTCAGCACCATACGCGGCTCAAGAATACGTGTGCAGCGCAGGTAAGGATATTTAGACGGTGCCGCCAGATGCGTACCGGTATCATCCTGCATAAAACCCGCTACGTCGTGAACCTGCAGGCCCAACGGGTGACCAATACCGTGCGGCATGAATGGCCCGGTCAGATCGTTCTCGACCATCGCCTCCTCGCTCATGTCTTTCACAATCTGATGCTTACGCAGCAGCTTCGCGATGCGCTGATGGAACTGGATGTGGTAATCCACATAGCTGGTACCCGCTTTCATGGTGCCAATAAGCGCCAGCTGTTCATCGTTGACGTCTTTGATCAGCTGCGCGAAATCGGTATCCGCATTCGCTGCCCAGGTACGGGTAAGGTCAGCTGCGTAACCGTTGTACTCGGCGCCTGCGTCAAGCAGGAAGCTGCGCATCTCAGACGGTACATGGTGATCGAGTTTGGTGTAATGCAGGACGGAAGCATGCTCGTTTAGCGCAACAATATTGCTGTACGGCACGTCGGTATCGCGGTGGCCTGTCGCGGTCAGGTAAGCCTGGTTGATGTCGAACTCGCTCATACCCGACTGGAACGCTTCGTGCGCGGCGCGGTGGCCATTCACTGCCGTTTTCTGCGCTTCACGCATGCAGTAAAGTTCGTAGTCGGTTTTATACGCGCGGTAATAGTGCAGGTAATCCAGCACCCCTTTCGGGTTAAGTTTGTCTGCCGGAATATCCAGACCTAAGGCTCGCTCCGGAACCGGACCAATGTAGCCGATATTGCTACGCGCGGCAGGCAGCTGGCTGCCAATGCCGTCCGCTTTTGGCAGCGCAATAACATCAATTTCTTCCGTCCAGAAAGAGGTCGGCAGCGGTTCAACGTTGTGCCAGTAATCGACCGGCAGGTAGAACCACAGTTTCGGCTTGTTCACGCCATCCACCAGCAGCCAGCAATTTGGCACCTGGGTTACTGGCACCCAGGCTTTAAACTGCGGGTTGACCTTAAACGGATAAGCATGGTCATCAAGAAACGTATTCATCAGCTCGCCGGAGTGGATCAGCAGGGCATCCAGCTTGAAGCGCGCCAGTACATCACGGGTACGTTCCTGTAGGGTAACGATATGATTTTTATAAAGCGAAGCCAGTGAGTCCATCATTCATCCTTACGTTTTCTTGAGCTCAAGTCATCGCATCTTAGCACACCTCTCTCCAGCTGCGTGATTTCCACCGACCGTGATCAATGCAGCAATTTCTTAATGAGTAATTTGCATTTTATTAACATAAATTCCACACTCCGTTTCATCTGGTATGACCAGATCCACTTGCTGGATTCAGGAGACTGACATGCTTTACAAAGGCGACACCCTGTACCTCAACTGGCTGGAAGATGGCATTGCCGAACTGGTGTTCGATGCCCCCGGCTCAGTGAACAAGCTCGATACCGCGACGGTGGCCAGTCTTGGCCAGGCGCTGGATGTACTTGAAAAACAAACTGAATTAAAAGGGCTGCTGCTGCGATCGAACAAAGCGGCCTTTATTGTCGGTGCCGATATCACCGAATTCCTCTCGCTGTTCCTGGTGCCTGAAGAACAGTTGAGCCAGTGGCTGCACTTTGCGAACAGCGTCTTTAACCGTCTGGAAGATCTGCCCGTCCCGACTATTTCCGCCGTTAACGGCTACGCGCTGGGCGGTGGCTGCGAATGCGTGTTAGCTACTGATTACCGCCTGGCTACGCCGGACCTGCGCATTGGCCTGCCGGAAACGAAGCTGGGTATCATGCCGGGCTTTGGCGGCTCCGTGCGTATGCCGCGCATGCTGGGTGCAGACAGCGCACTTGAGATTATTGCCGCAGGTAAAGATGTTGGTGCAGAACAGGCGCAGAAAATTGGCCTGGTCGACGGCGTCGTTAAACCAGAGAAACTTGTTGAAGGCGCTGTCGCCATTTTGCGTCAGGCGATTAACGGCGATCTCGACTGGAAAGCCAAACGTCAGCCGAAGCTGGAGCCGTTAAAGCTCAGTAAGATTGAAGCCACCATGAGCTTCACCATCGCCAAAGGCATGGTGATGCAGACGGCAGGTAAACACTATCCGGCACCAATCACGGCGGTGAAAACCATTGAAGCCGCGGCTCGCCTTGGTCGCGATGAAGCGCTGAAGCTTGAAAATCAGAGTTTTGTCCCACTGGCGCACACCAATGAAGCTCGCGCGCTGGTCGGTATCTTCCTCAACGATCAGTTCGTGAAAGGGAAAGCCAAACAGTTGACCAAAAACGTTGAGACGCCAAAACATGCGGCGGTACTCGGCGCTGGCATTATGGGTGGCGGCATCGCTTACCAGTCGGCCTGGAAAGGCGTGCCGGTAGTGATGAAAGACATCAGCGAGAAATCCCTGACGCTGGGCATGACCGAAGCGGCCAAGCTGCTGAATAAACAGCTGGAGCGCGGCAAAATTGACGGGCTGAAACTTGCGGGTGTGATCTCCACCATCCAGCCTGTGCTGGAATACAGCGGTTTCGACCGTGTCGACGTGGTGGTCGAAGCCATCGTCGAGAATCCGAAAGTCAAAAAAGCAGTTCTCGCGGAAACGGAAGACAAGGTTCGTCCTGAGACCGTGCTGGCTTCTAACACCTCCACCATTCCAATCAGCGAGCTGGCAAGCGTGCTGAAGCGTCCGGAAAACTTCTGCGGGATGCACTTCTTCAACCCGGTACACCGTATGCCGCTGGTCGAAGTGATCCGTGGGGAAAAAACTTCTGACAATACCATCGCCAAAGTGGTGGCGTGGGCGAGCAAAATGGGCAAGACGCCGATTGTGGTCAACGACTGTCCGGGCTTCTTCGTCAACCGCGTCCTGTTCCCTTACTTCGCCGGTTTCAGCCAGCTGCTGCGCGATGGTGCAGACTTCCGCAAAATCGATAAAGTGATGGAAAAACAGTTCGGCTGGCCAATGGGCCCTGCGTATCTGTTGGATGTGGTCGGTATTGATACCGCCCACCACGCTCAGGCAGTCATGGCGGCGGGCTTCCCGCAGCGCATGCAGAAAGATTATCGCGACGCGATTGACGCCCTGTTCGACGCCAACCGCTTCGGTCAGAAAAACGGCCTGGGCTTCTGGCGCTATAAAGAAGACAGCAAAGGTAAACCGAAGAAAGAAGAAGATGCCGTGGTGGATGGCCTGCTGGCCGACGTCAGTCAGCCGAAACGCGACTTCACCGACGATGAGATCATCGCCCGAATGATGATTCCGATGATCAACGAAGTGGTGCGTTGCCTCGAAGAAGGCATCATCGCCAGCCCGGCAGAAGCCGACATGGCGCTGGTGTACGGCCTGGGCTTCCCTCCATTCCACGGCGGCGCGTTCCGCTGGCTGGACACGCTCGGCAGCGCCCGTTATCTCGATATGGCTCAGCAGTATCAGCACCTCGGCCCGCTGTATGAAGTGCCGGAAGGGCTGCGCAATAAGGCGCGCCATAACGAACCCTATTATCCATCAGTTGAGCCAGCCCGTCCGGTTGGCGAGCTGAAAACGGCTTAAGGAGTCACAATGGAAAAGGTTGTCATTGTTGATGCGATTCGCACCCCGATGGGCCGTTCAAAAGGCGGTGCATTCCGTAACGTGCGTGCGGAAGACCTCTCCGCGCATCTTATGCGTAGCCTGCTGGCGCGAAACCCGGCGCTGGATCCTGCTGCGCTCGACGATATCTACTGGGGCTGCGTGCAGCAGACCCTGGAGCAGGGCTTCAACATCGCCCGTAATGCGTCACTGCTGGCGGAGATCCCGCATTCAGTTTCGGCCGTTACCGTTAACCGGCTGTGTGGTTCATCCATGCAGGCGCTGCACGACGCGGCACGTATGATCATGACCGGCGATGCCCAGGCCTGCCTGGTCGGCGGCGTGGAGCATATGGGTCACGTACCGATGAGCCACGGAGTCGATTTCCACCCTGGCATGAGCCGTAACGTGGCGAAAGCTGCGGGGATGATGGGCCTGACCGCTGAGATGCTCTCTCGTCTGCACGGCATCAGTCGTGAAATGCAGGATGCCTTCGCCGCCCGCTCTCACGCTCGCGCATGGGCCGCGACACAATCCGGTGCCTTTAAGAATGAGATCATCCCGACCGGCGGTCACGATGCTGACGGCGTTCTGAAGCAGTTCAGCTACGACGAAGTGATCCGCCCGGAAACCACCGTAGAAGCACTTTCCACCCTACGACCTGCGTTTGATCCGGTCACCGGTACGGTCACGGCAGGTACTTCGTCGGCGCTGTCCGACGGGGCAGCCGCAATGCTGGTGATGAGCGAAAGCCGCGCTCGCGAGCTGGGGTTAACGCCTCGCGCTCGGGTACGTTCGATGGCAGTCGTGGGCTGCGATCCTTCGATCATGGGTTACGGTCCGGTTCCGGCTTCAAAGCTGGCGCTGAAAAAAGCGGGATTAACCGCCAGCGATATCGACCTGTTTGAGATGAACGAGGCGTTCGCCGCACAGATCCTGCCATGCATTAAAGATCTGGGGCTGATGGATCAGGTAGACGAGAAGATTAACCTCAACGGCGGCGCGATCGCCCTCGGTCACCCGCTGGGCTGCTCCGGGGCGCGTATCAGCACAACGCTGATTAACCTGATGGAACGCAAAGATGCTCAGTTTGGTCTGGCAACGATGTGTATTGGGTTGGGTCAGGGTATCGCGACGGTGTTTGAGAGAGTGTAAATCAGGAAAAGTATCTCAAAGCCAATGACGTCAGAACAAGGCGGCGAGCGAGCGAATCCCGATGAGCTTACTCAAGTAAGTGATTCGGGTGAACGAGCGCAGCCAACGCAGTTATGGCGTCATTGGCGAAGAGAGACAGTTTAGTTGCCGTTCTTCCCGCCTGTCAGGGGCGGGTTTTTTATTTAAATGAAGGCAAACGCATCGCCGAAGAGACGGTCTTCACGCGCGTCACGTTCATTACAGAACAGATCGCGGGCAATTTTCGCCATCTCAAAGCGGCCAGCGATATAGATGTCGTGCCCTGCCAGAGTGCCATGATCCTGCAGTACCGCCGTCAGCACCGTACCGCTACGCCCACGCCAGCCCTCTTCCGGCTGTTCAACCACCGGTTCAATGCGCAGGTTAGGATGGGTTACGCTCAGCGCTTCCAGCTCAGACAGGTCGTACAGATGTTTCTCTTCGCGGCCACCCCAGTAAATGGTGATATCACGGTCTGGATTACGCGCCAGGGCGGTCAACAGAATAGAACGCACATACGAGAAGCCTGTACCGCCAGCAATCAGGATCAGCGGACGGTCTTCGTCATCGCGCAGCCACGCATCACCGTGTGGAATATCCACCACGATTTCACGTTCCTTCAGGATCCGATCCATTACCGCCATCGCATACAGGTTAAGCTCTGACGCACCAATATGAAGCTCAATAAATTCCTGCTCTGCTGGCGTTGAGGCCATAGAGAAAGGACGCTTATCACGCTCATCCATCACGACCATTAAGTACTGACCAGCGCGGAAAGAGAATGGCGCTTCTGGCACTATACGGACGCGATATACGGTGTCGGTGATGGCATCTACCGAGGTCACTTTACAGCTTAAGGTTGTCATTCGCTCTCTCTGTCGGGAAGTCTATAGGGCTTAACGGTCAGATCCAGGCTTACCGTTACTCATTATGGCCAGTTCGTCCCAGATCGCGTCAATTCGCGCGGTCACAGCAGGATCTTTTTTGATCGGGCGACCCCATTCACGGTCGGTTTCGCCAGGCCATTTATTTGTGGCATCCAGTCCCATTTTTGAGCCAAGGCCGGAAACCGGCGAGGCAAAATCCAGGTAATCTATCGGCGTGTTTTCGACTAACACCGTATCGCGCGCCGGGTCCATTCGCGTGGTAATGGCCCAAATGACGTCATTCCAGTCGCGGGCGTTAACGTCATCATCGCAGACAATAACAAATTTGGTATACATAAACTGGCGCAGGAAAGACCATACGCCCATCATTACGCGTTTAGCGTGGCCAGGATACTGTTTCTTCATCGTGACCACCGCCATGCGATACGAGCATCCTTCAGGCGGCAGATAAAAATCAACGATTTCCGGGAACTGCTTTTGCAGGATGGGCACAAACACTTCATTCAGCGCCACGCCCAGTACCGCTGGTTCGTCCGGTGGACGTCCGGTGTAGGTGGAGTGATAAATCGCATCTTCACGCTGGGTAATGTGCGTAACGGTAAACACCGGGAAGTTATCCACTTCGTTGTAATAGCCGGTGTGATCACCGTAGGGGCCTTCCGGTGCCAGTTCCCCCTGCTCAATGTAACCTTCCAGCACAATTTCTGCACTGGCCGGGACTTCGAGATCGTTAGAGATACACTTCACGACTTCCGTTTTGGTCCCGCGCAGCAGGCCTGCAAACGCATATTCAGAGAGCGTATCCGGTACGGGCGTTACCGCCCCGAGAATGGTGGCCGGATCGGCACCTAGCGCGACAGACACCGGGAAACGTTCACCCGGATGCGCAGCACACCACTCCTGGAAATCGAGTGCGCCGCCGCGATGCGACAGCCAGCGCATGATGAGCTTATTTTTGCCAATTAACTGCTGGCGGTAAATACCCAGATTCTGACGCTCTTTGTGCGGGCCGCGCGTAACGGTAAGCCCCCAGGTGATCAGCGGAGCGGCATCTTCAGGCCAGCACTGCATGATAGGGATTTTGGTCAGATCAACCGCATCGCCTTCCAGCACTTTCTGCTGGCACGGTGCGCCACGCAGGCGTTTGGTGGGCATGTTCAGCACCTGCTTAAACTGCGGCAGTTTGTCGAACAGATCGCGGAAGCCTTTAGGTGGCTCCGGCTCTTTCAGAAACGCCAGCAGTTTACCCACTTCACGCAGCGCCGTGACATCCTCCTGCCCCATCCCCAGTGCGACACGACGTGGTGTACCAAACAGGTTGCACAACACCGGCATGGAGTACCCTTTCGGATTTTCAAACAGTAAGGCGGGGCCACCGGCACGCAGGGTGCGGTCAGCTATTTCTGTCATCTCCAGATAAGGATCAACAGGAAGTGTAATGCGTTTGAGTTCACCCTGCTTTTCCAGCAGCGTCAGGAAGTCGCGGAGATCGTGGTATTTCATGCAGTTAATCATGGCCTCTCTGTAAGCGCTTCATTATACGGCGTAAGCCTGCTTGATGCTGTAATTTTGTTAAACAAGCGTGAACTTATGCGTTCTGTTCCGTTTTCCCCCATTATAATCAACTTAGCGATCCCGCCAGGGTTTTGATATGCTTGCGCCCCGAACTAAGGGAAAGAGTGATTATGCAGGCCTGGTATTTACTGTATTGCAAACGCGGGCAACTTCAGCGCGCGCAGGAACATCTTGAACGTCAGTCTGTAAATTGCCTGACGCCCGTGATCACGCTTGAAAAGATGCAGCGCGGGAAGCGCACAACCGTAAGTGAGCCGTTATTCCCGAACTATCTGTTCGTGGAGTTCGATCCGGAAGTCATCCACACTACCACCATCAGCGCAACGCGCGGCGTCAGCCACTTTGTCCGTTTTGGTGCCCATCCGGCAACGGTTCCGTCGACGGTCATTCATCAGCTATCAATTTATCAACAGCCTGAAGGGATCACCGACCCGGAAACCCCTTACTCGGGCGATTGCGTTGTTATTACAGAAGGTGCTTTCGAAGGTCTGCAGGCGATTTTTGCCGAACCGGACGGTGAAGCACGCTCCATGCTGTTGCTCAATCTGCTGAACAAGCAGGTGCTTCAGAGCGTTAAAAACACCGACTTCCGCAAAGTTTAAAAACGTATCCCGAACAGAGCACGCACGTTGTCATCCGTCTGCGCGGAAAGCCATTGCGGATCCTCTCCGCGCCACTTCGCTACGCTCTCAACAATGTGCCCCAGCCAGGCGGGCTCATTTCGCCGTGATGCCGGTTTGGGTTTCATATCGCGCGGCAGCAGATAAGGCGCATCGGTTTCAAAGAGCAACCGGTCAGCCGGGATCGCCGGTAACAGTTCCCGAAGCTCAAGCCCGCGGCGCTCATCGCAAACCCAGCCCGTAATGCCCAGATAAAGCCCTCGCATCAGGCAATCCAGCGCCTCCTGCCGGGAGCCGGTAAAGCAGTGCAGCACCGCGCCGGGCAGTTTCTCCAGCCACGGATCCAGAAGTGCCAGGAAACGCTCATGCGCGTCACGGCAGTGCATAAATACGGGCATTTCAAGCTCTGCCGCCAGTGCAAGCTGGGCAGTGAAAGCCCTTTCCTGCTCTTCAGGCGTAGAAAAGTTACGGTTGAAATCGAGACCGCATTCGCCGATAGCCACAACGTCTGGCGTCTTCGCGAGCCTGTACAGGTTTTCGCCACTAGCCGGGGCCCACTGGCTGCTGTCATGAGGATGCACGCCAGCGGTAGACCAACAACGATCGTAGCGTTGCGCCAGCTGCTGTGCCTGCTCGCTTTCATGCAGGTTGGTCCCCGTCAGCAACAGTCCTTTTACGCCAGCGTCAAAAGCACGCGCAACCACCTCATCGCGATCTTTCGCAAACTGCGAGCTGGTCAGGTTGAGTCCGATATCAAACATGCTAATCCCCATATAACAACCGCCCTGACGGGCGGCTGGTTTTACTCTTCAGTGGTCTTGTCGGACGTATCGTCTTCGTCATCCGATCGACGCCCTTTACCCACATAGAAACGCGAGAAGAATACGCCGACCTCAAACAGGCAGTACATCGGTATGGCCAGCAGCGTCTGCGAGAAAACATCCGGCGGTGTCAGCAGCATACCGACCACAAATGCGCCTACCAGGATATACGGACGCTTCTTACGCAGGTCATCTGGCGTGGTTACCCCTACCCAGCAAAGCAGCACAATGGCCACCGGCACTTCGAATGCCACGCCGAACGCCATAAACAACGCCATCACAAAACTGAGGTAGCTGGCGATATCCGTCGACACCTGAACCCCTTCCGGTGCGGTGTGCGTCAGGAAGCCGAAGGCCAGCGGGAAGACAACGAAATAGGCAAACGCCATGCCGATATAAAACAGCAAGGAGCTGGAGACCAGCAGCGGGATCACCAGCTTACGTTCATGCTTATACAAGGCCGGCGCCACAAATGCCCAGACCTGATACAGAATGACCGGCGCAGAGGCAATCAGCGATACCCAAAAGGTAAGCTTAATGGGGGTAAAGAACGGAGAAGCCACGTCCGTCGCAATCATCGTTGCGCCCAGCGGCATCTGCTTAATCAACGGTGCAGAGACAACCTGGTAGATATCGTTGGCGAAATAGACCAGGCATAGAAAAATAACAAGAACCGCAATAATGCAGTTTAACAGGCGCTTACGCAGCTCAATGAGGTGCGTAATGAGCGGTTGAGTATCATCTACTGCCATGTTTACGCTTTATCACTCGACGAGGGGGATGATTCGGAAACAGGTGCAACGGGCTTCGTCTCCGCCACTTTTATCACGGGGTCTTCCGGCTGCGCCTGTTTTTTCACTTCGGTTTCCTGCGGCGTCTGTTCCGGCGCGGCAGCCTGATGTTCAGCGCTGGCTGGCGTTACGCCCTCACGCTGCTCCTCGCTGCCCTTCACCACCGGGTTATGAATGGTGTTCGCTTCATCGCTCGCTTTTTCAGGATCGTTGACGCTGTAAGAGCGCTTCATGGATTCCGCCGCTTCACGCAGTTCATCCATTGAGGCTTTCAGTTCCGGCGTCAGGTTATCCATGCTCGCCTTCTCAACCTTTTTCAGGCTTTCCTGAAATTCCTGCAGCTTAAGCTCCTGAGCCAACTCATTCTGAACGGTCGATGCCAGCGATCTCAGCGCACGCACCCAGCCCGCAACGGTTTTCACTGCCACCGGCAGACGCTGCGGCCCCAACACGATCAGGCCAATCACAAAGACCAGCAACAGCTCACTAAAACCAATATCGAACACGGCTTACACCTGCTCTTTATCGTGGCTTTTGGCTTCTTCCTTTTTGGCTTCTTCTTGCTTGTCGGAGATGGATTTAGCAGTAAAGTCAGCGTCCTGGCTGGTTTTATCCTGCTTACTCTCATCATCGCTCATCGCTTTCTTGAAGCCTTTGATAGACGCGCCCAGATCGGAACCAATAGAACCGAGCTTTTTGGTGCCAAACAGCAGCACAACGATGACGGCAATGATCAACAATTGCCAGATACTGATACCACCCATACATGTTCCTCAGGAATAGATGATTAATTAGTCAGGCCGCATTATACGTATGCGGCCCGTCGAAGGCGACGAACTCAGAGCGTTTTTCGCCAGCCGACCAGCCAGACAACAGCTCCGCCAGCCATCAGCCAGGCGGGCATCATCTGCCAGTCCGGACGGTTGATCAGCAGCAGCGTACCGCTCAGCAGCAGCGTTGCGCCAATCCCAAAGAGATAGCGTGACTGTCCCTGACGAACGCGGCTGGACTGAAGCTCGCGGGCGATTTTATCCATACTGTGTTGAAGGTTCTTGCTCTGACGCAAACTGTCATAAACCAGTTCAGGAATTTCAGGCATTTTCTCTATCCAGAACGGGCCTTTCTCTTTCAGCGAGCGCACCAGCGCCGGAATGCCAACCTGATCCTTAATCCAGGATTCCAGGAAAGGTTTCGCGGTCTTCCACAAGTCTAACTGAGGATAGAGCTGTCGGCCTACACCCTCAACGTAAAGTAATGTTTTCTGAAGTAAAACTAGCTGCGGCTGAACTTCCATATTAAAGCGGCGAGCGGTGTTGAACAGGTTTAACAGCACGTGCCCGAAGGAGATTTCCGCCAGCGGTTTTTCAAAAATCGGTTCGCAAACGGTTCGGATCGCAAACTCGAATTCTTCGACGTTGGTGTCCGGTGGAACCCAGCCGGAATCGACGTGCAGCTCGGCCACTTTGCGGTAGTCGCGGTTGAAGAAAGCGATGAAATTCTCAGCCAGATAGCGTTTATCTTCTTTATTCAGCGACCCCACAATCCCGCAGTCGATACCGATATACTTAGGATCTTCAGGGTGTTCGTAGCTCACGAAGATGTTGCCTGGGTGCATGTCCGCATGGAAAAAGCTGTCGCGGAACACCTGGGTAAAGAAGACCTGTACGCCACGTTCGGCCAACAGCTTCATGTTCGTTCCCTGTTTTTCCAGGGCCACCACATCCGAAACCGGAATACCGTAAATACGCTCCATCACCATCATGTTCTGGCTGCAGTAGTCAGAATAGACTTCAGGTACATAGAGCATCGGGCTGTTTTCAAAGTTACGACGCAGCTGAATGGCGTTTGCCGATTCGCGCAGCAGGTTAAGCTCATCAATCAGCGTTTTTTCATATTCCCGCACCACTTCCATCGGACGCAGACGACGCCCGTCCGGCAGCAAGCGTGGCACCCAGCGCGCCAGACGATAAATCAGCTTCATGTCTGCTTTGATGATGGGCAGGATGTCCGGACGAATGACTTTAATAACGACTTCTTTGCCGTTTTCTTTCAGACGCGCGGTGTGCACCTGTGCGATAGAGGCCGACGCCAGTGGCTGAATATCGAAATCGTCAAACCAGCTCTCGACGGGAATATTTCCCATCGCCTCTTCAATTTGCTTTTTCGCGCGCGCGCCGTCAAACGGTGCGACGCGATCCTGCAGCATCGCGAGCTCATCAGCAATCAGAGGCGGGAAGAGATCGCGGCGGGTCGAGAGCATCTGTCCGAACTTAATCCACACCGGACCAAGTTCCTGCAGCGCCAGGCGCAGACGCTCGCCCAGCGGCTGACCTTTATGGCGATTGGGCATCCAGAACAGCATCCGCCGCCAGATGCGAAGCGGCAGCGTAATACGCATTCTGGGGATAAGCTCATCGAGCCCGTAGCTCAAAAAGGTACGAATAATGAAATAGAGGCGCCGAATTTCACCAGGCGTCATTTGCCCTCCAGTTTTTCCAGCCGTTTGGTTAACGCGTCAACCGCACGTTCAGTAGCAGCGGTCTCTTCCGCAAACCACGCAACTTCCAGTGACCCGGGGGCCATTCGCCACTCCTCCGTCAGCACTTCCGCCGTATAGCGTTGCTGACGTTGAAAGCTTTTGCGTGCAAAGGACGCTCCGCCATGAAGGACTTTCCCGATGCCTTCGGCGGCAATGTCGCCGATGAAGGGCGCGAGCAGTTCTGCCGGATCGAACTCTGCCAGATCGGTGAGCGCAACGAAGTTCTGCACGACCTGAATGTCGCCCTCCACTTCCAGTTCACCGCTGCGGATAAGCGCCGTTAATTGTTGCCGATCGCGCAGTTTTGGCAGCACGCTCATGTGCGTGATGACCGAGCAGTCGGCTTCACCTTCCCACTCCCCCAGAACGTCAAGCTGGCGTTCGCTGAAGACCAGCACAAGCGGCGTCGAGAACTCTTTTAAAACAATACGTAATACCTTTCCGTTCAACCGCTGACGTGCGGCTTTCAGCGCCGGAGCGCGATACAGAAAAGCATTCAGTACATTCTCGATGCCTGCGGAGACTAAGGGTTTAAAGGGCACGGGACACCTCCACTCAGAATTTGTAACCGCGATGCAGCGCGACGACACCCGCCGTCAGGTTGAAATATTCAACGTTCTCAAATTCTGCATCCTGCATCATAGCTTTTAATGTGTCCTGATCCGGGTGCATACGGATAGATTCCGCCAGATAGCGGTAGCTTTCCGCATCGTTGGCCACCAGCTCACCGATGCGCGGCAGCACGTGGAAGGAATAGGCGTCGTAAGCTTTGCTCAGCGGCTCAATAATAGGTTTGGAGAACTCGAGCACCAGCAGGCGTCCACCCGGTTTCAGCACACGGTACATGGAGCGCAGCGCTTTCTCTTTATCGGTAACGTTACGCAGACCGAAGGAGATAGTGATGCAGTCGAAGGTATTGTCCGGGAACGGCAGCGCTTCGGCGTTTGCCTGCACATATTCCACATTCCCCACCACGCCAATGTTACGCAGCTTCTCGCGTCCCATTTTCAGCATAGAGTCATTAATATCTGCGAGAACAACGCGACCAGTTTCGCCCACCAGACGGGAGAATTTCGCGGTTAAATCGCCCGTACCGCCGGCTAAGTCCAGTACAGTTTGTCCGCGACGCACGCCGCTACAGTCAATGGTGAAGCGCTTCCACAAGCGATGAATGCCGAACGACATCAGGTCATTCATCACATCGTACTTCGCCGCCACGGAATGAAATACGTGGGCCACCATGTCAGCTTTCTGCGCTTTGGCTACAGTCTGAAAGCCAAAGTGCGTTGTGTCTTGTGAATCGTCAGCCATCTCAGAGCCTGCTAATCAGTAAAGTAAAATGTCGGTCAAGTGTAACAGATTGGGCGCATTTGCCCTACGATTCAACCACCGCGAAAGAAACGCGCTGGCGACGACTCTGGCGATAATTCCGCCGCTAAATCGTTGTCTTCACTGCCAGTATTTTGCCCAACAGCGCCCTCACGCAGCCTGAACTCTTCATCCTGCTCTGTGGCCTGTTCAACCAATTCCGGATTAATCTCGCGTTTGACCTCCACCCCCAGGCTGCGGAAAGCTTCGGCTTGTGCAAGCAGATTGCCGCGCCCAGAAGAGAGTTTTTTCATTGCCTGACGATAGTTATCCTGCGCGCGATCCAGGCTTTGCCCAACGGAAGACATATCGTCCACGAACAGGCGCATTTTATCGTACAGCTTGCTGGCGCGATCGGCGATCTGCTGGGCATTACGGCTCTGGTGTTCATAGCGCCACAGGTTTGAAATCGTCCGCAGGGCCACCAGCAACGTGGTTGGACTCACCAGCATAATGTTATTTTTCAGCGCTTCGGTGATCAGTTCAGGCTGTCTGTCCAGCGCCAGCAGGAACGCCGGCTCAACAGGAATAAACATCAATACATAGTCGAGCGAGCGGAGCCCCGGCAGCTGCTGATAGTCTTTTCTGCCGAGCAGGCGAATGTGGTTACGCACGGAGGCTATGTGCTCCTGGAGGGCAGACTCACGCGTGTAGTCATCTTCCGCATTAAAGTAACGTTCGTAGGCAACGAGCGTCATTTTGGCGTCAATCACCACATCTTTGCCCTGCGGCAGCCGCACAATCACATCCGGTTGCATACGCGAGCGGGCATCGTTTTCGATACTCACCTGCGTTTCGTATTCATACCCTTCCCGCAAGCCAGAGGCTTCCAGTACGCGGGTCAGCACGACTTCTCCCCAGTTGCCCTGCGTTTTGTTATCCCCTTTAAGCGCGCGGGTCAGGTTGACCGCTTCCTGCGCCATCTGGGCATTCAGCTGCTGGAGATTGCGAATCTCATGCGCCAGCGTGTGCCGCTCGCGGGCTTCCTGACCAAAGCTGTCCTGCACCTGGCGACGAAAACCGTCAAGCTGTTCACGCAGGGGCGTCAGCAGGCTGTTCAGGCTCTGGCGGTTCTGTTCGTCAACGCGGCGGTTGCTGTGCTCGAAAATACGGTTGGCGAGGTTCTCAAACTGTTCGCTGAGGCGCTGCTCGCTGTTGATCATCTGGCGGATTTTGTCTTCCGCATGAAGCTGGGTGGATTCGAGGCGGGTGGTCACTTCGCGGAGATCGGCCTCCAGTGAGGTGTTGATATCACGCAGATTGCGCAGCTCGTTATTGAGCAGTTCACACTCATCTCGCCAGTGTTCACTCAGAGCAAGCTGCTGTTTTGCCGCGCTTAAATCGGCGACTATCTCTTCTCGCTCGGCCAGCTGGTCGGCCTTCTGCTGTGCATGCTGGTAGCTGGAAATGAGCCAGCCCATCCCCACGCCCGCCAGCGCAATCACCGCATAAATCAGGACTGAGATATCCACAATGCCCCCTGCATCAACGTATTACCCGCACAAAATAGAATTGTGCTGTATAAACGTCCAGTTTGAAAGGGTTTTCCTGCAAGGCGCTACGCAAAAAATAAAGGCCGAACGTGTCGGCCTTTGTTTTCAGAAGAGAGGATTAGATCAGGCGACGCGCGGCTTCCACCACGATTTTCACCGCATGACTTTCGGTCTGCTTCATGGTTTCGGCGTTCGGGATCTCCTGCTGAGTACGGTTGACGATAACGCCCGCCACCATACCGGCACGCAGACCCTGGCTTGCGCACATGGTCAGCAGCGTTGCGGATTCCATTTCGTAGTTCATCACGCCCATGGACTGCCACTCTTCCATTGAGCCTTTAAAGCGGCTTACCACGCGGCCTGAGAAGGTGTCGTAACGCTCCTGGCCCGGGTAGAAGGTGTCGGAAGAGGCGGTTACGCCCACGTGGGTGGTTGCGCCAACGGATTTCGCCGCTTCAACCAACGCAGTCGTACATTCGAAATCAGCCACCGCCGGGAATTCCATTGGTGCAAAGTGCAGGCTCGCCCCGTCCAGACGCACGGACGCGGTCGTGACCAGCACATCACCAACGTTGATATGCGGCTGAATAGCGCCGGTGGTACCGATACGCAGGAAAGTACGAATGCCCAGCTGCGCCAGCTCTTCAACAGCAATAGAAGTAGACGGGCCACCGATACCGGTAGAACACACGATCACGGCTTTACCATCCAGCTCTGCACGCCAGGTGGTGAATTCACGATGAGCTGCCAGCTTGACCGGCTTATCCATCAGCGCGGCGATCTTTTCCACACGCTCAGGATCGCCCGGGACGATTGCGAGCGTAGCCCCTTGTAAATCGTTTTTGGTGAGGCCGAGATGAAAAACATCAGACTTAGACATAGGTGACTCCTCTGTGGGTCGGTTAGTCAGAAGAAGTAAAACGGTACTTTACAGAAGCGGCAAGCTTAATTTCGTGACGCTCCTCACCATGAATGAAAATGATTGCATTAATTTTCCATCAAAAAGTGATTCACATCACATTAACAAGTTATATCGCCAGGTGCTGCACAAAAGATAGACCGTTTAAGGCACTGTGAGTTGTTAACCTGGTGTCTATATTTACCTTTGCGCTAACTCATTGGTACGGAGAATGCCATGACTGAAAAAACCGGATTTGCACCTGCTGCGGCTCCGCATGCTTCAACCATCGTGTCGACGCCAGAAGCGGCAATTACCGCGGGTGAGACCTCCATTCCCTCGCAGGGGGAGAATATGCCTGCTTATCACGCACGGCCAAAATCGGCAGACGGCCCGCTGCCCATCGTGATTGTGATCCAGGAGATTTTTGGTGTTCATGAACACATTCGCGATCTCTGCCGCCGGCTGGCGCTCGAAGGGTATCTGGCCGTTGCCCCAGAGCTCTACTTCCGTCAGGGCGATCCGAACGACTACAGCGATATTCCCACATTGCTCAGTAACCTGGTCAGCAAAGTTCCTGACGCTCAGGTACTGGCCGATCTCGATCACGTCGCCAGCTGGGCGGCGCGCAACGGGGGCGATCCACACCGCCTGCTGGTCACCGGTTTCTGCTGGGGCGGACGCATTAGCTGGCTGTATGCCGCGCATAACCCGCAACTCAAAGCCGCTGTCGCCTGGTACGGCAAACTGGTGGGTGAAAAAACGCTGAATTCACCGAAACATCCCGTTGATATTGCCACTGAGTTAAATGCCCCGGTATTAGGGCTGTACGGCGGTCAGGACACCGGTATTTCGCTGGATTCGGTAGAGACCATGCGCCATGCGCTCCGTGCAGCAAATGCAAAGGCAGAGATTGTGGTGTACCCGGATGCCGGGCATGCGTTTAACGCCGATTATCGTCCGAGCTATCACGCTGAATCAGCCAAAGATGGCTGGCAGAGAATGCTGGCGTGGTTTAGTCAGTACGGCGGGAAGAAAGTGTAAAAAAAAGCCCGGTGGCGGTTACGCCTTGCCGGGCCTACATAACGGAAGTGAACTAACGCCTCAACCCTGACGCAAGTTCTGCGCCGCCTTCACCATGTTGGCGAGCGCTGCGCGGGTTTCCGCCCAGCCGCGGGTTTTCAGTCCGCAGTCCGGGTTCACCCACAGGCGTTCTGCCGGAATGCGCTGAGCCGCTTTTTTCAACAGGGCTTCAATCCACTCCACGCTCGGCACGTTCGGGGAGTGAATGTCGTACACGCCCGGTCCAATCTCATTCGGGTAGTCGAACTCTTCAAACGACTCCAGCAGTTCCATGTCTGAACGCGAGGTCTCGATGGTGATCACGTCAGCGTCCAGCGCGGCAATCGAATCCATGATGTCGTTAAATTCGCAGTAACACATGTGGGTGTGGATCTGGGTGTCGTCCTTCGCGACCGCGGCGTTGATGCGGAACGCTTCCACGCCCCACTGTAAATACGCATCCCAGTCGCTGCGGCGCAGCGGCAAGCCTTCGCGTAGCGCCGGTTCGTCAATCTGGATGATGCCAATGCCTGCGGCTTCGAGATCGGCCACTTCGTCACGCAATGCCAGCGCAATTTGCTTCGCGATGGTTTCACGGGTCACGTCTTCACGCGGGAAGGACCAGCAAAGAATCGTTACCGGACCGGTGAGCATGCCTTTCACCGGCTTGTCCGTCAGGGACTGCGCGTATTTCGCCCACTCCACGGTGATCGCTTCCGGGCGGCTGACGTCACCGATAACCACCGGTGGCTTCACGCAGCGGGAGCCGTAGCTCTGCACCCAGCCGTTCTGGGTAAACACGAAACCGTCCAGATGTTCACCGAAGTATTCCACCATGTCGTTACGCTCGGCCTCACCGTGCACCAGCACGTCCAGACCCAGACGTTCCTGCTCGATAATCGCCTGCTTGATGTGTTCGGCGATACCGGTGCGGTAGTGATTCGCATCCAGATTGCCTTTTTTGAAATCCAGACGCAGGCCGCGGATCTCGGTGGTCTGCGGGAAGGAACCAATTGTGGTGGTCGGCCACGCAGGCAGGTTGAAGCGGGCGCGCTGCGCGTCGGCGCGCACTTCATACGGGCTCTGACGCTGGCTGTCCTGGGCGGTGATGGCCACCAGGCGTTTTTCCACCGCCGGGTTATGGACGCGAGCCGAGTGACGGCGCGCCTGAATCGGTGCGCTCCATTCTGCTATTGCCGCCGTGTCGCCGCTGTTCAGCGCGTCGCGCAGCAGGGCCAGCTCTTCGCACTTTTGCAGGGCGAAGGCAAACCAGCTTTTTACCTCGGCATCCAGACGGGTTTCGACGCTCAGATCGATCGGGCTGTGCAGCAGAGAACAGGAAGAGGCCACCCACAGCTCACGTTTGCCAACGATGTCCTTAATCTGGGCGTATTTCTCAGTGAGATCGGCAAGCCAGACGTTACGGCCGTTGATCAAACCGGCAGAGAGCAGCCAGTCCGCTGGCAGCCGCTTATGCAGTTCCGCCACGTCATCTTTACCGTGTACGAGGTCAACGTGCAGGCCCTGAACCGGCAGCGCGGTAATGGTTTTCAGGTTTGGCGTCACGCCTTCGAAATAGGTGGTCAGCAGGAGTTTTACCTGATCGGTGAGTGCCTCATACGCCGGTTTGAAGGCATCGAGCCAAACCTTGGGCAGTTCGAGCACCAGCGCAGGTTCGTCGATTTGTACCCACTGTATGCCGCGTTTCCCCAGCTCAATCAGTACCTGTTTATAGACCGGCAGAATATCCTTCAGCAGGCTGAGTCGGTCAAACTGCTCGCCTTTAACTTTACCCAGCCACAGGTAGGTGACTGGCCCCAGCAATACGGGCTTCACCTGATGACCCAGCGCCAGCGCTTCGTCCACTTCATCCAGCAGCTGCGTCCAGGTCAGCCTGAACTGCTGGCCCTTGACGAACTCCGGCACCATATAGTGATAGTTGGTGTTGAACCACTTGGTCATTTCCGCCGCTGCCGCTGGCTCCCCCGTTGGTGCACGGCCACGGCCGATGCGGAACAGGGTATCGATATCTACCGATCCATCTTTGTTCTGATGACGAGCCGGCACGTTGCCAAGCAGCAGGCTGGTCGTCAGAACATGGTCGTACCAGGCGAAATCGCCCACCGGCAGCAGGTCAATGCCCGCCTGTTTTTGCTGATCCCAGTGACGGGCGCGCAGCTCGCGTCCCACCGCCAGCAGCTCTTCACGGGTGGCGTTACCCGCCCAGTAGCTTTCTTGCGCTTTTTTCAGCTCGCGACGCAGGCCAACGCGAGGGAAACCGAGAGTGTGATTGCGGATTGTCATGGTGTGCCCCTTGTGAAATTCGTTATTTAGACGTCCAGATGTTTACACATCTATAATTGGCAGGTACTGTATATTCCTCAAGCGCAAAATGTTCATGGCGAAGTGAAGGACTTTCATGATCGAAATTAAACACCTGAAAACGCTACAAGCGTTGCGGAACTGCGGCTCGCTCGCGGCGGCGGCGGCCACGCTGCACCAGACCCAGTCCGCCCTTTCTCACCAGTTCAGCGATCTGGAACAACGCCTTGGATTTCGTCTTTTTGTGCGTAAGAGCCAGCCGCTGCGCTTTACGCCTCAGGGCGAGATCCTGCTGCAGCTGGCGAATCAGGTATTGCCACAGATCGCCAGCGCGCTGCAGGCGTGTAACGAACCGCAGCAGACCAAACTGCGTATCGCGATTGAATGCCACAGCTGTATTCAGTGGCTAACCCCCGCGCTTGAGAACTTCCGCCAGAAGTGGCCGCAGGTAGAGATGGACTTTAAATCCGGCGTGACGTTCGACCCGCAGCCCTCACTGCAGCAGGGCGAGCTGGATCTGGTGATGACGTCCGATATTCTGCCGCGCAGCGGCCTGCACTATTCGCCGATGTTTGATTATGAAGTGCGCCTGGTGCTGGCGCCGGATCATCCGCTGGCAGCCAAAACGCGCATCACGCCGGAAGACCTGGCGACGGAAACGCTGCTGATTTACCCGGTTCAGCGCAGTCGTCTGGATATCTGGCGTCACTTCCTGCAGCCGGCAGGCATTAGCCCGCAGCTGAAAAGCGTGGATAACACCCTGCTGTTGATTCAGATGGTGGCGGCCAGAATGGGTATCGCAGCGCTGCCGCACTGGGTAGTGGAGAGTTTTGAACGCCAGGGTCTGGTGGTCACAAAAACCCTGGGTGAAGGACTGTGGAGCAGGCTGTACGCCGCCGTGCGCGATGGCGAGCAGCGTCAGCCGATTACAGAGGCGTTTATTCGCTCAGCGCGGAACCACGCGTGCGACCATCTTCCGTTTGTGCGGAGCGCGGAGCGACCCAGCGTCGATGGACCCACAGCGAAGCCAGGATCACCGTTCCCCCAATAATGAAGCTCGGCCAGTGCGGCTGTTGCTGCCAGATGGCGAGGTTGACCAGCAACCCTGCCGGGACATGCACGTTGTTCATGATCCCCAGCGTACCGGCGTCTACCTGAGTAGCGCCGTAGTTCCACATGAAATACCCCAGCCCTGATGCCACAACGCCCAGCCAGATCAGAACGCCCCACTGCACGGAGGTGGTCGGCAGCTTTTGCGGGTTACCAAGCATAAACCACGCCGCCACCGCGATAATCGCGGCGCCCATATAGAACCAGGCAAACGCGTTATGCTGCGGCATCGGACGGGTTTCCATCAGGCGTTTGTAGCCCACCATGCCGATGGCAAAACTGATGTTGGCGAGCTGGACGAACATCAGCCCGGTCCAGAAGTGATCGCTGACTTTGTCATAGCGAATAATCGCCGCGCCGATCACCGCCAGTGCCGCGCTCAGCAGGTATCCCCAGCGCAGGCGGCGCTTGCTGAGCAAATCGTAGATCAGCGTGATATAGAGCGGCGTTAGCACGGTGAACAGCAGGAATTCAGAGACGGAAAGGTAGACGTAAGCCCGGAAGCTAAACAGATACATGATGCCGAGCTGCATCGCCCCCACCAGCATATACAACACAATCGTTTTCAGCGATTGCCCGCGCGTACGCAGAAACGGCAGGAACACCAGCGCCGCCAGCCCCACGCGCATCAGCACCGAGAAGTAGCTGTCGACCGAACCGGCAAGGTATTCGCCAATCAGGCTAAAGGAGAAGGCCCACAGGATAGTGGTGATAATGAGTAGCGCCACAATGCTTGTCTCTCAGAAAGAAGGACAGGCATTGTAGCGAACTCTTTAGTTGACAACTGAGCGATAAATAATCAAATGAAGATTATTCAAGGAATAGCTTGCGCAGATACTTCGGTACCGCGTTGTCAGCGTTGGTGCCGATCACTTCCAGCTCCGGGTGCAGGTCTTTCAGGCGCTGGTGCGCGTTCTCCATAATGCAGCCCTTGCCCGCCATAGAAAGCATTTCGGCATCGTTCATACCGTCACCAAAGGCGATGCAGTCTTTCAGCTCGAAGCCCAGACGTTTCGCAACCGCTTCCAGCGCGTGGCCTTTGGATACGCCCCCGGCCATCACTTCCAGACAGGTCAGCGTTGAGAAGCTCACATTAACGCGATCGCCCCAGCGCGCGTTAATTGCCTGCTCCAGCGGCAGCAATTCCTCATGGTCTACACAGGTGAAGAATACCTTGCTGATCCCTTCCGGCTCCAGCAGACCCGGCTCGTACAGCGAGTACTGGAATACGGCCTCTTTGAAGAAGCGCATCTCTTCCGGGCGGTGGCGGTTCATAAACCAGTCGTCGTCGCGGTAAACGTTGGTGACGATATTCGGGTTGTTATGTACTACCCCGAACAGATCGGCGGCAATATCGCGATCCAGGTTGTGGGTAAAGATCAGGTTGCCGTCGGTATCATGCACGCGCGCACCGTTAGAGGTGATCATGTACGATTTGATCTCAAGATTATCGCGGATCTGCCCTACGTCTACGTGGTGGCGGCCGGTGGCAAACACAAAGTTCACGCCCCGGGCGGTCAGAAGCTTTAAGGTCTCTTTCGCGTAAGGCGACAGGGTGTGGTCGGGAGAAAGCAGCGTGCCATCTAAATCAGATGCAACAACCTGGTACATAGGGAAATTTAACCTCAATAGAAAATCAGTTATGCCGGTCGAAAAACTCGACGATGGCGTTAAGCGCGACTGAGCGCATAGCGTCCTTTTCAAAAAGGATCTCATGGTACGCGCCGTTGATGACCAACGGTTTTCCCCCTTCACAAGGGTGGCCGGCGGCAGCGCGGAGTTCGCAAAAGCGGTCATGCATGCGGTTATCCACCACACGCTCTTCTTCAGCCTGAATCAGGAGCGTTGGCGTATCGTCATTCGCGACGCCCGCCAGAACCTGCTCACCGGCAAGGATCCCTTCCCGCACCCAGTGATATGTCGGGCCGCCCACGCGCAGGCGCGGTTCGTCGGCATAAAAACGCAGGTTACGACGATAACGCTGTCGGCTGTGGGTCAGCACGTTCATCGCAAACGGCAACGCCCGCCAGCGCCCGGTACCAATGGCGTAGCCTTCACGAATGCGCTGATGGCCCTCAGCCCAGTCGAGAATATGACGCACCATCCAGTCCGGAAAGCGCATGACGATGCCATACATCGGCGCGGTGAGCGCAATGGCGTCGCATTTATGTTCGTGACGCTGTAAAAACAGCGTTGAAATCGCACCGCCCATAGAGTGCGCCAGAATATAGCGCTTCCGCCATGGACCAGGCTCGACTTCCTGCTGCCAGAACGCGGCGAGATCGTCGACGTAGTCGCTGAAGTTATCCACATGGCCGCGATGCGTATCCGATAACAGGCGGCCCGAAAGCCCCTGCCCGCGGTGATCGATAATCAGTACATCGAAGCCCAGATGGAACAGGTCATAGGCCAGTTCGGCGTATTTGATGTAGCTCTCGATACGCCCGGGACAGACCACGATGACCCGGTCATTTTTCTTATCGTGAAAACGCACAAAGCGTACCGGTATATCACCGACGCCCGTAAACTCATCTTCCTCACGCTGGCGCCAGAAATCGGTCAGCGGCCCCATGGAGAAAGCAGCAAATGCGTTTTCTCGTGTTTCCCAGTCCTTTTTCTGCTGAAACATCGGGTTTCCACTCACGTAAGCCAAGGAATATCGTTTTTTCGTAACCGGTCACAAAATGACTCAACAATAGCGTATTGTGGCATAAAAACAGACGATTCGGGAGTTTCAAATGACCTTCGAGTGGTGGTTCGCTTACCTGCTGACATCCATCATCCTTAGCCTTTCACCGGGCTCGGGCGCCATTAACACCATGACCACTTCCATCAACCACGGCTATCGCGGTGCGGCAGCGTCGATTGCCGGTTTGCAGGCCGGGCTGGGCATTCACATCGTCCTGGTCGGGATTGGTCTGGGCACCCTGTTCTCCCGCTCTGTACTGGCTTTTGAGGTGCTGAAATGGGCCGGGGCAGCGTATCTGATCTGGCTGGGTATTCAGCAGTGGCGCGCGGCGGGCTCCATCAACCTGAATACGCTCGCTCAGACGCAAAACCGCGGCCATCTGTTTAAACGCGCGGTTTTCGTCAACCTCACCAACCCGAAAAGCATCGTCTTCCTCGCCGCGCTGTTCCCGCAGTTTATCGTTCCGCATCAGCCCCAGGTGATGCAGTACGTGGTACTGGGCGCGACCACCATTATCGTCGATATCATCGTGATGATTGGTTACGCGACGCTGGCGCAGCGGATTGCGGCGTGGATTAAAGGGCCTAAGCAGATGAAGGCCCTGAACAAAGTCTTTGGTTCGCTGTTTATGCTGGTTGGCGCGCTGCTTGCGTCAGCGCGTCATGCTTAGCGAGAAATGATGAGATGAATGCCGAAGCCGGCGAACAGTGCGCCGGCGAAGCCGTCAATCCACTTCGCGATGCGCTGATAGCCGCGGCGCATCGCCGGTAAGGCAAACAGGCTTGCCACGATGGTGAACCAGGCAAAGGTTTCAACGACGATCAGCAGGAAGATGCCCCAGCGCGCACCCGCGCCGACGTTATCGCCGACAAACAGCGAAAATACTGAGCCGAAATAGATAATGGCTTTCGGGTTCGCCAGGTTGGTCAGCAGCCCTTTTACAAAACTGCGGCCGCCCGTTGCCAGCTCAACCTTTGGCTCTTCCGGTTTTTTCTCTTCTTTCTTCAGCGCCCCGCGCAGCATCTGGTAGCCCATCCAGCACAGGTACAGGCCACCGCCAACCATAATGATGTTATGCAGCCAGGCCATCTTTGCCAGAATCAGGTTCAGGCCAAGCAGCGCGACCGCCGCCCAGACCATGACGCCCATGGTGATACCGAGCACGCCCATCATCGCCTCTTTGCGGGAGCGGCTGACGGCCGTTTGTGACACGAAGAAAAAGTCTGGGCCCGGGCTCATCAGCGCAACGATGTGCACCAACGCCACGGTAAGAAATAGCATTAACATAATTAGCTCGCGGGGAAATAATTCAGTGAGTCATCATCCTGGCACTTTTTCGCCCGGCTGACTACTCCTCATCATCACCATCGGCATGTGAACGGATGAGCGCCATAAACTCCTTACCGAAGCGCTCCAGCTTGCGCGTGCCGACGCCGTTGACGCTGAGCATTTCGCTGGCGCTGAGGGGCATCTGTTCGGCCATCTCAATCAGCGTCGCGTCGTTGAACACCACGTAAGGCGGAATGTTCTCTTCATCAGCAATGGCTTTACGCAGCTTGCGCAGTTTGGCAAACAGCTTGCGGTCGTAATTGCCGCCGTACGATTTTTGCATCACCCGCGGCTTCAGGGCGAGAACGCGCGGCACGGCGAGCTTCAGTTCAATGTCACCGCGCAGGACCGGACGCGCCGCTTCGGTAAGCTGTAGCGCGGAGTGCTGAGCAATGTTTTGTGTGGCAAAGCCGAGGTGAATCAGCTGGCGGATAATGCTGACCCAGTGCTCGTGGCTCTGCTCCTTGCCAATACCGTAGACAGGGAGCTTGTCGTGGCCCATGTCGCGAATACGCTGGTTATTAGCACCGCGCAGCACTTCCACCACGTAGCCCATCCCGAAGCGTTGATTCACACGGTAGATGGTCGAGAGCGCCTTACGCGCGTCCATCAGCCCATCGTACTGTTTCGGCGGATCCAGGCAGATATCGCAGTTGCCGCACGGCTCCTGTCGCCCTTCACCAAAGTAGTTGAGCAGCACCAGACGACGGCAGGTTTGCGCTTCGGCAAACGCGCCCATCGCGTTGAGCTTGTGGCGTTCGATATCCTGGAGCTGTCCCTGCGGTTTTTCCTCCAGGCAGCGGCGCAGCCATGCCATATCGGCCGGATCGTAAAACAGCATCGCTTCCGCTGGCAGGCCGTCACGCCCGGCACGGCCGGTTTCCTGATAGTAGGATTCGATATTGCGAGGAATGTCGAAGTGCACCACAAAGCGCACGTTGGGCTTGTTGATCCCCATGCCGAACGCCACCGTCGCCACCACAATTTGCAGGTCATCGCGCTGGAACTTCTCCTGCACGTCGGCACGGATGTGGTTCTCTAGCCCGGCATGGTAGGCCGCCGCGCTAAAGCCGCGGTTTTGCAGACGTGCGGCGGTGTCTTCGACCTTCGCACGGCTGTTGCAGTAGATAATGCCGGACTTGCCGCGCTGCTCCTGCACGTAGCGTAAGAGCTGATCCAGCGGCTTGAATTTTTCCATCAGCATGTAGCGGATGTTGGGGCGGTCGAAGCTGCTGACCTGAATATAAGGGTCGTTCAGCCCCAGCAGGCGAACAATATCCAGACGGGTGGTGTCATCTGCCGTGGCGGTAAGCGCCATAAACGGCAGCTCGGGGAAGCGCTGGCGCAGCTGGCCGAGCGCAGCGTATTCCGGGCGGAAATCGTGTCCCCACTGGGAGATACAGTGCGCTTCATCCACCGCCAGCAGGACCGGGTTCCAGTGCGCGAGATGGTCGAGGAAGTTATCCAGCATCAGGCGTTCCGGCGCGATATACAGCAGGCGGATCTGCCCGGTGCGGCATCCGGCCATCACCTCTTGCTGCTGCTCACGGGTTTGCGTGGAGTTAAGACAGGCTGCCGCCACGCCGTTGGCGAGCAGCTGGTCAACCTGGTCTTTCATCAGTGAAATCAGAGGCGATACCACGACCGTCAGGCCGTTAAGCACCAGCGCGGGCACCTGATAACAGAGGGATTTACCGCCGCCGGTCGGCATCACCACCAGGCAATCGCGACCTTCCAGCACCGTTTCAATGATGGTTTCCTGGCCAGGGCGGAACTGCTGATAGCCAAAGGTTTCATGCAAAACCTGTTTAGCCAGCGACTCCTGATTCAATACTTCCGCCTGCGCCACATTAACCCCATATGCGAAAAATAAAACAGGCGCTATTTTCAGCGCCTGAGAGAGAAACTTCAACGTTTAACGCAAAAACATTCGAGCAGGCTAGAGAATATCGTTCAGCATCACGCCAACGCCGATGCGAGTCTGGTTGAAGTTGTAGTCGATAAGCGACTCGCCGTAACCGCTGTATACCTGCGTATAGATACGAACGTGCTTCGTCATTGGGTAGCTTAAGCCCACTTCCGCGCCACCGTAGCCGGTGTTCCAGTTGTACTGGCCTTTGGCGCTGAGCACGGCATCGCCCAGCTGGTAGCCGACTTTGAGCTGGTAGTAACCCATGTATTTGGTGATATCCGGGTTGTCATCGGTTTCGCCCACCACGTACCACGGCTTCACTTCCACCATCCAGTTACCGTTCTGCGCCATCAGGCGCGTATAGGCGCGGTTCCAGCTTCGGGAAGTCGGGTCGGAACGACCGTTGGAATCATGGTTAAAGCCCACTTCAACATCACGCAACGTCCATCCAGCAAATTCATAATCCGTTGCAAAACCGAGGAACAGCTGTGGCTCGTAGTTCGTTTCACGGAACGGCGAGGACTCCCCGCTGTTAGAGAGCTGCCACCAGGATTTCTGCGTGTAAGACGCACCGAGCACCGAATTCGGCCCCAGAATGCCGCGCCAGAACGGGAAGGCGAGACTGAGCTGGAACTTCACCTCATCTTTACGCGCGTTATCAGACCAGTTATAGGAGCTTATCGCCTCTTTGTTGAGATCGCTGGTCTGGGTGTAAATCACGTAGTTGGTGTCATACGGATAGAGCGTGAACGGATTGTCATGCTCCTGAAGAAGGTTCGCGATAATACTGCCATGAACGGCTGGTTTATCATGCACCTCTTTGATCGTGGCTTCCTGCGCATATGCTGTGAGGGGCAGCGCAACCGCCGCCAGTAACCAGGCCAGATACGTCCGCATCGGTGGTGTTCTCCTGCAAAAGAGTAAAATTACTTGAATAGTTATGTGGCGAACATTCTACATACTTCTGCGACAACTGCTGCATCCTCGTTTCTGAAAGTGGAATTCCTTATTGCTGAGGCATAAAATCAACATTTCATTAACAATAAGGATGTGATGCCTCATGTCAGCCATGCTTACCGCCGAAGAAGTGTTAAAACTCGTGGGCGAGATTTTTGTTTACCATATGCCGTTTAACCGCGCGCTGGGACTGGAGCTGGAGCGTTACGAAAAAGACTTTGCCCAGCTGAGTTTCAACAACCAGCCGATGATGGTAGGTAACTGGGCGCAAAGTATTTTGCACGGCGGCGTGATTGCCTCTGCGCTGGACGTCGCGGCAGGCCTGGTCTGCGTGGGCAGTACGCTGACCCGCCATGACACCATCAATGAAGACGAACTCCGCCAGCGTCTGGCGCGCATGGGCACCATTGATTTGCGCGTCGACTATCTTCGCCCGGGGCGCGGAAATCGCTTTACCTGTACCAGCAGCCTGCTGCGTGCGGGAAATAAAGTTGCCGTTGCTCGCGTTGAATTACATAACGAAGAACAAGTTTATATCGCCAGCGCAACCGCCACTTATATGGTGGGTTGAGGCAGCAAAATCGGGTAAAATTAATTCACTTTTTTGTAATGGATTTTCCCGATGGATGCTAAACAGACGCGGCAGGGCGTTTTACTCGCCCTTGCCGCTTATTTTATTTGGGGTATCGCCCCGGCGTATTTCAAGCTTATCGCTTACGTTCCGGCCGATGAGATCCTCACTCACCGCGTTATCTGGTCATTCTTTTTTATGATCGCGCTGATGAGCCTCAGCCGTCAGTGGTCGGGCGTCAAAACGCTGTTTAAAACCCCTGGAAAGGTCTTCCTGCTGGCGCTCTCTGCGGTGCTGATTGGCGGCAACTGGCTGCTGTTTATCTGGGCGGTGAATAACCATCACATGCTCGAAGCGAGCCTGGGGTACTTCATTAACCCGCTGGTGAACATCGTGCTGGGGATGATTTTCCTCGGCGAGCGCTTCCGCCGGATGCAATGGGTGGCCGTCATTTTGGCCTTCTGTGGCGTGCTGGTTCAGCTCTGGACGTTCGGCTCGTTGCCGATTATTGCCCTCGGTCTGGCGTTCAGCTTTGCCTTCTACGGCCTGGTGCGCAAGAAGATTGCGGTGGAAGCACAAACCGGGATGTTGTTTGAAACCCTGTGGCTGCTGCCGGTCGCGGCGATTTATCTCTTCGGCATCGCCGACAGCCCAACCAGCCATATGGGCAGCAACCCGTGGTCGCTGAATCTGATGCTGATGGCGGCGGGCGTGGTGACGACGATTCCATTGCTGTGCTTCACCGGTGCGGCGACGCGTCTGCGTCTCTCCACGCTGGGCTTCTTCCAGTACATTGGCCCGACGCTGATGTTCCTGCTGGCGGTGGTGTTTTACGGCGAAGTGCCAGGCGCGGATAAGATGGTGACCTTCGCCTTTATCTGGGTGGCGCTGGCGATTTTCGTTGCAGATGCCATTTATACCCAGCGCAGGGCCCGCAAAGGAATGTAGGTGTTTTGTAGGGCGGGTAAGCGCAGCGCCACCCGCCAGATTTTTACAGCCAGTTACGACGCTTAAAGTACAGATACGGTGCCAGCCCGGCGAGGATCATGAAGATAATCGCCCCCGGGTAACCAAAGCTCCACTTCAGCTCCGGCATAAACTCAAAGTTCATCCCGTAGCTGGAGGCCACCAGCGTCGGTGGCAGGAACACCACCGAAACCACCGAGAAGATCTTGATGATGCGGTTCTGCTCGATGTTGATAAAGCCCATCGCCGCCTGCATCAGGAAGTTGACCTTCTGGAACAGGGATTCGTTGTGCGGCAGCAGGGATTCGATATCTCGCAGGATCTCCCGCGCCTGCTCCAGCTGGCCGCCCGGCAGACGCGCCTTGCGCACCAGGAAGTTCAGCGCACGCTGGGTATCCATCAGACACAAACGCACCTTCCAGCCGATATCTTCCAGCTCCGCCAGAGTGGAGAGCGCTTCGTCGTACTCATCGCCCTGATGGCCTTCCATGATCACGCGGCTGAGCTTTTCCAGATCGCTGTAGATGTTTTCAATTTCATCCGCCAGCTGTTCAATTTTGGTTTCGAACAGATCGAGCAGCAGCTCGTAGGCGTTACCATCCACCATGGCCTGGCTGCGGGCGCGCATGCGGTAGAGACGAAACGCAGGCAGTTCGCGCTCGCGCAGGGTAAACAGACGGCCATCACGAATGGTAAACGCCACGGTAGAGTTACCCGCGTGGTCTTCAGCATCTTCAAAGAAGAAGAAGGAGTGAATATGCAGACCGTCTTCGTCTTCAAAAAAACGTGCGGATGCTTCGATGTCTTCCAGTTCCGGGCGTGTCGCCAGGCTTTGTCCCAGCTCAGATTGTACGCGCAGGCGTTCATCGTCGTCCGGCTCGACCAGATCCACCCATACGGCATCAACGAGGGGCTGTGACTCTTCGGCTTCAAGCCGAGTCAGTCGGTTATTTTCGAGTTGAAATGCGCTCAACATGACCGGGACTCCCAATGCAAAAAATATCGGACAGTTCGGTGGGCACACAGAAACAAATTGGGTTTCAGACCATTAAACAGCCTGACTCAGCGCGACGGGAATAGTGCATGTCGCTGACAACCACTAAGGCCATCAGCAAGGGGAGATAGCCTTAGGAGTTGTTCCTGGATGACAGGGAATTGAGCCAGTATCTACTGGGTGTGTCCAAGGCGAATGTCCTCTTAGCGTAATCGTGCGCGCATGTTACGCCAGCTATAACTGTGGCGTCAACACGCAACGGAACGCTGAAGGGCATTAATTGACCTTCAATGTATAAGGCTAGCAGATTATTACAAAATAATGATATTTTTCTGAATGTTAGACTGTTTCCAGCTTCGCATAGGCCGCCACCAGCCATTTGATACCCTGCCCCTGGAACGCCACCTGCAGGCGGCTGTGCTCGCCGCTGCCTTCCAGATTCACAATGGTACCTTCGCCAAACTTCGAATGGCGCACGCGCTGGCCCAGCTTGTAGCCGGTGTCGGTTTCCGCAATCGGCGAGCCCATACGCTGATGGCTGACCGGACGGCTGATGCTCGCCCGCAGACGCACCTCTTCCACGCACTCTTCCGGCAGTTCACCGATAAAGCGCGACGGACGGTGATAGACCTCTTTACCGTACAGACGGCGGGTTTCGGCGTAGGTTAGCGTCAGCTTTTGCATCGCGCGCGTCACGCCCACGTAGGCCAGGCGACGCTCCTCTTCCAGGCGTCCCCCCTCATCCAGCGACATCTGGCTAGGGAACATCCCCTCTTCCATGCCGACGATAAACACCTGCGGGAACTCCAGACCTTTGGCGGAGTGCAGGGTCATGAGCTGAACCGCATCCTGCCAGGTATCCGCCTGTCCCTCGCCTGCTTCCAGCGCGGCGTGAGAGAGAAACGCCTGAAGCGGCATCAGGTCTTCATCTTCTTCGTTGTAGCTGAACTGGCGCGTTGCCGTGACCAGTTCCTCTAAGTTCTCAATACGGGTCTGGCCTTTCTCGCCTTTTTCCTGCTCATACATGGTGCGCAGGCCGGAGTCTTTAATCACCCGGTCGGTCTGCACGTGCAGCGGCATGTCGGCCGTTTCCTGCGCCAGAGCATCAATCAGTTCGAGGAAACGCTGCAGCGCGCTGGCGGCACGACCGGCGAGCGCTTTTTCCTGCAACAGCTCGCGGCATGCCTGCCACAGCGTCAGCTGGCGATCGCGAGAGGCCTGACGCACCACGTCCAGCGTGCGGTCTCCAATGCCACGGGTCGGCGTGTTGACCACGCGCTCAAACGCCGCGTCGTCGTTGCGGTTTGCAATCAGACGCAGATACGAGAGCGCATCTTTGATTTCCTGACGTTCGAAGAAGCGCATACCGCCATAAATACGGTAAGGCATGCTCACCTGCAGCAGCGCCTCTTCCAGCACGCGCGACTGGGCGTTGCTGCGGTAGAGAATGGCGCACTGCTCCAGGGCGCCGCCGTTGTCCTGCCAGGTTTTGATGCGGTTCACCACAAAGCGGGCTTCGTCGAGCTCGTTGAAGGCGCAGTAAATCGAAATCGGTTCGCCGTCGACGCCGTCGGTCCACAGCTTTTTACCCAAACGCCCGTTGTTGTTTTCGATCAGGGCGTTAGCCGCGCTGAGGATGTTGTTCGTCGAGCGGTAGTTCTGCTCCAGACGGATGGTTTCCGCGCCGGGGAAGTCCTTGAGGAAGCGCTGGATGTTCTCCACCTGCGCCCCGCGCCAGCCGTAGATCGACTGGTCATCATCGCCTACGATCATTACCTTGCCGGTATCACCGGCCAGCAGGCGGATCCATGCGTACTGGATGTTGTTGGTATCCTGGAATTCGTCCACCAGGATATTGGTGAAGCGTTCACGATAGTGCTGCAGGATGTGCGGCTTGTTGAGCCACAGCTCGTGGGCGCGCAGCAGCAGCTCGGCGAAATCCACCAGACCGGCACGATCGCACGCTTCCTGATAGGCCTTGTAGACGTTTTGCCAGGTCTGCTCGACCGGGTTGCCGAAACTCTGAATATGGTGCGGGCGCAGCCCTTCGTCTTTCTGGCCGTTGATGTACCACATCGCCTGACGCGGCGGCCACTGCTTCTCGTCAAGATTCATCGCCTTAATCAGGCGTTTGAGCAGACGGAGCTGGTCTTCGCTGTCGAGGATCTGGAAATCCTGCGGCAGGTTGGCGTCCATATGGTGCGCGCGCAGCAGGCGGTGCGCCAGGCCATGGAAGGTGCCGACCCACATGCCGCCCTGGCTGGTGCCCATCAGTTGGGCGATACGGTGGCGCATCTCCGCCGCCGCCTTGTTGGTAAACGTGACCGCCATGATGGAGTACGGTGAGCAGTTTTCCACGCTCTGCAACCAGGCGATACGGTGAACCAGAACGCGCGTCTTACCACTGCCCGCCCCTGCCAGAACCAGCATGTTGGTGCGCGAGGCGGCAACTGCTTCACGCTGTTTGTCATTAAGGCTGTCGAGCAGGTAAGAAACGTCCATTGGCACCGTCACGTCATGTCGGGCAGGCGAATGACATTCGCCAAAACCCTGTTAATTTATACAGAACAATTGATGATTATATCAGCGTCGTGAGGGATGCCAACCGCGAAATTTCCAGGTGTGGCAGAAGACGGCTATCGGAGGCGATCATCAGGTCGGCTTTTTCCGGCTTGATCCAGCAGGCCTGCATGCCGCAGCGGATGGCACCCGCCACGTCTGTGGTGAGGTCATCCCCCACGTGCAGAATTTCACCCAGCGACAGATTCAGTTTTTCCGCTGCAAGATGGTACATATCACTGAACGGCTTGGAGCGCCCGTGGGGACCGGCACGCAGCACAAATTCAAAGTAATCGCCGAGACCAAACAGCTCAGGCTGGGCATTGCCGTTTGTGATGGCCACCAGCGGCCATTTCTCTGCCAGTTTCGCCAGCGTGTCGTGGGTCTCCTGCGGCACATCGATACGGCTGCGCCATTTGGCGAAGTTTTCCATTGCCGCTTCAGCCCCAATGGCCGCATCTTGCGCGCTCAGCCCCACGTTGAGCATCGCCTGCTCAACCGCGCGACGACGCCATTCGGTCACATCGTGGTAAATGTCCGGCTCGGTCTCCCGCAGGGACTGACGCAGCGTCTGGAAATCCTTGTTCTGCATCGTCTTCAGCGCCGGATGGTAGTTCTGGACAAACGTCAGCGACTCCTGCTCGGTACGCAGGATCACTTCGCGGTTGTCATATAAGGTGTCATCAAGGTCAAACGTCAGGGCTGAAATCTGACCGAGTGGGCGGTAAAAACGCATTATTTCCCCCGTTTGGCGCGTGGATGCGCCGCGTCATACACCGAGGCAAGGTGTTGGAAGTCTAAGTGGGTATAGATTTGAGTGGTCGACAGATTTGCGTGGCCAAGCAGCTCCTGCACGCCGCGCAGATCGCCGCTCGACTCAAGCATGTGTGTCGCAAAGGAGTGACGCAGCTTGTGCGGGTGAACGTGGCTGTTCAGCCCCTGCTTAATGCCCCACTCCGCAAAGCGCTTCTGCACGTTACGCGCCGAGATCCGCTTACCGAGTTTCGACAGGAACAGCGCGTCCTCTTCTGCGCCAAACAGCCCGCGCAGGTCAAGCCAGTGCTCAATCCAGGATACCGCGTTGCGGCCAATCGGCAGGCGGCGCTCTTTGCTGCCCTTGCCCATGACCCACACTTCGCCGGTGTCCAGGTCGAGGTGTTTTAAATCAAGATTAACCAGCTCTGAAAGACGCAGCCCGGCACCGTACATCACCTCCAGCATCGCGCGGTCGCGTACGGCCAACGGATCGTTCAGATCGATATCCAACAGGCGGTTTACGTCGTCAACGTCGATATTTTTAGGCAGATGGCGCGGCGCTTTTGGCGTGGCGATCCCTTTTGCCGGGTTGGCTTTTAAGCCTCCCTGACTGACCAGCCAGTCGAAGAAACTGCGCAGCGCAGAGAGCCTGAGCGCCAGGCTTGCCGGGCCTAATCCTTTTCTGCGGCTCCGCACGACAAACCCGCGAACCGTCGCAGCGTCACAGTGCTGCCAGCTTTTCAGGCCGATCTCGTCGGCAATCTGCATGAGGGCATCAAGCTGACGCTGGTAATTAAGCAGAGTAATGGGGCTAAGCTGACGCTCCACGCCCAGATAGCGCAAAAAGCGCGAGACGTCAGCAGAGAGCAGTCCGTCCGTCATACTCGCTCAATCCAGCGCTCCAGCAGCTCAGGCAGCATCAGAGCGATCTCCTGCAGCAGGTGCGTGGCTTGCCCTTGCTCATAGTGATGTGCATCGCGGCTGGTAAATAACATGACCCCCAGATCGCCATCGCGCCCCATCAGCGACATCGCCACCGAGCCTATCGCTTTAGCTTCGGGTAACACCACCAGCAGTTCAGGTCCGTTCAATGGCCCAAGGTAGTGATGCTCATGGCCCAGACGCTGAATGCGCAGCGGTTCAAACGCCTGACGGCTAAGTGCCAGATGGGTAAACCCCGACGGTGCGCCAATGCGCCAGCGGTCAGGGAAAAGACGGATCGTTGCGCCCGCAAGCCCAAGCTCGCGCGCCCAGCGGTGGAAGCGGCTGAGGAACTCTTCGAGACTGTGCGCCGATGCCAGACGCGCCTGCAGATGCAGAAGACGATAGAACAGACTTTCGTTAGTACTGGCCTGTTCCATCAGCAGCGTCATGTTCTCTTCAAGCTGATTGATGTGGTTGCGCGAGCGTGCCATGTGCCATTCGACCAGCGACACGGTTCCGCGAACCGGATGCGGCACGCGCATCTCTTCGACGATGCGTGCATTGCGAATAAAAAACTCAGGATTGCGCAGCAGATAATCAACAACAGCTCTGTCGTCCAGCTCCGTCACTGTTTCCTGCAGTTCTTCCCCTGGTTGTTTCATAGATGGATAAACCCGTCATAGACATGTGCCGCCGGGCCAGTCATATACAGTGGATGACCCGGTCCTTTCCAGGCGATATCTAGCCGACCGCCCGGTAACTCCACGCGAACCTCTTCTGCCAGTAACCCCTGAGAGATGCCCACGGCCACTGCCGCACAGGCACCGCTTCCGCAGGCCTGCGTCTCGCCCGCGCCGCGCTCGTAAACCCGCAGGCGGATGTGCTCACGCGCTACCACCTGCATAAAACCGATGTTCGCGCGCTCCGGGAAACGTTCGTGGCTTTCCAGCACCGGGCCGAGCGTTTCGACGGCGGCAGTTTCCACATCATCAACCTGAATCACGCAGTGCGGGTTACCCATTGAGACGACGCCGCACAATACTGTCTGCTCGGCCGCACGCATAATATAGGTCTTTTCCGCTTTGTTTGCGCGAAACGGCACAACGGAGGGCTCAAAGTTAGGCTCGCCCATGTTCACGCGTACCAGCTCATCATCAGTGACGCTGAGCACCATGCGACCATTGGCCGTGCTGACGCGAATATCACGCTTGTTGGTCAGCCCTTTCAGGCGGACAAAGCGGGCAAAACAGCGCGCGCCGTTGCCGCACTGGTTAACTTCGCTGCCGTCCGCGTTAAAAATACGGTAGTGGAAATCGAGGTCAGGATCGTACGGTGGCTCAACCACCAGCAGCTGATCGAACCCCACGCCCAGATGCCGATCCGCCAGGCGACGGATCAGTTCCGGGGAGAAAAACACATTCTGCGTTACCGCGTCGACGACCATAAAATCGTTGCCAAGGCCATGCATTTTAGAGAACTGCATCATTTGCTCCATTGCGCGGGTACAGAACGTTGTCGTCAGAGATTTACCTGAGTCGGACCACCGTTGTCGCCACGATCGTTAGTATCTGGCGTAGTAGATTCAATACCGCTGTTCACAGGTTTCGTCGGCGGCGGCGCGGTTTTATCCGCTGGCGGGAAGTACAGTGGTCCCTTCAGTCCGCAGCCCGTCAGGCTAAACAGCGTGATGAGAACGGCAAGCGTTCGGAAAGCGTTTTTCATTATAAAGTTGCCCGTAAGTTCAAATCTGTTTCTATCATCGCAGGAGAAGACACAAAAGCAAGAGTTTGCCGCTTTCCTGCAACGGGATTTATTTAGGGTTATACTGCCGGCATCACGAAAAACAGGAACAAAACCATGAACGACAGTGAATTCCATCGCCTTGCCGACAACCTGTGGATGACCATCGAAGAGCGTCTCGACGACTGGGACGGCGACAGCGATATCGATTGTGAAATCAACGGCGGTATTCTGACCCTGAGCTTCGAAAATGGCAGCAAAATTATTATTAACCGCCAGGAGCCGCTTCACCAGGTATGGCTGGCCGCCAAACAGGGCGGCTATCATTTCGATCTGAAAGACGGGGAATGGGTTTGCGACCGTAGCGGCGTCACGTTCTGGGATCTGCTGGAACAGGCGGCGACCGCGCAGGCGGGTGAGGTCGTGAGTTTCAGATAGTTTCTGTGCCGGGTGGCGCTGCGCTGACCCGGCCTACGGAACCGAGCTGTTGTAGACCCGGTAAGGCGTAGCCGCCACCGGGCGAGCGAAAAGGCTCAGGAGAAATACTGCTGCAACAGCGGCGCGGTGTCCTGATTTGCAGGCGCGACAGGCGTGACGGCCTGGGTCCGGAACGGAATCACCTGCGTACGACCGTCGACGTTCACAATCTGGTAGAACTGCGGCAGGTTAAAGTTGATAAAGCTTGAGCCGTAGGTGAAACGATCATGCGAAGAGGAGTAGAAGCGGCTGACGTCGCGCACCAGCTCCTCTTTACTGCCTTCACAATGGTGATACACCTCGGCGCGGTTGGTCTCATCCAGGATGTAGATATTGAAACCGGCATCGTCGCCCGACTCTTCGAAGAAGAACTGAATAATCCCTTCACTGGCAAAACCGTCCACCACCTGCGGCAGCTTAACGTGGTTGGTTTCCACCTGCACCGACAGACCATGCAGCTTGTTGTGCGAAATCGCGCCGTAGAACTCGATGGCGTTTTCCAGCTTCTGTACCGACACGTTGAGACGTTCGAAGAACAGGCCCCAGGTCTGGCCGGAGACGCGCAGCGCTTTAAAGCGCCCGGTTTCCTGACGGGTACTGGAGAGACGCAGTTCGATACATTCAGAAACCAGCTGCTGCACGCGGGTACGAATCAACCCACGCAGGTGCTGGCTGTAGCAGAACACTTCCACGCTGTCCGGTGGCGCGGCGTCCTGGTGCATTTTACCGAGAATGGTTTTCAGCGCTTCGATCATCGCCTGCTCGCCGTTGAAATGCAGGGTACGCACTTCATTCCACGAGTTGCGGTAAAGCAGATCCACGCTACCCACCAGGCAATTTTGCTGCTCGCCAAAGCTAAAAACGTCCAGCTTGCGGAAGTCGAAATGGACCACCTGATTGCGGAAGGCCGCCGTCGGGTCGTATTCCAGGTTAACGATGATCGCCAGATGGCGAATCTCACATGGGCTGTAGAGCGCTTTCGGCGTTGGCGCAGGCAGACGCAGCGGGAAGTGGTGTGAGACATCCGCCACCATCTCCTGCAGCTTAGCGAGATCAACCACCTCGTTGCCTTTGATAAACAGGCGGGTGCGCGAGGTCAGCAGGCCGTTAAACCAGGCCCAGGCCACCAGCTTGTTCAGGTAACGGTTATATTCCAGCGGTTGATGGCTGACGATCGAATCCATGCTTGGCGCACGGTTGTAAAGATACCACCCGGTGCGGTTCGCGCGACCCGGCGGGACATAGATAAAGGTCAGGTTCGGTTCTGAGAGGTCAGGCGAAATCTGCGGGTTAACCAGAGTGACTTTACCCGGCAGCGCTTCAAACGCGGCGTACAGTTTACGGGTCAACACACCGATATCCTGCGGGCTGGCTGAAACGCTGAGGTTATTACGACGCGCAAAGCGGATCAGGTTACGGTAGCTTTGCATCATCGCATCGAGCAGTTCGTTGTGCGCTTCACGCACCTGATCGATTTTCCAGTTGGCGCGGTTGTCGAGCATGGACAAACGCTCTTCGTCCCATCCCCACTCTTTCACTAACTGACTGACCACTTCACGACGCCAGCCCACGCATGCGCGCTCGCGGCTCAATTTCTCACAGACTTTGAGATAGAAACATCGACGCACCAGGTCAAGACGCGTGGTGTCGTCAATGGCTTTCAGGTATTCGGTCACGCGCTCCAGCATCATGCAGTAGGCGTCCAGCCCGAAGGAGACGATCTCCCCGTCGTGCAAACGCTGCTTGATATCTTTCGCCAGCAGGCGCGGCGTCGGGTATTCCCAGGAATAGGCTTCCAGCAGCAGCGTTTTCAGCACCGCTTTGTACGGTGAGTCAATACTCTTATAGAGCTGCCAGAGGCTTGCGCCAAAGTACTCTTCCGCTGACAGAGAGCTCAGGCCGCCGAGGTCCAGCCATTCGTTTGGCGTCAGGACACCCTGCGAGTACAGCGACATCACGTAATCGTCGTAATGCTCTTCTTCATCGCACGGCACCATATTCCACAGAATACGCTTACCGGCCAGACGCACAGCAGTACGGTAAAATTCATCCAGCAACAGGATGTGCTGGGTCGAGCCGCAGTCCTCACCACCCAGACTGCCGCTTTCGTTATGACGGAATCGGTTTTCATCAATCAGGAAGAAGCTCACTTCCACGCCGAGCGACGCCGCCCAGCTTTCCAGCAGGCTGCATTTACGTTGCAGCAGCTGGCGCTCTTCGTTATCAAGCCAGGACTGATGACAGACCCAGATGTCCAGGTCCGAAGAACAGCTTTGCCCTACCGATGAGGTACTCCCCATAGAGTAAACGCCGGTAATCGGCAGTTCACCTTTCGGGGACTCCTGTGGCGGCATGCCGCGATAGAGTTCAAGCTCACTCAGATAGTGCTGTTGGGTTTCATCAGGCGTGAAAAGGCAAATGCCCTGGGGAACGTTACCGTCAAGGTAGCCAGGCATCAGCGGATGGTGATAGTGCAATAATGTCGGCAGCAGACTGTATACCTGCTGGAAAGCAGGGCCCATAGCAGCAAGCGCGCGATCCACACGCAGTTGATTTATGGCATCCAGTCTCTGTTTCAGAGTCTCAATATAGAGGTACAAGACGTATCGCCTGATGTTTCCGGGTGGCGCAAGCTATTCAAAACATGAATAACAGCGGGCCCGCAGTATTTCAAAAAGATAACCGTTACCCTTTTTCGCCCTTATCATTATGGTGGTACCGACGAAAAAATGGTCTAAAACGTGATCAATTTAACACCTTGCCGGTTGACCGTAAAGAAAGATGCGCTACATACAAGTGTAGCACCGTTCTGTACGTGTAAATTCCTGAATACGGCTATGGCTGACGAATACGCCGCCTTGTCCCTCTCACTCTTCATCAACCGTAAAACTGCCATCCCAGAGTCAACAATGTTAGGATGGTTAGCGATTGATAATGACGGTAACAAGCATGTTAGACAATGTTTTGAGAATTGCCACACGCCAAAGCCCTCTCGCGCTCTGGCAGGCACATTATGTTAAGCAGCGCCTTGAAGCCTGCCACAGTGGATTGCGCGTCGAGCTGGTGCCGATGGTCACGCGCGGTGACGTGATCCTGGATACGCCGCTGGCGAAAGTGGGCGGCAAAGGCCTGTTTGTCAAAGAACTGGAACTGGCATTGCTTGAGAAACGCGCCGATATCGCCGTACATTCGATGAAAGACGTGCCTGTTGAGTTCCCGGAAGGGCTGGGGCTGGTGACCATCTGCGAGCGCGAAGATCCGCGTGACGCATTTGTCTCTAACCACTACGACTCGCTCGATGCGCTGCCTGAGGGTAGCGTGGTTGGCACGTCCAGTTTACGCCGTCAGTGTCAGCTGGCGGAGCGTCGTCCTGACCTGATCATTCGCTCGCTGCGCGGGAACGTCGGCACGCGTCTGGGCAAGCTGGATAACGGCGATTACGATGCCATTATTCTCGCTGTTGCAGGCCTGAAACGTCTGGGGCTAGAGGAACGCATTCGCGTGGCGTTACCGCCAGAGCTGTCGCTGCCAGCCGTTGGCCAGGGCGCCGTTGGCATTGAGTGCCGTCTGGACGATGCGCGTACCCGCGAGCTGCTTGCCCCGCTGAACCATGACGACACCGCTATCCGCGTAAAAGCCGAGCGTGCGATGAATACCCGCCTCGAAGGGGGATGCCAGGTTCCGATTGGCAGCTATGCTGAATTGACGAACGGCGAACTGTGGCTGCGTGCGCTGGTGGGCGCCCCGGACGGTTCGCAGATGGTGCGTGGCGAACGTCGCGGTAAAGCGCAAGATGCCGAACAGCTTGGCGTCTCGCTGGCAGAAGAGTTACTGGATAACGGCGCCCGCGAAATTCTGGCTGAGGTTTATAATGGAGAACCCCCTGCATGAGTATTCTCGTCACCCGCCCTTCTCCCGCAGGAGAGCAATTAGTGAGCCGTCTGCGCGCACTGGGGCAGGTGGCCTGGAGTTTTCCGCTCATTGAATTCTCCCCGGGTCGGGAGCTCTCTACGCTCGCCGACCAGATGAATACCCTTCAGGAAGGCGACCTGCTGTTTGCGTTGTCGCAACATGCCGTGGAATTTGCCCACGCGCAGCTGCAACAGCAGGGCCTGTCCTGGCCAACCGCCCCACGCTATTTCGCGATTGGCCGCACAACGGCGCTTGCGCTGCATACCGTAAGCGGTGCGGATGTTCGTTACCCGTTAGATCGGGAAATCAGTGAAGTCTTGCTACAATTACCTGAATTACAAACCATTGCCGGAAAACGCGCGCTGATTTTACGCGGTAACGGCGGACGCGAACTGTTGGGTGAAACGCTGCGCGAACGCCGGGCTAACGTCACGTTCTGCGAGTGTTACCAGCGTTGTGCAAAACATTATGATGGTGCAGAAGAGGCGATGCGCTGGCATACGCGCGGCATTACGACCCTGGTCGTGACCAGCGGTGAAATGCTGCAGCGGCTCTGGTCACTTGTACCGCAATGGTATCGTGAAAATTGGTTACTCCACTGTCGGCTTCTGGTCGTCAGTGAGCGTCTGGCGAACCAGGCCCGGGAACTGGGCTGGCATGATATTCGGATCGCTGATAACGCCGACAACGATGCGCTGCTGCGCGCATTACAATAACTCTCAAATGGGAAGCCATAATGACGGAACACGATAAATCCTCCGCCGTGGTTGAAGAGACCAGGGAGACTGTGGAGACAACGCCACAGCCAGAGACGACTGAGAAAACCGCTGAGAAGAAAAACGGCAGCAACAAAACGAGCCTCACGCTGAGCGCGATTGCCATCGCCATTGCGCTGGCAGCAGGCGTTGGTCTGTACGGTTTGGTGAAACAACAGGGTGCTAACCAGACGTCCACCAGCGATGCGCTGGTGAATCAGCTCACTGCTCTGCAAAAAGCGCAGGAGACGCAGAAAACCGAGCTGGAAACCGTGATTAAACAGCAGGCTGCCGCGCTTGCCGATGCGAACAGCAAACAGGAAGAACTGACCAAACAGCTGGGCGAAGTGCAGCAGAAAGTCGCCACGATTTCCGGCACCGATGCCAAAACCTGGCTGCTCTCACAGGCTGACTTCCTGGTGAAGCTCGCCGGACGTAAGCTCTGGAGCGATCAAGACGTCACCACTGCCGCCGCGCTGCTGAAAAGCGCTGATGCAAGCCTGGCAGACATGAACGATCCAAGTCTTATCACCGCACGCCGTGCGATCACCGAAGACATCGCCAGCCTCTCCGCCGTCTCGCAGGTGGACTACGACGGCATTATCCTTAAAGTGAACCAGCTCTCGAATCAGATTGATAACCTGCAGCTGGCGGATAACAACGACGACGACTCCCCGATGGATTCCGACGGCACCGAGCTGTCCAGTTCCCTGAGCGAATGGCGCGTGAACCTGCAAAAAAGCTGGCAGAACTTTATGGACAGCTTTATCACCATCCGCCGTCGCGACGAAACCGCCGTGCCGCTGCTGGCGCCGAACCAGGATATCTATCTGCGCGAAAACATTCGCTCCCGCCTGCTGGTGGCGGCACAGGCCGTGCCGCGTCATCAGGAAGAGACCTACAAACAGGCGCTGGATAACGTCTCAACGTGGGTACGCGCCTACTACAACACCGATGATGCGACGACCACCGCCTTCCTCGAAGACATTGATAAACTGAGCCAGCAGAACATCACCATGAACGTGCCGGATAAGCTGGCCAGCCAGCCGATTCTGGAGAAACTGATGCAGACGCGCGTACGTAACCTGCTGGCGCAACCGGGCGTACCGGCAGAGCAGACGGGTGGAGCGGCAGCGGCTCCTGCTTCCGCACCCGCGTCTGAAAGCGCGCCGCAGGGAGAGTAACGATGCTAAAAGTCCTCTTACTCTTTATCCTGCTGATCGCCGGGATCGTCCTGGGGCCGATGCTCGCGGGCCATCAAGGCTATGTGCTGATCCAGACCGATAACTACAACATCGAAACCAGCGTTACGGGCTTAGTGATCATTCTGATCCTCGGCGTGGTGGTGCTGTTTGTTCTGGAGTGGATCCTGCGCCGTATTTTCCGCACCGGTGCCCATACGCGCGGCTGGTTCGTTGGCCGTAAGCGCCGCCGCGCCCGCAAACAGACCGAACAGGCTCTGCTTAAGCTCGCCGAGGGTGACTATCAGCAGGTTGAAAAGCTGATGTCGAAAAACGCCGATCATGCCGAACAGCCGGTGGTGAACTATCTGCTGGCTGCTGAAGCGGCGCAGCAGCGCGGTGACGAAGCACGCGCCAATCAGCACCTGGAACGGGCGGCAGAGCTGGCGCATGGCGATCCGATTCCGGTGGAAATTACGCGCGTTCGTCTGCAGCTGGCGCGCAATGAGGATCACGCGGCTCGCCACGGCATCGACCGCCTGCTGGAAGTCGCGCCACGTCATCCGGAAGTGTTGCGTCTTGCCGAGCAGGCCTATATTCGTACCGGCGCGTGGGGCTCGCTGCTGGACATCATTCCGTCAATGGCAAAGGCCGAGGTCGGTGATGATGAACATCGTGATGAGCTTCAGCGTCTGGCATGGATTGGCCTGATGGATCAGGCGCGTGCCGACCTGGGCAGCGACGGTCTGAAAACGTGGTGGAAGAATCAGAGCCGTAAAACGCGCCAGCAGGTTCCTTTGCAGGTGGCGATGGCGGAACATCTGATTGAATGTGACGATCACGACACTGCACAGGAGATTCTCCTCGACGGTCTGAAGCGCCAGTACGACGATCGTCTGGTGATGGTGATCCCGCGCCTGAAAACCAACAACCCTGAGCAAGTCGAGAAAGTGCTGCGTCAGCAGATTAAAACCGTCGGTGACCGACCGCTGCTGTGGAGCACACTCGGTCAGTCGCTGATGAAGCACGGTGAATGGCAGGAGGCGAGCCTCGCCTTCCGCGCGGCGCTGAAGCAGCGTCCGGATGCCTTTGACTACGCGTGGCTTGCCGATGCGCTGGACAAGCAGCATAAGCCGGAAGAGGCGGCCGCCATGCGGCGTGATGGGTTGCTGTTGACGCTGCAAAATAACGGTACGCAGCAGTAATTAATCAGGAGGCCAAATGGCCTCCTTTTTTACGCCCATAAAAAAACGCCTGCTATAAAAGCAGGCGTTAAAACAGGTCTGTAAGACAACATATTTGGTGCTTCACTCAACGTTGTGTCCATGGTGTCTGATGAGGCCGAAGCGACATCTGTCAGTGGACGATAAGCACCGTAAATGGCTCTGCGTCATTCCTGAGTTTATGAGGCACTAAGGCGAACATAAGAGATGGAATGAGCATCTACGCGTATATTATTGCACGTAACGTGCCAACATGACATCCAGAAGTTTTACATGACGCAACATTTTAAGATAAAAGGAAATTATGCTGTTAAGCACCGTCTTAAGCTCTACAACGTATCGATAAATGCAGAAATATGTCGCCAGGAGGAGACAGCAAAACCCACGGATAATTAATGCTTTTATTTTCAATTGGTTATATGTCGCTGAATCGCGACAATGAAACAGGGCGCTGTCGGGGAATCACTACAGGGATGAGAAGTCGCAGAAAACAAAAAACCCCGCCGAAGCGGGGTTCAAAATTGGTCGGCGAGAGAGGATTCGAACCTCCGACCCACTGGTCCCAAACCAGTTGCGCTACCAAGCTGCGCTACTCGCCGATGTACTGCTTTTTTTGAATTTTTAGTTCAATTCATTTTAAAAGTCGTGGTGCGAGGGGGGGGACTCGAACCCCCACATCCAAAGGACACTAACACCTGAAGCTAGCGCGTCTACCAATTCCGCCACCTTCGCAATTCACAACTCTTTCAATAATGGGGTGGCTAATGGGATTCGAACCCACGACAACTGGAATCACAATCCAGGGCTCTACCAACTGAGCTATAGCCACCACTGTATTCTTTCACGCGGTACTGACTACTTCTCAGACCACCGCAGCTCTAGCACCGGGTAAATGGTGCGCCCGACAGGATTCGAACCTGAGACCTCTGCCTCCGGAGGGCAGCGCTCTATCCAGCTGAGCTACGGGCGCTTAGCGCCGTTGCGGGGCTGGATATTACGTACCTCCGTCCCCGCTGTCTAGTGCTTTTTTGAAAAAAATGCGCGTTTGGTTATGGTTTGCACATTTTGCCGCTTATTCCTCCACTTTCTGCGTGGTGGCACGGCGACCCAGGCCAAAAAGCTTATAGGCAGCTGTCACTGCCGCCAGGAAGATCACCCCGACAAACAGCGACATGCGGGTATCTTCATTAAAGTACATTCCGATTAATACGCAAATCAGGAACGCCATCGTCAAATAGTTCGCATAGGGGAACAGAATTGACCGGAACGGATGGCTTTCAATCGCCTTTTTATGCGCATGACGGAAACGCAGCTGGCTGATGAGGATCACAAACCACGGCACCATGCCCGGCAGTACGCTGGCGCTATAGACGTAAACGAACACGCGCTGCGGATTAGGAATGATGTAATTCAGGCAAGAGCCAATCAGCAGGATCACAATGGATACTGCTACACCCGCGACAGGAACGCCGACACGTGAGACTCTGCTCATCGCCGCAGGCAGCTGGTTATTCTTCGAGAGCGCATAGAGCATACGCCCGCAGCTGTACATTCCGCTGTTACAGCCTGACAACGCTGCCGTAAGGACGACAAAGTTGATGATACCCGCCGCCGCCGTGATACCAATTTTGGCGAAGGTTAAAACAAACGGGCTCCCCGTCGTGCCAATTTCGTTCCATGGGAAGATAGTCACGATGACGAAGATCGCGCCCACATAGAAAATCAGGATACGCCACAGCACTTTGCCCACCGCGCTACGCAGCGTAACCTGCGGGTTTTTCGCTTCACCGGCGGTAATGCCAATCAGCTCCACGCCCTGATACGAGGCCACAACGATACACAGCGCCGTCAGGAAGCCCTTCCAGCCGCCGGCGAAGAAGCCGCCGTTTTCGGTCAGGTTACCAAAGCCGATTGCATGTCCACCGTTGCCAAAGCCGAAGAAAATCACGCCCAGGCCGACGACAATCATCACGATGATGGTGGTGACTTTGATCATCGCAAACCAGAACTCGATTTCACCATAAAGACGCACGGCTGCCAGGTTTGCCAGCGCCACCAGTCCCACGGCAATCAGTGCGGGTATCCACTGGACCATGTCCGGGAACCAGAACTGGACGTAGACCCCTATCGCGGTGATCTCTGAGATGCCCACCGCCATCCACATAAACCAGTATGACCAGGCCGTCAGGTAGCCGAAGAACGGGCTCATATAACGATGCGCGTAAACGGCAAAGGAGCCGGTTACCGGCTCCAGGAAGAGCATTTCGCCCATGGAACGCATGATGAAGAAAACAAACAACCCGGCGATAATGTACGCCAGTAATACGGAAGGGCCTGCCCATTTGAGCGTGCTTGCAGAGCCCATAAACAGGCCCACGCCGATAGTGCCGCCCAGCGCTATCAGTTCAATATGACGAGCTTCCAGCCCACGCTGTAGCTCCGGTTTTTTCTCTGCCATAGATCCTCGATTGTGTTTGCTGTTTCCCGGCTTAAGACCGGGTATTGTTTTTTAGGGGTACTAAAATACGGTGCGAATGGTTTCTTAAAATCTGCCAAATGGCAAACGATGCATTAAAAAAATGAATGCATTGCACAGATTATCAGCAGTTTTGCAGGCGAGTTGCAGCGCGAATAGCATATCGCGCTACATTTTGATTACATTTTTCCGGTGTAATGCCAGGCGAGGTAGCGAAGCAGACGGATCTGTCGTTTAATACGCGTCGGTTGCGATAACAGGCGATACAACCATTCCAGCCCCAGATTTTGCCAAACCTTCGGCGCGCGCTTAACGTGGCCGGTAAAGACGTCGTACGTGCCGCCGACGCCCATGTAGAGAGCGTCCGGACAAACCTGACGGCAGTCACGCATCAGGATCTCCTGGCGCGGGGAGCCCATCGCCACGGTGACAATTTTCGCCCCGCTGTCACGAACGCGCTCAAACAGCGCCAGCCGATCTTCAGGTTTGAAGTAACCATCCTGGCTGCCGACAATATTAACATTCCATTGACGACGCAGTTTCTCCTCAGTCTGAGCCAGTATCTCTGGCTTCCCACCAATCAGGAACACTGGCGTGCCCTGCGCGCCTGCGCGAGCCATGAGCTGCTCCCAGAGATCGGCACCCGCCACGCGGGAAACATTAGCATCAGGAAACTTTTTACGGATAGAGCGGACCACGCTGATCCCGTCCGCGTATTTGAATTCAGCCGCTTCTATCAGGCTTTTGACCTCGGCGTTATCTTCCACCGCCAGCATCTTTTCCGCATTGATGGCGACCAGCGTGCCGGATTTCATCTGGCCGTCGGCGAACAGAAAATCCAGCGCGTGCTGCATGTCGCGCCAGCCAATAAGCTGCAGACCACGTAGCGCATAGCGCGGTGCAGAAATATTATCAGTCATTACTATCCTTACTCAGACTTGCGACAGCGATGTGCTGCCCTGTCGCTCGCGCTTGTGCACAAGCCCTGCGCTGTCAAACAGCCAGTACAACAGTTTGGCCAGCAACAGGCAGACGCCGAAAACGACCATAAAGAACACCACGCGTGAAACGAACGAGTCCAGCCCTTCACGCGCCAGAACGATCATATTGAAAATGGCACCAAAGCAGAAGCTGTGCAAAATGGCCGCTTTGTAGCGATTAGTCTCTTCGTTGCCGCGCAGGTAAAGCCAGTCGAACCACTTAATAATCAACCCCACGGCAACCGCCCCGGGCAAAATGAACCACGCCCCACCCATCACCACCAGTGAACCGATAAGCGTAGGGGAGATTGCCAGACCGGAATGGTTGTTCAGCACTTCCCAGGTAAAGTAGTTCGCCGTATTCAGCACCACGCCAGGCCGGTCAGGCCATAGCCAGGAAGGGATAAAGACGTAGAAGTCGCGAACAATCGGCGCCAGCCCCTGGAAATCAATCTTGTCGTAATTTTGCAGCAGTAATGCCAGGTTTTCCCACGGCGAGAACGTATCGCGCGTGAGGTAAAGGAACGTGTAAAACGCCTCGTCACCTGCCACGTTCATTCCATACCGCTTCAGCGCCAGCCAGAACATCCCCACAATGCCAAACACCCCGGCCGCAACCAGCATCCACAGTGAGATCCAGCCGCGGATGATGCCGATAAACAGGAAGATGGCGAAGGCGATGATGATATTGGCGCGCGTACCGCCCACAATCATATAGGTCAGAATACCAAACGCGACGGTGCTGACCAGGAAGAACAGCCACGCTTTACTGTCCTGGCGCAGGAAGAAGATCACCAGCATCGCCGGGATGAAGAAGTAGAAGAACCGCTTAAGCGCCACGCCCGAGACTTCGGCAGAAAAAATCTGGCTGTAGGAGTGGAGCTTGAACAGCAGGAAGCCGTTATGCATGAAGAAGATGCCGACACTGACCAGGGCAATCGTCATCAACATCACCCATGTCAGGTGGGTCTCCACTCGATTCATGGTAAAAAGCGCCCGACGCGGCGCGGCAGCCTGCACGGAACGCAGACGCGTTTTATAGGTGACGTAGTACACCGCATAGAAGCAGGTCGCTGCCAGAAGCGCCTGGAGCAGAATTTCCGGGGGCGCGACGCTCACGTCAAAACGGAAGACCAGAATGCTGGTCAGCGGGAAACCGAAAAAGAACGTCAGCAGAAACAATAACGAGAAGAACACGTTAAAGTTGAAACGTACGCGACGGAATTCGAACCAGGTGAGCGTGGCGATAAACAGGGCGCTCAGGAGCCAAACGACCAGCAACCCGCTGAATTGCAACTGGCTCATGCTTTGTCTCCTGCAGCGATACGCAGCGCACGGTGCCACGGCGTGAGGTAATTCGGGCTAAAGAAGTCGATGGAATTTTTATCCACCAGCGCCAGCTGTCGCTGTGCTTCCCGAACAACCTCTTCATTGAGCACATCGGTGGTGAACAGCACCGGAAGATGCTGTTCGGCCATATCCTGCCAGAACGGGTTGTCGCGGTTTAGCACGCAAGGGATCCCTGCCTGAATAAGCAAGCAAAGTGTGCCAATGCCCTGCTGACGGGCAAAGATGAAATACCCGAGGTCGCATTTTCTCAGCAACGCGAGATACTCATCAAATTCCAGCTTATCCCGCAGAATATGCAAATTATCCGCGCTGAATAACGCAAGCCCCTGATGGCTAACCTCATCAATGTAGGCGTCATTATTGGCGGGATAGCCCATCGGCACCACCACGTTCACCGTGTCGCCAAACTGCTGATGCACCGCTCTGAGCGCTGCCACATGTTCGTTACTGCGATCGCCGGAATTCCCCACCAGGATCGTCAGCTTGCCTTCACGCACCGCGTCATTCGCCATGGCGTTTAGCGACGGATCCATGCGGGTTGGGAAATAGAGTAATTCGCCGCGCACGTTCGGGTGCTGCTTCGCAAAATAGTTGAGATCGCCACGGGTAGCAAAAACACAGCCCACCCTTCCCTGTGCCATGCGGCGCAGCGGATAGAAAAGACGGAATTTCCAGCCGCGGGAGACTTCGTAGAGATCGGCTCCCCAGATATGCCAGCTACACTGGGAAGGCTTGATTCCCCCGCTGAGAAGCCCCAGCCACAGGCCGGTATTAAACTGTCCGTGAAAGAAGAATCGTTGCTCACGATCCGCTTTGGCTTTGGCAATGACCGCTTTCGCCAGCGTGGCCTTATCCGGCCAGAAGCTGATCTTCAGCGTCGGAAATGCTGAACTCAGGCCCTTATCCTGACCTGCAACCATAAACTCACGCGCATCAGGATTACCCGATGCCAGCTCGTCGTTGAAGAACCGCAAAACGGTCTGGTTATGGTGTGGGATATCCGATCCCAGGATGTGAATCAGTGCAGTCATGCGCGTTTACGCCACAATAAAAATACGCCGCAACAGGCAGCGAAATAAACGATATAGGTTGCCATGTAGGCCTGAGCCGCCCCCAACGCACCGTGTGCGGGTATCAACCAGTGCGAGAACGAGGTCAGTAATGCGAACTGGCTAATTTCCGCCAGGATATACAGCCGCAGGGACGCTTTTGCAATCACCAGATAGCCGAAAACGTAAGCACCCACTTTCAACACATCGCCCACCAGTTGCCAGGCAAAGAGATCGCGCATGGCGGTGAACTTCGCCGAGAACAGCAGCCAGATGGCGACATCGCGCAATAACCAGACGGTAAAGCTGGCAGCCGCAACAGCCGGCAACACAAAGCGCAGAGATCGGAAAATCTCACGGGTGATATCCTGCCTCGACGTCAGACGCGATAATGTTGGCAGCAAATAAACGCTAAAGGAAGCCGTAATAAACTGGAGGTAGGCGTCGGAAATGCTGCTTACTCCCTGCCAGATCCCGACTTCATCCCAGCTATAATGCGCCGCCAGCAGGTTTCGCATCATCACGTAGGCTACAGGTAGCGTGACGGAGGTGATGAGCGCCATCAGGGTAAATTTACCCAGCTGGCTGGCAAGCACCTTATCCCATTGCGGTTTCAGGTAGCTCAGCGGGATGACGCCCCGACGCATCAGCATAAGCGCCGCGGGAACAACAACCAGTGCCGGCACCAGCGCCAGCCCGAGCAGCGCGCCTTCATAGCCACCGAGGCGATAGCAGAAGTAGTAAGCAATAACGCCAATGACGCTGCCCAGGATTAAGGCAAGGGCGTTCCCGGCAGCATCACGAAAACCTTTCATCAACGCCAGCAGCAGGTTAGCCCAGGCAATGCCCATCTGAACCAACGCAACCAGACGCACCAGCCCCTGATAATGGGTGTGCCCGAACAATCCCTGGCTGATGGGGGCCGCCGCCAGCAGAAAGACTATCGCCATCAGGGTCGAAAAAACCGTGACCATCGCCGAAGAGGTGCCCACCACCCTGCGAAGCTGAGCCGCATCATCATGGTACTGAGAAACGTATTTGGTCACGCCGTTGAAGATACCGGCACCCGCCAGCACGCCAAGGACGGTGACAAGCTGGCGGAAATTACCCGCCAGCCCCACGCCGGAGGGGCCAAAGGAGACGGCCAACAGCTTGACGACCAGCAGACCGGCGCCAATTTTTACAAGTGTGGACGCGGCGGTCCACACCGATGCTTTTGCCAGAGACATATCAGCCGAAATAGCTCAGAAGGGTATTGATCACCGTACGCTGGTTAACTGGCGCGAGGTTATAGAACAGTGGCAGGCGAAGCAAACGCTCACTTTCTTTGGTAGTGTAGCGATCTTCACCCGCAAACGTGCCAAACGCTTCTCCGGCCGGACTGGAATGCAGCGGGATATAGTGGAACACCGCCATAATTTCGGCTTCTTTCAGCCAGGCGATGAGCTGGCTACGGTCGTCGTTATCGCGCAGCTTGATGTAGAACATGTGGGCATTGTGGACGCAGTCTGCCGGGATGGTTGGCAGTTCAATACGCCCGGCTTTTGCCAGAGGCTCAAGCGCATCGTAATACGTTTGCCACAGGGAAAGACGCTGAAGGTTGATACGTTCCGCCGCTTCCAGCTGCGCCCACAGGTACGCCGCCTGCAGATCCGCCATCAGATAGCTTGAGCCAATATCGCGCCAGGTGTATTTGTCTACCTGCCCGCGGAAGAACTGGCTGCGGTTGGTGCCTTTTTCGCGGATCACTTCCGCACGCTCAACCAGCGCGCGATCGTTAATCAGCGTCGCACCACCTTCTCCACCCGCGGTGTAGTTTTTAGTTTCGTGGAAGCTAAAGCAGCCGATGTGACCGATGGTACCCAGCGCACGTCCCTTGTAGGTGGACATCACACCCTGCGCAGCATCTTCCACCACATACAGGTTATGTTTTTTGGCGAGCGCCATGATGGTGTCCATTTCACAGGCCACGCCCGCGTAGTGAACCGGAACAATCGCTCGCGTTTTGTCAGTGATCGCCGCTTCAATCAGCGTCTCATCAATGTTCATGGTATCCGGGCGGATATCCACAAAGACGATTTTCGCCCCGCGCAGGACAAACGCGTTCGCCGTGGAGACGAAGGTATAACTCGGCATAATCACTTCATCACCGGGCTGGATATCCAACAACAGGGCCGCCATTTCCAGCGATGCCGTACAGGACGGAGTCAGCAGCACTTTGGCACTGCGAAAACGCTGCTCCATCCACTGCTGACAGCGACGGGTAAAACCGCCGTCACCGCAGAGTTTGCCGCTGCCCATGGCAGACTGCATATAGTCGAGTTCAGTTCCGACGACGGGGGGTGCGTTAAATGGAATCATCTTGTCACCTGTATAACCAGTAGGCGGTGGCGTCGATGTTGGCACCACTCGCAATATAACGTTTAAGCGCGGCGGTGTTACCCACCTGGGTCGCCACCCGCAGCGTCACGAGCTTTTGCTGCTGCGCCCAGTGCAGCGCTGCCTGCATCAGTTTCTCACCCATGCCACGCCCGGCTAATAAGCCAATACGCGCCTCGCGCTCGTTGAGCTTACGCAGCGAGACAAATCCCTGGTTCTGCCCGTCCGCTGCACGAAAAACCAGGCAGACATGGTCGAACGTGCCTTTGACCGCATTCTCCACCCACTGGGCGTAGAAACGTCCACTATCGTCAGGTGCGTACCAGGGCGCGCGAAAGCGGCTCTGCGCGAACGCCTGGGCCGCCATCTGACGCAGCACGGGAATATCCCGTTCGGTTGCCATTTCCGCGCCAGATGCATCGTGGCGGGAAAGGGTAATGGAAAGGTCTACCTCACCTTCAACCAGCTGAAAACCGTGGTGCTGGAGCGCGTCAAGCAGGTCAGCACGGTCCGCCGGGATCTTAGCCTGCACCCGTTGCCAGGCGGTAAAATCCGATTCAGTCAGTACTGGCGCATCGTCGCGCAGGCGCACGATAGCCGATGGCAGGCCGAAAAAGGTACTCTCCCACTGCAGAGGCTCGAGTACCCCATTCAGGTTGCTCACCGCCAGACGCCTTTGGTATCCACAATATACTGCTGACGAACAGCAGTACCGGACATCGCTTTAAATTCTTTATGATCCACCAGCAGCACCAGCACATCCGCCGTCGCCAGCGCATCGTCCAGCGCTGTCAGCGTGCAGTGGCCTGCCAGTTTTGCCGGAAGGTCATGAATGTTTGGCTCGACCACCAGCGTTTCGCCCTTATGCCATTCGGCAATCATCTCAGCAATTTCCATTGCCGGGCTTTCGCGCAGGTCGTCAATGTTCGGTTTAAATGCCAGACCAAAGCAGGCAATTTTCAGCTCGCTGGCGCGCTTGCCGCTCTCTGCCAGACAATCCGCCACCGTGGTTTTTACCTGATTGAGCACCCAGTGAGGTTTGCTGTCGTTCACTTCACGCGCGGTGCGGATCAGACGAGCCTGCGCAGGATTCTGCGCCACGATAAACCATGGGTCGACGGCGATACAGTGTCCGCCCACGCCCGGACCAGGCTGGAGAATGTTTACGCGCGGATGACGATTGGCCAGGCTGATCAACTCCCAGACGTTAATTCCCTGATCGGCGCAGATCAGCGACAGTTCATTCGCGAAGGCGATATTCACGTCCCGGAAGCTGTTTTCCGTCAGCTTGCACATCTCAGCGGTGCGGGAGTTTGTCACCACGCATTCGCCTTCGAGGAAAATCTTGTACAGCGCGCTGGCACGCTCGGAACAGACTGGCGTCATACCGCCAATGACGCGGTCGTTTTTAATCAGTTCCACCATGACCTGGCCCGGCAGCACGCGCTCCGGACAGTAGGCGATATTGATATCAGCCTGCTCGCCCGCCTGCTGCGGGAAGCGTAAATCAGGGCGCGCTTCGGCCAGCCACTGTGCCATCTGCTCGGTAGCACCGACGGGAGAGGTCGACTCCAGAATCACCAGCGCCCCTTTCTTCAGCACAGGTGCAATGGATTTCGCTGCCGCCTCGACGAAGGCCATGTCGGGCTCGTGGTCACCTTTAAAAGGCGTTGGAACGGCAATCAGGTACGCATCCGCTTCAACAGGTGTTGTACTGGCACGCAGGAAACCTCCATCCACCGCTTCTTTCACCACACGGTCGAGATCGGGCTCCACAATATGAATTTCGCCACGGTTAATGGTTTCCACCGCGCGGGCGTTGATATCCACACCGACAACCTGTTTTTGACGAGAGGCAAACGCCGCCGCGGTGGGCAAGCCGATGTAGCCAAGACCAATGACAGAGATGGTAGTAAAACTCATAGCGATACCCGATTGTTTTTAAGTGCATGCAAAATACGGCCACAAGCCTGCCCGTCACCATAAGGATTATGGGCTCGGCTCATCGCCTGATACGCTTCATCGTCGTGCAGGAGGCGCGTGACCTCTTCGACAATCAACTGTGTGTTGGTTCCGACCAGGCGCACGGTTCCCGCTTTGACGGCTTCCGGACGCTCGGTCGTTTCACGCATCACCAGCACCGGTTTACCGAGGGAAGGCGCTTCTTCCTGAATTCCGCCGGAATCGGTGAGGATCAGCCAGGCATGGTTCATCAGCCAGACAAACGGCATGTAGTCCTGCGGTTCAATCAGTAGAACATTGTCGACATGGCCCAGAATGCGGTTAACCGGCTCGCTGACGTTAGGGTTGAGATGCACCGGATAGACAATCTGCACATCTTCATTTTGCGCGGCAATTTCAGCCAGCGCATGGCAGATTTGCTCAAAACCCCGGCCAAAGCTCTCGCGGCGGTGACCGGTGACCAGGATGGTTTTTTTACCGTTGTGCAGGAAGGGATAGCGGGCAGCGAGGTCTTGCTGAAGGGAGCTATTTGCCAATATACGGTCACGAACTCCTATCAAAGCATCAATAACCGTATTGCCGGTCACAAAGATTTTGTTCTCAGCGATATTTTCACGCAGCAGGTTCTGGCGGGAATTTTCCGTTGGCGCAAAATGGTACATCGCCAGATGACCGGTTAGCGTACGGTTGGCCTCCTCCGGCCACGGTGAATAAAGATTGCCGGTGCGCAGACCTGCCTCAACATGTCCCACGGGAATACGCTGATAAAATGCGGCCAGGCTTGTCGCCACGGTGGTGGTGGTGTCACCGTGGACCAGCACCACGTCAGGCTTGAATGACTCCAGGATCGGCTTAAGCTCTTGCAGAATGCGACAGGTTATCTCCGTCAACCCCTGTCCCGGTTTCATAATATTAAGATCGTAATCCGGGACGATGGAAAAGAGCGTTAAGACCTGATCGAGCATCTCACGGTGTTGGGCAGTGACGCACACTTTCGCTTCTATATCAGGATCGCTGGCCAGCGCATGAACCAGAGGCGCCATTTTTATGGCCTCCGGCCTGGTGCCAAATACGGTAAGTACTTTCACATCGATTCTCTTCGATTAGGCGATGAAGGCCGTAACCTTCATCGTAAACGGCGTTCTTAGTTTCTGCGACGACGCGTTAACGCCACGCCAGCGCCCGTCAGTGCACCCACAATGCCCCACATAATCATCAGGAATGCACGACGCGGGCTATCGCGTTTTACAGGCTCTTCAGGCGTTCGCAAATAACGATAGGTCTGAAAACGTGGATCCAGGGATGGACCTACATTCAGCGTATTGAGCATCGCACGATTTTGATCGTAATCGAGGTCAAAATCGGGGCCAACGGCCTGGAGGTTTTCCAGGCGTGCCTGCAGCATTGGGCGACCAAGGAGGAACATCTCTGAGTCAGGCAGTTCATCAGCCGGCACGTCAGTCTCAGTACGGGAAATATTGTGCTGTTCAGCAATCTTAAGCGCCTGCTCAATATTGTGTACGCGGCGAGCAAAAATGGCTTTTGCCACCTCTTCCTGACGTTTGACCTGTGCTTTCATCTGGATAGTACGAGCTGCCCAGGCACCATTTAACTCTTCATTGAGATGGCTTGCGGCACGCTGGCTGGCAAACGCGACATACTGGCGCAACAGGTTGTTGGCATCCGGCGCGGTTTCTGCAATCAGCTTGACGCTATCATTCACGTTACGCAGCGCATCGCCCGGCATAAACTGAATATTGTTAATCAGATCGTCCAACAGCGCGGCATCAACCTTGCTGTTACCCACCATGCGTTGCTTGTAATAATCCGTCTGGGACCAGAAATCGCGGCGCGTATCCCACGAAGCCAGTTGCATCACAAATTCTTTATAAGCTTCATCCATAACGGAGGCCTGGTCTGGCGTGGCAAGACTGGCTTTGATATCCAGGTTTCGCAGGAATTGCTGCTGGGAATAGTATCCCCCAAGCATGTTAACCGTTGGTCTGTCTGTGATTGCCGTGGCGCTCCACTCTTGTTTTGCAAAGAAAGTGTAGGCCAGCGCTAACAGTGCAAACCCCAGCGCGATCCCCGCAATCCAAAGTTTGCCTGCCCATAACACGCGAAACAAACCGCGAATATCCAGTTCATTCTCAGTTACCACTGATTTCGCTCCCGCCAACGGTTGAGTCATCATAGTCCCGGTTTTACTTAGTTAATGTTGTATTTTTGCCACTGTTACGACGCATCCTGCGTTTAATGCGTTTTACGAATCGCGCTACTTTCCATGCGCGCTTAATGCAGTAGCCATAGAGTGAAAAAGCAAGCAAGAACAATACCAACATGGCCCACTCAGGCACAAAATGAGTATATTCCGCCGTCACGCCAACCCCCGCAAGAATAGCAGCCGCCAGTGTAATAAGCACAAATGCCTGCCGAGAAGTGAATCCAGCTCGCATGATCAAATGATGAATATGCTGACGGTCAGCAGAGAAAGGACTCATCCCTTTACGTAGACGACGATACATAATCGCGACCATATCCATTAAAGGGATAGCGATAATCCATAACGCCGTTACCGGGCTGATCGGGTGTACGTTACCCTGAGTGGTTTCCAACAAGATCCAGATGATAGTAAAACCGATAAGCGTGCTGCCCGCATCACCCATAAATACTTTATAGCGCCGACCCAAAGCACCAAGATTTAACAAGATATAAGGCAGGATGGCCGCAATCATGGCGAAACACCACATCGCAAGGCTATATTGTCCATCGAACCATAAAATGAAACCTATTGCAGCAAATGAGACGCAGGACAATCCGCCCAGCAAACCATCAATACCGTCAACCATGTTGAAGGCATTAATCGCCACCCATACCGCAAAAAGTGTCAGAAAATAGCCGAACGGGCCGAGCACCATCTCCCAGGAACCAAATATATAGCCCAGACTACTCAAATGTAACTTTGCGAATACCATCATGGCGATAGCGACCGCAGCCTGGACGAAGGCGCGGATTTTGACGCTAATATCGTAACGATCGTCAAGAGCACCAACCACGACAAGTATCGTCGCGCAGGTCAGGTACAACCGGGCATGCGGAATGTAGTAATCAGCGATTGCAAATGTAAAGCAGATACCCGCGAAAACAGAAATACCCCCGACCAGAGGAATCATACCTTGATGGCGCTTACGGAAGTTGGGTTTATCCACTAATCCCAGATATTTCGCCACCTTACGGGCCAAAAACAAAAAGCAGGTGGTAAACAAGAAAATACTGGTTAGCTCAGTAAACGTATCAAGTAGGTTCACAATGGATGTTCTCAACAAATGTTAGTCAAGGAAGTATAACCATGAAGGCGCTGAGCCTGAAGGTATAAAGTAAACCTCTCACAATTCCATTTGTTTATTATTCAAGCTATTAATGTTTTTACTGTGCGATTAATCTTATTGTCGCACCGACCGGTCAAAATTGGGAGTAGGTGGTACTAGCGTATAGTCCATAAAAGAAAAACGCCACGTAAAAACGTGGCGTTCACTGGCTTTATTTGCGTTACGAGCGTTTCATCATGTCGAAGAAATCGTCGTTTGTTTTGGTCATCGCCAGTTTGTTAATGAGGAACTCCATCGCGTCAATCTCACCCATTGGATGGATGATTTTGCGCAGGATCCACATTTTCTGCAGCTCTTCCTGCGTGGTGAGCAGCTCTTCTTTACGGGTACCGGAACGGTTGTAGTCAATTGCCGGGAAGACGCGTTTCTCAGCAATTTTACGAGAGAGGTGCAGTTCCATGTTACCTGTACCTTTAAACTCTTCGTAAATGACTTCGTCCATTTTGGAACCAGTATCGATCAGCGCCGTCGCGATGATGGTCAGGCTGCCGCCCTCTTCCACGTTACGTGCTGCACCGAAGAAGCGTTTCGGACGATGCAGGGCGTTAGCGTCCACACCACCGGTCAGTACTTTACCGGAAGCCGGGACAACGGTGTTGTAGGCACGCGCCAGACGCGTAATGGAGTCGAGCAGGATGATCACGTCTTTCTTGTGCTCAACCAGGCGTTTCGCCTTCTCGATAACCATTTCTGCGACCTGAACGTGGCGAGATGCCGGTTCATCAAAGGTAGAAGCCACAACTTCACCTTTAACCAGACGCTGCATCTCGGTCACTTCTTCCGGACGTTCGTCAATCAGCAGTACCATCAGCACGCAGTCTGGGTGGTTATAGGCGATGCTCTGCGCGATGTTCTGCAGCAGCATGGTTTTACCCGCTTTTGGCGGCGCCACAATCAGGCCACGCTGACCACGACCAATTGGTGAGGCCAGATCCAGAACGCGAGCGGTTAAGTCTTCGGTAGAACCGTTACCACGCTCCATGCGCAGACGAGAGTTCGCATGCAGCGGCGTTAAGTTCTCAAAGAGGATCTTATTACGCGAGTTTTCCGGTTTGTCGTAGTTAACTTCGTTAACTTTCAACAACGCAAAGTAGCGTTCACCCTCTTTAGGAGGACGAATCTTACCTGAAATGGTGTCACCAGTGCGGAGGTTGAAACGGCGGATTTGGCTAGGGGATACGTAGATGTCGTCAGGGCCGGCGAGGTAGGAGCTGTCTGCAGAGCGGAGGAAACCAAATCCGTCTTGCAATATCTCCAGCACACCGTCGCCAAAGATATCTTCGCCACTCTTAGCGTGCTGCTTCAGGATGGCGAAAATGATGTCCTGCTTGCGCATACGAGCCTGGTTTTCCAGCCCCATATTTTCGCCGAGAGTGATCAGGTCAGAAACCGGCGTATTCTTTAATTCGGTAAGATTCATAATGGTGTGGGTTCTTAAACTCGGGGTGATTCTCGAACTTAATGTTGTGAATGGTATGGCAGGGTCATCCATGCCTGTTTAGCGGCCATCACCTCATGTCTGTTCGCTGTCTGGTCACAGGGAAAGAACGCAGAACTGAAACGACAAGACGGATTGAGTGACAAGCCCGGAATTTAGCCACTTCACGCACTGTTTATGTCAACAGCGGGAAGTATCGGGTAAAACAAGATTCAAACAACAAGATATGTTTAAAACGAAGTCATAGCTAACTTAGCACGACTTCAGCCGGGCGTCCAGAGTTCCACATCATTTAGCCAGATGCTCTGGACGCACAGCGGAGAAACCTTACGCCAGGTTAGCGTCCAGGAACTCTTTCAGTTGACCTTTGGACAGCGCGCCCACTTTGGTCGCCGCCACTTCACCGTTTTTGAACAGCAGCAGGGTCGGAATGCCACGGATACCGTATTTTGGTGCGGTGCCCGGGTTCTGGTCGATGTTCAGCTTGGCAACGGTCAGTTTGCCCTGATATTCGTCGGCGATCTCATCCAGAATCGGGGCGATCATTTTGCAAGGACCACACCATTCAGCCCAGAAATCGACGAGGATCAGCCCGTCAGCCTTAAGTACGTCCGTGTCAAAACTGTCGTCAGTCAGGTGAATAATTTTATCGCTCATATATAACTCCACAGGAATAAGCCTGGTACGTTGGTTTTGTCTCCACCAACGACGTGTTGATGTCGCATTAACCAACTAAAGGTTGACTTTATTTCACCGGATACGCTTTCGTAAAGCAATAGTAAGCTGATATTCTACCACACTATGAGCAAAACACATTTAACAGAACAGAAGTTTTCCGACTTCGCCCTGCACGCAAAGGTAATTGAAGCCCTTGAAAATAAAGGGTTTCATAACTGCACGCCCATTCAGGCCCTCGCACTGCCGCTGACGCTGGCCGGTCGCGATGTTGCAGGGCAGGCGCAAACCGGTACTGGCAAAACGATGGCGTTTTTGACGTCAACGTTTCATTATTTACTTTCTCACCCAGCGATTGCAGACCGCAAAGTTAACCAGCCGCGCGCGCTAATTATGGCCCCGACGCGAGAACTGGCGGTACAGATCCACGCAGACGCTGAACCCCTGGCGCAGGCTACCGGCCTCAAGCTTGGCCTGGCCTATGGCGGCGATGGCTACGATAAGCAACTGAAAGTGCTGGAAAGCGGTGTGGATATCCTCATCGGTACCACCGGCCGTCTTATCGATTACGCCAAACAGAACCACATTAACCTTGGCGCAATCCAGGTTGTGGTGCTCGATGAAGCTGACCGCATGTACGATCTGGGCTTCATTAAAGATATCCGCTGGCTGTTCCGCCGTATGCCTCCGGCCAACCAGCGTCTGAATATGCTGTTCTCTGCAACCCTCTCGTACCGCGTTCGCGAACTGGCGTTCGAACAGATGAACAACGCCGAATATGTGGAAGTGGAACCTGAGCAGAAAACGGGTCACCGCATTAAAGAAGAACTCTTCTATCCTTCTAATGAAGAGAAAATGCGTCTGCTGCAAACGTTGATTGAAGAAGAGTGGCCAGATCGCGCCATTATCTTCGCAAACACCAAACACCGTTGTGAAGACATCTGGGGCCATCTGGCTGCAGACGGTCACCGCGTTGGCCTGTTGACCGGCGACGTGGCGCAGAAAAAACGCCTGCGTATTCTCGAAGAGTTTACCCGTGGCGATCTCGATATTCTGGTCGCAACCGACGTGGCAGCACGTGGTTTGCACATTCCAGCCGTGACGCACGTGTTTAACTATGACCTGCCAGACGACTGCGAAGACTATGTACACCGTATCGGTCGTACCGGTCGTGCGGGCGCAAGCGGTCACTCTATTAGCCTTGCGTGTGAAGAGTATGCGCTGAATCTTCCAGCCATTGAGACTTACATCGGTCACTCTATTCCGCAGAGCAAATACAACCCGGAAGCGCTGTTAAGCGAACTGCCGCCGCCTAAGCGTCTTACCCGCCCACGCTCCGGCAATGGTCCGCGCCGTTCAGGCGGCGCACCGCGTAATCGTCGTCGTTCAGGTTAAGAAAATATGCTCAGCTCCACCTCGCTTTATGCGGCAATTGATCTCGGTTCGAATAGTTTTCATATGCTGGTTGTGCGCGAGGTGGCGGGAAGCATACAAACGCTGACGCGCATTAAGCGCAAGGTCCGTCTCGCGGCGGGCCTGAGCAGCAACAATGACCTCTCACCTGAAGCCATGGAACGTGGCTGGCAGTGTCTGCGACTCTTTGCTGAGCGTCTGCAGGATATCCCTCATGCCCAAATCACCGTCGTCGCCACTGCGACACTCCGACTGGCGGTTAACGCCGTGGATTTCATTGCCAGAGCGCAGGAAATTCTGGGTTGTCCGGTTCAGGTTATCAGCGGTGAAGAAGAGGCTCGCCTGATTTATCAGGGTGTTGCACACACCACGGGGGGTGACGATCGCCGCCTGGTGGTGGATATCGGCGGTGCCAGCACAGAACTGGTTACCGGCACCGGCGCGCAGGCGACGTCTCTGTTCAGCCTGTCTATGGGCTGCGTGACCTGGCTTGAACGCTACTTTGCTGACCGGAATCTGGGTAAAGAGAACTTCGACGAGGCAGAAAATGCCGCGCGCGAAGTGTTACGTCCCGTCATGGATGAACTGCGCTATCACGGCTGGAAAGTCTGCGTGGGTGCGTCGGGTACCGTGCAGGCCCTGCAGGAAATTATGATGGCGCAGGGAATGGACGAGCGGATTACGCTTGCCAAACTTCAGCAGTTGAAACAGCGCGCCATTCAGTGCGGACGACTGGAAGAGCTGGAAATTGAAGGGCTGACGCTTGAACGCGCGCTGGTCTTCCCGAGCGGGCTGGCCATTCTGATTGCGATTTTCACCGAACTCAACATCACCTGTATGACGCTGGCTGGCGGCGCGTTGCGCGAAGGTCTGGTCTATGGGATGTTGCATCTGTCGGTTGATCAGGACATTCGCAGCCGCACCCTGCGCAACGTGCAGCGCCGTTTTCTGGTGGATATCGATCAGGCTGGACGCGTGGCGCAACTGGCGTCACGCTTCGCTGATCAGGTCGCTAACGTGTGGGTTCTTGATCATCTGAGTCGTGATTTATTGCTGAGCGCCTGTGCGCTCCACGAAGTGGGGCTGAGCATTGATTTCAAGCAGGCCCCTGCTCACGCAGCGTATCTGGTGCGTAATCTTGATTTACCGGGCTATACGCCCGCGCAGAAAAAATTGCTGGCAACGCTGCTGCTGAACCAAACCAATGCCGTTGATCTCTCTTCTTTGCATCAGCAAAACGCCGTACCGCCGCGCGTGGCCGAGCATTTGTGCCGCCTGCTGCGTCTGGCGATCCTGTTTGCCAGCCGTCGCCGCGATGATTTACTCCCTGCTATCAACCTGGTTGCCGATGACGAAAAACTGTCTCTGACGCTGCCGGAGAACTGGATTGAAAATCACCCGCTTGGGGCAGAGATGATCGAGCAGGAGTGCCAGTGGCAAAGCTATGTGCACTGGGTGTTGGAAGTAAAATAAGATAGTGAAAAATGCCGGGTGGCGCTGCGCTTACCCGGCCTACAAGTCCCTCCGGACTTATCCTTTCTCTTTGGCTTTTGCCAGCATGGCGCGAATGTTCGCCACGTTAGCCTGCCCCTTGTGCATACGCTCTTCAGCGGTAATCACTTTGCGCTCCTGTTCCCAGATCAGGTCATCCTGCGGCAGTTCCAGCAGGAAACGGCTCGGCTCCGGGCGCACCAGTTCACCATACTGGCGGCGCTCTTTACACAGCGTAAACGTCAGCTCTTTCTGCGCACGGGTGATCCCCACGTAGGCCAGACGGCGCTCCTCATCGACGTTGTCTTCATCAATGCTGCTCTGGTGCGGTAACAACCCCTCTTCCATGCCGACCAGATAGACATACGGGAATTCCAGACCTTTGGACGCATGCAGCGTCATCAGCTGAACCTGATCGGCCTCTTCTTCGCTCTCGCCGCGCTCCATCATATCGCGCAGGGTAAAGCGGGTGACCACCTGCGTCAGGGTCATGGGTTCGTCGATTTCAGAACCTTCCAGCATTTCAGTCATCCAGCTAAACAGCTGGTTCACGTTTTTCATGCGCATCTCAGCCGCTTTCGGGCTGGCTGAGGTTTCGTACAGCCAGGACTCGTAGTCGATGCCGTGGATCAGATCGCGTACAGCGGCAATCGGTTCGCGCTCTGCCAGTCGCTGCACTTCGCCAAGCCAGTGGGTGAATCGCGTTAACGAATCATACCCGCGTCCGGTCAACGTATGGCTCAGCCCCATGTCGAAACTGGCGGTAAACAGGCTTTTGTTGCGCGTCATTGCCCATTCCCCCAGCTTTTGCAGCGTCGCGGGGCCAATTTCGCGTTTTGGCGTATTCACGATGCGCAGAAACGCGCTGTCATCATCCGGGTTAGTGAGCACGCGCAGATAGGCCAGCAGATCTTTGATTTCAGGGCGTGAGAAAAACGAGGTGCCACCGGAAATTTTGTACGGAATGCGGTTCTGCATCAGCATCTTTTCAAAGACGCGCGACTGGTGATTCCCGCGATAGAGGATCGCGTAATCCTTATATTCGGTTTTATTGACGAAGTGGTGAGCGATGAGTTCGCCCGTGACGCGCTCCGCTTCATGCTCTTCATTGTTGGCGCTGAGGACTTTCAGCTCCGTCCCGTAGCCCAGCTCGGAGAACAGGCGCTTCTCAAACACGTGTGGGTTGTTGGCAATCAGAATATTTGCCGCCTTAAGAATGCGCCCCGACGAGCGGTAGTTCTGCTCGAGCTTTATCACCTGCAGCGCCGGAAAATCCTTGCTCAGCAGCACCAGGTTTTGCGGACGCGCGCCGCGCCAGGAGTAAATTGACTGATCGTCATCGCCAACCACGGTGAAACGCGCGCGCTGCCCCACCAGTAGCTTCACCAGCTCGTACTGGCTGGTGTTGGTATCCTGGTATTCATCCACCAGCAGATAGCGAATCTTATTCTGCCAGCGCTCTCGCACCTCTTCATTGCGCTGCAGCAGCAGCGTGGGCAGCAGGATCAGGTCGTCAAAGTCCAGCACGTTACACGCTTTCATATGCGCATCGTACAGACCATAGCAGTGGGCGAAGATCCGATCCCGTTCGCCTTTGGCGATCGCCGCGGCCTGGGCCGGGGTCATCAGATCGTTTTTCCAGTTGGAGATCGTCGAGATCAGCTGCTGCAACAGCACCTTATCATCTTCGATCAATCCCTCGGTGAGCTCTTTGAGCAATGCCACCTGGTCGGTATCATCGAAGAGCGAGAAGTTGGACTTCATTCCCAGGGCCGCATATTCGCGCTTGATGATATCCAGTCCCAGCGTGTGGAACGTAGAGATCATCAGGCCGCGCGCCTCTTTACGCCCCAGCGTCTGGCCGACACGCTCTTTCATCTCACGCGCCGCTTTATTGGTAAAGGTCACTGCCGCAATGTGCCGGGCCTGATAGCCACAGCCGCGGATCAGATGCGCAATTTTGTTGGTGATCACGCGGGTTTTACCCGAACCGGCCCCTGCCAGCACCAGGCATGGTCCAGTAACGAATTCGACCGCTTGTTGTTGTCCAGGGTTTAAACGCATGGGATGGTTGCTCAATCTTCGAACGGGGTGTGGATTGTAGCAGAAAGCCGGACGCAGATTTACCGGCTAATGATAAAGTGGAGAAATCACGATTGACCCGTAGAGCAGAACAATGAAAAAGACCGCAGCAGCCCTGCATATTCTGGTAAAAGAAGAGAAACTGGCTCAGGAGATCCTAACCAAGCTGGAACGCGGCATCAGCTTTGATCATCTGGCAAAGCGCTACTCTAAATGCCCGTCCGGGCGCAATGGCGGGGATCTCGGGGAGTTTCAACAAGGTGCGATGGTCGGCCCATTCGATCAGGCGGTCTTTAGCTGCCCGCTTCTGACGCCCTACGGCCCGGTAAAAACCAAATTTGGCTACCATATCATTAAGGTGCTTTATCGCCGCTGACGCGTGGTATATTGCGCCCCGATTTATCTCAACCTATTTCAAGGCACGATCATGGCAAAAACAGCAGCAGCAGTGCATATCCTCGTTAAAGAAGAGAAACTGGCTTTAGATCTTCTGGAGCAGATTAAAAACGGTGCCGACTTCGGTAAGCTGGCGAAGAAGCACTCCATCTGCCCGTCAGGCAAACGCGGCGGTGACCTGGGTGAATTCCGCCAGGGCCAGATGGTTCCGGCGTTCGATAAGGTGGTGTTCTCCTGCCCGGTGCTGGAGCCAACCGGCCCGCTGCATACCCAGTTCGGATACCACATTATCAAAGTGCTGTATCGCAAATAAAAAAGCCGGGTGGCGGCTGCGCCTTACCCGGCCTACATCTTACGGTTTTGTAGGTCGGGTAAGCGAAGCGCCACCCGACAAGGTTGTTAACCCGCTACCGCGATGCGCTTCATATCGGTCATGTAGCCACGCAGTTTGTGACCCACTTTCTCGATCTGGTGACCGCGAATCGCTTCGTTCACATCGCGCAGCTGCGCGTTATCCACGGCACCTTCCGCAATCGCCTTGCCCAGATCGCCCGTCTGAAGGGTGGTCATAAACTCTTTCAGCAGCGGTACGCAGGCGTAAGAGAACAGGTAGTTACCGTATTCTGCGGTATCAGAGATAACCACGTTCATTTCGTACAGACGCTTACGGGCGATGGTGTTCGCGATCAGCGGCAGCTCGTGCAGTGATTCATAGTACGCAGACTCTTCGATGATGCCGGAATCCACCATGGTTTCGAACGCCAGCTCAACGCCTGCTTTCACCATCGCGATCATCAGCACACCTTTATCGAAGTACTCCTGCTCGCCGATTTTACCTTCATACTGTGGCGCTGTTTCGAACGCGGTTTTACCGGTCTCTTCACGCCAGGTCAGCAGGTTTTTATCGTCGTTAGCCCAGTCCGCCATCATGCCGGAAGAGAATTCGCCGGAGATGATGTCGTCCATATGTTTCTGGAACAGCGGTGCCATGATGGTTTTCAGCTGTTCAGACAGCGCGTAAGCACGCAGTTTTGCCGGATTGGACAGACGGTCCATCATCAGCGTAATACCGCCCTGCTTCAGCGCTTCGGTGATGGTTTCCCAACCGAACTGAATCAGTTTTTCCGCATAGGCCGGGTCGGTGCCTTCTGCCACCAGCTTGTCAAAGCACAGCAGAGAGCCCGCCTGCAGCATACCGCACAGAATGGTCTGCTCACCCATCAGGTCAGATTTCACTTCTGCGACGAAGGAAGATTCCAGTACACCCGCACGGTGGCCGCCGGTCGCCGCCGCCCATGCTTTGGCAATTGCCATCCCTTCGCCTTTCGGATCGTTTTCCGGGTGAACCGCGATCAGGGTCGGCACACCAAAACCACGTTTGTACTCTTCACGCACTTCTGTACCCGGGCACTTCGGTGCAACCATCACTACGGTGATGTCTTTGCGGATCTGCTCACCCACTTCAACGATGTTGAAGCCGTGGGAGTAACCCAGCGCCGCGCCGTCTTTCATCAGCGGCTGTACGGAACGCACAACGTCTGAGTGCTGTTTGTCTGGCGTCAGGTTAACCACCAGATCCGCCTGCGGGATCAGCTCTTCGTAGGTACCTACTTTGAAGCCGTTTTCGGTCGCTTTACGCCAGGAAGCGCGCTTCTCAGCAATCGCTTCTTTACGCAGGGCGTAGGAGATATCCAGACCGGAGTCACGCATGTTCAGGCCCTGGTTCAGACCCTGTGCGCCACAGCCGACAATGACCACTTTTTTACCCTGAAGGTAGCTCGCGCCATCGGCAAATTCGTCGCGCGCCATGAAGCGGCATTTGCCCAGCTGCGCCAGCTGCTGGCGCAAGTTCAGTGTATTAAAGTAGTTAGCCATGGGTGATACCTCGTGATGTTGTGTGTCTTATTGTTCGGTTCGCGTTTCAGCGAGAATGTACCCACATTACAACAGGAAATTTATTGCGGAAATTGATATATTCACAACGTCATGTTGCAATTTTTGCAATATAAAAAGAGGGAGTGGAATCGGTGGATTTACGCGATCTGAAAATGTTCCTGCACTTGGCGGAAAGCCGTCATTTTGGCCGCAGCGCCCGGGCGATGCACGTTAGCCCCTCCACGCTTTCACGCCAGATCCAGCGCCTTGAGGAAGACCTCGGCCAGCCGCTGTTCGTGCGCGATAACCGTACCGTCACGCTCACGGAAGCGGGTGAAGAACTGCGCATTTTTGCCCAGCAGACGCTGTTGCAGTACCAGCAACTACGGCACTCGATTGACCAGCAGGGGCCGTCACTTTCCGGCGAGCTGCATATTTTCTGCTCCGTGACCGCCGCCTATAGCCATCTGCCGCCCATTCTCGACCGCTTCCGCGCGGCGCATCCGTCGGTTGAAATTAAGCTCACTACCGGCGACGCCTCCGACGCAATGGAAAAAGTGGTGACGGGCGAAGCGGATCTCGCCATTGCCGGGAAACCCGAAACCCTGCCCGGTGCGGTAGCGTTCTCGATGCTGGAAAATCTGGCGGTGGTGCTGATCGCGCCGGCGCTGCCCTGCCCGGTGCGTAACCAGGTATCGGTGGAAAAACCGGACTGGTCCACGGTGCCGTTTATCATGGCCGATCAGGGACCGGTGCGCCGCCGCATTGAGCTGTGGTTCCGCCGTCAGAAAATCAGCAACCCGTCGATTTACGCCACGGTCAGCGGCCATGAGGCGATGGTGTCGATGGTGGCGCTGGGCTGCGGCGTGGCGCTGCTGCCGGAAGTGGTGCTGGAAAACAGCCCGGAACCGGTGCGCAATCGCGTGATGATTCTGGAGCGCAGCGACGAGAAAACGCCGTTCGAGCTCGGCGTATGTGCACAAAAAAAGCGGCTGCATGAGCCGCTTATTGATGCGTTCTGGAAGATATTGCCGAACCACTAAAGCCGGGTGGCGCTGCGCTTACCTGGCCAGCCCTTAGCCTGCGAGGAAAAAGCGGAACGCCGGGTTATGGGTTTCGTCGTGGCACTCATAGCCCAGCTCGTTCAGCCGCGTTTCGAAATCCGGCTCGTGCTCGCCCAGTTCGAACGCCGCCAGCACGCGGCCGTAGTCGGTGCCGTGGCTGCGGTAGTGGAACAGAGAGATGTTCCAGTGCGTGCCCAGCGTGTGCAGGAACTTGAGCAGCGCGCCCGGCGATTCCGGGAACTCGAAGCTGAACAGACGTTCCTTAAGCGGCTTCGAGGGACGCCCGCCGACCATGTAGCGCACGTGCAGCTTCGCCATCTCGTCGTCAGAGAGATCGACCACGCTGTAGCCGCCCTCATGCAGCAGGTTGAGGATCTCTTTGCGCTCCTCCACGCCGCGGCTCAGACGCACGCCGACGAAAATACAGGCGTCTTTGGCATCGGCAAAACGGTAGTTAAATTCCGTCACCGAACGACCGCCCAGCAGTTGGCAGAACTTGAGGAAACTGCCCTTCTCTTCCGGAATGGTCACCGCCAGCAGCGCTTCACGCTGTTCACCCAGCTCGCAACGCTCGGAAACGTAGCGCAAACCGTGGAAGTTGACGTTAGCCCCTGAAAGCACGTGCGCCAGGCGCTCGCCGCGAATGTTGTGCTGCGCGATGTATTTCTTCATCCCCGCCAGCGCCAGCGCGCCGGAGGGTTCCGCTACCGCACGAACATCTTCGAACAGATCTTTCATCGCCGCGCAGATCGCATCGCTGTCGACGGTGACAATATCGTCAAGATATTCCTGGCACAGGCGGAAGGTTTCATCGCCGATGCGCTTCACCGCCACGCCTTCGGCAAACAGCCCGACGCGCGGAAGGTCTACCGGATGCCCGGCATCCAGCGCCGCCTTCAGGCAGGCAGAGTCTTCCGCTTCAACGGCGATGACTTTGATCTGCGGCATCAGCTGTTTGATCAGCACTGCGACACCCGCCGCGAGGCCGCCACCGCCGACCGGCACAAATACGCGGTCGAGATGGGCATCCTGCTGCAGCAGTTCCAGCGCCAGCGTGCCCTGGCCAGCAATCACCATCGGGTGGTCGAACGGCGGCACCCAGGTGAAACCCTGCTGCTGCGCCAGCTCAATCGCTTTGGCTTTCGCTTCGTCAAAATTGGCGCCGTGGAGCAGTACTTCGCCGCCGAACCCGCGCACCGCGTCGACTTTAATATCCGCGGTAGCAACAGGCATCACGATCAACGCCTTCAGCCCCAGGCGGGCTGACGAGAACGCGACGCCCTGAGCATGGTTACCCGCAGAAGCGGTAATCACGCCGCGCGCTTTTTGCTCATCGGTCAGCCCGGCCATCATCGCGTAGGCCCCGCGCAGCTTGAAGCTGTGCACCGGCTGACGGTCTTCGCGCTTCACCAGAATCACGTTATCGAGACGCGAAGAGAGTTTTTCCATTTTCTGCAGGGGTGTAACCTGCACGGCTTCATAGACCGGTGCGCGCAGCACCGCCCTGAGATATTCCGCCCCCTCAGGGGCGGCGGATAAGGGTTGCGACTCGGCCATCATCAGCCCCCAAGTTTAGATTTATCGCGCACCGCGCCTTTATCTGCACTGGTGGCAAGGCTCGCGTAAGCACGCAGGGCGAAAGAGACTTCGCGTTGGCGATCTTTTGGTGTCCAGGCTTTGTCGCCGCGCGCTTCCTGCGCTTCACGACGAGCCGCTATCTCCTGGTCGCTCAGCTTCAGCTGAATACCACGATTCGGAATATCGATTTCGATCAGGTCGCCATCTTCGATGATCGCGATGTTGCCGCCGCTTGCCGCTTCTGGCGAAACGTGGCCGATGGAGAGACCGGAGGTCCCACCGGAGAAACGACCGTCGGTGATCAGCGCACAGGCTTTACCGAGGCCCATCGATTTCAGGAAGGTGGTTGGATAGAGCATCTCCTGCATGCCCGGGCCGCCTTTTGGCCCTTCGTAGCGGATGACAACCACGTCGCCTTCCACCACTTTGCCGCCCAGGATGGCTTCTACCGCGTCGTCCTGACTTTCGTACACTTTTGCCGGACCGGTGAATTTCAGGATGCTGTCATCTACGCCTGCGGTTTTTACGATACAGCCATTTTCCGCAAAGTTACCGTACAGCACGGCCAGACCACCGTCTTTGCTGTAGGCATGTTCAAGAGAACGGATACACCCTTCGGCGCGATCGTCATCCAGGGTATCCCAGCGGCAATCCTGGGAGAATGCCTGAGTGGTACGAATGCCCGCCGGGCCGGCGCGGAACATCTTTTTCACTGCGTCGTCTTTGGTCAGCATGACGTCGTATTGGTCCAGCGACTCCGGCAGCGTCAGGCCGAGCACGTTTTTCACGTCACGGTTCAGCAGCCCGGCGCGATCCAGCTCGCCAAGAATACCCAGCACGCCGCCGGCACGGTGAACGTCTTCCATATGGTATTTCTGGGTACTTGGCGCGACTTTACACAGCTGCGGGACTTTACGGGACAGCTTGTCGATATCGCTCATGGTGAAGTCGATTTCGGCTTCCTGCGCGGCGGCCAACAGGTGCAGAACGGTATTGGTGGAGCCGCCCATGGCGATATCCAGCGTCATCGCATTTTCAAACGCCGCTTTGCTGGCGATATTGCGCGGCAGCGCGCTGGCGTCGTCCTGCTCGTAGTAGCGCTTGGTCAGCTCAACGATGCGTTTGCCGGCATTGAGGAACAGCTGTTTACGGTCGGCATGGGTCGCCAGCAGCGAGCCGTTGCCCGGCTGAGACAGGCCCAGCGCTTCGGTCAGACAATTCATTGAGTTCGCGGTGAACATCCCGGAACAGGAACCGCAGGTCGGACACGCGGAACGTTCCACCTGATCGCTTTGCTCGTCGGACACTTTCGGGTCCGCGCCCTGGATCATCGCATCGACCAGGTCGAGCTTGATGATTTTGTCGGAAAGCTTGGTTTTACCCGCTTCCATCGGGCCACCAGAAACGAAGATTACCGGAATGTTCAGACGCAGGGAGGCCATCAGCATCCCCGGGGTGATTTTATCGCAGTTGGAGATACAGACCATCGCATCAGCGCAGTGGGCGTTAACCATATACTCCACCGAGTCGGCGATCAGCTCACGCGACGGCAGTGAATAGAGCATGCCCCCGTGACCCATCGCGATACCGTCATCCACCGCAATGGTGTTGAACTCTTTCGCCACACCGCCGGACGCTTCGATTTGCTCGGCAACCAGCTTACCGAGATCGCGCAGGTGCACGTGGCCCGGCACAAACTGAGTGAAGGAGTTCACCACGGCGATAATAGGCTTGCCGAAATCGGCGTCGGTCATCCCGGTGGCGCGCCACAGCGCGCGGGCACCCGCCATGTTACGGCCGTGGGTGGTGGTGGCGGAACGATACTTAGGCATGCTTTATTTACTCCCGTCTGACTATTTAAATGGGACGGTGCGTGCCGTCCCAAATTTATATTTAGTGATTAACCTGATCCAACCAGCCGTATTTGTCTTCCGTTTCGCCAGTAAAGAGGCCGAAGAAGGCTTGCTGAATGCGTTTGGTAACCGGACCACAGCGGCCTTCGCCCACCTGAATGCCGTCTACGCTGCGAACCGGCGTGATTTCAGCGGCGGTACCGGACATAAAGACTTCATCCGCCAGGTAGAGGGACTCGCGGGAAAGGACCTGCTCGCGCACTTCGATACCCAGATCTTTCGCCAGCTTGATGATGGCATCACGGGTGATGCCCGGCAGCGCCGACGAGGTGAATGGCGGCGTGAACAGGATGCCGTCTTTCACTTCAAACAGGTTTTCACCTGCGCCTTCGGAGATGTAGCCATTCACATCAAGCGCGATACCTTCCTGGTAACCGTGACGGCGCGCTTCGCTACCGACCAGCAGGGAAGAGAGATAGTTACCGCCCGCTTTAGCGGCGGTCGGGATGGTGTTTGGCGCGACGCGGTTCCAGGAAGAGACCATTGCGTCGATCCCCTGCTCCAGGGCTTCTGCACCCAGGTAGGCACCCCATGGGAACGCGGCAATGATCACATCGGTGTTGTAACCAGCTGGCGGGTTAACGCCCATACCGACGTCACCCACGAAGACCAGCGGACGAATATAGGCGCTGGTCAGATTGTTTTTACGGATAACATCGCGGCAGGCTTCCATCAGCTTATCAACGCTCTGAGAAACCGGGAAACGATAAATTTTGGCTGAGTCATGCAGACGCTGCATGTGTTCACGATGACGGAACACCACTGGCCCTTTGTGAGAATCGTAGCAACGGATCCCTTCAAAGACAGAAGTACCGTAGTGCAGCGCGTGGGACATCACGTGGACTTTCGCGTCCTCCCAGCGAACCATCTCACCATTGAACCAAATGTAATCAGCTTTTTTTGTCGTCATTTTCTCTTCCTGTCACGCTTAAGCGCGGATTTGTTGTGATGTGGTTGTGCTCTGGCAGATGGCAACATGGGCAACGTCTACCAGCTTTGATAACTGACTAAACAGTAAGTCGACCGGGCGCGGGCTGGCAACGGTTAATTCGATACTGATGTTCCGGGCGTCGGTGGCCGTCTCCATATTCATAGAGCAAATCTGAAAGCCACGATGACGGACCACGCGCAAAACGCGTTCTAAGGTTTCCGGGTTGAAGCGAGCCTGTACGGCGACCTGATGCTGCATCATGATAATTTCTCCATCATTTGTGAGTTACTGGCACCAGGCGGTACCAACGGCCAGACGTTCTCGAGTTCGTCGATTGAGACATGAAGCAGGTAAGGCCCATCGCTGTTCAGCATGGTGTCGAGCGCCGCTTCAACCTGATCTTTACGGGTGATGTGCTGACCAGGGATGCCAAAGGCGCTGGCCAGGGTGAGGAAATCGGGGTTATCGGTGAGAGTTGTTTCACTGTAACGCTCCTGGAAGAACAGCTGTTGCCACTGGCGAACCATCCCTAAACGCTGGTTATCGAGCAAGACGATCTTCAGCGGTAACTGTTTGCGCTTCACGGTGCCGAGCTCCTGGACGTTCATCATGAAGGAGCCGTCACCGGAGATACAGATAACGGTATCGTTCGGGCGGGCGACCTGCGCACCAACTGCAGCAGGTAAGCCGAAGCCCATTGTGCCTAACCCGCTGGAAGTGATGAAGTTTTCCGGGCGGGTGTAGGTCATGTGCTGTGCGGACCACATCTGATGCTGGCCTACGTCTGTGGTGACGACGCTGTCAGCCGGTTTACGCTCGGACAGCTGCTTCAACAGCAGCGGCGCGTAGATGGCCTCGCCAGGGTGGTCGTAACGCCAGGCGTGCTCAGCGCGCATCTCTGCGGTGTGCTGATGCCATGCGTTAATGTCCAGCGGCTGCTGCAGTGCCGGTAACAGCGCGTTGAGATCGCCCTGCAGCGCGACGTGCGCCTGACGCAGTTTGCTCATCTCCGCCGGATCGATATCCATATGAATAACTTTGGCATTCGGCGCAAAGGTATTCAGCTTGCCGGTGACGCGGTCGTCAAAACGAGCACCCACGGCGATGAGCAGATCGCACGCCTGCACCGCCAGGTTTGCCGCTTTGGTACCGTGCATCCCCAGCATGCCCAGATAGTATGGGTAATCCGCGTCGACAGCACCGAGACCTTTCAGCGTGCAGGTGGCGGGCATTTGCGTCACCGCGATAAATTCACGCAGGGCAGGAACAGCCTGCGACATGCCTACGCCACCGCCGACGTACAGCATCGGCTGTTTCGCCTGAGATATCATCTGACGGGCTTCTTCAACTTCCACATGCGGAAACGCATTGTCGCTTTCAACGGTGGAGAAATGCGGTTCCAGATCGCCGAGGGCTACCTGAATATCTTTCGGGATATCAACCAGAACCGGGCCAGGGCGGCCAGAATTCGCGACTTCAAATGCTTCCGCCATCACGCGCGGCAACTCTTCCAGAGACTGGACGAGGAAGCTGTGTTTGGTGCAGGCCAGTGATAAGCCGAGCACGTCTACTTCCTGGAAAGCATCGGTACCGATGAACGGAGACGCAACCTGACCGGTGATAGCGACAACGGGAACGGAATCCAGCAGCGCATCAGCCAGACCGGTGATCAGGTTCGTTGCCCCCGGGCCGGAGGTGGCCATGCAAACGCCAGTTTTGCCGGTGGCGCGCGCATAACCGATCGCCGCCATTGCTGCTCCCTGCTCGTGTCGGCACAACAGGTGCTCCACGCCGCCGTCATACAGTGCATCGTAAATCGGCATAATTGCGCCACCCGGATAACCGAATACTGTTTCGACTCCTTGTGCGCGCAACGCATGTACTATCCACTGTGCCCCATTCATAGTTAGTTCCCCGTCATAAATCGGGAGAAACAGAATTTTGTGCTAGTCGTCATTCTCTGCTCCTCATTTACGTTTTTAAGTCATAAAAAAACCCCCGGACCTTTCGGTGCGGGGGTCTTAGTTCGTTAAGGCTTGATTTCTAAGCCTTTCCTCGTCCAAGTGCAGCCCCGCACGGTGGGATAATAATCACCACCACGCTAATCACGACCAGGCTAATCACTCGTAGAAGGGCTGTCATTTTCAGTTCTTTTTGCATCTTGTTCGAAGGAATACCTAAAGAGTTATCACAGTTTTTAAATCAAATACAAGATTTATTTATGACGGATTTGATTAGGCAGCGAATCATATTTCTTAAAACCGTTGTTTTATATACGGAAATTAGAAAATGAATATTTTTCATTTTTTTACTGCAGTTCTCACCATCAAAACGAGGCTTTTTACATTCTGCGAGGTGGTTTCCACGTTTATGTAATGGTTTCACTACGCTCTTAAAATCGCTGAACAGGCTGCGTAAATTCGCAAAATGAGGCTAAACAGACAAAACAGGCACTGGCATAGTCACCCCAGGAGGTAGTGCAAATGTCACTGTCAGTTGTTTATACGCGTGCGGCTCTCGGGGTAAAGGCACCGCTTATTTCCGTAGAGGTTCATTTGAGTAATGGGTTACCCGGACTCACGCTTGTCGGGTTACCTGAAACGACGGTTAAAGAGGCCAGGGATCGCGTTCGTAGCGCAATAATAAATAGCGGTTATACCTTCCCCGCGAAGAAGATCACCATCAACCTTGCCCCTGCCGACTTACCCAAAGAAGGGGGACGATACGATTTACCTATCGCAATTGCCCTTCTCGCGGCTTCTGAGCAGCTTAATACGACAAGGCTAGGCTCGTACGAGTTCGTTGGCGAACTCGCGCTCACAGGCGCGTTAAGAGGCGTTCCCGGTGCGATATCGGGAGCGCTGGAAGCCATACGAGCAGGGCGGAAAATCATTGTTGCCAATGAAAACGCATCAGAAGTGAGTCTTATCGCCGAGAAGGGGTGCCTCATCGCGGGGCATTTACAGGAAGTTTGTGCCTGGCTGGAAGGGCGTCATGAACTGTCCGAGCCGGAGGAGTGTGATGATGTTATAGCAAGTGCCCCAGAGGATCTCAGCGAGATAATGGGACAGGAGCAAGGGAAACGGGCACTGGAGATTACGGCTGCAGGTGGACACAATCTTCTGTTGATTGGCCCACCGGGTACGGGTAAAACAATGCTGGCAAGCAGGTTGAGTGGGTTGCTTCCACCGCTCAATAAACATGAAGCGCTGGAAAGCGCCGCCATATATAGCCTGATCAGTTCTACTTCGTTGCAAAAACAGTGGCGCCGTCGTCCTTTTCGTTCCCCACATCATAGCGCTTCACTGACGGCAATGGTCGGCGGAGGGTCTATTCCCGGGCCGGGTGAGATCTCACTGGCACACAATGGCATTCTGTTTCTTGATGAGCTGCCCGAGTTTGAGCGCCGCGTGCTGGATGCGCTGAGGGAGCCCATTGAATCCGGCGAGATACATATCTCTCGCACGCGCGCCAAAATAAGCTATCCCGCGCAATTTCAGCTGGTCGCGGCGATGAATCCCAGCCCAACGGGTCACTACCAGGGTAACCATAACCGCTGTACGCCAGAGCAGACGTTGCGCTATCTGGGGAAGTTATCCGGCCCGTTCCTCGACCGTTTTGATTTATCCCTCGAAATCCCCCTTCCCCCGCCGGGCCTGCTCAGGCAGACGGGCATAACGGGTGAAAGCTCAGCGGATGTTCGTGAGCGGGTGATTGCAGCCCAGACGCGACAATACGCTCGTCAGAACAGGCTGAATGCACGGCTGGATAATGCCGGGATCCGGCAGTTTTGTTCTCTTAACATTGAGGATGCGGGATGGCTGGAGGAAACATTGACGCGGTTCGGGCTGTCCATACGTGCGTGGCAGCGTTTGTTGAAAGTGGCCAGAACCATTGCTGACGTGGAGGGGTGCACTGACATTGAGAGAAGACATTTGCAAGAGGCGCTGAGCTACCGCGCTATCGATCGTTTACTGCTACATTTGCAGAAATTGCTGGCATAAAAAAAGGGGCCGTAGCCCCTTTTTTATTAGTCGTCAGACTCGGTGTAGTCTTCTGCACCTTCCATCTGCGGCTTGCCGCCAGACAGCGTATGGAAGCGCTTAGGACGCTTAATGCGAGCCATATACTTGATCCATACACGTTCAGCTTCAGACTGTGGCTCACGCTCACCACGGCAAACAGATACAAACTGTTTTTCGTCTTCGGTGGTTGGTTCACGCTTACCCAGATCCAGCTCGTTAAAGGCATAACCATGGCGCTCAAGCAGTTGAGCTTCTTTGATGGTGAAATCGCCGTGACGAGAGAACCCGCGCGGATAATGTTTATTGTCGAAAAAACGATTAGTCGTCGTAAAGCTTTCCGCCATCCTACACGCTCCTAATTCTTTGGCCGAGCTATTTATGGCGCGGAGTATTAGTTACGCTTGACAGAGTGTAAAACAAAACATTTAAATCATAACGACAAATAATTTTGCGGAGAAAGATGTGGATACGGAATTGCTAAAAACTTTCCTTGAAGTGAGCAGAACACGCCACTTTGGGCGAGCAGCTGAAGCCCTTTACCTGACGCAGTCGGCAGTCAGTTTTCGTATTCGACAGCTGGAAAATCAACTGGGTGTGAATCTTTTTACCCGCCATCGCAACAATATTCGCTTAACACCTGCCGGTGAGAAACTGCTCCCGTACGCAGAAACGCTGATGAATACCTGGCAGGCAGCACGCAAAGAGGTTGCACATACGTCGAGGCACAATGAGTTTTCGATAGGGGCCAGCGCTTCCCTGTGGGAATGTATGCTAAGTCAGTGGCTTACCAGGCTGTATCATTCTCATGGTCACTTGCAGTTTGAAGCCAGAATTGCACAACGGCAGTCGCTGGTTAAACAACTTCATGAGCGCCAGCTTGATCTTCTGATCACGACTGAAGCCCCCAAGATGGATGAATTTAGCAGCCAGATTGTTGGTCAGTTTGGCCTGGCTCTTTATGCCTCTGAACCTTCAATGATGAAGACAGACCTGACCTATCTGCGCCTGGAATGGGGGCCAGATTTTCAGCAGCATGAGACGGGATTGATTGCACCTGATGATGTTCCACAGTTAACGACCAGCTCTGCGGAGATCGCTTGTCAGCAGCTGTCCCTGCTGAAAGGTTGTACCTGGTTACCTGTTCGCTGGGCAGACACCAAAGCGGGGCTGCATACCGTGATGGATTCCACCACGCTTACCAGGCCGCTGTATGCAATTTGGCTACAAAACAGTGACAAGCAAACCCAGATAAAAGATCTGTTAAAAATCAATGTAATGGATTGATACATCAGCCAGCAGGGATGCTGGCTAAAAATAAAGAAGAGGGTTTTTTCCAGTATTTCAGGCAAAAAAAAATCCTTTGCCGAAGCAAAGGATTGTATATGGCAGGGGCGGAGAGACTCGAACTCGCGACACCCGGTTTTGGAGACCGGTGCTCTACCAACTGAGCTACGCCCCTAAAGTTTTTACCATTAAGCCTGCCAGTAAGGCAGGCTTAATGTCTTAATAAGTGGCGGAACGGACGGGACTCGAACCCGCGACCCCCTGCGTGACAGGCAGGTATTCTAACCGACTGAACTACCGCTCCACCGAAGACTGCTGTAACCACCGGATTTATGCACCGGCTTACTACTTAATTTGATGCCTGGCAGTTCCCTACTCTCACATGGGGAGACCCCACACTACCATCGGCGCTACGGCGTTTCACTTCTGAGTTCGGCATGGGGTCA
>NZ_JARDVI010000012.1:0-20434 GCF_034008295.1 Enterobacter chinensis
GTTATATCTCGCGTGAAGTTTTTACGCTGCTACGTAATCAAAATCGGCTGATCAACAGTACTCAAATAACAACTTGACTCTTAGAAGGGCGTCCAGGGCAGTCAGTACACAAGTCATGAGTGGCAGTCGTTCCTGAAATCACACGGACTGGAGGGCAGTATGAGCCGTCGAGGTAACTGTCACGACAACGCAGTTGCAGAAAGCTTTTTCCAGCTACTGAAGCGTGAACGGATAAAGAAAAAGGTCTACGTAACACGGGAAGAAGCACGCAGCGATATTTTTGATTACATCGAAATGTTTTATAACAGTAAGCGTCGGCATGGTTCGAGCAATCAGATGTCACCGACAGAAGATGAAAACCAGTATTATCAACGGCTCGGAAGTGTCTAGATTATCCGTGGCGATTCATATATTAATTTCATCTCTGGGCTCTAATGAATATAAAGAAGCATGTTCGCACCTATTATTCAAATTATATATGACTTAGCGTACTTCTTAACTTATGAATAAAGACGACACATATCCTAAAGTCAGCGATAAATAATGCCGAAATAGACAAAAATTCCGGCATAAAACTTAATCATAATAAATTACTCATTCTCAGACCATTCATTATTAATTAATGTTGAGAAAAAAATCTCAGATTTAGCTAGGCACTGATACATTACTTTTTTCCAATGGTTGTGAAATTGACCAGAATTTATAATTGGTTGCAAAGTTGCGCTAATAAAGGCATCTCTTATCATTTCAGGGGTTGCTGTTGGAACATATTGCTTAAGTGTCGTTGCGAATGAATCCCTTTGATCTATAACTTCACTGAGATGCTTTCCTGCTTCTAACTGATATCTTGCGGCCAGATTGAGATTGTTAAAATGATTAAAGGCACGATCCTTATCCTCTTGTCTCCAATTGAGTGGGCATTGAACATAATAACTTATCGCTCCATCATCTTCATTAATATAGTCAGCAAAAACCCACTGTTCTTGAAAGAAAATGTCCTTATCAATGAATGGATGAAGTGACTGCTCAGCTTCATTTATTGCATACCCTTCCCCCTTTTCCCCCATATTGCAATCCCGGCAAGAGGGCACTAAATTAAGAGGCATAATTGAAAATTCGGGAAAATGAGCTTTAGGTAAAAAGTGATCAAGGTTTTTAGTTTGCCCAATATCTCCACAAAATGGACATTTTTCACCAGATGAAACAAGAAGTTCATCATAGTAAACTCTCGCAGGCTTATCTTTGTTTCTGAGATTGTTTTCATAAAGGTTGATAAGTTTTGACTTCGTTAGATTACCTATGACAACTGTATTATCATGAAGTGGTTCTGTTTTCTGATATCTAAATAAATGTCCCAATATACACAAATTACGATATTCAGTTTCTTTGACCAGTAATGAATCGAATTGTTCGATAAAATTGGCCTTAACATTCCGCTGTTCCATGCCCTCAGAACACTTTGCTAGGACTTCGGCATAAGATCTCTCATGAGGTGGGATTCTTTTCATTTTTTATCCCCTGCATCACGACTCAGAACCATTGCTTTTAAAACTGTTCTACCCTCCAAGCCAATCTTGTTTTTATATTGTGCTAGTATATCGTCATAAGATAGACCGCTGGCCACAGACTTTGCTAGCAACGCATGATATCCAGAACTCATAATTTCTAAAGAAAAAACTTCTCTAGTCAGTACCCCCAAGTTCTCACCAAAAGTTTCGATGTCTGGCCTAGTAATATTTGTTGCCTCACGAGAGCGTAATATTTTCCAAACATTGGACTTGGGAATCTCTTGTAGAACCACTGGTGAGTGTGTAGCGATAATAGCCACTCCATTTTGTGCATATAATAAATCGCTTAATGAGCGTAAAAATGCCGCGAGCAACGGTGGGTGAAGATGCCCTTCGGGTTCATCGAGCAACACAAGTGATTTTTCACCGACTGTATCCACTAATTTTGTAATGGTAAATAAAACGATAGCATGGCCAGAACTCATTCTCGATAAGTATTTTTGTATGTCTTGGAAAAATGCATTTCGAAAAATAACGTTATCTACCTGATGATGAGCATGAGAATTTCTAAGATTAGTATATCTTGTTTGTAGGATGCTTAATCCCATATCCGCGAAGTTTCTATCACTACTTAGATTATCTATTGCGCTAAGCCATATTTTCTTTTTCCATTCCACTCTTAAACAACCTATAAGGGAGGTTACAAATTCAATTTGAAGATCACGAAGAGATTTGAGGTTTTTATTATTTACACCTTTCAATCCGATGTAGAAATACTGAGTACCTTTTGATGGGTCAGGCTGTTCCTCGGGGGGGGAGAATGGATCAAATGCGCTAAACGACACAGATATTAGTGATCTGAAGTACCCATTTGGAATTTTTTCTTCACTGAATCTACCCTTTTTAGTAAAAAATACATCTTCGCGATTGGGGCTGGTTATTGCTTCGATCATTTCATTAAGAATGGTTGTCTTCCCACAACCATTCCTGCCAATGAATGCATGGATATTTGTGCTTGGAATTGCATTCATTATTACCTTAAATGGTATTTTTAAATCGCTATATCCCTCTACACCAGTTCTGTTGAAGTTAAAGTCAAAGTTAGAAAGCGCGGGGAGACCGGACAATATACGAGAAAACTGCCCGTGTATTTCTGTAATAGTAACATCTCGGAGTAAGGATGTGTTGAGAACGTCTTCATTTTCAATGATAGGTAATTTATTTTGAATCTGCACTATATCTTGCAGACTGTTCAAAATATTCATCTTTAATTCATTATTTAATTTACTAATATTCTCATAAAACGCAAGTCCTTCTCCTAACGAAAAGAATTCATCATCAAGTTTTTGAAAGCTGTTTGGCAATTTTGAATAAGTAGGCGTATCTGTCGTTTGACCTTTAAAGGCGATCTTTACGTTACCTATATCATGTTTTATTCCCTTTTCATCGAAAACAGTCAAATAGAACATTGTCACGAAAGAGTAGTCATTCCAATGATCCATGCGAAGGTAAGCTTGATTCATTCCGCTGGATGGTATGTATGCCTTTGCTTGAATAAGTTCAAAACGAACCATATTTACTCCTTGGATTTTTTAGTTGTGTATTCTCAGATCTTTAACCTGCGTGTATTTGTTTTCGCTATCACTAAAAATACATAAGGCATTGCTAGAAGTCGAAATCCCAATGCCCTTTGAACCATAAATTGCTAACAGTATAAATGCTTCATTTTTATTTGATGTGCAATTATCAGTGTTATGTATGTATAACGGTTTAGATTGTGTTAAGTTTTGCTGATATGACTTACCGCCTAGTAGAAATAATGTAGGGGGTAGTAAAAAAAAGTTAACAGCGTAAAAAATCTTATATAGGCATTCAAATTAGGAAGAACAAATGTTTTGTAACAAACACCGGTAAACAATAGAGCTACAGCTGCAAACCCCATACTGTTGGCTATGTAAAATTTATCTCCTGATTGCAACGCCCATTGTGTATAATAAATACCAGCGCCGCTTGTGAGAGGAATTGATGCAATCATAAATATTGAAAATGTGAATGCATGTGGATTTTTTGATACTTCGGCAAAAGTATTTTCTTTATAATCGGTATATGTCATGACGCAACTGAATATCGTCACAAATGCTGCCCCAAGAAACACTAAAAATGATAAGGCCGCAGACTTAATAATTTCTGATATTGTCAATATTTGCAATACAATCGAAATATCTATACCCGTTCTATACCAAAAACCCCAAATGTATGCAAATCCACAGACCGTAAAATATGTAGTGAGTAACGTTGTTATAGGTATGTCGAATTTCATGTTGGTAATTCATCCATAACTGTGTTTATAGGTAATTTTACTTCTCAAATATGAGATTGAGTAATTTTGTGTTCAAAAACTTCTGCCAGCAAACAGCAAGAAGCTCTCTACCAAGGCCATGCAATGGTTGAACTATCCCTCTTCCAGCGCGTTCATCATACTCAATCCCTTGCTTGAAATGAACCTTTAGTGTTTCTGGGTCTATCCCCATTTGATGCGTATCGACCTACTTATGGAATGTTGGAGAGAGCAGGATTCCGCTGTTTGCATTGTAGCAACCACGGAAAGCTTCTTCTTCAATGTGTTCCAGTTCCTGAATATCATTCAGACGCTATTTTGTTACAGCGCAGCGGTTATCGAATGCTTCTTGACCCTGACTCAAAATCCTGCTCCATTCAGAAACAGAATTCCGGCATGTTGAATGCTTCCCTGAGCGGAGGTGGTGCCGATGAAGAAATCACGATTCACCGAAAAGCAGATTGACTTTGCCCTGAAACAGGCCGAACTGGGTACGAGCTTGCCCGAAGTCTGCCGTAAGCTGGGCATCTCCGATGCCACGTTTTACACCTAGCGAAAAAAATACGGCGGGATTTCCCCTTCTAAGCTGAAGCACATGCGGCAGCTTGAGGAAGAGAATCTCAGGCTGAAGAAGCTGGTTGCCGATCTGAGCCTCTACAAGGCCATGCTGCAGGATGTGCTGGCAAAAAAGAACTGACGCTGGCGTGTCTGCGTGAATGGGTCCGTGACCTGCAGGCACGTTACGGTGCCAACGAGCGGCAGTTCTGTTTCGCAGTAGGGATCAGCCGCAGCTCTTTCCGCTACCGTTCTGTGGCGGCAGACGACAGCGCACTCCGCCTGCGTATCAGGGAGATCACCGAAACCCGGGTCCACTATGGCTACCGCAGGGTTCACGTCATGCTCAGGCGGGAAGGCTGGCGGGATAATCATAAACGTATTTACCGGCTCTATCGCAGCAGGGTCTGTCCCTGCGCCTCAAACGCCCACGGCGAAATGAATCGGCACAGCGGCGACAGCCCCAGCCTAAGGGATTGTATCCAAATCATGTCTGGGGCATGGATTTTATCTCTGACGCCTTATTTGACAGGCGTCGGCTACGTCTGCTGACGGTCATTGATCTCTACACGCGCGAATGTCTGGGGATTTGCGTGGGTCGAAATCTGCGCTCAACGGAGGTCGCAGAGATGCTGAACGCCATTGCGCTCAGACGTCCCTTACCACAATTTCTGAAAACCGATAATGGCTCTGAATTTGCAGGAAAAATGCTGGACAAATGGATGTACGAAAGAGGGATCCACATCGACCTCTCACGACCGGGAACGCCCACGGATAATGCCACAGTGGAGTCGTTCAACGGCAGGCTGCGGCAGGAGTGCCTGAACGTAAACTGGTTCATGTCGCTGGAGGATGCACGGTGCAAAATCGAAGCCTGGCGCATACACTATAACCAGAGACGTCCTCATTCTGCGCTGGGCTGGATGACCCCGTCCGAATTTGCTGAAAAGTCTGCTGGTTGCCAGAACATGCAACCAACATGAAGCTGGTTATTCCTGATTATGACTGGAGCATATTCGGGGTCAGGGTCAACCAACCCACATTACTAACTGAGAGTTGTATCTAATCCTGGGAGCAGGTCAATGATGCTAAAAACCTTGTGGTTGACATTTCTCAAAAGCAAATTAAGAAACAATTTGATCAACTCAGGAACTCACAGATGGCGGGAATGGTGCCTAATGATGCAGATAATATTCAGATAGAGACTATTAATGTCAGAACTATAAAACATGACTCCTCACTAGATTCCTACTTTTGCTCAGCCGACTTAAAAATGACTTTACCCGAGAAAATAAATTTAACACCGGTAACATATAACATCCAGAAAACAGATGGTGATAATGGACAGTTTTACATTAACTTATATGGATTGTAATATTGAAACGTAAACTCTTACCAGAACGTATTTTATATTGTAAAAATGTGTCATTCACAACTTGAAATTATGAATGAAACACACCCCGCATCAAATATCAAAAAAAAACACGTACGCCCCCTATAGGCCAGCATGATTTTTAATTGCTAAATTTAATTTGACTGCCTATTTATACCATTCCAAGTCTGATTTCTTTCATATTTTCAATACGAGGTGCTGTTTTATTCTGGAATTTATATGCAAAAAAGTTTGAATTTCTTTTTTCATGTGTTGACATAATGATTTGATAACCTGAGAATTCATTTTTCAATAACTGAACAAAAGAGGCCAAATTTATTTCATCCATTGTTTGTACAGGATCATCAATTAACAAAGTTGACAATTTAGTAGGGTAAACCTTATTCATAGATAGCATAAATGAAATGACTAAGCCTGACAACTGACCAGAACTCATTGTATTCCAAGCATCATGATCATCGTTTATTTTTGATACGAACCGGAGATATGCATTATCCTTGATATTTTCAGCAGATTGCAGATAAGCACCATTACCGTCCGGCCTAGTTTGCAAAACCTTACTTGAGTATATATAAAAAGGAATTGAGATTTGTTTTGCAACTGTTTTCTCAAATTCCTTAATGCAGCCATTATATTTATTAAATACACTATTGACAATTTTATAAACATTATCAAGGTGTTCTTTATTCTTAGTCAATTTATTAAGAAGCAAAGAGATTTGTTGTAATCTTGAGGAGTTAAATTTCATACCTAACAAATGAACAAATTCAGAATCAATCTTAATGTCTTCAAGTCTAACAATATCATTGCTTTTGTTGATTATTTCACCCGACAACATTGATAAGCTGTATGTTTTCATGGCATTTTTGAGATCGGAATAATCTTTATCAACAGGGTTACCTATAATATAACCTTTTATCAAATCAATAAACTCATTATTTTTTATAGTCAAATTGTCACCAATAAAATCATCATTATTTTTTTTGGTCACCGTTGAGATGTCAATATTATTCTCGATCAGCCAATCCTTCAAAACCTTCATCTTATTCCAGCGTTCTCTGGAAATTTTCATTTCGGAATAGGAATTTAATAATTTGCTATATTTAGAATACTTAAATTCAAATCTTTCTATTTTAGAAATACAGCTGGGAATGAAATTAGCAAAAATATCTTCTGCAACCTCACCAAGCAACTTCAAACTATCGGATTTGAGTGATTCAAATATAATAGACTGCTGATCATATTCTAACATGAGAACATCCAAAGAGGATTTAAAATCACCACAAAATGGACATTTTACTTCTTCATGATTATGTTCAGGAGATTTTAGCAAGGTAAATTTATTTTTTAGCTCTTCTCTGTGATTCAATAATGATTCAAGTATCTTTTGTTGACCATTTATTTCCTTACTTATACTTTCAAAACGATTTAATATAACATTATATCGCAAAGCTAATATTGGAAAAGCTTTTGTAAATCCATCTAAAATCTCCAAGTTTATTTTACCCGATGCGTCAGGTTTTAAATTCTTTAATTCGCTGTAATATTCGAGCTTATTAGATAGTGCGCTTAACCAATTGACATGAGATGAGATTTTTTCAATTTCTTCATAGTTACTGAAATGTCCAACAAGAAGAACATCTTGAATTTCTTGCTTTCTATTGTCGCACATGAAGTTAATATAATGATTGAACTCCATAGATGAAAATACATGCTTATTATTAGCAATCCAATATATTTTCTCAATGAATCCTCTATGTATATTAACTTGCTCCAAATTTTGTGGTTGGAATGTGTTAATTACATCTAATTTTCCAGATGGCTTCACTACTTCATCAGAGTCTTTATAACCAATTTCATTTTGAATACTTAAATCAAGATTTATTCTTTCTAAATCAAGTTTATTAAACTCCACTCCAATAGATGTTATTTTATTAACTAATTTATTTCTTATCGCTTTTAATTTTTCCTTCTCGGCGTTATGACGATTTGTTCCAAAAAGGTAGCTAATTTTATTATGACGTTCGCTTTCTGTATTTTTTAGGAAATGACAAGTTTCCTCCTGTTGAATGTAATTAAATATATCGTAGGTATTCTTAAGCTCTTTATTATCAACAATTCTCTCAAGTGAATCATCATTAAGTATTAAAAACTCATCTTCTCTTTCAAAATCGGATGGCCAACTTTTTAACAATCTAGTTGCGACACTACACTTATCCGGTTTATTTTCCTCTTTTGAAGTACTTGGAGGTATATGAGCATAGATTACAACTTTCGTATTATCATCCTCTAATAACTCAAGAAAAATAGAAGCACTTTTTTTATCGTTATACTTTAAAAGATGATTGTTTTTCTGTTTTTTATCAGTATTAGATACACGGCCAATTTTTCCAGTAAAACATAATTCTATAGCATCAAATAAAGTCGTTTTACCAAACCCGTTTGGACCATCTAAAATAAACAGTTCGGTGGAGCCTAAGTTAATAGTAAAATCATCTTTGAATGATTTAAAATTATTAACACGTAATTTACCAAGTTTAATCATTTTTTGACTCCAGAGATAGAATCCAGCTATCTATTGCCTCATCGCTATCGAGAACCAATAATTCAGGTAACATTTTATTTTCATTCTTGGTCAATTTGCTTGTTATCATCCCCTGTAAATCCAATAACTCCATTTCATTTACGGTTAAAGAAAGGAAAGGTATTTTTTCAAACAATCTTGCTATGAAACCATATTCATCATCTTTACTCTTTACAAATAACTCATACTTTTTTATATCTGAGATTATTCTGTTGCAATAATTACTACAGTTCTCATTATTCGCTAGAATACTATTTGTGATGTTTACTTCAGATTCATAATAATATATCACCTGTTTTTTGAAGAAATAGACATCTTCTTCAAGTGATGAAACAACCCGGTAGAGGTCCTCTATCGAAACATCAGAAGGAATCAAGCTTGTAATTATCAATGTTGTGTTTTTATCAAAATGAAGATCAAATTTATGACTGTCGCTTTCATTTTCTCCTTTAATGTTGTTAATTAGATCTCCATGTAATTTTATTTGAATAGATCCGTTAACTTCATTCAGTTTATTATAAGGAATATCAATAAAAATAAAATAATCAAAGAAATCTTTAGTGGTCACATATAAATTAATATTAGTTTTAATATTTAGCTCAAAGTCTGGAACCTCATAGATTTTATGGTTATGTTCTACAGCAATCTTTTTTGTTAGTTCTTTAATGCTAGTCATTATTTATTGCCCTTACAGCATCATCAATCGATATGAATTTCAAAGAAACAACATTATTAGCTTTATACTGATAGTCAACTGTTTTCTCTTTATTTATAGTTTCAACTATACTTAAAAGCCCTACAGACTCTTCACTAATGTCTTGCCCATTTCTTGTTTGAACAACCAAATGAGATGAGTTAAATAACATGGGGAATTTATTATTCTTATTTATATTATACTTAACCTTCATTATATTAACTCGGAAATCATCGTCATCATCAGATATAAAAGTTATAGTCGATGGGTGATATGCTAACGATGACTTATCTTTAATGACAAGATCACTACCAGACTCGGATAATTCTTGAACAAATTTTAGGAAAACAGTTCTTAATAAATGTTGGTTGCATATTTTTGAGTAGAATACATCCAATGAATTATCATTTAGCTGATGAGGTGAAAGCATCGATAATAAATCTGAGCAAGAGTATTTAGTCAGCACATCTCTTCTGTATTTATCTAAATTATTTTTCCGTAAAATAAACTTATCTTTATTCTCAGGATTTGCTTCAATATTCTCATTTAGAAATTCTATATATTCAGAATACGTATTCTCAAATGACTTTTTACAAAAAAACTCCCAATGTTTTTTATTTTGGTTTTTTATTATATCATTGAGCGGTTCGAATATAGAGCTAAACAGAAGCTGCTCTCTTTGCTCTTGAAATCCTTCCCCAATATTAGATTTATTTCTTATATTTGAATGTCTTTTTAAAATATGTTTATCGATGACATCAATTAGCGCAGTGCAATATAAAGCCAAATCGTCACCCGAAAAATCCTCACTCGGATGAATCAATCCAAGCAACTCAGCCAATAGACTATTTATTTTTACATTTAAAACGTCATCACTCAGCTTAAGCTCATAATCGACTGGATTATCATATGCCAAAAATATATTTAGGCTAGATAATGTTCTTAATGAACGAACAGACTCAAGTAGATACTCCGGAATACCAGCATACTCATTAATCGCTTTAATAGGAGGGAGTACTTCCTCTGAAGTGTGGAAATAAATCTTTGAATTTCCAAAAGTACGACTTGAAAAAGAACTAAAATTACTAAGCAACGATTCTATTTCATCACTATCCATATCTGGAACATTTTGTTTGTTATTTTCCCAATGTTCATGAAGTGTATATCCAGGTTTAAGGTATTGGTGTTGTATGAGCAACTGAAGTTTAGAATGAATTACACTTAATTTCTTATCAGCTCTTTGTTGCGACGTTACGCAATCATTATAATCAATATCCAGAGAAATATACTTAACAAAATCAGTTTCTGATAATCGACCTATTTTTCGGTTTAAAATTGTCACAATAGCACTAATATGCTCACTAAAATTCGCGCCTGCTTTGTGCTTAACCTGATGTAGCGAAACGTAGTCTCTACCATTTTTTATTGAAAAATCCTCGATCCATTCATATTCAATCGAATGTGAATCCAAAAAATCGTTAAAACATTTGCTACCAATAGGATGAATATCCATCATACGTCTTATATTTTTCAAGCAAACATAGAGGCCAACTTTTCCTTGGTAATTGAACCCGTTCCATGACGGTGTTGCATCATGTAATGCGCTTTTAATATCTTCAGCCACTTCACGGCACTCCACATAAAATCATTATTTACTTTTTGGTGAGAAATTATTTTTCCTATAGCAATTATCTATTAGTAATAATCTCAACCATTAATTACTTACCTGTCGTTACTATTCCCAAGATAATAATAAACCTCATTCGTGTTTTTCTATATTCACCAACGTCAGATTTTGTATCTCAGATGAATAATGCTCATTAGTCAACTTACGACATTAGAGTACAAAAAATTTTTTAAGAATTTAACCCTAAAAGTAGTGAACATTAAATAATTGTTAGTTTTTCCAAGTTATCAGCCCATACTTGCAACCATTTCCTGCACTCGGCATCATACTTATACAAGTTATAAATCCCCTCAACACCACCGCGCGTATAACCCCGCACAGCCTCTGCAACCTCATTTGGACATTGCAAACGCATAGCCCTGACCGTACTGTACGTCGCAGACCATGGGGCGTCCAATAAGGTATATCAAACATTTGACCGCTTTCACGTAAACGCCATGAGTTTTAGTTAGATACTTCTGCTGGATTGGCTTCTTAGTGACTTGCGAAGAAAACAGATATTTGTCAGAGGTAAGGCGTAGAACTTTGAGAAAGTCGGTTGCCTGATCAGATAACTGTACGTAGCGCTGTACCCCTGTTTTGGTTTCTCGCAGAAGGATAGTGCTTTTCTCAAGAGCGACGCCCCCCGTCCAGTCGATCTGACGTAACACATTTATCTGTTGTGCTTAAAACAGCAACTGAACCTCACCCTGCCCTCGAGATGAAAAAGCGTCTGTAAGGCCAGAATCTGTTTGAGGATGTGCACATGGCACTCAGCGATGTAATTCTAAATAAGTACGCCAGTAAGTACGCGGGAAAGAATACAGTGAGGTTACATACAGATAAAAAACTGTAACTAATTGATTTAAATGGTGCGATAATAGGAGTCGAACCTACGACACTCGCATTACGAAAGCGAGCCGACTCCAAAATGAGTACAAGAATGAGTATGCTGAAAATAAAGTTTTTAATAAAATATAAATATCAAAAAAAAAATAAAATTAAAGTCACAGTTCAACGTCTGATTCGTCTTGAATGAAAAAAATCCACGCCCTGGCGTGGATTTTTTTATTGCGGCGTCAAAACACATTGTCTAAGAGATCTGTCTTCATACTGGGTTCAAAGGGAATGATTTCGGCGGTCGCAAGCTTTAACGCCTGAAAAGGATCCTCGCGTAATCGCTCTTCAAGAGAAGCAAGACTCTCGCATTTAGCGATAATGACTCCACCGTTTCTTGGGATCCGTCTCCCGGAAGCCAGAAATATCCCCTCTGCATACCCCTTTTTTAGCCACTCAACATGAGCGGGTATCGCTGCGTCAACCTCTTCAAGGGATTTTATATAGGTCAATATGACAATGTAAACCGTGCTCATCCTTTGCCTCTTAGCTCTGTTTTTAAACCGCTTGTTGGAACTGCTGATACAGTCCCTCTTTTGCCACCGTTTATTGTTATTATTTTTTGGGCGCATGTGATCTTAATACGCAGGGCCCGATCGAGACAACGCGTTACGCTTCATATCCCAGGAATAAAACCAATCATGCCAACCATTTTGTTTTGCTGGATAGCTACAGACAACAACCACTTCCTTTGACAGGTTGAAAGTTAAGTAATAGAAAAATGCGCCTTCAGGAGGTGCAGACCAAAATAGTTTTTCGCCCTGCGCATTGAAGATGGTCAAAACGGTTGGTGATGGCTTTGGCTCGCTTAACGCAAAGACTAACTGGCGTGTTGAGTCGACCATTGCGAGATCTGAGCAAGGTATACTTATGCGTACGCTTCTAGTGCAGCACATCCACTCGAGCACGTCTTTTTCTTTAAGAAAATTGAAGTCAGCGATCATCTTCGCTCTTAATAAATATTTTCATTACGTTTATAAAAAAGTTTCAGATCATCTCGACAGGTTATAGTTTAAAGTCCGAAATATTATATAAAATTTCACTTGTCAAATCGCTCTGGAAATTCTAAAGAGGTTTGGCGCCTTTATTTTTTTGAAAATAATTCCGCAATTTAATTTTGGGGTAAATATTTTATCTGAATAATCATAAAAATCATCATCTTTTCCGCTACGGATGATTTTTCTAGATCTGTAATTATATCCTTTTAGAAATACGGAGTTTTTATCTCTAATCACGGACCATAAAAATGCATCAATGTGTTAAGATCATCTAAATCTTGTTTAGTTAGTTTATTTTTCTCAATTTTATCATATTCATAAATTATTCCTTTCATAGGAGTGCTAGATTCATGGTTAATTGCCAACCCCATTAGTTTATCAATATCAGTCTGATTTTTTAAAGTATTCTTTAAAAATTTATAGAGAAGTTTTTCAGCATCTTTTCTTTCTAAAAAAGACATATTATTTATCCAGCAGCACATCAACGAAATAAATTAACATTCTAGTGCCATCAATTATACCGCACCCGATTATTTTTGCTATGAAAACCAAAATCAATTACCCACCCACTGTAAGAATCTATTATTCTTTCGAAAAAAACGGTTTGTTTTTCCCTCTCTAGTCTGAGTGGCAATAATAACTTCATAAGCATCGCTTTCACTTTTTTGTGCTTTCGATGCCTCTTCTAATGTAATTTTCGATTCCTTTTCAATCATAGCAATAGTTCCGGTATCATATCGGATAAAATATTCACCACTTCTTTTGATTATGTCAATACCAAAACCTGTAAAAATAAGTTCATCCATTTTTCATACCTCTATTTATTTATAATTGGTGTAATCAACGCATCACCGACAGGTGTTTGATCTATTACAGCCTCAGGGATACCTCCCGACGTCTTACCAAACCGGGTGGTGATCGGCTTGCCGGTTGGCTGTCCGCCCAGCATCTGGTGTCGCGTTTTGCTGATGCATCACCCAAGCGGATCGTAGCGGAAGCTGACCTGCGTCTGCGGCCTGTTACGGTCCCGCGACTGGCTGATGACCTCCGTCAGGCGATATTCACCGTCACAGCGGTAGTGCCAGCGGGTCAGGCCAATCCTTCTCGACGGTGCGGCCGTGGATGTCATAACGTCAGCGAATGCCGTTCATTAAGGTTTATGTAGATGCGTGCTGAAGGCGAGTAACTCCCCTCGCCTTAACCCCTCAAAAACATTACCCAACTATCACAAAACCTAGCAGTATAATTTTATATCTGGCAGGTTGACTTTCACCTTGCGCCAGTACAATGTGAATTTCTTTACTTTCCAAAAAACTAGAATAAATATACACATCAAGATTATTATACTTATAAACCGGATCTGGGTCATCATGAAATGTTAAAGCCTTTATTCCGGTAATATTACTTGCAATTTCTTTTTTTAAAGAGCTATCGATATTCCAAAGAGGTATTGCATCTATATTCCTAAAGTAAATTTCCACATTTAAAAATGGAATGCATATTTTTTCTGAAAACTCATAAAAACAATTCTCTTTCCCATCATATAAAGTTTTTCTAGGTTTGAAGTTATAAAATTCCAGGCTCATAAATTTCATATCTCTCTAATTTTATTTTCGGCCAAAAGTTGGCTTATAGATTTCGATAGCTCATATTGCGTTCCTCCCCCAGGCTGATCAAACCAAGGGATAGCAGGTCCTGCATCTGCATGTACCGGTGCAATTACTTCATATGTTTTATATGGTTTATCTAACGTATCCAATGGTAAAGCTCGACTTTCAAAAGATGCTCCAGCAGGGGATACAAAAGTTCCTCGATCACTGAAAACACCATTGTCGATACGCCCGCCATATCTATCGATCTTCGTACTAGGTTTCAGCGTTATCGGCGTTGCTTTGATGAACCCTCGGTTTGGAGGCCATGCTCCAGGGCCCATGAAGGACTCTAAACTTTGCCAGTCTTGATTTTTCCATAATTTATATGCTTTAGAAGCATCTGCACGTGTTTTGAAAACACCTTTAGATTTAGATTGAAATCCATTCCATTCGTTTTGGCATCTACTCAACCCCCACGGATCCACCCACCCCAGCGCATTAGGCGCATACTGGTAAAGGTTTATCCCCCCCGCCAGCCCTATCGGGTCCTGCTGCGTAAACCGTCCGCAGTCCGGGTCGTAATACCGGAACAGATTGTAGTGCAGCCCTGTCTCACGGTCCAGGTATTGCCCCTGCATACGCAGGTTCTGGGAATATCCTGATAGCTGCGTCTCGCTTTCCCGCAGCAGCTTGCCCCAGGCGCTGTTAACGCCTTCCCAGCGCACCTGCCCTTCGATATCCGTCATCCGCTCCGGCGTGCCGTTGGGCTGGCAGTGGAACCAGAAGATTTCCGGGGCATCAGCGCCGTCAATACGTGCCAGCGGGTCGTAGCTGTCCTGGTCGCTGTAGACGTAGGTGAGCGGCACGTCCCCGTCCAGCTCCTGCAGCAGGCGGAACCCTTCCCAGACAAACCGGGTAGTGACCGGCTTGCCGACTGGCTGACCGCCCAGCATCTGGCGGCGCGTTTTGCTGATGCGTCGTCCGAGCGGATCGTAGCGGAAGCTGACCTGCGTCTGCGGCCTGTTGCGATCCCGTGGCTGGCTAATCACTTCCGTCAGGCGGTGCTCACCGTCGTACTGGTAATGCCAGCGGATCTGGCCGTTATCCTTCTCCACGGTGCGGCCGTGGATGTCATAACGCCAGCGAATGCCGTTCAGCTGCGTCAGGCGGTTGTGCGTGACCTTCTCAACAGATCCTTCGAGCGGGTTACCGGCCGCATCCCAGCGCCACTGCTCCTGTCCGGGCAGCGTGCCATCCTGAACCAGCAGGCGTCCGGCGCTGTCGTACTGCCAGCGGGACCAGCTGAACGGGTTATCGTCCCGCTCTTCCCGTACCAGGTTATTGCGGTAATCGTAATCCCAGCGGCGGGACCAGCGACGCGGCGACGGGCGCTGGGCGTTACCGGTGAAGACATCCCGGCGATGCAGGCGGCCGAGACGGTCGTATTCGCTCCGGGTGGTCAGCAGCCCCTGCGTGCGGCTGGTCTCCCGGTGGAGTTCGTCGCGGGTAAAGTCGGAGACCGACAGCTTATCGAGAGCAATGCTGAGCAGATGCCCGCTGCCGTAGTAGAACTGTTTTAGCTCGCGGCCATCCGGAAGCGTAACGGAGGTGCGGTTGCCCAGGGCGTCGTACTGCCACGCCAGCTCGCCGTGCTCGCCCGCTTCGCGCGTGACGCGACCGAGCGCATCATATTCAAAGGCAAGCTCCTGCTCTGCCTCGGTGCTCCAGGCGTCTGCTGAAAGCGCAGGATGCAGCCCAATCCGGCTTAACAGCCCGGACGGCGTGTAGTGGTAGCGGGTCTGTCCTTCCGGCGTGGTGCGGGCGACCAGCTGGCCGCTCGCGCTCCAGGCAAAGGCGTGGGTAATGGCTTCGGGATGACCGGCGGCAAAGGTACGCGCTATCGTGCGCCCGCAGGCGTCGTAGCGATACTGCGAGGCCACGCCATCGAGCCCTACCTCTTCCAGCAGCAGCGAATCGGCTCCCCAGCGGAACTGATACGCTTCGCCGTTTTCGTTTTCAAGGGCAATCAGACGCCCCCGGCTGTCCCAGCGGCGACGGACCTCTTCACCCTGAGAATTTCGCGTGGCGGTTAAGCGCCCGGCCTCATCGTATCTAAACTCACTTTCTTTACCATCAGCGCCAGCATGCTTCACCGGCAGGCCGCGTTCGTTCCATTTGAGCGACTCCGTCCAGCCTTCCGGGCGATCGAGCTGCACCGGGCGCCCTGCAGCGTCGTAGCGATAGCGCGTCTCTTCACCGTCGGCCCCAGTCTCGGCCACCAGCCAGCCCAGCGGATGATAGTGATACCGGGTTGTGCGGCCAGAGCAGTCCGTCGCTCGCACCACCTGTCCCGCCTCGTTGTACTCCTGGTAGCGGCTGTTGCCGGCGGCATCGACCTCCTCAACGACCTGACCAAACTCGTCCCGGCGCAGCAGCGTGGTCTGCCCCATCGGGTCCACCACGCGCTTCAGGCCGTGATGTTCGTCGTACCAGAACCGGGTAGCGCTGCCGTCGGCTTCGATAATCGCAGACGGCAGCGCACGGTGCTCAAGCCAGGTGGTGGTGCGGGCATTACCGTCGGCGTCGATCTCCTGCACCCGGTTGCCCATCTCGTCATAAACGAAGGTAACGGCATTCCCGAGCGGATCGATGCGGCGGGTCAGGAGCTCGTTGTCATCCCACTCGTAGCGCCAGTTTTCACCGCGCTCGTCAACGAAGCGGACGATCAGGCTCTGCGCATTCCAGTAGTGCTGACGCTTCTGACCATCATAGTGCTCGACGGTCGTTAGCCCGACGGCTAAATCATAGGTAAAGCGGCAGCCGTCGCCGGTGCTGGTGCGGTTTTCCACCACGCGCCAGTGGTCAAATTTTTTCCAGCGGTACTCGCTCTCCATCCCGCCCGGCAGGCGGTGCCAGACCATCAGGCCGTGGTCGTTATAGCGGTATTCGCGGGTAACGACGCCGGAGGCATCCGTCGCGCTCGCCAGCTGGCCGCGCGCATCGTAGCCCCACTGCATCAGCGGCCAGGTTCGGTTGCCGTCGAAATGGCTGGCAGCAGTCACGCGCTGCGGGAACCGCTCGTCCTCATAGCGCAGGGTGACGTCTATCGCCCGCGGCTCATCGTGAAGACCAACCAGCCTGCCGTGCTCGTCCCACTCCGTCAGCAGCGCGTTGCCGTATTCATCACTCAGGGAGGCCAGACGCAGGATTAAGGGGTTCGCGCGTGTCGGTTTGTACAAACGCCACACCGCGCCGTCATCGTCGGCAATCGCCACGTCGCCGCTCTCATTGCGGCGGATAATAATGCCTTCGCTGATGCTGTAAAACGCCCGGTCGACAGGGGGCAGTTCAAAGCTCAGCTCGCGTCCGGTTTCGTCGAACCAGGTCGCGCTGTTCTCTTCAAGCGTCAGATAGCTGTCAAAGGTGGTAGCCCAGCCCAGGCCAAACAGCCCTTCGCGGGTGGTCAGGCTGTTGTAGCTGCGCTGCCAGCGAAGCGGGAAGCGGCCCGGCAGCGAGAAATCGAGTTCATCATCGTCATTCAGCACCTTCACGCCGGTGGCGGCGTGAACCGGGTGCGAGGAGCCAAACACGGCATTGACGGCCATATCGGCCAACATTCCGCCGCCGGCTGCCGCCAGCGCGCAGGGCATGTTTTTCAGGATCTTGCCCGGACGGCCGCGCAGGAGGGAGAGCGCAATCATCCCCAGCGCCAGACCTGGCGTTTTGCCGCTTTTGATATCGCGAACCGTGAGCGTGTCGCCGCCGATGATCACGTTCGGGGAGACGTCATCGGAAACGGTCCCTTCGCAGGTGGTGCGATCTTTCGCACGCACCGCAGGCTGGCCGTTGATGAAGACGCTTTTCGAGCCTTCCGCCAGATACTGTGGTCCGGAGTGCTTTTCACACGCCACCTTGTCTTCTTCCAGCGGTGAGGTCCCCGCAGCGGCAGACGCCACGCTCGGCTGCCACATTTCGCTACCAAACTGTCCGGCAGCGGAAAGCAGCATGCCTGCGTAATCGGCAAAGCTGCCCGGCGACTGCGGCTCAGGTGAAGGGGTATCTGCTGGCGTCAGCGTTCCGGCCGCACGCGCGGCGGGGAGCGCATTGGTCAGAACGTTATTCGAACCGGTTGTGATTTTACCCGCAGGCGACGGCGGGAAAATCGCGTTGCCTAACCCCTCAGCGGCGTTGCTGATATCGTCTGTGATCCCCGCCACGTTTGCCAGCACGCCGCCAATAATGCCGCTTAACAGACAGCTGGAGCCAATCGCCGCCACGCCCGCGGCTGCCGCCCCTGCCCCCAGCAATGGTGCCGCCACGGTAGCGGCTGCCCCCACCGCCGCGCCGATCACCGCATAAGCGGCACCTTCCGCCACAATGCTGGTGATGTCCGCAAAAATGCTGGAGTGAATAATCTCGTCGCCCTTACGGGCCGCGTTGTTATCGCTCATGCCTTACACATTCCGGTTGTCGTTCAGCGTCAGACTCTGCTTAAGCGCGCTCCAGCGCACCTCGTCCTCTTCAGTGAATGCTCTAAGTGCCGAGAGGGTAAAAATCATCAACACCGGTTTGCCCGGCGTCTGCACGGCCAGCTGTTTTTGCCACAGGCGCTGGCCGTTATGGTCAAAGTTGGTTTCAACTTCCAGACCGGTAATTTTGCCGTCAGGCCCGGCTTTCACTCGCTGGAATTCGCTCTGGGCGATCTCACCCATCTGCGGGCGCATCACGTCCCACTGGCGGTGGAACTCTTTCTCATAATCGCTGCCATCCGGGATAACACCGCGGCTGACCACGACGGACAGCCCGCTTTCGTCATCGCGAATAATGTTCATGCTGTTATCCTGCCAGGCAGCAGGAAAAAGGGAAAACGAACCTTCCTGGAGGGTGTATTTCATTGATGAATCCGCGTCTAAGATTGCTGAAGAATATTAAGGGCCGTTATGGACAACATGGCGGCAGACAGTAAGCGGTTATTCTTTCGGCGGCGTGAATTTCGCCTGCACCGCCGCATCAATATCCCCTTTGTGCCCCGCGCCCGGTGCCGTGGTGCCCGGCTTGGTACCAGAGGTATTCAGGTGCAGCTTACCGCCCGTCGTGATATGGCCATCCCCTTCAACAAAGAAGTTAAACTCTTTGCCGATCAGGCTAATTTTGCCGTTCGCGTTAAGCTCAATGGCGCTTTCACCTGAGACCAGCCTCAGCTTTGTTCCGGAAGCGATAACGTACTGCTCCACCGCCGCATCCAGCTTGCCTTTCCCCGTAAGGATCTCGGTTCCGCCTTTCACCGCCTGGATCTGATTCGCCTCCACGCGATGCAGCTCGTTTTTCTTCACGTAATGGCTGCGCTCGCCGCCGACGCTGTGCGTTTCATCATTCTTAACGCTGGTGTCCATATTCCGCTCGGCCTGGATCCACACCTGCTCCGCGCCTGCCTTATCTTCAAAGCGCAGGGCGTTGGCGTTGTCGACCGAGCCGTCTTTCGTCCGGCTCATAAAGCCCATCTGCGTTGCCGCTGCCGGCAGCGCCCACGGCGGCATGCTGGCTTCGTTATACACGCGACCGGTAATGATAGGACGGTCCGGGTCGCCGTTGATAAAGTCCACCACCACCTCATCGCCCACGCGCGGGATCTGCACCCCGCCGTAGCCCTGGCCCGCCCAGGCACTTGACACGCGCACCCAGCAGGAGCTGGTGTCGTCGCCCTTCGCCAGACGGTCCCAGTGGAACTTCACCTTCACGCGACCGTATTTGTCCGTCCAGATGCTCTCCCCCTGCGGCCCCACGACTTTCGCCGTCTGAGGGCCGTAGGTGCGCGGCCACGCCGTGCTCTGCGCCGGGCGATAAGAGACCGACGCCGGGATGACCGTGAAATCAGTGCGGTGAATGGTTTCACCCTCGCCGCTGGCGTAGCGGTTCTCCTCGAAGTGATACCCGGCCGCCGTCACCAGATACTCGCCGTTATCGCTGAAGAACGGCGCGTTGGTCAGGGTGAAGATGTGGCCCGGCGCAATGCCCGCCGCCGTGGCGGTGGCCTGAATCTGCTGATGCTCCACCTGCCAGCGCTCCTGGCGAATGCGGGCGTAGAACTCCGCATGCCCGGTCTCGACAAAGCGGCCCGGCCAGTCGTAGACGTCAATGCTGCCCGGCTTCGGCGACGCCGGGTTCTGCTGCGCCTGGAACAGCCACGCGTTCGGCTTGCGGAAGTCATA
>NZ_JARDVI010000013.1:0-2591 GCF_034008295.1 Enterobacter chinensis
CCCGTACACGAAAGCACACTTGCTGTGAACTCGAAGAGTAGGGCGGGACACGTGGTATCCTGTCTGAATATGGGGGGACCATCCTCCAAGGCTAAATACTCCTGACTGACCGATAGTGAACCAGTACCGTGAGGGAAAGGCGAAAAGAACCCCGGCGAGGGGAGTGAAAAAGAACCTGAAACCGTGTACGTACAAGCAGTGGGAGCACCTTCGTGGTGTGACTGCGTACCTTTTGTATAATGGGTCAGCGACTTATATTCTGTAGCAAGGTTAACCGTATAGGGGAGCCGAAGGGAAACCGAGTCTTAACTGGGCGTTAAGTTGCAGGGTATAGACCCGAAACCCGGTGATCTAGCCATGGGCAGGTTGAAGGTTGGGTAACACTAACTGGAGGACCGAACCGACTAATGTTGAAAAATTAGCGGATGACTTGTGGCTGGGGGTGAAAGGCCAATCAAACCGGGAGATAGCTGGTTCTCCCCGAAAGCTATTTAGGTAGCGCCTCGTGAACTCATCTTCGGGGGTAGAGCACTGTTTCGGCTAGGGGGCCATCCCGGCTTACCAACCCGATGCAAACTACGAATACCGAAGAATGTTATCACGGGAGACACACGGCGGGTGCTAACGTCCGTCGTGAAGAGGGAAACAACCCAGACCGCCAGCTAAGGTCCCAAAGTCATGGTTAAGTGGGAAACGATGTGGGAAGGCACAGACAGCCAGGATGTTGGCTTAGAAGCAGCCATCATTTAAAGAAAGCGTAATAGCTCACTGGTCGAGTCGGCCTGCGCGGAAGATGTAACGGGGCTAAACCATGCACCGAAGCTGCGGCAGCGACGCTTATGCGTTGTTGGGTAGGGGAGCGTTCTGTAAGCCGTTGAAGGTGTCCTGTGAGGGGTGCTGGAGGTATCAGAAGTGCGAATGCTGACATAAGTAACGATAAAGCGGGTGAAAAGCCCGCTCGCCGGAAGACCAAGGGTTCCTGTCCAACGTTAATCGGGGCAGGGTGAGTCGACCCCTAAGGCGAGGCCGAAAGGCGTAGTCGATGGGAAACAGGTTAATATTCCTGTACTTGGTGTTACTGCGAAGGGGGGACGGAGAAGGCTATGTTAGCCGGGCGACGGTTGTCCCGGTTTAAGCATGTAGGCGGAACGATTAGGTAAATCCGGTCGTTTATTAACGCTGAGGTGTGATGACGAGGCACTACGGTGCTGAAGTAACAAATGCCCTGCTTCCAGGAAAAGCCTCTAAGCATCAGGTAACATCAAATCGTACCCCAAACCGACACAGGTGGTCAGGTAGAGAATACCAAGGCGCTTGAGAGAACTCGGGTGAAGGAACTAGGCAAAATGGTGCCGTAACTTCGGGAGAAGGCACGCTGATATGTAGGTGAAGCCCCTGCGGGTGGAGCTGAAATCAGTCGAAGATACCAGCTGGCTGCAACTGTTTATTAAAAACACAGCACTGTGCAAACACGAAAGTGGACGTATACGGTGTGACGCCTGCCCGGTGCCGGAAGGTTAATTGATGGGGTTAGCGGCAACGCGAAGCTCTTGATCGAAGCCCCGGTAAACGGCGGCCGTAACTATAACGGTCCTAAGGTAGCGAAATTCCTTGTCGGGTAAGTTCCGACCTGCACGAATGGCGTAATGATGGCCAGGCTGTCTCCACCCGAGACTCAGTGAAATTGAACTCGCTGTGAAGATGCAGTGTACCCGCGGCAAGACGGAAAGACCCCGTGAACCTTTACTATAGCTTGACACTGAACACTGGTCCTTGATGTGTAGGATAGGTGGGAGGCTTTGAAGCGTGGACGCCAGTCTGCGTGGAGCCGCCCTTGAAATACCACCCTTTAATGGCTGGTGTTCTAACGTAGACCCGTAATCCGGGTTGCGGACAGTGTCTGGTGGGTAGTTTGACTGGGGCGGTCTCCTCCCAAAGAGTAACGGAGGAGCACGAAGGTTAGCTAATCCTGGTCGGACATCAGGAGGTTAGTGCAATGGCATAAGCTAGCTTGACTGCGAGAGTGACGGCTCGAGCAGGTGCGAAAGCAGGTCATAGTGATCCGGTGGTTCTGAATGGAAGGGCCATCGCTCAACGGATAAAAGGTACTCCGGGGATAACAGGCTGATACCGCCCAAGAGTTCATATCGACGGCGGTGTTTGGCACCTCGATGTCGGCTCATCACATCCTGGGGCTGAAGTAGGTCCCAAGGGTATGGCTGTTCGCCATTTAAAGTGGTACGCGAGCTGGGTTTAGAACGTCGTGAGACAGTTCGGTCCCTATCTGCCGTGGGCGCTGGAGAATTGAGGGGGGCTGCTCCTAGTACGAGAGGACCGGAGTGGACGCATCACTGGTGTTCGGGTTGTCATGCCAATGGCACTGCCCGGTAGCTAAATGCGGAAAAGATAAGTGCTGAAAGCATCTAAGCACGAAACTTGCCCCGAGATGAGTTCTCCCTGACCCTTTAAGGGTCCTGAAGGAACGTTGAAGACTACGACGTTGATAGGTCGGGTGTGTAAGCGCAGCGATGCGTTGAGCTAACCGATACTAATGAACCGTGAGGCTTAACCTTACAACGCCGAAGCTGTTT
>NZ_JARDVI010000014.1:0-1910 GCF_034008295.1 Enterobacter chinensis
TATGACTTCCGCAAGCCGAACGCGTGGCTGTTCCAGGCGCAGCAGAACCCGGCGTCGCCGAAGCCGGGCAGCATTGACGTCTACGACTGGCCGGGAAGATTTGTCGAGACGGGTCATGCGGAGTTCTACGCCCGCATTCGCCAGGAGCGCTGGCAGGTTGAGCACCAGCAGATTCAGGCCACCGCCACGGCGGCGGGCATTGCGCCGGGCCACATCTTCACCCTGACTAACGCGCCGTTCTTCAGCGATAACGGCCAGTATCTGGTGACGGCGGCCGGATACCACTTCGAGGAGAACCGCTACGCCAGCGGCGAGGGTGAAACCATTCACCGCACCGATTTCACGGTCATCCCGGCGTCGGTGTCGTACCGTCCGGCGCAGAGCACGGCGTGGCCGCGCACCTACGGCCCGCAGACGGCGAAAGTCGTGGGGCCGCAGGGGGAGAGTATCTGGACGGACAAATACGGTCGCGTGAAGGTGAAGTTCCACTGGGACCGTCTGGCGAAGGGGGACGACACCAGCTCCTGCTGGGTGCGCGTGTCGAGCGCGTGGGCGGGCCAGGGCTACGGCGGGGTGCAAATTCCGCGCGTGGGCGATGAGGTGGTGGTGGACTTTATCAACGGCGACCCGGACCGTCCTATCATTACCGGTCGCGTGTATAACGAAGCCAGCATGCCGCCGTGGGCGCTGCCGGCAGCGGCGACGCAGATGGGCTTTATGAGCCGGACGAAAGACGGCTCCGTCGACAACGCCAACGCCCTGCGCTTTGAAGACAAGGCGGGGGGCGAGCAGGTGTGGCTCCAGGCCGAACGCAACCTGGATATCAACGTCAAAAATGATGAATCCCATTCGACTGAAAAGAATCGAACCCAATATGTGGGAGAAGATGAAACCTTACGGGTTGTAAAAAATCAGAAAGCGGGCGTTAAAGGGGACGTCGTTTGCCTGACGGGTAACAGTCGCAGTGACAAAGTGGTTAACGATTATATACTTTCGGCGGGTAATACACTGAGGCTGGAGTGCGGTGAAAGCGCCATTGAATTATCGAAAGATGGAAGCGTTAATATCATTGGCAATAACTTCAACTTTACTGCTAAGCAGAATGCGCAAATAAACACGCTTGGCGGTGAACTGCATCTGAATCCTACCGGTGGAAGCAATGCGATCAATCCTCCTGGGGCATCCCACCAGACGGCAATCCAGCAGGAAGTGGATGGCTTTTTTGTTTTCAACGCCAATAAGTAAACGTATTCAGGCTGGCTCATAACCGACTACCCCGTCACCGTAAGGCGACGGGGTAGTCGATAGGATAAATTGTAATGCACTGGTTTTTCTTTCTTTTCTTTTTGATCCTGACGCTGGCGGTTATCTGGAATGAAAAGAACTTATTTAATAAAAAACAGTGGATCATAACGGGCCTGATGTTGGTGCTTGCTCTGCTTTCTACGGTTGTCATTGGTTTCTTTTTGAAATGGCTGGCGCAGTCATTTTTATTATTCCCTGTAGCGGTGGCAAAAAAATACACCATCATCATTTCTATGTCTCTCCTGTGCGTCTGGGGTATGAAATTTGCCGTCGCTTTGCTGTGTACTCTATTTTCAGGCGTTATGGCCGCGCATAAAAAAATGAATTTTCGCAATTATGAAAAGATCTCCCTGATGTCACGCACCGTAGCGCCGCCCTTATTTGTCTTCGCTAAACTCCTTCTCTCGTTAGGGTGTGTCCTTATGTTTTCAGGCCTGTGGCTTAAGTAAGCGTTGCGATTGACGCTGCTTCGTGGCCGCTGAAACAAAGATGTTGCATTTACGGAATAACGATTATGCTCAACCGAATTACCGTTCAGCTCCCGGTCGAGGGGCTGCTCTTCTGGAAACTCTCCGGCCGCGAGGCGATGTCCGAGTCGTTCGCCC
>NZ_JARDVI010000015.1:0-1644 GCF_034008295.1 Enterobacter chinensis
TGGACGCCCTTCTAAGAGTCAAGTTGTTATTTGAGTACTGTTGATCAGCCGATTTTGATTACGTAGCAGCGTAAAAACTTCACGCGAGATATAACGTTTAAGGCAACGCAGCGCTTCCATTTTTGAGTGACCTTCAGCTATCCGTCTGGCGATATATTCCTGTGTTTTCGTATCGGTACGTAATCGCCCAATAGCAATAATATGTAGGGCGCTATTGGCGGCACGATCACCACCGCGGTTAAGTCTGTGCCGATTTGTTTTACCGGAGGATACGGGAACTGGACTGACGCCACATAAAGCCGCAAAACCAGACTCCGAAGTCAGGCGCTGAGGATTATCTCCGGCGGTAATCAAAAGTTGCGATGCACATTCGTATCCCACCGCTTTGCGCCTGATAAGCTCTGGTGCCAACTCATCAACAATTGACGTTATCATGACATCCAGATCGGCTATTTCATCATGCAACTCAAGATATCTGCGGGCCAGCGATTTCAGTGCTATACGATAGGCATCCTGAACATTCCGATAGGCGGTAACATCGGGTCGCCATGAGGCCAGCGTACGAATCAAATGCATCCTCGTGAGATGACGTATCTGATCACGTAACTCATCAGGAGCTGACACGATATTCATCTGGATCATTTGTAGTGCAATGCGTCGTGCCGCGACAGCTGTTTTGCGGCAGACTTTCAGGACGCGTAGTGCTTCGATCATTCCACTACGTGTTTTTGGCGTGACGGTGCGTATTCTGCAGAGTGCAGCGTGGGCAGCGCTTTCTGCATCGATCGTATCGCTTTTACCCCGTTTACGACGCTCCATTTTATCCGGGGCTGTCACCTCCAGTACTTCGATTTTGGCACTCTGAAGGTAGCGCAACAAGCCTGCACCATATGAGCCAGTACATTCAACACCGATACGCTCAATCGTGCCGAAAGATAACATCCAGGCCAGCATTTTTCTGTATCCCTGCCGTGTTGTCGCGAAAAATTCGCTGCCCAGAACGCGGTTGTTTTGATCAACTACAGCAGCGACATGTAAATCTTTATGGGTATCAACGCCGCCAACAACGGACAGTGATTGAATGGGTTTTATGTTCGCCATTAGTCATTTCCTGCTCCGGAATATTTCGCCATTTCTCCTGACGATAACCCGGACAGGACAGTAAAGAGACAAGCCGTCAGGCCCTTCTTGAGTCACGCGCATCGGTGAGGAGAAGCCTCGCATGAAGTACTTCCCGGTAACCGACGGGTCCAGGGAAAGACACATTTCTGGTCGTTCAGAGTGAGAGTCAGGAAACCGGGGAGTCTTCACTGCATCAGTGATCTCATCTGACTAAAGAAACAGCAAGTGGGATGATGAATACTGACACGGACATTATTACTGTCCGAGTGAACCAGCACCTGTTTTTGGGGATTACGCCGCCATACAGCCATCAGCAGTGCGTTCAGGACAATGTCCTTTGTCATCCGGGATTGCATTGACCAGCCGATAATTTTGCGTGAGAACAGATCAACAACCACAGCAAGATACAGCCAGCCTTCGTGGGTCCTGATGTAGGTTATGTCCATTACCCAACGCTTATCCGGAGCATCCGGATTGAACTGTCGCTGGAGCCTGTTGGGCGATACGATACTGGCCTCGCCT
>NZ_JARDVI010000017.1:0-856 GCF_034008295.1 Enterobacter chinensis
TTAGCCTTGGAGGATGGTCCCCCCATATTCAGACAGGATACCACGTGTCCCGCCCTACTCTTCGAGTTCACAGCAAGTGTGCTTTCGTGTACGGGGCTGTCACCCTGTATCGCCGGACTTTCCAGACCGTTCCACTAACACACAAGCTGATTCAGACTCTGGGCTGCTCCCCGTTCGCTCGCCGCTACTGGGGGAATCTCGGTTGATTTCTTTTCCTCGGGGTACTTAGATGTTTCAGTTCCCCCGGTTCGCCTCGTTAACCTATGTATTCAGTTAACGATAGTGTGACGAATCACACTGGGTTTCCCCATTCGGACATCGCCGGGTCAAAGGTTCATATCACCTCGCCGGCGCTTTTCGCAGATTAGCACGTCCTTCATCGCCTCTGACTGCCAGGGCATCCACCGTGTACGCTTAGTCGCTTAACCTCACAACCCGAAGATGTTTCTTTCGATTCATCATCAAATTGCGAAAATTTGAGAGACTCGAACACACATAACATGTGTGTCGTTTCAATTTTCAGCTTGATCCAGATTTTTAAAGAGCAAATATCTCAAACGTCACCCGAAGATGAGTTTTGAGATATTAAGGCAGGTGACTTTCACTCACGAACCAGCAAGTGGCGTCCCCTAGGGGATTCGAACCCCTGTTACCGCCGTGAAAGGGCGGTGTCCTGGGCCTCTAGACGAAGGGGACACTGAAGTCTCAATCGCAAGACGCCTTGCTATTTACTTTTCATCAGACAATCTGTGTGGACACTACAAAGGCAGGTTCTTTAAGGTAAGGAGGTGATCCAACCGCAGGTTCCCCTACGGTTACCTTGTTACGACTTCACCCCAGTCATGAATCACAAAGT
>NZ_JARDVI010000018.1:0-783 GCF_034008295.1 Enterobacter chinensis
CCCGGCCAGTCGTAGACGTCAATGCTGCCCGGCTTCGGCGACGCCGGGTTCTGCTGCGCCTGGAACAGCCACGCGTTCGGCTTGCGGAAGTCATAGTCGTCGAGGCTGTAAATCCCCGGCGTCACGCTGTCCTCCAGCGCCCACTGACTGATGCCCTCTTCGTCCGTGCTGCCGCCGGACGGCGTCTGGTGATACGGAATCACCTCGTAGCCGCTGAACGGCTGGTGCTGGGTGGCGGCGTCGGTGAGCACCAGGGTGTGTTTGTCCGCCTCGTGGCTGAAGTGATACGCAATCCCCTCCAGCTCCATCAGGCGGCTGATGAAGTCCAGGCTCGACTCCTGATACTGCACGCAATAGTCCCATACGCGGTAGCTGCCGGTGAGCTTATCCTCCACGTTGACCTGATGTTCCCCCAGCAGGGTTTTCACTATCTGCGGCACCGTCTGCCCCTGGAAGATACGCAGGTTACGGTCGCGCTTCATCGGCCACAGGTCCGGCTCCACCGTCAGCTGGTACACCGCGTAGCGGGTGCCCGTCAGCTCAACGGCGCTCACCGCCACGCGCGTGACTTTGCCGTTGATATAGCGGGAGGTAAGCAGGTTCTGCGTCGGGATGGTCACCGTGACCGGCTGCCCGAGCAATTTGCTGCGGTCAATGCGCGCATCCGTGCCAAGCAGGGTCAGCGTCAGGGCGAACGACTCGGACATCGCCTCGCGGCCGGAGAGTTTCCAGAAGAGCAGCCCCTCGACCGGGAGCTGAACGGTAATTCGGTTGAGCATAATC
>NZ_JARDVI010000019.1:0-748 GCF_034008295.1 Enterobacter chinensis
TTTGAATCGCCACGGGTTTAACAGACACCTCGGAGTCATTTAAGATGACTTAAAGAGAGGTGCCCATGAGCGGTAAACGTTATCCCGAAGAGTTTAAAATTGAAGCAGTCAAACAGGTTATTGATCGCGGTCATTCTGTTTCCAGCGTTGCAACACGTCTCGATATCACCACCCACAGCCTTTACGCCTGGATAAAGAAGTACGGTCCGGACTCATCCACTAATAAAGAACAGTCAGATGCTCAGGCCGAGATCCGCCGACTCCAGAAGGAGTTGAAGCGGGTTACTGACGAACGGGACATATTAAAAAAGCCGCAGCGTACTTCGCAAAGCTGTCCGACTGAGGTACGCCTTTATTCGTGACAACTCCCGTTGCTGGCCTGTTCGTCTGCTCTGCAGGGTGCTGGATGTTCATCCCAGTGGCTTTTACGCCTGGTTTAAGCAACCGTATTTTCAGCGCCACCAGGTAGATCTGAGACTGACGGGACAGATCAAACAGTTCTGGCTGGAGTCCGGTTGCGTTTATGGTTATCGCAAGATCCATCTGGACTTGCGGGATAGCGGGCAACAGTGCGGAGTGAACAGAGTCTGGCGACTGATGAATCGTGCCGGGATAAAGGCTCAGGTCGGGTACCGGAGCCCGCGGGCACGCAAAGGCGAGGCCAGTATCGTATCGCCCAACAGGCTCCAGCGACAGTTCAATCCGGATGCTCCGGATAAGCGTTGGGTAATGGACATAACCTACATCA
>NZ_JARDVI010000020.1:0-388 GCF_034008295.1 Enterobacter chinensis
CGTTGCCCGGATAGCTCAGTCGGTAGAGCAGGGGATTGAAAATCCCCGTGTCCTTGGTTCGATTCCGAGTCCGGGCACCACTATTTAAAGAACCCAGCCTATGGCTGGGTTTTTGCTTTTCTGCGTTTATAAATCCCTTCTTTAGTATTCTTGTTTCTCTTTGCCGTGGGATCGTGCAGTCTGCTTTGCCGGATGGCGGCTTTGCCTTATCCGGCCTACTAAACCCGCAGCACTACTGGTTTTTCTGCGCCCAAAGCAAAAAACCCCGCACCTTACGGTACGGGGTTCTTCTGATTGATGCCTGGCAGTTCCCTACTCTCACATGGGGAGACCCCACACTACCATCGGCGCTACGGCGTTTCACTTCTGAGTTCGGCATGGGGTCAGG
>NZ_JARDVI010000021.1:0-302 GCF_034008295.1 Enterobacter chinensis
TTCTTGTTTTTCGCAGTAAAAGGATGGTGGAGCTATGCGGGATCGAACCGCAGACCTCCTGCGTGCAAGGCAGGCGCTCTCCCAGCTGAGCTATAACCCCATCGTATACACTAATCTCTGTACCGCTAATTCTTGTTGAGGCAAGGCGTGGTGACACGAAGCATACTGAAGTATGTGAGTGTCGCCGCAACGCAGCATCGGCAAGAATTTGGTAGGCCTGAGTGGACTTGAACCACCGACCTCACCCTTATCAGGGGTGCGCTCTAACCACCTGAGCTACAAGCCTGCAGAGATTTTTACTG
>NZ_JARDVI010000022.1:0-247 GCF_034008295.1 Enterobacter chinensis
GTGATTCATGACTGGGGTGAAGTCGTAACAAGGTAACCGTAGGGGAACCTGCGGTTGGATCACCTCCTTACCTTAAAGAACCTGCCTTTGTAGTGCTCACACAGATTGTCTGATGAATGATGAACTTCTGAATGTACTTTTGAGTGCATTAAGAAGTTTTGCTCTTTAAAAATCTGGATCAAGCTGAAAATTGAAACGACACACATGTTATGTGTGTTCGAGTCTCTCAAATTTTCGCAATTTGATG
>NZ_JARDVI010000023.1:0-235 GCF_034008295.1 Enterobacter chinensis
TTCTTGTTTTTCGCAGTAAAAGGATGGTGGAGCTATGCGGGATCGAACCGCAGACCTCCTGCGTGCAAGGCAGGCGCTCTCCCAGCTGAGCTATAGCCCCATCGTTTGTAATCTCTGTACCGCTCATCCTTTAAAAGGAGTTTGGTAGGCCTGAGTGGACTTGAACCACCGACCTCACCCTTATCAGGGGTGCGCTCTAACCACCTGAGCTACAAGCCTGCAGAGATTTTTACTG
>NZ_JARDVI010000024.1:0-206 GCF_034008295.1 Enterobacter chinensis
ATCAACCGAGATTCCCCCAGTAGCGGCGAGCGAACGGGGAGCAGCCCAGAGTCTGAATCAGCTTGTGTGTTAGTGGAAGCGTCTGGAAAGTCGCACGGTACAGGGTGACAGTCCCGTACACGAAAGCACACTTGCTGTGAACTCGAAGAGTAGGGCGGGACACGTGGTATCCTGTCTGAATATGGGGGGACCATCCTCCAAGGCTA
>NZ_JARDVI010000025.1:0-206 GCF_034008295.1 Enterobacter chinensis
ATCGGCGCTACGGCGTTTCACTTCTGAGTTCGGCATGGGGTCAGGTGGGACCACCGCGCTAAAGCCGCCAGGCAAATTCTGTTAAATCTGTATCAGGCTGAAATTTGATTGTCTGTCTCTCACCGCCGAAACAGCTTCGGCGTTGTAAGGTTAAGCCTCACGGTTCATTAGTATCGGTTAGCTCAACGCATCGCTGCGCTTACACA
>NZ_JARDVI010000026.1:0-206 GCF_034008295.1 Enterobacter chinensis
TAGCCTTGGAGGATGGTCCCCCCATATTCAGACAGGATACCACGTGTCCCGCCCTACTCTTCGAGTTCACAGCAAGTGTGCTTTCGTGTACGGGAGTATCACCCTGTACCCTGCGACTTTCCAGACGCTTCCACTAACACACAAGCTGATTCAGACTCTGGGCTGCTCCCCGTTCGCTCGCCGCTACTGGGGGAATCTCGGTTGAT
>NZ_JARDVI010000027.1:0-202 GCF_034008295.1 Enterobacter chinensis
GAGCCATGATCAAACTCTTCAATTTAAGTTTGATGCTCGTGAATTAAACTTCGTAATGAATTACGTATGTTCACTCAGAGACTTGGTATTCATTTTTCGTCTTGCGACGTTAAGAATCCATGTCACTTTGAGTGCCCACACAGATTGTCTGATAAATTGTTAAAGAGCAGTGCAACGCGGCTTTCGCTCACCGTTGCGAGGT
>NZ_JARDVI010000028.1:0-201 GCF_034008295.1 Enterobacter chinensis
TGATGTAGGTTATGTCCATTACCCAACGCTTATCCGGAGCATCCGGATTGAACTGTCGCTGGAGCCTGTTGGGCGATACGATACTGGCCTCGCCTCTACGTGCCCACGGGCTCCGGTACCCGACCTGAGCCTTTATCCCGGCACGATTCATCAGTCGCCAGACTCTGTTCACTCCGCACTGTTGCCCGCTATCCCGCAAGT